>NZ_JACCEZ010000002.1:0-967146 GCF_013416305.1 Rhizobium sp. WYCCWR 11128
CGCTTGTGAAACCCCCCGCCGCTTCCCCCGCCCCCGCCCCCGCCGCCCCCGGGATCGGAATCCTTGCCGTTTCCGCCGCCGCCGGTGCGCAGCCGCCTGTCGTTCTCGCTGATCGGACCGCTTTCTCCTTCGATGGTCTTGCCGAAGGGCATCGTCGGGCTCGATTTAAGCTCGGTCTTCTCTTTCGGCAGTTCGGGAGCCACTCGCGCTTCGATCCGCGGCTGGGCCGGCGCTTCCGCCGGTTTTGCTGTCGCCGGGCCCTGCACCACCGCGACAGGAGGTGCCGTTTCCACTTGAGCTTCCGGCACCGCCGTCTTTTCCGGGAGGGGCGCCTGCGTTGCGCTTGCGCGTCCGGTATCGGCAGCCTCGTTTGCCGCAGCTTCGGACGTCTCCTTGCGCTCATCGGGAGACGAAGCAGCCGCACCGCTCAGCCTGCGAAGGTTCTCGACCGCCTCGTCGATCGCGGAGATGCACACGTCGGTCATCGCCGTTTCCGAGGGGGCAGCGGAGGGAATAGTGCCCGACCTCAGATCGAGGGCGCTGCCTGCCGCAAAGACTTGTTTCGAAATCTGGTTCATCGTGGTTCCTTCGCAATACTCAAGGTCAGGCGACCATGGCTTGCATTACGTCGGCGGGATGCGTCGACGACCATGAAAAATCCTGCCCGGCATTGATGACGCCGTCAGCACAATCGCCGCCTGTCGGATCGTCGTTGTCGAGAAAGGCGATGACCTCGTTGGCGAGTCTGTCGTCGGCCGGCTGCGGCTGTGTCGTGTCATGCTCCACCAGCCCGCCCTGAATGAGGATGGCGTCTGAATAGAGCTGGCCTGCCAGATAGGTCGTCTGGCCGAAACTGTCGTAGTCGACGATCTCGGCGATGTTGACGACCGCATTGCTGCCGGTGTCGATCGTGACCGTTGCATCGGGATTATTGTCGAGGAGCGTCGATGCCGCCTGGGTGACATCGTCGGAATCGCCGAGGATGCTGACCTGCTTTATGATTGTCATGTCATAGAGATTGCCGGTGATGTAGAGCACGTTCAGCCCGGCATAGCCCTGGAAATTCACATCGAAGGACAGCCCTTCCGGCATGTTGGGATCGCGATCTTCGATCGCCTTCTGCGTGTCGACCATGTAGTCGGGCATGGCCTCGAACGGGCCGCCCGTCCCGACATTGTGGATCGAGGCGAAATTCCAGATCAGGTTGTTGCCCGTTTGTATGTCGGCGCCGGGATCGAGGTCGCCCTCTGCCCGCACCCAGTCATTGTCGTAGAGCAGCGAGATCTGTGTGATGCTGTTGATGTCCAGCACATTACCGCCGATGATCACCAGATCATATTGCAGGCCCATCTGGAAAAAGGAGGAGAAATTGATCGAAGTGTTGCCGCCCGTCAGAACCGTGGCTTCGGACCCTGAGGTGGTGACCGTCATCGTGTCGTTGTCGGTGACGAAGTGATACTGCTCGATCCACTGGACGAAGGAGACGTCGCCGTCGATGACGCTGACGCGCCAGCTGTTCGGGAAGGTCGGCTCGGCTGCATCTGTGTCGGCATGGCTTGATGCTTCGAAAGTGCTGTGTTCGAAGAGGGCGATATTCTTGGCGACTGTTCCCGCCTCTTCGGCCGAATGGCCGGATGAATGCAGCGCCGAGGCGATCTCGTCGTTGTCGCTGTAGACAAAGGCCTGGGAGATCGCGTCGACCTGGTGATAATTGCCCATCACCGCCGTGACCGAGGTGATGACGCCGGTGTTGATCACCGAGGCGACGTTGACGACGAGATTTGCACCGGCGGTCACCTCAAGGCTGTTGCCGCTCGGGTCGTCCTGCTCGATCGATGTTTGGGTGTCGTCGGGCTCTTCCGGGAGCTTGGCGAGACCGCGATCGGGAAGGAAGTCGTCGAGGACCGGTATATCGATCTCGGCCTTGCCGTTGATGTAGACGGTGTCGTTGACCTCGGGGTCGAGGCGGACGAACTCATGCGTCGCGTCGGTGCCGAGCGAGGTTGCGCTGCTGTCCTCGGTATTTTGGGCGTTCTGGATATAGTTTTCGAGATCCTCGGCGATCTTCAGGGCGCCATCATAGGTATCGGTGCGGTGGAGGCTCGCAAAAGGCGTGAAGATCTCGGCCTTGGTGCTGAAATCCGCGAGCCGCTCGATGACGAAACTCGTGTCTCGAGGCGCATGGACGCCATCCGTCATATCGAGATAGTCGTCGTCGTAGAGGGCGTTGACCTGGAGGACATGACTGATCGCCGAACCAGGCCCGGCAAAGACTGTCAGTTCCGGCTCATCCGTGAGCACGATATCTGTAGGATCGCCGAAATGCGGTAATGGGATGTCCTTTCCGGCAATCGCCGCCAGCTTCTCGAGGCTCTCTTCGAAGACGCGGCCGAAATGGCGCGCCGGGCCAAATTCGATTTCGTAGCTGCCGCTTTTGTAATTGATGCCCGGATCGTAGTCCTTGAGCTGGAGATCGGAAGAGAAGGCGGCGGTAAAGGCATCCTGATCCGGCAGAGCCGGTCCATCCGCGCCCGGTCCTGCGCCTTCGGCATAGTTGGTACGCAACCTCATCTCGTCGGTCGTCATCTCGAAGAGACCGATGAAGTGCGCAATGATTTCCGAAATCTTCTCGATATGCATGGTTCGGCCCTCCCATTCGAGATGACGATCGGCCTTGGTGGCGCCCGCCGGGAGCCGTGGTGTGGTCGTCAAATCGTTTTCAAGCAGTCAAACTGCACCGGCTTGAGCCGGTGCAGTTCGTCTTGGTCGCTGGAGGTCGTGTCAGGTGCTGGTATCCTCGCCGACGTCGGAGGCATGAGAATTGCCGCCGATGACACTGGAGTCGACTGTGTTGCTGAGCAGGTTCGCACCCTGAACGAGCTCGAGGTGGAAGCCGGAATTGGCAAGGATCGCCGAAGCGTCGGCCGTGCTCGATCCGTTGGCATCGTCGCCGGCCTTGAGATCCCAGCCCTTGCCGTCCATCTCCATGCCTTCTGCGCTGTTGGCTGTGCCGCCATTGGCATTCAGGTGGTTCTGGGCGCCTTCATTGTCCATCTTGATGTTCCAGGCGCTATCCTGGTCAGCCAGATGGTTCGCCTGGACGGCGCTGAAGCCGCTGTCATTGCCTGCGCCGGTCAGCGAATTGTTCAGGATGCTGTCGACGTCGAGAGTGAAGGAAAAGTCGTCCCCGAGGTTGAAGGTGAGGTCGTGTCCGGCAACGCCGAGGTTGGAGTCCTTGACGTCCTCAATGACGGCGAAGTCTGTGTCCGTCTTGTTGAAGCTGTCGGAGGTGTTGTTGCTGTCGGAGACCGTCTTCGTATCCGTATCCGTCTCCGTAACGGTCTTGATATCGGTGTCGGTCACGGTCTTCGTATCGGTGTCCGTGATTGTCTTGGTGTCGGTGTCGTTGTCGCTGTACGACTTGCTGTCATAGCTCCAGTCGTAGTCGTTATTGGAGTCGGTAGTCGTCGTGGTCTTGGTGCTCGTATCGTCGTCGGACTTGTAGCTCCAGTCATATTCGTTGTCGCGGTTGTCGCCATTGTTGGCGGCGACATCAATCTCCGCCTTGACGTCCACGTCGACGCTGTTGTCGGTATTGTCGCGATTGTCGCCATTGGCGACGCCGCCGACATAACCGGTCGAGTCGTCGTCGATTTCAGTCGAATTGATCGCGCTGTTGGCAAAGCCGTCGGCAAGCGCCCCGACCTTGGTGATTTCGGTGTCGTCAGACATTGCATTCTCCAGAAAAAACCGGAGCAGCTTTTCGAAATCCCTCTCATCTCAAATGGGATTTTACTCGCGCTCGCTCCGATGCGGTTAACATCGGCAGATGTATTCGATACCAGTCATCTGCAGCTTCATCGCGATTTGTTGATCAAACCGTTGGTATTGGGAACGTACGTACTCAGTACAAGGCCGCACATATCCGGCTCCGAATCCTGAAAGGATAAGGAGTGGTCAGGTTTTCTTTTCGTTGAGTTGCCCTATAATGGAGGCCGTGTATCAAAAACGCATGACAATACCTGGCTTCTCCATGTCGCCACTTGGACGACGATCACAGAATGCTGGAAAAAATTCGGATCCGATAGACACCAATTCGGGCTAAGGCGGATCCGCCCTGCCCGAATAGCCCTCGGACAGCACCTGTCGTCGGAGCGCTAAGATCTGTTCGGCGGCGTCGTCGGCGAGCAGCGATAATCCGGGCTCCCGGGCATTCGCTGCGGGGTGGAAAGGCACCTGTCTACGGTTTGCTGTCTCATATCCGGCCCGCCCTACATAACTAAAATATGACAATTTGTACTGAAATATTACATTCAACTGATCATCTATAGTCGGAGCAAATATAGCCCTGAAGTATCTATTGCAGCGAAAATACAACCAAAGCTTTGTATCGTATCGTTTTTTGTCCGTTAAAACTAATCACTTTGGGCCATTTCCTTCCTTCTCAATCCGTATTAACATAATTAAGAAATGTCTAAAAAATAAGGCGATGACATTCGGGGCCGGCATTTCTTACTATCTTATACCCGCCATCGCTCAACGTTTTAGTAAAGTGTAACGCTAGGGGAGGCGTAAATGTTCATGACAGGCTCAGGAATGGAGAATGCGGACCAGGGAAGGAAGTTGGGTCCGTCCGGAGATACTATACTAGTGGTGGCCAAGGCGGATCTATTTTCAGAATGCATGGTAGAAGCACTAGCAAAGAAATTTCCGAACTGTGAAGTGTCAAGCATAACGAGTACAAAGCCGATGCTGGAAAAAGATGCCAGCGATATGAAACTCGTTTTATTTTATCATATACCCGGCCCGGAGCTTCACGAAGCGCTGCAGGCTGCCCGCGAAAACCATCCTGAAACCTCGATCGGACTTGTCGTCGAAGCTATCGACATGCTCGAGCCCTATGTCAGTCGGCTGGTAGAAGCGCGGATCATCGATGGCGTCCTGCCACTCAACCTGCGGCTCGATGTCTTCATGGCTGCAGTGGATCTGCTGATGAAGGGCGGCGAACATTTTCCGTCAGCACTGCTCAATCGCCTCACCAACAAAAACGCCCAGCTGGAGCCTTCGCTCTATCAGACAAAATCGGTCGATGCGGCCCGCAGCAATGCGCTCAAGCTGAGACGCGACAGCATCTCCGCTTTGACGACCCGGGAGGTTCAGATCCTGGATCTCATATGCAAGGGCACGCAGAACAAGATCATCGCCGACAAGCTGCATCTTTCCGAGAATACCGTGAAGGTTCACGTCCGCAACATCTACAAGAAGATGAACGTCCGAAACCGCACGGAAGCTGCATCCCGTTTCTTCAATGAGCATCCCGCCGGTGAAGACGACATGTCCGGCCGGTGGCGCAATTGATCTGACGCTTTTGCTTCAGATCGGGGGGCGTGCAAAGCAGCGTGACTTCTGTCCGAAGCCGCTTGGAGAGCAGATATAGGGCGCCGAGCCGTGATAGGCTACGGCGCG
This sequence comes from Rhizobium sp. WYCCWR 11128, assembly GCF_013416305.1. Lineage (NCBI taxonomy): Bacteria > Pseudomonadati > Pseudomonadota > Alphaproteobacteria > Hyphomicrobiales > Rhizobiaceae > Rhizobium > Rhizobium sp. WYCCWR 11128. The sequence goes on from NZ_JACCEZ010000002.1 coordinate 5,467, forward strand.
GACCATTGCCCCCGCCGGGCGCTCGGCCCGATTTGCCGGATAGGCATAGGCCTTGGAAACGCGCGGCGCCCCGACCACGGCGATATTCTTCTTCGCGACGACCGCGATATCGTTGTCGACGACCGTGCAGGCCGTCAGTCCGATCGCAAGAAGCGCCGTTCCCCAGACGAACATCGCCGAGCGGATACGCCGGCCTTTCAGCTGCGCTGCATCTTGTTTTTTCAACATGCCAAAACCCCTCGCATATGGCGCTTCCGGATGCAAGACCGGCGGTGCAGTTGAGCTCGGCCAATCTCCCGCCTTCCCCTTTATATTAGCTGCATTGAGTGGAGCTTGAGCGACGGGTGAAAGCATTGTGGCGGAGAAGTGTTAAGTGTGATTAATCATCTGTTACCTTGAAGAATACTTGTGTAATTATTTTGGATACTTGAACTTTTTAAAGTTGACCTTCACGCTAATCGTCTTATCATTTGAGTAGTAAATCAGTTATCCTAAGAATAACTACAAAGTTATTCATGCCTTGATGGGGAGTTCACGAACATCCAGACGGATAGGAAGACTTGAAGCGCATAAATAAATCAAAAGACTAAATCCATGGGAAGGAGTTTGTAATGCGTAGTTTCGTTCCCAGCGAAAGCCATTCTGAAGTGTCAGGCATCCCGGTAGCGCAAGCGTTGCGCACCGTTCTTGTGAATGGCGGGGGAGGTTTCCTCGGTTCACATCTCTGCGAAAGGCTTCTGCAGCACGGCCACCGTGTCATATGCCTCGATAATTTTTCCACCGGCCGCCGTGCGAATGTCGATCACATTGCGTCGAACACTCGCTTCCACATCGTCGAGCATGATGTTCGCCAGCCCTTCGACATCGAAGCGTCGCTCATCTTCAATTTCGCCTCCCCGGCCTCTCCACCCGACTATCAGCGGGATCCTGTGGGAACGCTGCTCACCAACGTGCTCGGCGCCGTCAACACCCTGGATTGCGCGCGAAAGACGGGTGCGATCGTCGTCCAGTCGTCGACGTCGGAGGTTTATGGCGACCCGATCCACAGCCCGCAGCACGAATCCTATTGCGGCAATGTCAACCAGATCGGACCGCGCGGCTGTTATGACGAGGGCAAGCGCAGCGCCGAAACCCTGTTTTTCGACTATCACAGGACTTATGGCGTCGACATCAAGGTCGGCCGCATCTTCAACACCTACGGACCGCGCATGCGCCTGGACGACGGGCGGGTGGTTTCCAATTTCATCGTGCAGGCCCTGCGCAACGCGGATCTGACGATTTATGGCGATGGCCAGCAGACCCGTTCTTTCTGCTATGTCGACGATCTCATCGAGGGTTTCCTGCGTTTTTCGGCCGCCGGCAGCGCCTGCAACGGCCCGATCAACCTCGGCAATCCAACCGAAATGACCGTTCGACGCCTGGCGGAAATCATCCGGGACCTGACGAACTCGCGTTCCCGTATCGTCCACCTGCCGGCGGTCACCGACGACCCCCGTCAGCGGCGGCCGGATATTTCCCGGGCCATGGCCGAGCTGGGTTGGCAGCCCCGCATCGGGCTCGAAACCGGCTTGGCTCGCACCGTCGATTATTTCGACGGACTGCTCGCCGGCACAGAGAAGGCGGAGGTCGTATGAGATGCCCCGCTACATTCTCGTCACCGGCGGCGCCGGTTTCATAGGCAGTCATATCTGCAAAGCGCTGTCGCGCGGCGGCATGATCCCGGTTACCTACGATAATCTCTCGACCGGACATGCCGACAGTGTCCGCTGGGGGCCGCTCATCCGGGCGGAACTTGCCGACGCAGCCGCGCTGCGCCGGACCCTTGCCGAGTTTTCGCCCGATTGCGTCATCCATTGTGGTGCCAATGCCTATGTTGGCGAATCCGTCGACATGCCGAGGAAATATTACCGGAACAACGTCGTCGGCAGTCTGACATTGCTGGAGGCCTGCCTCGACCAGGATATCGACCGGATCATCTTTTCGAGCAGTTGCGCCACCTATGGCGTCCCCGCCTCGCTGCCGATACGGGAGGAAAGCCCGCAGCACCCGGTCAATCCCTATGGACGCACCAAGCTGATTTTCGAAATGGCGCTCGAGGATTTTGCCGCTGCCTACGGCATCCGCTTTGCCGCACTGCGTTATTTCAATGCGGCCGGAGCCGATCCAGATGGCGAGCTCGCCGAGCGTCATCAACCCGAGACCCATCTCATCCCGCGCGCCCTTCTCGCCGCCGCCGGCAGGCTGGAGCGGCTCGATATCTTCGGCACCGATTATGCGACCGAGGACGGAACCTGTGTTCGCGACTATATTCATGTCAGCGATCTCGCGCAGGCGCATCTCGCGGCCGTCAATCATCTGTTGGCGGACGGCGGCTCGCTCAGCGTCAATCTCGGCTCCGGCCGGGGCACCTCGGTGCGCGAGATTCTCGAGGCGATCCATCGCGCCAGCGGCCGCGAAGTCCCTGTGCGTTATCGCTCCCGCCGCGTCGGCGATCCGCCGATCCTCTTTGCCAATACTGCAAGGGCGAAAGCGGAACTCGGCTTCTCGCCGGCTTTCTCGGATATCGATACGATCATCCGCACCGCCGGTCCCACCTTCGGGCTGGAGATGAGGGCATGAGCAATGTCTCGCAAATCGGCCATGGCGTCAGGGCGGCCAAAGCCGTCACTGCTGATGCATTCGATCCTGTTTTCACCGGCTGGAACCGTGTCGCCTATGGCTTCGGCATTCTCTGCTGGCTGACGGCACTCGGCTATTTCTGGATCTGGTGGTGCCAGACCGCCCATATCATTTCCTGGGCCACCTTCGTGCTCGTCACCCTCGTGCTTGCCTGGATCACGCTTGTGCCGGCCTATTTCATCCTGATCTTCCTCGATGCGAGGACGGTCAGCCCTCGCGCAGGGCTGCCGGAAGGGCGGGTGGCTATGGTCGTCACCAAGGCGCCGTCCGAGCCCTTTGCCGTCGTCCGCACTACGCTGCAGGCGATGCTCGACCAGATCGGCGTCGATTTCGATGTCTGGCTCGCCGACGAGGACCCTTCGGAGGAAACCAGGCGCTGGTGTGCGGCGCACGGCGTGCTGATCTCCACCCGAAAAGGTGTGGCGGAGTATCATCGCACCACCTGGCCGCGCCGGACGCGTTGCAAGGAAGGCAACCTCGCCTATTTCTACGACCATTTCGGCTATGCGCGCTACGATTTCGTCGCCCAGTTCGATGCCGACCATGTGCCGACGCCGACCTACCTCCGTGAAATCCTGCGCCCCTTCGCCGATCCTGAGATCGGTTATGTCTCCGCTCCGAGCATTTGTGATGCCAATGCCGGGACAAGCTGGGCGGCGCGCGGCAGGCTCTATGCGGAGGCAAGCCTGCACGGTTCGCTGCAGACGGGTTACAACAATGGCTGGGCACCTCTTTGTATCGGCTCCCATTATGCGGTTCGCACCGCCGCCCTTCGTCAGGTCGGCGGCCTCGGCCCGGAACTTGCGGAAGACCATTCGACGACGCTGATGATGAATGCCGGCGGCTGGCGTGGCGTGCATGCCGTCGATGCGATCGCGCATGGCGACGGACCGGCGAATTTCACCGACCTCGTCGTCCAGGAATTCCAGTGGTCGCGCAGCCTGGTCACCATTCTGTTGCAGCATTCGCGCCACCACATCATGCACCTGCCCTGGCGGCTGAGGTTCCAGTTCGTGTTCTCGCAGCTCTGGTATCCGCTCTTTTCTGCCTTCATGGCCATGATGTTCCTGCTGCCGGTTGCCGCGCTGCTGACGGGCCGTGTCTTCGTCAATGTCACCTATCCGCATTTCCTGCTGCATTTCGTGCCGATGTCGATTGTCTTGACGCTGTTTGCCTTCTTCTGGCGGGCAACGGCAACCTTCCGGCCGCACGATGCGAAACTGCTCGGCTGGGAAGGGCTTGCCTTCATCTTTCTGCGCTGGCCATGGTCGCTCGCCGGCAGCCTTGCGGCTGTTCGCGACCATATCTCCGGCTCATTCGTCGATTTCCGCATCACGCCGAAGGGAAGGCAGCAGCAGCGGTCTTTGCCGCTGCGCGTCATCGCGCCCTATATCGGGCTCGCCGGCCTTTCCGCCGCCGCAATGATGTTTGCGACCGATGCCGCGGCCGCCCAGGGTTTTTATGTTTTCGCCATGATCAACCTCTCGGTCTACCTGTCGCTGACGGTACTGATCGTTATTCGCCACGCGGTCGAAAACGATCTGCCGCGGCTGCCGCAATCGCGCGGGCTGTGGCTTGCGACAGCCACCGGGCTTGCGATTTTTGTCGCCGGCGGCACGCAGGCGGGGAGCCACGGCCTGCGCGGCCTCGAAGCTCTTTCGCACGGCCAGACGTTCGTCAGTTTCACCGAAACGCAATTTGCCGTGGCCGGCGCCGGCCTCGGCGGCGGCAAGACCAGAATCGTGAAATTCCACCTGAAATGGAATGGTTTCGGCAGAACCGGCCGAGACGAACAGGGTGCGTGAGCCGGCGGAACCGGCAAGTGTCGAGTATGGAGGATGTAATGAGTATCGGATCGAGACTATGGGGAGCAGCGCTTGCTCTCAGCCTGTGCCTGCCGGTGGCAGCGCACGGCGCCGAGGTCGCCAAAAAGGAGGCGCCGACGCCGCTCAGCGCCTATGAGCTCTATCGGATCTACGGCGACAAGACCTGGACCTGGAACACCGGCGGCGGCCGTTTCTTCGATGACGGCCGGCGGTTCGTCGCCTGGAGCAACGACAAGGGGAAGCCGTCCTTTGCTGAAGGCAGATGGGTGGTCGACGATCTCGGCCAGCTCTGCATGCGCGCCACCTGGACGAATGCCGAGGGCGCGGCCCGCGCCAGCACCTGTTTCGGACATCGCAAGATCGGCAACACGATCTACCAGCGGCGCCAGCCGAACGGCGAATGGTATGTCTTCCGCCACGCATCGGTTCGTCAGGATGATGAATTCCAGAAGCTTGTTCCCGCCGATACCGTGAGCGCGAAGGCAAGCGAAGTGAAGCAGATCCTGCTGAGCCAGGAAGTAGCCCGAAAAGGAGGGTGAGCCGTGAAGAAGCTGATGAAAAACCACCTCTCGACCGCGGCGATAGCGCTGCTGCTACTGTGTGTCGCGGATCTGCCGGGCCGAAGCGAAGTGCAATATGCCGGCATTGCCCCGAACCCGGCCGCGGCCGTGCGGACGATCATCGACAAGCGCCCCGTGCTTCACGCCGACGGCATCAAGTTCGGTGCCTACGATCCCCACGGCGATTTCGGCGCCCAAGCGAATGTCGCGACCGAAGCCCTGTTCCTGCCGTGGGAGGACGTCGACCTCGAGACGTTGCGCGTCGCTGATGCCTATGCGCAGGCCAGAGGCCGCAACTTGCTGATCACCGTGGAGCCATGGTCCTGGGACGTCGATTGGCGGCTGACCTCCGCGGAGCTTCGCGCAAAGGTTCTGCGCGGTGATTATGATGTCAACATGCGTGCGATCGCGCAGATGATATCTGCGCTGAAAAGCCCGGTGATCGTTCGCTGGGGGCAGGAGATGGAAGACAAGTCGGGGCGGTTTTCATGGTCCGGCTGGAGCCCGCAGGACTATATCACGGCCTACAGGCGGATGATGGACATTGTCCGCCAGGAGGCGCCCGGCACCGAGCTCATGTGGTCGCCGAAGGGAGACCCCGGCCTCGAGGCCTATTATCCCGGCGACGATTATGTCGACCTCGTCGGGCTCTCGGTCTTCGGCCTGCAGCGCTACGATGAGCTTGCCTACAATGAGCACCGGACCTTCTCGGAAGCGCTGAAGCAGGGATATGATCTCGTCGCCGGCTACGGAAAGCCCGTCTGGGTGGCGGAGCTCGGCTATGAAGGCGGCGACGCTTATATGAAGCCGTGGATCGAAACTGTCACGTTGAAGCAGAGCGCCTTCCCCAATCTGCAGGAAGTGGTCTATTTCAACGATCGGGATGTGCACGCTTGGCCCTTCAATCTCGGCCGGCCGGACTGGCGCGTGGTCGAAAGCCTGGGCAACTGACATTCCAAAAAAAGAGAGGTCCGCCGGGGTGTTGCGGGCCTCTCCTCTCATGTCCGGCGACCGATCATCCCTTGATCGTTGCCTTACCCTCTTCGATCAGCCGGGTTGCCGCATCGGCGGGCGAGACCCGTTCGAAGGCGAGTTCGTCACAAATCGGGCGCAGCACGCGCTGATCGAACTGCGTCGATCCCATCGGCGCCGGCGCCGGATATTCGCCGACCTGATCCTTGAGGAGATTGACGTATTTGACCGTTTCCTGCTCCGTCGGGTTGAGCTGGGGCAGGATGGCTTCGCGCACCGTCGGCGACATCGGCACGCCGCGCTCGACGCCGAGGATCTTGCCGGCCTCGACATCGTTGACGAAGAAATTGATGAACTTCGCTGCCTCTTCGGCGTGTTTGGTCGTGGCCCCGATGCTCCAGATCAGCGCCGGACGGTAATAGTGGCCAGACGGCCCGCCCTTCTTCTCGCGTGGCAGCGTGGTGATACCGATCTTGTTCTTGATGATCAGCTGATAGCCGACCATCTGGTTGGAATAGGCCATGCCGATCGCCGACTTGCCGAGCCCCAGGCAATTTGTGTCGATCGTGTTCTGGTCGAGCGTCTGCACGTCTGCGGCGACCGTGCCGCCCTTCTTGCGCAGGTCTTCCCAGTAGGTGAACCATTCCTTGGCGTCATCGGCGTTGAAGCCGAGGGCAGCGCTTTCCTTGGCATAGAGGCTCTTGCCGCGCTGGCGTAGCCAGGCGTCGAAGACGTAGGCGTAGCGGGCGGCATAAGGTCCGCCTGCAAAGCCCTGCTTGCCGACTGCCTTCGTTAGTTCGACGGCGAGCTTGGCGTATTCTTCCCAGGTGAGATCGGGCGTCGGCAACGGCAGGCCGGCCTTTTCGAAGACAGGAATGTCGAAGAACATCGAGAAGGAGTTGAGGCCGAGACCGATGCCATAAAGCTTGCCGTCGACGGTGGTGAGCTTCAGCATATCAGCCCCGAAGCTATCGACCTTCAGCGTCGTGGGCACGAATTCGTCGAGCGCCAGGCTGGCGCCGCGCCTCGAATAGTCCGAAATCGTACTGGGCTCCAGCTGGAAGACGTCGGCGACGGCGCGGCCGGCCATCTGGGTGGCAAGCTTCGTCCAGTAGCCGTCGCCGGAGAGCGATTCGCCCACCACGGTCACCCCGGGCGATTTCGACTGATAGAGCTTGGCAACCTCGAGCGTACGCTTGGCGCGGTCGTTGGATCCCCACCACATGGCGCGCAACTGTGCGTCTTCGGCAAAGGCCGGAATGGCGCTTCCGGCGCCGAAGGCGAGGCCGGCGGCCGCGCCGGCTGAACCCATCAGGAATGAACGGCGATTGACCTGCATGATATCCTCCTTGTTCCAATATGCCCGCTGCCATCCTCCAATGGCGTTGTCAGAGCATTTCAGCAAATAGACTACGCAAAAAAATTTTTATTGCAAGAACCAATCATTTTCTTGCAAATTTGCATTATTTGCATAATGTTTGCCCCATGAACGACCAAAAAATCAGACGGCCGCGTCAGGCCGATATAGCCACATTGGCCGGCGTCTCGGTCTCCACGGTGTCACGCGTGCTCGCCAACGAACCTGGTATCAGCGAAAGCGTGCGCCGGCAGATATTGAAGGTGGCAGCCGAGAACGGCTATCCCGTCAAGCCTGCTTCCGAAGCGGTTGCGGGGGGACTGGCGCTGATTGCCAGCGACGGCGTCACCGGCACCCTCAGCGTCTTTTATGAAGCGATCGTTGACGGCCTGCGCGCCGGCGCTGCCGAAGCGGGTATGCCCTTCGAAGTCCGGCTGGTCCGCGAAGATCGAACCACGCCGGATGCCGTGCGCGACTATATGCAGACCGCAGGCGCTGAAGGTCTCTTTCTCGTTGGTATCGATCCGAACGAGATGTTGCGCGACTGGCTGCAAGCCAGCATGACCCCCACCGTTCTTGTCAACGGCACCGATCCCAGGATGCAGTTCGATGGCGTTTCGCCGGCTAATTTCTTTGGCGCCTATGAGGCGACCAGCCGGCTGATAAAGGCCGGCCATCGCCGCATCCTGCATCTGAGCGGCTCTCACCGCCATACGATCCGGGAGCGCGTGCGCGGTTTCGAGGCGGCGATCGCCGCCGTCCCCGGCGCCGAGGGCCGTCTCTTGTCCCTAGCCCTTCAAGGCAGCGCCAGCCGAGAGGCGCATGAACGCACGGCAGAAGCACTTGCCGAGAATGCTGGTTTTACCGCCGCCTTCTGCATGAATGATTTTATCGCCGTCGGCGTGCTCGAGGCCGTTACCGAGGCCGGGCTGCGTGTGCCGGAGGATTTCGCGATTGTCGGCTTCGACGATCTGCCCTGCGCGCTCATGACCAATCCGGCGCTTTCCACCATGCGTGTCGACCGCGCAGCCCTCGGGCGCGAAGCCGTTTCGCTGATGCTGTCCCGTTTCCGCAACAGGACGGCCTCTGCGCGCCACATCTGCCAGGCGGTCGTTCCCATTCCGGGAGGGACTGTTCCGAACGCCTAGAACAGGATGATTTAGGCCAAGGCCTAAAATCTGAATCCTGTGCTAAATTAAATAGTTAGAGCATGATGTCGTCCGAAAACCGCTCACACTTTTCGGCATCATGCTCTAGAACCCGTGAGTGATACCGATGACCTATGATCCCGCCAGCGCCAACCCGCTCGCCGGCAATCCGCTGGAAACCCGCGCCGATATGAGCCGCGCCCTGCTTGCGCTCTTCGATCCGCTGCTTGCCTGTTTCTCGAAGGGTAATGCTCGCGTCACCCTCAATGGCGGCGCCGCCCATTTCGACCGGGCGGCGGCCGATCTCGAAGGGTTCGCCCGCCCGCTCTGGGGATTGGCGCCGTTTGGCGCCGGCAACGGCGACTTCGCCCACTGGCATCGTTTCGCCGAAGGTCTCGCAAACGGCACTGATCCCGCCCATCCGGAATATTGGGGAAAGGTCAATGGCCGCGATCAGCGGATGGTCGAGCTTGCCGCTCTCGGTTTTGCCCTGGCGCTGGTGCCGGAAAAGATCTGGGAGCCGCTCGATGCGCGCGCCCGCGGCAATGTCGTCGCCTATCTCAAGCATGTCAGACAGTTCGACTATGCCAACAACAATTGGAAATTCTTCCGGATCTTCGTCGATATCGCGCTCGATCGTCTCGGCGCCGATTTCGACCGCAGCCTGACGCGGCAATATCTGCAGGAGCTCGAAGGCTTCTATATCGGTGACGGCTGGTATCGCGATGGAAACGTCCGCCGCATCGACCACTACATTCCCTTCGCCATGCATTTCTATGGCCTGATCTATTCGAAGCTCGTCGACGACGATTATGCAAAGCGCTACCGCGAGCGCGCGGTCCTCTTCGCCCGAGATTTCCGGCACTGGTTTGCCGCCGACGGGGCGACGATCCCCTTCGGCCGCAGCCTGACTTATCGTTTTGCCTGTGCCGGCTTCTGGTCGGCGCTCGCCTTTGCCGATGTCGAGGCTCTGCCCTGGGGCGAAGTCAAGCATCTCTGCCTGCAGCATCTGCGCTGGTGGAAGGATAAGCCGATTGCCGATCGCGACGGCGTGCTGTCGATCGGTTTCGGCTATCCGAACCTGCTAATGTCGGAGAGCTACAATTCCGCCGGCTCGCCCTACTGGGCCTTCAAGGCCTTCCTGCCGCTGGCGATCGCTGAGGATCACCCATTCTGGACGGCGAAGGAAAAAGTGCCGGAACAAGCACCTGACATCGTCTCCCAGCGTCATCCCGGCATGGTGATCATGCGGGCGGGCGGCGATGTCGTTGCGCTGTCTTCCGGCCAGGAAAACCTGCAGATGCGGTGCGGCACGGAAAAATATGCGAAGTTCGCCTATTCGGCCCGCTACGGCTTCAGCGTCGAGGCCGATGAGCGTGCCTTTGCGCTCGCTGCCTTCGATTCAGCGCTTGCCTTCAGCGATGACGGCCTGCACTACCGCGTGCGCGAAACGAACGAGGAAGCCAAGATCGCAGGCGAGGTGCTGTTTGCGAAATGGTCGCCTTTTGCCGATGTCGACGTCGAAACCTGGCTCGTGCCCGCCGCACCCTGGCATATCCGCCTCCATAGGATCAGGACAAGCCGGCCGTTGCGGATTGCCGAAGGCGGATTTGCCATCGGCCGCCGGGATTTCGAGCTGGATACGCTGTCCGCTTCGGGTGGGATTGCCTATGCGGTCGGCGAAGCCGATTTCACCGGCATTCTCGATCTCGGCTCTTCGGTCAAACGTTCGGGTATTGTCCAGAAGGCAATGCCCAACACCAATGTGATCGTCGCGAAAACCCTGGTGCCGCAGCTGCGTGGGCAGATTCCGGCCGGTGAAACCATCCTGGTGACGGCGGTGCTGGCGCTTGACGATCCCGCCGCCCTCTCGTCCGCCTGGACAAGACCGCCGAAAGCACCTGAGATTGCAGTGCTGGAGGCCCTGGTGAGGGAAAAGGGCGTCACAGTCAGCGCCATCGAAGCGCCCGGACAAATGCCATGAGCCGGCCGGCCATTATCCTTGCCATGCAACCGTCGCGCACGCAGCACGTCCTGCCGGATGAGGTCCTGCGCCGGTTGAGTAGTATTGGTCGCCTGCTTGATTCCAAGCCGCTGCAGCGCTTCGACGACGAGCGTGCGAAACGTCTGCTGACCGAGGCGGAAATCCTGATCACCGGCTGGGGCGGGCCCTATGTCGGGCCCGAAATTCCCACTGCGGCGCCGCATCTCAAGTTCATCGTCCATGCGGCGGGCACGGTGAAAGGCGTCATCGACGACGCCATCTTCGAAGCCGGTATCCCGGTCAGCCATTCGGCCGAGGCCAACGCCGTGCCGGTGGCCGAATTCACGTTGGCGGCAATCATCTTCGCCGGCAAGCGCGTCTTCCGTTTCCGCGATCTCTACGTTGCCGACCGAAACCGCGACCGGACACATTTGATGCAGCGCGAAGCGATCGGAAACTATCGCCGCACCGTTGGCATCGTCGGCGCTTCGCGCATCGGCCGGCGCGTGATCGAGCTCTTGAAACCCTTCGACTATAGACTGCTGCTCTCCGATCCGACGCTTGATGCCGCCGAGGCCGCCGGCCTGGGAGCAGAAAAGGTCGATCTCGACGAATTGATGCGGCAAGCGGATATCGTTTCCCTGCATGCGCCGTCGCTGCCGTCGACGCAGCATATGATCGATGCGCGAAGGCTGTCGCTGATGAAGGACGGCGCGACGCTCATCAACACGGCGCGCGGCATTCTCATCGATGAGGCCGCCCTGCTTTCAGCGCTCAAGACCGGTCGCATCGACGCGGTCCTCGATGTCACCGATCCGGAAATCCCGGAGGCAGGTTCTACTTTCTACGATCTACCGAACGTCTTTTTGACACCGCATATTGCCGGCGCCATCGGGCTGGAACGGGCGCGCCTCGGCGAGATGGCGGTGGATGAGATAGAGCGCTTCGTGACCGGCAAGCCGCTGCTCTACCAGATCCATCAGGCAAATCTCGAAAACATCGCCTGAGGCGCGTCAAGCGGCTGAGAGCAATTCCAGCAAAAGTGCGCAGCGGTTTTGCGTCCGGAATTGCTTAAAAACAACGCTCTATCGAAGGGTATCAGCGCGACGTCCTCAGCGAATTTGGCGAACCGTCATTGGCAAGTTCAGGCATGAGATCGGCAATCTCGACCACCTTGCCGGTGCGCGAACTCGTCAGCGCCGCAATGCCGCAGAGCACCGACATGGCACCCGCCCGCGTGCCGGCGCGTTGCGCAAGCTTGTCTTCCATGTCGGGCTTGAAGATCATGTTGCGCATCCGGTCGTCGCCGCCGTAATGGCCGCCGGTGAAATGCGGAACGACGATGCGCTCTACCGCCTCCCTACCGTTCGGGAAATTGCGGATGAGCAGGATCGTGTCCTCCTTCGGCTCTTCCCAGGGCTGGGCCTCATATTGACGAAGCTCGATCCGGCCTTTAGTGCCGTTGAAGGCAAGGTGATGGCCTTCGATCGGCTGGAAGGTGTTCAGCGAATAGGAGACATGGACATTGTTACGATAACGGAGCGACACCACCATCGTATCGGGAATGTCGATGTCCTCGCGGAAGACGCAGCCATCTCGGAAGTAGCCGTCGATCTTCGAGGGATCCTCGTAGAGTGAATCGAGGAAGGGATCGGCCTCTAGATCGAGATAGTAGTCACATTCATGCGCGTGCGGACAGAGCTTGCAGCGCGGGCCGCGGAACGGGCCTTTGCGGCCGTAATTCTGCAGGTCGGCGAAAGAGGTGACGGCTTCGGGATCGCTGTCGAGATACCAGTTCAGCAGATCGAAATGATGCGTGGCCTTGTGGACGAACAGGCTGCCGGAATTTTCCGTATAGGCATGCCAACGGCGGAAGTAGTCGGCGCCGTGCTTGGTGTTCAGATACCAATGAAAATCGACTGAGGTGACCCGGCCGATCTCGCCGGCATTCAGCAATTCCTTGATCTTCGCAGCCGTCGGCGCATAGCGATAGTTGAAGGACACGTCGACCCGGCGACCAGTGCGCTTTTCGGCATCCAGAATCCGGCGAATCTTTTCGACCGAGGTCGTCATTGGCTTTTCGGTAATGACGTCGATGCCGGACTCCAGCGCCCGCACGACAATATCGTCATGCGTATGGTCGGGCGTACAGACGATGACCAGATCCGGCTTCTGCTCGGCAAGCATCGAATCGATGTTTTCGTAGAGCGGCGCATTGCTGCCGATCATGTTGCGGGCGCGCTCGCCGCGCAGCGAATTCTTCTCGACGATGGCGGTCAGGTCGACATGCTCACGCCAGCCGGCAAGCAAATCCTTGCCCCACATGGTGGTGCCGCGGTTTCCCGTACCGATCAGGGCAAAACGGCGTTTCTCCATCGAATGATCCTCCTGCATGCGTGATGAAACAAATACTGAAATCAGGCCTGGCAGCAGCTCCTGAAGCGCTCGACGCAGGTGGCGATCACTTCTTCGGCCGGGCGTTTCCACCAGTTTTCGGCCGAAAAGATCTCCACCTCCTGAGCGCCGAAGAAACCGGCGGCCTCCACCATCCGTCTTATGCCTTTGAGGTCGATCACACCATCGCCCATCATGCCGCGGTCGAGCAACATGTCCTTTGTCGGCACCAGCCAGTCGCAGATGTGATGGGCAAAGATGCGTTTCATGCGGCCGGCGCGGGCGATCTGGTTGGCAAGATCGGGATCCCACCAGACATGGTAGACATCGACCGCAACGCCGACATCCTCCCCGAGCTGCTCACACATATCGAGCGCCTGACCGAGCGTGTTCACGCAGGCACGGTCGGCGGCATACATCGGATGCAGCGGTTCGATGGCGAGCTTCACGCCGGCAGCCTGCGCATGCGGCAAAACGGCGGCAATGCCGTCGAACACCATTCGGCGCGCGGCGACGATGTCCTTCGAGCTGCCGGGCAGACCGCCGACGACGAGCACGAGGCAATCGGCGGAAAACGCTGCCGCCTCATCGATGGCCCGCCTGTTGTCGTCGAGGTTTTTCTGCCAGTCGCCATCGTTCGCCGCCGGGAAGAAGCCGCCGCGGCAAAGGCCGGTCAGCTTGATGCCGTTCGATTTGACGATATGCACCGCCTCGTCGAGACCGACCTTGGCGACTTGGTCGCGCCAGGGGGCGATCGCGGTGATGCCGTGTTTCAGGCAGATATCGACGGCCTGCGCAAAACCGCATTGCTCGCGGATCGTCGCCAGGTTGATCGAAAGTCCTTCGACCTGCATGTCATTCTCCTCCCATCACTCCAGCGCCGCGCGTCTCTTCAGATGCGCAAAGGACGCTGTAGCACCTTGAATTGCTGCATAATTTTGTCCTCAAATCGGTTCCGACTTAAGGACAAAATTATGCAGCAGCCCGTGCTTTAGTTGACGCCGTGGACGGCAAGCACCTGTTTCATGCGCGCCGTTGCGAGTTCCGGATCGGCGAGAACCCGGGCCTTATCGGCCAGGCGGAAGAGTTCGGCCAGATGTGTCAGCGAGCGGGTGCTCTGCTGGCCGCCGACCATGACGAAATGATCCTGCAGGCCGTTGAGATAGGCGAGGAAGACGACGCCGGTTTTATAGAAGCGGGTCGGCGCCTTGAAGATGTGGCGCGATAGCGGCACGGTCGGCTCCAGCAGATCGAAGAATTCATGATTGCTCTTGCGGCCGAGCGCTTCGAGGGCTGCCGAGGCAGCCGGAGCGATCGCATCGAAAATGCCGAGCAGTGCGTCGGAATGGCCCGCTTCGTCGCCGGCGATCAGTTCGGCATAGTTGAAATCGTCGCCGGTATACATCCGCACGCCTTTCGGCAGCCGGCGGCGCATCGCCACTTCCTTCTCCTTGGAGAGCAGCGAGATCTTGATGCCGTCGACTTTGTCGGCATGGGCCTCGATCACCTCGAGGCAGGTGGACATGGCTTGAATATGATCACTGTTGCCCCAATAACCCTCAAGCGCCGGATCGAACATTTCGCCGAGCCAATGGATGATGACGGGTTCTTTGACCTGGCGAAGGATCCGGTCATAGACACGGATATAGTCGCCCGGCCCTTTGGCGGCGGCGGCAAGCGCCCGGCTGGCCATCAGGATGATGCGGCCGCCGGCTGCCTCCACGGTTTCGATCTGCTCCTCATAGGCCCTGAGGATCGTGTCGACGGTGACGTCGGGTCCCGGCGTCAGATGGTCGGTGCCGGCGCCGCAGGCGATCAGCGCATCCTTGCGGCCGGCCGCCTCACTGAGCGCCCGGCGGATGAGGTCGCGCGCTTCCGGCCAGCCGAGGCCCATGCCGCGCTGCGCCGTATCCATCGCCTCGGCAACGCCGAGGCCGAGATCCCAGAGCCGGTGGCGGAAGGCCAGCGTCCGCTCCCAGTCGATCGCCGGCGTCAGCCACGGATCGTTGTCGGCGAGCGGATCGGCTACGACATGGGTGGCGGCATAGGCGATGCGCGGAAAGGCCTTGGCGTCGCGCTTGGCGAGCGCGATCGGCGTGCCGGTCAGCGTGTAGGGAACGATCTTGCCGTCGAGAGGGAGATTGATCGTCGTCACGGCTCAGAACTCCAGTGCGGGAACGTCGAGCCAGCGGCGCTCGGCCCAGGATTTCAGGCCGAGTTCGGCAAGCTGCACACCCTTGGCGCCGGCTTCCAGGCCATAGGGCCACGGTGCGTCTTCGACGACATGGTGGATGAACATTTCCCACTGCGCCTTGAAACCGTTGTCGAAGGCCTGGGTATCCGGAACCTCGTCCCAGGTCTTGTAGAAGTCGATCGTCTGCGGCTGGTCCGGGTTCCAGACCGGCTTCGGCGTATTGACGCGGTGCTGGCTCCAGCATTTCGTCAGACCGGCGACGGCCGAACCATGCGTGCCGTCGACCTGGAAGGTGACGAGGTCGTCGCGGCGGACGCGGACGGCCCAGGAGGAATTGACCTGCGCGATCGCGCCGCCTTCGAGCTCGAAGGTCGCATAGGCTGCATCGTCGGTGTCGCAATCATAGGGCTTGCCCTGCTCGTCGATGCGGCGCGGAATATGCGTAGCACCGAGGCAGGAGACGGCTTTGACTTCGCCGAACAGATTATCGAGCACATAGCGCCAGTGGCAAAGCATGTCGAGGATGATGCCGCCGCCGTCGCCCTTGCGGTAGTTCCAGGAGGGGCGCTGGGCCGGCACGCCCCAATCGCCTTCGAAAACCCAGTAGCCGAATTCGCCGCGCACTGAGAGGATCTTGCCGAAGAAGCCGGAATCCCTGAGCAGCGCTAGCTTGCGCAGGCCGGGCAGGAAGAGTTTGTCCTGCACGACGCCATGCTTGAGGCCGGAGCCGCGCGCCTTGCGGGCAAGGTCGAGTGCCACCTGCAGATCGTCGGAGATCGGCTTTTCGCAATAGACATGCTTGCCGGCATCGAGCGCCTTGGACAGAAGTTCGGCGCGCATCAGCGTCGTGCCGGCGTCGAAGAAGATCGTGTCGTCGGGATTGGCGAGCGCGGCATCGAGATCGGTCGACCAGCGCTTGATGTTATGCTTCTTCGCCAGCTCTTCCATCTTGGCGCCGTTGCGGCCGACGATGATCGGGTCGATCTCGAGTTTCTCACCCGATTTCAGTGTGATGCCGCCCTGGTCGCGGAAGGCGAGAATCGAGCGCACTAGGTGCTGATTGTAACCCATGCGGCCGGTGACGCCGTGCAAGATGATCCCCAAGCGTGCCATTTTTTCCTCCCAGCAGATTTTTGCGGCGGGAGCGGGCATCCTCGTCCGGTCCTCCCGAGCCGGTAACTAAACAGTTACTTGATGGCAGAAGAGCAACGCGGCTGTCAATAGTCAAATCCGAATTTAGAGATTCAGCGCTTGATCGAGGTCAGTGTGACGTGGACGATATGCCTTTCCCAGGCATTGAGATGGGTCGGCTCGATCAGGTCGCGGCCGAAGATCGTCGAAAGCGTATACTGGTTGGACAGGTAGAAATAACCGAGCGAGGCGATCGTCAGGTAGACATGCAGGGGATCGGCGGACTCGATGAAGACCCCCTGCTTTTTTCCCTGCTCGAGCACGTCCGAAAGCTCGCCGATCAGATGCGAATGCAGTTCCTTGAGCCGGACGGACTGGCGCAACCAGCGGGCCCGATGCAGATTTTCCGTGCCGAGCAGGCTGAGGAATTCCGGATGCTGGAGGAAATAACGCCAGGTGAAGAGCGCCAGTTCGCTGATGCCTTCCTCGGGGCTGCGGTCGCCGATATGCAACGCGCGCTCGGCGGTGCGGATGCCGACATAGGCCTCTTCGAGCACTCTGAGGTAGAGCTGCTCCTTGTCGCCGAAATAGTGATAGAGCATGCGCTTGTTGGTGCCGGCGCGCTCGGCGATGGCGTCGACACGAGCTCCGCCCATGCCGTTTTCGGCAAATTCCCGGGTTGCCGCGTCAAGGATAGCAGCGCGTGTCCGCTCCGGATCGCGTTGGGCCGTCCGTTCGGTAGATGGGCGCCGAGACCTTTTCTTTTCCCCATTCCCCCCGCTGTCGTTCATCTCTCCACCTCCGTCTCACATGTTGCGCTCATAAGCCTTCGGTGCGAAATTGTAAAAACCGAATTTGAAAGCCCCGCGAGCGACACCGCTTGACACGCTCGCCGCTTTGCCCGTAGCTTGTAACCAATTAGTTATTTATGCAAGGGTAACTAGGTTCGGAAGCGTGTGGAGGCGCTTCCCTTTGGAGGAGGAAAAGAAATGACATTCCGTGTAAGCAGACGTAATTTCGTCGCGGGAGGCGCCACGCTTCTCTCGCTCTCGGCGCTGGGCACCAGCGCTTTGGCACAGGAAAAGCGCTTGCGTCTCCTGTGGTGGGGCTCGCAGCCGCGCGCTGACCGCACCAACAAGGTATCGCAGCTCTATCAGTCGAAGAATTCGGGCACCTCGATCACCGGCGAATTCCTCGGCTGGGGCGATTACTGGCCGCGCCTTGCGACCCAGGTCGCCGGCCGCAACGCGCCCGATGTCATCCAGATGGACTATCGCTATATCGTCCAATATGCACGGCGCGGCGCGCTCGCCCCGCTCGAATCCTATATGCCGGCCAAGCTCAACCTCGACGATTTCGACAAGGCGCAGATCGAAGGCGGCAGCGTCGACGGTCATCTCTATGGCGTCAGCCTGGGCGCGAATTCGGCGGCTACGGTCCTGAACACCACCGCCTTCAAGGAGGCCGGCGTCGATCTGCCGACCCAGGCGACCACCTGGGAAGAGTTAGCCCGCATGGGTGCGGAGATCACCAAGGCAGGCAAACGCAAGGGCATGTTCGGCCTCGCCGACGGCAGCGGCGGCGAACCGTTGTTCGAAAACTGGCTGCGTCAGCGCGGCAAGGCGCTTTATACCGCCGACGGCAAGATCGCCTTCGACGTGGACGATGCCTCCGAATGGTACGACATGTGGGCCAAGTTCCGTGAGGCCGGGGCCTGTGTTCCTGCCGATATCCAGGCTCTCGACAAGAACGATATCGAAACCAACACGGTCTCGCTCGGCAAGTCGGCCGCCGGTTTTGCCCATTCCAACCAGTTCGTCGCCTATCAGGCAATGAACAAGGACAAGCTGGCTCTGACCAACTACATGCGCATCAAGCCGGAATCGAAGGGCGGCCACTATCGCAAGCCTTCGATGTTCTTCTCGGTTTCCGCCCAGTCGAAAGCCGTGGATATGGCCGTGGACTACGTCAATTTCTTCGTCAAGAACCCCGAGGCAGCGCTGCTTCTGGATGTCGAACGCGGCATTCCGGAATCGAGCGCCATGCGCGAGGTCGTCGCGGCAAAGCTTGATGAGAACGGCAAGGTTGCGCTGGCCTATGTCAGCGGCCTTGGCGAACTCGCCGGCAAATTGCCGCCGCCGCCGCCGGCCGGCGCCGGTGAAGGTGAGCTGATGTTACGCAACATCGCCGAACAGGTCGGCTTCGGACAGCTGTCCCCCTCCGACGGCGGCAAACAGCTTGTCGCTGAAATCACGCAGATTCTCGCACGAGGCTGATCCCGTATGAGCAATGCGATGCGCACGCCCGCAGGGGCCATCAATGTGGAAAGATATCAGGGGGCCGTGGCCGAAGGACGCTTCAAGCGTCTCTGGAATGCCAATGCTCCCGGCTATCTCTTCCTTCTTCCATGGCTCATCGGCTTTTTCGGGCTGACGCTCGGGCCGGCCCTGATTTCGCTCTACCTTTCCTTCACCGACTTCGACATGCTTCAGTCGCCGCGGTGGGTGGGAATGGCGAATTACGTGCGCATCGCCACGGCGGATCCGAAATTCTCGGCCGCCATGTATGTCACCCTGACCTATGTCGTTTTCTCGGTGCCGTTCAAGCTGACCTTCGCATTGCTGGTCGCCATGGCGCTGAACCGCGGCCTGCGCGGGCTGTCGGTCTATCGTGCCATCTTCTATCTGCCGTCACTGCTGGGCGGCAGCGTGGCGATCGCCGTGCTCTGGCGCCAGCTTTTCGCCAGCGATGGCCTCGTCAATGCCGCGCTTTCGTATTTCGGTATCGAAGGTCCGAGCTGGATCTCGCATCCGAACTATTCGATCTATACGCTGGTGGCGCTGTCCGTCTGGCAGTTCGGCTCGCCGATGATTATTTTCCTGGCCGGCCTGCGCCAGATCCCGCAGGATATGTATGAGGCCGCGAGCCTCGACGGCGCCTCCAAGTTCCGGCAATTCTACAAGATCACGCTGCCGCTTCTGACGCCGGTGATCTTTTTCAATGCCGTCGTCCAGACGATTGATGCCTTCAAGGCCTTCACGCCGGCTTTTATCATTTCCGGCGGCACCGGCGGTCCGATCAACTCGACGCTGTTCTACACGCTCTACCTCTATCAGGAAGCCTTCGGCAATTTCCGCATGGGCTATGCCTCGGCGCTCGCCTGGATCCTGGTGGTGATCATCGCGATCTTCACCGCCTTCTCCTTCCTGACCTCGCGTTATTGGGTGCACTACGATGACTGAGATGACCGCTTCCGTCACTGCGGCCAGGCCGCCATCCGACATCACCAAACGCAGCCTGCCGGCGTCGCTGATCATTCACGCCCTGCTGATCGCCGCTTCGCTCCTCATGCTCTATCCGCTGTTATGGATGGTTTCGGCATCGGTCAGGCCGGAAACGGAGATCTTCTCGTCGACCTCGCTCATCCCGTCGTCGATCGATTTCTCCTCCTATGCACGCGGTTGGGTCGGCCTCGATGTCAGCTTCGGCCGGTTCTTCTGGAATTCGCTGGTCATCTCTGTGCTGGTCGTGACGGGCAATGTCATCGCCTGTTCGCTGACGGCTTTCGCCTTTGCGCGGCTGCGTTTCGCCGGCCGGAATTTCTGGTTCGCGATCATGCTCGGCACGTTGATGATCCCCTATCACGTGACGCTGATCCCGCAATATGTGCTCTTTCTCGATCTCGGCTGGGTCAACACCATCCTGCCGCTTGTCGTGCCGAAGTTCCTGGCAAGCGATGCCTTCTTCATCTTCCTCATGGTGCAGTTCTTCCGCGGCATCCCGCGCGAATTGGACGAGGCGGCGATGATGGACGGCTGCAGCGCGTGGCGCATCTACTGGAAGATCATGCTGCCGCTGTCGCTGCCGGTGCTGGCAACGGCCGCCATCTTCTCCTTCATCTGGACCTGGGACGATTTCTTCGGCCCGCTGATCTACCTGAACGACATGAACACCTATACGATCCAGCTCGGCCTGCGCACCTTCGTCGACTCGACCAGCGCATCGGATTGGGGCGGTTTGTTCGCCATGTCGACCCTGACGCTCGTGCCGGTGTTCTTCTTCTTCCTGTTCTTCCAGCGCCTGCTGATCGAGGGCATCGCCACGACGGGCATGAAGCGTTGATGGCGATGACGGGAAAGAGCGACATGAGCATCAGGACGGTCGCGATCGTTGGCTGCGGTATCGGCCGCTCCCATATCGTCGAGGGTTACCTGCCGCATGCCGACAAGTTCAAGGTCGTGGCGATCTGCGACCTGAACGAGCAGCGCATGGCAGCGGTCGGCGACGAGTTCGGCATCGAACGGCGCACCACCTCTTTTGCGGAACTGCTGGCCGACGACACGATCGACATCATCGATATCTGCACCCCTCCCGGCATCCATCTGGAACAGGTGGTCGCAGCACTTGCCGCCGGTAAACATGTCGTCTGCGAAAAGCCGCTGACGGGCTCGCTTGCCGCCGTCGATACCATCATGGCAGCAGAAAAGACCGCCAAAGGCGTGCTGATGCCGATCTTCCAGTACCGTTACGGCGACGGCATTCAGAAGGCCAAGCGGATCATCGACGCCGGTATTGCCGGCAAGCCCTATACCGCTTCGGTCGAAACCTTCTGGCTGCGCAAGCCGGAATATTACGCGGTTCCTTGGCGCGGCAAATGGGCGACGGAACTCGGCGGCGTTCTCGTCACCCATGCGCTGCACCTGCACGACATGCTGATGCATCTGATGGGTCCGGCGGCAAGGGTCTTTGGCCGCGTCGCCACCCGCGTCAACGATATCGAGGTCGAGGATTGTGCCTCCGCCAGCCTGCTGATGGAAAACGGCGCCTTCGTCTCGCTTTCCTGCACGCTTGGTTCGCAGGAACAGATTAGCCGGCTCAGGTTGCACTTCGAGAATGTCACTTTCGAGAGCAGTCACGAGCCCTATACCCCCGGCAAGGACCCCTGGAAGATCATCGCCGCGAATGACGACGTGCGCGAGCAGATCGACAGGGTGGTTGGCGATTGGCAGCCGGTCGCGCCGCGTTTCACCACGCAGATGGGCCAGTTCCACGCTTTCCTCAGCGGCCATGCGCCGCTGCCGGTGACGACAAAGGACGCCCGCCGCGCGCTGGAACTCGTCACCGCCATCTACCAGTCTTCCGACAGCGGCGCTGACGTGTCGCTGCCGGTCGGTCCCGATAGTCCGAAATACGCCGATTGGCGCGCAAGAACGAAGTAACCGACAAAATAAAAAGAGAGGGTTTTGAGAAGATGGCAACCAGTGTCGTTCTTCAGAAGGTCGAGAAGCGCTACGGCGCGATGGATGTGATCCATGGCATCGACCTGACGATCGATCCCGGCGAATTCGTCGTTTTTGTCGGCCCCTCCGGCTGCGGAAAATCGACCCTTCTGCGCATGATTGCCGGCCTTGAGGAGATTTCGGGCGGCGCGCTGCTGCTCGACAGCGAGCGCATGAACGAGGTTGCGCCGGCCAAGCGCGGTATCGCCATGGTTTTCCAGTCCTACGCGCTCTATCCGCATATGTCGGTCTACAAGAACCTCGCCTTCGGCCTGGAGACGGCGGGTTACAAGAAGGCCGAGATCCAGCCGAAGGTGAAGCGCGCCGCCGAAATCCTGCAGATCGAGAAGCTGTTGGAGCGCAAGCCGAAGGCGCTCTCCGGCGGCCAGCGCCAGCGTGTCGCCATCGGCCGCGCCATCGTGCGTGAGCCGCGCATCTTCCTGTTCGACGAGCCGTTGTCGAACCTTGACGCCGAACTGCGCGTGCAGATGCGCGTCGAGATCTCCCGCCTGCACCGCAGCCTCGGCAATACGATGATCTATGTCACCCATGACCAGGTCGAAGCCATGACGATGGCGGACAAGATCGTGGTGCTGAATTCCGGCCGCATCGAGCAGGTCGGCCCGCCGCTCGATCTTTACAACAACCCGGCCAACCGCTTCGTCGCCGGTTTCATCGGCAGTCCGAAGATGAATTTTCTGAAGGCGCGCATCGAGCAGGTCGGCGAGACCGAAACCAGCATCCATGTCTGCGGCAATTCCGTCCGCCTGCCACGCCGGCTGAAAGGCGGGGCGGGAGAGGAGGTCACCTTTGGCATCCGTCCCGAGCATCTTTCGCTGGCCGATGGCGCAATCACGCTCTCGACCGTCAACGTCGATCTCGTCGAAAATCTCGGCGGCGCCACCATGCTCTACACCACCACGCCGGATAACCAGCTCCTGACCGTCGCGCTTGACGGCCAGCAGAAGGTGGAGCGCGGCGCCAATGTGAAGGCCTCCTTCGATCCGGCCCGCTGCCACGTCTTCGATGCCGCCGGCAAGACGATCTAAGCGCGCCGCTGCTTGACATCAGATCCTCCTCTGGCCCATCATTTCGGGAGGGGCCGCAGGGGGATCAAGCATGACGCCTGAAGATAGGATTCATGCGCTTGGCATCTGGCAGGGCCCGATCGAAATCTCGCCGATAGCAGGCGGCATCACCAACAGGAATTATCTGGTCAGCGATGCCGTCGCGCGCTGCGTGGTCAGGCTCGGCAGCGATATTCCGATCCATCACATCAACAGGCAGAACGAGCTTGCCGCAAGCCGTGCCGCCCATGCAGCCGGCATTTCGCCGGCGGTCATCCACCATTCGCCGGGCGTCCTGGTGCTCGAATATATCGAGGCGAGAGCGCTTTCGCCGGAAGATATCAGGACACCGCAAATGCTGGCCCAGGTCGTGCCGCTGGTCCGCGCCTGCCATCGCGACATTGCCCGGCATTTCCGCGGCCAGGCTATGATCTTCTGGGTCTTCCACGTCATCCGCGACTACGCCGCCAATCTGAAGGTGTCGAAGAGCGCCTATCTTCCGCTGCTGGCGGGGCTCGTCGGCAAGGCTGATATGTTGGAAGAAGCGGCAGGACCTTTCGAGATCGCCTTCGGCCATAACGACCTGCTGGCCGCCAACTTTCTCGATGACGGCAAACGGCTCTGGCTGATCGACTGGGACTATGCCGGATTCAACACGCCGCTTTTCGATCTTGGCGGATTGGCCTCCAACAACGAACTCTCGGAAGCGGCCGAGCGCGCGATGCTGGAGACCTATTTCGACCGGCCGCTGACCGATAATCTCAGCCGGCGCTATACCGCGATGAAATGTGCCTCGCTGCTGCGCGAGACGCTCTGGAGCATGATTTCGGAAATCCATTCCACCATCGATTTCGATTACGCCGGCTATACGTCCGAAAATCTCGCGCGCTTCGAGCGCGCCTATCAAGCCTTTGAACAGGACCAATAAATGACGAAGGAATTACCGAAGACGGCGAAAGCCGTGGTCATCGGCGGCGGCATCATAGGCTGCTCGACGGCCTATCATCTTGGCAAACTTGGCTGGACCGATACCGTCCTGCTGGAGCGCAAGAAGCTTACCTCGGGGACCACCTTCCACGCCGCCGGCCTCGTCGGCCAGCTGCGCACCAGCGCCAACATCACCCAGCTTCTCGGTTATTCCGTCGATCTCTACAAGCGGCTGGAGGCGGAAACGGGCCTCGGCACCGGCTGGAAAATGAATGGCGGCCTGCGCCTTGCCTGCAATGAGGAACGTTGGACCGAGGTCAGGCGCCAGGCGACCACCGCCCAGTCCTTCGGCCTCGAAATGCAATTGCTGACCCCGCAGGAAGCCTTCGATCTCTGGCCGCTGATGACGGTCGACGATCTCGTTGGCGCTGCCTTCCTCCCGACCGACGGCCAGGCCAATCCCTCCGACATCACCCAGGCGCTGGCAAAGGGCGCCCGCATGTCGGGCGTTTCGATCTTCGAGGATATGGAAGTCCTCGACCTCGAAATCGACAAGGGAAAGATCCGCGCCGTCGTTACGGCGCAAGGGCGCATCGAATGCGAGCGCGTCGTCGTCTGCGCCGGCCAATGGACGCGCGCCTTCGCCGCCCGCTTCGGCGTCAACGTGCCGCTCGTCTCCGTCGAGCATCAATACATCATCACCGAATCCTTCGGCGTGCCCTCCAACCTGCCGACGCTGCGCGATCCCGATCGCCTGACCTACTATAAGGAGGAGGTCGGTGGCATCGTCATGGGCGGCTACGAGCCGAACCCAATTCCCTGGGCGAAAAGCGGCATCCCCGAAGGTTTCCACTACACGCTGCTGGACAGCAATTTCGACCATTTCGAACAGATCATGGAACAGGCGCTCGGCCGCGTTCCGGCGCTGGAAAACGTCGGCGTCAAGCAGCTGCTGAACGGCCCGGAAAGCTTTACGCCGGATGGTAACTTCATTCTCGGCGAGGCACCGGAGCTGAAGAATTTCTTCGTCGGCGCCGGTTTCAACGCCTTCGGCATCGCTTCGGCCGGCGGCGCCGGCATGGCGCTTGCCGAATGGGTGACGAAGGGCGAACCGCCCTATGATCTCTGGCCGGTCGATATCCGCCGTTTCGGCCGGCCGCATTTCGATACCGACTGGGTGCGGACACGCACACTCGAAGCCTATGGCAAGCATTACACCATGGCCTGGCCGTTCGAGGAACATTCGAGCGGCCGCCCTTGCCGCAAATCGCCGCTCTATGACCGGCTGAAGGCGCAGGGCGCCTGTTTCGGCGAAAAGCTTGGCTGGGAGCGGCCGAACTGGTTTGCCGATCTCTTCGCCAACGAGGAGCCGAAGGATGTCTACAGCTACACCAGGCAGAACTGGTTCGACGCGGTCGGCCGCGAGCATAAGGCCGTGCGCGAAGCGGCCGTCATCTTCGACCAGACCTCCTTTGCCAAATTCGTGCTGAAGGGCAGGGATGCCGAGGCAGCGCTATCCTGGATCGCCGCCAACGATGTCGCAAGGCCTGTGGGATCGCTTGTCTACACGCAGATGCTGAACGACAAGGGCGGCATCGAATGCGACGTGACGGTCGCCCGCATCGCCGAGAACGAATATTACATCGTCACCGGTACCGGCTTCGCCACCCATGACTTCGACTGGATCGCACGCAATATCCCGGCGGCGATGCATGCCGAACTTGTCGACGTCACCTCCGCCTATTCCGTGCTGTCGCTGATGGGGCCGAATTCCCGTGCCGTGCTGGAAAGGGTGACGGGCAGCGACGTCTCGAATGCAGCCTTCCCCTTCGGCAAGGTCAGGACCGTCGGCATTGCAGGCTGCCCCGTGCGGGCCCTGCGCATCACCTATGTCGGCGAGCTCGGCTACGAACTGCATATTCCCGTTGAATATGCGACCACGGTCTATGACGTGCTGATGGCATCCGGCGGCGAGCTCGGCCTCGTCAATGCCGGCTACCGCGCCATTGAGAGCTGCCGCCTGGAAAAGGGTTATCGCGCCTGGGGGTCGGATATCGGTCCCGACCATACGCCTGTTGAGGCCGGTCTCGGCTGGGCGGTGAAGATGCGGAAGAATATTCCCTTCCGCGGCCGTGAGGCGATCGGGCAGCAGCTTGCGGGAGGCGTCAAGAAGCGCCTCGCCTGCTTCATTCCCGAGGATGCCGATGCCGTGCTGCTCGGCCGCGAAACGATCTATCGCGACGGCAAGCGCGTCGGCTGGCTGTCGAGCGGCGGCTTCGGTTATACGCTGGGCAAGCCGATCGGCTACGGCTACGTCCGCAGCCCCGAAGGGGTGACGGAAGAGTTCGTCCTCTCCGGCACCTATGAGCTTGACGTCGCGCGGGAACGCATCCCCTGCAGGGTGTCGCTGTCGCCGCTCTACGATCCGGATATGGCGCGGGTGAAGGCGTAGCGGCTGCTGCCTAGAACAGCGGCAAGCGGTCGTCTTGGATCAGGATCTCCAGCTTGTCAGCCACATCCTGCGTCCAGGCTCGGTGGCCTGTCAAGGCCGCCGGGAAGAGTCCCGGAAGGGTGAAAAGAGCCGCCGAGATCGCGAGGCCGGTGCGCGGGATATCGGCGATCAGAGCGGCGATTTCGCCAGCCCTGGGATCGCGCAATTCGTAGCGCTCGCC
Organism: Rhizobium sp. WYCCWR 11128; assembly: GCF_013416305.1. NCBI lineage: Bacteria > Pseudomonadati > Pseudomonadota > Alphaproteobacteria > Hyphomicrobiales > Rhizobiaceae > Rhizobium > Rhizobium sp. WYCCWR 11128. The sequence goes on from NZ_JACCEZ010000002.1 coordinate 31,657, forward strand.
GTTGCCGTGCTCGCCGATCGCATAGCGCATCCATGCGGCAACAGCGATCGCATAGGTCTCTGCCCTGTCGCCATGCGCCAGTGCCTCGGTTGCCGGTTCCAGCAGCCGCTGCGGCAGTTTCTGCGTGCCGTCCATGGCGATTTGATAAGTGCGGTGTGCGATCGCCTTGTTTGCAAAGCGCGCTATCAATTCGCTGGCATAGTCATCGAGATCGATGCCGGGAACTGCATCGAGTGTCCTCGCCGCTGCATGCATGTGGCGGTAGGCAAGGGCTGCCAGGGCTTCATCATCCATCACGTCGCGGATGAATTCATAGCCGCCGATATAACCGAGATAGGCAAGCAGCGAATGCGCGCCGTTCAGCATCCGCAGCTTCATCTTCTCGTAGGAGGAGACCTCCTCGACCATCAGTGCGCCGCGCACCTTTTCCCAAGCCGGCCGGCCATTGGCGAAATGGTCTTCGATGACCCATTGCGTAAAGGGTTCGGTCTCGATCGCCGCCATATCCGTGCGGCCCGTCAGCCGTTCGGCATCGGCATAGGTCGCCTCGGTGCTGGCCGGCGTGATGCGGTCGACCATCGTCGACGGGAAGGGCACATTCGCCTCGATCCAGCGATGCAGGTCGGGATCTATGCGGGAGGTGAATTCCAGCACCAGGCGCTTCAGCACGGCGCCGTTGCTCGGCAGGTTGTCGCAGCTCAGCGGCGTGAAGGGCGCGATGCCCTTCTGCCGGCGGCGGGCGAGGCCTTCGACGAGATAGCCGATGACGCCGCGCGGCGCATGCCGGTTGGCAAGGTCGGCGACGATGTCGGGGTGTTTCAGGTCAAGGCCGCCGGTTGCGGGATCGAAACCATAGGCCTTTTCCGTCACCGTCATGCTGACGATGCGGATATCGGGGTCTTCGAGCCGCGCCAGCAGGCCGGCCGGATCGCGCGGCGCCACATGTGCCTTCAGGATCGAGCCGACCACCTCAGCCGTCGTGCCTGAGGTATCGCGGATCAGCGTCGTATAGAGCCCGTTCTGGGCGCTCAGATTGTCGGCAACATCGGGCGTGCGCAGGCTTGCCACCTCGATGCCCCAGTCGCCGCCTGCGGCTGCGAGCGCGCCGTCCGTGAAGGGTGCGAAATGGGCGCGGAAGAAAGCGCCCGGGCCGAGATGCAGGATGCCGGCCTTCAGCGCATTCCTGTCATAGGCGGGAAGTTTCGCCGTCGGCGCAAGGCCGGTCAGGTTTTGTAGTCTATCGCTCACAGCTTGTAGGCCTTTTTCGCATTGTCATAGGAGAGTTCGCGCGCGACGATCTCGGCTTCCTTCTTGGAAATCCGGTGCTCGGCGGCGAGCTGGGCAAGGAAGCGGCAAACTTCGCGGCGCCAGACGTCATGCCGCGCGGGGATCGAAAGCAGCGCGCGCGTATCGTCGTTGAAACCCGCCATATTGGCAAAACCTGCCGTCTCGACGACTTGGTCGAGGTAGCGGCGGATGCCGTTCGGGCTGTCGTAGAACCACCAGGGCGGGCCGATCATCAGGCAGGGCCAATGGCCTGCCATCGGCGCCAGCTCGCGTGCATAGGTCGTCTCGTCGAGCGTGAAGAGCAGCACACGCAAACCCGGTGCGTGGCCATATTTTGATAGCAGCGCATTCAAGCCGCCGACCCAGTCCGTGCGTGTCGGGATATCGGCGCCCATATTGGGGCCTCGGGTCGAGAAAAGTCCGCGGTCGGTATTGCGTCTGGAGCCGGCATGGATCTGCATCACCATGCCGTCCTCGGCCGAAAGCCCGGCCATCTCGGTCATCATCTGGCCGCGGAAGAGCTCGGCCTCTTCAGGCGAAAGCGGACCCTTCAGCGCCTTGTCGAGCAGCGCCTGTTTTTCCGCAAGCGGCAGGTCGGCGGTGAAGGCGGTGGGCACGCCGTGATCGGTCGCGGTGGCGCCGAACTGGCGGAAATAGGCGCGCCGGCGCCGATGCGCCTCGATCAGGCTGTCCCAGCGCGTGACCTCGGTGCCGGTGATCTCTCCGAACTTGATGAGATTGTCGCGGAAGCCGACGGCATCGGGATCGGTGACACTGTCCGGCCTGTAGGTGGTGCGCACCTTGCCGATCCAGCCGTCGGCCGCCATCTTCTGGTGATGCGCCAGAGGATCGAGCGCTCCATCCGTCGTCGCGATCGTTTCGATGCCGAATCGCTGATGCAGCGCCCGCGGGCGGAATTCCGGAAGGGCAAGCTGGGCATTGATATGGTCGTAGAGCGCATCGGCATTATCAGCCGTCAGCGGCTCGGTGCAGCCGACCACGGCCGACATGGCGTGGTCGACCCAGAGGCTCGAAGGCGTTCCGCGGAAAAGATGATAATGCGCGGCAAATGTCCGCCAGATCGCCCGTCCCTCAGCCACCGGCTTGCCGTCGAGCCGCGGCACGCCGAGCTCGTCCAAGGTGACGCCGACGCTGTGCAGCATCCGGAAGAGATAGTGATCGGGAATGACCAGCAACGAGGCCGCATCTTCGAAGGGCCTGTCGTCGGCGAACCAGGAGGGTTCGGTATGCCCGTGCGGGCTGACGATCGGAAGATTGCGCACCGTCTCGTAGAGGTCTCGCGCGATGGTCCGTGTTGCCGGATCAGCCGGAAAAAGCCGGTCCGGATGAAGAAAGCCGTTTCCTGCATCCATCAGTATTCCTCCCTGATGGATAACGGCCTACCCCACAACATCAGGCGCGGCAAGGTCTTTTAGTAACCAAACGGTACAGTTTTGCGCATGGCCGCGCCGGGCATGGAAAGCATTGACGAGGTGGCCTATTTCCGCTTTGGGAGAACCATCTGTTCTGCCGGTTTCGGCAAAGGAGGATCGATGTCCGACGAGACGAACCACATCACCCGGCTGGAAGAAATGCTGGCCCACCAGGCAAAGGCGATTGAAGAGCTTTCCGATCAGCTCGCCGAGCAATGGAAGACCGTCGAGCAGATGCGCACCAAGCTCGACCGGCTGACCGAACGCTTCCTGTCGCTGGAGGAGCAGTCGCTGGACGCGCCAGCGATCACTCGCCCGCCGCATTATTGACGACACGCGGCGCAATGCCGCGTGTCGTTGGGTGTCTTGCGCCATGAGACGGCGGATCAAACGCCGCCGATGCAGAGATATTTCATTTCCAGATAGTCGTCGGCGCCGTGCCGCGAGCCTTCGCGGCCAAGGCCGGATTGCTTGATGCCGCCGAAGGGCGCCGTCTCGGATGACATCAAGCCGGTATTGATGCCGATCATGCCGTATTCCAGCGCTTCCGCCACCCGCCAGACCTTCTTCAGATCGCCGGCGTAGAAATAGGCGGCGAGGCCGAACTCCGTGTCGTTTGCCTGTTGAATGACATCCTCGACCGTGTCGAAGCGAAAGAGCGGTGCCACCGGCCCGAAGGTCTCCTCGCGCGCCACCTTCATGCCGCGCGCAACGCCGGTCAGCACCGTCGGTGTGAAGAAGGTGCCGGCGCCGTCGATGCGCTTGCCGCCGGTCAGCACCTTGGCGCCCTTGGCAAGCGCGTCGCTGACATGATCTTCGACCTTGGCAAGGCCTTGCGCGTCGATCAGTGGCCCGATGACGACACCCGGCTTGAAGCCGTCGCCGACCGACATCTCGGCGACCTTGGCGGCAAGCTTGGCGGCGAAGGCGTCATAGACGTTCGACTGGACATAGAGGCGGTTGGCACAGACGCAGGTCTGGCCGGCATTGCGGTATTTGGAGGCGATCGCGCCTTCGACGGCAGCGTCGAGATCGGCATCGTCAAAGACGATGAAGGGCGCGTTGCCGCCGAGCTCCAGGCTCACCTTCTTGATCTGGTCGGCGCACTGCCGCATCAGGATGCGGCCGACCTCCGTCGAACCGGTGAAGCTGATCTTGCGCACTTTTTCATTGCCGCAGAGCTCGCGGCCGATTGCCGGGCCGTCGACCCCGACGATGACGTTGAAGACGCCGGCCGGAATGCCGGCCTGCTCGGCGAGTACGGCAAGTGCGATCGCCGTCAGCGGCGTCTGTTCGGCGGGCTTCGAGACCACGGTGCAGCCGACGGCAAGCGCCGGGGCGATCTTGCGGGTGATCATCGCCGCCGGGAAATTCCACGGCGTAATCGTGCCGACGACGCCGACCGGCTGCCGGATGACGAGCATCCGTTTATCGTCGGAAGGCGCGGGGATCGTCTCGCCGTAGATGCGCTTGGCTTCTTCCGCATACCATTCGATATAGGCCGCGGCATAAAGGATCTCGCCGCGCGCTTCCGGGAACGGCTTGCCCATTTCGGCGGTCAGGATCGCGGCGAGTTCGTCGGCATTGACGACCATCAGGTCGAACCATTTGCGCAGGATCGCGCTGCGCTCCTTGGCCGGACGGGCAGCCCAGCCCGGCTGGGCGGCATGGGCTGCATCGATCGCCGCCCGCGTCTCTGCCGCACCCATATCGGGCAGCGAGGCGAGCAGCTCGCCGGTTGCCGGGTTCAGCACGTTGAAAGTCTTTGTGGCATCGCCTGATGTCCAGACGCCGTCGATATAGCCGGCATCGCGCAGCAGGGGCGAGGAGAAGGGAACGTGCTTGGTCAGTGCGCTGGTGAAAGCCATGTCATATCCTCCTAGGGAGTGCGGCTGCCGGTTGCCGGCAGCCATTGAAATCCGGGTCGGGTGCGCTTAACGGCCCGCGCTCGCTTCCAGCATCGAGGCTTCGAGAATATCGAGCGCTTCGCCGAAGATCTCGTCCTGGATGGTGATCGGTGCAAGAAAGCGGATGACGTTTCCGTGGACGCCGCAGGTGAGCAGGATCAGGCCCTTGTCGAGCGCGATCAGTCGCACCTGGTTGGCGAATTCCGCGCTCGGCAGTCCCGTCGTCCGGTCGTTGAATTCGACGGCGTTCATGAAGCCCGGTCCGCGGATATCGACGATCTCGGGCACCGTCTCGCGCAACGATTCCAGCCGCTGCTTCAGCCGTCCGCCAAGCTGGTTGGCGCGGTTGCAGAGATCTTCATCGGCAATGACGTCGAGCACGGCGTGGGCAGCGGCGATCCCGAGCGGATTGCCGCCATAGGTACCGCCGAGCCCGCCCGGTCCCGGCGCATCCATGATCGCGGCGCGGCCGGTGACGGCGGCGAGCGGAAAGCCGCCGGCCAGGCTCTTTGCCATCGTCGTCAGGTCGGGCGCCACCTCATGATGGTCCATCGCGAACATCCTGCCGGTGCGGGCAAAACCGGTTTGCACCTCGTCGGCGATCAGCAGGATGCCGTGCTGGTCGCAGAGCTCGCGCAGCGCCTTCATGAAGGCGGCAGGTGCCGGGTAGAAGCCACCTTCGCCCTGCACCGGCTCGATGATGATGGCCGCGACGCGCTGCGGATCGACATCGGCGGCGAAGAGCTTCTTCAGCGCCGCCAGCGACTGATCGGCGGTGACGCCGTGCAGCTCGACCGGGAAGGGAATATGGAATACGTCGCCGGGCATGGCGCCGAAGCCGACCTTGTAGGGCACGACCTTGCCGGTCAGCGCCATGCCCATGAAGGTGCGGCCATGGAAGCCGCCGCCAAAGGCGATGACGGCCGAGCGGCCGGTTGCGGCACGCGCGATCTTGACGGCGTTCTCAACCGCTTCGGCGCCCGTCGTAACGAAAATCGTCTTCTTCTCGAAATCACCAGGCAGCAGCGCGTTCAGCCGTTCGGCAAGGTGCACGTAGCTTTCGTAGGGCACCACCTGATGGCAGGTATGGGTGAACCGGTCGAGCTGATCCTTGACCGCTGCGATGACCCGGGGATGGCGGTGGCCGGTATTGAGAACGGCGATGCCGGCGGCGAAATCGATGTAGCGGCGGCCCTCCTTGTCCCAGATCTCCGCATTCTCTGCGCGATCGGCATAGATCTGAGTGGTCATGCCGACGCCGCGTGAGATAGCGGCGTTCTTCCGGTCGGTAAGGCTTGTCGCGGTCATCGATGGCTCCTGCGTTGAGAGGGGGTGGAAAGCTATCTTGTATAATTTCTGCAAGATGTATATAAAACTCCTACATTTTTCCTGCAAGAAAACAAGCGGCATTTTTTGCTTCAAACATCACGCTTTTTGATGGAGGTTCTGGGGCGATTAGAATCGGGGATAGTTTCGGATGAACGATAACGGGCCTGTGCGCTACAAGGTGGCGGAAGCCGCGCGGCTGGCGGGCGTTTCGGCCTCGACGCTGCGCCTCTGGGAAAGCCAGGGCCTGGTGGTTCCCGGCCGTTCGGAAACCGGCCATCGGCAATACAGCGCCGACGATGTGGCGCGGCTGAAGCGCATTTCCTGGTATCGTGTCGAGCGGGGCCTTAATCCCGCGGCAATTCGCGAGGCGCTGGAGAGCGAGGAGCCTTCCGCCGACGGCGCCGAGGCAAGCCAGGATGCCGGCCTTGGCCGCAAGCTGCGCAGCCTGCGCCATGCGAGCGGCAAGACACTCGATCAGGTGGCCGGCGACATCGGCGTCACCTCGTCGACACTCTCGACGCTGGAGCGCACCTCGCAGGGCGTCAGCTTCAAGACGCTGCACGATCTGGCAGACTATTACGGCACCACCGTCTCCCGCCTCTCGGGTGAGGAAAGCGGGGAGGTGCCGGCGCTGGTGCGCGCCGGCGAATGGCGCAGGTGGCCGGAAACGACGCCGGGTGTCGCGGTGCAGCTTCTCGCCGAAGGCCGCCGGATGATGGACTGCCATCGTTTCGTGCTGGCGCCGGGTACTGCCAGCGAGGGCGCCTATCGCCACGAGGGCGAGGAATTCATGCATGTTCTGTCCGGCCGGCTCGAACTGGTGCTCGACGGCGATCAGTTCTTCGATCTCGGCCCCGGCGATTCACTCTATTTCGAAAGCCGCCGCGACCATTCCTGGCGCAACCGCCACGATGGTGAAACCGTGCTTCTCTGGATCAACACGCCGCCGACATTCTGAACGGCTAAGGACGCAAGGCGCTCCAGCAGCAGGAAAGCGGTTTCGCACTCTGCGCCTTTGCGCTATAGCGCTGCTGCATAATTCCTTAAATCGGAATCGATTTAAGGATAAAATTATGCAGCCATCAAAGTGCTACAACGTCCTTTGCGACTCTCGAAAAGACGTGCGGCGCTGTAGGGGATGCATCGAACGAAAGACAGTCTCATGGCAGCGACCATACGTTATCACGAAGGCGATATTTCCGCGGCCGATGCCGCCCGCTACACCGGCGCGATTGCGATCGACACCGAAACGCTCGGCCTGGTGCCGCGCCGCGATCGGCTCTGCGTCGTCCAGCTTTCGCCGGGTGACGGCACCGCCGATATCATCCGCATCGCCGCCGGTCAAAAAGAAGCACCCAATCTCGTCGCCCTGCTCGAAGACCCCACCCATCAGAAGATCTTTCATTACGGCCGCTTCGATATTGCCGTGCTCTTCCATACCTTCGGCGTCACCGCGACCCCGGTTTTCTGCACCAAGATCGCCTCGCGCCTGATCCGGACCTATACGGATCGCCACGGCCTCAAGGACAATCTCAAGGAGATGCTCGACGTCGACGTCTCCAAGGCGCAGCAATCTTCCGATTGGGCGGCCGAGAGGCTGTCTCCGGCCCAGCTCGAATATGCCGCCTCCGACGTGCTTTATCTGCATGCGTTGCGCGATAAGCTGACGGAACGGCTGATCCGCGACGGCCGCTACGATCATGCGACGGCCTGTTTCGAATTCCTGCCGACCCGCGCCAAGCTCGACCTGCTCGGCTGGGAAGAGGCCGATATCTTCGCCCACAGCTGAGCGAATTGCCTTCATTCTGCGTTTGCTAGTAACCAGGCGGCAGACTTGTCCGCGGCCGTTAGCGATTCATTAACGCCTGTTTATTAACATTCCTGTTAATTTTTATGCATTCGATGACGCCGGAACTGCGTCATGCGGACAGGAGGATCTGCTGGGATGCAAGGGGACCGGATGAGCGCGGTCCTTTTCTAGAGCCTGCTTTCATCGTCACTTTACGAAAGGAGCATGCCATGTTGACTCCCGTTCGTGCAGCGTCCAATGCAAGCTTTTCGTCCCAGGGTCAGACAGCGGCGATCGTCGCCGGTGGTCTCGGCCACTCGGTGATTGCCCCTGCGCCTGTCAACGCCGTCGAAGCCTCAGACCTCAATTCCGCCATTGCCGGCAAGCTCAATATTCTGCTCCTTGCGGCGCGCGAGCGCATGGTCGAAGCCCTTTTCGATGTCATCGATGCGGCAGGTCGCTCGATCTCGCTGGATCGTGGCGAGGACGAGAGCAATCTTGCCTTCGCCTCTCGGCTCGCCGATGCCATCCGGCGGCTGCCAACCGCAAGGATCGACGAGGTCGAGCGCCAGCTCGCCGAGAATGGGCATAGCGTGCCGCTCCGGACGATCGCCGAGGCCCTGAAGAACCCGACAGGCCCTGAAGCCGCTCGCATCGTCGCCTATCTGGAAATCGTCCGCTATAAGGATCGCGATCTCGCCGCCCGCGCGGTCGTCCGCTCCTATGGCCAGAACGATGCATCGCCGATGCGCGCCGAAGCTCGCCCCGAGATCCGGCTGCCCGAGATAAGACTGCATGAGGACAGGCTGCCTGCCGCCATGCGTCAGCCGGCAGACACGGCGTCAGCCGATTCAATGGTCGAGGCCGCAGCTCCGGCGACCATCGAGGAAGCGGTCATCGCCGAAGCCGTGGAAGCTGCCGATCCGGAAGCGCCGAAGGCTGAAAACCAGGCTCAGTCCGCCCCGGCGACCACAAGGGAGGTCGCCCCGGAAAAATCTGCGTCGCAGGAGATTGAAACCCGGCAACCCTCGTCGACGGAAGCCGCAGCAGCCGATGATACGCAGGCAACGCCGGAGCCGCCTGCCATCGAAACCGGTGCGATGTCGGAAAAGGTCGATCCTGTCATTCCCAGGAACTGGGCAGGAATTGTTGCCTCCATGACCGAAGAAGTCTCCGAGATGATCGCCACCATCATCCGCGAGCAGGACATCGAAACCGTGCTAGAGGATGTTCCCGTCGAGGCGGCCGTGGAGATCGATGCGATCCTCGATGACGCTGTCATCAGCGATGCGACCGAGACCTTGACCAGGCAGCCAGCCGAATTCACAGCACCCGATCCTCGCCAGTCCGCGGCGCTCCGTCCGTCGCAGATGGATATTGAGACCGTGGCTGCGGCCGTCCGTCAGCCGAAAGAAATCTCCGCGCAACCGCAGATGATGCCGGTTCCCGAGACGGCCGCGCCTTCCTATGTGCCGTTGGCGGCAAGGATGCCGGAGGGATTTGCCTATACCCAGCTGCCTTACCAGTTCGCCAAGGACACGCCGTCGAACGACAAGGCAGGCGAAACGCATCACCAGCATCAGCATCACCGCGACGATACGTCAGAGGATCAGCAGCAGGCGCAGTCCGGCGGCGAGGATGCCGAGCCCGACGCCGAAGAAACCGACGCCGCACCCAAGCGGAGGACGCCAAGGATGATCGATACCGAACCGTCGGCTTATCAGCCAGGCCGCCCGGACGATGACCCGGTCTACGCGCTCTATCAGCGCATGGTCGGCTGGGAATAGAGCAATTCCAGGAAAAGTGTGAAGCGGGTTTCCTAAGCAAAGCGCCAAGCGGTTTTGCCGGGAATTGCGTAAAAACAAAGGATAGAGCGGTTCGGCGCTCCGTAAAAGCTGAACCGCTCTAGCACTTTTCCATCGCCTGAAAATGAAGAACCCGCCGGATCGCTCCGGCGGGTTCTTCAATTCAAAGGCGGATGCGAGGCTTATTCGCCGCCGCGGTTCTTCAGGGCTGCGCCCAGAATGTCGCCGAGCGAAGCGCCGCTGTCGGACGAACCGAACTGGGCAACGGCTTCCTTCTCTTCCGCAATCTCCAGAGCCTTGATGGACAGCATGATCTTGCGGTCCTTCTTGGAGAAGTTGGTAACGCGGGCGTCGAACACCTGGCCGACCGAGAAGCGCTCAGGGCGCTGCTCGTCGCGGTCGCGGGCGAGGTCGGCACGACGGATGAAGGAAGTGATGTCTTCGTGGTTGACGAGCTTCACTTCGACGCCACCGTCGTTGACCGCGATGACTTCGCAGGAAACGACTGCATTCTTGCGCAGGTCGCCAGAAGCAGCGGCGTCGCCGACTGCATCCTTGCCGAGCTGCTTGATGCCGAGCGAGATGCGTTCCTTCTCGACATCGACGTCGAGAACGACGGCCTTGACGACGTCACCCTTGTTGAACTCCTCGATGACCTGTTCGCCCGGACGGTTCCAGTCGAGGTCGGAGAGGTGCACCATGCCGTCGACATCGCCGTCGAGGCCGATGAACAGGCCGAATTCGGTCTTGTTCTTGACTTCGCCTTCGACTTCAGTGCCGGCCGGATGGCTGCGGGCGAATGCTGCCCACGGGTTTTCCAGCGTCTGCTTGAGGCCGAGCGAAATACGACGCTTGGACGGATCGACTTCGAGAACGACGACTTCGACTTCCTGGCTCGTGGACAGGATCTTGCCGGGGTGAACGTTCTTCTTGGTCCAGGACATTTCCGAGATGTGGATCAGGCCTTCGATGCCCGGCTCCAGCTCGACGAATGCACCGTAGTCGGTGATATTCGTGACGGTACCGGAAATCTTCTTGCCTTCCGGATACTTGGCCTGGATGCCATCCCACGGATCGCTCTCGAGCTGCTTCATGCCGAGCGAGATACGGTGGGTTTCCTGGTTGATGCGGATGATCTGAACCTTGACCTGCTGGCCGATGTTCAGGATTTCCGACGGATGGTTCACACGGCGCCATGCCATGTCGGTGACGTGCAGCAGGCCGTCGATGCCGCCGAGGTCAACGAACGCACCGTAATCGGTGATGTTCTTGACGACGCCGTCAACAACCTGGCCTTCTTCGAGGTTCTGAACAATTTCAGAACGCTGCTCGGCACGGGATTCTTCCAGAACCGTACGGCGCGAAACCACGATGTTGCCGCGGCGCTTGTCCATCTTGAGGATTTCGAAGGGCTGCGGGTTATGCATCAGCGGGGTCACGTCGCGGATCGGACGAATGTCGACCTGAGAACGCGGCAGGAAGGCGATCGCACCGTCGAGGTCGACCGTGAAGCCGCCCTTGACCTGGTTGAAGATCACGCCTTCGACGCGCTCGCCAGCTTCGAACTTAGCTTCGAGCTTGACCCAGCTTTCTTCGCGGCGAGCCTTCTCGCGCGACAGAACGGCTTCGCCAAGCGCGTTTTCGATGCGCTCGACATAAACTTCGACTTCGTCGCCGACCTTCAACAGGCCGTCCTTGGCGCGCGCGCCGAATTCCTTGAGCGCGATGCGGCCTTCAACCTTCAGGCCGACGTCGACAACGGCGACGTCCTTCTCGATGCCCGTGACGATGCCTTTGGTGACATAGCCTTCGGCCAGGTCGTTCTTGGCAAAGGACTCTTCGAGAAGAGCCGCGAAATCCTCGCGGGAGGGGGTAGCTACTGACATAAAATCTCCTGCGTGTCCTGAAACGGAAGCGGACACGTATGCGCCGGTTGGTTTGCGTTGAACGGGCCTGAACCCAGTCCGCCCTCTCTGACGAAGGCAATCCGGCGCTTGGACGGAATTTCAGGCTTGCTGTATTAGAAGCGATCCATGCTCAGAGCACGCAAAATCGCTTGAATTTAGGCATTTCGGCTCAAGACCGCATCGATGATCGATTGAGCAGCTTGAAACGCGGCCTCTATACTCATTTCCGACGTATCAAGCAAGTGCGCATCATCAGCTGGTTTCAAAGGGCTGTCGGCCCGTCCCATGTCGCGTTCGTCGCGCCGCTTGACGTCCTCGAAAATCGCATCGAAATCCGCCGTCAGGCCTTTGCCGAGGATCTCGTCATAACGGCGTCTTGCGCGGACCTCCGGCGACGCCGTTACATAGAGCTTCACCGGCGCATCCGGGCAGACGACCGTGCCGATATCGCGCCCGTCGAGTACGGTTCCCGGCGCTTTCACCGAAAACCGCCGTTGCGCTTCGACCAGAGCCCGGCGCACCGCCGGCATGACGGCAATCTTCGAGGCAGCTTCGCCGATCTCATGTTTGGAAAGTATATCGCGATCCAATCCAGCGAGTTCAACCTCTCTTGCGATCTTTTCTGCCACCGCCTCGTCGTCGAGCGGCAGGCCGGCATCGAGCAGCGCCTTGGCCGTGGCGCGATAGGTCAGGCCGGTATCAAGATGGTGATATCCGTAGCGCTCTGCGATGAGGCGCGAGAGCGTGCCCTTGCCCGCTGCCGCCGGGCCATCGATGGCGATGGTGAAGGTCTCGTTCGTCATGTGATCAATCCTGCGGCAGCGCGCCGAAACGGCAAATGAGTTTGGCTTCGCGGAATGGTGGCTGGCACATCATTCCGGCACCTCCTCGATCTTTGCGCCAAGGCCGGTCATCAGCTGCATGAATTCGGGAAAGCTGGTCGCGATCATCGCCGCGTCGTCGATCGTGACAGGATGCTCCGAGGCAAGCCCCATGACAAGGAAGCTCATGGCGATGCGATGGTCGAGATGTGTGCTGACCCTGCCGTCGGCAGCGTTGCCGAGGCCCTTGCCGTCTGGCCGGCCGCGCACGATGAGAAAATCCTCGCCTTCGTCGCAGTCGACGCCATTGAGTTTCAGGCCATCGGCGACGGCGGAAAGGCGGTCGGACTCCTTGACGCGCAGTTCCTCCAGCCCCTTCATGACGGTCGCCCCCTCGGCGAAACAGGCGGCGACGGCGAGAATAGGATATTCATCGATCATCGACGGCGCGCGGTCTTCGGGGACGGTCACGCCTCTGAGCTCGGAATGGCGCACGCGCAGATCCGCCACGTCTTCGCCGCCGGCAAGACGTGCATTCACCACCTCGATATCGGCCCCCATCTCCTGCAGCGTCAGGATCAGCCCGGTGCGGGTCGGGTTCATCAGCACGTTGACGATGGTGATGTCGGAGCCGGGGACGAGCAGCGCCGCAACCAGCGGGAAGGCGGTGGAGGAGGGATCGCCGGGAATGTCGATCACCTGGCCCGTCAGCCTGCCACGCCCTTCGAGCCGGATTGTGCGCACACCCTCGCTATCGGTCTCGACGGAAAGGGCAGCGCCAAAACCCTGCAGCATCTTTTCGGTATGGTCGCGCGTCATCACCGGCTCGATGACGGTGGTGACACCCGGCGTATTGAGGCCGGCAAGCAGCACGGCCGATTTCACCTGAGCGGATGCCATCGGCACCCGATAGCGGATCGGGCTCGGCGTTCCCGGGCCTCTGAGCGTCACCGGCAGCCTGTCGCCTTCGGAGGTGCTGACCTGCACGCCCATTTCGCGCAGCGGATTGAGCACGCGTCCCATCGGCCGTTTCGAAAGCGAGGCGTCGCCGATGAAGGTGGAGCGAAAGTCATAGGTGCCGACGAGGCCCATGGTCAGCCGCACGCCGGTGCCGGCATTGCCGAAGTCGAGCGGAGCGTCAGGCGCAAGCAGCGCACCGTTGCCGGTGCCGTCGATCACCCACTGCGCGCCCTCCTTGCGAATCCTGGCGCCCATTGCCTGCATCGCCCGGCCGGTATTGATCACGTCCTCGCCTTCGAGCAGACCGGTGATCCGGGTTTCGCCGGAAGCAAGCCCGCCAAACATGAAGGAACGATGCGAGATTGATTTGTCGCCCGGAATACGGACGCTGCCCGTAAGACCGGCGGATTTGCGGGCGGTGGCGGGCCGGGGCGCAGAGCCGTGCAGCATGCATAATCCTTTGCAAACGCTGTCTATTTTTGCCGCAAGACAGGCTTGGCCGGTCGCAATTCCCGTCCGCTTCTGCAGCTGTTGCGGCTCGTTAACATAAACGCGCCGGGCGGTCATCCGTCGGCTTGCCAAAAACCCCGGGCTTCGATCGCAAAGTTTGGCTTTGACACGGGAAGCCACAGCGATTAAGGGGACCGGCTTATAAATTCCGATGGAACGCCGGCTTGAACGGCATCTGCCGAATCTCATATTCGGCTATTCACACGAGGCTTATAGTGGCGAAAGCGGAACTTGGAACCAAGCGTACCGATCCGGAAACCGGCAAGAAGTTTTATGATCTGAACCGGGATCCGATCGTCTCTCCTTATACCGGCAAGTCCTACCCTCTGTCCTTCTTCGAAGAAACCTCGGCGATCGCCGAAGTTGCCGAGGAAGACGAGGTCGCGGAAGTCGATACTGAAAACACCGAAGTCGAACTGGTTTCGCTTGAGGATGCCGATGACGCCGCCGGCGGCGACGACATCCCCGATATCGGCGATGACGATGTCGAAATCGAAGGCGATGACGACGACGATACCTTCCTCACACCCGACGAAGATGACGATGATGACGACATGAGCGATATCATCGGCGTCACCGGCGACGAAGACGAAGTCTGAGACCGCATTTCGGCCCGGCGAGGAAAAAATTCTCCGGGCCGCATTTTTTTAGGCTTGCTATCTCCGGAATCCGGAAGTAATAAGCCGCCACTCCGCAGGGCACGCCTTGAGGAGCATCCCAGGACCGGCCCTGAGCCGGACCACCTTGATGGGGCTATAGCTCAGCTGGGAGAGCGCTTGCATGGCATGCAAGAGGTCAGCGGTTCGATCCCGCTTAGCTCCACCAAATAATTTCCCTGTTCTCAAGTGGTTAGAGATTTAGACTCGCTTGTCCTTCCGGGAAGCACAGGGAACCATGCGACCTTACGCATGGGGTTCTTCTGTTGACGTGATCCGGCAACCTTCGATAACCCTTCATTCAGCCATATGTTGTAAATTGACTAGGAGATGGCCAGATGATAGGGCGAGCGCCTAGCGCTAGATCGTGGAACGAATCGACGCACAAGCGGTTGCGCCTTGAGTCAAGCGTTTCTTGTAGTACACTCAACGAAATTCGATTCGGGGGAAATCATGGTAATAAACCTAATTCTCGCCGTGGCGTCGGGCGCCATCGGTCTATCCCTGATTCGCTTCGCGTTCAGCCTCGCGAAGCTCGACAAGATCGAATATCAAAAGTCGCGAGCGCGTTATCCTTCCTTGCGAGCTGCCATCTCCGGCCAAGCTACCGTACGCCACAACGGTAGTCCGGACGGACGCGTTCGTGCGGGTATCGTTTACAATACGCGCAAGAACCGCATCGAGCCTAACGGCAAGCTCCGCAACGATGTTGTCGATCAGGTCCTTTAAACCGGCATGTTTTACAAGGGCTGGGTGCCGACGGTAAACGGCCGACTATCGTTTAAGCTTATCGGGGAGACCAGGTACCCGGCTGAGCCCGAATACGTCAATTCTGCCGACGGCTCGCATCTATATGTGTCAGCGCTGCAGTCCCGACAACTGAGTGACGTCCTGTTCGAACCGATCGTAGGACGCCTTCTAGGATATAGTGGAAAATTTCAATTCATCTTGTGTGCACGCTCTCGTCGCGCTCGCACTTCGCCAGACTCGAAACTCATCGGCAAAGTGTTTATATTTCACTGCAAGACCTTCAAGGAGAGCAAGGCTAGCGACATTTTTCGTAGCACCGTGAGATCCATGCGGGCGCTTGATCCTGGAGCGTTAAATCTTGGCTTAAAACAGCAATATCTCGCCCTCAGCCAAGCACTTCTCAGCCGGTGCGACCTGTACATGGATGTGGTTCTGAATCGCGACGGCGTCATTACGCTGTCCCACCTGAAGTGGGGAAACCCTCATCTGGAGAGAAATACTGAGGAACACGCTGTCGACATTGGGTTCGACCTCGACCACGGCATTGCTGACCAGACGTATTTCTTTGTACGCGACCTAACCCACCAGCATCAACACCACGGAAACGACGCGGATACAATCATCACAACCCAGCGCCAGGAGAGGCCTGACGACCTCAGTTGGAGCTTGGAGATTATGTACAGCCTCTATTTTCACATCATCACGGTGAAGAGAAAAGAAAATCCGACTGAACATGTTCGGGCGCTCGGGATACTGGCGTACCTGCAGTCGTACAAGAACATAATCAAGCGTCGCAAAGACCTCATTCAACCAACGCTGGCCTTGCCCGAGTTCGATGACGCGTCATCAAAGGAATCGATTAAGGCGACGAAGGACTACATCGATCTCAAGCTCAATGAGCAGAAAAGGAACAGTGACAATCGGAAATCCTTTCTGCTCTGGGTGGTCGCAACAGTCTTCACTGTCGTGAATTTTACGGTCGGTTTTGCCGACAAGGCGCTTCCGCCAAACCCGACCGTCTCGTCGGTCGCAAATTTCCTGAAAACGAACGCCTACGTACTTCCGGCATTGGCAATTGCTGCGTTGATTTATATGGCCAGCAATCTAATCTCCAAGCCACGGTATGATTTCAAAAGAGACGTTGTTCGAATGTCCATTGCAGGAAGAGTCCCTGCCGTCGCAGTAGCGCTGCTTCTGGGTATAGGGATGCTGGTCATCTGCGTCTCTTTTGTAATCAGCCTCCTGTCGAATTGAATCCTCTCCGGCGGTCGGCACTTTGCGCTCCTTGAGAAGCCGAAGAATTGATGGCGACAGCGCGTCGGCGGCTCACCATCATCTCCGCTCAATGAGGGTTATTGATCCTCGGCATGGGGGATGTTCATTCCGGCAACTATCAATCTTGCCAACGCAGTATCCACGATCGAAAGCATGCCCTTGAGCATGTCGGAAGTGGAAGAAAGATGATCGAAGGTTGAAGTGACCATATCCTTCCCCTCACCGTCATCTTCCGTCAACAGTTTGCGTACGACATCGATCAGCTCCGGCTTTGTCTTGTGAAGCACATACCAAGCGATACGTATCGTCACTAGATGCGGGTTAATCAGACCAACCCACTCTTCGTTTGATGGCGGGGTCCATTCGTCTTCTTCGCGAACCCATGCTTCGAACTCTGTTGCCGCGAACTCGTCATCGGACATGTCTTTCTTAGGGTCGACATCGGTCCCGGCCAAATTGGGCGAGGAAGCGGTTTCCGATTTGACGCCTACCGCCGCACCCATCTTTGCAATATTTGCAGCCACACGCTCCTGGTCGGTTGCCAGTGATGGATTTTCAAATTGATGCTTTGCCTTTGCGTTCGACATCATAGGTGCCTCGAAGTGTGAACTGGAGGCCGAAGTCCTAAGCGCGAAGCTGTCTCTGGCCCAATGAACGCTAATCGCAGAGTTTCACAACGCCTAACATCCACAGTCGGCTGGCCAATTATGGCGCAATCAGTGGAAAACGGCTGACCGATAGGCGGCCGGGTGACGATAACTCCGCTGGCGCATCCTAAAGCTGCGTTAATGATACATTAATATACAATTTGACGTGGTGCATAATTCTGCGATGCTTCCCTCGGGCCCCTGAGGGGTTATCTGTGAGAATGTACCTTATGGCTCGGCGCTTCGGCGCCGTGGCGATTTTCGCTCGTGCTCGCGAGCTGCACCATTAACGCAAGCGGACTTTTACAAGAAGCCGGAGGCTGCCAGCAAAGCCGCGTTGTGCCGGGCTCTGGTGGAGACGCAAGATCCGGGCTTCTACTAGGGCCTGTTGGGCGAAGTAGCCCGACGTGGGATCGCTCCGCAGGAGTGCTACCAGATGGTCCAGCAATAAAGCCAGGCGGCCGCAGCGCTCGCTGCAATAGCTCTTGTTGGTACAGAGCAGTGGCGGTGTGTGCCAACAACTGTGGGGGCGGCTACGCGCCTTCTCGTCGCTATCCCGGGAACTGCTACTCCTATTACGACTGCGCCGCGGATGGCAGCCTATGTGGAAATAGAAGCACGATGTCTCGTCCTGGAGGTTGGTGAATGCGGATCGGGTGGCTTCTTCTGGTTGTGGGACTGTTTCTCGCGAGTTGCGACGATAAGCCACCGCATTATCTGGTGCTCTGCGATGCGCAAGATGGAAGGGGCTGGTCACTGACCAATACCGAAAAGTCCAATGGTTATATCATGGCCTGTACCTACCAATCGCCTGATCTGAGCCGCAGCTACACCCGGCGATGCGACAGCGGTGGCTGCAATATTCAGTGATCGATATTTGCGGTTCACACCCCGCTCGGTGATCTAGAGTGAGTTGAGGACGACAAATGAAGCCCGTATATATCGCGATTTGCGCGCTAGCTTGCCTATCATCCCCAGCCGTGTCTCGATCCGGCATCAGTATAGAGGGGATCTTGAACTGCGCTCAGTGGGCGGAAGCGAGAAAGGTTAGAACTTCGAACGTCTACGAGACCTATTTGATAGGCTTATTAAATGGGCTGTCTGTCGGCTCTGGAACCGAATTCTGGTTCGCGAAGGGTGCCGAGCTGAAGCGCGAGCAGGTTTTTTATTGGATGGACGTTTATTGTCAGGCGCATCCGCTTTCTGAGGTTTTCACGGGCGCTGTCACCCTGATGAATGAAAATACGGGCAATGAATATCATCGAAGAGTGGGTGCTCCGCCGGAATGAGCGGCATCAGAAACACAGATGACGAACGTTCTAAGAGTGGTAGGCGGAATATTGGGGGACGTCTTGTGAGACGACTTTTATCGGCTGCATTCTTGGTCTTGGCATGGTCCTCATCGAATGGACTGGCCCAGCAAAGCTTTTCTTGTCCGATCGGAAGGGAACCCGCATGTTTGGAATATGGCGCTAAGGTCTGCTCCAGCCTGGGTAAATGCGTCGAAGAAAGCGCCTCATGCTTCCGTTCCAGCACTTGCGACTACAATGGCTTCATGTGTGTTTCAGATCATGACGACTACGTAAAAAAAGCTAAGGCGATGGCGTCTGCGTATGATGACTTCAAGAGTTGCGTTGCGCGGTCGTCGGACATGGACGGGGTGCAATCGTGTATTCGATCTGACAACCTTCGCCTTCCGTAGCATACCAGGATGGCGTTCATGGCCGATAAGACCTCGTGGCGGAAAATGATTCTGGCTGTGCAGTATTGGCATACCGCGAGGCTAGCTTGGGAAAACGCCCCAAGTGAGATTATGCTCAACGATCCAATCTGCCATCTTTTAAGCCATTCAATGGAATTGGCTCTCAAACACTTTTTGAGGAAGACTCTATCAAACTCGCAATACGACCGGGTATCTTGCTCCCATAGCCTCAGGACGCTGCTTGCAAAGGCGATCGAGGAGGGCTTGATGATCGATGCTTCGGAGGCATCGTGTATCCTCGCAATGGAGAAGGCCCACCGCGGTTTCGTTTTTCGATATGGACTCAAAGACGGTGAATCCCGGTATTCTTCTGCGAGACTTGATCTTTGCTTCCCTTGCACGGCTTATTTGATCGACCGGATTTCGGAAAACCCCGATGTTTTGAGAAACGGCTATGGCCCCCTGGGAACATCACGGTTTAATTTCCAAAATCCTCCGACCATTACGACATTGGTTGATGTCGCGTTTCTAGCCCAGCTTTTCAGCGCCTTCGATAAAAAGGGTTGATCGAAAATGGGGCTCAGCGGGCTGCGGTCCTGTCCCGTTAGCGTAGAACGTCGTTCCTTGGCGCGTGTCGCTTCTCCGTCAGAGAATGGCGGGCGCCTGCTAGCGCATGGTCTCACCAATGGTCGGCAAAGCCGCTTCAACATGGCCCCGGGCAAGCTCATAGATCCAGCGTTCGTGCGGATATGCCTTGGTCTGCAGTCCCTCCAGACCCACACCTTTCTCATCCATGCTTCCGATCAGGCGTGCCGCTGGAATCGTTGCATGCGGAAATCTCCGCTACGATCGATCCGATTGCAGGTGCAGAAGAGCATGAAAACATTCCCGTCTATCCCCAGACATCAACTACCTGGTCACGCTGGTATCTCCCGCAAGTATCAGGCGCACGGTCGGCAAATCGAGGCTGCGTCGCCACAGGGGTTCGAGCTTGTCACATAGGCATCCGAGTTAATTGCAGCCATCGCGCTGGGATTTCCAGGCATGCCGGTTGTGAGCGGACGCCGACGACAAAGGGTGCGCCGGTAGGCCCCAGATGGCGAGCGCTCGGTTTGCTTGAAGCAAATTCCTGATACACCAAGGAGAAATTCGAAGAGGAGAACACCCATGGTTAGTCAACCCGTTATCACCCGCATCGTCCTTGCATCGCGCCCATCCGGAAAGCCGGTGGCTGCGAATTTCCGGCTCGAGCGGGAGACGGTTCGGGATCTCGCCGAGGGCGAGGTTCTTCTCAAGACGCTTTATCTTTCCCTTGACCCCTACATGCGGGGCCGCATGGACGATGCCAAGTCCTATGCCAAGCCGGTCGAAATCGGCGGTGTGATGGAAGGGGGCACGGTTACGCAGGTCGCGCGCAGCCGCAACACGGCGTTCACGGCGGGGGATATCGTGCTCTCGCATTCCGGCTGGCAGAGCTATGCGATTTCAGATGGTACGGGCTTGCAGAAGCTCGATCCGGAAACCGCACCGATCACGACAGCACTCGGCATTCTGGGAATGCCCGGCTTCACGGCCTATGCCGGACTTCGCAATATCGGCAAACCCAAAGCCGGCGAAACACTTGTGGTCGCTGCAGCGAGCGGCGCGGTTGGCTCGGCAGTTGGGCAGATGGCAAAGATTTACGGTGCGCGTGTTGTCGGAATTGCAGGCGGGTCCAAGAAATGTGACCACTTACGCCAGGAGCTCGGCTTCGATGTCGCGATAGACCATCGTTCGAGCGATTTTCCGGCACAACTCGCAGCCGCTTGTCCGAACGGAATCGATGTCTATTTCGAGAATGTTGGTGGCCACGTCTGGAGCGCGGTGTTTCCATTGCTGAACGACTTCGCACGCATACCGGTCTGCGGGCTCATCGCGCATTACAACGAAACATCCTCTGTCTCGAGCGGACGTGATCAGCTTCCTGCTGTGATGCGTGCCATCCTGCGGAAAAGCCTCACCATACGAGGCTTCATACAGCGCGAATTTGCCGACCAGCGTCCTGACTTCTCCCATCAGGCCGGAGCGTGGATCTCCGAAGGACGGCTCAAGTACAAGGAAGATATCATTGACGGACTTGAAAACGCTCCCGAGGCTTTCCTTGGCCTTCTGGAAGGGAAAAATTTCGGAAAGCTGATCGTGCGCGTCGCGCCCTGAACACAGCCTTGGCGTTATCGATTTCCCGGCGCAGTTCTTTTTGCTCACGGTCGGAACAGAACAAAAAAGCGAATCTCGAAGAAGCCGACACCGGAGCACGTATATTCTATGAAAAATATAGAGACGCTTTAATTTGGTCTCGTCTTATTCCGGAGGGTATGATGAAGATCACAAGGCGAGCTTTTACTGCAGTGGTGGCAGGTGCCATCGCGACACCTTTGACGCATGTTCGGCTGGCCGGCGCCGCTGACAAGATCGTGCGTATCGGCTACCAGAAATATGGAACGCTGGTGCTTCTCAAGGGCAAAGGCACGCTGGAGAAGAAACTGGAACCCATCGGCTATACGGTTGAATGGACCGAGTTTCCGGGCGGTCCCCAGCTGCTCGAGGCCCTGAACGCCGGCGCTGTCGATTTCGGATCGACTGGCGAAACGCCGCCGATCTTCGCCCAGGCCGCAAACGCTCCGCTCGTCTACATCGCACACGAGCCGCCCGCCCCGCGCGGCGAAGCCATACTTGTCCCGAAGGACAGCCCCATAAAGTCCGTCGCGGAGCTGAAGGGCAAGAAGGTCGCCTTCAACAAGGGCTCGAACGTCCATTACCTGCTCGTCAAGGCGCTCGAAGAAGCCGGCTTGACCTATGAAGACGTCGAATCATCCTTCCTCGCCCCGGCCGACGGCCGCGCAGCCTTCGAAAAGGGCGCGGTCGATGCGTGGGTCATCTGGGATCCCTTCCAGGCAGCTGCGGAAGTCGCGGTCGAAGCGCGAGAACTCAGAAACGGCGAAGGCATCGTTCCCAATCATCAGTTCTATCTCGGCACCAAGACGCTGGTCGATGGTCACGCCGAGGCCATTGATGTCTTGATCGACGCCATTTCCGAGATCGATGAATGGACCAAGTCCGACACCGCGGCTGCGGCTGCGGAGCTATCACCATCGGTCGGCATCCCTGAACCTGTCCTCGTCAAGGCGCTCGAGCGCCAGTCCTATGGGATCAAGAGCCTGGACGACACCGTCGTCGCACAGCAGCAGAACATCGCCGACACCTTTTTCAAACTCAAGCTCATTCCGAAGGAGGTGACGATTGCCGACGTTGTCCGCAAGGGCAAGGCATAGTGCTCATCTTCCCACCGACGCTCGACCTGAGTTCAGCAAAAAGGATAATGCCGTGACTGCTGCAGCAAGGACGCTTCCGATACTCGATCTCGGGCGTTTTGCATCCGCTCATCTGGAACGAGAACATGCGCTGGCGGAGCTTCATGACGTCCGCCGGACACTCGGATTTTTCTATCTCACCGGACACGGTATTTAGAGCGGCGGCAAAGATCCCCGTAATTTTAGACCATCTATCGCGGGCCAGGTTAACCTAACGTCTGCATGCCGGACGTCGCGACGTCCGCCTGCAGAAGGAAGCTAGCATGACGGTTCCACTGGTCAGCTTGAGCAATCTGTCGACGGAGCCATCCCCTTCGCCTCAGGTTGCCGCGATATGGGAGGCTCTTTGCGCGGAGGCCGTCAATGCTTCGGCCAAGGATGCAACACTCACGCGCGCCATGAATTCAGCAGTGCTTTATCATGCGAGTTTCGCCCAGGCGCTCGCTCAGCGGGTCGCGATCAAACTGGCCAATCACGACCTCGACCATGACGAACTGCTGGCGGTGATTGCCCAGGCGTTCATCGGCAATCGCAATATTGTCGCCGATGCCGCCGCCGATCTGACCGCGATCAAGGAGCGTGATCCATCGAACACGGAAATCCTGACGCCATTCCTTTATTTCAAGGGCTTTGTGGCTCTGCAGGGACAACGCGTCGCCCACTGGCTTTGGCATCATGACCGCCTCCATTTGGCGCGCCACATCCAGAGCCGAATTTCCGAGGTTTTCGGCGTCGACATTCATCCCGCAGCAAAGATGGGCAGGAGCATCATGCTCGATCATGGGAGCGGCTTGGTCATCGGCGAAACGGCGGTCGTTGAGGATGACGTATCGATACTCCAGAACGTCACATTGGGAGGGACGGGCAAGGAGACCGGCGACCGGCACCCCAAGGTGCGGCGCGGCGCTCTTATCGGAGCAGGGGCCAAGATTCTCGGCAACATCGAAATTGGTGTCGGCGCCAAGGTGGGTGCAGGCAGCGTGGTCGTGAATGCCGTTACAGCCTACACATCGGTCGCCGGCATTCCGGCGAGGCAGGTAGGCAAACGCCACTTTAACCTTCCGGGCATTACGATGGACCAGACCCTGTCTGAACCGGAGTATACGATCTAAGGCCTGGGGTTGGCTTGTCAGGGCGAGGTTGGCGTGACGAGTGACTTGAAATCGCGCCTGGCAAAACACAACGCTCGGGAGGTTTTGCATACCTCGAAATACGCACCTTGGTCTCTCAAGACCCATCTCGCTTTTTCCGATGAAGAGCAGGCCTTTGGTTTCGGGAAATATCTGAAGTCGGGCTCGGGCAGAGCAACTCCGGCGGGCCGCTCTGACAGCCCGCCGGTGCCTCGCACCTCACATCTCGACGATAACAGCCGTCACCCGCTTTACCACCGGCAGCATCAATAGCAGGACGGGAAAGGCGATCGCCCAGGATAGCGCCCATGCGGAGGGCCACATGGCAAGTGCAGGCGCGGTCAGGCCTTGTGCTCTCACGATGCTGATCGCCGAGACGACTGATGTCATCAACAGTGAGAGGATGAGCGGCATGACGATCGTATTGTAACGTTTGGGGAGTTTGCCTTTGGGCATTTTGATCTCCGTAAGGTGCCGATCAGACAATCGCGCAGCGCCGATCGGCGGGTTGCGCGTTGATTGACGTAAACGCTTACGGAGCTTCGATCTGAAGCAACGCCGTCTCTATGGCCGAAAATGTCTTGCCGTTCAAGCCCGCCCCATCCCCTTCCGAGCGCCTTTGCCAATTCCTCAATGAAAGGAATTATCTTTGTTGCCGCAACCTCAGCGATTCGGCTCCAGGACCTTCAGCCAATGACCAGAGCAAGACGCCGCCGCATCATCCGTACCCGACGAACCCTGACCGGGCTCGCCCTGGTCGGCTCGATTTCATTTCTGGCCGGCATGACCGATGCCACCGGTCTTTTGCTGACCGGCGATTTCGTCTCGTTCATGACGGGAAACACGACGCGGGCCGCCCTGGCCTTGAGCGAAGGCAATCTTTATCACGCCGCGGTCCTGATCTCCGCCATCGTCGTTTTCGTGCTCGGCAATGCGGCCGGCGTCATCATCGCTCATGTCTCCGAGCGCCGCATCTTTGTGGTGCTCGGCTGCGTCGGGCTGGTTCTGGCGCTCGCCTCGATGATGACGGTGCAGAACATGCTGTTCGTTCGGTTCTACATGATCGTTTTTTCCATGGGCATGGTGAACGCTGCCGTCGAGCATATCGAAGGCCTGCCGATCGGGCTGACCTACGTGACCGGCGCCCTGTCGCGTTTCGGCCGCGGCATCGGCCGCTGGATCATCGGCGATCGTCGTGTCGAATGGACGATCCAGATCGTGCCCTGGGGCGGCATGGTGCTCGGCGCGATCGCCGGGGCCGTCCTGACACGGCTAACGGGCGCACATGCGCTGTGGCTGGTCTCCCTCTTCGCCATGGTGCTTGCGCTTGCCGCCATGCTCATCCCTCGGCCGCTTCAGCGCCGCTTCAATCAGAAGGTCGCACCGAGCGGATCGGCCATCACGCGCGCGAAATAAAACCGTCGCATTCCTGTTACCGTCGAATCGGATAGGAAGGATCGCCGCCAATCCTCGAGGAGTAGGTCTTGTTCGTCATTTCGAAGCTTGTCTGGATTTTCGCTCAGCCGCTGTCGCTGGCATTCTTCCTCGTCTTCTTTGCCCTGCTTGCCGGCCTTCTGCGCTGGCGTATCTTAGGTATCCTCGGCGCAGCTGGTTCAGCCATCATCCTCTTCGTCACGCTCTACACCACGGCCGGCAACCTCTTGATGCAGGGTCTCGAGCAGCGGTTCGCAAAGCCCGCCGCAGATCCCGATAGCCTGCAATGCATGATCGTGCTCGGCGGCGGTTTCGAAAACGAGGTGAACACGGCGCGCCACGGCATAGAATTCAATGCTGGAGCCGATCGCTTCATCGAAGCCCTGCGGCTTGCGCAGAAATTTCCGCAGTCGCGCATTCTGGTATCGGGCGGCGACGGCTCCATTTCGGGCATCTACGAAGGTGATGCGGCGGCATCCGAGCGTTTCTTCCCGCTCTTCGGCGTTGGCAGGGATCGCCTGATCGAAGAGAGGCAATCGCGCACGACCTTCGAAAACGCCGTCAACACCAAGGAATTCCTGGCAAGCCAGGGCCTTTCCAATTGCCTGCTGATCACCTCGGGTTTCCACATGCCGCGGTCCGTCGGCATCTTCCGCAAGCTCGGCATCGATATCGTGCCCTGGCCGACCGATTATCGCACCGACGGCCAAGTTAGGCTGGGGTTTGATTTCACCCAGCCGAACCTCAATGCGCAGAACTTGGCGACCGCGATCCGCGAATGGTACGGCCTGGTCGGCTATTATCTCGCCGGCCGCACCTCGGAACTTTATCCGCAATGAAGCAATTCCAGGAAAAGTGCGAAGCGGTTTTTCCGTCCGGAATTGCGTAAGAACAAGAGGTTAGAGCGCCGCGTGTCCGCCAGGACGCGCAAAGGACGCTCTATCACTTTGAATCCACGCATAACCCCGAAAATCTTTCGGGGTTATGCGTGGTGAGTTACTTCTTCGAGATGGTGACGAATTTCGTGCCGCGGACGCGTGCCGTCACGATGCAGGGATCACCTTCGGTGCGGTCGCAGAAGCGCGGATGCATCTTCATCGCCAGCACCATGTTGCCGAAGCGCTGGACGAAATCGTAGCCGTATATCTGCGCTGTCGCGATCATGAAATAACCGCCCTCGGCAACCTGCAGGTAGAAATTATAGGTGCAGCCGTCGTCGTTGCATTGCGGCCCCTTCTGCCCGTCGCAGGTCAGCTGGCCCTCGTTGACCACCGCGTCGATCAGGCCGTCATTGTTGATGTCCTGCCGGATGATGAAGCCGTCGGCAAACTCGGCCGTCTTGCACTGCTCCTGGAAATGTTTCTTCTCGTAGATTTCAGGATCGGAGATCAGCGATTGCTGACTGAGGGCGACAGCCGGCATGGCAAGCAGCAGGACGATATTCAGAACGGCGAGCACCAGCGTTTTCACGGCTTTCCTCTTTCGGATAAAGGCTCCCAATGCATGTCGCCCGAAGTGTGCAGCGGTTTTGGGACAACGACATGCAGCAAACAAAGACTTCACCTTTATGGCCGCGCCGCCTTGCGCCGCCCTTGCCGCCGTGTT
Organism: Rhizobium sp. WYCCWR 11128; assembly: GCF_013416305.1. Taxonomy (NCBI): domain Bacteria; kingdom Pseudomonadati; phylum Pseudomonadota; class Alphaproteobacteria; order Hyphomicrobiales; family Rhizobiaceae; genus Rhizobium; species Rhizobium sp. WYCCWR 11128. Next base: position 57,954 of record NZ_JACCEZ010000002.1, read on the forward strand.
TCTTTCCGGAAATTGTTCGCCGGTTCCGGGGGCCGCATGTCCTTGCTCGTCTATCTCGATTATGCCGGCATTGCGCTGTTTGCCGCGACAGGTGCGCTCGCCGCCTCGCGCAAGCAACTGGACCTGATCGGTTTTTTGTTTTTCGCCATGGTGACGGGAACGGGCGGCGGCACCGTGCGCGATATCGTGCTCGGCCGCGTGCCGGTCTTCTGGGTGCTGAACCCCGCCTATATCCTCGTCTGCTGCATCGTGGGCGTCATTGTTTTCTTCACCGCCCATCTGCTGGAATCGCGCTATCGCCTGCTGATCTGGCTGGATGCGATCGGCCTTGCCGCCTATTGCGTGATCGGCGCCGCCAAGGGTCTCGCCGCCACCGGCTCGCCGACGATTGCGATCGTCACCGGCACGCTGACGGCGACCTTCGGCGGCATCCTGCGCGATCTGATGGCAAACGAGCCTTCGGTGCTGTTGAGGCCGGAAATCTACGTGACCGCAGCCCTTATCGGCGCCGGCGTGTTCACGGCCGCCAATGCGCTCGGAATGCAGCTCTATCTGGCGTCTGCCTGCGGCGTCGTGGCGGCCTTTGCGGTGCGCGGTGGCGCCCTGTGGTTCGGCTGGACCTTCCCGACGTACAGGCACAAGCCCGGGCGGCATCCCGACGATGTCATGTGAAGCCTAATGCATGTCGCCCAAAAGTGCGCAGCGGTTTTGGGACAACGACATGCATAAAAATAAAGATCTAAAGGGCGTCGCTTTAGAGGTGTCGTCAGCCCTGCTTCGCCCGCAGGCGGATCACCACGTCGACATGGGCGATCTCCATGCCCTCAGGCGGTTCCGGCAGATTGGCGATCGTCAGGTTGCTGACGGGAATGTCGAGCACCTCGTTTTCGCCTTCGACGAAGAAATGGTGATGGTCGGAAACATTGGTGTCGAAATAGGTCTTGGCGCTCTCGACGGCGAGAACGCGGATGAGACCGGCTTCCGTGAATTGGTGCAGCGTGTTGTAGACGGTTGCCAAGGACACCGGCACGCCGGCGGCAACCGCCTCTTCATGCAGTTCCTCGACGGTCAAATGCCGGTCGCCCTTGGCAAAAAGGAGGTCGCCGAGCGCGACGCGCTGGCGGGTGGGGCGCAGGCCTGCACCGCGCAGCCTTACCTCTATTGCGATCGGGAATGCACCCGTCATCAAAACCAACTCCGGTTATTCTGGCATAAAGCAATCATGTTTCTTTAAGCGGTATAACTTTTGCATCGGAGCCTTTCAATAGTTCAATGGGGACGGGAGCCTGATAAACGAGGCAAAAACGGGCTTTTGACGCAAATAGGTCTGGTCCCAGCCCTAGCCTTCCTGTATGCGACCACCAAATAATGGCGCAAGCCTGGTCCGGGGCGATGAATGAAGCTGCCTTGCTTGTGCTTCATTTTCTGAAGAACTTGGACTACACGTTCACATCCATCGGCTTGACGCGGGGGGAAAAAGAAACTTTATGACGACCAGACAGTCCAGCTTCTCGTATGAAGAACTCATCGCTTGCGCACATGGCGAGCTGTTCGGCCCCGGCAATGCGCAGCTGCCCCTGCCGCCCATGCTGATGGTTCACCGCATCACGGACATTTCCGAAACGGGCGGCACCTTCGATAAGGGCTACCTCCGGGCCGAATATGACGTACGCCCGGACGACTGGTATTTCCCCTGCCATTTCGAAGGCAATCCGATCATGCCGGGCTGCCTCGGTCTCGACGGCATGTGGCAGCTGACCGGTTTCTTTCTGGGTTGGCTCGGCGAAGAAGGCCGCGGCATGGCACTTTCGACCGGCGAAGTGAAATTCAAGGGCATGGTCCGGCCACAGACGAAGCTGATCGAATATGGCATCGACTTCAAGCGTGTCATGCGTGGCCGTCTGGTCCTCGGCACCGCCGACGGCTGGCTAAAGGCGGACGGCGAGACCATATATCAGGCGGCCGACCTTCGCGTCGGTCTATCGAAAGACAAGACGGCCTGAAACCGCATTTCGAGCGGCTGACGAAAACAACAAAGGTTTGATCAGATGAGACGGGTAGTTGTCACAGGTCTGGGTGTCGTGTCCTCGATCGGAAACGACGCGGCCGAAGTCACCGAATCCTTGCGGCAGGCAAAGTCGGGTATCTCCTTTTCGAGCGATTTCGCCGAACATGGGTTCAAGTGCCAGGTCTGGGGCAGTCCAAAGCTCGGTTCGGCGGAACTTGCCGAACTGGTCGACCGCCGCGCCATGCGTTTCCTGTCGCAGGGCGGCGCCTGGAACCATGTGGCCATGAAGCAGGCACTTGCCGATTCCGGCCTGGAAGAGAAAGACTACGCTCAGAACGAGCGTACCGGCATCATCATGGGCTCCGGCGGTCCGTCCACCCGCACGCTGATCGAAGCTGCCGAAATCACCATCAAGAACAACAGCCCGAAGCGCATCGGCCCCTTCGCCGTGCCGAAGGCGATGTCCTCGACCGCATCGGCCACGCTCGCCACCTGGTTCAAGATCCACGGCGTCAATTATTCGATCTCGTCGGCTTGCTCGACGTCGGCGCATTGCATCGGCAACGCCGCCGAGATGATCCAGTGGGGCAAGCAGGACGTGATGTTCGCTGGCGGCCATGAGGATCTCGACTGGACGATGTCCAACCTCTTCGACGCCATGGGCGCCATGTCCTCTAAGTACAACGACACGCCGGACAGCGCCTCGCGCGCCTATGACGTCAACCGCGACGGCTTCGTCATCGCCGGCGGCGCCGGCGTGCTGGTGCTCGAGGAGCTGGGGCGCGCCAAGGCCCGCGGTGCCAAGATCTACGCCGAAATCGTCGGTTACGGCGCAACCTCAGACGGCTACGACATGGTCGCCCCTTCGGGCGAGGGCGCTATCCGCTGCATGCGCCAGGCGCTCGCCACCGTTAAAGGCGATGTCGACTACGTCAACACCCACGGCACGTCGACGCCGGTTGGCGACAGCAAGGAAATCGGCGCCATCCGCGAAGTATTCGGCTCGAAGATCCCCCATATCCAGTCGACCAAGTCGCTGACCGGCCATTCGCTTGGCGCAGCCGGCGTGCAGGAATCGATCTATTCCCTGCTGATGATGCAGCAAGGCTTCATCGGCGAAAGCGCTCATATCACCGAGCTCGATCCCGAATTCGAAGGTGTCCCGATTGTGCGCAAGCGCATCGACGACGCCAAGATCGACATTGCCCTCTCCAATTCCTTCGGCTTCGGCGGCACCAACGCCACGCTCGTCTTCCAGCGCTATAACGGATAATAATATGACGGGAATCATGCAGGGTAAGCGCGGGCTCGTCATGGGCGTCGCCAACAACCACTCGATCGCCTGGGGGATTTCAAAAGCTCTCGCCGCACAGGGTGCGGAACTCGCCTTCACCTATCAGGGCGATGCGCTCGGCAAGCGCGTCAGGCCGCTTGCTGCCGAGGTCAACTCGGATTTCGTGCTGCCCTGCGACGTCGAGGACGTCGCCTCGGTCGATGCCGTGGTCGACGCGATCCAGGAGCGTTGGGGCAAGCTAGATTTCATCGTCCATGCCATCGGCTTTTCCGACAAGAACGAGCTGAAGGGTCTCTACGCCGATACGACGCGTGAGAATTTCAGCCGCACCATGGTCATTTCCTGTTTCTCCTTCACCGAGATCGCCAAGCGCTGCGCTCCGTTGATGGAAGATGGTGGTGCGATGCTGACGCTGACCTATAATGGCTCGACGCGCGTCATCCCAAACTACAACGTCATGGGGGTTGCCAAGGCAGCGCTCGAGGCTTCGGTGCGCTATCTCGCCGCCGATTACGGCCCGCGCGGAATCCGCGTCAATGCCATTTCCGCCGGCCCGATTCGTACGCTTGCCGGCGCCGGCATCTCCGATGCGCGCGCGATCCTCTCCTGGAACCAGCGCAATGCGCCGCTGCGCAAGACCGTGACCATCGATCAGGTCGGCAGCTCGGCTCTCTACCTGCTCTCCGACCTTTCGTCCGGCGTCACCGGCGAAATCCACTTCGTCGACGCCGGCTTCAACGTCACCTCCATGCCGACGCTGGAAGCGCTGCGCAGGGCGGACGTCGAGTAAACGGCTACCCCATTTGAAACTCAAAGGCCGTGCGCAGATGATGCGCCCGGCCTTTTTGTTGTTCGATGATAGGATCAGCGTCGAAGCCCCGTAGGCTTATTTCTTCGCCCAGAGAACCTTGAACCGGGCGTTGCGGCAGGTTTCGCCGCTTTCCCTGAAATTTGCCGCCAGAACGGGCTCGTAAGGCAGGCCGCGATTGGCGACGAGCATCAAGCGGCCGCCGCCGCGAAGGGCGGATGCGGCCGTCTTGATCATTGCCTGGCCGAGCGCCGGATCGGCCGCGTGTCCCTCATGGAAGGGCGGGTTCATAATGACGAGATCGTATTTGTCTTTGACCGGCTCACCCGCCAGATCGTGCCAGAAGAAGCGTGCAGGCGCGTTCGGGCAGTTCTTAGCCAGATTATCCCTGGCAGCCTCCAGAGCCGCGTGGTCGGCCTCGTAGAGGTCGAGGCGCGTCAGTCCACGCGACTTCTGCGCCTGCTCGACGGAGAGATAGCCCCATCCGGCGCCGAAATCCGCAACGTCGCCGGTGAAATCCTCAGGCAGGCGCGAGGCGAGCAGCTCCGATCCGGCATCGATGCGGTCATGCGAGAACATGCCTGGAGTCGCTTGGAAACGACCGTCGACGCGCACCGGCGCCTTTGCCAGCTTGGAGATAATCTCGTCGGCATCCGCCGGCCGGCCAAACCAGAAGGCGACGCCATGATATTTCGGCATATGGTCGACGGCGAGATTGAAACCTTCCATCCGCTTGCGCAGTGGCTGGATGCCGTCTTCCTTGGCGCCGGCAATGACGATCAGGCCGCCGAGCCGCGTGCGGGCGATCGCAGCGGCGAGATTGGCCTCGTTCTCGCCCTTGTGCTTGGTGCAGAGCACCAGAGCCGCATCGTAGTCCTCGCCGTCGATCTCCGGCTTCGCTTCGATCCGCTGCGCCAGCAGCTGGCGATAGAGCGGCCGGAAGCCCTGGACGGCGCTGAGCGAGGCGGCAAAGCCTTCCGGCAGCGCAAAGCCTGCCTCGGCGCCGAGGAAGAGCACGCGCTCGCCCTCGCCGGGCGCCGCGACTGTGCCGCTGGCAAAGGGATGGAACAGGGTCTTCAGCGTCTCGCTGCTCATGGTCTCGTCTCGTCTTAAAGCATGTCGCGCAAAAGTGTTCGGCGGTTTTGCGAGCACGACACACGCAAGACCGAAGACCTGAAGTGCGGTAAGCGATCTGAAGGATCGCGCCGCGCTTTAGGATACAAAAAAGGGCGCGGAAGCATTCCCGCGCCCGGTATTGAATCTGGAAGGCGGCTTATTCGGCCGCTTCTTCCTTCTTCTTCTCGTTCGGGATTTCCTGGCCGGTGGCCTGGTCGACGACCTTCATCGACAGGCGAACCTTGCCGCGTTCGTCGAAGCCGAGCAGCTTGACCCAGACCTTGTCGCCTTCCTTGACGACGTCCTGGGTCTTGGCAACACGCTCGGAAGCAAGCTGCGAGATGTGGACGAGGCCGTCGCGGGCGCCGAAGAAGTTGACGAAGGCGCCGAAGTCGGCGGTCTTGACGACCGTGCCTTCGTAGACCTGGCCGATTTCAGGTTCGGCAACGATCGAGTGGATCCACTTGCGGGCCGCTTCGATCTCCTTGCCGGAGGACGAAGCGATCTTGACGGTGCCGTCGTCCTCGATGTTGATCTTCGCGCCGGTCTTTTCGACGATTTCGCGAATGACCTTGCCGCCGGAGCCGATGACTTCACGGATCTTGTCGACCGGGATGTTCATGACTTCGATGCGCGGAGCGAATTCGCCGAGCTGGCCACGGCTTTCGGTGATGGCCTTGGACATTTCGCCGAGGATGTGGACGCGACCGCCTTGGGCTTGGCCAAGGGCGACCTTCATGATCTCTTCGGTGATACCGGTGATCTTGATGTCCATCTGCAGCGAGGTAATGCCGTCGGCGGTACCGGCGACCTTGAAGTCCATATCGCCGAGGTGGTCTTCATCACCGAGAATATCGGAGAGGACAGCGAAGCGATCGCCTTCCAGGATCAGACCCATGGCGATACCGGCAACCGGCTTTGCCAGCGGAACGCCGGCGTCCATCAGAGCGAGTGAGGTACCGCAGACGGTCGCCATCGAGGACGAGCCATTCGACTCGGTGATCTCGGAGACGACGCGCAGCGTGTAGGGGAACTGCTCAGGCGTCGGCAGCATCGGACGGATCGCGCGCCATGCGAGCTTGCCGTGGCCGATTTCGCGGCGACCCGGGGAGCCCATGCGGCCGGTCTCGCCAACCGAGTAGGGAGGGAAGTTGTAATGGAGCAGGAAGCGCTCCTTGTACATGCCCGTCAGGCTGTCGACATACTGCTCGTCTTCGCCGGTGCCGAGGGTGGCAACCACGATCGCCTGGGTTTCACCGCGGGTGAACAGCGCCGAACCGTGGGTGCGCGGCAGAAGACCGACTTCCGAAACGATCGGACGGACGGTTTCGAGGTTGCGGCCGTCGATGCGGCTCTTGGTGTCGAGGATGTTCCAGCGGACGATCTTCGCCTGCAGATGCTTGAAGATCGCGCCGACTTCTTCGGGTGTGTACCGGGCTTCGCCTTCCTCGGGGAGGAAGTGCGCCTTCACCTTCGCCTTGACGGCGTCGACGGCGGCGTAGCGGTCGGCCTTCTGGGTGATCTTGTAGGCTTCGCGAAGTTCACCTTCGGCAAGGCCGAGCATTTCGGTTTCGAGAGCGGAGTAGTCTGCCGGCTGGAAGTCGCGCGGCTCCTTGGCGGCCACTTCGGCGAGTTTGATGATCGCGTCGAGAACCGGCTGGAAACCCTTGTGGCCGAACATGACGGCGCCGAGCATGACGTCTTCGTTAAGTTCCTTGGCTTCGGATTCCACCATCAGGACGGCGTCATAGGTGCCGGCGACGACGAGGTCGAGGCTCGATTCGTCCATCTCGTCGAGATGCGGGTTGAGAACGTATTCGCCGTTGATGTAGCCGACGCGCGCACCGCCGACCGGGCCCATGAAGGGAATGCCGGACAGCGTCAGCGCAGCCGAGGTGGCAACCATCGACAGCACGTCGGGATCGTTTTCGAGGTCATGCTGGATAACGGTAACGACAACCTGCGTGTCGTTCTTGTAGCCCTCAGGGAAAAGCGGGCGGATCGGGCGGTCGATCAGGCGGGAAACCAGGGTTTCCTTTTCGCTCGGACGGCCTTCGCGCTTGAAGTAGCCGCCGGGGATCTTGCCGGCCGCATAGGTCTTTTCCTGGTAGTTGACGGTGAGCGGAAAGAAGTCCTGGCCGGCCTTCGGCGCCTTGGCCGAGACGACGGTGGCGAGAACGACGGTTTCGCCGTAGGTGGCGAGAACGGCGCCGTCGGCCTGACGGGCGATCTTGCCGGTTTCGAGTTTCAGCGGGCGGCCAGCCCACTCGATTTCCACTGTGTGTGTATCAAACATGTCTTGTCCTTCAATGCGGGAGCACGCGCCATCGCCGATATCAAGGCGCAGCGCACAGTCGACCGCAATCAATGTGACGTATCACGGGCAAGACAACGGGAGGCTTTTCATCCTCGGTTTCCTCAGGCGTTCCTGAGAAACCGGGCCAAAGCTCACTGACAAGCCTTGGCCGAAAGCATCCGGCAATCCTGCCCCATGACAGGTCAACGGTTGGTTTGGCAGAACCGGCCCATCCGGGTCTGCCGGTCTTTCCACCGCTAAAAGATAGGGCGCGGTTGGAACATTTCATCGGGAGCCGTGTCCCGAAACAGGATCCGGCGGGCGCTCGGAAAGCGCCCGCCGGACAATCTTAGCGGCGGATACCCAGGCTGGTGATCAGCTTGGAATAGCGGCCTTCATCCTTCTTCTTGAGATAATCAAGAAGCGAGCGGCGGCTCGAAACCATCGTCAGCAGGCCACGGCGGGAATGGTTATCCTTCTTGTGGTCCTTGAAGTGTTCGGTCAGGTTGTTGATGCGTTCGGTCAAGATCGCGACCTGGACTTCCGGAGAACCGGTATCGCCTTCAACGGTCGCATATTCCTTGATCAGCGCAGACTTGCGCTCAGCAGTGATCGACATCGGGTGATCCTTTCTAAGAGGAGGAGATTAAAGTCGCCAAAAGCCGGGATGTCGTCCAGCTTTGGCCGTGAATGCAAACGGGCGTACCCGATGCTGGCGCTGCCTATAAACCAAATATGGATCAATGGAAAGAGGGGTCGTCCTTGGCGGCTTCAACGGCCCGCCATGGCGCCCCGGATCATCCCGTCATAGGCTGCAGGATCCTGCAGCATGGCGAAATGGCTCACATCTTTCAGGATGACGAGTTTGGCGCCCGGAATCTGTTTTGCCATCATTTCCGTATGGTCGAGCTTTACGGCTTCATCATGATCGCCGATGGCAAGTGTGACCGGCACCGAGATCTTGCCAAGATCGGCGGCCGTCCAGGCCGGCTGGGTTGCCCACATTTCGGAGATCTGCTTGACGAAGGCGTCATATTCGTTCGGCGTCGGCGAAAGCTTCCGGTACTGCTCCCCGGCGACGTTGATGTAGTCGTTGAAGGTCTTATTGTCCATGACGTCAGCCTTGACGCCGTCTGTTGTGACGTTGGCTGCCTGGGCAATGACGCGGGTCAATTTTTCTGGGTGTTTCATCGCCATGTCGATGCCGATGATGCCGCCGTCCGACCATCCGACAAGCGTCACCTTGTCGATCTTCAGATAGTCAAGAAGTGCCACATAATCCGATGTCATCAGATCATAACCGAAGGGCTGCTGGCTGCGCGTCGAGCGCCCATGTCCGCGGCTGTCGGCAACGATGACCAGATGATCCTTGGCAAAATCGGCGACCTGGTGACCCCAGACCTCGGCATTTCCAAGACCGCCATGGATGAAGAGGATCGGGTCGCCTTCGCCGTATTCGGCGTAATACATCTTGATGTCGTTCACCTCGGCCATGCCGCTCGTCTTTGCCACCGGCATCGAAGGAAAGGCCGGAAGCTCGGCCCAGCGCTCGGCGGATTGAGCGCCGGTGACGGCAAGCAACATCGAAAAGAACGTCAGGATTCCGATAGCAGTTCCACGCATAGTCTTTCCCTCTGTCGGGCCCCCATGGCCCCTCGGGCCGCTATGGCCCGACAGGGAAGATATCGCATCGCTACCGGCTGACAATCGCTGTCGTTGTCAGAAAGCCAGATAGGCTCAGGCGAAAACCCGCTTCGGGCGGAACTCCCCCTGGCCGATCTCGCCGATCGCGATCAGCTTGCCGCGGGCCGTCGCATAGGCTTCGCTTTCGGCAACCGGCGCATCGCGGCCACGCACCAGGATCGGGTTGCCCATCTTCAGCCGGTGCGCCTGGTCGTCATTGATGACCAGATGGGGCAGGGAGGATAGCGCTTCGCAGGTGTTGATCAGCAGCGCGTCGAGGGCCGCCAGGCGCTCGTCCATATCCTCGATCGCCTCCAGTGCCACGAGATCCGCAAGCGGCACCATGGCCTCTTCCGCGAAAGGCGCGACGAAGGTGCGTCGCAGCCCGGACACATGGCCGTAGCAGCCAAGCTCGCGGCCGAAATCGCGCGCCAGCGCCCTGACATAGGTACCCTTGCCGCATTCCACTTCGAAATGCGCGCTATCGGCGTCCGGGCAGGCGAGCAAGGTCAGCCGGAAGATATCGACGTCACGCGAGGGGATTTCGACGGTTTCGCCTTCGCGCGCCAGATCATAGGCGCGCTCACCGGATATCTTGATAGCGGAAAACTGCGGCGGCACCTGGCTGATGGTACCGATATATCCAGGCAGAATATCGCGAATCTGCTGTTCGCTCGGGCGTTTGTCCGAACTCTTGGTCACCTCGCCCTCGAGATCGTCGGTCGCACGTTCCTCGCCCCAGCTCACCGTGAATTCATAGATCTTGCGGCCGTCCATCACGTAGGGGACGGTCTTCGTCGCGTCGCCGAGCGCGATCGGCAGCATGCCGGAGGCGAGCGGATCGAGCGTGCCGGCATGACCGGCCTTCTCGGCCTTGTAGAGCCACTTGATCTTGGAGACGGCTTCCGTCGAGCCGAAATCCACCGGCTTGTCGAGGATCAGCCAGCCGGAAATCGGCCGGCCTTTGGGTTTGCGTGGTTTGGACATGCGTCTCTTCTGTTTATTGTTCGTCATTATCGCCGTCGAGGTCGCGGCTCACCTCGGGCGAACGCAGCAGCTCGTCGATTTTCTTGTAGTTGTCGAAGCTGGTATCGTCGCGGAAGCGTACCTCCGGCATGTATTTCATCTGCCGAAGCTGCGGCCCGAGCCGGCCACGGATGAACCTTGCATGACGGTTCAACGCCTCGATGACGATGCTGTGGTCGGAAACGCCGAGCGGCGTCACATAGGCGGTGGCGATCTTGAGGTCCGGCGACATGCGCACTTCCGAGATCGAGATCACGGTCGCCTCGATGATTTCGTCACGCACTTCGCCGCGCTGCAGCACCTGGGTGAGAGCGGCGCGAACCTGTTCGCCAATGCGCAGCATGCGCTGCGAAGGCGCGGAAGAAGTTACTCTGGTCATTGTTATCTCTATTTGCCGATGCGGCTGGGAATCGAACCCGTCAAAGGAGAGCGTCCATGACTCTTTTGGTCCAAAAGGTCAAGTCAGCAGATGTCCGAAAGCCATCCGCCGGCTGGCGGATGGCTTTGGGAAAAGTTCAGGCGCAGCAGCTTAGAGCGTGCGCGTGATATGTTCGACGCGGAAGCACTCGATGACGTCGCCGGCGCGCATGTCCTCGTAGTTTTCGAAGGCCATGCCGCATTCCTGACCCATCGGCACTTCGGACACTTCGTCCTTGAAGCGCTTGAGCGTCTTGAGCTTGCCTTCGTGAACGACGACGTCGTTGCGGATGAGGCGGACGCCGGCACCACGTTCGACCTTGCCTTCGACGACACGGCAGCCTGCGACCTTGCCGACCTTGGTGATGTTGAACACCTCGAGGATCTCGGCATTGCCGATGAAGGTTTCGCGCCGCTCTGGAGACAAGAGGCCCGACATCGCTGCCTTCACATCATCTACGAGGTCGTAGATGATGTTGTAGTAGCGGATTTCGATGCCTTCGCGCTCGGCGAACTGGCGTGCCTGCGTATTCGCACGGACGTTGAAGCCGATGATGGCCGCGTTCGAGGCTTCGGCGAGCGAGATATCCGACTCGGTGATACCGCCGGCGCCCGAATGGACGATGCGGGCGCGGACTTCGTCGGTGCCCAGCTTCTCCAGCGCACCGGCAATCGCTTCGATCGAGCCCTGCACGTCACCCTTGATGACCAGCGGGAACTCCTTGATGCCGACGCTCTGGCGCTGCATCATCATCTGTTCCAGCGAACCGCGCTGTCCCGACTGGCGGGCAGCCGCCTTGTCGCGGGCCAGACGCTGACGATACTCCGAGATTTCGCGGGCGCGGCTTTCGCTTTCGACGACGGCGAACTTGTCGCCGGCCTGCGGCGTGCCGGAAAGACCGAGAACCTCGACCGGCGTTGCCGGGCCTGCTTCCTTCACATGGTCGCCCTTGTCGGTGACGAGAGCGCGCACGCGGCCCCAGACGTCGCCGGCGACGATGATCTGGCCGGGACGCAGCGTGCCCTTCTGGACGAGCACGGTCGCGACCGAACCACGGCCACGATCGAGCTGGGCTTCGATGACAGTGCCTTCGGCGGTCCGGTTCGCATTGGCCTTGAGATCGAGAATTTCCGCCTGCAGCAGGATCGCCTCAAGCAGCTTGTCGAGGTTCTTGCCGGTCTTGGCCGAAACCTCGACGTCAAGCACTTCGCCGCCCATGGATTCCACGAAGACTTCGTGCTGCAGCAGCTGGTTGCGGACCTTCTGCGGATCAGCCTCGTGCTTGTCGACCTTGTTGATCGCCACGATGATCGGAACACCAGCCGCCTTGGCGTGGTTGATCGATTCGATCGTCTGCGGCATCACGCTGTCGTCGGCTGCGACGACCAGGATCGCGATGTCGGTCGCCTGCGCACCGCGGGCACGCATTGCCGTGAAGGCGGCGTGGCCGGGCGTATCGATGAAGGTGATCTTCTGACCGTTCTGCTCCACCTGATAGGCGCCGATATGCTGGGTGATGCCACCGGCTTCGCCGGAGACCACGTTGGCATGACGGATGGCGTCGAGCAGCGAGGTCTTGCCGTGGTCGACATGGCCCATGATGGTAACGACGGGCGGGCGCGAGACCAGTTCGCCATCGTCGTCGGACACGTTGAAGATGCCGAGTTCGACGTCGGATTCCGACACGCGCCTGACCGTATGGCCGAATTCGCCGGCGATGATTTCGGCAAGGTCGGCGTCGATGACGTCGCCCGGCTTCATCATCTGGCCTTCCTTCATCAGGTACTTGATGACGTCGACGGCGCGTTCGGACATGCGCTGCGACAGTTCCTGAATGGTGATGGTCTCGGGCAGAACCACCTCGCGGGAGATCTTCTCGCGGGTTTCCTGCATCTGACCGCGGCGGAACTTCTCCTGCCGGCGACGCATCGCCGAGAGCGAACGACCGCGGGCATTGTCCTCGCCGTCCACGTTGGCAGTGGTGATCGTCAACTTGCCGCGACGGCGCTCTTCATCCGTCTTCGGACGAGTCGTGACCGGCTTTGCGGGTTCCGGGCGAACGACGCGGCCACGGACCGGACCGCCGCGCGCTGCGCCACGATCGTCTTCTTCCTTTTCGTCGCGGCGGCCGCGAACGGCCCCAGGGACGGCAGCGCCGGCTGCCGGACGGGCAGCAGGTGCTCCAGCCGCATCGGGCCGGCGTGCGGCCGGTGCCGACGATGCGGGCTGCTGCGGCCGTGCGGCGTCGGTGCGTGCTTCGGCCGGAGCCGGTTCTGCGGCTGCCGGTTCAGCAACAGCGGGTGCCTCAGCCTGCCGGACGGCCTCTTCAGCGGCCCGGCGGGCAGCTTCTTCCGCTTCGGCTGCCTTGCGGATAACCTCTTCGGCGGCACGGAGCTTTTCTTCCTCGGCACGGCGGATCGCATCCTGGGCGTCACGCGCCTGGGAGTCGGCAAGCGCGCGGCGGCGGGCGTCCATCTCTTCCGGCGACAGATGGTTCAACACCACCGGGCGCGGACGATCGTTCTGGCGCGGCGGCTGGTGAGACTGCTGCGGCGGACGCTGGTTCGTCTGGTTGTTGTTGCCCTGCTGAACCCGCGGTGCCGGCGTCGGCTGCTGCGGACGCGCCTGCACGGGTGCGGGCGCCGGTTCGGCTGCGCGCACGGGGGCCGGCGGAGCGACGGGTGTGATCGGCTTTTCGTCTTCCGGGCGCATCGGGCGCCGCTTACGGGTCTCGACGACGACCGCCTTGGTGCGACCTCGACCCATATCCTGGCGAACGGTGCCCTGGCTCATCCCCGATGGTTTCAGGGTGAGTGTCTTTTTGCCCGCTACGCTGATTGTCTTGTCGTCGTTACTATCGGTCATTCGTTCCCGTTCCTTCGGACAGGGAGCGATGACTAGATCAGACCCTGTCGTTCAATACTGTCGATCAATGAGGATGGGACCGGCCGATGCCGGTGACCGCCTCATTGTTTTTGCCGGCCAGCGCCGCCCGCTGCCCGGGACTGACCGCCAATACGGTACTGTTCGAGCATCTTTGCGCGCTTCACTACACCTTCACCCGCCTGCCCTGCAAGCACTGCGGCATGGATAAAAGCATTCTGGCCCATCAGGCCTTCCATTTCGCTCTCCGAGAAGAGACGGAAGGAAGGTATCTCCTCCTCGGTCTCCATTCCGAGGTGCCAGGCCTTGCGGGCCTGGTCGATTTTCCGGACGCCATCGTCCGCTGCACCAGTCGCGTGGAACACCGCAAGGGCTGCTCCGCTTCTGACCGCGGCATCCACTTTCGAGGACCCGCTGACGAACTGGCCGGCTTTCCGCGCCATGTTCATCATCTGCATCAATTGCGCCGCGAGCAGCCGATCGACACTCGCGCCGAGATCGTCCGCCGCCTTTACATCCGTCTTCAGCGCGCGGGCGAAGAGCTTCTTCGCCACCGCCCTGTCGACCAGCGACCGGTCGATCTTCACCCAGCATCCGCGTCCCGGAAGCTCGCGCTTCAGATCGGCGACAACTGTTCCATCGGGAGCGGCGACGAAGCGGATCAGCTCTTCCGGCGATCCGCTTTCGCGCGTCACGATGCACATGCGTCCGTTCACGTCATAACCTGCAAGATCGTCGTCCTCGAGAGGAGCGTCCGGTTCATGCGCGGTCATCATGCTTCTTGTTCGGCTTCGGTGACCTCTTCTTCGGTCCCCTTCGCCAGGTCCTCTTGCGTGATCCAGCCAGCCGAAAGGCGGGCCTGGACGATCATCTGTTCTGCCTCGACGCGCGAGACGTCGAACTTCGAGAACAGGCCCTCGAACTTCTTCGTTTCGCCGTTCTTGCGTTCCGACCAGCCGACGAGATCGTCGGCAGCGCAACCGGCAAAGTCCTCGATCGACTTGATGCCGTCTTCGCCGAGCGCCACCATCATCTGGGCGGTCATGCCGTTGATTTCACGCAGTTCGTCCTGAACACCGAGCGCCTTGCGCTTCTCGTCCATCTCGGCTTCGAGACGCTCGAGGAATTCGCGGGCGCGCTGCTGGATTTCCTGCGCCGTCTCCTCGTCGAAACCGTCGATCGAAGAGATTTCGTCGAGATCGACATAAGCCAGTTCTTCGACCGCGGCAAAACCTTCCGAAGCCAGAACCTGGCCGACCATCTCGTCGACATCGAGCGAATCCATGAACAGATTGGTACGCTCGTTGAATTCCTTCTGGCGGCGTTCCGATTCCTCGGCCTCCGTCATGATGTCGATATCCCAGCCGGTCAGCTGCGAAGCGAGGCGGACGTTCTGGCCGCGGCGGCCGATGGCAAGCGACAGCTGCTCGTCGGGAACGACGACTTCGATACGCTCGGCATCCTCGTCGAGAACGACCTTGGCGACCTCAGCCGGCTGCAGGGCGTTGACGACGAAGGTCGCCGGGTCTTGGCTCCACGGAATGATGTCGATCTTCTCGCCCTGAAGCTCGCCGACGACGGCCTGAACGCGTGAGCCGCGCATACCGACGCAGGCGCCGACCGGATCGATCGAACTGTCGTTCGAGATCACCGCGATCTTGGCACGTGAACCCGGGTCGCGGGCGACCGACTTTACCTGGATGATGCCGTCGTAGATCTCCGGCACTTCCATGGTGAAAAGCTTCACCATGAATTGCGGATGCGTACGCGACAGGAAGATCTGCGGGCCGCGCTGCTCGCGACGGACATCATAGACGTAGGCACGGACGCGATCGCCATAGCGGACGTTTTCGCGCGGGATCATTTCGTCGCGGCGGATGATGCCTTCGCCACGGCCGAGATCGACGATGACGTTGCCGTATTCGACGCGCTTGACGGTGCCGTTGACGATTTCGCCGGTGCGATCCTTGAATTCGTCGAACTGGCGGTCGCGCTCGGCTTCACGCACCTTCTGCACGATCACCTGCTTGGCCGACTGTGCGGCGATGCGGCCGAAATCCATCGGCGGCAGCGGATCGGCGATGAAATCGCCGAGTGCGGCGTCCGGGTTGCGGTCGCGGGCCAGCTCCAGCGGGATCTGGGTCGAATAATCCTCGGCCTTCTCGACGACTTCGAGCAGGCGCTGCAGGCGGATTTCGCCGGTCTTCGGATTGATGTCGGCACGGATGTTGGACTCGGTGCCGTAACGGGAGCGTGCCGCCTTCTGGATGGCATCGGCCATTGCGGCCAGCACGATCTCGCGGTCGATGACTTTTTCGCGCGCCACTGCATCTGCGATCTGCAGAAGTTCGAGCCGGTTCGCACTGACTGCCATTGTCTTGTTTCTCCGTCTTTACTCCAGGGGTCCCGTCCCTGGAGCGGTCTGTTGATCGGTTATTCTTCGTCGTCCGCTTCGTTCTGGTTGGCGGCCTGGGCTTTCGCCAGCTTGTCGGCGCGCAACGCGTCGCGGATCAGGTCGTCGGTCAGAATGAGCTTCGCATCGCTAAGCGCCGTGAAGGGAATGGTGACCTTCTGCTCTTCCCCATAGGCGATCTGGTCACGCTCGAGCGTGAAACCATCTGTGCCTGCTTCGACGATCTTGCCGCGGAAGCGCTTGCGATTGTCGATCAAGATCGACGTCTCGCATTTCACAAGGTGGCCCTGCCAGCGGACGAAATCAGATTTCCGCACCATCGGACGGTCGATGCCGGGCGAAGACACTTCCAGATGATACTCTTTATCGACCGGATCTTCCACATCGAGGACGGGAGAAATCGCCATCGAGACTTCTTCGCAATCCTGAACCGTCATCGTGCCGTCGTTGCGTTCGGCCATGACCTGCATCGTCGCACCGTTCTGGTTCATCATGCGGACGCGGATAAGGCGGAAGCCCAGGTCGACGAGAACGGGTTCGATGATATCGGCAAGACGCTGGTCGAGCCCGGTTTCGGTTATCAGCCGCGGCTCACGTTCATTGTCTGCGTTTGTCAGATCCGACAAGCGGTGCGCTCCTCGCAATTTCATGCTTTTTCGGCGATCGCGCTAATAAAAAAGAGCGGGTCCTTGCGGCCCACTCTTCATCAAGCGATCAAGAATTTGAGAGGCATATAGTCGGGTTTTTCCGAAATTGCAAGGTCCGCGACCGATTCGGCCAATTCGCTTGCCGCGCGTGAACAGGCCTATGGCCAGCGCCGGTCTTGCGCATATATTGCCGTTGGCGCGCAATAACAAAAGCGGGAGAAATCGTGGCCTACACTTCGTCGACATTGGCGCCTTTGCGGCACGATACCTACCGCACCATCTGGTTCGCGAGCCTTTCTTCGAATTTCGGCGGCCTGATCCAGGCGGTCGGCGCCGCCTGGATGATGACGACGATCACCGCCTCGGAGGACATGGTCGCGCTGGTGCAGACCTCGACGGCGCTGCCGATTATGCTGTTTTCGCTGATATCGGGTGCGCTGGCCGACAATTATGACCGCCGCCGGGTCATGCTGACGGCGCAGTGCATGATGCTCACGGTCTCGGCGCTGCTGACGGCCTCAGCCCTGCTCGGCTGGATCACGCCCTGGCTGCTGCTCTTCTTCACCTTCCTGATCGGCTGCGGCACCGCGCTCAACAATCCCTCCTGGCAGGCATCAGTCGGCGATATGGTGCCGCGCGCCGATCTGCCGGCAGCGGTCACGCTGAACAGCATGGGTTTCAACATCACCCGCAGCGTCGGCCCGGCGATCGGCGGCGTCATCGTGGCTGCTGCCGGCGCGGCCGCAGCCTTCGCGGTGAATACGCTGAGTTACCTCGCCTTGATCTATGCCCTGCTGCGCTGGCGGCCAGCCGCGCCCGTCTCGACCCTTCCGCGGGAGGCGCTAGGCAGCGCCATCTTCGCCGGCCTGCGTTATGTCTCGATGTCGCCCAATCTCGAAAAGGTCCTCGTCAGAGGGCTGCTCTTCGGCATCGGCGCCAGCTCGATCCTGGCGCTGCTGCCGGTCGTCGCCCTCGATCTCGTTGCCGGCGGGCCGCTGACCTACGGTTTCATGCTCGGCGCCTTCGGCATCGGCGCAATCGGCGGTGCGGTGCTGAATGCCAGGCTTCGCCAGGTGCTTTCCAGCGAGATGATCATCCGCCTCTCCTTTGCCGGTTTTGCACTGAGTGCGGTCATCGCAGCCTTGAGCCCGAGTGCCGTCTTGACCTCCGCCGGGCTGCTCGTTTCAGGCGCCTGCTGGGTCTCCGCACTATCGCTGTTCAACACCATCGTCCAGCTTTCGACGCCGCGCTGGGTGGTCGGCCGGGCGCTGTCGCTCTACCAGACCGTCACCTTCGGCGGCATTGCCGGCGGCAGCTGGCTGTGGGGCGTTGCCGCCGATCGCTACGGCGTCGCCGATGCTCTGCTGATGTCATCCGTCGTCATGCTGCTCGGCATCGCCATCGGCCTGCGCTTTTCCATGCCGGCCTTTGCCTCGCTCAACCTCGATCCGCTGAACCGCTTCACCGAACCGGCCCTCAGTCTCGACATCACGCCGCGCAGCGGCCCGATCGTCATCCAGGTCGACTACGAGATTGCCGACGAGGACCTTGCCGAGTTCATGGAATTGATGGGCGAGCGCCGCCGTATCCGCATCCGCGACGGCGCCCGCAACTGGGCGCTGATGCGTGATCTCGAAAATCCCAGCCTTTGGACGGAAACCTACCATACGCCGACCTGGGTCGAATACATAAGGCACAACCAGCGGCGCACGCAGGCCGATGCCGAAAACACCGACAGGCTGCGTGCGCTTCACCGCGGCGAAGGTCCGCTGCATGTCCACCGCATGATCGAACGCCAGGCCATTCCGCCGGGTGACGACGTCTTCCACAAGGCGCCGATCGATCTGCATCATTGAGACCAGGTGTGCAGAGATCAAACATGTACAGATTCAGGCTCGCTCACCAATCCGACCTGGCTGCCATCGTCCGGCTTCTGGCCGATGACGATCTTGGCGGCAGAAGGGAGATCGTTTCGGATCCTGTCGACGCGCGTTATCTCTCGGCCTTCGCCGCGATCGAGGCGGACGCCAATCAGCTTCTGGCCGTCGCCAATGACGCGACCGATCGGGTCGTCGGCTGCCTGCAGCTGAGTTTTGTTCCCGGTCTTTCGAGGACGGGCATGTGGCGCGGCCAGATCGAAAGCGTGCGTGTCGCAAGCGATCTTCGCGGTTCTGGCCTCGGCGCACAATTCATCGAATGGGCGATCGCCCAATGCGCCGAGCGCGGCTGCGGCCTCGTGCAGTTGACATCGGACAAGACGCGAGGGGATGCGATCCGCTTCTACGAGAAGCTCGGTTTCGTCGCCAGCCATGAAGGTTTGAAACGCAATCTCTGAAGCAATTCCAGGAAAAGTGTGAAGCGGTTTTCCGTCCGGAATTGCGTAAAAACAAAAAGTAAGAGCGGTTCTGTGCTTGCATGAAAACTGAACCGCTCTGAAGCCGGTTACTTCAGCTTGCCCTTCATCGCAGCCTCCGGAAAGCATGTCGGCTTCATGCCGTTCTTTGCCTGCCACTGGCCGATCGAACGCCGGGTCTTGTAGCCCGGCAGACCGTCGGAACCGCCGACATCATAGCCCTGCCGTTCCAGCGCCTTCTGCATGGCGGCGACGTCCGAGCGCAGCATCTTGCCGACATCGCCCCATCTGCCCTGGAAGGCGCCGCCATTATAGGCGATCCGGTCGGCAAGATTGCCGATATAGAGCGCGTAGAGATCGGAATTATTGTATTCCTTGATGATGTAGAAATTCGGCGTGACGATGAATCCCGGTCCGTCTCGGCCGGCCGGAACCAGCATCATGCCCTCAGCCTTCATTTCGCCGGAGGGAAAGCCCTTGCCGGAGATGCGGTCGATGCCGAGCGAGGCCCAGTGCGACAGCGGCTTTGCCAGATCGGGTCCCTCCTGCGCGCAGGAGACCGCCTCCGGTATCGACACCTCGAAGCCCCAGTCGCGGTTGCGCTGCCAGCCTTTCTTGACCAGGTAATTGGCGATCGAGGCGAGCGTATCGGGCACCGATGTCCAGATATTGCGGTGACCGTCGCCATCGAAATCCACGGCATATTTTAGATAGCTGGTCGGCATGAATTGCGGCTGGCCGAGTGCGCCCGCCCACGAACCCTTGAAGTTGGCAGGTGTGACGTCGCCGCCGTCGAGAATATGGAGTGCGGCCACCAGCTCGGTGCGGAACATCTCCTTGCGCGTCGACATGAAGGCCTTGGTCGCCAGCACCTCGATCGCCGAATTCGGGATCTTCGCGGCGCCGAAGCCCGTTTCCCGGCCCCAGATGGCAAGCACTATCGAGCCCGGCACGCCATAGGTCTTTTCGATCCGCTTCAGCGTCGAGCCATACTGGGCGGCAAAGCCGCGTCCCGTTGCGGCAAGCTTCTTCAGCTGGTCCTCGTTGAAATAGGGAGCGGGCGAGGAAAATTCGGCCTGCGTCTGCTTCTGCTCCTTCGGCGGCGGGAAACCGGGCGGGGCGAGATCGGGCAGGTTCCAGTTCAGCGTGATGCCGGAGAAAGCGGCTTGAAAGACCTTCTCCGAAATACCGTTCGCCTTCGCCTCCGGCCAGAGGTCGGCCTGCACCCATTTTTCGAACTGCACCTCGACATCGGCTTTTGAAGGGGCCGCGTAACAGGAGAGGGGCAGGAGAGCTGCCGCCAATGTGAGTGCGAATATCCGCAGCCGCCGTGGAACACCCCCCTCTGCCCTGCCGGGCATCTCCCCCACAGGTGGGGAGATCGGCTGGGCGCGGAGGTTTCCGCCGATAATCGACGTTTCTGCGCGGCAAACTGACAATGAAGCGGGAAACCAAAGCCACTTGTGATCTCCCCCCTTGTGGGGGAGATGCCCGGCAGGGCAGAGGGGGGTGTGGTGCAACATACGCAAGCCTCTCATATCACCGTCCGCGCCCGAAGTGCCGCCGCAAGCGTGCCCTCGTCGAGATAGTCGAGTTCGCCGCCGACAGGCACGCCATGCGCCAGCCGCGTGATCTTCACGTCGAGCCCCTGCAACTGGTCGGTGATGTAATGCGCCGTCGTCTGTCCCTCGACGGTGGCATTGACCGCGATGATCAGTTCCCGGATGCCGCCTTCGCCGACCCGGTCGATCAGGCCGCGAATGTTGAGATCGTCAGGACCGACCCCGTCGAGCGGTGACAGCGTGCCGCCGAGCACGTGATAGGCGGCGTTCATCGCGCCTGCCCGCTCCAGCGCCCAGAGATCCGATACGTCCTCGACGACGATGATGACGGATTGATCGCGTTGCGTGTCGGTGCAGACAATGCAGGGATCGACCGTATCGACATTGCCGCAGCGCGAGCAGATCTTCACTTTGTCATAGGCCTCGCCCATTGCATTCGACAGCGGGCCGAGCAGCTGGTCCTTCTTCTTGATCAGATGCAGTGCCGCCCGGCGCGCCGAGCGCGGCCCGAGGCCCGGCACCTTCGCCAGCAGCTGGATGAGTTTTTCGATTTCGGGTCCGGTGACTCGTTTTGCCATGCGCCGTTCTTAACTGATATGGAACGAAAACGGAATCGCGGAAGGATCGGCCATCCCATGAAAATCCTGGCCTTGTGCACCGGCAATCCGGAAAGACTGCCGGGCAAGAGCTACAAGACCGGCATCTTCAAACACGCCGTCAACGGCGCGGTGATGATCGATGCCGAAGGTCTGGTCGGCGATGCGATCTGCAACCGCAAACACCATGGCGGCGTCGACCAGGCTGTTTATATCGAGGGATCGCTGACACTCGACTGGTGGGCGCAGGAGCTGGGCCGACCCTACGAGGCCGGTACTTTCGGCGAGAACATGGTGATATCAGATCTGGACAATCGCGACGTCGCCGTCGGCGACCGCTTCGCCGCTGGCGATCTCATCCTCGAAGTCACGGCATGCCGTATGCCCTGCGCCACCTTCGCCGCCAGGATGGCCGATCCGAAATTCGTCAAGCGTTACACTGCCGCCGCCCGTCCCGGCATCTATTGCCGCGTCATCCGGGGCGGCGTGGCCGAGCCCGGGATGCCGATGGAATACACGTCTTTTTCGGGAGACAAGATTACGATGCCCGAGCTAATGGAGACCTTCGGCCGAAGGCTTCAGGGCGCAGATCGGGCGCGATATCTCGCGGCCCCAATTCACTACAAGCTTCGGGCCATGCTGGAATCCCAAGCCGACGAAGCGCACTAGATCACTTGACACCTTGATATGAGGGCCGCCTCAAAATGGCAGCTTGAAGCCGGGCGGGATCGGCAGGCCGGCCGTCAGCGCCTTGGTCTTTTCAGCTGCGAGCGCCTCGGCCTTGTCCTTGGCGTCCTTGTGAGCGGCGACGATCAGGTCTTCGAGGATCTCGACATCGTCTTCCTTGAACAGCGACGGGTCGATCTTCAGGCTCTTCAGCTCGCCCTTGCCCGAGATGACGACGGCGACGAGACCGCCGCCCGCTTTGCCTTCGGCCGTGAGCTCGGCGATCTCCGCCTGCATCTGCTCCATCTTGGCCTGCATTTCCTTGACTTTGCCCATCATGCCCATGATGTCGCGCATCGTCTCGCTCCTTCTTGAAACCTAGAATTCTATGTCGTCGCCCGGCAGGATGTCGCCTTCCTCGGATTCGGCGGCGGCCGGCGGCGTCGCCTCGCCTTCCTCCTCCGGTTCGGGCGCCCGCACGCGCACGTCGATGATCTTGGCGCCGGGGAAATGCGCAAGGATTGCCGCCACGTCAGGGTCCTGGCGCGCGTCGATCACATGCTGTTCCCGGGTCCTGGCCTCCGCTTCGACAAGCGTCGGCTGACCCTCGTCGCGGCTGAGGCTGACGATCCAATGGATGCCGGTCCATTCCTTCAGCTTGACGGCAAGCTCGTTGAGCAGCGTCGTCGGTGCACCGGGAGCCAGGCTGACGTCGAGCCGGCCGGCTTCGATCCGGACCGGGCGCAAGAAGGTGCGCACCATCGCCTTCAGCTTCGGATCGCGTTTCTCGGTGGCGAGGTTGACGATATCGTTGACCGAATTGATCGGGACGAGCGGCTTCGGCGCTTCAGTGGGCTTGGTTTCGATCCGCCCGACAGGCGTCGTTTCCGGCTGGCTGCTCGGCACGGCGCGCAGCATCGCCACTGGCGCTGAAGGCTGTGGCTTGCTCGGTGCTGTTTCCGGCGCGCGTGCGGCGACACTGCCCTGATAGGAAACCCGTGTTCCGTTGTTGCCGCCATTGCCGGAAGGTGGGGAAGAGGGCCGCGGGCCGGCATTGTCGCCCGAAAATTCGGCAAGCCGCCGCGCCGCATCCTCGGGCGCCGGCAGATGCGCGGCATGTGCAAGCCGGATCAGTACCATCTCGGCCGCCCCTGCCGTCCGCGACGAGCCTTCCGTTTCCGGAATGCCCTTCAGCAGCATCTGCCAGATGCGCGACAGCGTCGTCACTGCAACGCCCTTCGCAAATTCCGCCGCCTTGGTGCGTTCGACCTCGCTGAGCGAAGGATCGTTTGCCGCATCCGGCACATATTTCAGCCGCGTCACCAGATGGGTGAAATCGGCAAGATCGGTCAGCACCACCACCGGATTGGCGCCGGCTTCGTACTGGTTCTGGAACTCGCCGAGGGCGGCGGCCACATCGCCTTTGACGATATGCTGGAAGAGATCGACGATCCGGGCGCGATCGGCAAGGCCGAGCATGCCGCGCACGGCTTCCGCCTGCACGATGCCTGCGCCATGAGCGATCGCCTGGTCGAGCAGCGACAGGCCGTCGCGCGCCGAGCCTTCGGCCGCACGCGCGATCATCGCCAGCGCGTCAGCTTCCGCCTCGATGCCTTCCTTGGCCGCGATTGTCGTGAACAGCCCGACGAGATCGGAGGCGCTGATGCGGCGCAGGTCGAAGCGCTGGCAGCGCGACAGCACGGTGATCGGCACCTTGCGGATCTCGGTGGTGGCGAAGATGAACTTCACATGCTCCGGCGGCTCTTCCAGCGTCTTCAACAGGCCGTTGAAGGCCTGTGTCGACAGCATGTGCACTTCGTCGATGATATAGACCTTGTAGCGCGCCGAAACCGGCCGGTAGCGCACCTGCTCGATGATCTCGCGGATATCGTCGATACCGGTATGGGAGGCCGCATCCATCTCGATCACGTCGACATGCCGGCCTTCCATGATCGCCTGGCAGTGTTCGCCCGGCGTGCGAAGGTCGATCGTCGGCTTGTCGATCTCCGATGTTTTGTAGTTCAGCGCCCGCGCCAGGATGCGCGCCGTCGTCGTCTTGCCGACGCCGCGCACGCCGGTCAGCATGTAGGCTTGCGCGATGCGGCCGGTCTCGAAGGCGTTGGTGAGGGTGCGGACCATCGGCTCCTGGCCGACCATCAGGTCCGTAAAATCCTTGGGGCGGTATTTGCGAGCCAGCACTCGGTATCCGGTGCCCGTCGAGGCGGCATCTTTTGATTGTCGCTCGGTGTCGCTCATCGCCCTGCTTGTCGCCCGGACTGTCGGGCACTTCGTGGAGAGAAGGTGGGAGGCTGGCACGATGACCCGTGCCGGGCTCGTTAGGGCTGCTTCCTTCCGGACCTGACCCGGTTGGCGAGTGGCTCGTCCACCACCAACCTCCCGGATGCACATATCGGCAATATCGTCATCAAAAGCAAGCCAACATGCGAAAAAACTGCTAGTCGTAGGAAAAGACAGGAGGAATGCCCTTTGAAAGGTTTCGCGCTCGATCCCCGGCTGGAAAACGACAGCGTCAGCATCATGGTCACCGGTCTCTGCGATCTGAGATTGTCGAGGGACGCCCGCTGGCCCTGGCTCATTCTCGTGCCGCGCCGGGCTGACATCACCGAAATCTTCGAGCTGACGCCGCTCGACCAGGTGCTGCTTGCCTTCGAGACGGAGCTGGTCGCCAAGGCGCTGAAGGAGATCACCGGCGCGACAAAAATCAATGTCGGGGCTCTTGGCAATATCGTCCGCCAGCTTCATGTTCATGTCATTGCCCGCTTCGAAGGCGATGCCAATTGGCCGGGTCCCGTCTGGGGCTTCGGGCGCGCTGAACCCTACGAAGACGGAAAGAGAGACGAATTTATTGCGAAGCTGCGGGAAGCCCTTTCATCATGAGTCATTCGCTTTTCGATTCGGATGTGCCGCATCCGGAACCCAGCAATCTCACGGCCTTTGCCGCCAACGACCTCAACCGCGATTCCGAGCATCGCGACGAACAATCCGTCGAAAAGGCGCTGGCCAAGGAAGGCACCCATATCTTCGCCTTCACCAGGGATAAGCTGGTGCTGAAGCATGACGGCCAGGTGCTCGACCCGCTCTTTGCCCGCTACGAGCTGCAGGAATTGCAGCCGGATTGGGACGAGACCGTGCTTCTCGGTTACCGCAAGAGCGGCGAGCCGCGCCTTGCCGTTCCCGTTGGCATCGACGTCGACGACCTCACCAGCCAGTACAAGCCTGCCGACGGCCGCACGCTGTTTCGCGAAATGCTGATCGACGAAGTGTTGCTCGGCGAATTCGCCCAGGCCGCGAGCCTCATCCGCTGGAATGGCGACAATCGCTTTTGTGGCCGCTGCGGCTCGGCGATGGAGATCCACATCGGCGGCTACAAACGTGTCTGCGCTGCCTGCGAACACGTGATCTTCCCGCGCACCGACCCCGTCGTCATCATGCTGACGGTCGACGAGCAGCGCGACCTCTGCCTGCTCGGCCGCAGTCCGCATTTCGCGCCCGGCATGTATTCCTGTCTTGCCGGCTTCCTCGAACCCGGCGAGACCATCGAGAACGCCGTGCGCCGCGAAACGCTGGAGGAATCGGGCATCCGCACCGGCCGCATCCGCTATCACGCCTCGCAGCCCTGGCCGATGCCGCATTCACTGATGATCGGCTGTTACGCCGAGGCGAAATCCACCGAAATCAGCCGCGATGAGACCGAGCTGGAAGATTGCCGCTGGTTCACCCGCGAGGAAACGATCGAGATGCTGGAACGCCCGAGCGCGACAGGCAGGGCCTCGCCGCCGAAAGGGGCGATCGCCCACCGCCTGATGCGCGACTGGGTGGAGTGGAAGCGGTAGCGCCATGCCGGTTGCCCGCTCGGAACGGCTGCTGACGCTGCTCCAGACGCTCCGGCGTTACCGGCGGCCGGTGACCGGCACAGTGCTTGCCCAGGAGACCGGCGTCAGCCTGCGCACGCTCTATCGCGATATTGCCAGCCTGCAGGCCCAGGGCGCGATGATCGAAGGCGAAGCCGGCATCGGTTATGTGCTGAAGCCCGGCTTCATGCTGCCGCCGATGATGTTTTCCGAAGAAGAGCTGGAGGCATTGGTGCTCGGCTCGCGCTGGGTGGCCCGCGCCGCCGAGCCGCGCCTTGCCGGTGCCGGTGCCGACGCCCTGGCCAAGATTGCCGCCGTGCTGCCGGCCGATATGCGCGAGATGATCGATTCGGCAGCACTTTTCGTCGGTCCCAAACGCAGGGACGAGGACAAGGCGGACGTTTCGGCCATCCGCAGGGCGATCCGCCTGGAGCGTATCCTCGAACTGCATTATGGCGACGAGCAGGGCCGTATTTCGCGCCGCCGCGTCTGGCCTTTCGGGCTCGGCTATTACGAGCATGTGCGCGTCCTCATGGCCTGGTGCGAACTGCGCCAGGATTTTCGACACTTCCGCACCGACCGCATCATCGACATGGCCTTGCACGAGGCGCGCTACCCACGCCGCCGCACGGTGCTCCTCAAGGAATGGCGCGAGACGCAGGACGTGCCGATGGAGAACTGAACGCTGCTGCCATAAACTGTCAGCAGATGGAGTTATTATCAGTGCCAATCCACCAGGAAGGAGTACTGATCATGGTAACGCCTCCAGCCATTCATTTCACCAACGACCGTTTTGCGGCCGAGTCCTTTGCCGATGTCATTTCGGCCGAGACTTTTGCCGATGTCCGCCAGTCAGCACCGTCAGGCCTGCTGCACCTGGTCATGAACATTTTCCGATTTCGCAGAGGAGACCGCACCGGCCTCGACCTTGAAGCGACACCGGATTACCTGAAGCGCGACCTCGGCTTCATCGACGGACGCGACCCGCGCTGCGAGGAGCGTTTTCCGCTCTAAAGCATATCGCGCAAAAGTGTGCAGCGGTTTTGCGACAACGACATGCGCGACCGCTTTAGGCCGCCCACCCCTATCAACATTCTGCCCGACGAGAACGGGGCGTTGCGATAGCAACGCCCTCGGTAGTCTGCTGCCATAATTTGTCAGCAGACGAGATCTCTGGCGGCGCCATTCTTAAACAACGGGAGAACCGAAATGACCAGCCCCAATCTCATAATTCTCTACGTCAAGGACCCGGGTGAAAGCGCCAGCTTCTACCGGAATCTGCTGAACCGCGAACCGGCTGTGGAAGCGCCGAATTTCGTCGCTTTTCCGCTTGAGGGCGGTTTCACGCTCGGTCTCTGGCGGCGCAGCAAGGTCGAGCCGCAGCCCTCCGCCATCGGCAATCGAGGCGAAGTGGCCTTCATGGTCGAAGGAGAAAATGCCGTCGCCAGACATTATGAAGACTGGCGCCAGCGCGGTCTGCCGATCGCCCAGGAATTGACCGAACTGGATTTCGGCCCGACCTTCGTCGTGCTCGATCCGGATGGGCATCGGCTGCGTGTCTGTGAGCCGGATAAATAATTCAGGCGACTTGCGGGGCTTGCCTTACAGCAGGCCTCGCATCGCATGCCCCTTGTAGACGCCGAGGATGCGGACTTTCTCGGAAAAGAACCGCAGTTCCTCCAACGCCCGACGCACGTTCGGATCGTTCGGATGGCCTTCGATATCGGCGTAAAACTGCGTCGCCACGAATTTTCCGCCGAGCTGGTAGCTTTCCAGCTTCGTCATGTTGATGTTGTTGGTGGCAAAGCCGCCGAGCGCCTTGTAGAGCGCGGCCGGAATGTTGCGGACGTTGAAGACGAAGGTGGTGACGACCTTTTCTTCCGCCGAATTCCGCTGCGCCCATTCCTCGTCGCGGGACAGGACGACGAAGCGGGTGACGTTGTTTTCCGTATCCTCGACATTTTCGGCGATGATCTCGAGCCCGTAGAGATCGGCGGCAAGGCGTGGCGCCAAGGCGGCCATCGAGCGGTCGCCGGTTTCCTGCACGAGTTTCGCCGCCCCCGCCGTATCGCCGGCGATCACCGGCTTCCAGCCATTGGCGCGAACGATCTTGCGGCACTGGCCGAGCGCGTGGATATGGCTGTGCACCGTGCGGATCTCGTCCTTGGTAACACCGGGCAGCACCATCAGCTGGAAGCGGATCGGCATGAAATATTCGCCGATGATGTGCAGCCGCGACTCCGGCAGCAGATGGTGGATATCGGCGACGCGCCCGGCGATCGTGTTTTCGATCGGGATCATCCCGATATCGGCATCGCCGTTGTCGACCGCCGTGAACGCATCCTCGAAGGTCTGGCAGGGCAGCGGCTCCATGGTCGGAAACATGTCGCGGCTGGCCATGTCGGAATTGGCGCCGAATTCGCCCTGGAAGGCGATCCTGTTGGTCTTGATGTTCATGATGGTTCCGTCAGTTCGACTTTGCGGAGAGGATGCGCCGCGCTTTTTCGAGGTCGGCGGGAGTATCGACACCGAGCGGAACCGTGTCAACGATCTCGGCGTCGATGCGCATGCCGGCTTCGAGCGCCCGCAGTTGCTCCAGTGATTCGCGTTTTTCGAGTGTCGAGGGACCGAGCGAGACGAACCGTTCGAGCGCCGCGCGCCGATAGGCATAGAGGCCGATATGATGGTAGAGCGGCCCCTGGCCGTAAGGGGCGGTTGCGCGCGTGAAGTAGAGCGCGTGCAGCCGGGCGACGGAAATCGGTGAGCCGACGATCTTGACGATGTGCGGCGCGGTCTTGTCCTCCTCATTGTCGATTTCGGTTGTCAGCGTGCCGATATCGACCGCCTCGTTCTCGAGCGGGCGCAAGGCTGCACGCACCGTTTCGGGATCGATCGTCGGCAGATCGCCCTGGATGTTGACGATGATTTTCGCCTTGCCCTCCGGATCGACTTTCGTCAGCGCCTCAAAGATTCGATCGGAACCCGATTGGTGGTCCACGCGGGTCATGACGACTTCGAAGCCGGCCGCCGCCACGGCATCGAACACTCGGGTGTCGTCGACGGCGACGACGACGCGGCCGATGGCTGCCTCCCTGGCGCGTAGCGCCACCTGGACGATCATCGGCAGACCGCAAATATCGGCCAGCGGCTTGCCCGGAAGCCGGGTGGAGGCCATGCGCGCCGGGATCAATACGAGCACGCCGCCTAAATTTGAATCACTCATTGTTCGGGCCTTCTATTCCGGGCTGAAAAGTGTCAAAAAGTCTCATGCGCAAGACCATTTAGACAGTTGCAACGAACAGCCAAAAGACATAGGTTCCGCGCGATTTCAAGATGGTCCGGTTTATGATCTGCCGGCTGCAAGGGGAGCATTGCAGATGAATTCATACGTCAATACGGCCGTGGGGGCGCTGCTCGGAACGATTTTCGTTCTGATGTCGGTCTCCATCGCGTCCGAAGGAATCTTCCATTCCGAAGCACCGGAAAAGGAAGGTTTCGCGATCGTTGCCGAAGAGGCGCCCGCTGCTGGCGGCGAGGCTGCGCCTGCCGTTGCCGTTCCGATTGCGCAATTGCTCGCTTCTGCAGATGCCAAGGCCGGCGAGACGGTCTTCAAGAAGTGTCAGGCCTGTCATGACGCCACCAAAGGGGGGCCGAACAAAGTCGGTCCCAACCTCTTTGGTGTCGTAGATCGCCCGGTCGCCTCGCATGCAGGCTTCGCCTATTCCGCTCCCATGAAGGATTTCTCCAAGGGTGGCAGCGAGAAGTGGACCTTCGAATATCTCAACAAGTTCCTGCTGGCGCCGAAAAAGGACGTTCCGGGCACCGCCATGGGCTTTGCCGGTCTGGCGAAGGATCAGGAGCGCGCCAACGTCATCCTCTACCTCCACACGCTCGCCGATTCGCCGGTGCCGCTGCCGGATCCGAACGCTGCGACGCAGTGACGCGGCAGACAATCGCATGACATCGAAGCCCGGCCCGCAAGCCGGGCTTTTCTTTGTGCGGATATCAGCTCAGGCGCCGAGGAAATAGGCCCAGAGCGAGACCGTGATGGCGCCGAGCGCCGTCGTCACGGTGATCGTCGAGGCGGCGAGGCTGTGACCGACGCCGAAGCGATTGGCGATCAGCCAGGCGTTGACGCCTGTAGGGACGGAGGAGGTCAGTACGATCGCTGCCGTCCATTCGGGGCTGAGGCCGAGGAGATGGCTCGCCGCCCAGACGCAGCCGGGCAGCAGCAGCAGCTTCAGGCTCGAGGTGACGCTGGCGATACCGAGATTGCCGGAGACGCCGTATCTCTCCAGCGCCATGCCGAGCGATATCAGCGCCGCCGGGCCGGCAATGCCGGCGATCTGCCCGACGACCGTTGCCAGCGTCGTCGGCATGGTGAGACCGGAAAGGTGCATGGCCATGCCGGCCGCAAGGCCTATCACCAGCGGGTTGCGCACGAGGTTGACTGCGATCTGGCGAAGCACGAGCACCATGCTGCGATCGCTTTTGCCGGCGATCTTGCGCTCGGCATGCTCCATCAGCACCGTGCCGGCGACCATCATCACGGGCAGATGTACGGCAAGCAGGATCGACAGCGCCACCAGCCCTTCGTCGCCGACGGTCCGCTCGACGAGCGGCAGGCCGATGAAGATATTGTTGGCGAAGGCCGAGGAAACGCCGGCCAGCACGCCGATCCGTTCGTCACGGCCGAAGAGGCGTGTGGCGGCGATATGGCCGGCCGTCCAGGTGATGGCAACGCCCGAAAAATAGACGATCCAGAGCCGGAAGGGCGAGGCGCCATGAAAATCCGCCTCGGCGATGGTCCGGAAGAGCAGAAGCGGCACGGCGATCTTGAAGACGAATTCGCTGAGCGCTTCGCCGACATTCGACGCCATCAATCCGCTGCGAACGATCACCCAGCCGATGAGAATCAGAATGAAGACGGGAAGGACGTCGAAAATGATGGCTGACATAGGGGAGGCTGCTCTGCGCGGGGGAGTATTCGACGTCTACAGCGCCGCGCGTCTTTTCAGACGCGCAAAGGACGCTGTAGCACTTTGAATTGCTGCATAATTTTATCCTTAAATCGATTCCGATTTAAGGAATTATGCAGTAGCAGCAAACGGCTTGGATTGAAAAGGCAATCGCCGTTCAATCAGGCGCATCGGTAAAACAAAAAAAGCGGGCACAGCCCGCTTTTCCGCTCCGGCCGTGCCGGATATCCGGATCACGAAGCTGCCAGTTCATCCGTGGTCAGCATCGCGCCGGTAAGATCGAAGGGATCATCCTTCGTAAGCCCGGCTGCAACTGAAAGCTGCTCATGCCGGTCTTCCTGCGAGTATTTCTAGATATTGAAAATGACAGGGACATGACGACTAGGCGGCACTTTTGCGAAGAAATAGAGAGACCATCCACCATTTATCCTTCCAAACCGCGGAAATTTCGCTAAGACCAAACCCCGGCTATCACAAACTCCGGGACCCCCCATTTCATGACAAGATTCGATGTTCTGACAGTCGGCAACGCAATCGTGGATATCATTGCCCGTTGCGACGACCAGTTCCTCATTGACAACCAGATCACCAAGGCGGCGATGAACCTCATCGATGCCGAACGCGCCGAACTCTTGTATTCGCGCATGGGACCGGCGCTCGAAGCTTCTGGCGGCAGCGCCGGTAACACGGCGGCGGGCGTGGCGAGCCTCGGCGGCAAGGCTGCCTATTTCGGCAATGTCGCCCAAGATCAGCTCGGTGACATCTTCGCGCACGACATCCGCGCCCAGGGCGTCCACTACCAGACCCGGCCGAAGGGCACCTTCCCGCCGACGGCGCGTTCGATGATCTTCGTCACCGAGGACGGCGAGCGTTCGATGAACACCTATCTCGGCGCTTGCGTCGAGCTCGGCCCGGAAGACGTCGAGACCGACGTCGTGGCCGACGCCAAGGTTACCTATTTCGAAGGTTATCTCTGGGATCCGCCGCGCGCCAAGGAAGCGATCCTCGATTGTGCCCGCATCGCCCATGAAAACGGCCGCGAAATGTCGATGACGCTGTCCGACAGCTTCTGCGTCGACCGCTATCGCGGCGAATTCCTCGATCTGATGCGCTCCGGCAAGGTCGATATCGTCTTCGCCAATCGCCAGGAAGCGCTGTCGCTCTACGAGACCGATGATTTCGAGGAGGCGCTGAACAGGATCGCCGCCGATTGCAAGATCGCCGCCGTGACGATGAGCGAGAATGGCGCCGTCATCCTGAAGGGCCGCGAGCGTTTTTACGTCGATGCGATCAGGATCAGGGAAGTGGTCGATACGACCGGTGCCGGCGATCTCTTCGCCTCCGGCTTCCTCTATGGTTACACGCAGGGACGCTCTCTCGAGGATTGCGGCAAGCTCGGTTGCCTGGCTGCCGGCATCGTCATCCAGCAGATCGGCCCGCGCCCGATGACCTCGCTTTCCGAGGCCGCCAAACGGGCAGGGCTTATTTGAAGGCTTCGCCGGGATAGGCGCCCCAGATCTCCGACTGCGCCACCCAGCCCGAGGCGCCGTCAGATTCGGCGCGGCACCAGTCGCCATTGCATTCGCCGATCGTCAGCATCACGCCGGGTTCGAGCTTGGCGACGATCGAGGCGGAGGGCTGCGCCTCGCGGCGCAGATTGACATAGATGCCCTTGCCCTTGGTCTTCATCCACGGGGCGGCGATCGCCGCGCGCTGACCTGACAGCAGTGACTGGTTGACCCAGCCTTCGGTGCCGTCGGCATCGCGGATGCGGCGCCAATTGTCGTATTCCTGGATGATCTCTACCGGCAGGCCGGATTTCAGGTACATCCACGACACGGCGTAATCCGTTCCCGGACCGATGCGCAGGTTGACGCGCTTGGATTTCAGCGTGACGAAACGTGGCAATGGCAGTCCGCTTGGCCCCTTGGCCGCCTGCGCATGGGCGAACTCGACGCTTCCCATGGATGCAGCCAGAGCGATGGCAAGGGCGAGGCAGGACTTCAGGACTTTGCTGCGCATGGAAGTTTCCGTTTGCTCGAATTCGCGGGCAGGCCCGGCCTGCTCGCGCTCCGGGCTCTGACATTCCCCGGCTGCACCACGAGTTTTGTTTGTCTTCGCGTGCGGGTCTGGTAGAAAATGCCCGGAATGGGAAAATTATCACCCCTCTTGGTTAAAGACCTCTGAACAAGGCACCACAGGCAGCCATGACAGCGAAGAAAAAACCGAAGGTCTACATCACCCGCAAGCTGCCGGATGCCGTCGAAACCCGCATGCGCGAACTCTTCGACGCCGAGCTGAACATCGACGACGCGCCGCGCTCGGTTCCCGAGCTGATCGCTGCGGTCAAGACCGCCGATGTGCTGGTGCCGACCGTCACCGATCGCATCGACGCGGCGCTGATCGAACAGGCGGGACCGCAGATGAAGCTGATTGCGAGCTTCTCCAACGGCACCGATCACATCGACGTCGAGGCGGCGGCGCGCAAGGGCATCACCGTCACCAACACGCCGAACGTCCTGACCGAGGACACCGCCGATATGACCATGGCGCTGATTCTCGCTGTTCCGAGAAGGCTCGGCGAAGGTGCGCGCGTGCTGACCGATAAGCCGGGCGAATGGGCAGGCTGGTCTCCGACCTGGATGCTCGGCCGGCGCATTCACGGCAAGCGGATCGGCATCGTCGGCATGGGCCGCATCGGCACGGCGGTGGCCCGCCGCGCCAAGGCTTTCGGCCTGTCGATCCACTATCACAACCGCAAGCGCGTCAATCCGGCCGTCGAGGACGAGTTGGAGGCGACCTATTGGGAAAGTCTCGACCAGATGCTCGCCCGCGTCGACATCGTTTCGGTCAATTGCCCGTCGACGCCGGCGACCTTCCACCTGATCTCGGCCCGCCGTCTGGCGCTGCTGCAGCCGACGGCCTATCTCGTCAACACCGCGCGCGGCGACGTGGTCGATGAAGCTGCGCTGATCAAATGCCTGAGGGAGGGCCGGATTGCCGGCGCCGGCCTCGACGTCTTCGAGAACGAGCCTGCCGTCAACCCGAGGCTCATCAAGCTCGCCAATGAGGGCAAGGTCGTGCTGCTGCCGCATATGAGTTCGGCGACGATCGAAGGCCGCATCGACATGGGCGACAAGGTCATCATCAATATCCGCACCTTCATCGACGGTCACAGGCCGCCGAATCGGGTACTGCCCGGCCGCTAGAGCAATTCCAGGAAAAGTGCGAAGCGGTTTTCCGTCCGGAATTGCGTAAAAACAAAAGGCTAGAGCGGTCCTGCGCTTCCGTTAAAAGCTGAACCGCTCTAAGCGCATCTCAGGATCGAATCACGCGAGGCGCATCAAGACGCAAGGACCTTGCGCATCTCGATGAACGTCGTCCTGGCAAAGCCGGGATGGGCTTTTTCGGCGGTTCTGGAAAATCCCCAGGCGGCAAAGACGGCGTGGTTGTCGGTGAGTTCGATCCGCGTTTCCAGCCGCAAGGCGGGAAGACCGAGCGCCGCAGCGGTCTCCTCGGCAATTGTCAGCAGCCGTTTGCCGAGGCCCTTGCCCTGCACCTCAGGCAGAACGGCGAGCTTGCCGACATAGAGACAATCGGCCTCCGGCCGCAGGAAGAGGCAGCCGATCAGTTTTTCGCCGTCGATGGCGACATGGCCGATCTCGGTTCCGGCCTTTTCGGCCAGTGATGCCGTCGTCAGCTTGAGCGCCGAAGATGGCGGGTCGATCCTGCCATTCATGGAGGCGAAGGCGGAAAGGATCAGCGCCAGCAGTTCATCCCAGCGCGTGAAAGTTTGATCAAGCGGAACAATCCTCATCCCGCCTGTCTCTGTGTTGTACGGCGTCGTTTGTAGCGGATGGTATCAAACCGAGCCGAGAGCGCGTCATAGAGCAGCAACCGTCCGACCAGCGGTTCGCCGGTGCCGGTGACGAGCTTGATCGCCTCCATCGCCATCATCGTGCCGATGACGCCGGTCAGCGCGCCGATGATGCCGGCCTCGGCGCATGCGGGAATCAACCCGGCCGGCGGCGCTTCCGGAAACAGGTCACGATATCTAGGGTTGGGCGTTCCGTCCTCAGCCGTTTCATAGGGCTTGAGAACCGTCAGCGAGCCGTCGAACCGCCCGACGGCGCCGGTGACGAGCGGAATGCGCGCTTCATCAGCCGCATCGGCGGCGGCATAACGGGTGTCGAAATTGTCGGAGCCATCGATCAGCAGATCGAAGCCTGAGAGCTGACGGCGGGCGGCCTCCTGGGAGAAGCGTTCTTCGAAGCGGATCAGTCGGACATGCGGATTGAGCCTGGCGATGGCGAAAGCAGCGCTCTCGGTCTTCAATTCGCCGATCGTGCCGGAATCATGGATCACCTGGCGCTGCAGGTTCGACAGCGACACCCGGTCGTCGTCGACGATCCCAAGCGTGCCGACGCCGGCTGCGGCCAGATATTGCAGAACCGGCGCACCGAGACCACCGGCGCCGATCACCAGCACGCGGGCGGCTTTCAGCTTCTGCTGGCCGGCGCCGCCGATCTCGGGCAGCAGGATGTGGCGGTGATAGCGCGCGATTTCTTCCGGGCTGAGCGGTTCCATGGCGCCGATGTTATCATGACGTCCGACGCCGGGAAAAGCCGCCTCGGTCATTCGAACACCCTTCCGTCGGCCACCGTGAAAAACTGCGCCCTGTCGCCGAGCGCTGAAAACATCGCGCGATCCGTTCCGGTCATGAAGGCCTGGCCGCCGAGCCCGTCGATAAGGTCGAATAGCGCGGCGCGGCGGCCCTCGTCGAGATGCGCTGCGATCTCGTCGAGCAGCAGGACCGGAGCATGGCCGGTGAGATTGCCGACGAGCCGCGCATGCGCAAGCACCAGGCCGACAAGCAGCGCTTTCTGCTCGCCGGTGGAGCAACGCTCCGCCTCCATCGCCTTTTCGCGGTGATGCACGATAAGATCGGCCCGGTGCGGTCCCTCGAGCGTGCGCCCTGCGCCGGCATCGCGGTAGCGGTTCTCCGCCAGCATCGCCGCGTAGTCGTCCTCAAGGTCGACCGAGGGGCGCGAGAACTGGCCGTCCATGAAGCCGGAGAGCTGCAGCGATGCCGAAGGGAAGGGCGAGCTTTCTCGTGTTTCCTCGATCAGCCGGGTCAGCAGGCCGAGCATCTCCTGCCGGGCAAGCGCCATGGCGATGCCGAGGCTTGCCATCTGCTCCTCGATGCCGGCAAGCCAGGAAGGATCGAAGCGGCCTTCGTCCAGCAGTTTGTTGCGGCTGCGCATGGCGCGCTCGAAATCGCTGGCGCGGCGGCCATGGGCGGGATCGAGCGACAGCACCAGCCGGTCGAGAAAGCGGCGCCGGTCGGAAGAGGCGCTGGTAAAGAGGCCGTCCATCGCCGGTGTCAGCCAGAGAAGGCGCAGATGGTCGGTCAGTTCGTCGACAGTCTTTGCCGTCGTGCCATTGATGCGCAGCCTGCGGGCGGTGGTCTCCTCGCCCGTTTCGATGCCGGTGCCGATCTCGACGTCGCCCTCCATGCCGTCGAGCGCGGTGAAGATCGAAAAGCCGCCGGCCGCGCCGACGCGGGTAATGTCGCCATAAGCCGCGCGGCGCAAACCGCGGCCAGGCGAAAGCAGCGAGACGGCCTCCATGAGATTGGTCTTGCCGGCGCCGTTGTCTCCCGTCAGCACGGCATGCCGACCATCAAGTGCAAGGGCCGCCGCCACATAGTTGCGGAAGTCTGTCAGCTTCAGACGGGAAAGAGAAACCTTGTGCGGCATCGAATGTCCGGAATCGTAAAGCGTGACAGCTAAGCCGAAGCAGCGCCGATGGCAAGGCTGGCAGCTTTTGGGCCGTGGATCGCGTACCGCCGCTGCAGCCGGACGTCAGGACGCGGCGGCTGGCGCCACGCAGGACATATATTCCAGATGATCCCGTGACCGAAGTCCTTGTGTCCGACATCCTCCCGATGGAATGGCAGCCACGGGGCTTCGAAATTCGGTTAAAAATACAACCATCCGAGATGGCCTGACATCGCCAAACCGATCCCGTAGACAGTCATTGCCAATGTCTTCCAGCGCCGGATATTCAAGGTTTGCCGCCATCCTCTAAGGCTACTGACGTAACGTAAAGCCCAAAAAAAGTTGGTTGAATTTTGCAACTGCAGGGTTGAGTTATCCGGTGCAGGCGATATGGTAAACGGACCGTTTATGTATAAGAGAGTGATGAAGTGCCAGATCCGGTTGATATTATCGTCGGTCGCAACGTCAGACAGTTTCGCGCCCTTCGCCGTGTTTCTCAGCTCGAGCTTGGCGAAGCACTCGGACTGACTTTCCAGCAAATCCAGAAATACGAAAAGGGGGCGAACCGCGTTTCCGCCAGCAAGCTGCATCAGATCGCGGTTTTTCTCGACGTCGAGATCTCCGCTCTCTTCGAGGGTGCCGGCATGTCGCCATTCGGCAGCCGTGTCGAACTCAGCCCCGACGCCTATGCGCTTGCGCTGAGCTACGACAAGCTGAACTCACCGGCAGGCAAGGAAGCGGTCAAGACTATCGTCACCCTCATGACGGGCGAAGCGGCCGAAACCACCGCCTGATTCCAGCGCAGCAATCACGGTTCCCACGGAAAGCACGACCTATTCAAGGTCTGGATGATTTCCGGACACCTGCGGGTGTGCAGCAATATTGGGGGGATGACCTGCATCAGGACAAAGACCGGAAGCAGACCGCCTGATTGAGGTTCGATGCCGCGCGCTTCAGTGAATCTCGCATTCGTGCAGCGCCATCAGCAGATCGTCCTGCGTCTGGTGGCCGGCATGATAGAGGTCGATCGCGATGCTGGCAATGGAAAGGCCTTGCTGGCTGCGAAGCTTGATGTTGCGCTCAGCGCACCATGTGTAGATGGCGCCGGCGAGAACGTCGACGTCTTCGGACTGAGATGAAAAGGCTGGCGCCATGGCTGATACCCTTGGTTTGTTTGTTCCCGCTAGCGCTAAGGACGCTCTATCACTTTGATTTGGTGCATGACCCCGAAATCGATTCCGGCTCCCGGGGTCATGCACTGACGGCAGAGACTGAATTCATTTGGAAAACTTGCAAGCGGCATCATCTGGCTGCGTTAACGCAAGTCGTCGTCCCGCCCGCTGCCGTATCGATCCGGGACAGATTCGCCGGCATGGACGCGAATGTCGCAAATCAGGATTCTTAAAACAAAAAAGCCGGAGACGTTTCCGTCCCGGCTTTCGTAATGGGCATGTCGATCGCGGCTCAGCCTTCGAAGAATTCCTTCATGCGGGCAAAGAAGCCCGTCGATTCCGGATTGTTCTCCTTGGAGGAAAGCTGCTCGAATTCCTGAAGCAGTTCACGCTGGCGCTTGGTGAGCTTTTGCGGCGTCTCGATCTGGATCTGGATGTAGAGGTCGCCCGTCTGCACCGAACGCAGCACTGGCATGCCCTTGCCCTTGAGGCGGAACTGTTTGCCGACCTGGGTGCCCTCGGGCACGGTAACGCGCGATTTGGTGCCGTCGAGCGTCGCCACGTCGAAGGTGCCGCCGAGCGCGGCCGTCGTCATCGAGATCGGAACGGCGCAATAGAGATCGGCTCCGTCGCGCTGGTAGAATTCATGCGGTTTGACTGACAGGAAGATATAGAGGTCGCCTGCCGGTCCGCCGCGGGCGCCGGCCTCGCCTTCGCCCTGCAGGCGGATGCGGGTGCCGTCCTCGATGCCGGCGGGAATATTGACCGAGAGTGAACGCTCTTCCGTCACCCGGCCCTGGCCGTGGCACTTCGGGCACGGATCGGGAATGATCTGGCCGCGGCCGTGGCAGGTCGGGCAGGTCCGTTCGATCGAGAAGAAGCCCTGTGCCGCGCGCACGCGCCCCGTTCCTTGGCAGGTGCCGCAGTTCTTCGGCTGCGTGCCGGGCTTGGCGCCTGAACCCGAACAGACGTCGCAGGTGATTGACGTCGGAACGCGGATTTGCGCCGTCTTGCCGGAGAAAGACTCTTCCAGCGTTATTTCCATGTTGTAGCGAAGATCGGCGCCACGTTCGCGGCCGCCTGACGAGCGCTGGCGCGCGCGCCCTCCACCCATCATCTCGCCGAAGATATCCTCGAAAATGTCGGAGAAACCGCCGCCGGCAAATCCGCCGCCACCGCCGCCCATGCCGCCATGCTCGAAGGCCGCATGGCCATAGCGATCATAGGCCGCCCGCTTCTGCGGGTCCTTGAGCATCTCGTAGGCTTCGTTGATTTCCTTGAACTTCCGCTCGGCGTCCTTGTCATCCGGGTTCTTGTCCGGATGGAATTTCATCGCCAATTTGCGAAAGGCGCTTTTCAGCTCTTTCTCGTCCGCCGTCTTGGCTACACCCAGAGTTTCGTAAAAGTCCGCTTTTGCCATTAAGGATTAAACCCCGGAAATGGATTTTCCGGCTGCCATGGTGAGCAGCCGGATCAGGTGTTGAAGCATAACCACGCCGTCGCGGATTACGCGGACTTCTTGCGGTCGTCGTCCTTGATTTCCTCGTAGTCGGCATCGACGACATTGTCGCCGCCTTCCGCGGAGGCATCACCAGCAGCGCCGCCTTCGGCCTGCTGCGCTTCATAGATCGCCTGGCCGAGCTTCATCGACACTTCCATCAGCGTCTGGGTCTTGGCCTTGATGTCGTCGGCATCGGGCTCGGATGCTTCCGACGCCGTCTTCAGCGCGGCGATCGCATCCGAGATCGCGGTGCGGTCGGCCTCGGAAACCTTGTCGCCATAATCCTTCAGCGACTTTTCCGAGGAATGGATCAGGCTTTCGGCCTGGTTCCGGGCTTCGACCGCCTCGCGGCGCTTCTTGTCTTCGCTGGCATGGGCTTCGGCATCCTTCACCATCTTCTCGATGTCGGCGTCGGAAAGACCGCCGGAAGCCTGGATGCGGATCTGCTGTTCCTTGCCGGTGCCTTTGTCCTTGGCCGAAACCTGGACGATGCCGTTGGCGTCGATGTCGAAGGTGACTTCGATCTGCGGCATGCCGCGCGGCGACGGCGGCAGACCGACGAGATCGAACTGGCCAAGCAGCTTGTTGTCGGCAGCCATTTCACGTTCGCCCTGCGAAACGCGGATGGTCACGGCCTGCTGGTTGTCTTCGGCGGTCGAGAAGGTCTGGCTCTTCTTCGTCGGGATCGTCGTATTGCGTTCGATCAGGCGGGTGAAGACACCACCCAGCGTCTCGATGCCGAGCGACAGCGGCGTCACGTCGAGCAGCAGGACGTCCTTGACGTCGCCCTGCAGAACGCCGGCCTGGATGGCGGCGCCGAGGGCCACCACTTCATCCGGGTTGACGCCCTTGTGCGGCTCCTTGCCGAACAGCTGCTTGACGACTTCCTGTACCTTCGGCATGCGGCTCATGCCGCCGACGAGAACCACTTCGTCGATTTCGGCAGCAGTGACGCCGGCATCCTTGAGCGCTGCCTTGCACGGCGCGATCGTGCGCTGGACGAGATCGTCGACCAGGCTTTCGAGCTTGGCGCGGGTCAGCTTCAGCGTCAGATGCTTCGGGCCGGAGGCGTCGGCCGTGATGAACGGCAGGTTGATTTCGGTCTGCTGCGAGGACGAAAGCTCGATCTTCGCCTTTTCCGCAGCTTCCTTGAGGCGCTGCAGGGCAAGCTTGTCGTTCTTCAGGTCGATGCCGTTGTCTCTCTTGAACTCGCCGACGAGATATTCGACAAGGCGCATGTCGAAGTCTTCACCGCCGAGGAAGGTATCGCCGTTGGTGGACTTCACTTCGAAGACGCCGTCGCCGATCTCGAGGATCGAAATATCGAAGGTACCGCCACCAAGGTCGTAGACGGCAATCGTCTTGCCTTCTTTCTTGTCGAGACCGTAGGCGAGGGCCGCAGCAGTCGGCTCGTTGATGATGCGCAGGACTTCAAGACCGGCGATGCGGCCGGCATCCTTGGTTGCCTGGCGCTGCGCGTCGTTGAAGTACGCGGGAACGGTTATGACGGCCTTCTCGACCTTTTCGCCGAGATAGGATTCGGCGGTTTCCTTCATCTTCTGAAGGATCATCGCGGAAATCTGTGCGGGCGAGTAGCCCTTGCCATTGGCTTCGACCCAGGCGTCGCCATTGTCGCCCTTGACGATGGTGAAGGGAACGAGGTGCTTGTCCTTCTCGACGGTCGGATCTTCGTAGCGGCGGCCGATCAGGCGCTTGACTGCAAAGAGTGTGTTCGTCGGGTTGGTGACTGCCTGGCGCTTGGCCGGCTGGCCGACGAGGCGTTCGCCATCATCGGAAAATGCCACCATGGAAGGGGTCGTACGCGCACCTTCCGCATTCTCGATAACCTTCGCGTCCTTGCCGTCCATGACTGCGACGCAGGAATTCGTCGTTCCAAGGTCGATACCAATTACTTTTGCCATGTCATTCTCTCCTTGAAGCAAGCTGTCGGAACCCCGAGAAGGCATTTCCCTGACAGCCCCTTACGGGATGGGTCTACTTGAGATTACGCAATCGTGATTGCGGTGATGCGGCGTATATAAGGAGCGGTTTTCTGGACTGCAAGGCGAGAAATGCCCCGGAATCCAGCAAAACGAATGTGTTGCGTTCAATTTTTACAGCAGCCGGGAAAGAGGTCGCCCCATGTCCGGAAAGCGGCCATTTTTTCGGGCATGTCGCGCAAAACTGCGCAGCCGTTTTGCGACAACGACATGCGTAAAACAAAGACCTGAAGCGCGAGGAGCGACTCTGAAAGATCGCGACGCGCTTTAGAGCATCGGGCTTGTGTAGGACATGCAGCAAAGGTCTCACTGGCCCATGATCAGATCGAGCAGCGTCGTGCGCCGCGGCTGGACGGAAGAGGTGGTCTGCGCACCCCCGACATCGCCGGGCGGCACCATGCCCTCATAGCCAGAACCGCCGCCTTCGGCAATGTCTGAGGGCGGAACCGGGCCGCTGCCGGAGGTCGCCGCCTGCTGCCGGACAGGCGCTTGCGGATAGCGGTTTGCGTTGTCGTTGCCGCCGAAGACGCCGGAAATAATGCCGCCGATCGTCGATGGCGGCGCCTCGGCCGTCATCGGTTGTCCGCTGCCCGACTGCCCATTACCCGGTGCCTCAGCCATCGGCTGACCATTGTTCGGATCGGCGATCAACTGGCCGTTGCCGAAGAGCGGTGCCGGCGAAAGACCCTTGTGGGCGGCGATCATGAATTCCTTCCAGGCCTTGGCGGGCAAGCCGCCGCCGGTCACCTTCTTCATCGGCTTGCCGTCGTCATTGCCGAACCAGACCCCGGTGGTCAGGTTGCTGGTGAAGCCGACGAAGAGCGCGTCGCGCGAATTCTGCGTCGTGCCGGTCTTTCCCGCCGCCTGCCAGCCGGGGATCTTGGCGCTCTTGCCGGTGCCGTTGTCGATGACGCCCATCATCATCGCATCCATCTGGGCGACGATCTGCTCGGACAGCACGCGCGGCGGGCTGTCATAGGTATTTTCGTAGAGAACCTTGCCTTCGGCCGTCGTCACCCGGCGGATGACGTGCGGCGTCGCCTTGTAGCCGCCGTTCATGAAGGCGGCATAGGAGGCGGTGAGTTCCATCAGCGACACCTCGGACGTGCCGAGCGCGATCGAGGCGTTCGGCTGCAGCTCGCTTTCGATGCCGAGCCGGTGGGCAAGCTTGATCACCTGATCCGGCCCGTCATACATCACCAGCTGGGCGGCCACCGTGTTCAGCGACTTGGCAAGCGCGGTCGCCAGCGTCACTTCGCCATTGTATTTCTTCTCGTAATTTTCGGGCGTCCAGTCGCCGATCCGGATCGGCGCGTCGTTGAACACCGAATAGGGCGTCAGCCCCTTCTCGAGTGCGGCGGCATAGACGAAGGGCTTGAACGAGGAGCCCGGCTGGCGTTTGGCCTTGACGGCACGGTTAAACTGGCTCGTCGCATAATCCCTGCCGCCGACGAGCGCCCGGATCGCGCCGGTGCCGTCGATCGAGACGAGGGCCGCCTGCGAGGCGTCGAGCTTGCCGCCCTCCTTGTCGAGTACGTCGACCAGCGATTGCTCGGCCTTCTTTTCCAGCGACTTGTCGATGGTCGTATCGACGATGACGTCCTCCTTGACGTCGCCGATCAGGCTTGGCAACTGGTCCATCACCATGTCGGCGACATAGTGCCCGGCGCCGGACCAGTAGCTCTTGGCTGAAGCCGGGGTCTGCGACATCGCCGTTTTGACCTCGGAATCGGTGATGAAACCCTGTTCGCGCATTGCCGCGAGCACGAGCTGGGCGCGTGCATTCGCCGCTTCCGCATCGCGGGCCGGCGAAAGCCGCGACGGCGCCTTGAGCAGGCCGGCCAGCACCGCGGCCTCGCCGAGGTTTACGTCACGCGCCGATTTGTTGAAGTAGCGACGCGAGGCTGCCTCGACGCCATAGGCGTTCGATCCGAAGAACACCCGGTTGAGATACATGGCAAGGATCTGGTCCTTGGTGTATTTCTGCTCCAGCCAGAGCGACAGCAGCACCTCCTGCACCTTGCGTTCCAGCGTTCTCTCGGGGGAGAGGAAGAGGTTCTTGGCAAGCTGCTGCGTCAGCGTCGAGCCACCCTGGACCATGTGGCCAGCCGTGAGATTGGTCACGATCGCCCGGCCGAGGCCGAGCGGATCGACGCCGAAATGCGAAT
The DNA here is from genome assembly GCF_013416305.1 of Rhizobium sp. WYCCWR 11128. Taxonomy (NCBI): domain Bacteria; kingdom Pseudomonadati; phylum Pseudomonadota; class Alphaproteobacteria; order Hyphomicrobiales; family Rhizobiaceae; genus Rhizobium; species Rhizobium sp. WYCCWR 11128. The sequence goes on from NZ_JACCEZ010000002.1 coordinate 101,195, forward strand.
AGAAACGCCGATCCTCGATGGCGATGACGGCTTCCGGAATATAGGGCGACATGTTTTCGAGCGACAGCGCCTCGCCGCCGGTGGCGCCGCGATTGGCGATGACGCTACCGTCGACGGCGGTGATCTTGACGTTCGGCGGCCGCTCTGGGATCGCCCATGTGCTGGCGCTCGGCATGCGCGAACCATAATAGACCACGAGCCCGGCAACGCCGATGCCGGCCCAGATGAAAAGCACGATGCACCAGTAGATCACGCGGCGCATGAAGCCGAAAACCCCGCCGCTTTCACGCTCCGTCGGCTCGCGCTGCCGCCGGGGGGCGGCGCGCTGCGGCGGGGGTTTCGAGCCGCCGCGGCGCTGAGATCGGCCTCCGGCGATGCGATCGTCGGCATCGAGCGAGAATTCGTCATCGTCGCGTGCCGGCCGGCCGCTGAAGGAGGGTTCTATTCTGTCGCCTGATCTGCCTCTGCCTGCCATCGCGGACCGGTCACACCCCATGTTCGATCGCGAAGCCAACTTCGCATAACGGTGCCCTTCTCCAGCGCCCCGCGTCTTTTCAGACGCGCAAAGGACGCTGGAGCGCTTTGAGTGCCGCCGTGATCATCCGACTGAACTGTAAATGCGGCGATTTAACGGGGTATTAATAATGGAAAGTAAAGCAGATCGCGCCGGGCGACAGCATTGGCCTTCAGAACTGTCGGGCCTCGTAATCGTCGAGCGATTCCGGGTCCTGCTTATATTCCCACTCGCCCAGATGAAAGCGGCGCCAGATCTGGCCGGAAGGGTTGAGGCTCGCCCCATCGGTGAGGCGCACAGGCAGGATGGGGTTGTGTTTATGCCAAACGGTAACATCTGTGGCGGCTGCCCGAGGGCCGAAAAGCCCGAAGAAAGCCAGGTAGTCTTGTGTCATCAGGGTCCAGCCTCGAACGGATCAAAATCAATCCGCAACTTCACAAAACTGCAATAAAGAATCTCGCAAAACAAGTGCCTCGCGATGGCTTCACGTCAAATTGTCGGTGATCGCATTCGAGGTTCGATGCTTCCCCCCGCGGCTCCTGTCTTGCGCTCGCCGGCAAGGCGGCATGCGTCGTGAAAACAAAGGCCCGAAGTGCGTGGCGTGAGTTACGTGCTATACGACGTAGATTACCGCGCCGCGCGTCTTTTCGAGAGACATAAAAGAGGCTGTAACACATTGAATTGCCGCATAGTGTTTCCTCAAATCGGTTCTGCTTCAAGGAATTATGCGGCAGGCGGAACCAATAGGCTTCGCGATTGTTTATGAAGAAGCGGGACAGCCCCTCACGTCCCGCGAATGATCGGCCGTCTCCCCTCAACGCGTGCCGATCGACATCAGGCCCGGTGCATCCCTCCCAAGGGAGCGCCGGGCTTTTTCCCTTGGCTTCAAGCCTCGGAAGAGGACGTCGCTGCGTCCCTTTCTGTTTCATTCGTCGCAAGAGGGATCGCCGGGGCGGCAATCAAAATTCCTGCGGTCCGGCCTGCGATCATCGCCTCTCCGGTCGTCCCTCTGCCGTTCACCTCTTTGCCGATCGTCCCTTTGCCGATCGTTCCTTTGATTGTCGTCGCGCCAGTCACGATCGCGGTCGCGCCCATCTCGGTCGCCATCCCGCTCGCGCCAGTTACGGTCGCGATCCCGGTTATCCCGATCGCGGTCGCGATCCCGATTGTCGCGGTCGCGGTAGTAATAATCCGGGCCGCGGCTCCAGCGGTCACGGTCGCGATAGAAATCACGGTTGCGGTAATAGCGGTCCCAATAATTGTCGACGCTGAAGCGAATCATCGGAATGCCGAGCGGACGGTAATATTGCGGGCCGACATAGACGCGGCGCTGTTGGTAGAGGGCCTGCACATACTGGCCGGAAACCCAGCCGCGGCCGCCGTAGAATTCGACGTCGCACCAATTGACCTCGGAAAGGCATCCGCGGATCTCGACGGAAGAACCGGCGGGGATGACGGCGACGGCAGGATATCGGGTGCTCGGACCGGCACGCATGTTGACGTTCGCCGTCGAGTAGCCCTCGGCGGCCTGCGCTATGGCGGGCGCCAGCATAAGCATGCCGGCGGCTGCGATTTTAACAAAGAGATTTTTCACGCTTCTCAGTCCTTGTTGGCACGTTTTTCAGGCAGCGCTTGGCCGCGTTTCCTTGGCATATGCCATTGAAACAAAAGACAGAGCGATCGCCCGCAGCTGTCAGGGCGTCATCATTCGTCTTATCTTTCAATGGCTTATATGTCGCTCGCGATGAACGCAGCTTGAACGGCGAAATGTCTGTCCGCGCCTTGGAGCCGCGATGGTGCTTCCGGCAAGGCCGGTACTGTTAACGGTTCGTTAACCTTTCGGCGGCAGTCTCACTGCAATACCTGCTTGCTCCTTGACCACGGATGAACTGGCACTGAGATGAGCGGATGACGAAAGGCCGGGTCGAACCGGCCTTTTTGTTTGTCGCGACTTTGCGTGGCGCAGCTTGATGGAAGCCGCGCCTTTTCCTTCAGGCAGCGAGCGCTCGAAGTATCCGCACCCAGGAGCGAATGCCCTTGTGGTAGGAGACGAGCTCGTATTTCTCGTTCGGAGAGTGGATGCGATCGTCGCTGAGGCCGAAGCCGACGAGCAGCGATTCCATGCCGAGCATCTTCTGGAAATCTCCGACGATCGGGATCGACCCACCCATGCCGATGACGATGGCGGGCTTCGGCCACTCGTCGGAAAGCGCGTTCTTCGCCTTGGTGAGAACAGGCGAATCATAGGAAAGATGAATCGCCGGCGAGCCGCCATGCGGATGGAACTCGACCGAGCAATCAGCGGGAATCTTCGCACTGATATAGCTGCGGAAAGCCTCGCGGATGGCCGCCGGATCCTGCGTTCCGACAAGCCGGAACGAAACCTTCGCCGAAGCCTTGGCGGCGATCACCGTCTTGAAGCCTTCGCCGGTATATCCGCCCCAGATGCCGTTGATTTCGGCGGTCGGCCGCGCCCAGGTGAGTTCCAGCACCGAGCGGCCTTTTTCACCCGATGGAATGGAAAGGCCGACTTCGCCGAGGAAGCTCTCCGCGGTCTTGCCGAGCGTCTCCCATGAGGCCTTGATGTTGTCAGGCGTTTCCTCGACGCCATCATAGAAGCCGTCAAGCGTGATGCGGCCCGTCTCGTCATGCAGGCCGGCAAGAGCCTCGACGAGAATGTGGATCGGATTGGCGGCCGCGCCGCCGAAGAGACCGGAATGCAGGTCACGGTCGGCGGCCGTCACGATCACTTCCTCGCCGACCAGACCGCGCAGCGCCGCGGCGATCGCCGGCGTGTCGCGGTCCCACATGCCGGTATCGCAGACCAGCGCATAATCGGCCTTGAGCTCGGCGGTATTGGCTTCGAGGAAGGGCTTCAGGGACGGCGAGCCGGATTCCTCCTCGCCCTCGAAGAGGATGGTGATGCGGCAGGGAAGCGCGCCGTTGATCTCCTTATAGGCGCGGCAAGCTTCGACGAAGGTCATCAACTGGCCCTTGTCGTCGGAGGTGCCGCGGCCGGTCAGGATCTTGCGGCCCTCGCCGACATCCTTGATCGATGGCTCGAACGGGTCGTTTTCCCAGAGCTCGATCGGATCGACCGGCTGAACATCGTAATGGCCGTAGAAGAGAACATGCGGCGCATCGGCGGAAGCGCCGGCATGGTGGGCGACCACCATCGGATGGCCAGGCGTATCGCGCAGCGAGGCCGTAAAGCCGAGCGTCCCGAGATAGGCGACGAGCCATTCGGCGGCCTTCCGGCATTCGGCTTTATAGGCGGGATCGGTGGAAATCGATTGGATGCGCAGAAGCTCGAACAGCTTTTCGAGGCTCGATGGAAGGTTCTGGTCCGCGCGCTCAAGCACCTGATTGATATCGGTCATTTTCGACTCCTTTTTTGAAATTCGGCCGGACGATAGACCAAACCAGAAAAGCAGGCGAGGCGGAAAAACAAAAATCGGCGGCGCGAAAGGCCCGTCGGTCAAAGATCAATATCAGGAAGATTTGCTGGATAATATAGAAGAGATTTCTAATTCAATTTACAGTTATTTAGCATAACCTAAATAACCTGACCGAATTCAGCTGTGGGAGGGGCAGATGTTTTCGGTCATTACATGTATTCGGGACAACCACGATTGGCGGCTGGTGCTTGCGGCGGCCGCCGTCTGCCTGGTCGGCGCTATGGCGGCGATGCTGCTGCTTTCCCGCGCCCAGGAATGCGATGCCGGGCGGCGCAAGCTCTGGATCGGCGCCTCGGCTTTCGCTTTCGGCACCGGCGTATGGGCAACCCACTTCATCGCAATGCTGGCCTATGACGGCGGCATGCCGATCGGCTACCAACTGGGCCTGACGGCGCTTTCTTTCCTCCTGTCGGTTGTCGGTTCGTGGGCGGCGATCCTCGTCGCTTCGGAAAGCCGCGGCAGGTTTTCTCGCATCCGCGGCGGCGTCCTGATGGCGCTCGGCATCGCCTCCATGCACCTGACCGGCATGCAGGCGATCGAAACGCAGGCGGCAATTCTTTATGATCCCTCCATGACGCTGAGTGCGGTTCTCGCAGGAGCGCTGTTGTCGAGCGCCGCCTTCCACGCATTTTTCCAATTGAAGGGACTGAGGCGGCTCCTCGCCTCGTCAATCAGTTTCGTCCTCGCGATCTGCGCGCTCCATTTCATCTCGATGGCTAGCATCACGCTCGTGCCGGATCCCGGCAAGCAAGTTCCGGCAACGGTGCTCGACGCCAGCCTGCTTGCTGCGATCGTCGTTGTGGCGGCGACGGCGCTCATTCTGATCGCGCTGGCGGTGGTCTTTATCGAAAGCCACCTGACGGATCTGAGGGGGCTCGCGAATGCCTCACAGGAAGGGCTGCTGATCCTGCGGGAAGGCCGGATCATCGATGCCAATGAACGCTTCCAGGGGCTCTCCGGCTGGAAGCTTGCCGGTCTTGCCGGCAAGGCGCCCTCGGCTGTTTTGACTGCTATTCAGGGAACTGGGCAGAACAGACCCAGCGAGACGCTGCTCAACACCAGGGACGGCAGGGAGATCGCCGTCGAAGTGACCGCGAGCAGGATCGTCTATCGCGGGCACAACTGCGAGGTGCTGGCGGTGCGTGATCTCACCGAGCGCAGGCAGGCCGAGGAGATGATCGAGCATCTCGCCCACCACGACGTGCTCACCGATCTGCCGAACAGGTCGCTGTTCGATACCCGCATCCGGCAGGCGCTGCAGATGGCCGAACGAAAGAACAGCGAGGTTGCCCTCTTCTATCTCGACCTCGATCGCTTCAAGGCCGTCAACGATATCTTCGGTCATGCCGAAGGCGACCGTATTCTCCGCAAGGTCGCCTCGATCCTGCGCCGCGTGGCCGATGAGAGCGATACGATCGCCCGCCTCGGCGGCGATGAATTCGCCATCATTCAGCCCGCCGGGCAGCAGCCGGCGGCGGCGCAAAAGCTTGCGGCGGCGATCCTCGACGAATTCGCCGCCGAGATGGACACGGCGCGCGACCCGACCGCCGTCGGCGTCAGCGTCGGCATCGCAATCTATCCCGCGGATGGCGCTGCTGCTGATGAACTCTGCAACAATGCCGATACTGCACTCTACCGCGTCAAGCATGACGGTCGCGGCAAGGTCTGTTTCTTCGACGCGGACATGGATAAGGCGGCACGGAACCGCCGCCAGATCGAAAGCGAACTGCGCCATGCGATCATCCGTAATCAGATCCATGTCGACTATCAGCCGATCCTCGATGCGCTGAGCGGCGAGATCGGCGGCTACGAGGCCCTGATGCGCTGGAACCGGCCAGGTCACGGCTTGACCGAGCCCGATATCTTCATCCCGATCGCCGAGGAAAGCGGCTCGATCGTCCAACTCGGCGAATGGGTGTTGCAGCAGGCCTGCAGGGAGGCTGTGCGCTGGCCGCTGCCGTTGATGATCGCCGTCAATCTCTCGCCGGTGCAATTCATGCTGCCGAACCTCTGCGAGCGGATCGAGGCGATCCTCGCCGAAACCGGGCTTGCGCCCGGCCGGCTGGAGCTCGAGATCACCGAGGCGGCCCTCATTCGCGATCGCGACCGGGTGATGACGACACTATTGCGGCTGCACAAGCTCGGCGTTCACATCGTCATGGATGATTTCGGCACCGGTTTTTCTTCGCTTTCCAACCTGCGTTCATTCCCTTTCGACAAGATCAAGGTCGACCGCAGTTTCACCGGAGTGCTGGAACATGATGCGGCGGCGCGCTCGATCGTGCGCGCCATCATCGGCCTAGGTCATAGCCTCGGCATGCCTGTCGTGACGGAGGGCGTGGAAACCGAGATGCAGCGCCGGATCGTCGTCGAGGAAGGCTGCACGCAAGTACAGGGCCTTTTACTCGGCAAGCCGGATATCGAGCCGAGCATCAAGCTTGCCGCCCACGAAAACGTCCTGACCGCACAGATCGAAACCGGCGCGCCGTCGCTGCGACGCGCACAGTGTGCTGGCGAGTGATCTTACAGCGCCGCGCGTCTTTTCAGACGCGCAAAGGACGCTGTCGATTCCGATTTAAGGAATTATGCAGTGGTCAGAGCGCCTTGGCGTTTTCCAGAAGCCGGCGGATATATTCGAGTGTCAGCTCGCGCTCGAAAACTCGAAACCCTTTAAACAGCGCAAGGTCGGCCTCGCGCGCGGTCTCGATTGCCTCGGCCTCCATGGCGCGGGCCTTCGGCGTCAGGAAGAGCAGTTGCGCCCGCTTGTCGGATGGATGCGGCCGGCGTTCGATCAACCCGTCTCGGACCATGCGCGAAAGCGTATTGGCCATGGTCGCCTGTTCGATATCGACCCGCTCGAGAAGCTGTTTCTGGGTCAGCCCGTCCTCGGCCCAGAGTTCCAGCAGAATGGGGAACTGGCCCGGAGAAAAACCGAGCCCAACCGCGCGCTGGTGCAGCGAGCGGGCAAACCCTTTCGCCAGCTGGCTGGCAAGGTAGGCTCCCGAATCCATGCGGTTAAATCCCATGATTGCAAGTTAGGCTCAAAACCATGCCGGAGACAATGCAGCAAATCGCATACGATGCTCCTAAACATGCAAGCGGCGATCAGAATTTCGAGTGCCTGGTAAAACAAAAGTCGCCATGGCCTGGAGGTTGGCCATGGCGACTTTAAAGTGGGGACAAAGGCCCGGAGAGGGGGATAAGGCCTTTGTCCAAGCCTGACGCGGCGGGGGACAAGCCGGTGATCAGACCCGCGACGCAATCAAGCGCCGGTGACATCGATTTGTGGCTCAGAATGTGGTTTTTCAAGGGAGGGCCGTGGTTACAAATCGGTAACAGTTTGGTGAGCCGGAATCCGTGCCGTACAATTCCTGAGATCGGAATCGATGGAAGGATAAAATTATGCAGCAACGCCAAGTGCTCAGCGTCCTTTGCGCGTCCGAAAAGACGTGCGGCGCTGTGTGACGCTCCGAACGCCATAATCCTTTCCGCGCGCCGAATTTTATGCCGAACTCTATATGGACCTCGTCCCATGCCCGCGCTATCCATGCACGCATGAAAAAAGGCGATCACCTCTTCCTAGTCGATGGTTCCGGATTCATCTTCCGGGCGTTTCATGCATTGCCGCCGCTGACCCGCAAGACCGACGGCCTGCCGATCGGCGCTGTGTCCGGTTTCTGCAACATGCTGTGGAAGCTGCTGAGGGATGCGCGCAATACCGATGTCGGCGTGACGCCGACCCATCTTGCCGTCATCTTCGACTATTCCGCCAGGACGTTTCGCAAGGATCTCTACGACGCCTATAAGGCGAACCGATCTGCGCCGCCGGAAGAGCTCATCCCGCAATTCGGCCTCATCCGCGAGGCGACCCGCGCCTTCAATCTGCCCTGCATCGAGACCGAAGGCTTCGAGGCCGACGACATCATCGCCACCTATGCCCGCCAGGCCGAAGCGACTGGCGCCGATGTCACCATCGTCTCCTCCGACAAAGATCTGATGCAGCTCGTCAGCCCCAATGTCCACATGTATGACAGCATGAAGGACAAGCAGATCGGCATTCCCGATGTCATCGAGAAATGGGGCGTGCCGCCGGAAAAGATGATCGATCTGCAGGCGATGACCGGCGATTCGGTCGACAATGTTCCCGGCATTCCCGGCATTGGCCCGAAAACCGCCGCCCAGCTTCTCGAGGAATACGGCGATCTTGATACGCTGCTCGAACGCGCCGCCGAGATCAAGCAGGTCAAGCGCCGCGAGACGATCCTCGCCAATATCGACATGGCCAGGCTCTCGCGCGACCTCGTGCGGCTGCGCACCGATGTGCCACTCGATCTCGATCTCGACGCGCTGGTGCTGGAGCCGCAGAACGGCCCGAAGCTGATAGGCTTCCTGAAGACGATGGAATTCACCACGCTGACGCGCCGCGTCGCCGAAGCCTGCGCTTGCGATGCCGGCGCCATCGAACCGGCGATCGTCCGCATCGAATGGGGTGAGACGGCCCGCGGCCCGGATCTCGATGCGGCCGAGCCCGAGCCCGTTGCCGGCGGCATCCCCGACGTTTCGGGTGAATCCGTGCCGCTGCCGCCGCGCGCGAGGGCGAAGACCGCCGTCGAAGGCGCCTTTTCGCCCGCCGATCTTGCCAACGCTCGGGCCGAGGCCTTTGCGACGCTGCCCTTCGATCATTCGGCCTATGTCACGATCCGCGACCTGGCAACGCTCGACCGCTGGATCGCCGATGCGCGCGCGACCGGCCTCGTTGCTTTCGATACCGAGACCACGTCGCTGGATGCGATGCAGGCCGAACTCGTCGGCTTTTCGCTGGCGATCGCCGACAATACGGCCGATCCCACCGGCACGAAGATCCGCGCCGCCTATGTGCCGCTTGTCCATAAGAACGGCGTCGGCGATCTGCTCGGCGGCGGCCTTGCCGACAACCAGATCCCGATGGGCGATGCCCTGCCGCGGTTGAAGGCATTGCTGGAGGACGAAGCGGTTCTCAAGGTCGCCCAGAATCTGAAATACGACTACCTGCTGTTGAAGCGCTATGGCATCGAGACCAGGAGTTTCGACGACACGATGCTGATCTCCTACGTGCTGGACGCCGGCACCGGCGCGCATGGCATGGACCCGCTCTCGGAAAAATTCCTCGGCCATACCCCGATTCCTTACAAGGACGTGGCGGGCAGCGGCAAGGCGAACGTCACCTTCGATCTGGTCGATATCGACCGCGCCACCCACTATGCCGCCGAAGATGCCGACGTGACGCTGCGCCTCTGGCTGGTGCTGAAGCCCCGGCTGGCGGCGGCGGGATTGACCAGCGTCTATGAACGGCTGGAGCGGCCGCTGTTGCCGGTACTGGCACGCATGGAAGCGCGCGGCATCACCGTCGACCGGCAGATCCTGTCGCGCCTCTCCGGCGAACTGGCCCAGGGTGCAGCAAGGCTCGAGGACGAGATCTACGTACTGGCCGGCGAGCGGTTCAACATCGGCTCGCCGAAGCAGCTGGGCGATATCCTGTTCGGCAAGATGGGCCTTGCCGGCGGCAACAAGACGAAAACGGGGCAATGGTCCACCTCCGCGCAGGTGCTCGAGGATCTGGCCGCCGCCGGTTTGGAGCTGCCGCGCAAGATCGTTGACTGGCGCCAGCTCACCAAGCTGAAATCCACCTATACCGACGCGCTCCCCGGCTATGTCCATCCGGAGACCAAGCGGGTCCACACCTCCTATTCGCTGGCATCGACGACCACGGGGCGCCTGTCCTCCTCCGAGCCGAACCTGCAGAATATTCCGGTTCGCACCGCAGAAGGCCGAAAGATCCGCACCGCCTTCATCTCGACGCCTGGCCACAAGCTGATCTCCGCCGACTACAGCCAGATCGAACTGCGCGTGCTTGCCCATGTCGCCGAGATCCCGCAGCTGACCAAGGCTTTCGAAGATGGCGTCGACATCCACGCCATGACGGCGTCGGAAATGTTCGGCGTGCCGGTAGAAGGCATGCCGGGCGAGGTGCGCCGCCGCGCCAAGGCAATCAATTTCGGCATCATCTACGGCATCTCGGCCTTCGGGCTCGCCAATCAGCTTTCGATCGAGCGTTCGGAAGCCGGCGACTACATCAAGAAGTATTTCGAGCGTTTCCCCGGCATCCGCGACTATATGGAAAGCCGAAAGGCCATGGCGCGCGACAAGGGTTATGTCGAGACGATCTTCGGTCGCCGCATCAACTATCCCGAAATCCGCTCGTCCAATCCCTCCGTGCGCTCCTTTAACGAGCGTGCGGCGATTAACGCGCCGATCCAGGGCTCGGCTGCCGACGTCATCCGCCGGGCAATGATCAAGATAGAGCCGGCGCTTGTTGACGTCGGCCTCGCCGATCGCGTCCGCATGCTGCTGCAGGTGCATGACGAACTCATCTTCGAGGTCGAGGACGAGGATGTCGAAAAGGCGATGCCAACAATCGTCTCGGTCATGGAAAACGCCACCATGCCGGCGTTGGAAATGCGCGTGCCGCTAAGGGTCGATGCCCGCGCCGCCACCAATTGGGACGAGGCGCACTAAAGCATGTCGCGCAAAAGTGTGCAGCGGTTTTGCGACAACGACATGCGTGGAAATAAAGCCTAAAGCGGCAGCAGCGAATCTGAAAGATTGCGACGCGCTTTAGAGCGCCTCCCCAAAAATCGCAAAGATTTTTCTCGCCACCAGAACTCATTGAAAGTGCAGCGATTTACCCAAAGGGGTCGTATCGGAACGATACGGCAGGAAGGAACTTATTAACCTTCCTTTTCTATCCCGGTAGGGTCGTAATTTACAAAGCATGAGTGAGTAGCGGACGCATGCGTTTTCCCAGAACCAATTTGACGGATGCCGGAGATTTTTCCAGCGAGATTGAAACGGACCTTCCGGAGGAGAACCCAGGGGAGAAGCCGGCGGCACCCATCTGGCAGAGCAACTTTTCCCTCGCCCCGAATGTCCGTTTCACCCGCACGCCGGAAACGCTGATCAGCAGGCGGCGCGCGCCGAATGAGTCGGTTCGCGATGATTCGCAGATTGGACAGCAGGCGATACGGATAGAGCCGGTTGCCGTCGATGTGCCGTTCGATATCTATCTGCCGGAGCCGGACGAAATTTCCGCAGCACCGCACAGGGTCGAACTGCAGCAGTCACCTTTGCTTGACGAGCCCGGCGCGCCGGCTTTCCGCGCCAGCGCCGAGCTTTCCTCGATTTCGGATTTCGCCTTCTGGGAAGTCATGGCCTTCGAAGAGGCCGAGCCGGTTCGCGCGCCGCCGTTGATATCGTTCCCGAAGACCGAGACCTCGCCCGAATCGATCACGTCGCTGTTCCGGATCATGGAATGGCGCCCCGGCCGGCCGGCAACCGCTCCCGTCGTCTCCCGCCCGGCCCCGCAGCCCGCCGCGGTCTCCACGAAGGTTGCCGTGCGCCCTGCGGCCGCCCCGTCCCTGGAAAAGCCCAGGCGCATTATTGTCGAGGCACCGGTCATGCTGGCACCTCAGCCTGCGCCAGCCACTCAGGTCACGCCAACCCCTCAAATTGCATCAGCCCCTCAGACAGCACCAGCGCCGCAGCGCACGCCGCCCGTCGCCGCGGTTCTGCCGTCGCCGCGCCTGGCCGCGAGGCCCGAAAGGATCGACGCATCCGGCTATGAATTCCCGCCGCGCGCCCTGCTGCAGGAACCGCCGGAACGCCTCGGCGAGATCATGTCGCAGGAGACGCTGGAGCAGAATGCCGGGCTTCTGGAGAGCGTGCTGGAGGATTTCGGCATCAAGGGCGAGATTATCCATGTCCGTCCCGGCCCTGTCGTCACCCTCTACGAATTCGAGCCGGCGCCGGGCGTGAAATCGTCGCGCGTCATCGGCCTTGCCGATGATATCGCCCGCTCGATGTCGGCGCTTTCGGCCCGTGTTGCCGTCGTCCCCGGCCGCAACGTCATCGGCATCGAACTGCCGAATGTCACGCGTGAAACCGTTTATTTCCGTGAGATGATCGAGAGCCAGGATTTCGAGAAGAGCGGCTACAAGCTGGCGCTCGGCCTCGGCAAGACCATCGGCGGCGAGCCTGTCATTGCCGAGCTCGCCAAGATGCCGCATCTGCTCGTCGCCGGCACCACCGGTTCCGGCAAGTCGGTCGCCATCAACACGATGATCCTGTCGCTGCTCTACCGCATGACGCCGGAACAGTGCCGGCTGATCATGGTCGATCCGAAGATGCTTGAGCTTTCCGTCTATGACGGCATCCCGCATCTGCTGACGCCCGTCGTCACCGATCCGAAGAAGGCGGTCATGGCGCTGAAATGGGCCGTGCGCGAAATGGAGGAGCGCTATCGCAAGATGTCGCGCCTCGGTGTCCGCAACATCGACGGTTACAACGACCGCGTCGCCCAGGCCCGCGAAAAGGGCGAGACCATCCATGTCATGGTCCAGGTCGGCTTCGACAAGGGCACCGGCACTCCGATCGAGGAAAGCCAGGCGCTGGACCTGACGCCGATGCCTTATATCGTCGTCATCGTCGACGAGATGGCCGACCTGATGATGGTCGCCGGCAAGGACATCGAAGGGGCGATCCAACGCCTCGCCCAGATGGCCCGCGCCGCCGGCATCCATCTGATCATGGCGACACAGCGTCCGTCGGTCGACGTCATCACCGGCACGATCAAGGCGAACTTCCCGACCCGCATCTCCTTCCAGGTGACCTCGAAGATCGACAGCCGCACCATTCTCGGCGAACAGGGCGCCGAGCAGCTGCTCGGTCAGGGAGACATGCTGCACATGCAGGGGGGCGGGCGGATTTCCCGTGTCCACGGTCCCTTCGTCTCGGATGTCGAGGTCGAAAAGGTCGTTGCCCATCTGAAGACCCAGGGTCGCCCCGAATATCTTGACACCGTCACCGCCGACGAGGAGGAAGAGACGGAAGAGGAAGAAGCCGGCGCCGTCTTCGACAAGAGCGCCATGGCTTCCGAGGATGGCAACGAGCTCTACGAGCAGGCGGTCAAGGTCGTCATGCGCGACAAGAAATGCTCGACCTCCTATATCCAGCGCCGCCTCGGCATCGGCTACAACCGCGCTGCCTCATTGGTGGAACGCATGGAAAAAGAAGGTCTCGTCGGCCCGGCCAACCATGTCGGTAAGCGCGAGATCGTATCGGGACGGGGCGACGGCGAGTAATCGCCGGCGGCCAGGGCGTCTGACGGATTCCAGCTTTACGTCCTTAACGCAGCCAGCCGAACCGCCTCGCTGACAAACTCGGTCTTTCCGACGGTATAAAAATCCCAATCGCCACCTGCCTCCGCAGCCAGCCGGCGTTTCAGATCGGCATAGGCCTTGGCCCTCTCGGGGTGACCCCTGAGATAATCGCGAAACAGAATGCGGTCCCGATGCGCGTAGTTATTGGGCCCGCAAAGATAGAGCTTGAACCCATAACCGTCATGATCGCGGGTGAAGGCCCATCGTTGCTCGCCTGTATCGCCGTGGAAGACGAAGTCGGCAGCGCGCACGATCTCGATCGCCGCCGGCAGGAACGCGTCGGATATCATCATGGCATCGAGGTCGATCTTCGGCTTGGCCGGCAGGCCAGGCACCGACGTGCTGCCGATATGCTCGATGGAAAGCAGGCGCCCACTGAGCAGGATCGAGATCTCGGTGCTGATCTCGGCAAACAGCCGCGGCCAGGAAGGATCGTAGTCGACCACCTTGATGGCGCGCATGCCCTTCCTCTCGATCTGTTCAGGGCGCCTTGGTCAGCAATCCGTCGAGGATCTCGATCATCTTCTGCTCGGCCTCTTCGAGCGAGCCGCTATTGTCGAGCTCCACCACGTCGTATTCGCCACGCACCGTCAGCGGTCCGCGGGCAAGCCGGGCCATGATATCTTCATGCGTCTCGCGTCCGCGCGCCTCCAGCCGACCGGCGAGCACTTCGGGGCGGGCGGTGACGTTGATGACTTTCAGCCGCGGGAAGGCGGCCTGGAAGCGGTGAAGCGCGGAGCGCGAGCCGTTGGCGACGACGACATGGCCTCTCGACAGCGCTACCGAGACCTCGGCCGGAATGCCGTATTTCAGGCCGTGCGCTTCCCACCAGACGGCGAAGGAGCCTGACTGCTCCATGGAGGCAAAACCTTCGAGGGAGACGGAAAGATGGTCTTCGCCGCCGGCGTCACGGTGACGGGTGATGACCCGGCGGACGAAATGCACATTGTCGCGGCCCTTGAAACGCCGGGCCGCGAGGTTCATCAGCGTGTCCTTGCCGGCACCGCTCGGTCCGACGACGACGACCATGATGCCGCGCTCGGCTCCGGCTCCGGGGTGGGGTTCGTGCGGCATCATGCGACACGGCGTCCCTGGCGCCAGACGGAGCGCGTCACCGGCACGCCGTGCGAACGATGGACGCGGACAAGATCGGCGCGCAGCCCCGTTGCGATCCGGCCGCGGTCATCGAGGCTGACGGTACGGGCGGGCGTCGACGTCACCATGGCGATCGCCTTCGGCAGGCTGATGCTCTCCACCTCGTCGGCGAGGATGAAGGGCGCATGCAGCAGGCTGAGCGGTACGTAGTCGGAGGAAAGCACGTCGAGCACGCCCATCTCGGCAAGGTCGCGGGCGGCGATATTGCCGGAATGTGACTTGCCGCGCACGATGTTCGGCGCCCCCATCAGCACGCTCATGCCATGTCCGTGCGAGGCCCGGGCGGCGTCGAAGCTGGTCGGGAACTCGGCCAGGCGCACCCCGTTGTCGATCGCCTCGTCGACATGGGAGAGCGTCGCGTCGTCATGGCTTGCCACGGTGATGCCGCGCTCGGCGCAAACCTTGGCGATGGCGTTGCGGTGCGGCGTCGAATTGCGCGCCGATTCTGCCTGACGCTTGGCGACGAAACGCGCGAAAGCCTCGTCGCTCAGGCCCCGCTTCTTCTGGTAGTAGAAAATATATTGATCCATCGTCTGGAATTGCCGCTGGCCGGGGGCGTGGTCCATCAGCGAGACGAGACGCACATGCCGGTCGCTTTCGAAATCGGCGAAATGTTCGAGCACATTGTCGGCCGAGACCTCGCAGCGCAAGTGGAGCAAGTGCTCGGCGCGCAGCCTGCCTTCCTTCTCCGCCGACTGGATGGCATCGGCCATCTCGCGCATCTCGCCATGTTCGAAGCCGCCGTCCTCGTCCGCACCCATGCGCAGGCAGTCGAACACGGTGGTAATGCCTGATGTGACGATCTGGGCGTCATGCGCCTGGATCGCGGCGGTCTTGTTCCAGCGGATGCCGGGACGCGGCTGGTAATGGCCTTCGAGATGGTCGGTGTGCAGCTCGACAAGGCCTGGAATGATGTAGTCGCCTTCAAAATCTTCGCCGGCTACCGAGTTACCCTCGGAGATGTCGGCGATCTTTCCATCGCGGATGAGGATCGAGCCCGAGAGGATGTCATCCTCGAGAACGATGCGGGCGTTGGAAAACACGGTCTCTTTGCTCATGTCGTCAGGTCTTTCAGCTTTTGGCACCGGCAAGCGGCAGCCAGGAATGAACTTTGAACGGGGCGCCGCGCGTCTCCTCGATGAAGACGGCAAGGCCGGAAATCAAAAGCGGCCGGCCGGTGAAATCGGCAAAACGCTCGGTCAGGATCGCTTTCATCACCTCGGCGCGTGTCTCGGGCACCTGGCCGCTCAGCGTCATGTGAAAGCCGAAATCCTCCATGACGTAAGGATAACCCCAGCGCTGCAGATGAGCGCGCTGGCTGTCGCTGAGCTTCTCCGGGTTGCGCCGCGCCATGTCGGCTTCGGAAAGCGCTGCGCGGAACGGTTCGAACGACCTTACCACCTTCGCGGCGAAATCCTGAAGAGGTTGATGAAGAGAACCGGGAACGAGGGCAAAAAAACGGCCGAGTTGCCCAAGCACGAGTTCAGGAATCTCGAAGGCTTGCGTGCGCTGGGCAAAATCCTCGGCAACGGTCATGAGATCTTTCTCGGTGACGGAGGAGGCGAGCGAAAACGGTGCCTTGATCGTGGCGTGAAAGCCGTAGCGGCGGGGGTCGGCGGTGAGCTCGAACTGTTCTGCAGCACCCAGCTGCTCATATTCCGGTGCAGGATAGGTCTCGCCGGTGAAAGCATTGCGGCCGAGCCAGAGCGAGGCCGCGCCGGTCAGGGGATCATCCTTCGGCGGCGAGAAATAGAGAGCGTAGCGCAAGGCTTTTATCCTGGGGATCGTCCAAACGGGGGAGCGCACTGTGCAGTGATTTGGCGGCGAACCGCAAGCAGGCTCCCGGCTAAAAGATTTCCGTGACAGAATGATGATGGCGTCAGTTCGTCAGTGGCCCTTTTTTCCCATCACGCGCGAACGCAGCGCATTCGAGAGGTTGTCGAAGGCGAAGACCACGAGGAGGATCAGCAGGACCATATAGGCGACTTTGTCCCAGTCCGAATTGGTCTTCATGGATTCGAGCAGCTTGAGGCCAATGCCGCCCGCACCGACGGCGCCGATTACGGTTGCCGAGCGGGTATTCGATTCCCAGAAATAGAGCGATTGCGAGATGAACACCGGCAGGACCTGAGGGATGACGCCATAACGTTGGACGGCCACCGGTGCCGCGCCGACCGATCTCACGCCCTCACGCTGCTTGTCGTCGATGTTCTCAAGCGCTTCGGCATAGACCTTTCCGAGCGCGCCCGTATCGGTGAAGAAGATCGCCGCGATGCCTGGAAGCGGCCCTGGGCCGAAGGCACGGGTGAAGAACAACGCCCAGATCAGCATGTCGATCGAGCGCAGGAAATCAAAGAGCCGCTTTGTGCCCCAGTTCGCAGCGCGGCTGCGCGTGATGTTGCGCGCGGCGATGAAGGCAAGCGGGAAAGCGACCAGCGTGCCGAACAGCGTGCCGACAAAGGCCATGACCAGCGTCTGCATCAACTTCGACAGGATGTCGCCATGCTGCCAGCTTGCATTGTTCAGGAAGTTGTCCAACGCCAGCGAGGCATTGGACTGGTTCGGATCGAGTCGTTCGCCGGAGAACATCAGGCCGACGACCTCAGGCAGGCTGCGGCCCCAGAAGGGCGAATGCGTATCGAAGAAGAAGTTTGCCCAGCCGAGGAAGCGGCGCTGGACATAGACCTGGTTGGTACGGATTTCCGCCTGTCCCGCGAAGCCGTAATAGACGTTCACCTTGTTGTCGTCTTGCTCCATCTGGGCAGGTGCGTCGGACGGCAGGGAGGCACGATCGCGGGTGATGGTCACGGGATAGAATTTGCCGTCGATATAGACGTCGACTCGGCTCGGCGTCACTTCCATGCGGTTGCCGGCGCTGCCGAAGGTGACGGTGTATCGGCTGCTATCGGCATTGGGCTTCAGCCAGTTGATATCGGCGCCCTCGGGATACTGGCGGCGGCTCGTCCATTGGGGGACGACCTGATCGTTCTGGAAACGCAGGCGCGGCTGGGCGCGCCAGGAATACCAGTCCTGGACATAGATCGCCGCGCGGTCCCAGTTGCCGTTCACGAAGGTGGGGATGACGTTGAAGAAGGCGAAGCAGAAGGCAAGGTAAACGAAGACCGCAGCTGAAATGAGGAGCAGACCCCAGCGCTGCATGAAGCTGCGATGGAAGACGTCCGGATAGGCCGAAAGCAGTCGTTCGCGCTCGGCGGCGTTGATGGTCGGAACAGAGGACATCAGGCTGCTCCCTGTCCGAATTCGAAGGACTGCTTGCCGATCAGCCGGCGGCGCAGCCAGGCGGAGAATTGGTCGACGCAAATGACGGTGATCAGCAGCAGGATGATGATCGCATAGGTCTTGGCAGCATGGTCGCGTCCGATCGACAGGCTGAAGACCTCGCCTATGCCGCCGCCGCCGACGGCGCCGATAATAGTCGAGGCGCGCACGTTGATCTCAGTCCGCAGCAGCGTGTAGGAGACGAAGTTCGGCAACACCTGCGGCAGGATCGCGAAGCGCACGCGCTCCAGCCAGCCGGCACCGGCGGCGCGCAGGCCTTCATCCGGCTTCATGTCGGCATTCTCGACGACTTCGAAGAACAGCTTCCCAAGTGCGCCGACAGTATGGACCCATACCGCGATGATCGCCGAAATCGGACCGATCGACAGGATCGCGGCGAGAAGACCGGCGACGACGATTTCCGGGAAGGCGCGCATGATTTCCATGATGCGCCGCACGACCCAGCGCGTCACGCCAGCACCGACCAGATTGGTGGAAGCGAAAAAGCAGAGCAAGAACGCGCCGCTCGCACCGAGAATGGTGGAGACGATGGCGATGTTGAGCGTGATCGCGAGCTGGTAGAAGAAATTCGGGATGTAGAAACTATCGGTGATCCAGACGCGGTCGCTTGTATAGTCGTATTTGATCGAACCGTCGGAGAAGGGCGACGGCAGGTCGAACATGGCGCGGAAGATCTCCAGCGGACTGTCCGGCACGAAGCTCTTCATGAAGTCGAAGAAATAGGGAAGGCGCTCGAAGAACTTGCCCGAATTGGCGCTGTTGGCGAAGTCGAGCGAGGCGCCGAGGATGATCAGGAAGACCACGATTGAAACGACGGTATAGATCCGCCGCGTTCGAACCTGGCTCTGATAATGATCGAGGATGGTGCGGGAGCCCTCCTGCAATCCGCTCAGAGAGTCCGCGCCGGCCGAGTGCGCCATATGTGGCTTCCTTCTTGAAAAAACGGCGGCATCATCATGATGCCGCCGCAAGACTGTTCAGACTGAGGATCAGCCGCCGATAACGGCCTTACGGGCGTCGATGATCGTCTGGTAGAAGCTCTGGTCGACCGGCGCCCAGTCAACGTAGCCGCCGCCCGTGAACGATTCGAAGCAGCTCTTGTCTGTCTTCGGCAGTTCGGCGAAGTAGGTGGTAACCTTCTTCTGGAGGTCGGCCGGCAGCTTCTGGGAAACCATCAGCGGACCGTTCGGGATGAGCGGCGACTTCCAGACTTCGACGATATCGTCCATGTCGAGCAAGCCCTTGGTGACCATCTGGTGCAGGTTGCCGGAGGAGTAGCCCTGCGCCCAGTCGCCCTGACCGGAACCGAAGGTGGTACCGACGTCGAACTTTTTGTCGAGAACGCCGAGAACGAGGTTCTCGTGGCCGCCGCCGAAGCCGGTTTCAGAGAAGTACTGCTTGACTGGAGCGCCGGTGTCCTTCGGAAGGGCAACGTTAGGAACAAGGTAGCCGGAGGTAGAGTCCGGATCAGCGAAGCCGAGCTTCTTGCCCTTGGCGTCGGCGAGCGTCTTGATGCCGGAATCCTTGCGGGCAACCATGATCGAGTAATAACCGGTCGAACCGTCGGCCTGCTTGGTGGTCAGAACCGGGGTGACGGCGTTTGGATCCTTGATATAGATCGCGGCGTAAGAGGCGGCGCCCATGACGGCGAGGTCGATCGTGCCGCCAAGGAGGCCCTGGATGACGCCGTTGTAATTCGGCGATGGGAAGAGCTGAACTTCGGAAACGCCGGTGGCAGCGATCAGGCCCGGCTTGACGCACTCGGTGCGGCGAACCTGGTCGGCTTCGTTTTCACCGCCATCGAGACCGATGCGGAGGACCTTGACGTCCTGGGCAGCAGCATTGCCGGCGAGGGCGGCGACGGCGATGGTTGCCATCAGGATCTTGCGGAATGCAGACATGGAAGTCTCCTTTTGTGACATGGTTTGTTTGTCAGTTATTTTTCCGACCGTTGTCCCGTCGGCCGGAAACGGGTCAGTGCACGGCGGCTGCTTTGGCCACCCTGCCGGATGAGACATCCTCGGCGCGGCGCTTGGATTCGAGGCTGGTCGAGGTGAGCGTTTCGTCGATGCCGGCGCCGTCCTTGTCGGTCCCGTAGATTTCCTTCACCGCTTCGGCGGTCAGCTCCGAGGGCTGGCCGTCGAAGACGACGCGGCCGCCGGCCATGCCGACGATGCGCTCACAATAGTTGCGGGCGGTGTCGAGCGTGTGAAGGTTGGTGATGACGGTGATGCCCTCGCGCTCGTTGATATCGCGCAGCGCATCCATGACGATCTTGGCGTTCAGCGGATCGAGAGAGGCGATCGGCTCATCGGCGAGAACCATTTTCGGGTTCTGCATCAGCGCCCGGGCGATCGCCACGCGCTGCTGCTGGCCGCCGGAAAGCGTGCCGGCTGCCTGCAGCGCCGTCTGCTCGATGCCGAGGCGTTCGAGTGCCGCGATGGCATGCACGCGTTCCTCGCGGGTGAAGATGTTGAGCAGGCTCATAAGCGTCGAGCGATGATTGAGGCGGCCGAGCATGACATTGGTGAGAACGTCGAGGCGCGGCACCAGGTTGAACTGCTGGAAGATCATCGCACAGTCGCGCTGCCAGTTGCGCAATGCCTGGCCGCGAAGCCCGGAGACCTCGACGCCGGCGAAATGAACGGAGCCGGAGCTCGGCTCCTGAAGGCGGTTGATCATGCGCAGCAGCGTCGACTTGCCGGCGCCGGAGCGGCCGATGATGCCGACCATCTGGCCCTGGGGAATGGCAAGCGTGACGGAATCGACAGCGAGCTTTTTTCCGAAACGACGTGTGACATTCTTCAGCTCGAACATCATGCTCTTCCCTTGCGATCCAGGCCTTGATCAGCATCGCATTAGTCTCGCTTGATGAACCTCGCATGTCATATTTGTGTAAGTCCTGTCACAATTCTTCGCCCCTATATCGGGGGTTTTAACCGCCGTAGCGGGACAGGAAATCTTCCGCGTCCAGGTTGCGAAAATCCTCGAGCGCCTGGCGCAGCCGGTCATGCTCCCAGTCCCACCACGAAAGCCTGTCCATCCGTTCGCCGACCTCTCTTGGAAAGCGCTCGCGAATGAGTTTGGCCGGTACGCCGCCAACGATCGTATAGGGCGCGACGTCCTTCGAGA
Organism: Rhizobium sp. WYCCWR 11128; assembly: GCF_013416305.1. NCBI lineage: Bacteria > Pseudomonadati > Pseudomonadota > Alphaproteobacteria > Hyphomicrobiales > Rhizobiaceae > Rhizobium > Rhizobium sp. WYCCWR 11128. The sequence goes on from NZ_JACCEZ010000002.1 coordinate 122,008, forward strand.
CGACGGCGCCGGCCCCGATCACCGCGCCATTGCCGATGGTGACGCCGGGCAGGATCGTCGCCCCGTGGCCGATCCAGACGTCGTTGCCGATCGTCACGCGGTTTGCGCGTCGCCAGGCGAAGAAGTCCGTTTCCACGTCGCCGTCCGGCCAGTAGTCGGCGGCGCGATAGGTGAAATGATGCAGTGTCGCGCGCCAGGTCGGATGGTTGGTGGCGTTGATGCGCACGGCGGCGGCGATATTGACGAACTTGCCGATCGTCGCACACCAGACGGAGCCATCCTGCATGATGTAGGAATAGTCGCCGAAGCTGGCCTCGCTGATGCGGCAGCGTTCCGAGACCTCCGTATAGCGCCCGAAGGTGGATTCGCTGACGGATGCCGTTTCATGAAAGTAGGGCTCGATACCCAGCTTGCGGCTCATGCAGCGATCTTTCTGGGTGAGAACTGCTGGACGTCGAGGATGCGGTCGGCGACGGCTTCGCGCACTTCTTCGTCGTGGAAGATGCCGAGAAGGGCCACACCCGCCTTCTTCTTTTCCGCGATCATGCCGACGACGACGGCGCGGTTTTTCGCGTCGAGCGAGGCTGTGGGTTCGTCGAGAAGCAGGATCGTGTGCTCGGTGATGAAGCCGCGTGCGATGTTGACGCGTTGCTGCTCGCCGCCAGAGAAGGTGGCGGGCGGAAGCTGCCAGAGCGTTTCCGGCAGATTGAGCCTGGCAAGCAGGGCGCCCGCCTTTTCCCGCGCCGTGACGGCGTCCTCGCCGCGTGCCACCAGCGGTTCGGCAACCACGTCGATCGCCGCGACGCGCGGCACGGTGCGTAGGAACTGGCTGACATAACCGAGTGTATTGCGGCGGACGTTGAGCACGGTGCGCGGATCGGTGGAGGCGAGATCGACGATGCGTCCGTCGTGGCGGATGAGGATCTGGCCGGTGTCGACGGCATAATTGCCGTAGATCATCTTGAGCAGCGAGCTCTTGCCGATGCCCGATGGTCCACCGAGCACGACGCATTGGCCCGATGCGACGGAGAAGGCGACATCGGAGACGACGGGTAGCTTGATGCCGTCACGCAGATGCATGGTGAAGCTCTTCGAGACTTCGGAAACGACGAGGGGCGTTGCCATGATTTCTTCTTTCTAGAGCAATTCCAGGAAAAGTGTGAAGCGGTTTTCCGTCCGGAATTGCGTAAAAACAAAAGGTTAGAACGGTTCTGTGCTGCCATGAAAACTGAACCGTTCTAGGTTTCCGACCTCAGACCTGCAGGATCGAGGAGACGAGCAGCTGCGTATAGGGTTCGCGCGGGTCGTCGAGCACGCGGTCGGTGAGCCCGTGTTCGATGACGTAGCCGTCCTTCATCACCATCATCCGGTGCGAGAGAAGGCGGGCGACGGCGAGATCGTGGGTGACGATGATGGCCGAGAGACCGAGATCGTTGACGAGGCCGCGCACGAGATCGAGCAGGCGCGCCTGCACCGAGACGTCGAGGCCGCCGGTCGGCTCGTCCATGAAGACGAGGCGCGGGCCGGTGACGAGGTTGCGGGCGATCTGCAATCGCTGGCGCATGCCGCCCGAAAAGGCGCGCGGCTGGTCGTCGATGCGGTCGGCGTCGATCTCGACGCGTTCGAGCCAGTCGATCGCCGAGGCGCGGATCTTGCCATAGTGCCGGTCGCCGATCGCCATCAGCCGTTCGCCGACATTGGCGCCGGCAGAAACGGTCATGCGCAGGCCGTCGGCAGGGTTCTGATGCACGAAGCCCCAGTCGGTGCGCATCAGGAAACGCCGCTCGGCCTCGTTCATGCGGTAGAGGTCGCGGTAGCTGCCGTCGCGCATGTGATATTCGACGCTGCCGGTGCTCGGCAGCAGCCGAGTGGAGAGGCAGTTGAGCAGCGTCGTCTTGCCGGAGCCGGATTCACCGACGATGGCGAGCACTTCGCCGGGCCAGAGCTCGAAGGAGACGTCGCGGCAGCCGATGCGGTTGCCGTAGAATTTCGAAACGTCATGGACTTTGAGAAGTGGAGTATCGCTCATTCTGCAGCCTCCCGGGCCAGCATCTCGCCTGCATGTCCGTGCGCGCGGCGGTCTTCGCAATGATCGGTGTCGGAGCAGACGAACATGCGCCCGCCCTTGTCGTCGAGAACCACTTCGTCGAGATAGACTTCCTCGGCGCCGCAAAGGGCGCAGGGCTTGTCGAAGCGCTGTATATCGAAGGGGTAATCCTCGAAATCCAGGCTGACGACGTCGGTATAGGGCGGAACCGCATAGATGCGCTTCTCGCGTCCGGCGCCGAAGAGCTGCAGCGCGTCCGACATATGCATCTTCGGATTGTCGAATTTCGGCGTCGGCGACGGGTCCATGACGTAGCGGCCGTGGACCTTCACCGGATAGGCGTAGGTCCTGGAGATGCGGCCGTTATGGGCGATGTCCTCGTAGAGCTTCACATGCATGAGACCGTATTCTTCGAGAGCGTGCATCTTGCGGGTCTCGGTCTCACGCGGCTCGAGGAAGCGCAGCGGCTCGGGGATTGGCACCTGGTAGACGAGCACCTGTCCGGGGCCGAGCTTTTCCTCGGGAATGCGGTGGCGCGTCTGGATAATCGTTGCATCCTTGGTATGCGTCGTCACCGCGACATTGGCGACCTTCTGGAAGAAGGCGCGGATCGAAACGGCGTTGGTCGTGTCGTCGGCGCCCTGGTCGATGACCTTCAGCACGTCGTCCGGTCCGATGATCGAGGCCGTCACCTGCACGCCGCCGGTGCCCCAGCCATAGGGCATCGGCATTTCGCGCGAGGCGAAGGGCACCTGGTAACCCGGAATGGCGATTGCCTTCAGGATGGCGCGGCGGATCATCCGCTTGGTCTGTTCGTCGAGATAGGCGAAGTTGTAGCTGGCCAGATCGGTCATTCGGCGGCTTCCTTCATGTCTTCGCCACCGTTGCGGGCGGCTTCGAATTCGCGGCGCATACGGCGGACGAGATCGAGTTCGGCCTGGAAATCCACATAATGCGGAAGCTTCAGGTGCTCGACGAAGCCCGTCGCCTGGACGTTGTCGGAGTGCGAGATGACGAATTCCTCGTCCTGTGCCGGCGCGGTGATATCCTCGCCGAGCTCTTCGGCGCGAAGCGCCCGGTCGACCAGCGACATCGCCATCGCCTTGCGCTCGCTCTGGCCAAAGACCAGGCCGTAGCCGCGGGTAAATTGCGGCGGCGCCTTGGCCGAACCCTTGAACTGGTTGACCATCTGGCATTCGGTGATCTGGATGGTGCCGAGCGAGACGGCGAAACCGAGTTCCGGCACGTCGAATTCCACCTCGACGTCGCCGATGCGGATTTCACCGGTGAAGGGGTGGTTGCGGCCATAGCCGCGCTGGGTAGAATAACCGAGCGCCAGCAGGAAGCCCTCGTCGCCGCGGGCAAGCGCCTGCAGGCGCAGGTCGCGGGTCATCGGGAATTCCATCGGCTCGCGGGTCAGGTCGCCGATCTCGTGATCTTCCGGCATGTCGCCGTCGGCCTCGATCAGGCCTTCTTCGCCGAGGATTTCGGAGACGCGCATGACCCGGCCGGTCTCGGCGGCGCGCTGAGCGGGCGTCTCGACCGCCTCGTCCGAAAGCAGCGAGGGATCGAGCAGGCGGTGGGTATAGTCGAAGGTAGGCCCAAGAAGCTGGCCGCCCGGCAGATCCTTGTAGGTCGCCGAGATGCGGCGTTCGATCGTCATATCAGCCGTGTCGAGCGGCTTCGAATAGCCGAAACGCGGCAGCGTCGTGCGGTAGGCGCGCAGCAGGAAGATCGCCTCGATCATGTCGCCCCGCGATTGGCGGATGGCAAGTGCTGCGAGCGTGCGGTCGAAAAGCGAAGCCTCGGCCATGACGCGGTCGACGGCGAGCGCCAGCTGCGCCACGATCTGTTCGATACCGATCGCCGGCAGCGAGCGGTCGCCGCGGCGGCGGTCGGCCAGCAGGCGGTGGGCATTGGCAATGGCGGCCTCGCCACCCTTGACGGCAACATACATGAGCTCAGATCTCCGTTGCTGTGATCTTGGTGGTGCGCGGCAGGCAGAGGAAACGCTTGCCCGCCGTCAGCACGATGTCGACGCCGCGCGGAAAGAGCGCGCGGTTCTCGGTCCAGAGCCGCAGGAAGGTCTCCGGCAGGCCGATAGGCGCGATCTCCGCCACGCTCTGGATGCCGGGACCCATCAGCGCCAGACTGCGGCCGCCTTCGAGTTCGGCGAGTTCGATGACAACAGTCGTCGAGCGGTCGGGATATTCCTGCGTACCTGATGCAAAGAGGCCGAAGGAGGAAAGTGCGGTGCCGGCCTCGGTGAAGGCAAAGCGCGCTTCGGCTTTTTCGGTGGTCAACGGCGCGCCGGTATGGAAGCCGAACCACTCCGGCACGGCGGATCTCGCCAGTCCCTGGGAAAGCCAGACGGGTGTGTCGTGGTCGCAAAGCGTCAGCGCGATCGTGCCGGCGGCGATGCCGAGCGGTGCCGGCGGAGCGACGTCGGGCAGAACGGTCTGGATTGTGCCGGGGCGGGCCATACCGTCCATCAGCATCTTGAAGACGCTTTGGGAATGGAAGACCGGCTCGGCAAAGCCGCCGGTCAGAGCTTCTGTTTTCAGGCCCATCAGTTGTCTCCCCGCACCATGGTGAAGAAATCGACGCGGGTTGCCGCCGTCTCGTCCGCCTTGCGGCGTTCGGCATCGGCGATCCGCTCAGTGATCGGTAAAAGCAGGGCCTGTTCGACGAAATCCTTCGTCGCGTCCTCCTGCCAGAGCGCGTCGAAGATCGCCGCAAGCCTGGCCTTTTCGCGGTCGGTGCCGAGCGCGTGTGCATGACCGACCGAGCCTGTGCCGAGCCGGACCGTCGCCCGCGTCACGGTCACTTCGCCGAGATTGAAGGGAGCGCCGCCGCCGCCGATGCGTCCGCGCACCATCACCAGCCCGGTTTCCGGTCCGCGCACCTGATGGGCCACAGGCTTTTCCGGCAGCGCATCGAAGGCCGCTGAGAGTTCGCTGCGCTCCGCACGCGCCAGCAGATCGGCGGCGCGTTTGCGCCCGGATGCCGTCTGTGACGCAGCGTCTTTGCTGTCCGCTGATATCATCGCCGCTTCCCTTTAAATGTCTATTGATATAGACAACCATACAAGCTATAATTAGCTCTAAATCGATGTCGTGACAAGCGTGTGACATCGTCGGGGTGGAATGGCAGGGCAGGGGGTGGAATGGCAGGATTGAAGCAGGTGCAAAGGCAAACCGGCGTGGCGCTCTGGCGCCAGATCGCCGATCGGATTCGCGAGGCGATCAGCAGCGGAACCTATGACGAAACGGGAATGGTGCCGCCGGAAACCGTGCTGGCGCAGCAATTCGGCGTCAACCGGCATACGGTGCGCAGTGCGCTGGCGGCATTGGCGCAGGAGGGGATCGTCCGTGCGGTACAAGGTCGCGGCACGCTGATCGAGCGCAAGGAGCGGCTGAATTTCCCGATCACCAGGCGCACGCGCTTCACCGCCGGCATTGGCGATCAAGCGCGTGAAATGCGCGGCTTGCTGCTCAATGAGGCGAAGGAGGAGGCGAGTGCCGAGATCGCCCGCTGGCTGGGCCTGAAGCCGGGAGAACAGGTGATTCGCCTGGAAACATTGCGCCAGGCAGACAAGCGCCCGGTTTCAAGGGCGACGAGCTGGTTTCCCGCCAAGCGCTTTGCCGGTATCGGTGAGGCTTACCGGACCGCGGAATCGATCACGAAGGCTTTCGCCGAACTCGGCCTGCCGGATTATGTCCGGGCGACGACCGAGGTAACGGCCGCCCATGCGAGTGCAGCCGATATGGCCGACCTCGAACTCACTCCCGGTGCCATCCTTCTGATCGCCAAGGCGATGAATACCGATCTTGAGGGTGTGCCGGTGCAATATTCGATCAGCCGCTTCGCGGCCGACCGGGTCCAGTTCACCATCGAGAACTGAGCGCCTTTCCCCGCCGAAGCGGGGAAAGATCAGCTGAGATCAATGCGCGCCCGACATGTCGCCGAGCACTTCCTTGGAAGCGACGGTGGAATCCGCCTTCAGCGTGTAGACCATCGGCACGCCGGTCGCGAGATTGAGGGCGAGCACACCTTCTTTGCTCAGCTTGTCGAGCACCATGACAAGCGAGCGCAGCGAATTGCCGTGCGCGGCAACCAGCACCTTCTCGCCCCTGAGCACGCGCGGCAGGATTTCTGTGAGGTAGTAGGGCCAGACGCGGGCGCCGGTGTCGCGCAGGCTTTCACCGCCGGGAGGCGGCACGTCATAGGAGCGGCGCCAGATATGCACCTGTTCCTCGCCCCATTTGGCGCGTGCATCGTCCTTGTTGAGGCCGGAGAGGTCGCCGTAGTCGCGCTCGTTCAGCGCCTGGTCGCGGATCGTCAGGAGATCGGGCTGGCCGACCTTGTCGAGGATGAGCTTCAGCGTGTGCTGCGCGCGCACCAGCACCGAGGTATAGGCGACGTCGAATTTGATCCCGTATTCGGCGAGCGCCGCCCCGCCTGCATTGGCTTCCTGGACGCCGAGCTCGGTCAGATCGGGATCCTTCCAGCCGGTGAAGAGATTCTTCAGGTTCCAGTCACTCTGGCCGTGGCGAACGAGGACGAGGGTACCGCTCATGAATATGCCTCCGTAGTATCGTTATGAGGAAGTGAGCCCGAGCACGTCGAGCATGGAATAGAGACCCGGCTTCTTGTCGCGCGCCCAAAGCGCCGCCTTGATGGCGCCGCGCGCGAAGATCGAGCGATCGGCCGCACTGTGCGACAGGGTGACGATTTCACCCTCGCCGGCAAAAAGCACGGAATGCTCGCCGATGACCGAGCCGCCGCGCAGCGTCGCAAAGCCGATGGTGCCCGCTTCGCGGGCGCCGGTATGGCCGTCGCGCACTCGGACCGATTGCGAGGCAAGATCGATGCCACGCCCCTTTGCCGCAGCCTCGCCGATGAGAAGAGCAGTGCCGGAAGGCGCATCCACCTTGTGCTTGTGGTGCATTTCCAGGATCTCGATATCCCAGTCATCAGGATCGAGCGCACGCGCTGCCTGCTCTGCGAGCACGCTGAGCAGATTGACCCCGAGGCTCATATTGCCCGACTTGACGATGCGGGCATGGCGGGCCGCCGCCGCGATCTTGGCATTGTCGTCGGGTAAACAGCCCGTCGTGCCGACGATATGGACGATGCGGGCCTGCGCGGCGAGGCCTGAAAATTCCACGGTTGCGGCAGGCGAGGTAAAGTCGAGCACGCCTTCGGCATCGAGAAAGGCGTTGAGCGGATCGTCGCCGATGACGACACCGGTCGGGCCGAGACCGGCGATCTCGCCGGCATCCTTGCCGATAAAGGGCGAGCCGGCGCGCTCGACCGCGGCATGCAGGTTCACGCCCTCGATCGAATGGATGAGCCGGATCAGCGTCTGCCCCATGCGTCCTGCTGCGCCAACCACCACCAGTTTCATCGCAGCTTCGCTCATGTCAGTCTCACCAGGTCAGTTTGAATCGGAGGCCGAAGGCCTCTGCAGGTTGTTGAGGCGAGCGTAAAGACCGTCGCTGACCTTCGCAAGCGTCTCGTGATTGCCTTCCTCGACGACGCGGCCCTGCTGCATGACGACGATCTTGTCGGCGCGCACCACGGTCGAAAGCCGATGGGCGATGACGACGACGGTACGTCCGCTCATCGCTTCGTCGAGCGCCTTCTGGACGGCTGCTTCGGATTCGGTGTCGAGAGCCGAGGTCGCCTCATCGAGAAGCAGGATCGGCGCATTGCGCACCAGGGCGCGTGCGATCGACAGCCGCTGGCGCTGGCCGCCCGAAAGCGTCACACCGTTTTCGCCGACCGGTGTCTCGTAACCCTGCGGCTGTGCCGAGATGAAGTCATGCGCATAGGCAAGGCGTGCTGCCTCTTCCACCTCGGCATCGGTCGCTTCCGGCCGGCCATAGCGGATATTGTCCCGGATCGTGCCCTCGAACAGATAGGGCTGCTGCGAGACATAGGCGAGCTGCTGGCGCAGCGACTTCTTTGTGATGTGGGCGATGTCCTGCCCGTCGATCAGGATTTCACCCTCGCGCGGATCGTAGAAGCGCGGAATGAGGCTGATGACGGTGGACTTGCCGGCGCCAGAGGGGCCGACCAGCGCTGTGGTCGCGCCGCCCTCGGCAATGAAACTGACGCCACTGAGCACGCTCTCATTGCCGTAGGCGAAGGACACATTGCGGAATTCGATCCTCGCCTGCGTCACCGTCAGCGGCCGGGCATCCTGCAGGTCCCGCTGGCGCGGTTCCATGTCGAGCAATTCATAGATCATCCGCGCATTGACGACGGCGCGCTCCATCTGCACCTGCAGGCGGGCAAGCCGGCGGGCCGGGTCATAGGCAAGCAGCAGCGCCGTGACGAAGGAGAAGAAGGCGCCCGGCGGCACATTGAAGTAGATCGAGCGGTAGGCCGCATAGGCAAGCACGCTGGCAACGGCAAAGCCCGCGAAACTTTCCGTCAGAGGAGAGGTGCGTTCGGACAGCCGGGCAATCCGGTTCGCCCGGCTTTCGGCGCCCTTGATGAGTTTGTTGACCTTGCGCTCCAACTCTTCTTCCATCGTGAAGGCTTTCACGATGGCGATGCCCTGGATCGTCTCCTGCATGGCGCCGAGAACGTGGCTGTTCAGATGCACTGCCTCGCGGGTCGCCGAGCGCAGCCGCTTGGAAACATAGCGCAGTGCATAGAGCAGCGGCGGCGCCATGATGAACACGGCAAGGCTGAGCAGCGGATCCTGGATGATCATCACGGCGAGCAGCGAAACGAAGGTCAGCAGGTCGCGCACCGTCGAGGTGATCGTCAGATTGAGCACGTCGCGGATGCCGCTGACATTCTGGCTCACCTGCGCGGCGATATGGGCCGAGCGCGCCTCGCTGAAGAAGCCGACCGAAAGCGTCATCAGATGCGCATAGAGTCGGCGCTGGTAGCGCGCGACGATATCGTTGCCGACCCTGGACAGCGCCACCGCCTGGCCATAGCTCGCAAAGCCGCGCAGCACGAAGGCGATGAAGATCGAAAGACAGATGATCCAGACGACGTCGGCGCGCCGATTGGCGAAGGCCTCGTCGATGATCGCCCGCATGATCCAGGCGGTGAACGCCGTCGAAAGCGCCACCACGATGAGGCAGGCAATCGCAAAGACATAGCCCCAGAGATGGTCCCGGCCGTTTTCAGCGATGATGCGCTTCAGGATGCCGGTTACGGTATCGCTGCTGACGCTCTGCGTTCTGCTTTCCGCCGCTTCCAAAAATGAGGTTTCCTGTCTCGGACCAAGCGCCCCGCGAAGGCGACGCGCACATTTGCCGGGGTCTATAAAGAGTTGGGACCGGTTTGGCTAGAGCGCCGCGCGCCCGGATAGGACGCGCCAAGGACGCTCTATTTGCTTTGCGTGCGGGCCTAGCGCCGCCAGCGGCGGCCTTCCGTCGAGACACCGAAATTCGCCGGCATGCGCGCATAGGAGGAAAGCCCGGCAAGCGCTGCCAGCGGATGTGTCACCACATAGGTCGGGATGGTGCGAAGCAGCGCCGTATGCGGCGCCTTGTCCTCGAAGGCGATGCGGAATTCCGGCTTCTTCAGCGCCGGGATGATCTTCTGCGAGATGCCGCCGGAGAGATAGACGCCGCCGCGCGCCATGAACACCATCGCCATGTCGCCCGCCACGCGGCCGAGATAGGTGGCAAACAGCGAGACGGTCTCTACGGCCGCCTTGTCGCTGCCGGCAAGCGCGTGCGAGGTGATGTCGGCGGGATCCTTCATCGTCGGCTCGATGCCGTCGACCACGCAGATGGCGTGATAGAGGTTGACGAGGCCGCGCCCGCAGAGGATCTGCTCGGCCGAAACGCGGCCTTCGATCGTCTCGATATGCGGGAAGATGTCATAATCGCGCTTGCTGCGCGGCCCCAGATCGACATGGCCGCCTTCGCCGGGAACCGGGATCCAGCTGTGCTGGGCATGCACGAGCCCGCCGACGCCGAGGCCGGTGCCTGGTCCCAGTACGACGCGGGAGGCGATCATGTCGCCGGTAGCGTCGCCGATCCGTTCGCGATTTTCATCCGAAAGCGCGGCGATTGCCAGCGCCTGCGCCTCGAAATCGTTGACGACGAGCACATCCTCCATGCCGAGGCCCTCGATCATCGTCTTCGGTCGCACCACCCAGTCGCAATTGGTCAGCGGGATCTCGTCGTCGTTGATCGGGCCGGCGACGGCGAGGATCGCCGAGCGCGGCTGCACGGCGGTCTTGTCGAGCACGCCTTGCTGGATCGCCTCGTCGATCGTGGCGAAATCCGCCGTGCGCACGTTCGGAAACTGCTTCGGCTCGGCATAGGCATCGGTCAGGATGGAGAAGCGGGCATTCGTGCCGCCGATATCGCCGATCAGGATCGGGAAAGGCTGCGGAGCGGTGCTGTTGTTCGGTTTTGGCATGGCCGGTTCCGTGCTGATCAGGCTTCGAGTGTGGGAAGAAGTTTTATAGCGGTCGCGTGGTTGAGCGCCATCGGAATATCGTAGACGATCGCCAGTCGCATCAGCGCCTTCACGTCGACATCGTGCGGCATCGGCGTCAAGGGGTCGACGAAGAAGATCAGGGCGTCGACCTCGCCGGTCGAAATCAGCGCGCCGATCTGCTGGTCGCCGCCGAGCGGTCCGCTTTTCAGCCTCGTAACGTGGAGGTCGGGGGCAGCGTCGAGCACGCGCCCGCCGGTGGTGCCGGTGGCGACGATCTTCCAATGAGAGAGAACGTCCCGGTTGGTGCGGGCGAAATCCGCCATGTCGTCTTTCTTCTGGTCATGCGCAATCAATGCAAGGCATTTGCCGCCGGCCATCAACCCCTCCGCCCGAGAAATTCAATCGATTTGACCGCTTTATACCAAGAATTTGCGATTTGAAAGACAGCGTTATACCGGGTCACGTCCTCGGGTTTGGTCTCAGGGTTCGGTCCCAGGACCTCGATCATTGTATCGCCGGCTTGTCGTTCGGAACCGGACCGACATCGGGCAAAGCGCCGTCGTCGGCGGCGGCAGGCGCTGCGGCTGGAGCGGCGGTGAGTGCGCTTGCGGCGGAAGATCCGCCATAGGTGGCGGCCTGCATCGAGGCGACGGAAGCAGCATCGAGCACGGCGGCGCAGGCCTTGGGCAGGTCGGAGACCATCATCTCGCGCGGCGGCTTCGGCGGCTTGGCGCCGGGCTTCGGCGGTTTCGGCGGTGCCCAGGGCGCCGGCGTGAACCACCAGGCGAGCGACTTGTCGCAGCCGTCACCGGCAACGACTGGGGCCTGCGGCGTGCATCCCTTGGCACCGGGCGGGCACTTGATGCGGATGTGGAAATGCGAGTCATGGCCGTATTCCGGCCGGAGCTTGCCAAGATTGGTGCGGTCGCCGGTCCAGGTATCGCACATCTTCTTCTTGATCGCCGGATTGACGAAGATACGCTCCACCTCGGGATAGCTTGCCGCCAGCATCAGCAACCGCGCGTGCGATTGCGTCCACACTTTGGGGTCGACGGTCAGGAACTTACCCTTCTGCAGCATGGTGGTGAAGGGCATATCCTGGCGCTCCTCGGCCGTCATGCGGCGCGTGGGCATCGGCGTAAACCAGATGTCGGCATCAAGACCGATCTGGTGTGAGGCATGGCCGTTCAGCATCGGCCCACCGCGCGGCTGCGCAATGTCGCCGACCAGAATTCCCGGCCAGCCGGCATATTTGGCCCCGTCCTGCGAAAGACGTTCGAGCAGCGCGATCATCGCCGGATTGCCCCAGCGGCGATTGCGCGAAAGCCGCATCGCCTGCCAGGTCGGCCCGTCGGTCGGCAACGCCACCGCACCCGTCATGCAGCCCTTTGCGTAAAAGCCGATCGGCTGCGCTGGTCCCTGCGTCGGCAGACCGACGGCGCCGAACTGCCCCTTGGCGCTGCCCGGGCTCGGCGTCTTCTGCTGGGCGCCGACGTCACCGGCGGCAAGGCTTGCGCCGATTGCGCCGGCAAGCGTCAGTTTGCCGAATGTCCTGAAAGCCTGAGAGAAGCCGAAAGCCATACTGTTCCCTTGAACCGCTGCCGAAGTGATTTGCGATCGAATCTATAGTGAAAAGCGATTTTGGTGAATCGATGTTTTGGCTGGCGATGGGAAGCGGCGGTGACGGATCGCCGCATCGTCGTTGCCGCAGCCTACGATCCCTCGTCGCGGCGTTGCGCCGCCGATGCTCAAAATTTCGCGCGCCCGGCAAAAACCAAACTCTCTCCTGTTTTTCGCCCGTATTTTTCGTATTGTCGAACCCATCAATATCAGGGGAAAGCGTGAATGGCGGCTCTGTGGTCGAAGATCGGATTGTTTCTATCGCTTGCGGGTGCTCTGGCGCCAATGCCGGCAACGGGTCAGGACCAGCCCTTTCAGATCGGAAGCTCGGTCATCAGCGAGATGAAGTACAAGCCGGGCTTTGCGCATTTCGACTACGTCAATCCCGATGCACCGAAAGGCGGAGATCTGCGCCTCTCCGCAAGCGGCGCCTTCGACACCTTCAACCCGCTGCTCGCCAAAGGCCAGGCGGCAGTGGGCCTGACGCTCGTTTACGACACGTTGATGAAGCCCGCCGACGACGAGCTTCTCGTCTCCTACGGTCTGCTTGCCGAGGGATTGTCTTTTCCCGCTGACGTCTCGAGCGCGACCTTCCGCCTGCGCAAGGAAGCGAAATGGGCGGATGGTCAGCCGGTCACGCCGGAAGACGTCATCTTCAGTCTGGACAAGACCAAGGAATTAAATCCCCTCGCCTCGAACTATTACCACCACGTTGTCAAAGCGGAAAAGACCGGCGAGCGTGACGTCACCTTCACCTTCGATGAGAAGAACAACCGCGAACTGCCGAATATTCTCGGCCAGTTGATGGTCGTGCCGAAGCATTGGTGGGAAGCGCCCGGACCGGATGGCAAGCCGCGCGACATTTCTAAAACGACGCTGGAGCCCGTGATGGGTTCGGGGCCGTACAAGATCGCTTCCTTCTCGCCCGGCGCAACGATCCGTTATGAATTGCGTGACGACTATTGGGGCAAGGACCTCAATGTGAATGTCGGTCAGAACAATTTCCGCAACGTCAACTACACCTATTTCGGTGATCGGGATGTCGAGTTCGAGGCCTTTCGCGCCGGCAACAGCGACTACTGGCAGGAAACCACGGCTGCCCGCTGGGCGACGGGATATGATTTTCCCGCAGTGAAGGAAGGACGTGTCAAGAAAGAGGAGGTTGCAAACCCGCTGCGCGCCACCGGCATCATGCAAGCTCTCGTGCCCAACATGCGACGCGACCTCTTCAAGGACATCAGGGTCCGCGAGGCTCTGAACTACGGTCTGGATTTTGAGGAGCTGAACCGCACCGTTGCCTTTAACAGTTACAAACGCATCGACAGTTATTTCTGGAATACCGAACTCGCCTCCTCCGGCCTGCCCCAGGGTAGAGAACTGGAAATTCTGCAGGGCATGAAAGATAAGGTGCCGGCAGAAATCTTCACAACGCCCTATACCAATCCCGTCGGCGGCGATCCGCAGAAGAGCCGCGATAACCTCCGCAAGGCAATTGCGCTTTTCAAAGAAGCCGGCTGGGAGCTCAAGGGCAATCGCATGGTCAATACCAAGACCGGCCAGCCGATGAGTTTCGAGATCCTGTTGTCGAGCCCCATGTTGGAGCGCTGGGCGGTGCCTTATGCCAACAATCTCAGGAAAATCGGCATAGATGCGCGGATCCGGACAGTCGACGCGTCGCAATCTGTCAACCGTGAACGCAGCTTCGACTACGATATGATCTGGAATGTCTGGGCGGAGACCATGAATCCGGGCAACGAACAAGCCGACTATTGGGGATCCGGTTCGGTCAATCAGCAGGGTTCCCGCAATTATGCCGGCATTGCCAACCAAGCCGTTGATGAGCTCATTCGCATGATTATCTTCGCGCCGAACCGCGACGAGCAGATCGCAGCAATCAAGGCCATGGATCGGGTCTTGCTTGCAAATCACTACGTCATCCCGCTGTTCTACCGCGACACTTATAACATCGCCTATTGGAACACGGTCACGCATCCGGCCGAGTTTCCGGCCTACAGCCTTGGCTTCCCCGATGCCTGGTGGTCGACCTCGGCAAAATGAGCGGGCTTGCAATGCAGGGGCCCTCGGCTCCAAATGGCACGAGCGAATCACGACAAGCCGGCAGGGCCGGCAAGGGAAGGCTGACGGATTGAGCGGCATGAGACTGGACGGCAGGCAGACAGGAAAAACATTCCCGGAGGCTGAAGGCTGATGGGCGCCTATATCCTTCGCCGCCTGCTTCTGATGATCCCGACCATCGTCGGCATCATGGCCATCTCTTTCATCGTCATTCAGTTCGCGCCCGGCGGTCCCGTCGAGCAGGTGATCGCCCAATTGACCGGTCAGGCCGACAGTGCCGACCAGCGCCTGTCCGGCGGTGGCGATCTTCTCAGCGGCGGCGGCAGCGATGAAGGCTCGAAATATCGCGGTGCCCAGGGGCTCGATCCGGAACTGATCGCCAAGCTCGAAAAGCAATTCGGCTTCGACAAGCCGCCGCTGACCCGTTTTGGCGAGATGATGTGGAATTACATCCGCTTCGATTTCGGCGAGAGCTTCTTCCGCAACACCTCCGTGCTCGAACTCATCAAGGAGAAGCTGCCGGTGTCGATCTCGCTCGGCATCTGGATCCTGATCTTCTCCTATGCCATTTCCATCCCGCTCGGCATCCGCAAGGCAGTCAAGGATGGATCGACCTTCGATGTCTGGACGTCGGGCGTCATCGTCGTCGGCTACGCCGTCCCGAGCTTCCTCTTCGGCATTCTCCTGATCGTGCTTTTCGCCGGCGGTTCCTTCTACGACTGGTTTCCGTTGCGCGGCCTGGTCTCCGACAATTTCGACGAGCTTGCCTGGTGGCAGAAGCCGCTCGACTATTTCTGGCACCTGACCTTGCCGCTGATCTCGCTTTCCCTGTCCGCCTTCGCGACGACGACGCTTTTGACCAAGAATTCCTTCATCGAGGAGATCAAGAAGCAATATGTCGTCACCGCCCGCGCCAAGGGCCTGAACCAGCGGCAGGTGCTCTATGGCCATGTCTTCCGCAACGCCATGCTGATCATCATTGCCGGTTTTCCCGGCGCCTTCATTTCCGCTTTCTTCACCGGCTCGCTGCTGATCGAGAACATCTTCTCACTCGATGGCCTCGGTCGCCTCGGCTATCTCTCGGTCATCAACCGGGATTACCCGATCGTCTTCGCCACGCTCTACATCTTCTCGCTGCTCGGCCTCGTCGTCAGTCTGGTTTCCGACCTGATCTACACCTGGATCGATCCGCGCATCGATTTCGAGCGGAGGGATGTCTGATGGACGCCGCCGCAAATCCCGCTGTCGCAACACCCGTCAAGCCGCCGCGCAAAGGCCTGCTCTCGCCGACCAACATTCGCCGCTGGCAGAATTTCCGCGCGAACGGCCGCGGTTACTGGGCGCTGTGGCTGTTCATGGTCTTGTTTATCCTCAGCCTGTTTGCAGAGTTCCTCGCCAACGACCGGCCGATCATCGCCTCCTACAAGGGCGAGATCCTGTTTCCCGTCCTCGTTGATTATCCTGAGGAGAAGTTCGGCGGCTTCCTGGCCGAAACCGACTATCGTTCCTCGGTGATTGCCGACGAAATCAATGCCAATGGCTGGATGATCTGGCCGCCGATCCGTTATTCCTACCGCTCGGTCAATTCCAACATTCCGCATTCGGCCCCCACCGCCCCCTTCTGGCTGATGACGAAGGAGGAGCGCTGCGCCGGCTACCCGCAGGGGGTGAACGATCCGGATTGCACCCTCGGCAATCTCAACTGGCTCGGCACCGACGACCAGGCGCGCGACGTGCTGGCGCGCGTCATCTACGGTTTCCGCATATCGGTGCTCTTTGGCCTGGTGCTGACCATCTGCTCGGCTGTTATAGGCGTGACGGCGGGCGCCGTGCAGGGTTATTTCGGCGGCTGGACCGATCTGCTGTTGCAGCGCTTCATCGAGATCTGGTCGTCGATGCCGGTGCTCTACATCCTGCTGATCATCGCCGCACTCCTGCCGCCCGGCTTCTTCGTGCTGCTCGGCATCATGCTGCTCTTCTCCTGGGTCGGCTTCGTCGGCATCGTGCGCGCCGAATTCCTGCGCGCCCGCAATTTCGAATATGTCCGCGCCGCCCGCGCGCTCGGCGTCAACAATCGCACCATCATGTGGCGCCATCTGCTGCCGAACGCCATGGTCGCGACGCTGACCTTCCTGCCGTTCATCCTCTCCGGTTCGATCACGACGCTGACCTCGCTCGATTTCCTCGGCTTCGGCATGCCGCCGGGCTCCCCCTCGCTCGGTGAGATGATCGCGCAGGGCAAGACCAATCTGCAGGCGCCGTGGCTCGGGCTGACGGCCTTCTTTGCCATGTCGATCATGCTTTCCCTGCTGATCTTCATCGGCGAAGCCGTGCGCGATGCCTTCGATCCGAGGAAGACGTTTCAATGAGTGACATGCCAGAACCGCTGCTTTCCGTCCGCGATCTCTCGGTTGCCTTTCATCAGGGCGGCGAAACCTCGCTCGCCGTCGATCACATCTCTTTCGACATCGCCAAAGGCGAGGTCGTGGCGCTCGTCGGCGAATCCGGCTCCGGCAAGTCAGTCTCGGCCAACTCGATCCTGCGACTTTTGCCTTATCCCTCGGCAAGCCATCCCTCCGGCGAAATCCTGTTCAAGGGCAAGGACCTTTTGAAGGTGTCGGAGCGGGCACTGCGCGAAGTGCGCGGCAACGACATCACCATGATCTTCCAGGAGCCGATGACCTCCCTCAATCCGCTTCATACGATCGAGAAGCAGATCGCCGAGATCCTCGCTCTGCACCAGGGCCTTACCGGCCAGCCGGCGCGTGAGCGCGTGCTGGAATTGCTGAACCAGGTTGGCATCCGTGAGCCGGAGAAGCGGTTGAAGGCCTATCCGCACGAACTGTCAGGAGGCCAGCGCCAGCGCGTCATGATCGCAATGGCGCTCGCCAACCGGCCGGAATTGCTGATCGCCGACGAGCCGACCACCGCGCTCGACGTCACCGTACAGGCGCAGATCCTCGAATTGCTGCGGCAGTTAAAAGCCGTCCACGGCATGTCGATGCTGTTCATCACTCATGATCTCGGCATCGTCCGCAAATTCGCCGATCGCGTCTGCGTCATGACCAAGGGCAAGATCGTCGAAACCGGCACCGTCGAGGACGTCTTCGCCAATCCGAAGCATGAATATACCCGACACCTTCTCGCCTCCGAACCGCGCGGCGAGCCGCCATTGGCCGATCCGTCGAAACCCATGGTGATGGAAGGTTCGGATATCCGTGTCTGGTTCCCGATCAAGGCTGGGCTGATGCGCCGTGTCGTCGATCATGTGAAGGCGGTCGACGGCATCGATCTTTCGCTGCGCGCCGGCCAGACGCTCGGCGTCGTCGGCGAGTCCGGTTCCGGCAAGACCACGCTCGGCCTGGCGCTCACCCGACTGATTTCCTCGCAAGGGCGGATCGCCTTTGTCGGCAACGACATAGCCGGCTATTCGTTCAATGAAATGCGGCCGCTGCGCAACCAGTTGCAGGTGGTCTTCCAGGATCCCTATGGATCGCTCAGCCCGCGCATGTCGGTCGGCGATATCGTCGCCGAAGGGCTGAAGGTGCATGAGCGCTCTCTGACCGCTGAAGAACGCGACCAGCGCGTCTGCTGGGCGCTGGAGGAGGTGGGTCTCGATCCCCTGACCCGCTGGCGTTATCCGCACGAATTCTCCGGCGGCCAGCGCCAGCGCATCGCTATCGCCCGGGCCATGGTGCTGAAGCCGCGCTTCGTCATGCTCGACGAGCCGACCTCCGCGCTCGACATGAGCGTGCAGGCGCAGGTGGTCGATCTCCTGCGTGATCTGCAGAAGAAGCACGACCTCGCCTATCTCTTCATCAGCCACGACCTGAAGGTGGTGAAGGCGCTCGCCAACGACGTCATCGTCATGCGTTTCGGTAAGGTGGTGGAGCAGGGCCCGTCAGCGGACATCTTCCGCGCGCCGAAGAACGATTACACCCGGGCGCTGATGGCGGCCGCTTTCAACATCGAGGCGGTGCCGACGCCCGCCGTGCAGCAGTAAAGAAGATCATGTCCGCCCGTCCTCCCGTTCTCGTCGATATCAAGTTCAATTCCGAAGGCGTCGCCCGGGTGCTGAAGACGGCCTTTGCCGACCGCGGCAGCATCAATCTCGCCGATCCGGCCAATCGGGCACGCGATCTCCGTGAGGTCGAATACGCGCTTCTCTGGAAACCGGATGCCGATCTCTTCAAACGGGCGCCGAACCTGAAAGTGATCTTCTCCGGCGGCGCCGGCGTCGACCACATCGTCGGCATGGCGGGCCTGCCTGAGATCCCGATCGTCCGCTTCGTCGACCGCAGCCTGACGACGCGCATGAGCGAATGGGTGGTCATGCAATGCCTGATGCATCTGCGCGGGCAATACGCCCATGACAACCACCAGCGGCAACGTGAATGGGCGAAACTGATCGCGCCGGAGGCGGCGGAAGTCACGGTCGGAGTCATGGGCCTCGGCATTCTCGGGCAGGATGCGGTCGCCAAGCTGAGAGTGATGGGTTTCAATGTCATCGGCTGGTCGCGCAGCCGCAAGCAGATCGACGGCGTCGAAACCTTCGATGCCAGCGAGTTGGATAATTTCCTCGCAAGGACCGACATCCTCGTCGGCCTGCTGCCGCTGACGCCTGAAACATCAGGCTTCTATGACGCCCGGCTGTTTGCGAAGCTGCGTCGCAACGGCGCGCTCGGGCAGCCGGTCTTCATCAATGCCGGCCGCGGTAAGAGCCAGGTCGAGGCCGATATCGTTTCGGCCATCCGTAACGGCACCCTCGGCGGCGCTTCCCTCGATGTCTTCGAGGCGGAGCCGCTTGCATCAGATAACCCGTTGTGGGACTTGCAGAACGTCTTCCTCACGCCGCACGACGCGGCCGTTTCCGAAGAAAACGCGCTGTTCCGTCATGTCGAGACGCAGATCGCCCGTTTCGAGCGTGGCGAGCCGCTGCAATTCGTGGTCGACCGCGCCGCCGGCTATTGAGCTTTCGGAACCTTCCAGACAGCCACCCGTTTCCTTTGCGGAAATTCTTGCGGCCGCGAGGCCGGTTAAGACAGCGGAAGGAGACGATGATGGCGCATCAGACGGAAACACGCTGGGAAAAGTCCGACGGCAAGCTTCACAAGGAAGAGCTGATCCCGCCCGTAAAGGCAAGGCAGGGACGCACGGGTTATCGCATCCTGACGGTGCTGATCGTCGCGCTGGTGCTTGCCTTCGTGGTTTGGATACCGGTCGAGATTTGGGGCAACCGCGAGGCAAACGAGGTGGCGCCGCAGCAGCCAGGCCAGCGGCTTCAGTCGCAGCAGCCCGCTCCGGCTCCCACGCCGGCGCTGCAGAATGGTACTGCCGTTCCAACCGAAAAGCCGAACACCACGCCGGCCGCTCCGAATGTGGCGCCCGCAACTCCGGCCCAATAATCGTGAGCAGAACCGTGTTCACGTCCCGCAGCCGTGCTGCTGCGGGACGTTTATTGTTTTGTCTGGACTTTAGCCGCCGATTTTTCGATAAGAAGGCGCACGAGCCGGTTCGTGCGCCGGCCCGGAACTTGGCAGTACCCGGGAATTTGGCAGCACCTGACCGGAGTGGACAGGGGCAGGAATTTCATGGCCAGGACTGATATCGCAAGACGCGTCTACAATCATGCCTGGAAACTCGATCCGATCATCCGCAGCCTGATCGATACCGACTTCTATAAGCTCTTGATGCTGCAGATGATCTGGAAGCTTTATCCGGATGTGAACGCTTCCTTCACCCTGATTAACCGCACCAAACGGGTGCGTCTCGCCGATGAGCTCGATGAAGGCGAATTGCGCGAGCAGCTCGATCATGCCCGCACGCTGAGGCTCTCCAAGAAGGAGATGATCTGGCTTGCGGGTAACAGCTTCTATGGTCGCGCCCAGATCTTCGAGCCGGAATTCCTTGCCTGGCTTTCCAACTTCCAGCTGCCCGAATACGAGCTGTCGAAGAAGGACGGGCAATATGTGCTGGATTTCCACGGATCTTGGAAGGAAACCACCATGTGGGAAATCCCGGCGCTCGCCATCGTCAACGAGCTGCGGTCGCGCTCGGCGATGAAGGCGCTCGGTCCCTTCACCCTCGATGTGCTCTATGCTCGCGCCAAGGCGAAGATGTGGTCGAAGGTCGAACGGCTGAAGGAACTGCCGGGCCTACGTATCTCCGATTTCGGAACCCGCCGCCGTCACAGTTTCCTCTGGCAGCGCTGGTGCGTCGAGGCGCTGAAGGAAGGCATCGGCCCGGCCTTTGCTGGTACCAGCAACGTATTGCTGGCGATGGATTCCGATCTCGAGGCCGTCGGCACCAATGCTCACGAGCTGCCGATGGTGGCTGCCGCTCTGGCCGAAACCGACGAGCAACTGCGCAACGCGCCCTACAAGATCCTGCGCGACTGGAACAAGCTCTATGGCGGCAACCTGCTGATCGTCCTGCCGGATGCCTTCGGCACCGCCGCCTTCCTGCGCGACGCACCGGAATGGGTCGCCGACTGGACCGGCTTCCGCCCGGACAGTGCCCCGCCAATCGAAGGCGGCGAGAAGATTATCGACTGGTGGAAGAAGATGGGCCGCGATCCGCGCCAGAAGCTGCTGATCTTCTCCGACGGTCTCGATGTCGACGCCATCATCGATACCTACCGGCATTTCGAAGGCCGCGTGCGCATGAGCTTCGGCTGGGGCACGAACCTGACGAACGATTTTTCCGGCTGCGCGCCGATCGAGATCTCCGGCCTCAACCCGATCTCCGTCGTCTGCAAGGTCAGCGACGCCAACGGTCGTCCGGCGGTGAAGCTCTCCGACAACCCGCAGAAGGCGACCGGCGACCCGGCCGAGGTCGAACGCTACCTGAAATTCTTCGGCGCCGAGGACAGGATCGATCAGACCGTTCTGGTGTAGGTCTGGGCCAATGTGCCGCTGTCCCGGGGCATATTGATGTGCCCCGCCATCGCATCCTCGATCGACCAACCGAAGCGCCAGGCGTCGAACATCGAGTACCACTCCTGGAAGTCGGCGATCGGCAGGATATCCGGCTTCGACATCGGATTGTCGGCCAGACTGCGGCCACGCGCACGGTCCCGTGCGCCACGTTCCTGCATCTCAAGCAGATTCTCGAACATCGTTACCCCCCGTCTTTATCCCGATTTATGCAATCATTCTAATAAAGCATTGTCGAGTCCGGATGCGATAATTTGGGTTTTTCACAGGATTAGCCCCTATTCGCTAGCCTAGGGGATGATTGGTCGTAACGGCCCGGGGACATCTCAATCAGGCAGTGGGGGCGTAGCGGCGTCCGAAAGCCACTCATGTGTTTCGCCACTAAGCTCAACGAGCACCCGTGACGGGGAGGCTCGACTTCCTGGCTGGGGTCCGCCGCCGAGCCTCCCGGCTGGCCGACCTTGAACAGGCCGGCAGCGCCGACACGTTGGCGCTTTCCGGCAGGGGCGATCCAACCCAGATGATATCGAGGGCTAACAGCCGGTTAATATCCACCGGCCTCGTCCCGATTTCGCACAAGCTATCCTTCGGGTTTTTCAGGCTGCCAATCTGCGAAACCGGGTTCTGATCCTGTCGAGATAATAATGGCCGGGAGACGGCGCCACCGTCATCGCGTGCACTTCCGAGGAGGGAACGCCTGCAAATAGACGTTCCTCGCCATTCTTGAAACAAATCCGTAGCCGTCCGTCGTCCTGGCTGAAATAGACGGATTTGATGATCTTCGACTTTACCGAAAGTTCTTGCACCTGTTTTACCTCTGTTTTTTAATTTTGCAGACGGTAAACCCAAACGTGCAAAGACGCGGTGAAGCCGCATGGTAAAAATTCAGGAATCTTTGGGCGCTTTAAATCTCGCCGCGCGGTCGGAAAAGACAGGCTCGATGAGCCTCGAACGCACGCTTGCGAGCGGAGCATTTCGTTGCTCCGTCTCGACGCATCCAGCACAGGCAAAGGCCCGTTTGAGCCATTTGATCGTGAACTCGAAAACAAGATTAAGTCCGATCAGATTTTGCCAATCCGGCGGAAAACGCCGTCAGCAAGGCCTTTCCCTGGCCCCAGTCTTCAAGGCCGCTTTGCCCGTTGATATGGCCGAAAGGACCGATAGCGACAAGGCCGCTGCCCCACAGATCTGCTCGCGCATGGGCATGGTCGAGCGTGCCGAAAGGATCATCGGCGCTTGCGATGATCAGAGTGGGGAAGCGCATCTTTTGCGACGGCGGATCGGCGAATCCGGCCGCCTCCTCAGGGAATGACGCGGACTGCGGATCCGGGACCGCGACTAGAAACGCTCCGGCAACGGCAAGCGAAGAAACCTGCTGCCAATGAGCGACCAGCAGACAGGCAAGGCTGTGGGCGACCAGCAGGGGAGGGGTTGCCGATGCGCCGACGGCGCGCTCCAGGGCTGAAATCCAGTCCGCCAGATCGGGCTTTTCCCAATTGGCCGGTTGGAAACGCCGCATGTCCGGGCTCGACCTTTCCCAGCGTGTTTGCCAATGAGCCTCGCCCGAACCGCCAATCCCCGGCAATATGATGATGTCCTTCATGTCTTTTCCTCTGATCATCCGCGCAGATGAAAATGATGCATTTTCATTTGCTTCGGAATGAATGATCATCGGAAAACCGCGTCTCTTTCCGATGATTTCAAGGTGATCCCATGGCTTTTCAGGAAAACAATCGGGTACTGCTCGATCCAACCGATATCGCCATTATCGAAGCGATGCAGGAAAATGGACGCATTGCAATTTCCGAACTCGGTCGGCGGGTCGGGCTCTCTCAGCCGGCAGCATCGGAACGGGTCAAGCGGCTGGAAGACCGCGGCATCATTGTCGGTTACGCCGCCCGCATCGACCCCACCGCTTTGGGAATTGGAATGACGGCTGTGCTTCGCTTGCGCACGACGCATGAGCATATCAAATCCTGTCTAAAACAGTTCGCGGAGATGCCGCAGGTCATGGAAGTATTCCGCCTCACCGGAGAGGACTGTTTTCTTTTGAAGGTGCTGGTTCCGTCGCCGGGAGAGCTGGAAACGATCGTGGACACGATCGCGCGTTTCGGGGCCGTGACGACATCTCTGGTGTTGCGCAGCGAGAACCCGAAGCCGATTGGACGCGCCCTGCTTCAGCGAGTTTGAGAATATGCGGACGACCAGCGTGTTCTATCGAAGCGTGCCGCCAAAAACGCTTCCGCGTCCCGCTCTCGATACGGTTTGAATCAATATTGAAAAACGAGGGATATGGCGGACAGGGTGGGATTCGAACCCACGGTACGCTTTCACGTACACACGCGTTCCAGGCGTGCGCCTTAAACCACTCGGCCACCTGTCCTTTTTTGGCGTTCGCGCCCGGATAGGAGCAAATCGTCGGAACGGCGCGATATATACCGATGAATTTTTGCCGATCAACCGAAATCTAACAGTTTTTTGACTTCTTGCGATAAAACTCGCCTCGGCCACTCCATTGTGCTTCACCTCATCGATGACTATGTAATTCTCTAAGGTGGAGAATGGCGCGGCCGGCCGGAATTGTCCGGCATATCGAGCGTCGGAGGAATTGATGCGTTTCCTGTTGCGTCTGGCGAGTCTTGTCGCGCTTGCGGCGGCCGTTATTGCCGGGACCATCGATTCGATCCAATCGGTTGCGGCGTCCTCCGTGGTGATGACGCCGATCTCCGATGCCTGGCAGGATGTCAGCCCGACAACGCTGACGTCGCTGCAATCCTCCCTTTCCTATTATATCCACCCGCGTTTCTACACTCTCATCTTCCAGTGGCTGATGCTCCAGCCGGCCTTTGCCGTTTTCCTGGTGATCGCGCTGCTTCTGTGGATGATCGGCTACAAGAAGCCGCCGGTAGCCGGTCGCTTTACTGCATAGCAAGGTGGTTTTGCCGGCGCGATCCGGCGAGAAATCCCTGTGGCGTCGCCCGCTCTTCGACCTCGGTATTTACCGCCGGACTGGCTAGAAAATCCGCATTCTGAGGGAGAGAATGTCCAAAAATCAGTCCCGAAGAGCTGATTTTTGGCAATCGCTGCAAATCTTTACCGCCTGAAAAATTTCTGGTGAATTTTTCCGTGAGCCATGCAAGGATGCACGCAGCCAGGCCTCCGGGGGGAGGTCGGTGGTTCCGCAGACATGCCCGGAAAGGGCTTGCGGGAGGACCCCTAACGAATAGCAACAACAGGGCTGCACAATGAAAAAATCCCTTCTCACTCTCTTTGCCGTGGCTGCCATGTCGACGACGGCGCTTGCCGCCGATGTCAAGCCGGCGCTGGTTTACGGCACCGGCGGGAAGTTCGATAAGTCCTTCAACGAGGCGGCCTATAACGGTGCCGAGAAGTTCAAGGCCGAGACCGGCATTGCCTATCGCGACTTCGAGCCGACGGGTGACACTCAGGGCGAACAGGCCATCCGCAACTTTGCAAGTCGCGGTTTCAATCCAGTGGTTGCCGTTTCCTTCGCCTGGACCTCGGCCATCGAGAAGGTTGCAGCCGAATTCCCGGATACCAAATTCATCATCGTTGACTCCGTCGTCGACAAGCCGAACGTCCGCTCGGTTGTCTATAAGGAAGAAGAAGGCTCCTACCTCGTCGGCGTTCTCGCTGGCATGGCCTCCAAGACCGGCAAGGTCGGCTTCGTCGGTGGCATGGACATTCCGCTGATCCGCAAGTTCGAATGCGGCTACGAGCAGGGCGCCCGCTCCGTCAAGGCCGATATCGAAGTGTTCCAGAATATGACCGGCACGACGGGCGCTGCCTGGAACGACCCGGTCCGCGGCGGCGAGCTGGCCAAGAACCAGATCGACCAAGGCGCTGACGTCGTTTATGCGGCAGCCGGTGCCACCGGTCTCGGCGTTCTGCAGACGGCCGCCGACAACAAGAAGCTGTCGATCGGCGTCGACTCCAACCAGAACCATCTGCATCCGGGCTCGGTCCTGACCTCGATGGTCAAGCGCGTCGACCTCGCTGTCTACAATGCCTACAACGACACCAAGAACGACAAGTTCACCGCTGGCGTCCAGGCGCTCGGCGTCAAGGAAGACGGTGTTGGCGCCGCGATCGACGACAACAACAAGTCGCTGATCACACCGGAAATGCAGGCTGCCGTCGACAAGGCCAAGGCCGACATCATCGCGGGAACCGTCAAGGTTCACGATTACACCTCGGACAACGCTTGCCCGAAGTGATCCGCGCCCGAATGTGATCGACGATTGAGATCGGGCGTATGGCGGAGGGGATTTTCGCCATACGCCCTTTTCTTATTTGGAGTCTGCAGTGACAGATAAGCCCGCTATCGAGCTTGTCGGCATCGACAAGAAATTCGGTGCCGTCCATGCCAACAAGGACATCAACCTCACCGTTGCCAAGGGGACGATCCACGGCATCATCGGCGAAAACGGCGCCGGCAAATCGACCCTGATGTCGATCATTTATGGTTTCTACCATGCCGATAGCGGCGAGATCCGGGTCAACGGCAATCCCGTCACCATCCGCGACAGCCAGGCGGCGATCGCCACCGGGATCGGCATGGTGCACCAGCACTTCATGCTGGTCGATAATTTCACGGTGCTCGAGAACATCATGCTTGGCGCCGAAGGCGGCATGCTGCTGGCGAGGGGCGTCGCATCGGCCCGTGCCGAGCTCAAGCGGCTGGAAATGGAATATGGCCTGGAGGTCGATCCGGACGCGCTGATCGAGGAGCTGCCGGTCGGCCTGCAGCAGCGTGTCGAGATCCTGAAAGCCATGTATCGCGGCGCCGAGATCCTGATCCTCGACGAGCCCACCGGCGTGTTGACGCCGGCAGAGGCCGATCATCTCTTCCGTATCCTCAAGGTACTGCGCGACCAGGGCAAGACGATCATCCTCATCACCCACAAGCTGCGCGAGATCATGGCGATCACCGATACGGTCTCGGTCATGCGCCGCGGCGAGATGGTCGCGACCCGCAAGACGGCGGAAACAACGGTGGAGGAGCTCGCCGAGCTGATGGTTGGCCGCCGCGTGCTGCTGCGCGTGCAGAAGGGCGAGGCCAACCCCGGATCTGCCGTGCTGTCCGTCCGCAACCTGACGGTCAAGGACAATCGCGGCGTCACCATGGTCGACAACGTCTCCTTCGACGTGCGCGGCGGTGAGATCGTCGGCATCGCCGGTGTCGCCGGCAATGGCCAGTCCGAATTGCTGGAGGCGATTGCCGGCATCCGCAAGCCGACCTCCGGTGAAATTCTTCTCGACGGCCAGACGATCGACAAGGCCGATCCGGCCCGCCTGCGCGATCTCGGCCTCGCGCATATTCCTGAGGACCGCCACCATATGGGCCTGGTGCTGAAATTCGAGGAATATGAAAATTCTGTGCTCGGTTATCATCGCAGCCCGGCCTACAGCAAAGGCCCGCTGCTCGATCTCGAAGCGATCCGGAAGGATGCGATGGAGAAGATCGAGAAATACGACATCCGTCCGCCGAACCCGCGTCTGAAGACGGCGAATTTTTCCGGCGGCAATCAGCAGAAGATCGTCGTCGCCCGCGAGATCGAACGCGATCCGAAGATGCTGATCATCGGCCAGCCGACACGCGGCGTCGATATCGGCGCCATCGAATTCATCCACCGACGGATCATCGAAATGCGCGACGCGGGCAAGGCGATCCTACTCGTCTCCGTCGAACTCGATGAAATCCGCTCCCTTTCGGACCGTATCCTTGTCATGTTTGCCGGCCATGTCGTCGGCGAGAAGACGCCCGATGCCGGTGAACAGACCCTCGGCCTGATGATGGCCGGCATTGCCGCGTGAGGCCTTTATGAGCACTGCTTCCGTTCCGCTGCCAAACTGGATCAACTACGGCCTCATCCCGCTTTTGAACCTCACCGTCGCCTTCCTGATCTCCGGCTTCGTCGTCTGGCTGATCGGCGAGAGCCCGCTCGATGCGCTGTCGCTGCTGATCCAGGGCGCGCTCGGCAATGGCGAAGGCATCGGCTTCACGCTGTATTATGCGACGAGCTTCATCTTCACCGGCCTTTCAGTCGCGGTGGCGATCCATGCCGGACTTTTCAACATCGGTTCCGAAGGCCAGGCCTATCTCGGCGGCCTCGGCTGCGCGCTGGTGGCGCTGGCGCTCGACCGCTACGTGCCATGGTATGTAACGATGCCGATCGCGGTTGTCGGCGCCGGTCTGTTCGGCGCAGCCTGGGCCTTCATCCCGGCTTTCCTGCAGGCAAAACGCGGCAGCCACATCGTCATCACGACGATCATGTTCAATTATATCGGCGCAGCACTGATGGTGTACCTCCTGGTGCATGTGCTGATCGTACCAGGCAAGATGGCGCCGGAAACCCGCACCTTCCTCGAAGGCGGCCAATTGCCGAAGCTCGGTTGGGTCATGCAACTGTTCGGCGCCAAGCTGGGGGCTGCCCCGTTCAACGTCTCCTTCATCATTGCGCTCGTCGTCAGCTACCTCGTCTGGCTGCTCGTCTGGCGCACCAAGCTCGGCTTCGAGATGCGCACCTTGGGCGTCAGCCCCACGGCGGCCACCTATGCCGGCATCCCCTATGCCCGCACAGTGATCATCGCCATGCTGCTCTCCGGCGCGCTCGCCGGCATGATGGCGCTGAACCCCGTCATGGGCTCGTCGGCCCGTCTGCAGGTCGAATTCGTCGGTGGTGCCGGCTTCGTCGGCATCGCCGTCTCGCTGATGGGCCGCAACCATCCGCTCGGCATCATCATGGCGGCGATCCTCTTCGGTATTCTCTACCAAGGCGGCGACTGGGTTTCCTTCGAAATGCCGAATATCACCCGCGAGATGATCCTGGTCATCCAGGGTCTGGTGATCCTCTTTGCCGGCGCGCTGGAATACATGTTCCGGCCGGCGATGGTCCGCCTCTATCAACAGTTAAAGCGAGCCTGAGGAGCGGACGATGGATTATTATGACATCTTCATCAGCGTTCTAGCCTCCACGATTCGCCTGTCGATCCCGCTGATTTTCACCGCCCTTGCCGGTCTGTTTTCGGAACGCGCCGGCATCTTCGATATCGGCCTCGAGGGTAAGATGCTGGGCTCGGCCTTTGCCGCCGCCTGCGTTGCCTATCTCACCGATTCGGCCTGGCTCGGGCTCGGTGCCGGCATCCTCTGCTCGGTGGCGCTGAGCCTGGTGCACGGCTTTGCCTCGATCACCAACCGCGGCAACCAGATTGTGTCAGGTGTGGCGATCAACTTCTTCATTGCCGGCATCACCATCGTGCTCGGTCAGGCCTGGTTCGGCCAGGGCGGGCGCACGCCGCAGTTGGCGCCGGATTCGCGTTTTGCGCCGATCATCCTGCCGGGCGCCGACGCCGCCCGCGACATACCGATCATCGGCCCGCTTTATGCCAATGTCATATCCGGCAACAATATCCTCACCTACCTGGCCTTTCTTGCCGTGCCGTTTTCCTGGTGGGTGCTTTACCGCACACGCTTCGGCCTGCGGCTGCGCGCCGTCGGCGAAAACCCGGGCGCGGTCGATACGGCCGGTATCTCGGTCGCCTGGCTGCGTTACCGCGCCGTCATGTGTGCCGGCATTCTCTGCGGCTTTGCCGGCACCTATCTGGCAATCGCCCAGTCCGCCGCCTTCATCAAGGACATGTCGGCCGGCAAGGGCTACATCGCGCTCGCCGCTCTCGTCTTTGCCAAGTGGAAGCCGGTGCCCGTCATGTTTGCCTGCCTGCTCTTCGGCTTCCTCGATGCGCTGGCAAATTTCATGCAGGGAAAGCAGGTGCCGCTGATTGGCGAAGTGCCGGTTCAGGTCTTCCAGGCGCTGCCCTATGTCCTGACCTGCGTCCTGCTTGCCGGCTTCATCGGCGTCGCGACCCCGCCGAAAGCCGGTGGCGTGCCCTATACCAAGGAGCGTTGATATGTCTCACGATCTGTTCGAAGCCGCCCGCGGCGCCATGGCCTTTGCCCATGCGCCCTATTCGAAATTCCCGGTCGGTGCGGCGATCCGCGCCGAGGACGGTAAGGTCTATACCGGAGCCAACATCGAAAACCTCTCCTTTCCGCAAGGATGGTGTGCCGAGCCGACGGCGATCGGCGCCATGATCATGGGCGGCGCAAAGAAGATCGTCGAAATGGCGGTCATTGCCGAGAAGCTGCCGCTCTGCCCGCCCTGCGGCGGCTGCCGCCAGAAGATCTCCGAATTCGCCTCCAAGGAGACGAAGATCTACCTTTGCGATGAGGCAGGCGTGAAGAAGACCATGACGATGGAAGAGCTTCTCCCCTTCAGCTTCGAGACCGAACTCGGATGAAGGCGACAGTCAACCTGCTCGCCGCACTGCTCGGCGGCATCAAGCCGCGCCACGGCATCGTGCTCGGCTCCGGTCTCGGCTCTCTCGTCGGTGAGCTGGACGGCGCCGTGCGTGTTCCCTATCGCGACCTGCCGGGCTTTCCCGTCAGTGCCGTCTCCGGCCATGCAGGCGAAGTTGTCGCCGGCCGTCTCGGCGGCGTGCCTGTCGTCATGCTCTCCGGCCGCGTGCATTATTACGAGAAGGGCAATGCCAATGCCATGCGCCTGCCGATCGAGGTGCTGAAGGCGCTCGGCGTCGAAGCGCTGATCCTGACCAATTCGGCCGGATCGCTGCGCGACGACATGCCGCCCGGTTCGTTGATGCAGATCACCGATCACATCAACTATTCCGGCATGAACCCGCTGATCGGCGAGGAAAGCGATCATCGTTTCGTCGGCATGACCAACGCCTATGACGCCGAACTTGCCGCGGCGATGCAGAGGGCCGCGGCGAAGCTTGAAATCGAGCTGGCGCAGGGTGTCTATATGTGGTTCTCCGGTCCAAGCTTCGAAACGCCGGCGGAAATCCGCATGGCGCGCATCCTTGGCGCCGATGCCGTCGGCATGTCGACGGTGCCTGAGGTCATCATCGCAAGAATGCTGGGCCTGAGGGTTGCAGCCGCCTCCGTTATCACCAACTATGGGGCAGGCATGACCGGCAATGAGCTCAGCCATGAAGAAACCAAGGACATGGCGCCCATCGGCGGCGCCCGTCTCGCCGCCATATTGAAAGACATGATTGCGGCTGGAACAGGATGATTTTAGGCCGGGTCGGCCTAAAATCTGAATCCTGTTCTACATTCTATAGTTAGAGCATGATGTCGTCCGAAACCGCGCACACTTTTCGGCATCATGCTCTAGAGGAAGCGAAGATGAATAGCCATTCCAACCGGGAGACGGCGGCTGTCGCCCTTTCTCTTCTCGATCTCACCAATTTGAAGGATGATTGCACCGAGGCGCAGATCGAAGCGCTCTGCGCCCGGGCGCAGACGCCCTATGGCACCAGCGCTGCGATTTGCATCTGGCCGCGGTTCGTCGCTCAGGCCCGCAATATCCTTGGCACCGGGCATGCCGTGCGTATCGCGACCGTCGTCAACCTCCCTTCCGGCGATATGGAAGTGGCCGATGTCGCTGCCGAAGCACGCGAGGCGATTGCCGATGGCGCCGATGAGATCGATCTGGTCATCCCCTACCGCAAGCTGCTCGCCGGCAACGAGAAGGCGGTGACCGACATGGTCAAGGCCGTGCGCGCAGAATGCGCCGGCCCCGTTCTTCTGAAGGTCATCATCGAGACTGGCGAGTTGAAGGATGCCGCATTGATCCGCCATGCCTCCGAACTCGCCATCGAAGCCGGCGCCGATTTCATCAAGACCTCGACCGGCAAGGTCGCCGTCAACGCGACGCTCGAAGCCGCCGACATCATGATCCGCGCTATCCGCGAGAGCGGCCGCAAGGTCGGCTTCAAGCCGGCCGGCGGCATCGGCTCGGTGGCCGATGCCGCACTCTATCTGAGCCTTGCCGAAACCATCATGACACCGGACTGGGCGATGCCGTCGACGTTCCGCTTCGGCGCTTCCGACCTGCTCGACGATATCCTGGCGGTTCTGAGCGGAACACAGTCGGCACCGGCTGCGGCGTCGGGCTACTGAAATGATTCCGCAGGAGATCATCCGGCGTAAGCGCGATGGCGACGAACTCGACGCCGCCGATATCAGCTCCTTCATCGCTTCGTTGGCTGACGGCCAATTGTCGGAAGGCCAGATCGGCGCATTCGCCATGGCCGTCTGGTTCAAGGGCATGTCGCGGACCGAAACCGTGGCCTTGACGCTGGCGATGGCCGATTCCGGCGACAGGCTGCAATGGGCCGATATCGACCGCCCGATCGCCGACAAACATTCGACCGGCGGCGTCGGCGACAATGTTTCTCTGATGCTGGCGCCGATCGCCGCCGCCTGCGGCCTCGCCGTTCCGATGAT
The DNA here is from genome assembly GCF_013416305.1 of Rhizobium sp. WYCCWR 11128. Taxonomy (NCBI): domain Bacteria; kingdom Pseudomonadati; phylum Pseudomonadota; class Alphaproteobacteria; order Hyphomicrobiales; family Rhizobiaceae; genus Rhizobium; species Rhizobium sp. WYCCWR 11128. The sequence continues at coordinate 153,446 of NZ_JACCEZ010000002.1, forward strand.
CTCCGGGCGCGGCCTTGGCCACACCGGCGGCACGCTGGATAAGCTCGAATCCATTCCCGGCTATATGATCACCCCGGATGCGAACTTGTTCCACAAGGTCGTGAAGGAGGCGGGATGCGCTATCATCGGCCAGACTGGGACCTTGGCGCCCGCCGACGGCAGGCTCTATGCCGTGCGCGACGTGACCGCCACCGTCGATTCCATTCCCCTGATCACCGCCTCGATCCTCTCGAAGAAACTTGCGGCGGGGCTCGAGACGCTGGTGCTCGACGTCAAGGTCGGCAACGGCGCCTTCATGGCCGATCGCGGCCAGGCGGAGATCCTGGCGCAGTCGCTGGTCGAGGTGGCCAATGGCGCAGGCGTGAAGACCTCGGCCCTGATCACCGACATGAACCAGCCGCTCGCCGATAGTGCCGGCAACGCTGTCGAGATGCGCAACTGTCTGGATTTCCTGGCAGGCCGGAAAAAGGACACGCGGCTCGAGACTGTCGTTCTCGCCTTCGCCGCCGAGATGCTGGTGATATCCGGCGTTGCCGCTTCCTCTGATGAAGCCGAGAGGATGGCACGTCAGGCCCTGTCATCGGGAAAGGCGGCCGAGGTCTTCGCGCGCATGGTATCCATGCTCGGCGGTCCGGCTGATCTGATCGAAAACCCCGACCGATACCTGGCCAGGGCGCCGGTCGCAAAGCCTGTTCTGGCCGCCCGGTCCGGCTGGCTTGCCGCCTGCGATGCGCGCGGTATCGGTGTCAGCGTCATCGATCTCGGCGGCGGAAGACGCCATCCGGCCGACCGCATCGATCATCGCGTCGGCTTTTCCGGACTCCTGCCGCTCGGCACCCGCGTGAATGCCGGCGAACCGATTGCGCTGGTTCACGCCGCCGACGAAGTCGCGGCGGAAAGGGCAGTTGCGGCACTTGCCGCGCACTACCGCATCACAGAGGAGAAGCCGGAGCTGACACCGGTGATTGCGGGCCTGATCTGACGCGGTTTACTGCTTGAGGCTGAGCGAGCCGTCGGCGACGGAATAGGAGGCGAGCTTCTGCAGGAAGCTCATGCCGACCAGCGTCGTCGTCAGCGCATTGTCCTTCAGGACGAAGGCTTCGACCTCACGCACGCGAATACCGCCGATCTCGACGCGGTCGAGCGTCACATGCGCGGCCTTCGTCTGGCCGTTCGCCGTGTTCACCCCATAGCGGAAATCGAGTTGGTTGGCGGTGAAGCCCAGCCGGCGGGCGAGCGTCTCGTTGAGCGCCACATAGGTGGCGCCGGTATCGATCAGGCCCTGCACCGGCTTGCCGTTGATCTTGAAGCTGCCGCTATAGTGGCCTTGCGCATCGGCCTGCAGCCGGATCGCATTGCTGCCAGAGACGGGCGCGGGTACTGCGGGCTCGTTGCTTTCGGCCGATACGTAATTGGCGGAGAGAGTGTCAGCAGGCTGCTGGCTGGTGTTTCCGAAGAAGGAAGGCACCTGTGTGGCGAGCACCGCGGCGATGCTGGCGAATAGGACGGTACGCACGAGCATGAAACAGAAATCCTTCCTGTATAAACCCCGCTTCATGCGAGGCCTCATGCTTCAGGCTTCCTAAACCTCAAGTGCTGATAAGTTGCTAATTTCGACGACGAAAGGCCCGGAGCGAACCACCGGGCCTCAAAGTCTTTCGATTTGGTAAAGGAAGGTTGAAATTACTTGGTGCCGTACATGCGGTCGCCAGCATCACCGAGGCCGGGCATGATGTAGCCCTTCTCGTTGAGATGACTGTCGATCGATGCGGTGAAGACCGGAACATCGGGATGCGCGGCGCGGAAGTTGCGGATGCCTTCCGGGGCGGCAAGCAGGCAGAGGAAGCGGATATTGTGGGCGCCGCGTTCCTTGAGCTTGTCGATCGCCGCGATCGAGGAATTGCCGGTCGCAAGCATCGGGTCGACGACGATGATCAGTCGCTCGGCCACGTCTTCCGGCGCCTTGAAATAATATTCGACCGGCTGCAGCGTCTCGTGGTCGCGGTAGACGCCGATATGCGAAACGCGGGCGGACGGCACGAGATCGAGCATGCCTTCGAGCAGCCCGTTGCCGGCGCGCAGGATCGAGGCGAAGACCAGCTTCTTGCCCTCGAGGATCGGCGATTCCATGGTCTGCAGCGGCGTCTCGATCGTTTCCATCGTCAGTTCGAGATCGCGGGTCACCTCGTAGCAGAGCAGCGTCGAGATTTCGCGCAGCAAGCGCCGGAAACTTCCCGTCGATGTCTCCTTGCGCCGCATGATGGTGAGCTTGTGCTGCACAAGCGGATGATCGATGACCGTGACGCCGTCCATGGGGAAGCCTTTCATTCTTTCTATCGAATGTTTCTTTCACGGAAATTGGCCCGACCGCAAGAGTGGCGGCCAATTTGCGTCGATCTTCCCCAGCCTCTAACCCTCAGATTCGAGCGAGCAGGGCCCTGCGTGTCTCATCGTCGACGAAGGCGGCTTCGATCGCCGTGCGCGTCATGGCATCGATCTCGGCATCGCTGAAGCCGAAGGTCCCGGCCGCAAGTTCGTATTCCCGCTTGAGCGAGGTATGAAAGAAGGGCGGATCATCCGAGCTGATGGTCACCCGCACGCCTGCGTCCTTCAGACGGCGCAGCGGATGAGACGCGAAATCGGGAAAGACCCCGAGCGCGATATTCGAGCCCGGGCAGATCTCGAGCACGGTGCCGAGATCGGCAAGCCGCGTCACCAGATCGACATCCTCGACGGCGCGCACCCCGTGGCCGATACGCGAGGGGCGCACCGCATCGAGCGCGTCGGCGACGCTGAAGGCGCCGCAGACCTCGCCGGCATGGATGGTGAGCCCGAGGCCGGCGTCGCGGGCGATATCGAAGGCGCGGGCATAGTCGGCCACACGGCCCATGCGCTCCTCGCCGGCAAGGTTGAAGCCGGTAATCAGAGGATTGCCGGCCTTTGCCGCATATTCGGCAGCACCAATCACGCTCTCCGGACCGAAATGCCGCTCGCCGGTGACGATCAGCCGGGCCTCGATGCCGCTCTTTTTTTTGGCTCGCCGGATGCCTTCGCAGATACCGGATATATAGGCATCGGCGCCTAGCCCGATGCGCTTGCCGTGGTCGGGCGAAACGATGAGCTCGCTGTAGATCGTATCGACGCCGGCGAGTTCGTCGAGATAGGTTTCGGTCAGAAGCGCATAGTCCTCTTCGGTTTTGTAGACCTCGGAAACCTTGTCGTAACATTCGAGGAAGCTTGCGAAATCATGCCAGACATAGGCTCCGTCGCGAAGCTCAGCGCTGATGTCGACGCCATATTTCCGTGCCTGCGCAGCGGTCAGAGCCGGAGGTGCCGCACCCTCCAGATGGCAGTGCAGTTCGACCTTCTTCAAATGCGATGTCACAGAAAACTCCTTCCGTGCGATCCGGCCGGGATGTCGAGATGCCGGGCGATGCTCTCGCCGATATCGGCATAGCTGCGGCGCACGCCGATCGAACGCGACCGGATGCCGGGGCCATAGGCGATGACGGGCACGCGCTCGCGCGTATGGTCCGTGCCGCGCCAGGTCGGATCGCAGCCGTGATCGGCGGTGAGCACGACGAGATCGCCGGGCTTCAGTTTCTTGTGGACTTCGGGCAAGCGCGCATCGAAGGCTTCGAGTGCTGCGGCATAACCCGGCACATCGCGGCGATGGCCGTAGATCATGTCGAAATCGACGAAATTGGTGAAAACGAGATCGCCGTCCTCAGCCGCGTCGATCGCCGAGAGCGACGCATCCATCAGCGCCTCGTTGCCATTCGCCTTGATGACCCGGGAAATGCCCTGATGTGCGAAGATGTCGCCGATCTTTCCCACAGCATGCACATGCCGGCCGTGCTCGATCAGCCGGTCGAGCAGCGTCGGCTCCGGCGGCAGCACGGAGAAGTCGCGCCGGTTTCCTGTGCGCTGGAAAGTAGTGGCGGACTGGCCGATAAAGGGCCGGGCGATGACACGGCCGATATTGTAGGAATCGAGCAGCCTCCGGGCCAAACGGCAGAAGGCGAGCAGACGATCGAGGCCGAAATGTACCTCATGCGCCGCGACCTGGAAGACGGAATCCGAGGAGGTGTAGCAGATCGGCTTGCCGGTGCGGATATGGTCCTCGCCGAGCCGGGCGATGATCTCCGTTCCCGAGGCATGGCAGTTGCCGAGGATGCCTGGCACGTCAGCCTCCCTGCACAGCGCCTCGATGAATTCCTGGGGAAAGGCGTCGCCCTCTATCGGGAAATAACCCCAATCGAAACTGACAGGTGTTCCCGCGATCTCCCAATGGCCCGACGGCGTATCCTTGCCGCGGGAAATTTCGGTGGCAGCGCCATAAATGCCGTAGACCTTTTCCGGGACGGGCATACCGGCCGGAAACCGGCCGGAGGCGGACCGCGCGATGTGCATCAGCCCGAGCTCCGACATGTTGGGCAGGGAAAGCGGCCCTTCGCGCAATCCGGCGCGGTCTGCGGCTCCGGCCGCGCAGAATTCGGCGATATGGCCAAGCGTATCGGCGCCCTCGTCGCCATAGGCCGCCGCATCCGGCGCTCCGCCAACGCCGAAAGAATCCAGAACAAAAAGAAAGGCACGCGCCATTTTACACCCGAGAGAGCCGATCGCCGGCCTCTGGAATGTCGGAGGCGGCTGAGATCCAGCCATATAATGCTGCGGCCGGCTTGGCAAATTCGAGAAGAGTAGGAGGCGGCCGTCAGCAGTCGCCGCAGGGGATCGAGTCGCCTTGCCGCTGGCGGTAGAAATAACTGCGGCTGATGGTGATCGTGCGCATGCCGTCAGGCATAAAGTTCGGGGCGAACAGGAACATCGTATAGGGGATGCTGAGCTCGGTACGGACCAGGAAACTGTTCGCCGTCTTCATATCCGCTGGCACGTTGCTCACCGTGGTGTTCTTGGCATAGGGCACCGTACCGTCCTTCGCCCAGGACCAGAGCACCTTCGCATTGGCACCGGCATCGATGGTGATCCCGGTGATCTTCAGCGTCAGCGACGTGGAGTTGTAGGGCAGGAAGATCGCCGTTGCGACCGACGGCATCTGCGCGAGCGCGCTCTTCGTGACGGATTGCTGCTGCGTGACGAGGTCGGCCACCGTTCCTGCGGCGCGTGTCACGCGCTTGCTGACGCTGAGGCCGACCGTGATCTCGAAAGCGCCGATATAGAGCATGACGAGCACGGGAAAGAGGATCGCGAATTCGATCGCGCCGGCGCCCTTGCGGTCGCGGGCCAGCCGCCGCACCGTCAGGACCAATCTGGTGAACGGGTTGCGCAACGCCATTATGGATACTGCTCGTTCTGGAAGGCCGCGGTCCCGACGATCAGATATTGCCTCGGCATCGAAGCGTCGGAGGGACGTATCGTGGTGATGTAAGGCCGGACCAGATCCGCGGTGATTTCCCAGCGATAGTAAGCGCGCAGCATGTTGATCGTGCCGGCGCCGCCTGGCGCATATTTGAAGGCCGCCGTATTGATGTCGGCATATTTGTCGGTGGAGAGCTTAGGGATCGTCGTTGGAATGGCCGAGAAGGTGCTGAACGTCTGCACATCCAGATAGAGCTTGCTCGGCGTGGCGACTTCGGTCGCCGAGCAGCGGATCAAGATCGAAACCTCATCGCAGAAAGCCTGGCGGAATTGCGCCTGGTTCATATCGGTCGTGCGGCCGAGATTATAGGTAATCTGCCCGGTTCGCATCCGGCGGCTCATCGTATCGACGGCATTGGAGACGAGTTCCTCGGCGGCGAAGGCGACGAAAGTTTCGAGGATTGCGAAAATCACCAGGAAATAGGGAATGGCGAGCAGCGCGAATTCGATCGCCGCAGCACCCTCGCGTGAGCGGGCGAGAGCGCGAAACCGTAAGAAACGGAACGGCGCAAAAGCGCGCCCCTTATCCGTCTTCTGATCAATTACCGTCATTGCCTGGATCCGAGCGACATTTTCCAGTCGTCAGACTAAGGTCCGTTCGTTGATTTTCCGTTTCAACCTGACACGACGATTTTAACGAATGGTCGAGGAAGTTGAAAAGAGAGCTTCAGGGTGAGCCGGCGGTCGCTTGCTGCGCATGCTGCTCGCAGTTCGGCGTGCAGGATAGCACGGAGCGCTGGGTCTGCCGGTAGACGCGCACCGTATTGCCCTCGTCGATCGACACCAGGATGCGTTCGTCGAGGATCGCGTTGCCGTCGGCATCGAGGAGGACCAGATTGGTGGTGCCGAAGCTGCGTCCCGTGAGCACGATGGTCTTGGCGTCGGCGACCGTCGCATCGGCGACTGCGGCATTGCCGACAATCACCTTGCTGACGGGGCGGTCGAGCTTCAAGACGCGCGCGTGATCCATATAGACGCGCAGCATGTCATCGTCTGCGGCCGCGGCCACTCCCGAAATACCGAAAACGGCGATCATGCCGGCAAAGAAAATGGTTTTGCCGCTCGATGACATTGGGTCCTCTTTCACGATCACAGCGCAATATCCGCATAGAATGGAAAAAAATGGTGAACGAAGCCTTAAGCTCACCACTCTGTTCCGGGATGAAGCGTAATGATCCGATTTGGTACGGCTCTAGGACGGCGCACCCCCCGGTTGGAAGCAGAATATGTGCTATTTCCGGATGAATGCAGCGGTTATTCCAGGAATATCGTTAAATATTGAGCGAAGCGCGTAAGAAGATACTGACTCTATAGGGGCATGTTGTCTCGTTCACATATCGTTAACTCTTTTCCTTAAGCCGATGGAAACGGCCATTCGCTAGGTTGCAGTCATCCGATCAACGGCAAACAGTTGGCGGACGTGCTGAACATCAACTGGAGTTAGGAGTTACCATGACCAAGCTTTTTAGCCGTTTTCTGAAGGACGAATCCGGCGCGACCGCAATCGAATACGGCCTGATCGCTGCTCTCATTTCCGTAGCGCTCATCACCGGCGCCACGACCCTCGGCGGCAAGATCGGCGACACATTCAACGGCTTGAGCAACAAGATGAATACGTCTGTCACCTCGGCCGAAAGCACGGCCGGCAACTGAGTCAGACACCGCCAAACGGCGTCTGGATAATGCCGGCTGGATTTGCTCCGGCCGAGCTATTGAGCGGGCTCACAGGCTAAACGGCTGTGAGCCTTTTCGCATCTCGTTACGATCGGGTATAGGCATGATCGCAGCCGCAGTCTTCGTGATACTGCCACTCTGCCTCGCCATGGCGGCGTTCTCGGATCTGTTCACCATGACGATCCCGAACCGCATTCCCGTGATCCTGATCGCCTCTTTCCTCGTCCTCGCGCCGTTCTCCGGCTTGGGGCTGGAAATGATCGGCATGCATCTTGCCGGCGCCGCCATCGTCTTCACCGCCTGCTTTGCACTTTTCGCCTTCAATGTGATGGGCGGCGGCGATGCCAAGCTGTTGAGCGCCACCGCGCTCTGGTTCGGTCTGAATGAATCCTTGCTTTTCCTGATGACCGATGTCGCCGCGATCGGCGGTCTCATCACCTTGCTCATCCTGCTGGTGAGAACGCAGTCCAATACCATCCTCGCCATCGGCCTGCCAGTACCGAACTCGGTTCTGCTTGCCAAGAAGATCCCCTACGGCATCGCGATTGCGATCGGCGGCTTCATGGCTTTTCCTTCTTCGCCGCTGTTCCTCGCCGCGCTGGAAAGCCTGAAATAACGGCATTTTAAATGCCCGTTAACTTAAAATCTAAGCATTCCATTAACCATAATTATACCAATTGCTGAGCATTCTACAGGGCGAACATATCGTGCCCCGAGGAATGATCGATGAAACCGGCCCGCCTTATAATCCTAGCTGTCGCCGTGGTGGCAGCCGGCCTTGCCGGCCTCCTGGCAATGCGCATGGCGGGCAGTGGCGGTGTCGTTACCCAGGTCCGCTCGGTTGTCGAGAAGGAACCGACCGTCAACGTTCTCGTCTCGAGTGGCAATCTGTCGGTCGGCGCAAGGCTGGACGACCAGTCGGTGCATTGGATGGCCTGGCCGCAGGGCGGCGTCGTTCCCGGCCTCATCACGGAAGCCGACAAGCCGGATGCGATCAAGGATCTGCAGGGCGCCGTTGTGCGTCTGCCGATCTTCGAAGGTGAACCGATCCGGCCGGAAAAGATCGCCGATTCCAGCAGCCGCATCCTCTCCTCGCTGTTGCCGGCCGGCAAGCGCGCCGTCGCGACCGAGATATCGGTGGCAACGGGTGCGGGCGGTTTCATCCTGCCGAACGATCGCGTCGACGTGATCATGGTCCGCAAGGGCGCTGAGGCCGACAAGCTCATCACCGAAACCGTGCTGAGCAATGTCCGCGTCCTCGCCATCGACCAACAGATCCAGGAAAAGGACGATGGCTCGAAGTCGGTGGTCGGCACGACCGCGACGCTCGAGCTCACGCCCGACCAAACGAAGGTTCTTGCCGTCGCCCAGCAGATGGCGGACCGGCTGTCGCTCGCGCTGCGCTCGGTCGCCGATGCGCAGGAGCAGGATACCAGCGCCGCAGACTATCTGCTGAGCGGCGACAACGGCAGTGCGATCATCCAGGTCATCAAATCGGGCGCCATCGTCACGGATGCCGGCGCCGCGCCGAAGGCGGAGTAAGGGACGTGCAAATGGGAAATTCAACGCGGCGCGCCGGACCTCTCCTGATAGGCTGTCTTTCTCTGGCAATCGGCCTCTCCGGTATAGTGCCGGCATCTTTCGCCCCGCTTTTCGGGGCAGGCGAGGCGCGCGCCGATTCCGATAGCCTGGTCCGGATCTCGCAGACCGGCTCCAATGCCCATCGTCGGCTGAAGCTCGGGCTCAACAAGGCCGTCGTCGTCGATCTGCCGGAGGATGCGCATGATATCCTCGTCTCCGATCCGACCATGGCCGATGCCGTGACCCGCACCTCGCGGCGCATCTACCTGTTCGGCAAGAAGGTCGGCCAGACGAATATCTTCGTCTTCGGCGCCGGTGGACAGGAGATCGTCAATCTCGACATCGAGATCGAGCGCGACGTCTCCGGCCTCGAAGTCAATCTCCGCCGCTTCATTCGCGACTCCAACATCAACGTCGAAATCGTCTCCGACAACATCGTGCTGACCGGCACGGTGCGCACGCCGCAGGATGCCACACAGGCGGCCGATCTGGCGCAGGTATTCCTCAAGGGCGGCGAAGCGACGACCAGAACCGAAACGGCATCCGGCACCGGCGGCGACAGCTCGGTGGCGCTCTTTGCCGAAGGTCGCCAGAGCTCGCAGGTCGTCAACCTTCTCCAGATCGAGGGCGAGGACCAGGTCACCCTCAAGGTGACGATCGCCGAGGTTCGCCGCGAGGTGCTGAAGCAGCTCGGTTTCGACAATCTGGTTTCCAATTCCTCCGGCATGACGGTCGCCCAACTCGGCAGTCCGAACGCCGACAGCGCGGCATCGACGGTCGGCGGCGGCTTGGCGGCGCTCTTCAAGAGCTCGATCGGCAAATACGACATTTCGACCTACCTCAATGCGCTGGAACAGGCCAAGGTCGTCAAGACGCTCGCCGAACCGACGCTGACGGCGATATCGGGTCAGGCCGCGACCTTCAATTCCGGTGGCCAGCAGCTTTATTCGACGACCGACAACGACGGCAACGTCACCGTCGTCCCGTTCAACTACGGTATCAACCTCGCCTTCAAACCGGTCGTGCTGTCATCGGGACGCATCAGCCTGCAGATCAAAACCAATGTCTCCGAACCGGTGGCCGGCAGCGGCAACGCCACCTATCAGCGCCGCTCGGCGGAGACCTCGGTGGAGCTGCCTTCGGGCGGTTCGATCGCGCTCGCCGGCCTTATCCGCGACAATGTTTCCCAGACGATGGGCGGCACGCCCGGCGTTTCGAAGATCCCGCTGCTAGGGACCCTCTTCCGCCAGAAGGGGTTCGAGCGTCAGGAAACCGAACTCGTCATCATCGCAACGCCCTATCTGGTGCGCCCGGTGGCGCGCAACCAGCTCAACCGGCCGGACGACAATTTCAGCCCTGAGAACGACGGTGCAACCTTCTTCCTCAACCGTGTCAACAAGGTCTATGGCCGCCGCGAGGCGCCCGTTGCCGATGCGCAGTTCCACGGCTCGATCGGGTTCATTTACAAATGAGCGGGGCGCGAGCGGCAGCGATGGCAGAAAACAGAGATCAGGCGATGGCCCATATGAATGCGACGACACCCCGCCTCGGAAACTCGAAGGCGCTTTTTGCCACGGTCGCCATGTCGGTGGCGATACTTTCCGGATGCGCCGGCCCGCATGACCAACTGACGACCGGCGGCATTCCGGACGATTACCGTGCCCGCCACCCGATCATCGTGACGGAAGCGGAGCAGACGGTGGATATACCTGTTGCCTCCACCGATCGCCGCCTGACCATCGCCCAGCGCGATCTCATCCGCGGCTTTGCCGCAAACTATATCTCGCGCGCCTCGGGCCCGGTTTACGTGCTGTCGCCACAAGGCTCGCCCAATTCGGCGGCCGCCTATCAGCTGCGCAATCAGGTTCGTGCCGAGCTGACATCGAGGGGGATTGCAAGCTCGAAAATCGTCAACACCTCCTATGCCGCCGTCGGTCCCGGTGATGCGGCGCCCATCCGGCTGAGCTTTACCGGCACCACCGCGGTCACCACGCAATGCGGTCAGTGGCCAAAGGACATATCGAACGATTTGACCAACCAGAACTACTATAATTTCGGCTGCGCCTCGCAGAACAACCTTGCCGCCCAGATCGCCAATCCGGAAGATCTGGTGGCGCCCCGCGGTATGACTCCGATCGATGCGCAGCGGCGCAACAATGCGATCCAGGAATACCGGACAACAACGACGACGATCGAAGATGCTGGCGACAGCGGATTCTGAGGCGGAACGGAACGATGAGCGCGATCGAATACGAAATCAGGAATCCCAGCGAGCTTCGCAACGCCGAGGAGGCGGTGCGCATGGCGGATCTGGAAAGCATGCGGCCGCTGCCGCGCATCTCCGTCCATGCTTTCTGCGAGAGCGAGGCCCTGCAACAAGTCATGGAACGCTGCGCCAATGATCGGCGCGTCGCGAAGGTCAGCATGCGCATCACCAGCGGCGGCATCGCCGCTGCCGCCAATATGTTTTCCGGCGCCCCGACGCCGAACCTCATCATCCTTGAGACCAAGGCGAATGCCGCGAATCTGCTCGGCGAACTCGCGCCGCTCGCCGCCGTCTGCGATCCGACGACCAAGGTCGTCATTATCGGCTATTACAACGATATCGGGCTTTATCGCGAGCTTATCCGCAACGGCATTTCCGAATATATGGTCCAGCCCGTCGCCATGCCCGATATCCTTACGGCGATGGCCTCGATCTTTGTCGATCCGGACGCCGAGCCGCTCGGCCGCAGCATCGCCTTCATCGGCTCGAAGGGCGGCACCGGTGCCTCGACCATCGCGCATAATTGCGCCTTCGGCATTTCCAATCTCTTCTCCACCGAGACGATCCTCGCCGATCTCGACCTGCCCTTTGGCACGGCCAACATCGACTTCGATCAGGATCCGGCCCAGGGCATCGCCGAAGCGGTCTTCGCACCCGATCGTCTCGACGAAGTCTTCCTCGACCGCCTGCTGACGAAATGCTCCGAGCATCTGTCGCTGCTGGCCGCACCCTCGCTGCTCGACCGTGCCTATGATTTCGACGGCCAGGCCTTCCAGCCGGTGCTCGATGTCCTGCAGCGCAGCGCGCCCGTCACCGTGCTCGATGTTCCGCATGCATGGTCGGAATGGACGCGCTCGGTGCTGTCGAGCGTCGACGAGGTGGTCATCGCAGCGGTTCCCGATCTCGCCAATCTGCGCAACGCCAAGAACATGCTGGACGCGCTGCGCAAGATGCGGCCGAACGACAGGCCGCCGCATCTCATCCTCAATCAGGTCGGCATGCCGAAACGGCCGGAGATTTCACCGTCGGATTTCTGTGAGCCGCTGGAGATCGATCCGATCGCGATCATCCCCTTCGACATCAATCTCTTCGGCAACGCCGCCAATAGCGGCCGGATGATTTCCGAAGTCGACCCGAAGTCGCCGACGGCGGAAACCTTTTCGCAGATATCGCACATCGTCACCGGCCGGGTCGCGATCAAGAAGGCGAAGAAAGGCGGCCTGCTGGGCCTCCTGAAGCGCAAGTAGACGATGAGCAATTCCAGCAAAAGTGTGCAGCGGTTTTGCGTCCGGAATTGCGTGAAAACAAAAAGATAGAGCATTTTCTTGACTCGGAGAGATCGGGAAATGCTCTAGAACGAGCAGATTGGATCGAGTGGCATGTTTGGAAAACGCGGAAACGAAGGTTCCGGAAAGGTGGGAGGGGCGATTGCTCCTCCGCCGCCGGCTCCGGCCGCCGCCCCTGCGGCCTCTTCCCCCTCCATTCTGGTCGAACCCTCGCGCGAGTCCGCACGCCAGCAGGTGACGCCACCGCCGATGCAGACGCCGCAGCGCAAGCGCCCGGCCCGCACCGATGAATATTACGACACCAAGGCGCAGGTCTTTTCCGCGCTGATCGACACGATCGATCTCTCGCAGCTCTCCAAGCTCGACGGCGAAAGCGCGCGCGAGGAAATCCGCGACATCGTCAACGACATCATCACCATCAAGAACTTTGCGATGTCGATCTCCGAGCAGGAAGAACTGCTCGAGGATATCTGCAACGACGTCCTCGGCTACGGCCCGCTGGAGCCGTTGCTGGCGCGCGACGACATCGCCGACATCATGGTCAACGGCGCCGGCCAGACTTTCATCGAAGTCGGCGGCAAGACGATCGAATCCGAGATTCGCTTCCGCGACAATGCACAGCTTCTCTCGATCTGCCAGCGCATCGTCAGCCAGGTCGGCCGCCGCGTCGACGAATCGAGCCCGATCTGCGACGCCCGTCTGCCGGACGGTTCGCGCGTCAACGTCATCGCGCCGCCGCTGTCGATCGACGGGCCGGCGCTCACCATCCGCAAGTTCAAGAAGGACAAGCTGACGCTCGATCAGCTCGTCCGTTTCGGCGCGATCACGCCGGAAGGCGCAACCGTGCTGCAGATCATCGGGCGCGTGCGCTGCAATGTCGTCATTTCAGGCGGCACCGGCTCCGGCAAGACGACGCTTCTGAACTGCCTCACCAACTATATCGACAGGGACGAACGCGTCATCACCTGCGAGGATACCGCCGAACTGCAGCTGCAGCAGCCGCATGTCGTCCGTCTCGAAACGCGCCCGCCGAATATCGAAGGTGAGGGCGAGATCACCATGCGCGATCTGGTCAAGAATTGCCTGCGTATGCGTCCCGAGCGCATCATCGTCGGCGAAGTGCGCGGACCGGAAGTCTTCGACCTGCTGCAGGCGATGAACACCGGTCACGACGGCTCGATGGGCACCATCCACGCCAATACGCCGCGCGAATGCCTGAGCCGTATCGAATCGATGATTGCCATGGGCGGCTTTACCCTGCCGGCAAAGACGGTGCGTGAGATCATTTCCAGCTCGGTCGACGTCGTTATTCAGGCGGCACGCCTTCGCGATGGTTCGCGCCGCATCACCCAGATCACCGAGGTGATCGGCATGGAAGGCGACGTCATCATCACCCAGGATCTGATGCGCTACGAGATCGATGGCGAGGATGCGAATGGCCGCCTGATCGGCCGGCACATGTCGACCGGCGTCGGCAAGCCGCATTTCTGGGATCGCGCCCGCTACTTCAACGAGGAAAAACGTCTTGCCGCCGCCCTCGACGCGATGGAAGCGAAAACGAAGGAATAGGCGAGATGTTCGGGTTCGATCCGATAGTGCTGGCAATCGTCGTCCTCGCCGCCGTCTCCGCGGCGGCGGTCGCCTATGCCCTGTTGTTTTCGAAGATCGAGGCCGACAAGAAATCGGCAAGCCGCATCAATCGCGTCAAATCGGCCGAAAGCGACCGGGTCAAGGTCAAGGCCGCCCGTGACCGGGTGCAAGAGCTGTCGAAGCGCCGTAAATCCGTGCAGGACAATCTGAAGGATCTGGAAAAGCGCCAGCACGAAAAGACCAAGAAGAGCGTGTCGATGAAATCGCGGCTGGTGCAGGCCGGCCTGACGATCACAGCGGCGAAATTCTATCTCATCAGCGCCGTCTTCGCCTCCGTGCTGCTGCTTGTCGCTTTGGTCGTCGGCGCATCGTTGATGGTCATGGTCGGTATCGCTGTCGTTGCCGGTCTCGGTCTGCCGCGTTGGGTCGTCGGCTTCCTGATCAAACGCCGCCAGACCAAATTTTTGAACGAGTTCCCCAATGCGCTTGACGTCATCACGCGCTCGATCAAATCAGGCCTGCCGCTCAACGATGCGATCCGCCTTATCGCGACCGAAGGCACCGAACCTGTCAAGAGCGAGTTCCTGCGGGTGATCGAGGCTCAGCAGGTAGGCCTCAGCATTCCCGACGCCTGCGCCCGCATGACGATCCACATGCCGCTCCAGGAAGTCAACTTCTTCGCCATCGTCATCGCCATCCAGTCGCAGGCCGGCGGCAATCTGTCGGAAGCGATCGGCAACCTCTCCAAGGTGCTGCGCGAGCGCAGGAAGATGAAGGCCAAGGTCCAGGCGCTCTCGATGGAAGCCAAGGCGTCGGCCGTCATCATCGGGGCTCTGCCCTTCATCGTCGCGACCCTCGTCTACATGACGTCGCCGAATTACATGATGATCCTTTTCACCGATCCGCGCGGTCATTTCATTATGGGTGTCTCGGCAATCTGGATGTCGATCGGCATCTTCGTCATGCGCAACATGGTCAATTTTGACATCTAGCAGGAAGGAAGCACCATGTCGCAGGATCTTGCCGCAACGCTGACCAATCCGAGCATGCTGATTGCCCTTCTCGTCGCGATCGCCGTCTTCGCCACTTTTTACACGATTGCCGTTCCCTTCTTCGAGCGCGGCGATCTGAACAAGCGCATGAAGGCTGTTTCCACAGAGCGCGAGCAGATCCGTGCCCGCGAACGCGCCCGCATGAACACGGAAACCGGCGCCGGCAAGGCCTCGCTCAGGAGCCAGAATAACCGCTCGGTCCGTCAGATCGTCGAGCGCTTCAACCTGCGCAAGGCGCTGGTCGACGAAAACACGGTCAACAAGCTGCGTGCCGCCGGTTTCCGTTCGGAGAATGCGCTGAATACCTTCCTGGTGGCGCGTTTCCTGCTGCCTTTCCTTTTCCTGGCGCTAGCTGCCTTCTGGGTCTTCGGCCTCGGCAATCTCGCCGAAAAGGGCACGCCGATCCGCCTCTTCGCCGTCATCGGCGTCGGTTATCTCGGCTTCTACGCACCGAACATCTATATCTCCAACCGCATGGGCAAGCGCCAGCACTCGATCAAGCGTGCCTGGCCGGATGCGCTGGATCTGATGCTGATCTGCGTCGAGTCCGGTATCTCGATCGAGGCCGCGATGCGCCGTGTGTCGGAAGAACTCGGCGAACAGTCGCCGGCGCTCGCCGAGGAGATGGTGCTGACCACGGCCGAACTCTCCTTCCTGCCGGATCGCCGCGCGGCGCTCGAAAATCTTGCCACGCGCACCCAGATCGAGTTGGTGCGTTCGGTAACTCAGGCGCTGATCCAGGCCGATCGCTACGGCACGCCGGTCGCGCAGGCGTTGCGCGTTCTCGCCCAGGAAGGACGCGACGAGCGTATGAACGAGGCGGAAAAGAAGGCGGCCGCGCTGCCGCCGAAACTGACGGTGCCGATGATCCTGTTCTTCCTGCCGGTGCTGATCGCCGTCATTCTCGGTCCGGCCGGCATTCAGGTGGCAGACAAGTTCTGACGGTTGCCCCGGCCCCGGAAAGCGGATGCCGCTTTCTGCAGAAGACGATGTTGCCTCAAAGACCATTGATCCGATCTGCAGCCTTCAATCACGCGTGACCGCCGCTGGCATAGCTGGTAAACGGGATGGACGACCATTGGCAAGCGCGCGGATGCAGCCGCAATGCCCCTGGCGCTCGTTCAATCCAAGAGAGAGGTTTCCGATGTCTTCTGCCGGCATTTTCATCAGCATCATGGCAGCCTTGGCCGTCGGCGCGATGAGCCCCGGCCCGAGCTTCGTCGTCGTCTCCAGGATCGCTATCTCGCGTTCAAGGCTGGATGGCCTTGCGGCCGCACTCGGCATGGGCGCCGGCGGTGTCGTTTTTGCCGTGCTGGCGCTTGCCGGGCTGACGGCGCTGCTGTCTCAGTTCGAATGGCTCTATGTCCTGCTGAAGGTCGCAGGCGGCGCCTATCTCGTCTATATCGCGGTCAATATCTGGAGGAGCGCCGGTCAGCCGCTCGAAGTCTCTGACGCCGTCAACGGCAACCGCGCGCTGAGATTGAGCTTCATGACTGCGCTGCTGACCCAGATCAGCAACCCGAAAACCATCATCGTCTATGCCAGCCTCTTTGCGGCACTCCTGCCGAGGACGGTGCCGCTCGATCTCATCGTCGCGCTGCCGCTCGGCGTCGTTGCCGTGGAGGCCGGGTGGTATTCGATCGTGGCCTTCGCCTTTTCGGCCCGCCATCCGCGGCGTCTCTATCTTGCCGCCAAGGGCTGGATCGACCGGGCCGCCGGTGCCGTCATGGGCGGCCTGGGTTTGCGTCTCATTCTTTCAGGCCTGAGCGCCCGCTAAGATCAGGACCTCTCCGAAAGCGTAAGCCTTTCGACGACATGATTCGGTCAGTTGGTGCTGCTGTCGCCTGCTGCTTGCGGCGTCTTGTCCTTGGCGGCGAGTTTCTGCCAGGAATTCTGCTGCGAGAGCATGCCTCTGAGATAGGCGACATTGGCATCGGCCTGCTGCGGCGAAAGTTCGCGCCTAGCGATCTGTTCGGCTTCCGGGAAACGCCCCTGCAGACCGACGACCAGGGCAAGGTTCTGCCTGACGCGGCTGTCGGCGGTCGGCTGGTTGGCGGCGGAGCGCAGGTAGGTTTCGGCCGTGCGCAGATCGCCGGTCAGCACGTAGGACATGCCGAGGTTGGAAAGGATGGAGGGCTCGTTCGGCTGGATGTCGAGCGCGTCGCGGTAGCGCTGCCGGGCATCGCTTGCTCGACCCATCTGGTCGAGGATAGCGCCTTGGGCCGAGATCAGCTTCCAGTCCGGACGGTCCGGCGTCTGGGCGCGGCCGATCGTGTCGAGCGCCTGCTGAAACTGGCCGGCCGCCGCCTGCGCCTTGCCGTAGGCGGCCAGCACGTTGCGGTCGCCGGGATTGGCGATCGCCACCTGCTGCATGACGGCGAGCGCCTGCGTGTCGCGACCGTTCATGCGCAGCAGATTGGCGTAGTTGACGCCGGTGACGGGATCGCGCGGGTTCTTTTCATAGGCCTGGCCGAGCCGGTCCGTCGCCGAGCGCAGCTCGGTCGCGTCCATCTCTTCGACCGGCTTGGTGAGTTTCGGTACCGAGCCCGTTGTCATCCGGTCCTTGGTCGTCGAGCAACCGGCAAGTGCCAGGACCAGCAGCGATGCCGCAGCGCCCTGCAGGATACGATTCGTGAATGTGGTGGTGAGCGAGGCAGGCATGGCGCGTTCCTGGATTCCGAAATCGGCGCCTGACCTCGAAGCGGAACAGGGAAAGGTTTGACGCGTAATCTTCGCTCCAGCAATAGTCTGTTAACCCTAACAGACCGTTAAGGAACGATTCCTTGCGACCGCCGAAGGACAATCATGGCCCCCTATCAGTTTATCGAGAGACCGACTCCTTTCAACACGAAGGGCGGTTCGACGCTGCCGATCTTTGCCGTTACGCCTGCCCATATCGAGACCGGCACGATCGATCCGATCGCGCTCAATTGGGCGCGCAGGGCAGGCTACAAGGCCGAAAGCGGGTCGCTGCTGCTGATTCCGACGGCCGAAGGCCATCTCGGCGGCGCGCTTTACGGCCTCGGCACCAATCCATCGGAGCAGCCTTACATTACCGGCAGGCTCGCCCGTGCGCTGCCGGCCGGCGACTGGCACATTGAGACCGCGCCGCTGACGGCAAATCGCCTGGCCCTCGGCTTTGGCCTCGGCAGCTACCGTTTCGACCGTTACAAATCCGAAAAATCGCCGGCGGCGACGCTGATGATCCCCCGCGATGCCGACGCCGCCGACATCAAGCGCCAGCTTGCCGGCGTCTTTCTCGCCCGCGACCTGATCAATACACCGACGAATGATATGGGGCCGAACCAGCTCGAGGCCGTTTTCCGCGGCCTGGCCGAACATTACAAGGCGGAGATATCGGTTATATCGGGCGACGACCTGCTCAAGCAGAACTTTCCGCTGGTCCATACCGTCGGCCGCGCCAGCGCCGATGCGCCGCGCCTTCTCGAGCTGCGCTGGGGCAAGAAGGGCCATCGCAAGGTGACGCTCGTCGGCAAGGGTGTCTGCTTCGATACCGGCGGTCTCGACATCAAGCCTGCCGCCTCGATGCTGCTGATGAAGAAGGACATGGGCGGGGCGGCGAATGTCATGGGGCTTGCCCTGATGATCATGGACGCCAAGCTGAAGGTCGACCTGCGCGTCATCGTCCCTGTCGTAGAAAACGCGATCTCGTCCAATGCCTTCCGGCCCGGCGACATCTATCGGAGCCGCAAAGGCCTGACCGTCCAGATCGACAATACCGACGCCGAAGGCCGTTTGATCCTTGCCGATGCGCTTGCCTATGCCGACGAGGAAGAGCCCGATCTGCTGATCGACATGGCGACGCTGACCGGCGCTGCCCGCGTTGCCCTTGGCCCGGATCTCCCGCCCTTCTTCACCGATGACGCCAATCTGGCGCATGACCTGACCGAAGCGAGCCTGGAAACCGACGATCCGATCTGGCGCCTGCCGCTCTATTCCGGCTACGAAAAGGATATCCGCACCAAATTCGCCGACCTTACCAATGCACCCGCCGGCGGCATGGCGGGGGCGATTACCGCAGCCCTCTTCCTTAAGCGTTTCGTCAGCAAGGCGAAGAGCTGGGCGCATTTCGACATTTACGGCTGGGCTCAAGCCGAACGACCACATTCGCCGGGCGGCGGCGAGGCACAGGCGATCCGCGCGCTCTTTCACCATATCCGCGAAAGCTTGCGCTGACGCCCTGTCAGAAACAAGCGTTGAGGCGCATCGCATGATCTCTGTCCACGCGCTGCGCCTCGCTGCCGATCGTTAGAATTTTATTCACCCTGCCGGGCGGCAATTTCCAGCGCCTCTTGCATGTGCATGGCAACTACCGGAAAATGAAACGTTAGCGTAACGATCTTCCGGAGGGGCCGTGCCGATCGAACTGACCGCCTCGCAGGCGCTGGGGCTCTGGCATGGCGCGGCGCTCGATCAGGTCCGCCACGACGATCGCGATTTGACGTTGCGCCAGATGGCGATCCTGCTGCATATTTATCTGGTGCCGCCGCCGCACACGGTGCGCGGGCTTGCCGCTACGCTCGATGTCACCAAGCCGGTCATTACCCGTGCCTTGGATACGATGGGCGAGATGGGCCTGGTCGATCGTGTGCGTGACGATGCCGACCGGCGCAACGTGATCATCAAGCGCACCGTCGGCGGCGCGCTCTACCTGGAAAAGCTCGGCGATCTCATCCGAGATCAGGCCCGCCGGCTGCCGATCTGAAAGGAATGCGAATGACGATGCTCGACCGCCGCCTACATGCCTACCGGCCCGATCTCGCGGAAGCCGGCCTCGAAGGCAAGGTCGAGGCGTTGCGCTTTGTGAAAGGCGCGCCGGCGCGTGTCGCCGTTCCTGTCCTGGCCGTGCGCCCTGAACCGGACCTTGCCCGCGGCATCGATACGGAACTGCTTCTCGGCGAGGATGTGACGGTTTTCGATCGCGCCGACGGCTGGTGCTGGGTGAAGGCGGCCTCGGACGGTTATGTCGGTTATGTCGCGGCGGACGCGCTCTTAGAAAGCAGCCCGGCGCCGACCCATATCGTCACCGTCCAGCGCACCTTCCTCTATCCCGAACCGGAACTGCGCAAGCCCCACCAGGCCATCGTGTCGATGGGAAGCCGCGTTCATGTCGCCGGCGAGGCGGAAGCGCGCGGCAATCGCTACGTCGTGCTCGAGGACGGAACGGCGATCTTTGCCAAGCACGTCCAGCCGATCGGCGCTCTCGATGGCGCCGATTACGTGGAGATCGTCGCCCGTTTCCTGGAAACGCCCTACCTCTGGGGCGGACGTTCCGGCCTCGGTATCGATTGCTCCGGCCTCGTCCAGCTGGCGATGCTGATGACGGGCAGAGCCGCGCCGCGCGATGCCGACCTGCAGGCGGCAGGTCTCGGCCAGCCGATCGCTCGCTCCGAAGTCCGCCGCGGCGACCTGGTATTCTGGAAGGGTCATGTCGCCGTCTTCGAAGATCAGGAAACCATTCTGCACGCCAACGGCCATAGCATGACGGTAGCGCGCGAGAATTTCGAGGCCGCGGTCGAGCGCATCGGTTGGCTCTACGAGCAACCCACCGGCTATCGCCGCCCGATCAGCTGATCAGCCGATCGGAGGCTGCGGCCACGATCTCACTCCACCCGTCCAATCCTCGAAGGCCTTCGACAGTCTGAGCACCCGCATGTCGTCGAAGCGCGGCCCGACGATCTGCAGCCCGATCGGCATGCCCGAGCGGGAGAAACCGCAATTGATCGAGGCGGCCGGCTGCTCCGACATGTTCCACGGCACCGTGAAACCGATATGTTCGAACGGCAGGGCCGGATCATTGGTCGGAGATGCCCATTCGGCCGGATAGGAGATGATCGGATTGGTCGGCGAAAGCAGGGCGTCGACCTCGGTGAACAGCCGTCCGCAGCTCTTGCGCATCTCGATCGTCTGGTTGAAGCCTCTGACCGCATCGATGCCGCGGATGTCGGCGCCGCCCTTCGCCCAATCCCTGATATAAGGCAGGATGCTGTTGCGCCTGTTGTCGTCGAGATCGGCGATATCGCCCCAGAGCCGGGATCGCCAGAAATTGTCGAGCCCATCCAGCATCGCGCGTGTCAGCACTGGCTGGACCGATAGAATCGACGCGCCAGCCGCCTCGAATTGTTTCGCCGCCGTTTCGACCGCGGCCCTGATCTCGTCGTCCACCGCAAGCCCGCAGCCGGCATCGAGCATCAACCCGATCTTCATGCCCGACAGGTCGATGTCGAGATCCATCCAGTTGAAATCGTTCGGCGGCAGGCTGGTGCCGTCGCGCCAGTCCGGCCGTGACAGCGTCGCCATCGAAAAGGCCGCATCCTCGACCGTGCGCGCCATCGGCCCGACGCAGCGCCCGACATAATAGGGATCGGCCGGAATGCGTCCATGGCTCGGTTTGAAGCCGAAGATGCCGGTCCAGCCGGCGGGAAGGCGCACCGAGCCGCCGATATCGGTGCCGATATGCAGCGGCCCGTAGCCGGCCGCCGCCGCCGCGGAAGCCCCAGCACTCGATCCGCCGGGATTCTGTGTGGTGTTCCAGGGATTGCGGCTGAGAGGATGAAAGCTCGAAAGTCCGGAGGAAAGCATGCCGTAATCGGGGCAGGTGGTCTTGGCGAAGATCGCCGCGCCGTCTTCCCGCAGCCGCGCGGCGGCCGGTGCGTCGGCCTCTGCCGGCTTCAGTTCCACTGCCCTCGTGCCTGATGGCACCGGCTGGCCCTTCGTGGCGATCAGTTCCTTCAGCGTCACCGGGATGCCGTCCAGGGCGCCGAACGTTTCTCCCTTCGCCCAGCGCTCCGTCGACGCTTTCGCCTGGGCGCGCGCCGATTCCGGATCGTAGAGGTAGAGCGCCGAAATCGACGGCTCCCAGGCGGCGATATGGTCTTCGAGGGCGAGCCAGTAGTCGAGAGGGGAGAGGCTTTTATCGGCGAAGCGCTGCCTGAGTTCGCGGATGGTAAGATCGGTTTCGGTCATGGCATGGTCTTTCGGGCTTTTCGTCTTGGGAGGACATCAGCGGCTCGCCTCGCGCGGGTCGAGCAGATCGCGCAGACCGTCGCCGAGCATGTTGAAGCCGAAGACGGTGAGCGCGATGGCAAGGCCGGGCAGGATCGCCAGCCAGGGGGCGAGCGCCAGATAGGTTTGCGCATCGGCAAGCATCCGGCCCCAGGTCGGCGCCGGCGGCGCCATGCCGAGTCCGAGGAAGCTGAGACCCGCTTCGGTCAGGATCGCCAGCCCCAGCTGAATCGCGCCATGCACGATGATCTGGCTGGCGATATTCGGCAGCACATGGCGCAGCGAAATGGTCAGGCGCGTATTGCCGATCGCGCGCGCCGCCGTCACATAGTCGCGGCTCCAGGCCTGCAGCGAAGTCGCGAGTGTGACGCGGGCAAAGACCGGGATCATGAAGACGGCGATTGCGGTGATCGCGGTGAACCGCCCTGGCCCGAGAAAGGCGCCGAGCACCATGGCCGACAGGATCGGCGGCAGCGCGAAGATGACGTCGCAAATGCGCATCAGCAGCGCTTCGAAGGGACCGCGGATTGCCGCCGCCGAAATGCCGGCGATCGAGCCGAGCGTCCCGCCGATCGTAACCGCTGTGATGGCGATCGACAGCGAATTCCAGCAGCCCGCCATCAGCATCGAAAGCACATCGCGGCCGAACTGGTCCGTGCCGAGCAGACCGAAGGCAAGCGGCGGCTGCAATTTGTGGATGATCTGCATTTTAGCCGGCGGCAGCGGCGTCCAGACGAGCGACAGCAGCGCAACGGTGGTGAGCAGGCCGATGATCACAGCTCCTGAAATCAGATTCATTCGCCGGCTAAGTATAAAGACCCGACGGCGGCTGGCAATTGCGGTGGATGCGATCGGTGCCATGCGTCAGGCCGCCTTTCTCATCCTGGGATCGATCGCCAGATAAGAGAGATCGACAATGAAATTCATCACGATGACCAGGCCTGCGAAGAACAGCACGACATCCTGCATCACGATGATGTCGCGCTGGGAGAGCGCCTGAAGCGCGAGCCGTCCGAGGCCGGGCAGGTTGAAGACGTTTTCCACCAGCACCGCGCCGGCGACGAGAAAGGTGAATTGCAACCCGATCATCGTCAGGATCGGGATCAGCGCATTCGGCACGATATGGCGCCAAAGCACCGCACTGCGTGACAGCCCTTTGGCGACCGCGGTGCGGGCAAAATCCTCGTGCATCGTGTCAAGCACAGCCGAGCGCGCCACCCGCGTCAACACGCCCGCCTGCGGCATCGCTAGCGCGACGGCGGGCATAACCAGCGCCTGCAATGCCGGCATCAGACCGGAGCTCCAGCCCGGGAAGCCGCCGGCCGGCATCAGCCCGAGCATCGTCGAAAACAGGATGATCAACAGCAGCGCCACCCAGAAGGCGGGCACGGCGATGCTGATCTGCGAAAACAGCGTCGCGATGACGTCGAAGATACCGCCGCGGCGCGAGGCGGCCAGCACGCCGAGCGGCAGGGCAATCGCCACCGAAAGCACGATCGCCATCAGCGCCAGCGGCAGTGTTACCGCCAGCCGCTCGACGATCAATCCTGCCACCGGCACGCCATAGGTCAGGGAATTGCCGAGATCGCCGGAGAGCACGCCGGCCAACCATTGCCCGTAGCGCAGCAACAGCGGCTGGTCGAGGCCGAGACTGTCACGGAGCGCTGCAAGGGTTTCCGGTGTTGCCGAGGTGCCGAGCATGATCGAGGCGGGATCGCCGGGCAGAAGGTCCATGACGGCGAAGATCAGCAGCGAGACGACGACGAGCGTGACGATGAGACCGGCGAAGCGGCGGGCGAGGAGTGGGATCATGCGTGCCACGCTTTCGATGTGGAACGGCGGCTTCCCCGCACTCCCTCATTCCTGTGCTCGTCACAGGAATCCAGCCACGGCGCGTCTGCGCCGTGAATAACTCTCATGCGATGAGTAGGTGCTTCTCCCGCGCCCAAAGACTTGGGCGCACTGGATTCCTGTGACAAGCACAGGAATGAGGGAGCGAGAGGTTCGCGTGAGTCGACCATATCCGACTGTTCTGCTTCCGGCGCCAAGGCCATCACCTCATCACATCGCGCCTGACCTAACCCTCTCACTCGTCCCAGGAAACACCAGACAGCACGTTGGAAGGGATCGGCTCGTTCTCCCACAGGCCCTTCAGCTTTTTGTCCCAGACGCCGAGTTTCGGCATAACGAAGAGGTAGAGCGCCGGCACGTCCTCGGCGAGGATCTTCTGCGCTTCGCCATAGATCGCATTCTGCGCGGCAGGATCGGCCGTCTCCTGGACCTTCTTCATCAGCGCGTTGAAAGCAGGGTTCTTGTAATTGAAATAATAGGGATCGCGGGCATAGATGTCGATGTCGAGCGGCTCGGCATGGGCGACGATTGTCATGTCGAAGTTGCGGTCCTTCATGATGTCCTGGACCCATTTCGCCGGAAATTCAGTCGGCTCGATATTCATCGTCACGCCGATCTCGGCAAACATTGCCTGTATCACTTGGGCGCTGCGCGGCGCATAGGCCATCTGTGGCGATTTGATCGTGAAGGTGAAGCCATTGGGGTAGCCGGCTTCGGTGAGCAACGCCTTCGCCTTTTCGACGTCGTAGGGCAGCACGCCAGTCATGTCCTGGTAACCCGGATCGTTCGGCGTGTAGTGGCTGCCGATCGGTGTGCCGAGGCCGGACCACGCGCCGTCGATCACCGTCTTGCGGTCGATCGCCATCATCAGCGCCTGGCGGACACGCTTGTCGTCGAACGGCTTCTTGGCATTGTTCATGCCGGCAACGACCTTGAGTTCGGTATTGCCGATCTTGGTGACGAGCCTCGCATCGCCGTCGAACGAACTCATCAGCTCGGGTGCTGCAAATTCCGGAAAGGCATCGAGGTCGCCGGATTTCAGCGCTGCCGCCTGCGCCTGCGGATCGGCAATGAAGCGGAAGGTCACCTTGTCGAGCTTGGCGGCCGCATCCTTGTTCCAGTAATCGGCATTCTTTTCCAGTTCGACCTTGTCGCCCTTCGCCCAGCTGGCGAATTTGAAGGGACCGGTACCTACAGGCGTCGTCTTGTCGCCGGCCGCCGTCGTCGGTGCGACCATCACCGAGGCTGGCCAGCCGAGCCAGTAGATCAGGCTGCCGGTCGGGGCCGAGAGATGCAGCACCAGCGTTTCGGCATCGGGCGTATCGATCGAGGCGATCGAGGCGAAAAAGCGCTTCTGCGGATTGACCGAATCCGCACCGCGGGCGCGGTCGAGCGAAAACTTGGCGCTCGCGGCATCGAAGGCCTCGCCGTCATGGAATTTGACGCCGGTCTGCAGCTTGAACGTATAGGTCAGGCCATCGGGAGAGATCTCCCAGCTTTTTGCCAGCTGCGGCTGGATCTTACCGGCCTGGTCGATCGTCACCAAGCCCTCGAACACGTTCTGCCAGGTCACCTGGCCGATTGCGACCGGTGCTGCGATCGTTGGGTCGAGACCGGTCGGCTCGACGCTCATGCCGAGATTGAGCGTGGTCTTCGCCGCCTCGGCCGGCGTCATCGCCGTCATCACCAGGCCGGCCGAAAGCGCGGCACCGAGCGAAAGCCGCCGGACGAAACGCGAAGGCGCAAACGAAAGTTTGATCATCATGTCCCCTGTCTGGCCATGCTCGATGGGCGAAGGCCTTTTGCGAATAACGTGGCATTATGCCAGTGCACACACAACGACGATTTTGTGTGCTCAGTGTAGCCGAAAAAGCTACACCTGAAATTCGTGGGCAATGCAAGCTTGAAGCGTCAGTCTTTCGTCTCGCTCCGGCGGTTCGTGCGCTCACGCATGAACCTCTCGATGAAGTCGAGCAGTTTCGTCGCGGCGAAGGACAGCTGCCGATCCGGGGCAACGCAGAGATCGACATGGGTGCGGATGCCGGTCTTGCCGGCCAGCGGAATGGCAAGTAGCTGACCCGCCTCGATCTCACGACGGACGGTGAGCGCAGGCAGCAGCGTGGCCGCAGCCCCGCTGAGCACGAGTTCCTTCAGCATTTCGAGCGAGCTGGTGACGAAGACGGGATCGAGGCTCAGTCCTTCCTTCTCGAACAACGCGTCGAAGGCCTGCCGAAAGCCGAAGGATTGGTCGGGCAGCGCCAGCGCATGGTCGGCGAGCTCCCGCACCGCGATCTCGGTATGCGCGGCGGCTGGATGCTGCGGCGTGACGATGAGATCATAGGCGATCTCGGAGCGCAGCCGCACCTTGGTGCCGGACATGGGAGGCGCAAAGAGCGTCACCGCAATATCCGCCTCGGCGCTGTTGACGGCATCGATCGCCTGCCGCGCACTGGTGATTGTCACGGTAAAACGCAGTTTCGGATATTTCAGGCTGAATTCGGCAAGCGCCGGCGCCAGCAGATTGGCGACGGTGGCGCCATTGGCATAGATGCTGACGCGGCCGCGCTGCAAGCCCTTCAGGTCTTCGATCAGCTGCTGCACATGATCGAGCTCGCGCAGCGTCCGGCCGGCGCGGGCGGCAAGCAGCTCGCCGGCCGCCGTCAGCTTGACGCCACGGGCGCTGCGTTCGACGAGCGGCGCGCCGAAATGATATTCGAGGTTCTCGATCTGCCGGCTGATCGCCGTCGGCGCGACATTGAGGTTCTCGGCCGCCTGGCGCATCGAATTGGTCCTGACCAGCTCGTCGAAATACATCAGCGCCCGGATCTGCATTCACGTCTCTCCGCCATTCGGCATATTAGATCTTTAGAGAGTCTGACCCTATTCAATCAACCGCTGCTCGGATAGCGGTCGCGCCATGCCTTTTGCGCGCCCTCGACCGGCAGCGCGGTCGCAGCGTAGACGCCACGGGCGATCGCCCGCGCCATGACGATGGTCGCAAGGTGGCACAGCTCCATCAGGCTGGCCATGTCGTCTCTTCGATGCCTGGCCGTCGAAGCGGCAAAGACGGTATCGCCGTCGAGCGGCAGGTGCGCCGGCAGCAGTGCCCTGGCAAGGCCGTCATGGCCGGCGAGCGATAGCCGGTGCGCCTCGGCCTTCGTCAGCTGCGCATCGGTCACCACAGCGCCGATCGTCGTTGCCGGCGTGTTCATGCCCTTGAGCCGCATCCTATGGTCGGCCACCGCAGGCATGCCGAGCCCGCCGAATTCCGCGTCTTTTTCAAAGGGTGCCGCCCAGAAATGCGGCCCGTCGCCGATCGTTGCCGAACCCAGCGCATTGACGGCGACGATCGCCGCGATACGATGCCCGGCGCTGCTGACCGCGCTGGCCGAGCCGAGCCCACCCTTGACGGTGGCCGTCGTCGCCCCCGTCCCGGCACCTGTCGTGCCGAGCGCGAATGTGCCTTTGGCCGCGGCCTGCAGTGCCGTATAACCCATGTCGCGATAGGGCGAGTGAAGGCCCCAATCCTTGTCGCCGCCGTTCAGCAGGTCCATCAGGATCGCCTGCGGCACGATCGGAATGCGCACCGACCCGACGGTAAAGCCGCGGCCGAGTTCGCGCAGGCCCGCCTGCACGCCGCCGGCGGCATCCAGCCCGAAGGCCGAGCCGCCGGAAAGCGCGAAGGCATCAACGGCATTGATGGTCATCGACGGATCGAGCAGGCCGGTGTCGCGCCCGCCGGGCGCACCGCCGAGCACCGTGCCGGATGCGACGGCCGGTTCGTCGAAGACGATGACCGTGACGCCGGAACCGAGCGCAACGTCGGTCGCATGGCCGACGGAAACGCCTTCGATGTCGGTGAGGAGGTTGAGAAGATCGGGCAAGGGCGGATCCTTATGCGGAAGGCGGCCGGTAGGACTGTACTGCATAATTCCTTAAATCGGAATCGATTTAAGGATAAAATTATGCAGCAATTCAAAGTGTTACAGCGTCCTTTGCGCGTCTGATAAAGACGCGCGCCGCTGTAATGTCCTAAAAAACAAGACCGGCCCCATTTGGCGGGACCGGTCGGACATCGGGAAAAGCCGTGAATGCTAATCGCGGCCTCATGCCTCAGGCATGAAGCGGCTTCGGATGACGGCGGGTCATCAGGTCATGGATGGCCAGCCGCACCTCGTCCGGCGAGCCGAAACGCTGCTCGTCGAGGTCGTGGACATGAAATTTCACGGCGATGAACTTCAGCCGGTCTTCATCGGGAATGACGATCCCGACGGGAACGCCTGCATATTCGATAACTTGCTTCTTCATAGATAGAACTCCTGCCGCGCGACATGCGCAGCCATGGCGAATTGACTTGTCTGGTACCGTTGAAAGGAGGACGAACGTCACATTCGACAGTTCGGGCGGGAGAGGGCGCCCGGACGGTCATTGCCAAGCACAGATCGCCCAAGGAGATCGGCGAGAATATCGATGTCTATCATGCTCGTTCCTTGTGTTGGCGTTGCACTTGAGGGGTCCCGGTAGAGCCCGGGGCCGGTGAAGGCTGCGTTCGATAATCTACTAACTTGGTAGAGATTACCCGGTAGCCTGTCAGAAACATATTCCGAAACGTGTCAAAATATCGACCATCCGAAAAAATTAATTCCGTCGTAGCCCGAACTTACAGAAAGAAACATATCAGCTCTTCGTTAAATTCGCATGACAGAATCGAAGTTCGATCGATCACCGCGGCAGACATAGGAAGCCTTGCTGTATCAGGCAATGCCCCGTTTCATTAAAAATCGAAATGCCTCGAAATGACCGATTTGGTTAATGCTGGAAGCCCTGGGTCACCAGCCTTCTTCGAGCACCTTCTCCAGCATGTCCGCGAAAAAATCCGCGCTTTCGATGCTGAGGCAGAGCGGTGGTTTGATCTTCAGCACATTTTGGTGATCGCCGGTCGGCTGCATGATGACGCCGAGTTCGAGAAGCCGGTCGCAAATTGCAGCCGTCTCTTCCGTCGCCGGCTCCAGCGTCGTTCTGTCGCGGACGAATTCGAGGCCGAGATAGAGGCCCATGCCGTGCACGGCGCCTGCAATCGGATGGCGGTCGATCAGCGCGGCGAGCCGCGCCTTCAGATGATCACCGACCGTCCGGGCATTTTCCTGCAGCTTTTCCTCGGCCATGATGTCGAGCACCATCATGCCGGCGATGCAACTGACCGGACTGCCGCCGGTGGAGGAAAAGAAATAACCCTCCTTCTCCAGCGATTGCGCGATCTCCCGCGTGGTGATGACGGCGCCGAGCGGATGGCCGTTGCCCATGCCCTTGGCGATGGTGATGATATCGGGCACCACCCCTTGCTGCTCGAAGCCCCAGAAATAATGTCCGAGCCTGGAATAACCGACCTGCACCTCATCGGCGATGCAAAGGCCGCCGCGGGCGCGCACCTGCGCATAGATTTCCCTGAGATAACCGTCCGGCAGTGGAATGCCGCCGGCATTGCCGTAGACCGATTCGCAGATGAAGCCCGCAAGGCCGTTGCCGCCGGCGTCGATCGCCTCCAGCACCGGCGTTACCGTGCTGAGATAGTTTGCCGCGGTATCGGGACCACGGAATGCGCCGCGATAGGTATTCGGTGAAACGACGGCATGCACCCAGTCCGGCCGGGTGGTCGGTGCCTGCGGATTGTCGGCGATCGAGGTGGAGACGGCATCGCTCGCCGCCGACCAGCCATGATAGGCTTCGAGCAGGCAGAGCATGTTGCGCGCGCCGCTATGGGCTTGCGCCAGCCGAAGCGCCAGATCGTTCGCCTCCGAGCCGCTGTTGACCAGGAAGACCGCGTCGAGCCCGTCCGGCGACAGGGCGGCGAGGCGTTCGGAAAATTCCGTGATCGCGGCATAGTGGAAGCGTGAATTCGTGTTGAGCCGCAGCCATTGGGCGTGGATTGCTGCCGCGAACCTGGGATGGCCATGGCCAAGGATGGTGACGTTGTTGACCATGTCGAGATAGGCGCGGCCCTCGACATCGAACAAATGTTCCTTCCAGCCGCGCTCGATCTGAGGCGGCGCGGCATAATAATTCTTCTGCGGCCTTGCGAGATGCACCCGCCGCCTGGCGAAGAGCTCGGCGGTTTCAGCTTGCGGCGCATCTGCTTGCGGGCTGAGAAGCAGCGAGGGCGAAGGGCAGAGCACCGACCAGGCCGCCGCCGCGCGCGGTGAGGCAAAGAGCGGCGGTTCGAGACCGGCGACGCTGCAAAGCTGGACGCGCAGCCCGCCGAGCGACGACGCCTCTCCGAAAACCGTGCCGAGCGAATCGCCGGCGGCAATCTCGGCTCCATCGTCGACCGAGAGGTCGAGCCCATCGAGATGCAGGGTCATGTTGTCGCCGGCGAGCGTCAGATGCTGGTCCTTCCAGCCGATGCGGCCGGCAAAGGGCGCGGCAATCGCGCTGCCTGCGGCAAGGCATATGTCGACATGCAGGGCGCAGGTCGCCTGTCCCTTCGCGGTTCCCGCGAGGGAAAGCCGATATTCGCCGTAGCGCGTCGCCGCCGTACCGTTTTCAGTTGCCATGCGGGCAAGCAACCGCCAGTCCATGTCGGTATTCAGCCAGTTGCCGGCGGAAAAATGCGGGCTCCGCACCCCAAGATCGACATAGGCGATCCCGGCGGGATCGATGTCGGGCAGCAACGGCAGCCATCCCGATGTTTCCGGCGCGGCGACATCTGCGCCGGCTGCCTTGAGGATCGCGGCTTCCATGAGATCGAAGGGAACCGACATCGCCGTATCGAAGATCGCCCGCTCGCGGTCGAGATTGTCGCGGACATAGTCATTGTCGGGATCGACCGAAATCTGCTGCTCGCCGCTGGCGACCAGAATGACCGCGCGTGCGACGATCAACGGCCAGAGCGCCTTCAGTTCCTCGTCGCTCAGCGGATAGATCGCCTGATAGGCGGTGACGGCGGGCAGGATATGAAAAGGGTCGCCATCTGCCTGATGCAGCAGCGAAGCGCAGGTGACGGCGAGGTCGCCGACCAGCCAGCCGCGGATGATGTCGCCGAAATCGATCACCCCGTCGGGGATGATATGGCCACGGGCGTCACGGTGGCCGACGACATTGTCGCCGGTGACGTCGTGATGCACGGCCTGCAGCCGAAGCGACGGCGCCAACGGCTGGATGCGGCGAACGGCCATCACCATGGTCTTGGCGATCCGGTCGCGCGCCGCACCGTCGGTGATGGCCGAAAGCAGCTGCACGGCAACAGGACCTGCCCGTCTGAGATCCCATTGCAGGCTGCGGTCGAGACCGGGATGGTCGAAATCGGCAAGCGCCTGCGCCAGCCTGGCGCAGAGCGCGCCGAGGGCTGCAACGGAAGCCGGCGCCAGATAGGTCAGCTCCGTCAGCCCATGGCCTTCCAGATATTCCAGCAGCCGGACCTGATAGCCCTGCCCGCGCACGGTAAGGACGACGATCTCCCGCCCGTCATTGGTGGCGATCACCTTCGGAACGCGCGGCGCACCTTGCCTGCTTTTGAGGTGACGGATCGCCGCATTCTGTGCTTCGAGCTCGCGGATCTCATAGGCGGCATGGCAGATCTTCAGGACGTAGCGACCCCTGTCGCTATCGACGCGATAGTTTCGATCCTGCTGGCTGCCGAGTTCGGCAAGCGTGCCGGAGAGGCTGTAATGAGCAAGGAGGATCTCTTCCGCGTCGATGGCGGTCACGTCGGGGCGCGGCAGCGCCATGCGATCAACAAGCGCCTCGTCGGTCATGACACCCCTCCCGCAGCATGATTCGATTACCTATTGAACGAGATAATCAAGTACTTGCCGCTAGCAGGCAACGGGGATTGTCGTTTGCCAGCAAAAGAGATGCAGGGCTGCGCTCAGCCCATGCGTTCGGAGGCGTAGCCGCCCGGGCTTGCCGGGAAGACCACGGTGCGGTTGCCGTTTAGGAAGGTGCGGTGATGGATATGGGCGTGGATGGCACGCGCCAGCACCTGGCTTTCGACGTCGCGGCCGATCGAGACATAGTCGTCGGGTGACTGCGCATGGGTGATGCGCGCCGTATCCTGCTCGATGATCGGGCCTTCGTCGAGATCGGCGGTGACGTAATGCGCCGTCGCCCCGATCAGCTTCACGCCGCGTTGATAGGCTTGTTTGTAAGGGTTGGCGCCCTTGAAGCTCGGCAGGAAGGAA
Source organism: Rhizobium sp. WYCCWR 11128 (assembly GCF_013416305.1). NCBI lineage: Bacteria > Pseudomonadati > Pseudomonadota > Alphaproteobacteria > Hyphomicrobiales > Rhizobiaceae > Rhizobium > Rhizobium sp. WYCCWR 11128. The sequence continues at coordinate 185,328 of NZ_JACCEZ010000002.1, forward strand.
TGGTGGATGTTGATGATCTTCCCGGACATTTTCTGGCACATCGCATCCGAAAGCACCTGCATGTAACGCGCCAGCACGATCAGTTCGGTGCCCGTCTGTTCGACGATATCCATGATCTGGCCTTCGGCCTGCAGCTTGTTCTCCTTCGTCACCTTGATGTGGTGGAAGGGGATGTCATGGTTGACCACGACCTTCTGGTAATCGAAATGGTTGGAGACGACGCCGACGATATCGATCGGCAGCGCGCCGATCTTCCAGCGGTAAAGCAGGTCGTTCAGACAATGGCCGAAGCGCGACACCATCAAGAGCACCTTCATGCGGGCATTGCCGTCATGGATCTCGGCATTCATGGCGAACCGCTTGCAGATCGGCTCGAAGCCTTCCTTGAGTTCGGCAAGCGGCACGCCTTCCTCGGAGATGAAGCTGACGCGCGTGAAGAACCTGCCGGTATCGAGATCGTCGAACTGCGAACTATCGATGATGTTGCAGCCCTTGTCGGCCAGATAGCTCGAAATCGCCGCCACGATGCCGCGCGTCGACTTGCAGGATACCGTCAATACGTAACTTGTCATGTCTTTCCCTCTCCAAGGCCGCCGTTGTGCTTAGATCAAAGCCCGGACCGCGAATAGGCCGGCGCACTTTCATTCATGCGACAAATTGCAAGACAAACCATCACGTTTGTGCAAGTTCTGTCATTGCTCAGTCTGAAGCTTAGGAGAAGTTGCGCGAAAAACTGTACCGTCAGCGCCGCTTGGATGCGTATTCTCGCCTTCGACGCGCTTTAGGCCGGCGGCCGGCTCGCCACCGCAACCTTCCGGCGGCGCGGTGAGGTAATCTCATGGATGATCGCACCGCCGATCGACGAGAGCACCAGCGAGAGGATGACGAAGAGCACGGGCTGCTGCAGGATGCCGATCGGCAGGCGATCGGCGACGACCCTAAGAAAAGCCAGGGTGAAGGCGTGGGTGATATAGATGCTGTAGGAGCAGTCGCCGAGATAGTTCAGCCATCCGATCAGCGGTAGCCTGGAAAAATCGATGGAGATCGCGCCGTAGACGATGAAGATCGCCGGGATTCCCCAGGCATAGAACCGGCTTTCCGGTGGCATCAGCGCCTCGTTGATGAAGAGAAACGCAAAGCCCATGGCAAGGGCCGCCCAAGCCCAGCGGTTCGGCAGAAGCACCTTCTGCCCATAGAGCCAGCCGAGCACGACACCGGCGAGGAACTCCAGCATGATCGGTTCGCCGTAGAACCGGGTCACAGTCGTTTCCGGCAGCAGTCGGCAGGCGATCAGGATGACGGCAAAGACGGCAAACATCACCGGGATGCGCCGAGCTTCCTGTAGCGGCAATAGCAGCGCGAAGACGAAATAGAAGAACATTTCGTAATTCAGCGTCCAGCCGGGAACGACCACCGGCGTGATCGTGCTCGGATCGGCGGGATTGGCCCATGGCAAGAAGAACAGCGAGGCAATGAGATGCGGCAGGTCGAACACCGTCGATTTCAGCAATGATGGAGCGACCAGCGCCACTGTCGCTGAAAACAGCGTTGCCAGCCAGTAGAGCGGCACGATCCTCTTGATGCGCCGGCGGGCGAAATCGATCGGGCTCATCGCGCGTCCGCTCGTCGTCAGCCACATCACGAAGCCGCTCAAGACGAAGAAGATGTCGACGCCGGTTTCGCCATAAACGAAGGCGGTGGCGTCGACTGCGGGATTGACCTTGGCAAGCTGCAATACCGCGTGGAAATAGACGACCATCAGCGCCGCGATGGCGCGCAGATATTGAAGCTGGACAAGCATCGAGCGTCTTGCTCCCTAGAGCATGATGCCGAAAAGTGTGCAGCGGTTTTCGGACGACATCATGCTCTAACTCTTTAATTGAGAACAGGATTCAGATTTTAGGCCGATCCGGCCTAAAATCATCCTGTTCTAGGGCTCACGCGGCGAGGTGCCGCTGCGGTCAACTCAATACATCTGCCGGACGACCCTGCCGGATGCGCGGGCTGTCGTGGAAACGCATATATCCGACGACGAACCAGAGGAGACCGGCGATCTTCATCGAGAAGACCGCGGTTCCTCCGATCATCATATTCAGAAAAATGAAAAGAGAAAGTGAATGGGCGCAGCGCCGCTGCGCCGCCGTGCGCCCGGCGGGAAAGAGGCAGACGAACAGCCATAAGGCGATGACGCCGAAGATCGTCGCCGCGTAGATAAGGTAGACATAGCCGCTGTCGGCGAATTCGGCGACCCGGTCGACCGAAAGCCCAAGGACGGCGAGCGGATCGAGCTCCATGATCTTCTTCATCGTCAGATTGATGCGGCCGGTGAAGTTGTCGCCGGTCGCGTTGGGTTTCAGGACGTAGACGAGGAAGCCCGCGGCGACGATCAGTGGCATCAGCGCCAGATTGAAATTCTTCGGGATCTTCGGAAAGACGAAATAGCCGACGATGCAGGCAAAGCAGAAGATCAGCATCGTGCGCGTGTCGTTGGTCACCAGGATCAGCACGGCCGTGCCGATCATCAGCAGCCTGTCCCAGCGCCCAAGCTTTTCCCACATCGAAATCAGGTAGACCGCGATCACGCCGCAGAAATTGGCGAGCGACACCTGCTCGAGGAAGATCGACGAGGAACGGTGGTCGATGATGCCGAAGGAGAAGCGCTCGGGAAAGCCGAGGGCGTTCTGGAAGAGGCCCGTCGTATTATAGCTCAGCGGCAGCAGCCCGCGCGTATTGGCGAAATAATCGGACGGATGGACGATGCTGACGTAGAACGGCACGCTGACGATCTCGAAGATCAGGAAGATCATGACGGCAAGGCTTGCCCAGCGAAAGGCGAGCTTCATCGTTTTCTCATTGCTCCAGCCCCCGAGCCCGGTGAAGCAGAAGATGATCAGCACGTTGCGGAAGTGATCGATGAACAGCATGCGGTTGAGCACGCTGACATAGATGGTCACGACGAGCGTGAACAGCAGGAACAGGAAGGCCGGAAGATCGGTCTCGTAGATCCCCTTATGCAGGATATAGATGATGGCGCTCGCCATGATCAGGCCTTCGCTGGCGGCGACATGCGTCATCGAAAGCGGCACGATGTTGTGGTTGATGAAGGCGAGAATGCCGTTATAGAGCACGGAGAGCAGGCCGAGCCAGAGCACTGTATGATCGGTGCGCGATGCCTCGCGGGCGGCATCGAGCCGGTTGCCGGCTACAGTGAATGTTGCTGTCCTCTGATCGACGACCGCCATGCTCATTTCCCCGCAGGCTTGACGGCGGAGCAAGTGCCGGCACCGGCTTTTGCCACCTCGGCAAGAAGCTGCATCTGCGGCCGCTCAGGGCCCTTGCGCGGCTGGACATTGAACGGCTCGTTCGCCGGCCACCAATCGCCGGCCGCCCAATAGGACCAGCCGAGCCAGACGTCACTATTATCAGACATGGTGGCGTAGATTTCGGTCAGCCCGCTCATGCAGTCCTTGTCGGCGGAGGCCCCGAATTCGCCGAGAAAGCCGCGCTTGTGGTTCTGTTTCAGCCAGGCAGTGACGCCGTTGATCGCCGCGACCGCGGCGCCGGCACCTTCGCAGGTCGGATGGGTCCCGGAGGAATCGGCGTCGAGATACTGATGGACCTCATAGGCGTAGAAGTCGAGCGGGTCCCGCACGCCGAGCATCACCGTTCCGTTGGCGCCGCCGATCACATCCTTTTCCCAGCTGCCCGCGCCGCTCCATGCCGTGCCCGGCACCAGGATGAGGTTGCGCGCGCCGACGGCGCGGATGCTGCGGATCGCGGCATTGGCCGCATCCAGCCAGTCCGTCGCCTTGATGTCGTGCGGTTCGTTCATCAGGCCGAAGAGAACTCCGTCCTGATTGGCGAATTCGACGGCGAGCCTTGCCCAGAAATCACCGAAGGCGGCATCTGTTGCCGGCGCCGTGCCGACCTGGGTCTTGTCGTAATAGCCGAAATTATGCGGGTCGAGCAGAACCGCCATGCCGTGTTTGCGGATCAGGCCGATCGTATCTTTGATTCGCTTGAGCTCATCCTCGTCGAGCCGCCCGCCGAGTGCGGGCTGCAGCCGCTCCCAGCGGAAGGGCAGCCGGATGATCGTCATGCCTTTTTCGGCGAAATAGCCAATCGTGTCTTCGCTGGGATAGGTGTAGTTGGTGCCGTAGGTGCCGCCGCGTTCGCCATATTCGCCGCCGGACAAATTGACGCCGCGGTAGCAGGGGGCCTCAGCCGCAAGGACCGGCGACGGGATCAGAGCGGCCGCAAGCAGCAGCGCTGTCAGATGTCGTGTCGTCTTCATGGGCATCCTCGCTATCGCGGCAAATCGCAACATCGGCGTCGCTGCGGTTATTTTAACGGTCCGTTAGCTAAGAATTTCTAAAGTATCGGCACCTCGGCTTCAGTCTTTCACGCTGGGCGGGACACGAGTGCGCGTATGAACCAGTATGACAGGAACAGGGTAAGCCGGCTCCCTGGCTGGCGCAGTTTTGAGCCATCTCAGACTGCACCGGAAGACGTGCGCGTGCGCAGTCCCGTCGTCCGCCCGGATGATTTCGTCCGGCCATCGCCCGAACCCGCCCCGCCCCCCTTCGTGCCGCCGGCAAACATTGCGGAAACCCGCCAATATGAGCGTCCGGCACCTCAGCCTCAGCCTCAGCCTGCAAGACAGCCTGTCGCGGACGCACCGCCGAATGTAGAGTCCGTGCCGGCCGCACCGCTGCTCGACCTCCGCTCGAGTATCGCCGCGATCTGGAGCCGACGGCTGATCGTGCTGGGTCTGGCGCTTCTCGGAGCCCTCGCCGGCGGGGCGGTGGCGCCGCGCATCGCCCAGAAATTCACGGCCATCAGCAGCCTCTATTTCGATCCGCGCCAGATCGGCCTTGCCGATCCCGGCGCGCAATCTTCGGGTCCCTCGCCGGAAATGATCTCGGCGCTGATCGATAGCCAGGTGCAGATCCTCACCTCGGGCAATGTGCTGCGGCGCGTCGCCGAAGCCATGAAGCTCGACCAGGATCCCGAATTCACCGGCGGCCGCACGGATGGCGCCGCCGTGATCGGCACTTTGCAGAAGGCACTGGTTATCACCCGTGAGGCCAGCACCTATGTCGTCTCGCTTGCCGCCACGACCAATGATGCCGATAAATCCGCAAGGCTTGCCAACCAGGTCGTCACCTCCTTCACCGAGGAGGAGAACAGCGCTTCGAACGGCATCTACGAAAATACCTCCTCGACGCTCGACGGACGCCTCAACGACCTGCGCCAGAAGGTGCTGGAGGCCGAGCAGGCTGTCGAAACCTTCCGCGCCGACAACGACATGGCCGCGACAGAGGGTAACCTGATCTCCGACCAGCGGCTCGTTTCGCTGAACACGATGCTGGTGACGGCACAGGAAAAGACCATCCAGGCAAAGGCGCGCGCCGATGCCGTCGCCAATCTCCGCGTCGAGGACATCGTCGCCGGCAACCAGGCGGAAGGCGGCGTCACCTCGCCGCTCGTCAGCCTGCGTCAGCAATATGCCACCCAGGCTGCCGCCGTCGGCAGCCTCGAAAGCCAGATGGGCACGCGTCATCCGCGCCTGCAGGCGGCCCGCTCGTCGCTGCAGAGCATATCAGGCGAAATCAGGGGCGAATTGCAGCGTCTCGCCACATCGGCAAGGGGCGAATACGAGCAGGCCAAGTCCGCCGAGGACAGCATCGCCAAGGAGCTGGCCGTGCAGAAGGCGCTGCACGCCAGTTCATCGGACAAGCAGGTGGAATTGAACGAGTTGCAGCGCAAGGCGACGGCTGCGCGCGATATCTACGAGACGGTGCTGAAACGCTCCAGCCAGACGAGTGAGGAGCAGAACCTCAACCAGAGTAACATTCGCGTCATCTCGCCGGCCGAGCCGCCGGTCAAGGCCGACGGTCCGGGAAAGAAAATCCTGCTGGTCGCCGGCATCATCGGCGGTTTTCTTGCCGGTTTTGTCGTCGGCGCCGGCTTTGCGATCCTTGCCGGCCTCTTCGGCCATCCCGTCATCAGAAGTTATTTCAGGAAGTCGCCCGCTGCGGCCGCTTGATGACGGTCGTCGGTTTTCCTACATCGGGGAAGCGGCCTATAGAGCAATTCCAGGAAAAGTGCGAAGCGGTTTTCCCAGGCAAAGCGCGAAGCGCTTTTGCCGGGAATTGTGTAAAACAAAAAAGTTAGAGCGGTTCTGCGTTTCCGTGAAAAGCTGAACCGCTCTAGCCGGCAGGAGAGTTCCCATGCGGCTCATGATGATGCTTCTGATATCGCTCGTTGCAGTGTCGAGCCTCGCCCCGGCGTCCGCCTTTGCCGTCGACTGGACGAAATCCGTCGATTCCGGCGTTCAACCCCTTTATCCCTACAAGGGTCTTCCCGGCGTCAAGGCGCAGCCGGACAAGAAGGAAGAGGAATCCTACAACTGCCGCACGCAAACCGTCCAGGTCCGCCGTCGTTATGACGAGATCTTCCGCTCGGGCGGCATGCCGACGCTGATGTATGTCTGCGAACGCGACGGCTTCATCTCGATGGACGACAAGGTTCCGCTCCGCGGCCATTATCAGCCGGTGCGGTGAGGGGCTTCAGGCGGTCGGCAAAGCCGATGGATGCACCTTCCGGAAACGTTCGATCGGAAGCTTCATCCTCAGATAGTCGAAGCCGGCATTCGCTTCCGTTCGATCGACGATCGAATATTTGATCATGCCCTCTTCTTCCGTGCGCCGCAGCGGCAGGCTTTCGGCCGCCGAAAAGCCCAGCCGCTTGTAAAGGCCGATCGCTTTTTCATTGTGGGAGAAGACGTGCAGCTCGGCGGTTTCGACCCCAAGTCCGGAAAACATCCACTCCAGCAGTGCCATGCCGCAATGGAACATCAGATTGCGGGTATCGCTCGCCCGGCCGCGGATGACGTTGTCGAATTCGGCCGAGCCGGGCCGGATGTTACAGATGCCGAAATTGCCGAACCGGTTTCCGCCTGGATCGCAAATGACGAATAGGATTCGGTCGGCGGCGGGCAGCGAGATAGTTTCGAGCCACCGCCGCGTGCGTTCCTCGGTGGCGCTGAACTGGGTGAGGAAAAACGGCATCGACTGGTTGCGCCACGTCGTCAGGTCGTCGATCAGGCCGGGATCGGCAAGCATCGACCTGTCGATGCATTGCAGGTCGCCGACGTGCCTGCCGCTATCGTCCCTGATCGGAAGTCGGAGCCGTATGGCGGGGTCCGCATTGTCCTTGAGGCTGACGATATCGACCTGCGCCATGAACGACTATCCCTGATTCCGCTCACGCCTTGCGGCAGACACAGTAGCCGCCCGGCGAGGAAGACAGCACGAGCTTGCCGTTCAGAACCGGATCGACTTCGAAGCGGTCGGTTTCCGCCAGATAATCGGTGACTGCCTTCAGCGGTTCGTTGCCGCGCAGCCAGACCTTGGAGCGCTTTGTGAAGGCCTGTTCCTCTGTCAAATGGCCGATGAGTGTGTCGGCGACGACGAGGTAGCAGCCTTCCGTCACCAGTGGACCGTAGGCGCGGCATTCCGCCAGAACATGCTCGTAGGAGTGGTCACTGTCGAGCACCACCATCACGCGGGCGCCCGGCGGGATCTCGGCCTTCACGGCGGCAAGCACGTCGTCGTCGACGGAACCGCCCTGGATCATCTTAATCCGGCTCGACATCGGATGGGATTCGATCGACTCGCGATTATGGGCGCGGATGTCGATGTCGACGCCGACGACCTTGGCCTTGTCGTTGCCCATGGCGGCGAGGATCGACGCCATGAAGATCAGCGAGCCGCCGCGCGCAATGCCGGTTTCGATGATAACATCGGGCTTGGTCGCCCAGATGACTTCCTGGGTCGCCAGGATATCGACCGGAAGCTGGATGATCGGCACGCCCATCCATGACCAGAGATAGAAATAGTCGAACTTGTCGAGCCCGATCAGCGTGTTCAGCGATTGTTGGAAACTTGCCTCGTCCTTGCCGAGTGCAAGCGACATTTCCCGCTTGTGGGCTTCGAATTCGAGACGATCGTCCTTCGTGGTCATGACTGTTCTTTGTCCTTCGCTGTAGGGCTGTCCTAGACCGACTGCCGCAATGCCGTGCTGTTGTGATAGATCCGCCCGGCCGCCATATCGAGCAGCGTTGCCGCTACCCGGTCGATATCGGCTTCGCTCATGTCGTGATAGCTCGGCAGGTTGATCGCGCGGCCCGGAATGCTCCAGGCGTTCACGTTCTCGTGCCGATCTTCGAACATGGAGAGGCTGGAGAGGGGATAGAAGAAGACGCGCGCGTCGATATTGGCGGTCTCGAAGGTCTGCTGCATCATCTCGCGGGTAATGCCCGTCGACGGATGAAAGACCGCGGTCGGCATCCAAGCGCCGTTGATCGTGCCGGTGTATTCCGGGTTCATCGTGATGCCGGGCAGGGCCGAAAGCCGGATCATGTAGGAGGCCAGAATTTCGCGCTTGCGGTTGACGAGTTCCTCGATGCGCTCGAGTTGGGCGCAGCCGATGGCCGCCTGGATGTTGGACATCTTGTATTTGAAGCCGATCGCATCGGGCCAGAACTGCTTCGTCTGTCCGCGAGCCCGGCCGTGATTGCTGAGCGTCAGCACCTTTTCGTAGAGGGCGGCGTCATTGGTGACGAACATGCCGCCTTCGCCTGTCGTCAGCGTCTTGGTGCCGTGGAAGGAGAAGGTGCCGAATGCGCCCATCGAGCCGGCGCGGAGGCCGTGCCAGACGGAGCCGACCGCTTCGGCCGCGTCTTCGATCACCGGAATGCCCATCCGCTTGCCGATCTCCAGCAGCGCATCCATGTCGCAGAGGTTGCCGTAGAGATGCGTGGCGATAATGGCCTTGGTCTTCGGCGTGATATGGCGTTCGACGTGCTCGGGATCAATGCACCACGTGTCGGCGCGCACATCGACGAAAACGGGTATTGCGCCGAGATGGACAATCGGGGAAACAGTCGCAACCCAGTTCGTATCGGCGAGGATCACTTCATCGCCGGCGCCGACGCCGAGCGCTGCAAGCCCCATGTGCATGGCGCCGGTGCAGCTCGAGGTCGCGATCGCAAAGCCGCTGCCGAGATAGGTTTTGAAGTCGCGTTCGAAGCGGTTGAGATAGTCGTAGCAGCGCGCGCCCCAGCCGGTGGCGGCGGCATCGGCCGCATAATCCGTTTCGAGCTGGGTGATCGAAGGCTTGGTGTAGAAGATCCTGTTTGTCATGCCGCTAATTTCTGTTGAATTGAAATCAAGACGCAGGCGCCCGCCACGACGCTAGTTTTTGAAGCTGGCGCGAGGCTCACATGATGATGTGCCGGGCGACATCGTGCTGGTGGAACACGAGATTGGGCAGGTTCAGCGCGTTTCTGAGATGGGCTTCGCGGTTATAGGTCGGGATGCAGATGCTGAGTTTGATGCCGCTCAAAGGCTTGTCTCCTGGCTGTAGCTCTCAAGCGCGGCGTCGCGCTCGCTGATGATGCTCGGCGTCAACGGCCAGGCGATGGAAAAGGCGGGATCGTCCCAGCGGACGCCACGGGCAAGCTCCGGTACGTAGGTTTCCGACATCTGGTAAAAGAGTTCGCAATCATCCTCGAGCGTCAGGAAGCCGTGCGCGCATCCGGCAGGTATGTAGAAGGCGTTGTGACTGATGGCATCGAGCTCGACGGAGGCCCATTTGAGATAGCTCGGCGAATCCGGCCTCAGATCGACCGCCACGTCGAAGACCCTGCCGCGCGTGGCGCGCACCAGCTTGATCTCCGGCCGCGGCTCGGCCTGGTAATGCATGCCGCGCAGCGTCCCGCGCTTGTGGTTCTGCGAGACATTGCACTGCGGGTAGACGGGCACGAGACCTTGCGCCGCAAAGGTCTGCGCGTCGAAGGTTCGTGCGAACATTCCCCGGTCGTCGGAGCGTGCGTCGACTTCCACGACAAAGGCGCCCGAAACCGCTGTCGGAAGGAATTTCATCCGAGCACCGTCAGCTCCGGCACGGCAACGGCGAAGCGTCCACCCCAGCTGCCGATCCTGCTGTTGGCCGCAACGACCTCGTTCTTGATGTTCCAGGGCAGGATGAGGACATAATCCGGCTGCGTCTCGTCCATCTTCTCCGGCGCGTAGATCGGCAGTTTGCTGCCCGGCAGGAAATGCCCCTGCTTGTGCGGATTGCGGTCGACGACATATTCGATGAGGTCGGTGCCGACGCCGCAGAAATTCAGCAGCGTGTTGCCCTTGGCGGCAGCGCCATAGGCGGCGACCTTCTTGCCGCTACGTTTGGCTTGTTCGAGGAAGGCGAGCAGCCCATCCTTGATCGGTGCCACGCGGCTCTGGAAGGCCTCGTAGATCTCGACCTTGTCGAAGCCGGCGGCGGCCTCCTCAGTGCGCACCTTGGCAAGGCCATGGCCGGTTGCGTGAGCCGTGGATGTTGTGCGGCAGGCCAGTACGCGGAGACTGCCGCCATGGGTCGGCAATTCTTCCACGTCGAACACCTTGAGGCCGTGCGCCGCGAACACCTTTTCGACGGCGAGCAGCGACAGATAGTAGAAATGCTCGTGGTAGACAGTGTCGAACTGGATGTTTTCCATCAGCCGCAGCAAATGCGGGAATTCGACGCTGACGACGCCGTCAGGCTTCAGCACGGCCGAAAGCCCGCCGACGAAATCGTTGATGTCAGGCACGTGCGCCAGCACGTTGTTGCCGATGACAATGTCGGCGGCAAGGCCGCGGGAGACGAGATCGGCAGCCGTTTCCTTGCCGAAGAAGCGCGCTTCCGTGGGAACGCCGATCTGCCGCGCCACTTCCGCGACGTTCTCGGCCGGCTCGATGCCGAGCACCGGCACGCCGGCTTCGACGAAATGCTTCAGCAGATAACCGTCATTGCTCGCCACCTCGATCACCTGCGATGTCTCGCTGAGGCCGAAGCGCTCGCGCGCCATGATCGTAAACTGGCGGGCATGCTCCACCCAGCCGTCGCTGTAGGAGGAGAAATAGGCATAGTGGCTGAAGATATCCTCCGGCGGAACGAAGGCATCGGCCTGCACCAGCCAGCATTCCGTGCAAACGAAGGCGCGCAGCGGATAGGATGGCTCGGGCAGTTTGAGCTGCTCCTCCGTCAGATAGGCATTGGCGAGCGGCGTCGAGCCCAGATCAACGAAACGATGTTTCAGCGGAGCGTTGCAGAACCGGCAATTATGCGCTGTCATGATACTGTTTCCTCATAGGCCGCGATCTGCCCGAGCGAGAAGGCGCGCATGTCGGCTCCCTCGCGGTTGGCTTTGTACCAGGCGGCTGTCCAGTCGATGGTCTGTTGCAGGCTGAGCCGCGGGCGCCAGCCGATGGTGTCGAGAGCCAGAGCGGAACTCAGCGTCAGCGCCGGCGCTTCGGGCAGATGCTCGCCCGGCGCAAGCCGCCACACGTCTTCGACGCGATGAGCGCGTCCGAGCGCTTCCGCCAGTTCGGAGACCGTCGCGAAGCTCTGCGGATCGGGACCGAAATTGAGCGCTTCAGGCAGTTCCCTTTCGCCGGCAAGCGCCAGGGCCTCGGCGAAGGCGAGATAACCGCCGAGCGGCTCCAGCACATGCTGCCAGGGGCGGATCGCTTCGGGATAACGCAGCAGGATCGGCTGACCGCTTTCGAAGGCGCGGATGAAGTCCGGGATCAGCCGGTCCTTCGACCAGTCGCCGCCGCCGATGACATTGCCGGCGCGCACCGTCGCAACGCTGATGTCGCGCCCCTTGAAGAAGCTGTCGCGGTAGCTCTGGACGACGAGTTCGGTGCAGGCCTTGGAGTTGGAATAGGGGTCTTTGCCGCCGAGTGCATCCGTCTCGATGAAGGGAACACCGCTGCCGTTGTTGGCATAGACCTTGTCGGAAGTGACGACGAGAACCGTCTTGACCGAGGGCGTTTCCCGCACCGCGTCCAGCACGTTCGCCGTTCCCATCACATTGGTCTCGAAGGTTTCGGCCGGGTTTTCATAGGAGCGCCGCACCAGCGCCTGCGCTGCCATGTGGATGACGATTTCAGGCTCGAAATCGATGAAATGCTGCCTGAACGTCGCCGCTTCGCGGATGTCGGCGATGTGGTGGCCCTGTCCGTTCCAGGGCGCAAGTCGCCCATAGAGCGAGGGATTGGTCTCGGGTTCGAGCGAGACCGCCGCCACTTCCGCACCGAGCTTTTCCAGCCACAACGACAGCCAGGATCCCTTGAACCCAGTGTGTCCCGTCAGGAACACGCGCCTGCCATTCCAGAAGTCCGTCAGGCCCATAGCTTCCACGGTGCCTTTCCGGAACTCCAGAGCTCCTCGAGTTGGTTACGCTCGCGCAGCGTGTCCATGGGCTGCCAGAAACCGTCATGCTTGAAGGCGGCGAGCTGGTTGTTGGCGGCGAGCCATTCCAACGGGCCGGCTTCCCAGATCGTGTCGTCGCCCGGGATGAGATCGACCACCGAAGGGTCGAGCACGAAGAAGCCGCCGTTGATGCGCTGGCCGTCGCCTCTCGGTTTCTCGACGAAGGAGGTGATGAACTGCCCCTCGATATTCGTGGCGCCGTAACGTCCGGGCGGGGTTACCGCGCACATCGTCGCCTTGAGGCCATGGCTGCGATGGAACGCGACCTCGGCGGCGATATCGATGTCGCCGACGCCGTCGCCATAGGTCATGCAGAAGGGTTCGCCTGGCGGCAGATGGTCGCGAATGCGCCCGAGACGGCCGCCGGTCATCGAATGCATGCCGGTATCGACCACCGTCACGCGCCAGTTCGGTCGTGTGCCGCCGTGATAGTTGATGCTGTTGGAGGCAAGGTCGACGGTGATGTCGTTGTGGTGCAGAACAAGGTTTACGAAATATTCCTTGATCAAATAGCCCTTGTAGCCGGCGCAGATGATGAAATCATTGAGCCCGTGATGGGCGTAGATGCTCATGATGTGCCAGAGGATCGGCATGCCGCCGATTTCGACCAGAGGCTTGGGTCGGATACTGGTTTCCTCGGCAAGGCGCGAGCCAAGGCCACCGGCGAGAATTACGACTTTCATCCCAAGCGAACTCCAGAGTGTCTAGTCAGGTTTCCCGACCACCCTCAGAGCCGCCCGGCTCTCTACAGGCGGAACGGCCGTATGTTCATCCTTGCCCCGGTATCCGATTTCGTTCTTGTGCGAGGCTTGCGGAGGTGTCGGAACTGGCAGCCGCGCGTTTCGCAGGCCGTGCGTTGAGCAATGGAACGACTTGCCATTCGGCACATCCCGGTTGGCCGAAGGTACGTCCTTCCAGTTTTACGAGGAGCACCAAGCGGCCCAATTCATCCGAACAGAAAGCGGCTGATCCTGATAGGAGAGCGTCAGATACTGCCCGCCAATTGCTGCCGACAAAGGCGGGCGCCTCGGCAGAAAGAAAAAATCCCACTTCGGAATCCCGAAATCCCTCCGCTTCGGAATCCCGAAATTCGCCGCCTTTCGCGGGCGGTCGTCGTGGAGAAACATCCAATGATTTTAATCCCGCAACCAATTTCGGGATTCCGAAGTGCTATATAGATTATGGTGGGAGTCCCTCCGCGCCGCCAAACCTCGGCCGGATCGTTTGCGGTTAAGCCTCCAGACTAAGCTGGAGGGAAGTGTCGTCTGCCTCGACGACCTTGGGCTTACGCTTTGTTGCCGCACGGCGTGCTGGCTTGGTGGTTTTCGGTCGAGTGTCGGAGCCGAGCTCGTCTGCCTCGGTGCTGGGTAGCAGCAGGCCGGCCGCAGGCGCCGCAGCGGCTACCTCAATGACCGGCTTCGGGGGCGGCATTTCAATGGCCGGTTTGGCAGCTGACACCTCGCGGGCCTTTATAGGCTCGGGGTTGCTGGCTGCGGACGTGGCGTATCGGATCATCGCAAGACTCCATTTTGTTCGCTTTATGTTCGCATTTGGGGGTGAGGGAGTCAATGGAGGCCAGCAATCTCGGGCGGGGACGATCCTGGATCTACAATTCAGCTAGCGCGGCCCATTCGGACTCAAGCCCATCCTGGGGAGACAATTGTTTCGTGGGGGATCACGTTTGGAGTTGAGGGGCCGAGCACCTTGCACCGTCATTTCATCGGCACCGCTGTTGCGGCATCCAGCTCGAACCCCATCCGGTCGTAGCAAACTAGTTTGCGTGAACCATCCGCTTGGTTTGCATTGAAGAACATACGGCAAAATCGGCGACCATCGAACTCGGTCACTTCGTCTTCGCTATTTGGAAGCCGAACCCTTTGCAGTTTCGATGTCGTGCCGTCCTCACATGCCATCACTTGCTGCGCGGCATCAGGCCGACACTTTGTCTCGGGTCTGTCGTGCCTACGGTAGGTGATCTGCGAGCGTTCAAAGATTATATATGAGTGATCTTCTGAGAAGACGATAGGTAGGTAACAGCCTGAAAGAAGGCTCGCGCCTAGTATGCCGGCAGGAAGCGTCATGGCCGAACCCAATTGCCTTCGCATATTGCTTACTTCGTCCCAAATTAGCCATGGCCCGTGAAATCGTAGCACCATAGTGTGGGCCGGTGTAGCAGTCGAGAACGGCCACCCCTTTGAAAGGGTGAATATTCAACAATTTCAAAGGGGATAAAATGGAATGGTGCCCAGAAGAGGACTCGAACCTCCACACCCTTTCGGGTACCAGCACCTGAAGCTGGCGCGTCTACCAATTCCGCCATCTGGGCGACGGAGAGCGATGTAAGGGGGTGGCCCCTGACTGTCAACTGGGTTTTTGAAGTTTTTCTGACAGTTAGTGAAAAAGCAGCCGATCACATGGGCGGGAGCGCCGGAGGGTGGGCATAGCGCTTCGGTGGTCACGCCCTATATAAAGGAAATACCGAAAGGAACGCCTCATGCCCGCTGCTCGCACGCTTCTGCTCGCCGGTCTTCTCGCCATTCTCACGCCCGCAATCGCCGGGGCTGATTCGTTGAAGCTCGGCAAACCGGGGGTTGGGCCGCTCAACACCGGCTCGACGCTTTGCGATTTTCGCGGCTGCTTCGGTTTCGGGCCGCAGCAATGGCATCGTCCCGCCTATGTCCAGCCGAATTACCGTCCGCGCGGCGCGACCGGGCCGACTTATTACCAGCCGGGGGCTGCCGGCCGGCCGCAGCTGACCTATGATCCGCCGCCGGTGCGCCGGGTGCAGCCGAAGCCGCGTGACATGAACAGCCATGCCGCCTGGTGCAGCAACGAGTACCGTTCCTACAATCCGAGGACGGATCGTTTCCTGACGTATGAGGGCATCTACAAGACCTGCCGCTCGCCCTACCGCTGATCGTCGTGATCAGCTTTCGAGCGAGGCGCGGTCGACGTGGCCGAGATCGCGGCCGGGCTCGACGATGTCGCGGACCCGCTGTTTCAGCTCCTTCGGCCCGGGAAAGCCGCCGTCGCGCTTGCGCTCCCAGATCAGATCGCCATTGACGCGGATCTCGAAATTGCCGCCGGTGGCTGGGATCAGCGCCACTTCACCGAGACTGTCGGAAAATGTGTGCAGCAGCTCCTGCGCCATCCAGCTGGCGCGCAGCAGCCAGTTGCACTGGGTGCAGTAGAGGATCGTGACGCGGGCTTTTTCGGTCATGGCAATGTCCTTTCGTTTGCTGAGATTTAAGCTCTGTGGCGCGCGCGCGCAATCGCCCTCGCTAGAGCATGATGCCGAAAAGTGTGAGCGGTTTTCGGGCGACATCATGCTCTAACTATTTAATTAAGAACAGGATTCAGATTTTGAGCCGAACCGGCCTAAAGCCTGAATCCTGTTCTGGCGTCTTGCGCGCCGTCCTCCAGCATGGTCTCTTCCCGTGGTCGGCCATACCAGGAAGAGCCTATGCGCGTCGCAGTCATCGAAAATATGCGGAATACCGGCCTCGGCGCGCTTGCCGCGGCCCTCGACGAGGCAGGCGCAGAGATCGAGTGGTTCCGGGTGTGGCAGGATGGCATACTGCCGCTAGACATATCCGGCCATGACGCGCTGGTCGTTCTCGGCGGTGAGCAAAGCGCGCTGGATGACGCAACCCACCCCTATCTGCCGGAGTTGGTCCGGCTCACGCGCCGCTTCGGCGATGCCGGCAAGGCGGTGCTCGGCATCTGCCTCGGCAGCCAGATCCTCGCCCGTGCCTATGGCGCCGACAATCACTTGGGAATCGCCTGCGAATTCGGCTGGCACGGGATCGGCGTCACCGCCGAGGGCCGGGCCGATCCGCTGCTGTCGGCGCTTGGCGGCGAATTCACCATCTTCGAATGGCATGCCGATACGTTCTCCCTGCCTGAGGGCGCTGTGCGTCTTGCCTCGAGCGCCGTTGCCGAGAACCAGGCCTTCCGCATCGGCCGCGCCGTCTATGGCACCCAGTTCCATTTCGAGGCCAATTCAGCGGTCGTCGCGCAATGGAAGGCCGAATTCCCCGATACGATCGCGCGTATCGCGCCGGGCTGGCTGGAGAACCATGCCGATTTGGCAGCAAGACACGCCGGTGCCGCCGATGCCGCGGGCCTTGCCATCGCGCGCGCCTGGGTCAGCCTGATCGAACGGGAAGAGGTCGAAATGCTGTCGCAGGCCTCGGCTTGAGGGGTGATGCGATGCCGGCGAGCGAACGCGAAAAGATGGCGGCAGGCGTATGGTATTGCTGCCTCGATGACGAGCTCGATCTCTTGCGCCGGCAGGCGCGTGCCGCGGTCCACGCGCATAACACGCTGCCGCCGGACGAGCGTGGCGCCGTCGCGCCGGCCCTGAGGGCGCTCTTTACGCAGGCTGCATCCGATATCTTCATCGAAGCGCCGTTTCACTGCTCCTACGGCATCAATATCATTCTCGGCGAACGCGTCTATTTCAATGCCGGCTGCATGATTCTTGATTCCGGCCGCGTGAGCATCGGCGACCGCAGCATGTTCGGCCCGGGCGTGCAGATCTATTGCGCCGAGCATCACAAGGATGCAGCACTTCGCAGCACAGGCATCGAGATCGCCCGGCCGGTCGTCATCGGCAGTGACGTCTGGATCGGCGGCAGCGCTGTCATCCTCGGCGGCATCACCATCGGCGACGGTGCGATCGTCGGCGCCGGTGCGGTGGTGACGAGGGATGTGCCGGCCGGCGCAACCGTGGTCGGCAATCCAGCCCGCATCCGCTAGAGCAATTCCAGCAAAAGTGCATAGCGATTTTGCGTCTGGAATTGTGTGAAAACAAAGAGATAGAGCATTTCCGTGATTCGGAGAAAAACGGAAATGCTCTAACGCCGGCAAGGCCGCCATTCCGCGATGACCTCGCCACCTCGACAGCAACGAAAAGCTCCGCTAGATCAGAAGGCGAAACGGGGGGAAATCATGAGCGAGCGAACTTTACCCATGGAAGGCGGCTGCCGTTGCGGCCAAGTGCGGTTGAAGATCAGCGCCCCGCCGCTGCTCACCATGGCCTGCCATTGCACGGGGTGCCAGAAGATGACCGCGAGCGCCTATTCGCTGAGCGCCGCCATCCCGAGCGAAGGCTTCGAGGTCACCAAAGGCGAGCCGGTCATCGGCGGCCTGCACGGCCTGACCAAGCATTATTTCTGCCCGCACTGCATGAGCTGGATGTTCACTCGGTCGGAAGACATGGACTGGTTCGTCAATCTCCGCGTGACCATGCTCGACGACCCCAGCTGGTTCACGCCCTTCATCGAGACCTGGACGAGCGAGAAGCTGTCCTTCGCCGAGACTGGCGCGGTGTACAGCTATGAGGCGCTGCCTGAGATGGACGCGTATGAAGGGCTGGTGAAGGAGTATATGGGCAGGGGATAAGTCAAAACTGCCTGTATTTCGCAAATGGCAAGCCATGCTTCGCGACATACTCATTTTGCTCCGCGATCGCCTCGGCGTTTTCAATTCGCCAAAGTCTTTCGCGTTCTTCGCGAGGCAGCGTTTCATCATCGCTTGTTTTTTGATCGAAGGTCGGAGCTTTGCAGTCCTTTTCGATCTTGGAATCAGTGTTTGCACCCTTCACCGATCCCGGTTTGCCAGTCGTTCGGCTTTCATCGTTCATCGCAGAATCCCCCTCGGAGATAACTGTTGACGGCCTAACCACTTCTCTTTCTTCATGCTCGGGCCTGTCCCGAGCATCTGCAGCCGTTTGATATGTAGCAGATCCTCGGCACAAGGCCGAGGATGACGGCGAACAAAGAGCGAGGCTCGTCAACATCTAAGGAGACCTACGTCTCCTCGTCAAAAGAAGCTCCGCAAAAACCTATTCGTCGCCCATCTTCAACGCTGCGATAAACGCTTCCTGCGGAATCTCCACCTTGCCGAACTGGCGCATGCGCTTCTTGCCGGCCTTCTGCTTGTCGAGCAGCTTGCGCTTGCGGGTGGCGTCGCCGCCGTAGCATTTCGCGGTCACGTCCTTGCGCAGCGCCGAGATCGTCTCGCGGGCAATGACGTTGCCACCGATCGCCGCCTGGATCGGGATCTTGAACATGTGCTTCGGGATCAGCTCCTTGAGCTTCTCGCACATGTCGCGGCCGCGCTTTTCAGCAGCCGTCCGGTGCACCATCATCGACAGCGCGTCGACCGGTTCGCCGTTGACGAGGATCGACATCTTCACGAGGTTGCCCTCGCGGTGGTCAGTCAGCGTATAGTCGAAGGAGGCATAACCCTTCGAGATCGACTTCAGCCGGTCGTAGAAATCGAACACGACTTCGTTGAGCGGCAGGTCGTAGGTCAGCATTGCGCGCGTGCCGACATAGGTGAGCTCGATCTGGATGCCGCGCCGATCCTGGCAGAGCTTCAGGATGCTGCCGAGATAATCGTCGGGCGTCAGGATCGTCGCGCGGATCCACGGCTCGTGGATTTCCGAGATCTTGACGACATCGGGCATGTCGGCCGGATTGTGCAGCTCGCGCTCGGAGCCGTCGGTCATGTACATCTTGTAGACGACCGAGGGTGCGGTGGCGATGAGGTCGAGGTCGAACTCGCGCTCCAGCCGTTCCTGGATGATTTCGAGATGCAGCAGGCCGAGGAAGCCGCAGCGGAAACCGAAGCCGAGGGCCGCCGATGACTCCATTTCGAAGGAGAAGGAGGCGTCGTTGAGGCGAAGCTTGCCCATGGCGGCGCGCAGATCCTCGAAATCGGCGGCATCGACCGGGAAGAGGCCGCAAAACACCACCGGCTGCGCCGGCTTGAAGCCCGGCAGCGCCTGGGCCGTCGGCCGCTTGTCCTCGGTGATCGTATCGCCGACGCGGGTATCGGCCACTTCCTTGATCGAAGCGGTGATGAAGCCGATCTCGCCGGGGCCGAGGCGGTCGATATTGACCATCTTCGGCGTCAGCACGCCGACGCGCTCCACCTGGTATTTCGCATCGGTGCCCATCATCCGCACCGTCTGGCCCTTGGTCAGCACGCCGTCGATGACGCGGACCAGAACCATGACGCCGAGATAGGCGTCGTACCAGCTGTCGACGAGCAGCGCCTTCAGCGGCGCCTTCTCGCCGCCGGAGCTCTTCGGCGCCGGCAGCTTGTGGACGATCGCTTCCAGCACGTCGGGAATGCCGAGGCCGGTCTTTGCCGAAATCAGCACCGCCTCCGAAGCGTCGATGCCGATCACTTCCTCGATCTGCTCCTTGATGCGGTCGGGTTCGGCCGCCGGCAGGTCGATCTTGTTGAGGACGGTGACGATCTCGTGATTGTTGTCGATCGCCTGGTAAACGTTGGCGAGCGTCTGCGCTTCGACGCCCTGGCTGGCATCGACGACGAGCAGCGAGCCCTCGCAGGCCGACAGCGACCGCGAGACTTCATAGGCGAAGTCGACGTGGCCGGGCGTGTCGATCAGGTTGAGAATGTATTTCTCGCCGTTGTTCGCCTGGTAGTGCAGGCGCACGGTCTGCGCCTTGATGGTGATGCCGCGCTCGCGCTCGATATCCATATTGTCGAGCACCTGCTCGGACATTTCGCGCTCGGCAAGACCGCCCGTCGTCTGGATCAGGCGGTCGGCCAGCGTCGATTTGCCGTGGTCGATATGGGCCACGATCGAAAAGTTGCGGATATGGGACAGCGGAGTGGTGGAATTGGTGCTCATGCGCGCCATATAGCAGCGCCGCCCCCTGCCGCAAAGCGGTAATTATCCCGCTGTTTACGCTATTTCGTCCTGTGTCGGGCGTCTATCAGACCGGCCACGTCTCCAGCCGCCAGGCCGAATCCCAGAACATCCATTCATATTGCGAGGCGCGCACGAAGACATCGGTCATTTGCGCCCGTTCCACCGGCGATGCGGCGCGGGCGGCGATGTCGGTCAGCGCGATCACTTCGCGGGCACCGGCGGCAAATTGCGGATCGCCATAGGTGTTGATCCAGGCCTGGAAGGCATTGCCCTCGATAACAGGCCGGTTCTTGATCGCTTCGCCGACATGCCAGTAGATCCAGAAGCAGGGAAGGATGGAAGACAGCGCCACCGCGTAGGAGCTGTGATAGGCGGTGGCAAGCAGGAAGTTCGTATAGGCAAAGCCGGCAGGCGAGGGCTCAGCTGACGTGACGTCGGCGGAACTGATGCCGAATTGGGTGAGGAAGCCTGCATGCAGGCCCTGCTCGACGGTGATCGCCTTCTGCGCCGAACCGAGGAAGCGCAGGACCTGCGCATTGTCGGGTGCCTTGGCCGCGACGATCGCAAGGCATCGCGCATAATGCTTCAGATAAAGCGCATCCTGCAGGATGTAATGGCGGAAAACCTCGGGCGGCAAGGTGCCGTCCGAAAGCCGTTGCAGCAGCGGCAAGGCCTCGATTTCAGCCATGATCGGCGCGATCCTGTCCCAGGCGGCAGCCGTGAAGCTTCCCGTCGGTTCCGTGCTCTGCGTGCTGGCGTCCATCACTCTCTCCTCGGATTACGCCGCCATATATGGACGGCGCAGCGGCGAAAGCAAGGCGCGTTTGGCCGCTTTTCGTAGCCACTTGATTCCATCATCGGATAATGTATTTCTCTTATAGTAGAATCATGGAGCTGGAAAATGGAACCGGAACTCGAACAGGCGATCGGCATCCGCATCCGCACGCTGCGGCAGGAAAAGGCTCTGACGCTCGATGATCTTGCTGCGGCCTCCGGCGTCAGCCGGGCGATGATCTCGCGCATCGAGCGGGCGGAGGCGAGCCCGACCGCTTCGCTGCTGGCAAGGATCTGCGCAGCACTTGGCCTGTCGCTGTCGGTCTTCTTTGCGGAAGAGGGGCAGGCCTCGCCGCTCGCCCGGAGGCAGGAACAGCAGGTCTGGCGCGATCCGGAAACCGGTTATCTCAGACGCTCTGTTTCACCCCCGGGCACGGCTTCCGATGTCGATATCGTCGAGGTCGAATTCCCGGCAGGCGCCCGCGTCAGCTTCCCCCCGCATGCGAGCGCCCATGGCATGACGCAGCATATCTGGCTGTTCGACGGCGAGCTGGAGATGACGGCGGCTGAGACCGTCTACCGGCTGCGCCCGGGCGATTGCCTCTTCATGCCGGTCGGCGAGGGTCACGTCTTCCACAATCCCGGCAATATGCCGGCGCGATATTGCGTCGTGCTCGATCGCGGCGGCCGATAACAGCTTTCATTTCAGGAGAACAGCATGCCTGCTATTCGTAACCTTTCCGCCGAAGAGGCCCGCGCTGCCATTCCGGCCCTTTCGGAGGTGCTTGTCGATTGCGTCGCTGGCGGCGCCTCCGTCGGCTTCATGCAGCCCTATGGGCCTGAGGATGCCGAGCCCTATTGGCGCGATGTCGCCGATGCCGTCGCCGCGGGCGGCAATCTGCTGCTGGTCGCCGAACTCGACGGCAGGATCGTCGGCACGGTGCAGGTGGGTGCGGCGCAGATGCCGAACCAGCCGCATCGCGGCGATCTGAAGAAGCTGCTGGTGCACCGCTCCGCCCGCGGCAAGGGGCTCGCCCGGCTGCTGATGGATGCTGCTGAGCGTGAGGCGGCAAGCCGTGGCAAGACCCTGCTCGTGCTCGACACCGCAACCGGCAGCGATGCCGAGGCGATCTATCCGCGCCTGGGCTGGCAGCGCGTCGGCGTTATCCCCGATTATGCGCTGTGGCCGGAAGGCGGCTTCTGCGCCACCACCCTGTTCTACAAGCGGCTCGCCTGATTGCGCCCGGCTCGCTCAGGCCGGCCGGGCGAAGACCGGAAGCGCGCCGCCAAGCGTCGCGCCCTCCGTCCATTGCGCCGCATTCCAGCCGAACTGCCGCGCCGCTTCGATATTTTCGGCCATATCGTCGATGAAAGCGATCTCGCCGGGCAGCACGCCGGCCCGCTCGGTCGCCAGCCGGAAGAAATCGGGAGAAGGCTTGCGGTGCCCGAGTGCTGCGGAATAGATGATATCGTCGAAATGCGCGTTAAGGCCGATCTGCTCCATCAGGTAGCGCGCCCGCCTATGCTCCTGGTTGGTCGCCAGCAGGAGAGTGATGCCGCTTTGCCTGAGAGCAGCGAGTTCTTCCAGCAGATTGCGGTCGAGACGGGAATCGTTTTCGAACCAGTAGTCGATCAGTGTTTCGGCGCTGAGGTGGGGTGCGATCTTTGCGAGCACGTCGGCGAGCCGCGGTTCCAGCGCCTCGCGGCCGATGATGATATCGCCCCAATGGGTCTGGAAGAATTCCTGCTGCAGCAGGTCGAGGCGCAGGCCGAGATCGCGCTCAAGGTAGGTGAAGAGAGGCAGGCCATCGGTCGGACGACCATGAATGAGCACGCCGTCGACATCGACCATCAGCACTTTCATGCGGAAAATTTCCTCATTCTCAAAACACCGGCGAAGGTGGCGTCATTATTCCAGACGATCAAGAGCCCGTGCCGCTTTTTTGTCGGGGCCGAGCCGTGTAAATCTCCATTGTCAATCAAGGGCAGGATCTGAAATGCGCGTCATCTATTCCGAGGATCACAAGCTGCGCGATGCCAGGACCGAGCTGCACGCCGGTCAGCTGGTGACGCCCTTCGAGGCGCCGTTCCGCGCCGAATGGATCCTGGCGGCGGTCAAGGAGGCGGGCTTTGCCGACGTGGTGGCACCGGATGTGCACGGGTTGGAAACGGCTCGAAAAGTGCATGATCCCGCCTATCTGGATTTCCTCGCCACCGTCTGGGACCGCTGGGTGGCGGCCGGTTTCACCGGCGAGGCGATCGCCAATTCCTTCGCCGTTCGCCGCACCAGCCAGCGCGTGCCCGACAATATCGTCGGCGCGATCGGCCATTACGCCAATGCCGCCGACACCTCGATCACCAAGGGTTCCTACGAGGCGGCAATCGCTTCGATGCGCTGCGCGATCACAGGCGCCGACTGGCTGAATGCCGGCAATCGCTTCGCCTTCGCGCTCTGCCGCCCGCCCGGCCACCATGCCGGCATCGATCTCTTCGGCGGCTATTGCTTCATCAACAATTCGGGCGTCGCGGCGCAGCGGCTGCTCGACCGCGGTGCGAGGAAAGTCGCGGTGCTGGATGTCGATTTCCACCATGGCAACGGCACGCAGGATCTGTTCTATCGCCGCAGCGATGTCTTCACCGCATCGCTGCACGGCGATCCCATGCATGCCTTTCCCTATTTCCTCGGCCATGCCGACGAGGAAGGCGAGGGCGAGGGTGCAGGCGCCAACCGCAACTATCCGATGCTGCCAGGCACGCCTTGGGATATCTGGTCTTCGGCCCTTGCCGATGCGCTCACCCGCATCAAGGCCTTCGGCGCCGAGGCGATCGTCGTGGCCCTCGGCGTCGACACTTTCGAGCGCGATCCGATCTCCTTCTTCAGCCTCACCTCGGACGATTTCACGCGCATGGGCGCGATGATATCAGCCGCCGGCCTGCCGGTGCTTGCCTGCATGGAGGGCGGCTACGGTGTGCCGGAGATCGGCCTCAACGTCGCCAACGTCCTCAAAGGTCTGGAAGCCTGATCCCTGCCGATGACCGACGAGACCGTTCCATCCGATATCCCGACATCACGCATGCTGAGCTGGGCGCGCAACTCCGCTATCTATCGCCTGGAGCGGCGGATGATGACGGAAAAGCAGCTGTTTGACGCCATCACCCGCAAGGCGAAGGAGAAATTCGAGGAAATCAGCGCGGCGCAACTCAAGGCCATCGCCGATTTCGCGGTCAAATTTGCCTCTGACAACAAGGTGCTCGACGACAGCGCCTATGCGGAGATCAGCACGCGCTCTGCCGTGCGCGGCGGTAAATCGAAGCGCGCGATCGCCCAGAAGCTTGCTGCCAAGGGCGTCTCCAGCGACAAGGTAGAGGCGGCGCTTGAGGAGGCAGACGATCTCTATGCGGCAGCTATATTTGCCCGCAAGCGCGCCTTCGGCCCCTTCCGGAGGGTCGAGCTCGACGAAAAGCGAAAGGCGAAAGAGCTTTCGGCTTTCGCCCGCAACGGCTTCAGCTTCGACATCGGCAGGAAGATCTTCGACATGAGCTTCGAAGATGCCGAAGAGGTCATCCTTGCCGGCCGATCTGCGGCGCCTCAGCATCAGCGCTCTTGATCCCGGCATGAAAAGTTTGAATTTGGTTCTCACCCGTCTTCGGCCTAGAACCGCACCAGGATCGGGGGCCACATGGACATCAAGAATATCGAGACCGGGACGGACGGCGCAGCCTTGATTGCGCAGCCGGGCATATCGCCGACTTCGGGCGGTTTGGCCGCCGGTGTCGCCATGTGCCTGATGTCGATGTCGTCGATCCAGTTCGGTGCGGCACTGTCTTCGTCAGCCATTGCGACCTATGGCGTTGCCGGCGCTACCTGGCTGCGGCTCGCTTTCGCGGCAATCATCCTTGCCGCCGTCGTCAGGCCTTCGGTGCTGCGTTATAGCGGCGCCCAATGGCGGGCGACGTTGCTGCTCGGCACGACGACGGCTGCCATGACGCTGTGCTTCTTCGCGGCGATCCAGCGGCTGCCGCTCGGCCTGGCGATCGCCATCGATTTCCTCGGGCCGCTCTCGGTCGCCGTCTTCGGCTATGGCCTGAGCTGGCGGCTTACCTGGCCGTTGATCGCTGCGGCCGGTATTCTCTTCCTCGCCCATGACGGCGAAGGCTGGGTCGGCAATTCCTCAGGCGTCCTCTTCGCCCTCGGCTCGGCTGTGGGATGGGCGGTCTATATCCTGCTGACGAAGAAGGTTGGCGCTGCCTTCAAGGGGCTGGAAGGTCTCTCCATGTCGCTGATCGTTGCCGGCCTCGTCGCGACACCTTTCGGTCTGGCCGAGACGGGGGGCGCCTTCACGGTGGAGGGACTGGTGGAGGTTCTCGGCCTTGCCATCCTTGTGCCGCTCTTGCCCTATGCGCTGGAGATGGTGGCTCTGCGGCGCATGCCGTCGGCATCCTTCGGCATCCTGATGAGCCTCGAACCGGCGCTCGGCGCGCTGGCCGGCTTTCTGATCTTGGCCCAGCCGATGACCGCGCTGCAGATGCTGGGTACCGCGCTCGTGGTGGCGGCCAGCGCCGGTGCCACCGCCTCGGCGGCGAAGACCTAGAAAGGTGTCAGCGTTTTTCGGGGAACACCGTCTCTACAAGATGGGTCAGGCGGGTTTGCGCGCGGGATCGTCGAGTGCCGGATTGTAGAACAGCGACAGCGTCAGGCTCTTGGCGATCCGTTCGGCCGTCGCCATGAACCAGGCCTTGGCCTCCGGCGTTGGCGCGATATCATCGAGCGTCGCGGCAAACAGCGACAGCCACTTGGGAAAGAGATCGGGTGTCAGGTTTTGGACACCCGTATGCGCTTGCACCGGCTTGCCGCCATAGGCGCCGCTGCGGAAGGCGACGGCCGACCAGAAGCTCTTCATCTTCGTCATATGCTCCGGCCAGCGGCCGGACAGCTTGGCGTCGAACACCGGGCCAAGATCGGGATGCGTTAGCACGCGCGCGTAAAAGGTCTCGACCAGCCTGTCGATGAAGGCCGCGTCGACGCCCATCTCCCGCATCTCGGCCTCCGCCCTTTCGCGGATCGCCGCGACATGAGCAGGGCGGCCCTGAATGTCATTGTCCATTCCAAAACCCCGGCGCCGCGTGATGCGGCGCCCTCTCATATAGGTGTTTATCGCAGCGCGCCAAAGTCGTGCGTGCCCGCTTGCGGCAATCTGTCAGCAGCCTGCCCCGCGCACTTGACCGTTACCGCCTCCTTATTTAGATTTAGAATAATTCTAAAAATTGGAGAAGGTCATGCTGGCGCGGTTTTTCAGATCCTCGAAACGATCGTTTGGATCGCTGACCGAGCAGGAGATTCTCGCCCTGGCGATCGCCTCCGAGGAAGACGATGCCCGCATCTATCTTGCCTATGCCGACAGGCTGCGCCGCGAATTTCCGGCCTCGGCCAAGGTCTTCGAGGATATGGCCGAGGTCGAGGATACGCATCGCAAGTCGTTGATCGAGATTCATCGCCAGCGTTTCGGCGAGCGCATCCCGCTGATCCGGCGCGAGCATGTGCAGGGCTTCTACGAGCGCAAGCCCGACTGGCTCAGGGCAAACCTTTCGCTGGATGCGATGCGGCAGGAAACCGAGGCGATGGAGGAGCAGGCCTATCGTTTCTATGTCGAGGCGGCAAAACGGACCTCGGACGCCTCGACGCGTGAGCTTCTCGGCGATCTCGCCCTCGCCGAACAGGGGCATGAGGATATCGCCCGCATGCTGGGCGACAAACATACGCCCGAAGACGTCAAGCACGACGAGGACGCGACGGTGCATCGGCAATTCGTGCTGACATATGTGCAGCCGGGTCTTGCCGGACTGATGGACGGCTCGGTCTCGACCCTGGCGCCGATCTTCGCTGCCGCCTTTGCCACGCAGGATACCTGGCAGACCTTTCTCGTCGGTCTTTCGGCCTCTGTCGGCGCCGGCATCTCGATGGGCTTCACCGAAGCCGCCCATGACGACGGCAAGATCTCCGGCAGAGGCTCGCCGGTCAAGCGCGGCCTTGCCTGCGGCATCATGACGGCGCTCGGCGGCCTCGGCCACGCACTGCCTTATCTGATCCCGCACTTCTGGACGGCGACGATCACCGCCGCCGTCGTCGTCTTCTTCGAACTCTGGGCAATCGCCTTCATCCAGAACCGCTACATGGAAACCCCCTTCCTGCGCGCTGCCTTCCAGGTGGTGCTGGGTGGCGGCTTGGTGCTCGGCGCGGGGATTTTGATTGGGAATGGGTGAGGCGCGGTCGGCGAAGCCGAGCAATCGATCCAGTGAATCGATTGCAGCGACGAACGCCCTGAGCCCAAAGCGAAGGGCCGGGAGACGGTGCGGCACATTTCTCCCCAGCGGGGAGAAGATGTCCGAAGGACAGATGAGGGGGGTGAGGAGCGGTAGCGACGAACGCCTTGAGCGCAGCGAGAGGCAAGTAACGGCGGACAACTCGCCTCTAAAACTGACCTGGCGCGAACGGAGAGACGCAAAAACAAAAAGGCCGGCAAACCGCCGGCCTTTCCACATTCTCTATTGCAACCCTTACCGCAGCGCGCCGACCAGGACGTCGCGGCCGTTCTCGATGGTGACCCAGCGGCCGGCATTGTAGCTCGACTGGCGCTTGACGAAGGAATAGGGGGTCCCGAACCACGGCTTGACGTCGGCGGCGAGGTTGTCGAGCACGAAATCGCCCTCGGCGGTGCGCAGCGTCAGCACCGCATGGCCTTCACCATCAGGCTTGCGCACGACGGTCATCAGCAGGTCGGCAGCCGAAAAGCCGCGCTGGATCAGCATGCGGCGCTTCAAGAGCGCGAAATCTTCGCAGTCGCCGGCGGTGGTCGGATAGGCCCAGACCTCATCCTTGCCGTAGATTTCCTTGTCGGTCATCGGCGTGATCGTGCGATTGACCGTGGCGTTGACCGAACGCACGAGCGACCACTTCCCCGGGTTCATGGCGACCGGGCCTGCATTGCGGTTTGCGCCGCATTCACTGCGGTGGATCTGACAGAAATCGTAGTGGCCGATCGGCTGTGAAGTGGCATTGCCCGTTACCATTGAAGCATTTCTGCTTGGGGCCGGTATGGCGGCCGTCGCCATCGCAAACACGGCCATCATGGCCACAAAGATACCCTTGATCCGCACGCCCGCTCTTTCCTTGCATCGCCCCTTATTTATTAACAAAGTGTTAATGGAGAGGGCCCAAAAGAGTCAATCGTTACTTCTTGGGGGGACCTTACGACTCGCCGACATGGTTAAAATGCAACGGGTTGGGGACCTGCATCAGGCGAATTTATCCGCCTCTGCCGTTCAAGTGGGCATCTGCCTATTTGTTGATGAACGGATGATACCTTTGACGGCACTCAGGAGAAGAGCGATATCGCCGGGGCGCGAAAGGCGATGGTCGCCGTCGCGGACGAAGGTCAGCACCACGTCGTCGGCGGGAAGATGTTCGACCAGTTTCATCGCATGCGCATGCGGCACATCGGCGTCTTTCATGCCCTGGAGAATATGCACCGGGCAGCCGGTTTCGATGATGCCGTCGAGCACCCGGTTCTTTCGACCGTCCTCGATCAGCGCCCGCGTATAGATGTTGGGTTCCGGGCTGTATTGCGAACGCTCTTCGAAATAGCCGCGCTCGGCCAGCGACTTCAGCTCTTTGGCCTTGAGGTTGGGCTCGATCAGCTCCGAGGTGAAATCGGGGGCCGGTGCGATCAGCACCATCCCTGCGAGCTTTGGCCCTGCGAGCTTCGGGCCGCCCTGCCGCGCAAGCTCCTGCGCCAGCCTGAGCGCGATCCAGCCGCCCATCGACGAGCCGACGAAGATCACCCGATCGGGGGCGACATGACGGATGACGGCCAGCGCCTCCTCCAGCCAGCGCGAGATCGTGCCGTCGCCGAAGCTGCCGCCGGAAAGTCCGTGGCCGGAATAGTCGAAGCGGATGCAGGCGAGCCCAAGTTCCGCCGCCAGCCCATCGAGTTCCACCGCCTTGGTGCCGCTCATGTCGGAGCGGTAGCCGGACAGCCAGACAAGCGCCAGCGCGCCATTGCCGGCTTGCGCCGGGCGGACGAGCATGGCGATCTCACGCGCCGCTTCGCCCTCGCCGACCGTCAGGAACTGCGGTGCGGAATCGGGCATCTGATCGGACATCGGCGAAACTCCTGTTGTTTTGGCCTATAAAACAGATTCTTGGCAGGCTGACAGCGGGTGATTTTTCCGCTAAAGGATGATATTGACTCCGTTGCAGCGATGACGCGACACGTTTGTGCCCCTAATCGGGAGCGCGATGCTGCAACGTTCCGAAAACAACGCGAGGAGAATACGACCATTCGCAGACCTTTTAAAACCGATGCGCCCGTGAAGGACGGACCGCGCTCGAACCGTGAAATCCGCATTCCCAAAGTTCAGCTGATCGGAGCTGATGGACAGAATGTCGGCATCGTGCCCACCGACCAGGCTTTGAAAATGGCGGAAGAAGCCGGCCTCGATCTCGTCGAAATTTCCCCCAATGTCGAACCGCCGGTGTGCAAGATCCTCGATCTGGGCAAGCTGAAATATGCTAACCAGAAGAAGGCTGCCGAGGCGCGCAAGAAGCAGAAGATCGTCGAAGTCAAAGAAATCAAGATGCGCCCGAACATCGACACCCATGATTATGAGGTGAAGATGAAGGCGATGGGTCGCTTCTTCGACGAAGGCGACAAGGTCAAGGTGACGCTGAAGTTCCGCGGTCGTGAAATGGCCCACCAGGAACTCGGCATGAAGCTTCTGCAGCAGGTCAAGGCCGATACGATCGAGTTCGCCAAGGTCGAAGCTGAACCCAAGCTCGAAGGCCGCCAGATGATGATGGTGCTGGCGCCGAAATAAGCGCCAGGCAGTTTTTCGCCCAAGGCCGTCCGCAAGGGCGGCTTTTGTGCTTTCTGCCGGTGTATTTTGGGATGCGCGAAGATTCCTCCGCCGCCCCGTTGCACTTTCATGACGCCGCGGTTATAAGCGCGCGTCCGAACTGACCGGCAGGGCATGCCGTGGCAGTTTCGAATGCTTGCGGAACGGTTCGTCGCCGATGCCGCAGATCAACAACAAACGCTCCCGCACCTTGTTGCGATGGCCGGAGAACCGGACTTCGCGGGAAGGGCTTTTTGATAAAGCGCGCAGGGAGGACAGAAGGAGTAGCAAAATGCCCAAGATGAAGACGAAGTCCTCGGCCAAGAAGCGGTTCAAGATCACCGCGTCAGGCAAGGTCAAGGCTGCCGCTGCCGGCAAGCGCCATGGCATGATCAAGCGTTCCAACAAGTTCATTCGCGATGCACGTGGCACCATGGTTCTCGCAGAACCGGATGGCCGCAAGGTTATCAAGAATTACCTGCCGAACGGTCTCTGAGACTCGTCCGCGAACGCTAGATTTAAGGAGATCATGATATGGCACGTGTAAAAAGAGGCGTCACCTCTCACGCCAAGCACAAGAAGGTTCTGAAGGCCGCAAAGGGCTTTTACGGCCGCCGCAAGAACACCATCCGTACCGCCAAGGCTGCTGTCGATCGTTCGAAGCAGTACGCCTACCGCGACCGCAAGGTCAACAAGCGCAACTTCCGTGCGCTTTGGATCCAGCGTATCAACGCCGCTGTGCGTGAATTCGGCCTGACCTACGGCCGCTTCATCGACGGCCTGAACAAGGCTGGCATCGAAGTCGACCGCAAGGTTCTCTCCGACATGGCGATCCACGAGCCGGAAGCATTCGGCGCGCTGGTCAGCGCTGCCAAGAAGGCTCTTGAATACCTCAAGGAAGCCGGCACGGCGAACGAGTTTGAAGGCGCGGTCAAGTAACCAGCGCTTCCCAAGCTTTTGAATTTATGATTTTGGGAAACCCGCGCTGGTTTGGGCTAGCGCGGGTTTTTCTTTCTTTATATTCCTGGCGCCGGTCGGCGCCGCCCGCCTCCCGATCGCCCGCCTGATACTGGACGGAAAGAAGTGACAATGTCAGATATCGACCAGCTCAACACATCGCTGCTCGCCGAAATCGCCGCCGCCGATGACGAGACGGCGCTCGAAGCCGTGCGCGTTTCCGCCCTTGGCAAGAAGGGCTCCGTCTCCGAACTGTTGAAGACGCTCGGCGCCATGACGCCGGAAGAGCGCCAAAGCAAGGGCGCTGCGATCAACGTCCTGAAGACCGCCGTGACCGAGGCGCTTACCGCCCGTAAGGCGACGCTCCGGCAAGCGGCAATCGATGCGCGGCTGAAGGCCGAGACGGTCGACGTCAGCCTGCCGGTGCGCTCTTCGCCGGCCGAGCGCGGCCGCATCCATCCAATCAGCCAGATCGTCGACGAGATCACCGCGATCTTCGCCGACATGGGCTTCTCGATCGCCGAAGGTCCCGACATCGAGACCGATTATTACAATTTCACCGCGCTGAATTTCCCCGAAGGTCATCCGGCCCGCGAGATGCACGACACCTTCTTCTTCAATCCGGATGAGAATGGCGAGCGCAAGGTCCTGCGCACCCATACCTCGCCGGTGCAGGTGCGCACCATGGAGACGCAGACACCGCCGATCCGCATCATCATTCCCGGCAAGACCTATC
Organism: Rhizobium sp. WYCCWR 11128; assembly: GCF_013416305.1. Classification (NCBI taxonomy): domain Bacteria; kingdom Pseudomonadati; phylum Pseudomonadota; class Alphaproteobacteria; order Hyphomicrobiales; family Rhizobiaceae; genus Rhizobium; species Rhizobium sp. WYCCWR 11128. Next base: position 216,704 of record NZ_JACCEZ010000002.1, read on the forward strand.
GCCAGGACTCGGACGCCACGCATTCGCCGATGTTCCATCAGGTCGAAGGCCTGGTCGTCGACAAGAAGGCCAATGTCGCCAACCTCCGCTGGGTGCTGGAAGAATTCTGCAAGACCTTCTTCGAGGTCGACAGCGTGACGATGCGTTTCCGCCCGTCCTTCTTCCCCTTCACCGAGCCGTCCTTCGAGGTCGATATCCAGTGCGACCGCTCCGGCCCGATCGTCAAGTTCGGCGAGGGTACCGACTGGATGGAGATCCTCGGCTGCGGCATGGTCCATCCGAACGTGCTGCGTTACGGCGGGCTCGATCCGGACGAATATCAGGGCTTTGCCTGGGGCATGGGCCTCGATCGCATCGCCATGCTGAAATACGGCATGCCCGACCTGCGCGACTTCTTCAACGCCGACGTCCGCTGGATGACGCATTACGGCTTCCGCCCGCTCGACATGCCGACGCTGTTCGGCGGCCTCAGCGCTTGAACGGAGAATTGGGACGATGAAATTCACGCTCTCCTGGCTGAAAGAGCATCTGGAAACGGATGCCGGCCTCGATGAAATCTGCACGCGCCTCACCGAGATCGGGCTGGAGGTCGAGGACGTCGACGACAAGGCGGCCTTCAAGCCCTTCGTCATCGCCAGGGTCGTCTCGGCCGAAAAACATCCGCAGGCCGATCGCCTGAAGGTGCTGATGGTCGATACCGGTTCCGGCGCGCCGGTCCAGGTCGTCTGCGGCGCCCCGAATGCGCGCGCCGGCCTCGTCGGCGCCTTCGCAGCGCCCGGAACCTATGTTCCCGGTATCGACGTGACGCTCGCCGTCGGCAATATCCGCGGTGTCGAAAGCCACGGCATGATGTGCTCCGAAAAGGAGCTGCAGATCTCCGACAGTCACGACGGCATTATCGACCTGCCGGACGACGCGCCTGTCGGCACGAGCTATGCGACTTACGCTCATCTTGACGATCCCCTCATCGAGATCAACCTGACGCCCAACCGGCCGGACTGCACCTCGATCCACGGCATCGCCCGCGATCTCGCCGCCTCCGGTCTCGGCGCGCTGAAGACGCGGCCCGCACCGTCCTTCGTCGTCGAAGGTGAGACGCCGGTGAAGCTGACGCTCGATCTCGATGATCCGAAGCTTTGCCCGGGCTTTGCGCTCCGCCTCGTACGCGGCGTCAGGAACGGCCCGAGCCCGCGCTGGATGCAGCAGCGGCTGATCGCCATCGGCCTGCGCCCCATCAACGCTCTGGTCGATGTCACCAATTACATGACCTTCGATCAGGGACGGCCGATCCACGTCTTCGATGCCGCCAAGATCAACGGCAACCTGACCGTCCGCCGTGCCGCCGAAGGCGAGACGGTGCTGGCGCTCGACCAGCGCGAATACAAGCTCTCGCCGAGCAACGTCGTCATCTCCGATGAGAATGGCATCGAGTCGATCGGCGGCATCATGGGCGGCGAACATTCCGGCTGCGACGAAAACACCGTCGACGTGCTGATCGAATCCGCTCTCTGGGACCCGATGAACATCGCCAAGTCAGGCCGCGGCCTCGGCATCATCACCGATGCCCGCTACCGCTTCGAACGCGGCGTCGATCCGGACTATATGGTCCCCGGTCTCGAACGCACGACGGAACTGGTGCTGGAACTTTGCGGCGGCAAGGCCGCCAAGGCCGAGATCGTCGGCTACCAGGGTTACGAACCGAAGATCGTCGATTTCCCCTATTCGGAGGTCAAGCGCCTGACGGGCCTCGACGTTTCGAATGAGGAAAGCAATTCGATTCTTACACGTCTCGGCTTCACCGTCTCCGGTTCCGGCGAGCGCGTCTCCGTTGCCGTTCCCTCCTGGCGCCCGGATGTCGATGGCAAGGCCGATCTCGTCGAGGAGGTCATGCGCATCCACGGCGTCGACAATATCAAGCCGGCGCCGCTCGAAAGCCATGCGGCCGTCAACGGCAAGATCCTGACGACGCTGCAGATCCGCAGCCGCCTCGCTAAGCGGGCGCTCGCCGCGCGCGGCATGCTCGAAGCCGTCACCTGGTCCTTCATTCCGGAAGACCAGGCAAAGTTGTTCGGCGGCGGTTCGCCGACGCTCAAGCTTGCCAACCCGATCGCCGCCGAAATGTCGGATATGCGCCCGTCGCTTCTGCCGGGCCTGCTGACCGCAGCCCAGCGCAATGCCGACAAGGGTTACGGCGACGTCGCGCTCTTCGAGGTCTCCGGCACTTATGAGAACGACAGGCCTGACGGTCAGCGCCGCGTGGCCGGCGGCATTCGCCGCGGCACGGCCTCGCTTGCCGGCGCCGGTCGCGCCTGGTCGAACACCGCCAAGGGCGGCGGCAAGCCGGTCGACGTCTTCGACGCCAAGGCCGATGCGCTTGCCGTCATCGAAGCCTGCGGCCTGCCGATGGGCAATATCCAGATCGAGCAGGGCGGACCGGAATGGTATCATCCCGGCCGCTCCGGCACGATCAAGATGGGGCCGAAGGTCGTGCTCTGCTATTTCGGCGAATTCCATCCGCTGACGCTGGAAGCGCTCGACGTCTCCGGTGCTCTCTGCGGCTTCGAGGTCTATGTCGACGCCATGCCGGAGGCCAAGCGCAAGGCGACGCGCACCAAGCCGGCGCTCGAGCTGTCGCCCTTCCAGGTGGTGCGGCGCGACTTCGCCTTCGTCGTCGACAAGACGGTGGAAGCCGGCGCCATCGTCAAGGCCGCCACCGGCGCCGACCGCAAGCTGGTGACGGGCGTCAATGTCTTCGATATCTTCGAGGGCGCATCGGTTGGCGACGGCAAGAAATCGGTGGCGATCGAGGTTCAGATCCAGCCGGTCGAGCGCACGCTGACGGACGAGGATTTCGAGGCGCTGACGCAGAAGATCGTCGCCAGTGTTGCGAAATTCACCGGCGGTGTCCTCAGAAGCTGAGCTTCATCTAACGTTTCCAGATAATGGACCGGTCGCGAATTGCGGCCGGTCTTTTCACCGATGCAGATGGAAGAGTTTGCTGACGATCGTCCAGCGGCCGTCGATCTTCAGCAGCGAGAGATAATCGGTAAATCGCATGCCGGCAAAGTCGTCGGTGACCTTGACGCTTGCTGCATCGCCCTCGACGTCGACGTTCTGGATATCCATGTAGGGCTGCGTGCCGGGCGGCGCTGGCTCCTCCTGCAGGATCGCGGCGATGAACTCGTCTCGCGTCAGCCACTCGACCGCATTTTCGTAATGGCCGATGATCGAGCTTTTCGGATGAAAGGCCTTTTTCAAGGCTGCCTCATTGGCGAAGGCCATGCCTTCGACATAGAGATGAACCGTCTGTTCGACTGCCTGCCTGTCCGACATATTGTCATCCCGTTCTCAGAGATGGCGTTAGATAGTTTCGCCAGCCCCGAAGGCAAGCCCGGCCGGTTGTGGCCGACCGGGCTTTTCAGGTTCAGATGTTCGTCATGGCGAGTGAGGCGTCCGAATAACGCTTGCCGGCCACCTGTCCGGCGGGGATCGCTTCGCTGAGCTGCTCGAGTTCCGCCGGGCTCAGCACGATATTGGCAGCGGCCGCATTCTGTTCGAGATGGTGAAGCTTGCGGGCGCCGGGGATCGGCACGATGTCGTCGCCCTGGCTCAACACCCAGGCGAGCGCCAGCTGCGCCGCCGTCACGCCCTTCTCGGCGGCAAGCCGCTCGAGCGTTGAGACGAGGGCGGCATTGGCGTCGAAATTTTCCGCCTGGAACCGCGGCACCTGCCGGCGGAAATCGTCCGCGTCGAGATCCTCCACTTTGCGGATCGCTCCGGTCAGGAAGCCGCGGCCGAGCGGGCTGTAGGGCACGAAGCCGATGCCGAGTTCGCGGCATGTGGCAAGCACCTCCTCTTCGGGATCGCGCGTCCAGAGCGAATATTCGCTCTGCAAGGCTGCGATCGGATGGACCGCATGGGCGCGGCGAATGGTGGCGCTGCCGGCTTCCGAAAGCCCGAGCGCCCGGACTTTGCCTTCCTTCACCAGTTCCGCCATGGCGCCGACCGTCTCTTCGATCGGCACGTTGGGATCGACCCGGTGCTGGTAGAAGAGGTCGATGGTGTCGATGCCGAGGCGTTTCAGCGAGGCTTCGGCGACCGCTCGTACATGCTCGGGGCGGCTGTCGACGCCGGCGATGGCGGCAGTACCCGGCTTGCTGGCATCGATCTTGAAGCCGAATTTGGTGGCGATCACCACGCGGTCGCGGAACGGCTTCAGCGCTTTGCCAAGAAGAACCTCGTTGGTAAAGGGACCATAGACTTCGGCGGTATCGAAGAAAGTGACGCCGAGATCGATGGCGCGATGCAGTGTCTTGATCGATTCCGCATCGTCGCTGGCGCCATAGGCAAAGCTCATGCCCATGCAGCCGAGACCGACGGCAGAGACGGTCAGATCGTTTCCGAGTTTCCGGGTTTTCATGATGTGCTCCTCTGAGCTGATTTTGAGCCGCTAACGGATGGTTGCGGTACCGCCAGACCATATCGCTGCGCTATCAATCAGAAAATACATGCAGTTTCTAACAGGTTGTTCTATCATTTCGATCAATGAACAGAACACAGCTCTCGCAACTCGCCGTTCTCGCCGCCGTCTCGGAGCATCGCAGCTTCCGGGCGGCGGCGAAGGAACTCCTCGTCGCGCCCTCGGCCATCAGCCATGCGATATCGAGCCTTGAGGAAAGTCTGGGGGTGCGGCTTCTGGCGCGGACCACTCGCAGCGTCGCGCCGACGGAAGAGGGGCGCCTGCTGCTTGAAAGACTTCGTCCCGCACTCGAGGAGATCGATATTGCCTTGGAGGCCGTCCGCGATACGCGCGCAAAGCCGGCCGGAAACCTGCGTATCACCGCGCCGCGCTTCGCCTCCGATCTGCTGCTCGCTCCGCGGCTCGGCGACTTTCTCAACCTCTATCCCGATATCACCCTGGAGATCGCCAATGAGGACGGCTTCACCGATATCGTCAAGGAGGGTTTCGATGCCGGCATCCGGCTGGAAGAGAGCCTGGAAGCCGATATGATCGCGGTCAGGATCTCGCCTAATCTGACGACGGTGATCGCCGCTTCGCCCGAATATTTCGAGCGTCATCCAAAGCCCGAGCATCCGCGCGATCTCGTCCATCACCGCTGTATCAAGCGGCGCTTCACCAACGGCTCGATCTATCGCTGGGAATTCGAAAAGAACGGGCAGGAACTCGTCGTTTCGGTCGATGGGCCGCTGATCGTCAGCGAGGATCGGCTGGCCCTGCTTGCGGCGCTGAACGGCGCCGGCCTTGCCTATCTGTTCGACATGCGGGTCTATGACGAACTGGCGGGCGGCACACTTGTGCGGGTGCTGGAAGATTGGTGCGCGCCCTATGCCGGGCCGTTTCTCTATTATCCCACCCGGCGACAGATGCGCCCGGCGTTGCGCGCCTTCATCGATTTCTTCAGATACAGCGAGCAGGATACGGGCGGCCGGTAAGGAATGGGAACCGGGCCGCCCGTTCTTACTAGGGCGCCGTGTGCATCAGGCAGCCTTTGCCTTCTGGTTTGCCGCCGTGGTGGCGAGCTGGGAGAGGGTCTTGTCGGTGGCCGTTTCCTCCTGCAGCGTCTGATCGAGCAGGCGGACGGCATCCTTGAGGCCGAGCGTCGCGGCCCAGGTCTTCAGCGTGCCGTAGCGGGCGATTTCATAATGCTCGACGGCCTGGGCGGCCGAAATCAGGCCGGCATCGAGAGCCACCGTGCCCTTGAATTCCTCCATGATTTCCTCGCCCTCGGCGATGATGCCCTGGATCGCCTCGCAAGTCTTGCCCTGGGCGCGTTTGCCGATCAGCTCGAAAACCTGCTGCAGGCGCTCGACCTGAGCTTCGGTTTCCTCGCGGTGTTTTTCGAAGCCCTTCTTCAATTCCGGGGATTGAGCGGCGCGCGCCATCTTCGGCAGGGCGCGCAATATCTGCCGTTCAGCGAAGTAGATGTCTTTCAGCGTGTCGTGGAATAGATCTTCCAACGTCTTTTCCTTGGCCATTTTCTCTATCCTTGTTCTGGGGAAAACCGCGAATGCGGCGACACATTAAGAAGCGAAGATCGCGCTAATTGTTCCCGATCGATTTCGGGTGGACTGGAAATCGGTGCCGGGCGATGATTCCTGCCGTCGATGCGCAGGAGAATGACGTCATGCGAAAGCCGAATTCGATGAAGGGTCTGGAGGATCTCGGCCGCGTGCGGCTCTCGCAAAACTTCTTCCTTCGCGATTTCCTGCATTCCGAAATCGCCGATTTCTATCGCATCCCCAATATCCCCGAGGATCCGGATCTGGCGATCGAAGCGGGCAAGAGGCTTTGCGAGGAATTGCTCGAGCCGCTAGAGGCGACGTTCGGGCGCCTGCATATCCGTTCCGGCTATCGTTCGCCCGCGGTCAACAGGTTCGGCAATGAGAACAAGCTGAACTGCTCGACCAATGCCGCCACCGCCGCGCATCACATCTGGGATATGAGGGATTTTGACGGCTGCATGGGTGCAGCCGTCTGCATTGCCGTGCCGTGGATGGTCGACCACTACCACGATGAAAGCGACTGGCAGCGGCTTGCCTGGTGGATTCACGACCACCTGCCTTATGCCTCGCTCTGCTTTTTCCCGAAGCTCTGGGCCTTCAATATCCAGTGGCACGAACGGCCAAAACGAGTGATCCAGAGCTATATCAGTCCGCGCGGTATCCTGACCAAGGCGGGTATGGCCAATTGGGAAGGCGATCACGCCGCCCTTTACGAAGGATTTCCCCCGCTCAGAAACTGATGCGGTGCTCAGAAGGTGATGCGATAGCGGATATGGCCGTCGCTTTCGACATAGCTGTCGTAGAGTGCTCGCGCGGTTCTGTTCTGCTCGCTCGTATGCCAGTAGAGCCGCGACCAGCCCTTGGCTCTGCAGGTTGCGATGAGATCGTCGATCAGCGCCCGCCCGAGGCCTTTGCCGCGCGCATCGGCATCGACGAACAGGTCTTCGAGATAGCAGTCCCTGCCGCGGATCCATGTGCCCTCATGGGTGAGATAGAGCGCAAAGCCCATCACCCTGCCATCGATTTCGGCGACACGCATCGCGATTGCCGACGCCGGATCGAAGACCCGGCGCCATGTCTGATCGGTGATATCGGCATCGACCGTGACGTCGTAAAAGACGAGATAGGCCGCCCAGAGCTCGCGCCAGCGGGCTTCGTCCTCGGGGCGGGCATCACGTATCGTCACGGTCATGGTGCATCCTTCTTTCAGGCACCGGCTTCGTCGAGCAGCGCCATCGCGTCATCGGAAAGCACAAGTGTCGCCGATTTCGCCAGGCTTTCAAGCTGCGAAAGGCTGGTCGCGCTGGCGATCGGCGCCGTCACGCCCTTCTTGCGCAGCAGCCAGGCGAGCGAAATTTCCGCCGGCTTGGCACCGGTCTCGGCCGAAACCCTGTCGAGCGCGGCCAGGATGCGCAGGCCTTTGTCGTCAAGATATTTCGAAACCCGGCCTTCGCGTGCGCGGCCTTGCGTATCGGATTTGCTGCGGTATTTGCCGGTGAGGAAGCCGGCGGCGAGGCTGAAATAGGTGATGACGCCGATGTCTTCCTTGACGCAGAGGTCGGCAAGCGGCCCCTCGAAGCTCGAGCGTTCATAGAGATTATATTCCGGCTGCAACACATCATAACGCGGCAGGCCGGCCTTTTCGGCAGCGTCGAAGGATGCCTGAAGCAGTTTCGCATCATAGTTCGAGCAGCCGATGGCGCGGATCTTGCCTTGCTGCTTCAGCTTGGCAAAGGCGCCGAGCGTTTCCTCGTGCGGCGTATCGGCATCCGGCCAGTGCGAGAGATAGACGTCGATATAGTCGGTCTGTAGCCGGCGCAGCGAATCCTCGACCGCCTTCAGGATATAGGTCTCCTTCAGCGTCTTTCCCTGTCCCATGTCGGAGCCGACCTTGGTGACGATGACCGCCTTGTCGCGGGAAACCTTGGCGTGGCTTAGCCAGCGCCCGATGATCTCCTCGGAATCGCCGCCCTTGTTGCCGGGAACCCACGAGGAATAGACATCGGCCGTATCGATCGTGTTCAGGCCCGCGTCGAAGAAGGCGTCGAGAATGGCGAAGGATGTTTTTTCGTCGGCCGTCCAGCCGAAGACATTGCCGCCGATGACGATCGGCGCGACCGATAGACCTGTTTTTCCAAGCCGGCGCATTTCCATGACGCTCTCCAGAAGTGTGAAGGAATTGAAATCGCGGATACGGCAGAACGCCGCCCTGACCAACTTAGTGCTATCCGCGCATCCGGGAAGGCAAACTTCCGTGATTTCAGATTGCACCATTGCGCCGCAGCTGGGGCCTGAATATGGTTCGCGGAAATCAGTTCGGGAGACTTGGATCATGCTGCGTTTCGGTATCATTTCAACGGCGAAGATCGGCCGCGACAATGTCGTTCCGGCGATCCAGGATGCGGAAAATTGCGTCGTCACGGCGATTGCCAGCCGTGATCTCAAGCGCGCAAGGGAGATGGCCGACCGCTTCTCGGTGCCGCATGCCTTCGGCTCCTACGAGGAGATGCTGGCCTCCGACCTCATCGACGCCGTCTACATCCCGCTGCCGACCTCGCAGCATATCGAATGGTCGATCAAGGCGGCGGATGCCGGCAAACACGTGCTCTGCGAAAAGCCGTTGGCGCTGAAGGCAGAAGATATCGACGACGTGATCGCCGCCCGCGACCGCAACCGGGTGGTGGTCAGCGAAGCCTATATGATCACCTATTCGCCGGTCTGGCAGAAGGTGCGCTCGTTGATCGACGAGGGCGCCATCGGTTCGCTCCGGCATGTGCAGGGCGCCTTCACCTATTTCAACCGCGACCCCGCCAACATGCGCAACGTTCCCGAGCTCGGCGGCGGCGGCCTTCCCGATATCGGCGTCTATCCCGTCATGGGCACGCGTTTTTCCACCGGCAAGGAGCCGCTCTGGATCCAGGCGATCACCGAGCGCGATGCGGATTTCGGCACGGATATCTATTCGAGCGTCAAGGCCGATTTCGGCGATTTCGAGCTGAGCTTCTATATCTCGACGCAGATGGCCAACCGCCAGGTCATGGTCTTCCACGGCACCGAAGGCTACATCGAAGTCAAGTCGCCGTTCAACGCCAATCGCTGGGGGCCGGAAGAGATCGAGCTTGCCGACCGCAGCCACTGTGAATCGCGCATTTTCCGCTTTCAGGACAGCCGCCAGTACAGGCGGCAGGTCGAGGCCTTCGCCCGGGCGGTGACGAACGGCAAGGAAGAGATCGTCACGCTCGAAAATTCGAAGCTGAACCAGAAGGTGATCGACGCGATCTACCGGGCCAGCGAGAAGGACGGCTGGGAAGCAGTCTAGCGCATAACCCCGAAAATCGGGATCGATTTTCGGAAAGGATTATGCGCCACTTTAAAGTGTTAGAGCGTCCTTGGCGCGTCCTTTTGGACGCGCGGCGCTCTAATCACTCGGCGCGGAAGACGAAGCGCGAATAGCCGAAGAAGCTGAAGATCATCGAGGTGATGCTGGCGATCACCATGGCCGCCAGCGGCTGAAGTGCCGGCAGCGACAGCAGAAGCGCGGAATAGAGCCCGTAATTGACGAGCGCCGCCGTCACACCGACCGAGCCGTAGCGGAAGCCTTCGGCGGCAAGCGAACGGCCGGAGCGATCGAAGGTGAAGCGCCGGTTGAAAGCCCAGGTCGCCGCCATCGCGAAGGCGATCGCCACGAGCCGCGCCAGAAACGGCCCGAGCGGCGTGAGATCGAGCAGCGCCGACAGGATGCCGGCATCGACGAGGAAGCCGATGCCGCCGGCGATGGTGAAGCGGACGAGCTTCCTCATGCCGCATCCGCCTTGCCGGGACGCGCGCGCGACGAGACCGGCCCTGCGTCGCCGAGCGGCGCCTTCAACGCGCTCGGCCTTTCCAGGCCCATATAATGGATACGAAGCTGTTCGGCGCGGGCACGTGCAACCGAATCCAGGATGACCCCGGCGGTAAACAGCATGAAGGAAATCATCATCAGCGCCGTCGACAGCACCCAGGTCGGCATGCGGCTGACGAGACCCGTCTCGAAATATTCCGCCAGCACCGGCGCCATGAAGCCGAGGCTCGCCAGCATGAAGGTGGCGCTGATCGCGCTGAAAAAGGCGAAGGGCCGGGTTTCCTTCATCAGCATCGCAAACATCCAGAGGATCTTGGCGCCGTCGCGGAATGTCGAAAGCTTGGAATGCGAGCCTTCCGGCCGGCGGCCATAGTCGAGCTCCAGCTCGCTGACCGGCAGCTTCAGTCGCGAGGCATGCACGGACATCTCGGTTTCGATCTCGAAGCCGCCTGATACCGCCGGGAAGCTCTTGACGAAGCGGCGCGAAAACGCGCGGTAGCCGGAAAAGATATCGGTGAAGTCGGGGCCGAAGATCATCCGGTAGAGCAGGTTGAAAAGCCGGTTGCCGATCGCATGGCCCTGACGGCCGGCATCGGCGTGCACACCGCGCCTGGTGCCGACCACCATGTCGGCGCGCTCGGTGAGCAGCGTGCGCACCAGTTCCTCGGCATCCTCAGGCGCATAGGTGCCGTCGCCGTCGGCGATGATGTAGATGTCGGCGTCGATATCGGCAAACATGCGGCGCACGACATGGCCCTTGCCCTGACGCCGCTCGCGCACGACATGCGCGCCGGCAAGCATCGCCTGCAGCGCGGTGCCGTCGGTGGAATTGTTGTCGTAGACGTGGATCGCAGCATCGGGCAGCGTCGCCCGGAAACCCTGCACGACAGCGCCGATCGTCGCCGCTTCATTGTAGCAGGGGAGCAGGACGGCAATATTCAGATTATCGGTACGCGATCGGGCCATGACTCTACTCGTTACACTTGAAAGCCGCGCTCAGCCTAAATCATGCGCCGTTAATAAGACCCTATGACGCAGGCAAAATCGGCGGCTGCCACATACGGCTTTACACTTTCTTGATCGGCGGCGGCTAAAGTTCGGATATCGAAACGAAGCGCTAACCACAATGAACGCTGTGCAGCCGATCCCCCATGCATCCTCCGCGATCGACGCTCCCAGGGGCGGGCTGCCCGCTCCCAGGGGCGGGGTGCGCGACCTGCTGACGCGTCTCTGGCCAACCGTCATCGCCTATTGCGTCATCCTTGACGCCGCCATCCTCATCACCAAGCTTTCCAGCGCCACCGATTACGTCGGCCCCGACAATGATGACGGAATGCGTCTCATCGAGGTTCGCGATTTTCTGGCCGGGCAGGGCTGGTTCGATCTGATGCAATACCGTCTTGGCCTCGACGGCGGTACGCTGATGCATTGGTCGCGGCTGATCGATCTGCCGATCGCCTCGCTGATCTGGTTCTTCGGCCTGTTTGCGCCCCGCGAGACGGCCGAAGCGCTGGCGCTCGCCGTTTGGCCGGTATCGCTCATCCTGCCCGCCATGCTCGCCATGGCGGTTGCCGGCCGGCGCATCGGCGGGGTTGCCGCCATGCATATCAGTCTCGGCTTGACCGGTCTTGCGATCTACACCGGAAACCGTTTCGCGCCGGGCGCCATCGATCATCACAATGCGCAGCTGGCGCTGGTTGCGACGATGATCGCGATGCTGCTGGATCCAGAGCGTCGCGCCTGGAGCTATGCGGTTGCCGGCATCGCGGCAGCCGTTGCTATCGCCATCGGCGCCGAGACGACCCCCTTCGTCGCCGCCGTCTGTCTGACCATTGCCCTGCTCTGGGCATGGGAAGGCGAAGATTTCGCCGCCGCCGCCAAGGCCTTCGGGCTGGCGCTGGCGATTGCGATCAGCATCCTCTTCTTTGCAACGGTGCCGCCCCGGCTTTATTCGACGGTCACCTGTGACAATCTCTCGCTCGGCTACTACAGCCTGGCGGCGATCGGCGGCGGGTTGCTGTTGTTTTCGGCGGTTTTTGCCAGCCACCTGCGCCGGCCCTTGCGCTTTGCCGCACTCGCCGTTGTCGGCGCCGGCGTTCTCGGTTCGGCGATCGTGATCGCACCGCAATGCCTGAGCGATCCGCTGGCCGGTCTCGACCCGATGCTGGTCGAACTCTGGCTGAGAAATGTTTCGGAAGCGCAGTCGATTTTCGCTCTCGGACGCACCGATCTCTTCTCGATCGGTGGCTTCTATGCGGCCGGCCTGTTCGGCATCGCCGTCTGCATCTTCCGCGTCGTTCAGCGTGACCGCATGCAAATCCACTTGGTCCTGCTCTTCCTGCTGATGACGAGCTGGGCAATCGCGCTGGTCCAGGTGCGCGGTTCAACGTTCTCGAACCTGATCTCCATCCTGCCGCTTGCCCTGTTGATTATCGATGTCCGCCGCATCTCCAACGGCGACAGCGAGAATGTCGCAGCAGCCTTCGTCTACATCGTCACCGTGCTCGCCAGTGCTCCGGCCGCCTGGGCGGTCGGCGGCGGATTTGTCTCGCTGCAGATGGAGAATGCTGCGCAGAAGAAAGCGGCAGAGCCGGCAAAGAAGATTTCCTGCGCATCGCGAGCGGCGCTGGCGCCGCTCGCCGGGCTACCGGTCGGACTGGTCTCGGCGCCGTCGGAAATGGGCGTTCCCATCCTCCGCTTCACCGCGAACCGGGTTCTCTCCGCGCCTTATCATCGCAATCAGGGCGGCATGCTGACGGAGCTGCATATCGGCATGGCCGAGCCGCAGGAGGCGGAAGCCTTCCTGAAGGGGACCGGCGTGACGGTGCTTGCCTTCTGCCCCGGCGACCTGCAGACCCGCGAGATCACCAAACTGAAGCCGGATGGGCTCTATGCTGAGCTCGGCAAGGGCAATATCCCGCCCTATCTGGAACCGCTTCCGAAGACGGCGGACGTGGGCGTTCAGTTCTTTCGCTATCGGCCGGCGACGAACTGACGCCGGCATCTTCAGGATAGGATAAAGCATGTAGCGATAACGACATGCGTAAAAACAAAGCAAGCACGGGAAGCCGATCTAAAAGATCGCGACGCGCTTATCAGTGTGAAAACGCGCTGTCAGTGCGAAACACGCATGGCGCGGCGAAGGCGCTGATTGGCATAGAGCCCGAGCACGAAGAGCATGAGGCCACCATTATAGCCGAGCACGGCATAGATGAATGCGAGAATAGACACCGGCCCGGGCGAGGTTATCGCCGCCAACGCGAATGTGATTCCGATCAGCGCGGCGACCAGCGCGATCACGCCAGCCGAACGCGTCTGCCCGGCGCTGACGCCCAATGCTGCTGCTGTGAGAATAATCATTTCAGCACCTTCCCAGAGATAACGAGGGGAAGCATAGGAAGCGCCAACTAACAAAGATTTACCGGCGATCTTCGCCGAAAAGCCTTTGTATTGCGGTGGTTAGCAATCCCTTTCGGCTAAAACGCATATTCTAACTATCCGTTCCGCAACAAAACAGATTTACACGATTTTGTTGTTTGTCCACCTGGCTGCAACGAGTGCATGTGCAGGCTGCGTTGAGACGAGTGCGCTCGACGCACCGGTGATGAACCCTCCCGCCAACGATTTTGACGGCGGGGAAAACCGGTTCCTGCACCAATGCCGACCTTCCTGTTTATCGATGATCGACATACAAAGAGGGATGAGCAACGTCTTCGACGGCGATTCGCCGACCAACCTTGCCGAATATTCGGTTTCGGAGCTTTCCGGCTCGATCAAGCGCACCGTCGAAACCGCCTTCGACCAGGTTCGCGTGCGTGGCGAGATTTCCGGCTATCGTGGGCCACACTCCTCGGGCCATGCCTATTTCGCGCTGAAGGACGACCGCGCCCGCATCGACGCCGTCATCTGGAAGGGCACCTTCTCACGGCTGAAGTTCCGCCCGGAAGAGGGCATGGAGGTCATCGCCACCGGCAAGGTCACCACCTTTCCGGGCTCTTCGAAATATCAGATCGTCATCGAGACGCTGGAGCCGGCCGGCGCCGGCGCGCTGATGGCACTGATCGAGGAGCGCAAGCGCAAGCTCGGCGCCGAGGGCCTGTTCGATGCCGCCCGCAAGAAGCGGCTGCCCTTCATGCCCGGCGTAATCGGCGTCGTCACCTCGCCGACGGGCGCCGTGATCCGCGATATCCTTCACCGCATCTCCGATCGTTTTCCAGTGCACGTCCTCGTCTGGCCGGTGAAGGTCCAGGGCGAGGGATCCGGTGAGGAGGTGGCGAACGCCATCCGCGGCTTCAACGCGCTGGAACCTTCAGGCGCCATCCCGCGCCCGGATGTGCTGATCGTCGCGCGCGGCGGCGGCAGTCTGGAAGATCTCTGGAGCTTCAACGACGAAATCGTCGTGCGTGCTGCGGCTGAAAGCCGGATACCGCTGATCTCGGCCGTCGGCCATGAGACCGACTGGACGCTGATCGACTATGCTGCCGATATCCGCGCTCCGACGCCGACGGGGGCTGCCGAAATGGCGGTGCCGGTCAAGGCGGAGCTTGAGGCGCAGGCCGCCGCTCTTGCCGCGCGCCTGCAGGGCTGCATGAACCGGCAGATGGATCAGCGGCGCCAGTCGGTGCGTGCGCTGATGCGGGCATTGCCGTCGCTCGATCAGCTTCTCGCCTTGCCGCGCCGCCGTTTCGACGAGGCGGCGACCGGTCTCGGCCGCGGGCTGGAGCTCAACACCATCAACAAGCGCCGCGGCTTCGAGCGCGTCGGCGCGCATCTACGCCCCGATCTGCTGTCCGGCCGCATCGCCGAGCGCCGCCAGACGCTGAACGAGCGCATGACCCGGGCCGAGCGCATGGTCGAGCGGCTGATCGACCGCTCGAAGTCGCGCGTCGACCGCGCCGAAGCCATCCTCGCATCGCTGCCTGCCCGGCTGAAGACCCAGACCGACCGCGGCCGCGAACGCCTCGGCAATCTTTCGCGCCATGCCGACACGGCGATCCGCCACCAGCTGACCCGTGCGCGCGCCGAGCTTTCTTCGCAGGACCGCGTGCTGCAGTCGCTCTCCTATAAGAATGTGCTGAAGCGCGGCTACGCCGTCATTCGCGACGAGGATAACAGGCCGGTCTCGCAGGCTGCTCACCTCTCCGCCGGCATGGGCATCGCCATCGAATTCGCCGACGGCCGAGTCGGCGCCATGACCACGGAAGGCGGTACACCGCCGGCTAGTGCCAAGAAGCGCAGCACAAGACCCGCAGATCCGCCGAAGCAGGGAAGCCTGTTCTGACATGCGGATCCTGCTGGTGCTTGCCCATCCGTTGGAGGACAGTTTCGCCGCTGCCGTGGCAAGGACGGCGCGTGAGGCGCTGGAAGCGGCAGGCCACGTGGTCGACCTGCTTGATCTCTACCGCGAAGATTTCGATCCACGCCTTTCGAAGGCCGAGCGCGGCGGTTATTTCGACGTGCCTTATGACACCTCAGCCGTTGCCGATATCGTTGCCCGCCTGAAGGCTGCCGACGGCCTGATCTTCGTCTTTCCGCAATGGTGGTTCAATTTCCCCGCAATCCTCAAGGGTTTCTTTGACCGCGTCTTCGCCCCGGGCGTCGCCTTCAGCCATGATGCTGCCGGCGGCCGTATCGTGCCGCAGCTGACCCATATCAGGCTGCTCTATGCGCTGACGACGACAGGCTCGCCCTGGTGGCTGGTACGTCTCTATATGGGCGATCCGGTGCGCCGGCTCTTGAAACGCGGGATCGCCGCCTTCTGCTCGAAGGGATTGAATTTCCGCATGCTCAGCCTGCACGACATGGACCGCGCCACCGATGCAAAGCGCAGGGCGCATCTCGATCGCATGCGCAAGCTGCTATCGGCAATCCGCTAGGCGCTATTCGAAGTCCGCAAGAAACTTGCGCAGCAGCCTGTCGAGTTCCGCCTTGTCGGCCGCGCTCAGATTTTTCGACAGCCGGTGCTGATTGACGACATGCGCATCGACGGCGGTCTCCACCGTCGCAAGCCCTTTTTCCGTCAGCGCGATGAGCACGCTCCTGCGATCCTCCGGATTGAGGATACGTTCGACGTAGCCCGCCTTCTCCAGCTGGTCGATACGGTTCGTCATCGTGCCGGAGCTGACCATGGTCATCTCCAGAAGCTCCCCCGGCGAAAGCCGGTGGGGCGCGCCGGCGCGGCGCAGCGTCGCCAACACGTCGAAGGCGGAGGACGAAAGCCCCTGCTTCATGAGCACGGCCTCCACTTCGCGGCCGAGATGGGTACTCAGGCGTTTCAGACGCCCGAGGATGCCCATCGGTTCGACGTCGAGGTCCGGCCGCTCCCGTCGCCATTGCGCCAGGATCTTGTCGACATGGTCCATCTTGCCGTCTTCGCTCATGCTCCATCGATATCATTCATTATCTTGACGTCAAGATAAGAGGGTGTAGAATGATTTATCTTGAAATAGAGATTCTCGATATGAAGACAAATTCACGTTACGTCGCCGATCTTGCGACAACCGCGCTCGCACCCGCCATCTGGGGCAGCACCTATATCGTCACCACCACTTTCCTGCCGGCCGGATATCCGCTGACGGTGGCGATGCTGCGCGCCTTGCCGGCCGGTTTGCTGCTTCTCTTCCTGGTCAGAAAGCTGCCTTTCGGCATCTGGTGGGGAAGGGCTTTCGTTCTCGGCGCGCTTAACTTCTCGTTCTTCTGGGCGATGCTCTTCGTCTCGGCCTACAGGCTGCCAGGCGGCGTTGCCGCAACGGTCGGCGCCGTGCAGCCGCTGATCGTTATCGCTTTGTCGCAGCTTTTTCTCGGCAAGCCGGTCCGGCCGCTTGCCGTACTTGCCGGGCTCGCCGGCATGGCCGGCGTCGGACTGCTGGTGCTGACGCCGAAGGCAGGGCTCGATCCGATAGGTGTCGCTGCCGGTCTGGCCGGCGCGATCTCGATGGCCTTCGGCACGGTGCTGACGCGCCGCTGGACGCCGCCGGTCTCAAACCTCACCTTCACCGCCTGGCAATTGACGGCGGGCGGCATGCTGCTGGTGCCTTTTGCCTTTTTCCTGGAACCGGCGCTGCCGATGCCGACCGCCGCAAACATTGCCGGCATTGCCTATCTCGGGCTGATCGGCGCAGCCTTCACCTATCTGCTCTGGTTCCGTGGCCTGTCGCGCATCGAGCCCTCGGCGGTTGCCTCGCTTGGCTTCCTTAGTCCGCTGGTCGCGACCCTGCTCGGCTGGCTGGCGCTCGGCCAGAGCCTGACGCCGGTGCAGATCGGCGGTTTGGCTATGGTGCTTGCCAGCGTGTGGCTCAGTCAGCGCACGATGATGCCGCTCAGGCCCATTCGCCCTGCCGCATCACCGGAACCCGTGAACCATCCGGCTTGATGCCGTCGATATCGACCTTGTCGGAGCCGATCATCCAGTCGATATGGATCAGGCTGGAATTGCCGCCCTGTGCCTTGATCTGCTCCTGGCTCAATGTCGCGCCATCGAGGAAACATTTGGAATAGCACTGGCCGAGCGCGATGTGGCACGAGGCGTTTTCGTCGAACAGCGTGTTGTAGAACAGGATGCCGCTGGCCGAGATCGGTGAGGAATGCGGCACGAGCGCCACTTCGCCGAGCCGGCGCGCGCCCTCGTCGGTATCGAGCACCTTGTTCAAGACCTCTTCGCCGCGCGAGGCCTTGGCCTCGACGATCCGCCCGCCCTCGAAGCGCACCTGGATATTGTCGATCAGCGTGCCCTGGTGCGAAAGCGGCTTGGTGCTCGACACATGGCCTTCGACGCGCAGCGCATGCGGCGTGGTGAAGACTTCCTCGGTCGGGATGTTCGGATTGCAGGTAATGCCGTTCTTGGCGGTGGAAGCGCCGCCGTGCCATTCATGCCCGTCGGCAAGGCCGATCGTCAGGTCGGTGCCGGGTCCCCGGAAATGCAGGGAGGCGAAGCGCTCGCCGTTCAGCCAGGCGGAGCGCTTGCCAAGATTGGCATTGTGCTCGGCCCAGGCGGCGACGGGATCGCTGACATCGACGCGCGAGGCGGCAAAGATCGCCTTGGCGAGCTTGGCGATCGCGATCGGTTCCGGATCGTCAGGGAAGACCACCTTGGCCCAGGAGGGGTTCGGGTAGGAGACGATGTTCCAGTTGATGTCGAAATTCGAGATTTTCTCCAGCGCCGGCTTGTAGGCGGTGGAGTTGGCGCGGTTGGCGCGGCCGACCTTGCCGGCATCCTGCTCGGACAACAGCATCGGATTGTCGCCGGCAACCGCAAGACGGGCCGCCCCGTTGGCATAGGCCTTGGCCATGCCCTCGTAGAGCCAGCCGGAGGCGCGGTCGAAGCTCTCGTCGCTGCCATACTGATAGCGCGCCAGCGTCGTTTCCTCATCGGAATAGAAGGCGGAGACCAGTCCGGCGCCGGCCAGATAGGCGTGTTTGGTGATCAGGCGAACCAGCGGCAGCGCCACGACAGGCGCGGTGATCACCAGGTCCTGACCTTTTTGCAACTGCAGCCCGACCTTGACGGCGACTTCCGCAAGCTTTTCCAGCTTGACGGGATCAACGGTGTTCTGGCTCTGGGGCATGAAAGTCATGGTGCAACCTGCCTTCTGTCATCGACGGAGGCTGGAAGACTTAGACCCGTTTGCGGCGAAAATGAAGCGCGCCGCTGCCGAATTGCAGCGGCCGGATTATGTCTGGCCGGTTGAGTGCGGAGACTTAAGCGGCCGCAGGTAACCTGAGCAGGATCGAGTTATGTTTTTCGAGGAATTCCATCAGCCGCTGCGGGTAGTCTTCGCCAACGGCGGCCTTGACGCTTGACCGTTCGGACAACGTCTTGCGCCAGCGCTTCACCCGTTCAAGCCCTTCGAAGATGTCGCTGTCGCCGAGCGTGTCGAAGAGATCGAAATACCGAAAGACCGGCGCGAAGACGGCGTCGACGAGGCTGAAGTCGTTGCCGGCGAAATAGGGGCCGTCCGTCAACACCTTCTCGAGCGTCGCGAATTTGGAGATGAGCGCCTTGCGCTTGGCCTCCAACTGCGCGGCATCCTCAGCCGTCTCGTAACCCCAGAGATCGGAAAGCACGGAGGAACCGAATTCCATCCAGCCGCGATGGCGGGCACGCGTCAGCGCATCTCTCGGATGCAGCGCCACACCTGGCTGCGTTTCCTCCAGATATTCGCAAATGACGCTGCTTTCAAACAGCACGGCCTGGCTGCCATCCTCCTCCTCGATCCGCAGCAGCGGCACCTTGCCGAGCGGCGAGATCTTCAGGAACCAGTCCGGCTTGTCGGCAAGATCGATGTTGATGCGCTCGAAGGGTACACCCTTTTCGAGCAGCGCGATCGCGGCGCGCTGCACATAGGGGCACAGATGATGGCTGACGAGGGTAAGCTTGCTCATGGGGGTCTCCTTGGCAATGATGATAGATGTAGATGCATCTAATATCGCTTGCAGCGGAATTCAAGATAGATGTAATTGCATTTATGTCCGAAAAAACGTCGAATCCGAGCGAAGCGGTCACCTCTGCCTGGACGAGCATCATGCGCGCCCGCGAGAGCTTGCTCGGCGCCATCGAAGCCGACCTGAAAGCGGCCGGCCTCCCGCCGCTTGCCTGGTACGATGTGCTGTGGGAATTGGCGCGCTCGCAAGACGGCAGGCTGCGGCCCTACGAGATTGAGGAGCGGACCTTGCTGGCCCAGTATAATCTTTCCCGGCTGCTCGACCGGTTGGAAAAAGAGGGCCTGGTCCGGCGCGAGGCCTTCGCCGAGGATGGACGCGGCCGCTGGGTGGTGATGTCAGATGCCGGCCGAAAGCTTCGCGAGCGCATGTGGACTGTCTATGCCAGATCGATCGAGACCCATATCGGCTGCAAGCTTGCCGAAAGCGAGGCGAAGACGATCGCCGGCCTGCTCGACCGCTTCTTATAGCAGAAGCATGATGCCGAAAACCGCTTGCAGTTTTCGGCATCATGCTCCGATCAGGCAATCAGCGGCGCGGCGACAGCCTTCAGCGCCTTCAACGCAGCCTTCGGATCGAGCCGCACCTGCAGCCCGCGCTGCCCGCCATTGATATAGACCAGCGGTTCGCCAAGCGCGGCTTCCTCGATCGCGGTCGGCACCGTCTTCTTCTGGCCGAACGGGCTAATGCCGCCGACATGGTAGCCCGTCAGCCGCTCGGCATCGGCGGGCTTCATCATGTTGGCCGATTTGCCGTGAAAGGCGCTGGCAAGCTTCTTCATGCTGACTTCGCGGTCCGACGGCACGACGACGCAGACCGGCTTGCCGTCCACCTCCGCCATCAGCGTCTTCAGCACCCGGTGCGGCGCCTCGCCGAGCGCTTCGGCCGCCTGCAGCCCGACGCGCTCGGCATTGGGGTCGTAGTCATAGGCATGAACGGTGAAGGCGACGCCTGCCTGCGAAAGAAGCTGTGTCGCGCGCGTGGTCTTGGACATCTCTTCCCTCGTGAGTTCAGCGGCGCCTGTCAGTCACCGAATGCACCGGCGTAAATCTCCGGCTTGAAGCCGACCAGCAATTTCCCCTTCGCCTCCAGCACCGGCCGCTTGATCATCGACGGCTGGTCGAGCATCAGGGCGATCGCCTTCTCCCGGGTGAGCTTCTCGCGCTCCGCATCGGGCAATTTGCGGAAGGTGGTGCCGGCGCGGTTGAGCACGGTATCGAGGCCGGCCTGGTCGATCCAGGCTTCGAGATGGGCGCGGTCGATACCGAGCGCCTTGTAGTCGTGAAACTCATAGGCGACGCTATGTTCTTCCAGCCAGCTGCGGGCCTTCTTCATCGTGTCGCAATTCTTGATGCCATAGATGGTGACAGCCATACCCGATCGATCTCCCTGTGATAGCAGCGAGATAACATGCACGAAGGCCGGCGCAAACGCCGTGCGACGTTTTATCCCCGAGCGCGTTGGCGAGCATGGTAACAGCTCCGGATTGATTGGCATCTCAGGCAGCGATCAACGCCGGCAGAGCCGTCGCGGCTCAATTCTCCAGCGTGCCGGCCTTGCGGGAAGCCTTGCTGGGTTCGTCGCAGGCGATCTTCATCAGGTCGCCGCGCCGCCGCACCAGCCGGTCGGAGGTCCGGGTCAGGATCAGCCCGTCCTGCGGCGCGGTGAGCTCGATGCTGCCGCCCGGCTGCCCCGGCCGGGTGACGATCGTCACTAGGCGGTCACCTTCCGCAATCCTCTCGCCGATATCGCGGTGGAAGAGCACGGCGCCGCCTTCTGGTGTGCGGATGATCTCGACATTGTCGAGCGGCACGGCCGGACCGGAAAATGCCGTTGCCGCCGGCTTTTCGTCGCCAACGATCCCCCGTGTTGCGAGGAAGTGCCAGAGCCCGTCCGCATCCTTTTTCGCCAGCATCGGATCGACATCGCGCTTGCCGCGCAGCTCGACGGTGACGGAGAGTTTGCCGGGCAGCCGGGGCCGGCGTTCGCCTGGAACTTCATATTTCCACGCAAAGCCGACGGCCTCCTCGAAGGCCGAGCTTTCGCCATCCGAAAGCAGCACGGCCTCCATGTCTAGCGCGGCGGCGAGATCGGCCGCCTCCGGCCAAAAGGCCTCGTCGATATAGGCATATTGCAGGGATTCGTCGTCGCAATGAAGGTCGAGCACGAGATCAGCCCCAAGCGCCATATGCAGCAGCTGCCGCTTCAATCTATCGGTAGCCGGGTAATCATCAAGATCCTCGATCAGCGTCGCGCGATCGACAATGGAGATCAGCGGAAAATCCCGGTTGAAATTGGTGCGTGAGCCCAAATCGAAACGACCCTGCAGCTCGCCAAAATGCGATTGCGCCGCACCGATCGGATTGGCCTGCGGCACGATGGTGATGTCGCCGGCGATCCCGCCTTGGCTTTCCGCCTGCCGCAGCCGCTCGCAGAGGAAATGCAGCAGCACCGTTCCAGGCAGCTCGCCGGCATGCAGAGCCGCCTGGATATAGGTCTTCGGCGCCTTCGGATCGCGGCCCTTAAAGCGCAGCACCGGCAACCGCCACTCCGTTCCCGGCGTATCTCCAGGGATGATGATCTCTGAAACGTCCATGCTGATTTCGCTCCCCGTTTGCACCAATGCCGGAACAGGCTTTCGGAGCTTTATGCGCGGAAATCAGGCAAGCGCAAGCCGAGATCCGCGGATCTCGCTTTCCTCAGCCGAGCAACGGCCAGCGATCGATGATCCGATGTTCGGTTTTTCCGAGAACACTGTGGATGAGCAGGAATTCGGACGCCGTCCATGAAACGAGTGTGTCGAGGGTCGCCGGTGGCACGGCTTTGCGGTCGTAGAGCAGTGTCATGTGCGGCTTGAAATTGCCGCCAATATTGTGGGGAAATCCGGCATTGTGCATGCTGACGCCAAGTTGAACACGCAGTCGGGTGAGCGGTTTCCGACCGCCTTCGCCGCAAAGCACAAGCGCTCGGGCCTGCGGGAATCGCATGATCCGATCGAAGCTCATTGCGATCGGGGCACTCTCGACTGCGGCGCCGGCCTGTAGCGCTGCGAAGACCACATCCTCCGGCAGCCTCGCATAGTCGCCGACCCAGATGATCGTTACATGCAATGTCGTCAGCCGCGGCTTGCCGGAAAGGGAGAAGGCTCGACAATAGTCACGGGCGATCGACGCCGCCTGCTGCTCGATGGCGTCAGGAGGATAGAGGGCGAAGAAAAGTCGGTGTTTAGCATCGTGAGTCTTGCCCGGCCGTCTGCGCCTTTTTTTGTCGTCTCCGAACTCGAGGAGCATCTGATTCATAGAATTTCAGGTCGTCATGACCCTCCTCGTCGTCTCCAAAAAGCAAGCAGGATATTCCCGAAAGAAAGAAAAGCAAGAACAGAAAGAGAACATAATCTCCCAATATGCTGGCCGTCGAACTAATCAGATCATCACCCCCGGGGCCGGATGGAATGTACGTTTCCTGGGGGGATCGCGATCTTTCCCGAAAGCCCGGCGCGCGCAAGAAACGGGTTGAAACAGCGGCCGTCCCATACGATTTTGAGGGTCATCGAAAACGCGGAGGCTGTGTCATGGCTGAGACAACGCACCACTATCTCATCTTCGAAACCGCGGGCGGTTTCTGCGGCATTGCCTGGAGCGATGCCGGCATCACCCGCTTCCAACTGCCGACCAAAGCAGCAGAAGCGACCGAACGGCTCTTGCTGCGCCGCCTGCCGGATGCCGAAGCCGGCACGCCGACGCCTGCTGTGCTGGAGACGGTCGCGGCGGTGAAACGCTATTTCCAGGGTGAGGAGACGGATTTTTCCGGCGTCGAACTCGATCTTGCCGGCCAGGATGCCTTCTTCCGGGATATTTATGCGGCGGCAAGGCGCGTCGGCTGGGGCCGCACCACCACTTACGGCGCGCTGGCGAAGGAGCTCGGCGTCGGGCCGGAAGCCGCCCGCGACGTCGGCCAGGCAATGGCGAAGAACCCTGTCGCTCTGATCATCCCCTGCCACCGCGTACTCGCGGCCGGCGGCAAGATCGGCGGCTTCTCGGCGCCCGGCGGGTCGTCATCGAAGGCCCGCATGCTGGAGCTCGAAGGCGTCAACCTTGCACCGCCGCCGCCCGCCCAGCAGTCGCTGGGTTTTTAGGCGGCGGCTTTTTCGTTTTTCCGCAAGCCGATCAATAGGGGCTGGCTGTCGGCCGGATGATGATCTCGCTGACATCGACATCATCAGGCTGGCTGACGGCGTAGAGGATCGAATTGGCGATCGCCTCGGGGCTGATCGTGATCGCCCTGAAAGCCTTCATGGCGTCCCGCGCCGTGGGATCGGTGATGGTGTCGGCCAGTTCCGATGTCGTCGTGCCGGGAGAGATGACAGTCACGCGGATACGATCGGTCTCCTGCCGCAATCCGTCCGAGATCGCCCGCACCGCGAATTTCGTCGCGCAATAGACGGCCGCCGTCGGCGAGACGCTGTGGCCGCCGATCGAAGACAGGTTGATGATCTGCCCTGATCCCTGCGCCTTCATGATCGGAAGCGCTGCCGCGATGCCGTAGAGAACGCCCTTGATGTTGACGTCGACCATCCGGTCCCACTCGTCGACCTTGAGGGCGTCGAGCGGCGACAGCGGCATGACGCCGGCATTGTTGACGATGACATCCAGCCGGCCGAATTCGGCGCGGGCAAAGCCTGCAAAGGCTTCCACCTGGGAACGGTCGGTGACATCAAGCTGTCGCAGGCGCACCGTCCCGCCCGTTGCGGCGATTTCGCCGGCGAGTTCCTCAAGGCGCTCGGTGCGGCGGGCGCCGATCACGATATGGGCGCCTGCGGCAGCCAGCACCTTTGCCGCCGCCTCTCCGATGCCGCTGCTGGCGCCGGTGATGGCAATGACTTTTCCTTTGATATCAGACATTTCAAGCTCCATGTGTACGCCGCTCGCCTGGCGATGCGGCTGAGGTTTTTTGGTGGTCAGGTGGGAAAATCGGCGCTGAGCGTTGTTTCCGCCCAGGCGTCGAAGTTTGCGCGCAGCGCATCGTTGCCTTTCAGGCGGCACATCATTTGCGCCGAAGCACCATGCCGCCATGATGGAGGGTGTTGCCGTCGACGAAATCGCCGTCGGCCGTGAAGCCCGTGTCATCCCAATATTCGATGTGGCTTCCTGTGACTTCGTAGCGTCCTCGATAGGCGCTTTCCCGGCTGCCGCGGGCCTCGTCGTAGCGGCCATTAGGCAGAAGTTCGTGGCGGACGCGGCCGTCATCCGTCACCCACATGCCGATATAGGGATGTTGCTGCATTGTGTTCTCGCTTGTTTGTTGCTGCTGAGTTTCTCGGTCGTTCACGGTGTCGGCGGTGGACGAACTGGACGCCGCCCCAGCCAGGGTGACCGCCGTGAAAAACTGCAGGACGGGGCTTTTGAAAATCCTTCGCATTGCCTTGCCTTTCGAAGCCTTCGTTGACCTCGACTGAAAGATAATACGGAGAGCCCGAGTGATTAAGTTGCCAATCCAGGATGCCTTGGTTAGAAATGCTAACCAATGGTCGACGATCTCGAAGGCATTTCGGTTTTTCTTGCGGTGGCGGAGGCGCGGAACTTCCGGCTCGCCGGCGAGCGGCTTGGCGTCACCCGCTCCGCCGTCAGCCAGGCCCTGCAGCGCCTGGAGGATCGGGTCGGCGTCGCCCTGGTCCAGCGCACGACGCGCAGCGTCAGCCTGACCGAAGCCGGCGAAGTGTTCTTCGACGCAGTTCGTCCATCGGTCCGACAGGTCAAGGGTGCGATGCAGACGGTGCGGGAAATGCAGGCGCGCCCGAGCGGCCTGCTGCGGATCACCGTTTCCTCGATCGCCGAGAACTTCCTCTCCGGCACCTTGCTGGCCGGCTTCATGGAAGCCTGCCCTGACATCAAGCTCGATATCACCATCACCGATGACGAATTCGATATCGTCGAGGCCGGCTTCGACGCGGGCGTCCGGCTGGGCGAAGTGATCGAACAGGACATGATCGCCATATCAGTCTCCGAAGAGCAGCGACAATGCGCCGCCGCATCCCGCGGCTATCTCGAGCGCCGCGGCCACCCCCGCCACCCCCGCGACCTGCAGAACCATGCCTGCATTGGATGGCGGCCGCGCCCGGATACGGCGCCTTATCGCTGGGAGTTCACCGAGAATGATCGCGACTTCGACGTCGCCGTCGATCCCACAGTCACGACCAACGATATGGGAATGATGATCCGCATGGCCTGCGCGGGGGCAGGCGTCACCTTCGGCATGGTGGAAACCTTCCAGCCCTATATCGACCGCGGTGAACTCGTGCCGCTGCTGGAGGATTTCTGTCCGCCCTTCCCGGGCTTCTATCTCTACTATCCCAGGCGCCAGAGGCAGCCGCTGAAGCTGCGCGCATTGGTCGATTATGTCCGCAAGTCTAAGGGTTAGATGCCATCTGCGAATTCGAGGCCGTCACGGCGGCGGGCTTCGGCCAATACGCCGGCTTCCATGT
This sequence comes from Rhizobium sp. WYCCWR 11128, assembly GCF_013416305.1. Classification (NCBI taxonomy): domain Bacteria; kingdom Pseudomonadati; phylum Pseudomonadota; class Alphaproteobacteria; order Hyphomicrobiales; family Rhizobiaceae; genus Rhizobium; species Rhizobium sp. WYCCWR 11128. The sequence continues at coordinate 242,488 of NZ_JACCEZ010000002.1, forward strand.
CTTCCAGAGTTTTCGGTTCACCGCTGAAAGGAAGCATGCCGAACACATCGTCCGGCTTGGTTTGAGAAAAGGCAGGAGCCTGCCTTAGAAGTACGCCTTCCGCAGTTTCCTCAACGATCAGCCGAGTACCAGCCTCCCATTTCCGCCGCTGCCGGATCGTTTTTGGGAGAATGATCTGCCCTTTGGTCGAGACCGTTGCAATGAGGTTTTCGGAGTGAGCCATCAGCTTGAGTCCCGCAGGTAACACAAAGACAAGATATGCGAGGCAGATGGTTCCGTCACCACACTATCGCGGATCCATGGCTTGAGACGGCGGAGTCCTAAGATACCGCAGCCTCGCCAGCGAGGGCCCGGGTTGCCTTCGGCTGAGGACCCAGCAGCAAATAGAATGCGAAGACGTGGGTGATCATCAGCAGGGGCACGTAAATGATTGGGATCGCGTATGCGGCGCCCAATTCCCCCGCCTGTGCGGGAAGGCCGGCCCGGATCGCGTGATAGTAGTCAAGGACGAGATCGCCCATTCCCACGAGATTGAAGGCGACGACGAATTGCCAGAAGACTGGGCGTATCCTGATCGTGATGAGCGCCAGCATGGCAAGCAGCCCGGCCGCAAGGTCGCCAAAGGCAGCGAAGGTGGCGAAGCTGGCGAGCAGGTTGGGGCCGACGACGCCAGGCAGAATGAAGACGAGCCCGAAGAAGCGGAAGCTGTGCAGAGTGGCGATGGCGCGGTGCGCCTTGACCCTGTCCATCGATTTGACCCAGGGCAGAATATAGGCGCCGAAGCAAAGCAGCCACGCGACATAGCCTAGGATGAGATGGGTTCGGAAGATGGATTCCGTCGACATCGGGGCACTCCTGATTTGTGGGATCCAGATGTACGGCCGCTTCCCGCGATCGACTATTCGCGATAATATCGATGCGGTATGAAGCAGAACTTCACAGTCAGGCAAGGCGCGCTCGATGGCGTTGAGGCGTTTCTGAGCGTTGCCCGGCACCGCAGTTTTCGCAGGGCAGCTGGCGAACTCGGGGTAACCCCATCGGCAATCAGCCAGGCCGTACGTGCGCTCGAGGAGCGTGTCGGCGCAGTTCTGTTCATCCGCACGACGCGCAGTGTCGGTCTGACTGAAGCCGGCGAGCGGTTCCTGACGCGCGCAAAGCCCGCTTTCGAGGAACTGGTTGCCGCAAGCGCGGTTGCGCGTGAGCTCGGGCAGAGACCGGCTGGACTGTTGCGTCTCACAGTGCCGCCGGCAGTGGTGCCGATCCTGCTGGAGCCACTGATCGCATCCTTCTGCCAGGCCTTTCCCGAGATCGAGGTAGAGGTCGCCGCGAATGAGGGACTGGTCGACATCGCCGCGGAAGGATTTGACGCCGGCATCCGGCTCGGCCAGTTCATCGCAGCCGATATGGTCGCGGTCCGGCTGACGCCGCCGTTCCCGCTGGCGGTCGTCGGCAGTCCCGAATATCTGCGCCGGAGAGGGCGGCCCGACCGTATCGACGATCTGCGTCAGCATGCCTGCATCCGCATGCGCCGCTCGAACGGCTCAATCGCGCCCTGGTCGTTTGTCAGCGGCAAAAAGCCGATCGAGGCTGTCGTCTCCGGGCCGCTGATCGCCCATGATTTCCCCACCATGCTGGGAGCCGCCGTCGAAGATATGGGGCTTGCGCAAGTGCCGGAGCCAATCGCCGCCGGACCCGTGAAGGCAGGAAAACTCGTCCGCGTCCTGGAGGCGTTCGCGCCGATGGCGCCGGGTGTGTTCCTCTACTATCCCAGCCGTCATCAGGTGATGCCGAAGCTGCGGGCCTTCATCGATCACGTGAAAAGCCGGGCGGACGCTGCCGGCAAAACCTGAATTCACATCGACGACTAAATGACGCTCAAGATTGCCCATCACCCGCGGTTTTTGATATTCCCGATCCTCAAGGGATCGGTGGGGCGAGGCGGGCGTCTTCATGCCGGTTCTACCGATCATGGCTTCAGTCTCACGACCGGGCAGCCGGAGCCCCACGATCATCCATCCTGTTGTCGGAGAACATATGCTGGACGAGGTCTTTCCCATTCCGACCAGGGCCTTGATCCGCCAGGGCGGGCGGGCCTGTTTTTATCGTCTCGTCAATACGAGCCCCTTGTTGATACAGGTGCAATCGGGAACGAAGATTGTCATGGCAGATGACAAGGCTTTGCGCCTCGAAGCCGGCGCCTATGGCTTGCTGCCAGACTATCGACCGTTGACGATGGAGAACATTCCCAAGGCGCCGCAGAAGTATCAGACCCTGGCGCTTCCCGTTCCGCGACAGCTGTTCGAGGAAGCCTATATCAGGATGGGATCGATCGCCGTTCCATCAAGGCCTGTCCCGGCGGGCACGTCGGACCTGCCGGAGGAAGCAGCGGCATTGTTCGACTATTGCTGTCAGCCCGGCAATCTGACGAGGCTTCCCGGCGCCATTGCCAAGGCGCGTTTGATCGAACTCATCACCTGGTTTGCACTCGGTGGAGCGGTGCTGGGCCAATGCCAAAGTCCTCGGCTCGAGGACCGGCTGCGGCAGATGATCGAAAGCGATCCGGCCTTTGATTGGACGCTGGGCCATGCGGCGCGCTCGTTCAACATGAGTGAAGCGACACTCAGGCGCAAGCTCGCCGCCGAGAATACCGGCTTCAGTGAGATCCTGAGCGATACAAGAATGAATCGCGCCTTGGGCCTCATTCAAACCACAACCCTGCCGATGGCGCAGATTGCGCTTGAGGTCGGTTACGACTCTCCTTCTCAATTCGCGGCGCGGTTCAAAGAGCGGTTTGGCGTCAATCCGCGCCATGTGCGGGGTGGCTCTGAGCGTTTTGAGCGGATCGGGGCAGAAGTTGAGCGTAGCGGGGCAGATGCGCTTGCGCGGTGACGATAGTTTTCCGGCATTATCAACCGCAGGAAAACAGCATGCGTTTCATCACAGCAGTACTTCTCGCTACGTCCGTCTTCGGCGCGACGGCCGCACAGGCCGAAATGAAGCTCACCTCGAAGGATCTGGCCGCCGGCAAGTCCATGGCCGACGCGCAGGTCTTCAGCAGCTTCGGCTGCGCCGGCAAGAACATCTCGCCGGAACTGACCTGGTCGGGTGCGCCTGAGGCGACCAAGAGCTTCGCCATCATGGCTTACGATCCGGATGCTCCCACAGGCTCGGGCTGGTGGCATTGGTCGGTCTTCAACATTCCCGCAAATGCCTCGGAGATTGTCACTGGCGCAAGCGGTGACAAAAAGCTTCCCGCAGGCGCTGTCGAAGGTCACACGGATTTTGGCATGTCCGGATATGGCGGCGCATGCCCGCCGGCCGGCGATGCGCCGCACCACTACCAGTTCACCGTCTATGCGCTCTCGGTCGACAAGCTTCCGCTTCCCGATACTGCGCCGGGCGCCATGGTTGGCTTCTATGTCAGGGCAAATACGCTCGACAAGGCCTCCGTCGAGGTCACTTACGGCCGCTGAAGCCGGCTTCGTATCCGCAGGCGTCAACCCTCCATGACAACGGCCGGCCAAGGTGATTGAACCTCGGCCGGCCGTTTCCTGTTTGGGGCTCCCTGGCCTGCAAACCTAAACGGTCATTGCTTCCCAGCAGATCAACGGACCGTCTTCGGCATCGTTTTTGCCGCTGAAATAGCGCCCTGTGACGGCGGCTTGTCCATTCGGATCGCCGGAAGCGGACAGGCCGTTGTCCGCTCCAGGCGGCTCGGTTGGCGACCATCAGGTCGCGGATTTACGTGCACCTCAAAAACCAATTGCGATATAAAACCAGTTGAGCTAACTTGAAACCGATTGCATAATGCAATCAGACCTGCGGATATGCCGTTTAAGGAAAGGAAGTGAGGATGGCTAAGCTTGTGTTCGGAATGAACCAGTCCCTGGACGGCTACGTCGATCATATGGCGTTTGCGCCAAGCCTCACGCTCTTCCGCCACTTCATTGAGGAGGCTCAGCGGCAGGCGGGCAGTGTGTACGGTCGCCAGATGTATGAGGTCATGCGTTACTGGGACGACGAACATCCTGAATGGGATGCAGAGCGACAGGCTTTCGCGGCGGCGTGGCGCAGCCAGCCGAAATGGGTCGTCTCGCGCTCGTTGAAGTCGGTCGGTCCCAACGCCAGCCTTGTTGGGGAAGATCTTGAGGCCGCGATCCGCAAGCTGAAGGCGGAACGCGACGGGGAGATCGAAGTTGCCGGCCCCAATTTGGCGCAAAGCCTCACCGAACTTGGCCTGATCGATGAGTATCGAATCTACCTGCACCCCGTCGTGCTCGGTCACGGCAAGCCATATTTCGCCGGACCCCGGCCGCCGCTCCGCCTGATGGCTCATGACCGGATTGGCGAGGATGTGATCAGGTTGACCTACGTTCCGGCTTGATCTCGCATCTCGCCAGATGAAAATCGCCGCTCGGCTTCCGATGGGATGACGGCAGGCGTCGCCGGCGACCCGCCGGGCGTCAGTCGCGCGATATGGAGAGCCCCGCGAGAAGCGGAGCGTAGGCGGAGAGCCTGCTGGATACGAACTCAGTGAAGAGCCGGACGCGCTTCGTCTTGCGTGTCTCCCCCTGCGTGAGAAGCCAGAGCGTTCCATGCATGTGCAGGTCGCTGCCCGGTACCCTCACCAATAGGGGGTCGGCATCTCCGACGAAGCACGGCAGTGTCGTGATCCCGAGCCCTTGCCGTACCGCAACGATCTGCGCCTCGCCGTCCGTGGTCCTGAATGGAACCCCCGTGGTGCGAACCTCGCCCTCGCTGGCCCAATCCGGAATGCCATGCATGCTTATGACGATCCACCGGATGGGATCCGGCGCGCCCGCACGCCACGCGGCCAGTCGATCGCGAGACATGTAGACGCCGCCGAACAGCTCCGGTCCCTTCAGGCCGTGAAGATTGAGCGGCAGGGTTTTGCGGTCGTAAACGACGCGGATCGCCACGTCGGCCTCTCGGTTGGTCAGGTTTGCCAGCTCGCCGGACGACACGATTTCCATCTCGATGTCTGGATGCAGACGCGCGAAATCGGCGAGGTCCGGCATGAGGAGGTGTGTCGCGAGGGTCGGAGCCAACGTCACCCGCAGCAGCCCGCGCACGCTCTGGTCGCGCCCGAAGACGCGCGTCTCCAGCTGGTGTGACGACGCTTCCATCTGGTTCGCGAGCTCAAGGACCTCGTCGCCCGCAGCCGTCAAGCGGTAGCCTGAAGGCAGCTTTTCGAACATCTGCGCCCCGAGGCGTTCCTCGAGCTGTGCGATGCGTCGCAGCACGGTCGAGTGATACACCCCGAGGCCCTCGGCGGCAGCCCGCACCGAGCCTCCGCGCGCCACCGCAAGAAAGTAGCGAATGTCATCCCAGTCGATCATGGTGCAATCCTGCACCGCGCGGTGCGTCTTCCAAAGCTCGTATCGAACGCATCGTACAGCAATACGGGCGGTCATCCCAGCTTGCGTCGACGATAGCGGCCAAATTCCGAACGGCGGACACCGATCGTCGCGGCTGGCGTCGGTCGTCCAGCCGGATCGATTTTGCACCACCGATGTGCGCACTTCCGCACTCAACAACTGATGCCGGTGGACCCATTTCGACGGTCTCGGGGGCGTCCCCGAATGATCAAAGGATGCATGACATGAACAGACTGAATGGAAAGACCGCCGTGATCACCGGTGGCGCTACCGGCATCGGCCTCGCCGCAGCCAAGCGCTTCATCGAGGAGGGCGCCTTCGTCTTCATCTTCGGCCGCCGGCAGGAAGCGCTCGACGCCGCTGTGGCCGACCTCGGGCCCAATGCTCGCGCGGTGAAGGGCTCGGTCTCCGATCTGGCCGACCTCGACCGACTCTATGGGGCGGTGAAGGCCGAGCGTGGAACCCTGGATATCGTCTTCGCCAATGCCGGGGCGGGAAGCCAGCTTGCGCTCGGCAAGATCACCGCCGAGCACATTGACGAAACCTTCGACACCAATGTGAAAGGTACGATCTTCACGGTCCAGAAGGCGCTGCCGCTGATGGGCCAGGGCGGTTCGATCATCCTGACCGGATCGAGCGCCGGCACCACGGGCGCACCGGGATTTACGGCCTACAGCGCAAGCAAGGCGGCAGTGCGTAACCTCGCGCGGACCTGGGCGGAGGACCTGAAGGGCACCGGCATCCGGGTAAACGTGCTGTCGCCCGGGGCGACGGCGACCGAACTTGCGAAGGAGGCGCTGGGCGAGGAAGGCCAGAAGGCCTACGGGGCGATGACGCCGCTCCAGCGTATGGCCGATCCGGCGGAGATCGGGGCGGCGGCTGCCTTTCTCGCGTCGTCGGACAGCAGCTTCATGACCGCCAGCGAGGTCGCGGTTGACGGCGGCCTTGCGCAACTCTGACGCGCTGCACCTGGCCAGGCGCTCCATTCGATTTTTTCGGAGCTCCGTAGGGCTCGGTAGATAACCCAGCGCCGTTCAGGGCCAGGAAATCAATATCAACACAATATCGGAGAAGTATTATGAGCTACGCAATTGTAGGATTCGGTAAGATAGGCCAGGCCCTCGCCCACGCCTTCGCCCGTAAAAACATCGAGGTGACAGTCGCGAGCCGCCGGCCGTCCGAGGCGTTGGCGCCGCAGGCTCGGGCGATTGGACCCACCGTCGTCGCCAGGTCGCTGCGGGATGCACTCGAGGCCGACACGATCATCCTGGCGGTCCCGTTCGGGGAGCATCGCGAGGTTGCGAAGGCCTTGCCGAGCTGGAAAGGCAAGACGGTCATCGATGCGATGAACGCATTTCCCGTCCCTGAAGAGCTGGACGGCCTCCCGTCCTCCGCCTTCGTCGCGAAATCGTTCACCGGCGCCAAGTTCGTGAAAGGGTTCAATCACCTGATTGCCGCCACCCTGGCTGCCGATCCGATCGTCGAGGGTGGGCACCGGGTCGTCTTTCTGTCGAGCGACGACGAGGACGCGATCGCTCCCGTGGCGGACTTGGCCAAACAACTCGGCTTCGCACCCGTCAAGCTGGGAAAGCTCAACGAGGGTGGCGCGCTGGTGCACGCACACGGCCGCACTTGGGGCCAGCTCATCTTCCAGGATTTGTTCAAGAAGGAGCAGTAATCGGTCTACGACCGTGCGATCGACGACGAGAACTGGTCGCGCGTGCTAGAGCAATTCCAGGAAAAGTGCGAAGCGGTTTTCCGTCCGGAATTGCGTGAAACAAAAGGTTAGAGCGGTTCTGCGCTTCTGTGAAAAGCTGAACCACTCTAACGTCTTCGAGCAGCGCGCGACCGAATATTTGCAGGTCACAAAGTCGCGAAGGTTGGGGTGGGCGTATGGCGCCATTCGAAGAGCGGGGAGACGCCCGACAGAGCGGCAGATCTGCGGGTCGCCTAGCATCTATCGACTGCTAGGTACTCCTCTTCACTCCCACTCGATCGTACCAGGCGGCTTCGACGTAACATCGTAGACCACGCGGTTGATGCCGCGCACTTCGTTGATGATGCGGGTGGCGGCGCGGCCGAGGAATTCCATGTCGTAGTGGTAGAAGTCCGCCGTCATGCCGTCGACGGAGGTGACGGCACGCAGCGCGCAGACGAATTCATAGGTGCGCCCATCGCCCATGACGCCGACGGTCTGAACGGGCAGCAGCACGGCGAAGGCCTGCCATATGGCGTCGTAGAGGCCCGCCTTGCGGATTTCGTCGAGATAGATCGCATCCGCCTCGCGCAGGATCTCCAGCTTTTCGCGGGTGATGCCGCCGGGGCAGCGGATCGCCAGGCCAGGGCCCGGGAAGGGGTGGCGGCCGATGAAGCTGTCGGGCAGGCCGAGCTCGCGGCCGAGCGCGCGCACCTCGTCCTTGAAGAGTTCGCGCAGCGGCTCGACGAGCTGCATCTTCATGCGCTCCGGCAGACCGCCGACATTGTGGTGCGATTTGATCGTCACCGAAGGGCCGCCGGTGAAGGAAACGCTCTCGATCACGTCGGGATAGAGCGTGCCCTGGCCGAGGAAGTCGGCGCCGCCAAGCTTCTTTGCCTCTTCCTCGAAGGTCTCGATGAACAGCCGGCCGATGATCTTGCGCTTGGTTTCCGGATCGCTGACGCCCTCGAGTTCGCCGATGAAGCGATCGGCGGCATCGACGTGCAGCAGGTGCAGATTGTAGTGCTCGCGGAACATGGCGACGACGCCGGCCGCCTCATCCTTGCGCATCAGCCCGTGGTCGACGAGGATGCAGGTCAGCTGGTCGCCGACGGCCTCGTGGATCAGGAGCGCTGCGACGGAACTGTCGACGCCGCCCGAAAGCGCGCAGATGACGCGCTTGTCGCCCACCTGCGCGCGGATCTGCTCGACCGCCTTCTGGCGATAGGCCGACATCGACCAGTCACCCTTGATGCCGGCAATGTTGTGAATGAAATTGCCGATCAGCTTGGCGCCATCAGGCGTATGCACGACTTCCGGGTGGAACTGCACGCCGTAATATTTACGCTTCTCGTCGGCGATGAAGGCGTAGGGCGCGTTGGAGGAGGTGGCGACCACTTCGAAACCATCCGGCAGCGCGGTGACGCGGTCGCCATGGCTCATCCAGACCTGATGGCGCGAGCCGGAGGACCAGAGGCCCTCGAACAGCTGGCAGTCCCTGTCGACCTCGAGGAAGGCGCGGCCGAATTCGCGGTGATGGCCGCTCTCGACCTTGCCGCCGAGCTGCATGCACATCGTCTGCTGGCCATAGCAGATGCCGAACACCGGCAGACCGCTGTCGAAGATGATCTGGGGCGCTCGCGGCGATCCCTCGTCCACCGTGGAAGCCGGGCTGCCGGACAGGATCACGGCCTTCGGCTGCAGGCGGTGGAAGCCCTCTTCGGCCGATTGGAAGGGAACGATCTCGCAATAGACGCCGGCCTCGCGCACGCGTCGTGCGATGAGCTGGGTCACCTGGCTGCCGAAATCGACGATGAGAACGGAGTCGGGATGTGCTGTCTGGGTCATGGCGAGGCTTTAATGAAAAGCGCCTCGCCTTGCAATCCGGGAAATCGGCGGCATCAGGTTTTTATTGTTCCAATTGTCCCGCATTCAGCGGCTCAGAACCAGAAAACCCCGTCCTCCAGCGCCGTGAACAGGCTGTCGACGCCGTAAGAGAGCTTGCGGTCGACGATGTGCAGATATTCGGTCCAGCCCGAAATATGCTGTAGCTCGACGGCGCCGTCGGAAATGCCGCGAAGGCCGATCAGCGGCAGCTTGTAACCCTGGCAGGCGCGCAGCACCGCATAGGTCTCCATGTCGACCATGTCGGCGTCGATATTGGTATAGGCGGCGCCCGAAATGATGTTGCCGCCGGTGGAAAGACTTGCTTCGGCTATGCCGGGAATGCGCAGCGGCAGATCGAGCGTTGCGGGCAGGTCGAGAAAGGGTGTCTTGCCCTTTTCGAAGCCGAGCGGCGAGGCGTCCATGTCGCGGTAGGAAACCGAGGTCACCTGATAGATTTCGGTTTGCTCCAGTTTGGCGGAGCCGGCCGAGCCGAGGGACACGACGAGATCGGGCAGGTCGTCGACTGCATCCAGCCGCGCCAATGTCTTGCTCAGCGCGATGGCCGCCTCGACCGGGCCGACGCCGGTCATCAAAGGTTCGATGCGCGAGCGCAGGAAGGGACCGTATTCGGCCTCAGCGGCCATGACGAAAAGGATGGATTTCCCCGCGACCGATTTCAGTTCGAACTTCATCCCGTAATGCCCTCTCTACCGCGGATCACCATCATCGTTCCGGTCATGGAGGCGATGAGTTTCGCCGGCCCGTCGCTGATCGCGTAGCCTCGTCCGTCGGCGACGATGATGGTGGAGCCGGGTTTGGTGATTTCCCCGCGAAACAGAAAACGATCGCCACGCCCCGGCGACATGAGATTGACCTTGAACTCGATCGTCAGGATCGAGGCTTCCGGGTCGATGACGCTATAGGCTGCAAAGCCGCAAGCCGAATCGAGCGCTGCGGAAATGATGCCCGCATGCAGGATGCCGTGCTGCTGTGTCAGTTTGACGTCGAAGGGAAGCTCGATCTCGACGACGCCGTGCTCGACGCGCGTCAGCTCTGCGCCGATCGTTTCCATCGCCGCCTGGCGCGCAAAATTGCGGCGGATTCGCGCGCGGAAATCGCCCCTGTCAGTCTCGCTCATGTCTGCCCCTCTTGCAGCCGCGAAAGTGGCATGGCGCGCCGCATTCGACAAGCTGGACATTGTTGAAATCGGTCCGGGCGGCGATGGAAACCCGGGACCGTGTCGCCGGGGCAACCCTTCACCTTTCCGCCGCCGTGCAAGCCGGCACAGCTGGCCGGTACCGCTGGCCAGTACCGCTCGATTGTGGCGATCCGATGCGAAGACGATTGCAGCTTCGCGCGGCACGCGTATTCTCCGCATCGGGTCGCGAAATGATGGAGCGCCGGCATGATGACGATATCGCAATCGGTGCGGATTTTCGAGACCTGGCTGGCCGGCGAACTCGGCGACGATCTCGTCAAGGACGATCTGCGGGAGAAGCACGAGAAGATGCGAAGCGACGATTTCGTCTTCCTGCGCGCCACCTATTGGCGCTGGTGCGAGATCATCCTCGATATCTGTCCGGAACTCGGCCGCGCTCCCGAGGTATTGGCGATCGGCGATACGCATCTGGAGAATTTCGGCACCTGGCGCGATGTCGAGGGCCGGCTCGTCTGGGGCGTCAATGATTTCGACGACGCGGCGGTGATGCCTTATGCGCTGGATCTCGTTCGCCTTGCCGCAAGCGCTGTCCTGGCCCGCGGCGGTGACGGTCCCTCGGTTCGCATGATCGGCGAATTGATCTTGAGCGGTTATCGCCGGGGCCTTGAAAATCCGCTGCCTGTCATCCTCGAGCGCGACCACAAATGGCTGCGCAAGGCGCTGCTGCTGCCGAATTCCGAACGCCGGGAATTCTGGGAGAAATATGAAATGTTGCAGCCCGGCAAGAAGCCGGCACCATCAGCCTATGTCAAGGCGCTCGCAGACGCGCTGCCGTTGGGATCAGGACCTTTCGTGGCGAAGCCGCGCAGCGGCGGTACCGGCAGCCTCGGCCGGCCGCGTTTCGTCGCCTATGCCGAATGGCAAGGTGGACCGGTGCTGCGCGAGGCAAAGGCACTGGTGCCGTCCGCCTGGTCGCTTCGCCACAACCCGCAGGACGTGGCGATCCATGCAAGCGAGATCGCCAATGGGCGGGCGCGCTCAGCCGATCCGCATTACCGGGTTTCCGGCCGCACCCTTGTGCGCCGGCTCTCGCCGAACGGCTGCAAGGTCGAAATCGACCGACACCCCGAGATCCTGCTTTCGCCGACGATGCTGGAACTGATGGGCTTCGAGATCGCCAATTGCCATTGCGACGATGCGGCGGCGGTTGCGGCGATCCTGAAGGATTTGGCGGCGCGGGGAAACGAATGGCTGCATGAGGCGGCAAGGGCCGCGGCATCGAGCATCAGCACCGAGCAGAAAGCCTATTCCCGCGCCGGCTAAAGCAATTCCAGCAAAAGTGTACAGCGGTTTTGCGTCCGGAATTGCGCTTCTCTGATTTAGATCCGCACGATGTGCTGGTCCCAGGCGACATCGCTGCGGATCGACAGGAAATCGCCATCATAGGAGGAAACGGCAAAGCCGCTTCTTGCCGGCGCGATGCCCGCCGCATCCGGAACGGAAGTCTCGGCCAGCATCTTGCCCGTCCTAGCGTCGATGGTCACCGAGGCGCCGCCCTTCGGCGAGGTGATGCCGACGAGACCTTCGCTGCGATTGACGGCGATCGCTCCGACGTAATTGGCGAGCCGGCGCGTCGTCTCCTCCGGCAGGTCGATGAAGGTAAGATTTTCGCCCTTGGCGAAATGGCCGACAAGCGGCGGCAAATCCTTGCGGTGGCCTTCATACTGGCAGGCGAACCAGATGCGGCCCGCGCCGTCGAGATCGACATGGCGGGTAGAGAGTTCTGCCCATTCCGCCGGCAGCACATGTTTTTCGACCAGCGCACCGGTCGCCGCATCGATCAGAACAAGCGACGGCTGCATCTCCCCGAGATTGAGCTTGGTACGGCCGAAATCCGGATGCGTCTCGATGCCGCCATTGGCGACGATCAGAAGGCGTCCGTCATCGGACACCGTCATGTCGTGCGGACCGATGCCGTAGGTCTCGAATTCGCCGATGCGGGTGAAGCGGTCGGTGGCGTCGTAGAGGCCGATCATGCCGCGATTGCCGTCGAAGTCGTTCTCGCTGGCGTAGAGCAAACGGCCGTCAGGAGAGAAGGCGCCGTGACCGTAGAAATGCCGGTCCTCCCTGGAGTTTATGACGATCGGCTCGCTTTTGTTCCAGGGATCGAAGATCATCGCATAGGTGCCGGGCCGGCGCGCGAAGGCGACAGTCTTGCCGGTGCTGGCGCTGAAGGCCATGCCGTGGGCGCGGGCGGGAAGCGCCATCTGGTCGACGATCTCGCCGCGCTCGGTCACGGTCGCAAAGGCAAAGGAGCCGTCGGCTGCCCGAATGCCCGAGGCATAGACCGCATCGGCCCGCTCGAGTGCCATCAGCGACCTCGGCGCCAAAGAAGCAAGGAAGCCAAGGCCGGCCGCCTTGACGAAGTTGCGTCGGTCGATCGCGGCACTTTGCATCATCGTCTCAATCTCCGTCCGAAAAGGAAAAGCCGGCCGAAAGGCCGATGGCTGCGCCATATTCGTCGCTGATCCGGGTGATCAGGTCGCGGCTTTCGGCAAGCAGCGTATCGAGCTTGGCCTTCTCCGTATCGCTTGTGGCGACGTCGATGTCGGGATTGAGCTTCGGCACGCTGTCGAGCAGCGATTTGAAGTCCTCGTCGATCGAGGCGGCGATCGGCTGTTTGTCCGGCGGCAGTAGCTCGGCCATGCCGGCCTTCTGCCAGAGCGTGCGCAGGCCCTCCAGATTGGCGGTCATCGATTTCCAGGTGTTTTTGGAGCGCCAGTAAATCGCCATGCGCGGCCGCGGCGCGGTGTCCTTGCCTTTGTAGAACTGCTCCAGCCGCTGGTCGCGAACATTCTCGGCGCCATGGACGAGAATGCCGAGCAGCGCGGTCACCGCTTCCTTGTTGTCCATGAAGTCGTTGCTCTGCGGGCCTGGATGTTTCCAACTCGCCTGCACGCCGTCGGGCTTTTCCCAGGCGGCGACGACTTCGCCGGCCTCACGCTGGATATTGCCGGCGACCGCCTCGCCGTAAAGGCAGCGGAAACTGCCTTTCTGCCCGACGAGATCGTCGGAGCCATTGCCGTAAAGCACGTATTCCAGCGCCGTCAGGCCCTGCAACGCAACGCTCTTGCCGGCGATCGCATCAACGGTCGCATCGTTCGGATCGGCCTTGGCGATCAGCGCCTGCACCTGCTTGAGGCCGACGCCCTTGCGGTCGGGATAAAACAGGATGTGCTCGAAGAGATTGTCCTGGATGACAGGTCCGGTCTGGACGATCTCGATGATCGACCAATAGCGGATCGTGTCGTCGAAGGTGGACTTCGCCTTGTCGAGCGTCTGCTGCGTGCCGTCGGCGCAAAGGTCCTTCATCGCCGTCGTCAGCCGGGCGGCCGATTGCTGCATGTTGCGATAGCCGGGACGGATCACCTCGTCGACGGCGCGCTGCATGACGGCGGGAACGGCATCCTCGTTCAGCCCTGCCGGGGGAGTGGCCGTCTGGGCGGCCGCTGATGTCGCGAGGCCGATCAGAGTAAGGCAGAGCAGGGGGTGCCAAAGGCGCATCAAAGTGACTCCAGGAATGTAATCAGGGCCGCCCTGTCGTCTGTCGACAGGGAGGAGAAAGCGTTGCGGGCCTTTTCAGCTTCGCCGCCATGCCAGAGGATCGCTTCGGTGAGGCTCCGCGCACGGCCGTCATGCAGGAAAAAGCTGTGTCCGCTGACAGTCCGGGTCAGTCCTATACCCCATAGCGGCGGCGTGCGCCATTCACGTCCGCTTGCAAGGCCGACCTGCTGCCCGTCGGCAAGCCCGTCGCCCATGTCGTGCAGAAGAAAGTCGGAATAGGGCCAGATCAGCTGGAAGGACTGTGCCTTGTCCGGCGTATCCCTCCGGGTGACGAATTTCGGCACATGGCAGGAAATGCAGCCGCTTTCGTAGAAGATCCGCTTGCCGTGCAGCGTCTCGGGGAAACTCGCCTTGCGCCGTGCCGGAACGGCCAGATTTTCGGAATAGAAGGTGACGAGGTCGAGAATGGGACCCGGCGCTTCTTCCGCGCCCAGCCGTTTCTGCACGCCGGTCGGCATATCGAGGCATCTCTCTTCCGCCTTGGTGCAATCGCCCTGCGCATCCGGGTGATCGGGCGTCGAGATGCCGATATCATTGGCGAAGGCATCCGCACTCTGGTCGCGCACCGTGGCGTTCTGCGCCTTCCAGCCGAAGCGGCCAAGCGCGATCTTGCCGCTGCGGTGGTCGCGGACCATCGCCGCCTTGCCGGAGATGCCGTCGCCGTCGGCATCATCAGGATCGGCATGGGCAAGGATGTCGGCCTCGGGAATGGCCTCGATCAGTCCGAGGCCGATCATCGCCGAGGCGACACGCGGCGAAATCGTCGTCGCGGGGTCGAGCGGCCCATAGCCAAGGTTCGTCACCGCATAACTCGGCCGGCGCAGCGACACGGTCTCGCCGTCGCCGAGCGTCACCCTCTCTTCGCGGTAGCTGATCGCCATCTTCCCTTCAGCGGCAAGGCCAGGAACGGCGAGATCCTGCAGCTGATGGCCGTAGACCGGATCGGGGAAATTGACGACATCAGCCTGTGCGATCGCCTTTTCGTCCTCCGGCGTCGTGGCGGCGCGGGAAAGCCGCAGGAACATCGAGGTGGCGCTCGGGCCTCCCTCCGGCGGTTTGCCGCGGCCGTCATTGACATGGCAGCTCATGCAGGAGCGGGCGTTAAACAGCGGCCCGAGACCATCGGAAGCCTGCGTCGAGGAGGGAGCGGACACCCAGAGCTTGCGGAAGAGCGCGTTGCCGAGTTTGAAATTCTGCTCTTCCTCGAAGGGGATGTTGGCCGAAATATGCGAGAAGCTGTCCTCGGTGACAGGGTCGATCGAGGTCGTAGCCCCTGCCTGCATCGCTTCGTATTGTTCGGCTTTGGAAAAATCCGCTGTCGGCCGGGTGACGTCGGCGACGCGTTGCAGATCGGATTCGGAGAGGTCGGTGCGTTTCGTCGGCAGATCGAAACCGGCTGCGATGCTGACGGAAAAGCCGGCAAGCGTGGCGCAGAGCGTTGCGCTGGCGAAAAATCGGCGGGCCGGGGCATGCGACATTTCAGGGTCCGGGCCGCTCCGGCTGTCGAAGCGGCCCGCCTTTTTGCTTATTTGAAGACGGCGTTAGGATTATCCAAGCTGTCGGAACCTTCAAGCTGAACCGTGCCGAGATCGAGTGCGGCAATAACGCGCTGCACCGATTTCGTCTGGTCGATCAGCCCGTCGATAGCGGCCTGAACGACGGCGTTGCCTTCCTTGTTGCCTTCGCCGATCATCTGGTCGTACTTCTCGACGGTCTCGCCGCGCTTTGCCATGGCATTCATCGCTTCGAGCGTCTTGTTGAGCTTGCCTTCCACTTCGGCATCGAGCGCCTTGTCCTTGGCGGCCACCAGATCATGCAGCGACGGGCCACTGAGCTTGGTGCCGTCGACGCGGGTATAGTTGCCGGTATAGGCGGCAGCGATGCCGATCGCGTCGTTGAGATGCGAATTGTAGGTGTTGTCGGAGAAGCAATCATGCTCTTCCTCGGGATCGTGCAGCAGCAGGCCGAGCTTCATCCGCTCGCCGGCAAGCTCGCCGTAGGAAAGCGAACCCATGCCCGTCAGAATCGCGACGAGGCCGGCCTTCGGATCGGTTTCGACGTTCTTCGTCGCTGCACCGTCCGGCTTCCAGTTGTCGGTCATTTCCTGCAGGTCGGAAACGAGCAGGGTGGAGGCGGACTTCAGATATTCGGCGCGGCGGTCGCAATTGCCGTGCGTGCAGTTCTTGAGGTCGTAGTCGGTTGCCGGACGGTCGCCGGCGCCGGGTCCCGTGCCGTTCAGATCCTGACCCCAAAGCAGGAATTCGATGGCATGATAGCCGGTCGCGACATTGGCTTCGATGCCGCCGGCCTCGGCCAGCGTGCCGGAGAGGAATTCCGGCGTCAGCTTGGAAGCGTCGACATCCTTGCCGTCGATCTTGATCGTCTTGTTGGCGATGACATTTGCCACATAGAGAGAATTCTCGTCGCTCTCGGTGCCGTAGGAAGCGTCGACATAGTCGATCAGGCCTTCATCGAGCGGCCACGCATTGACCTTGCCTTCCCAGTCGTCGACGATCGGATTGCCGAAGCGATAGACTTCCGTCTGCTGGTAGGGGACGCGCGCCTTGATCCAGGCGTCTCTGGCGGCCTTGAGCGTCGCATCGGTCGGCGCCTTCAGGAAGGCGTCGATCGCGGCGTCGAGCGCCTTGGCCGTCGTCAGCGAGTCCTCGTATTTCGCATGTGCCACACCGGCATAGTGTTTCACCACGGCGGCAGCATCAGTCTCGGCATGCGCGGGAAGGGCGAGCAGGGCGGCGGGGGCGATCGCCAGCACGGCTGCGCGGAATTTGCGGTTGAGCTTCATGATCCTCTCCTGTGACGGGATTTTCCGTCTAATCGGGCTCCGTCTCTTCGCGCAAAAGCAAACTTGTGTCAAACGCTCTAGTTTGGAATGGTTTTAAGAACGGACAGACGTTGCCAACCTGGCTTTTTTGAACGGCATCCGCTTGAAAAATTGGCAGCAACCGCGCATTCCGCCGCGGCATCACGATCCGTAGCGGGCCTTCGCTAAACCGCGTCAGCCCTTCCGCTGCATACGACAGAAAAAGAAGCCGTCGGTATCGGTGGAGGCGGGCGTCAGCGTCACCGTCAGGCCGTCGGACGAATGCGGACGCGGGGCGTCCTTGCCGAACAGGGCTTCCCAGGCGGGCAGGGCGCTGACGAGCTGAAAATCAGGATTGTCGGCCGTGAAGCGGCGCGCCTGCTCCTCGTTTTCCTGGGGCAGGACCGAGCAGGTGACATAGATCAGATCGCCGCCGGGTTTGACGAAGCCGCTCGCCTGCGCCAGCGCGTCCTGCTGCTGGGCGATGCGCTCGTCGAGGTTCTTCGCCGTCAGCCGCCACTTCGTATCGGGGCGGCGGCGCCACGTGCCGGTGCCGGTGCAGGGCGCGTCGACCAGCACCTTGTCGCAGCGTCCGGCAAGGGCGGAGAGCGCCCTGGCGTCGTCATGCACCTGGACATTGCGCGTGCCCGCCCGCTTCAGCCGTTCGATGATCGGCGCCAGCCGTTTGCGGTCGGCATCATAGGCGTGAACCTGTCCCTTGTTCTGCATGGCCGCCGCCATGGCGAGCGTCTTGCCGCCACCGCCGGCGCAATAGTCGAGAACCTGTTCGCCATCATGGGCGAGCACCAGGTCGGCGACGATCTGCGATCCCTCATCCTGAACTTCGAACCAACCTTTTTGGAACGAAAGCTCGGCAGTCACGTTGGGAAGACGCGAGGCGCCTTCGCCAGCGGCAATCCGGATGCCGTAGCGGGCGATCTTCGCTGCATGCGCGTTGGCTCTTTCGAGCGCCTTGACGACCTTGTCGCGAGAGGCTTTGAGCAGGTTGGCGCGCAGATCGAGCGTCGGGCGGGCGGCGAGCGCCTGTGCCTCGGCAAGCCAGGCGGCGCCGAAGGCCTGTTCGAAGGAGGGTTGGACCCATTCGGGAATATCGCCGCGGATATGCGGCGGCGCATCGTCGAGCGAGCGGCTTTGAAAGGCCGCAACAGCGTCGGTTGAAAGTGGCGCCGGCGCAAACTTGTCGTCCGCCAGCTCAGTGGCAAGACTGTCAGGTGAAAAACCCCATTGGCGGAACATGACGCCATGGGCAATGGCAGCAGGACTGTCGTCATCCATCAGCCAGGCATGGGAAAGCCGCATGCGCAGTGCGTCATAGACAATGTTGCCGATCGCTGCACGATCGCCGGAGCCGGCGAAGCGGTGCGCGAGGCCCCAGTCCTTCAGCGCGTCGGCGACGGGCCGCTTGCGGGCATCGATGTCCGCGAGCACAGAAATCGCCCCTTCGAGGCGGCCGCCCAGACGCATTCACATGTCTCCTGTTGCCGTGGCGTGTGAACGATCAGCGCAAACGCGAGTGTCACGCAGTCAATTGTTCACAAGTCTCAACCGGGTGGTAACCGCGATTGACGGTAAGAGCAAGCGCCGCTTCCGGCACAGTCAGTGGCGGCCTCAGCTGACGACCTGGTAGCAGACCTTCGCAGTGCCGGAGCTCACCATGCCGATATTCTGGGCGGCGGCGCGCGACAGGTCGATCACACGACCACGGATGAACGGACCACGATCGTTGATGCGAACGACGACTGTGCGGCCATTATTGCGGTTGGTGACCTTCACCTTGGTGCCGAAAGCAAGCGAACGATGTGCAGCAGTCAAGATGGCAGGATTCATACGTTCCCCGGAAGCAGTTTTGGAGCGAAGTGCGTACCATGAAGCACCGCCACAGCCATTGCCAGCAAAACCCTCTGCCGGAAGCATGGAAGAACAGGCTACAATAGTTACAGCGGCGATAATAGAACGACGTATGTTCTTCAAAACAGAGTATCCCTCAACTATTGAACTCACGCCCTTGCAGGCGGCGGGGCTTAAATCTGTGAAAAAGTGGCGAAAAAGTGCCGCGCCAGTTCACGGATTATTACAATCCGTAACATTCGTGAGGGTAATGTCGGGATTCCAGGAATGAGCGCCGCGCCAAAAGGTAGAAAAAACCTAATAAAATCAGCTAAAATCCGAACGAATTTTCCGAAGGGATAGTTAACGCCTCGGCGTTCACGAAAATCGCGAAAATATTTTTCCGATTTCGCCATATTTACTGCCACATTTGGGCAAATTCAAAGGCCGTTAACCATAATATGCGGCGAAAATTATCCGGCCAAAGCGGGAAAGTAGGAATTTCCTACTCATTTTGGGTGATCGCATCCGTCGCAAACAGGACTGAGTTCTACTCCCCCCACCAGCATCCATCCCGCCACAATTGCGCAAGCGACATAGGATAGTTCGGGAAGGAAAATGCGAAGCCGGCGGCCTTGAGTTTTGCATTCGAAACCCGTTTGTTCTCGCCGTAGAAAGTGCGCGCCATCGGCGTCAATTCGGCGGTCTCGAACGCCTGCTCCGGCGGCGGTTCGACGCCCATCAGGCGGGCTGCCTCGACGATCACATCCTGCGGCGGGCCGGGCCGGTCGTCGGTGACATTATAGATGCCGCCGAGGCCGCGCTCCGACAGAAAGCGTGTCGCTGCGCCAATATCTTCGACGCGGATGCGGTTGAACACCTGGTCCTTCTTGATCAGCCGTCGCGCCGTGCCCTTGTCCAGATTGCAGAAGGCGTTGCGGCCCGGCCCATAGATGCCGGAAAGGCGCAGCACCGCCGCCGGCACGCCGCGCTCCCGGCCCATCGCCAGCCAGCCCTCTTCCGCCTCGAGCCGCTCGGTCGACCGTCCGGAAACGGGCAGGCACGGCGTTTCCTCACTCACCCAGGCGCCCTGGTGATCGCCATAGACGCCGACGGTGGAGAGGTAACCGATCCATTCAAGCTTCGGCAGCAGGCGTGCGCCGTCTTTATCAAGCAGCCGCAGCAGCGGGTCGGCCTTTCCAGGGGCGATCGATTGAACCAGGTGGGTGACGCCGTCCAAAGCCTGGCGCAACCCCTCTTCCATGCTCTCGCCGTCGAAAAGGAATGCTTCGATGCCGTTCTGGCGGAGCGCTTCCACTTTGTCAGGCGAGCGCGTGGTGCCGGAAACCCGCACGCCGTCGCCGGCAAAGGCCTTGGCGATTGCCGTGCCGGAATAACCGCAGCCAAAGATCATCACATGCATCAGCCCACTCCCGCCAATCGCCATTCGTTCAGGACGTCGTCATCTCTCTCGTCCGCCCTTTGTGCGGCAAAGGCCGCAAATTCGCCAGCCTCCATCAGCCGCCAAAGCGCCCAGACCGTCATGCCGCGCACCACGGGCGAGGGATCCTCCGAAAGCCCGCGACACGGCCCGATGAGCGCCTTGTCGCCGGAATTGCCGGCGGCGATCAGCACATTGCGGACGAAACGGTCGCGGCCGATCCGCTTCACCGGCGAGCCGCTGAAGAAGGCACGGAAGGCGGCATCGTCAAGCGTCAGCAGAAAGGCGATCGACGGCTCCTTCAGATCCTCCCGCGCCTTGAGCTTCATCTCGGAGGCGGAGCTTGCGAACTTGTTCCAGGGACAGGCGGCAAGACAGTCGTCGCAGCCGTAGATGCGATTGCCGATCAATACGCGCAAATCGGCGTCGATCGGTCCCCTGTGCTCGATGGTGAGATAGGAGATGCAGCGCCGCGCGTCGATCTGGTAAGGCGCCGGGAAGGCAGCCGTCGGACAGATGTCGAGACAGGCGCGGCAGGAGCCGCAATGATCGATCTCCGGCGCGTCGACGGCAAGATCGGCGGTGGTGAACATCGTGCCGAGGAACAGCCAGGAACCGTGAACGCGGCTGACGAGATTGGTATGTTTGCCCTGCCAGCCGAGCCCGGCCGCCGCCGCCAACGGTTTCTCCATGACCGGCGCCGTATCGACGAACACTTTCACGTCGGCGCCTGCCCGCGCTGCAAAGCGCGTGGCGATCTCCTTCAGCCGGCCCTTGATGACGTCGTGATAATCGCGGTTGCGGGCATAGACGGAAATCGCTGCCTTGTCCGGCTTGTCGAGGATAGCGCGGGGATCTTCTTCCGGAGCGTAATTGAGGCCGAAGACGACGACGGAGCGCACCTCGCTCCAGAGTGTCAGGGGATCGCCGCGCCGGTCGCGCGTCTCCGCCATCCAATCCATCGTCCCGTGGCGCCCGGCATCGATGAACTGGCCGAGGCGCTCTTTCGCTTGCGGGATCGCATCCGGGCGCGTGATGCGGCAGAGATCGAAGCCCTTGGCGGCAGATTCTGCCCGGACGAACTCGGTCAAATTGTCGCGGCGGCGGCGCTCTTTGTCGTCATTGTCAGGTTCGGGCATGAAGAGCCCTCGTCAGAAATCCAGATCGGCATAGTGTGAAACCGGTGTCAGGCCGCGCACGCGCTCGGTCAGCATCGGCCGGAAGGACGGACGCGACTTCAGCCGCTGGTACCAGTCCTTGACGACTGGCGAATCCGCCCACTCGATCTCGCCGAGATAATCGAGGATCGAGATCGAGGCCGCGGCGGCAAGGTCGGCATAGCTCATCCGCTCGCCCGCCAGCCACTGACGCGAGCCGGCAAGCCAGGTGAGATAGCGCATATGCTGGCGGATATTCGCGCGGGCCGTGCGCAGAACCTTCGAATCCGGCGCTCCGCCGCCCTGATCGGCGGTCATCTGCAACTTATAGACACGCTCGCGGGCGAGCGGCTTGGTCACATCGTTTTCCATCTTCTGCATGAACCATTCGGTCAGCCGGCGGATTTCCGCCCGCTGGAAAGGGTCTTCGGCGAGCAGCCGCCGGTCGCGTTTCAAGACGCCGTGCGTCTCGTCCAGATATTCGGAAATGACGCTCGCGCCGCAGAGCGCGCGCATGCTGTCGTCGACATAGACCGGCAGCGTGCCGGCCGGATTGAGCGCCAGGAAATCCCGGCGCTTCTCCCATGTCTGCTCCTCGATCAGATCCGCCTGATAGCCGTATTCCGCCAGGATCAGCCGGACGAAGCGAGATGCGGATGACATGGGATGATGATAAAGCGTGGGCATAGATACTCGGGCTTTGTGATTGCTGTTACAGGACTGTGTGGCAGCTCGATTATAGCGCCCTAGTCATGACTCATTGGTTGAAGCTATAGGAGCTTGGCCCCGCCAATACAAGCGAATCGGATTTTTCAGGCCATCTGATAATGGCGAAACACGGTCTAACGAATGATTGGAAACGGCGGCCTGATCGACCCAAGCGCTCAGACCCGGCCGAACTTTAAACCGGAGACAATGTATGGATTATATAAATGCTGCAATTCTCGGCGTCATAGAAGGGATCACCGAGTTCCTGCCGATCTCGAGCACCGGCCACCTGATCATTGCCGAGCAATGGCTCGGACATCGGTCGGATATGTTCAACATCGTTATTCAGGCGGGCGCCATCCTCGCCGTCACCATCATTTACTGGCGTCGCTTGGTGGATCTGGTGCTTGGCTGGCGCGACCCCGCCAACCGCGATTATGCCGCCAAGCTGATCGTCGCCTTTCTCATCACCGCCATTCTCGGACTGGTCGTCAAGAAGCTCGGCTTTGAACTGCCGGAGACTGCGACACCGATCGCCTGGGCGCTCATCATCGGCGGCATCTGGATGATCTTTGCCGAATGGGCGGCCGCCCGCAGGCCGCCGCATAAAGAGATTACCTGGCTTGTCGCCATCCTGGTCGGCATCGCCCAGATCGTTGCCGGCGTCTTCCCGGGAACCTCGCGCTCCGGCGCCACGATCTTCGTCGCCATGCTGGCAGGCACGGGCAACCGGGCCGCGGCGACCGAGTTTGCCTTTCTCGTCGGCATTCCCACAATGTACGCGGCCAGCGCCTATGAATTGCTGAAGACCTTCAGGGATGGCGGAGCGGCAGGCGAAGACTGGACGGCGCTCGGCATCGCCTTCGTTGTCTCCACCGTCGTCGCTTTCATCGCGGTCAAATGGCTGCTTGCCTATATCAGGAGCAACCGGTTTACCCTGTTTGCCATCTACCGCATCATTCTCGGTGTTTTGCTGCTCGGCATGGCCGCGACCGGCTTGATTGCCTGAGACACCCGCCCTGCATTGCATTCGCGCAACTCCCGGCGCGAATGCAAATGCCCCGTCGGACCGCACAAACAGGCACCCGATTACCGGCAAGGCGCCGAATTTTTCAGTTGGTCATTGAGGGGAAACGCTCCCACCGCCGCTTTGAAGCAGGCGAAACTGAGCGATGATCTAGAAGCGCCCTGTATCAGGCGTTTCGATCGACTGCTTGCTTGGAGCAGGATGCCGGCGCAGGGCCGGGCTTTTCGTCAATGGATGATCGAAGCCGTCGAGCAAGGATCGACGCCGTAGGCCGGCGAGCAATCGCCCTTTACCGCCGCGACCGAACCGGGCGCAACGAAAGAGCCTGCAAGGATAACCAGCGCCGCACACGCAAACAGGAGCGCGATTGACTTGCCCATTGAGAATTGCCTTTCACAGTGATTGCCGCGCGCGACCGCAGGCGTTGAGTCCGTTGGAAGACGCGCGGGTTTGGTAGTCAGTGGAATGACAAATAGCAATAAACGTTCCTGCTAAATTTGGTGTTAATTCCACAAAATTTCCGATGCGTCTTTTATGCAACGCCGCTGAATATGCCGAGCACCAAAACACTTCAAACTTGCGCCGGGCTTTGCAGGACACGGCAACGCCAAAAGGCCGCTCGCGGGATCCGCAGACGGCCAATCTCATCGGTTGGAAAAGATGGTCAGGCGGCCTTGCCGGTGCCGGTGTACTGGCCGTGCGGACGATAGTGCACCAGATAGGAGCCGAGCACCGATGCCACCATGGTGGGCGCAATGCCGAGGCCCTTCAACGTGCGGCCTTCCGCCTCGGCTTCCGGGGAGACGATATTGTCGCGCTTCAGCATGCGCACCTGATCCGGCGTGATCGGCGGCGTTATGAAGGGGACCAGCGAAGCGATGCTGCCGATCATCGAAGCGATGCCGAAGGGCAGGGATACCAGCGGGTTCTTGCGGCACGTTACCTTCAGCATCGTCTCGAGACATTCGCGGAAGCTGAGCACCTCAGGCCCGCCAAGCTCATAGACCTTGCCGCCGGCAACCTTGCCGTCGACGGCGCGGGCGACGGCCTCGGCGATATCTTCGACATAGACAGGCTGGAATTTCGTCTTGCCGCCGCCGATGAGCGGCAGGATCGGCGACATGCGCGCCATCTGGGCGAACTTGTTGAAGAAGCTGTCCTCCGGTCCGAAGACGATCGACGGACGAAAGATCACCGCATCGGGCTTGACCGAGAGGATGGCCGTTTCGGCGCGACCCTTGGTGCGGCCATAGTCCGAATCGGATTTCGCGTCGGCGCCGATCGCCGAAATATGCGTCAGCGTCGCACCCGCGCTGCGCGCCGCCTCAGCAATCGCACGACCGCCGAATTCCTGCACGGCGTCGAAAGTGTTGCGGCCGGTCTCCTGCAGAATGCCGACGCAGTTGACGACGTGGCTCGCACCGTCGACGGCGCGATCGATCGAGCCGCGGTAGCGCAGGTTCGCCTGCACGAAGGAAATCTGGCCGACATTGCCGAGCGGCTGCAGGAAGCCGGCGAGATCGGGACGGCGCACGGCGACGCGGATGTTATAGCCGCGCTTGGCCAGCGCCCGAACCACGTGCCTGCCCACGAAGCCCGACCCTCCGAACACGGTGACGAGCGGCGGCAGGTTGGCAAGGGTCATGGCAGGCTCCTCGAAAGGCTTTGCGGAATGCTTGATTGGCTCCGTCTTAGCCGAATCCCTGCGCGACGGGAAGGCCCATCACGCCGTCAGTTTTTTGCGAATGCGAGGGCGCCTAACGCATCGTGCCTTCCAAAAATCGGAATCGATTTCGGAAGGCACGATGAGTAGATTTAAAGTGCTAGAGCGTCCTTTGTGCGTCCGAAAGACGCACGGCGCTCTAGACGCCTTCGACGACGACCATTTCCGCATCCGCGGCTTCCTGGCGGATTTTCGCGGCGATCTGGTATTCCGGCGAATTATAGCAGTCGACCGCATGCTGCATCGACGGGAATTCGATCACCACGTTGCGGACGCGCGCCTTGCCCTCGAGTTCGGTAAAGGCGCCGCCGCGCGCCAGGAAATTCGCGCCATATTTTTCGAAGGCCGGCTTGGCCGCCGCCACGTAATCCTTGTAGCGCTCGGCATCGCGAACATCGACGCGGGCGATCCAATATCCCTTGGCCATGATCTTCTCCCTTTTGTCGTTGAAACTATTAGCGGTTTGCCGGCCAGAGTGCCGTCACCATCTCGCTGAGGATCGCGCGGGCGGCATCCCGGGGATCCGGCGCCTTGACGACAGGCCGGCCGACGACGAGATGCGTCGCTCCTGCCTTCAGCGCGTCGAAAGGCGTCATCACCCGCTTCTGGTCGCCCTTGTCGCTACCATCAGGGCGAATGCCGGGGGTGACGATCGCCATGTCGGGTCCGACGATTTCGCGCACCGCAGCCGCTTCCTCCGCCGAGCAGACGATACCGCCCATACCGGCTGTGCGCGCCTGTTCGGCGCGGCGCAGCACCAGGCTGTGCGGATCCTGGCTGTAGCCGGCCTCGGCGAGGTCGTCGGCATCCATCGAGGTCAGCACGGTCACGCCCAGCAGGCAGAGGCCGGAGCCGGCCGCGGCCTCGACCGCCGCCTTCATGGCTTTCGGATAGGCATGCAGCGTCAGCATCGACATGCCCATCTTGGCGATGTTCTCGACGCCGGAGGCAACGGTGTTGTCGATGTCGAGCAGCTTCATGTCGAGAAAGATCTTCTTGCCGCTGGCGGCAAGATCACGGGCGAATTCCAGGCCGCCGGCAAAGACCAGCTGATAGCCGATCTTGTAGAAGAGAATGTCGTCGCCGAGCGTGGAAACCAGTCTTTCCGCCTCGCCGATCGTTGGAACATCCAGGCCGACGATCAACCGCTCGCGTGCGTCCATCTGAAGTCACCCCTGCCAGTCTTCGATGGGCGTCCAGTCGCATGTTAGGCGCCGATCCGCAAGACCGAAAGCATAGAGATTGCCGCCGCCGCCGGGCTGGTCGCGGTCGCGCGCGATCGGGCTGCCCGCCAGATGGCATTTGAGCAGCGTGCCGACGCCGCCATGGCCGACAAAGGCGATCGGCGCTGTCGCATCATGCGTGGCGAGAACGGCATTAACGGCCTCGACGATGCGGGCCTGCGCGTCGACGGCGCGCTCCCAGCCTTTGAAGCTTTGTTCCGGATGGGCGAAGAACCAGTCGGCCGCCTCTTCGAATTGCGGCGGCGGCAGGAAGCCGGTGGCCGTGCGGTCGTTTTCGTGGGTCGCGTGGACGATCTCCACGGTCACACCGGAAGCTTTCGCCAGAATTTCGGCCGTCTCGATCGCCTTCGTCTCGTCGCTGGAGACGATGCGCCGCAATTGCTTGGCCCAGCCGCTCTCTGCCGCTTTGCGGGCGCGCGCCGCGCCGACATCGGAAAGTCCCCATTTCGGCACTGGCACGTTGGCGTCGATCCTGACCTGCGGATGAGTGATGTAGATCCCGAACATCTTAGCCGCGCTTATAGATCCAGAGCTGCGCCGGCGGAATATTGCGCATGACGAAGTCGAAATGCTGGATATGGTAGCGGTCGGGATTGGCGGCGATCGGCGAGATCGCGCCATAGGAAATCTGCACCATCGGCCGGCCGGCCGGCAGTCGATCGAGCAGGCTTTCGAGCAGCGAGATGCGCTTCGCCATCGGGAAATTCAGCAGCGGAATGCCCGAGACGACGGAATCGAAGGTGAGACCGCTGAAATTGCCAAGGGTGGCCTGAAGATCGAAGGCATCGCCGTTGATGAAGTGCACGCCGGGATAGGTCCGCTGCAGATGTTTATGAAAATCCGTCGAATATTCGATTGCGACGAGATTTTCCGGACGGACGCCGCGGCCGAGAATGGCCTTGGTGATGGCGCCCGTGCCCGGTCCGAGTTCAAGCACCGGCAGCCCGGAATGGATGTCGACGACGCTTGCCATGCGCTTGGCCGTGATCGAGGAGGTCGGCACGATCGAGCCCACCGTCTTCGGCCCCTGCATCATGCCCCGGAAGAAGCGGATCTCGTCGTCGAACCTCTTCCCGAACCGTTCCTTCACCTTGACCCGTAAGCTCATTCTCCACCCATCCGCATGTTGATCGAATGCCTTAATATGCCGCTTGTCGCTTAAGGGACAAGGATTTTCGCAACAAGGACATCGGCATCAACAGTTCATGCGGCTTTCGGCGCTGAACCGGGCATGAGATCGGCGAGCCTTTCGCTCAAATGATCGGCATCGATAGGCGCGCGCAGCTTCACATCGGTATTGTCGAAATAGAGATAGACGTCGCGACCTTTGCTGCGCGCCGCTACGGGCGCCAGCACCCGCGTCGCATTCTCCGGTTCTCCGCCCGTGGCCCAGGCGCGGATGCGTTGCGCCCATATGTCGAGCGCTTCGTCCTCGTAGCCGCTGACATAGAGCTTTTCCGAGCCATGCAGGCGGCAGTAGCTGAAATCGGCGGTGACATCCATCAGCAGCGGCCATTTCACCGTATCGGCGCAGACGAGAGCGACTCTGTGACGCCTGAGCATCTCGATGAAGGCGGGTGAGCGGAAGCTCTCGTGGCGAATCTCCAGCGCATGCCGGATCGGCTGGTGCCCGTCGCATTTAAGCCAGGCCGGTCCCTTGATATGCCAGTCGTGCCGCTTCGCAAGCGTTATCGCCGCGTCGCGGTCGTGCGGCAGCAGCGACAAAAAGCTCTCGAAAAGGGATGGGTCGAAGGCCATGTTCGGCGGGAATTGCCAGAGGATCGGCCCGAGCTTGGGGCCGAGCCGCAAAACGCCGGAGGCGAGAAAATTGGCGAGCGCCGTCTGGATATCCTGCAGCCGCAGCATATGGGTGATGAAGCGCGGTCCCTTGACCGCGAAGACGAAATCCTCCGGCGTTTCCTCGCGCCAGCGGCCGAAGCTTTCGGGCCGCTGCAATCCGTAGAAGGTGCCGTTGATCTCGATCGACCGGAAGTGCCGGGCGGCATAGGAAAGTTCCTGCTTCTGCGGCAGGTCCTTCGGGTAGAATTGGCCGCGCCAGGGCGCATAGGTCCAGCCGGATATGCCGATGCGCACCGCTCCCGTCTTTTTGGTCATGGGATCCTCCGTTTTGACAGGAGGAAAAACGGCAATGGGCGGCCTTCGTTCCGGTCAGACGCGCATCGGCATCAGCACGTAGAGCGCATCGTCGCCCGCCGTGTCGCGGATCAGCGTCGGCGAGCCGGCATCGGCAAGCAGGAAGATCGCTTCCTCGCCGGAAAGCTGGGCGGTGATGTCGAGCAAGTACTTGGCGTTGAAGCCGATTTCCATCGCATCCGTGTCGTAGCCGACGGCAACTTCTTCCGTCGCGCTGCCGGAATCGGGATTGTTGACGGTCAGCATCAGCTGTCCCTCGGAAAGCGCCAGCTTTACGGCGCGGCCGCGCTCGGAGGAGATCGTCGAGACGCGGTCGACGGCCTGTGCGAAACTCGTGCAGTCGACCCGCATTTCCTTGTCGTTGCCGGTGGGGATGACGCGCTGATAATCCGGGAAGGTGCCGTCGATCAGTTTCGAGGTCATGACGATCGAACCGATGGTCAGCCGGATCTTGGCGTCGGAGACCTCGACGGTCACCATCACCTCGGGATTGTCGACCAGCTTCTGCAACTCGCCGACCGTCTTGCGCGGAATGATGATGCCGGGCATGCCCTCGGAGCCGGAGGGCGCATCGACATCGGCGCGCGCCAGCCGGTGGCCGTCGGTCGCAACCGCCCTCAGCTTCAGCTGGCCGTTGCTCTCGATCGTGTGGAAGAAGATGCCGTTCAGATAATAACGCGTCTCTTCCGTCGAGATCGCGAACTGCGTGCGGTCGATCAGCATCTTCAGATCGGCCGCCTTCAGCTTGAAGGAATGGGTGAAGGTGCCGGCTGTGAGATCCGGGAAGTCCGATTCCGGCAGGCACTGAAGCGAG
The DNA here is from genome assembly GCF_013416305.1 of Rhizobium sp. WYCCWR 11128. NCBI lineage: Bacteria > Pseudomonadati > Pseudomonadota > Alphaproteobacteria > Hyphomicrobiales > Rhizobiaceae > Rhizobium > Rhizobium sp. WYCCWR 11128. Next base: position 271,190 of record NZ_JACCEZ010000002.1, read on the forward strand.
AATTTCGAGCGGCCGGACTGCACGGTCATCGCGCCGCCATCCGGGCTGGTGGCAAGCAGCACTTCCGAGCCGTCGGAAAGCTTGCGCACGATATCGTAGAGGAGATGCGCGGGAACGGTGGTGGCGCCGGGCTGCTCGACGCTAGCAGGGGTCGCCTCGGTGATTTCGAGGTCGAGGTCGGTCGCCTTCATGTCGAGCTTTTGGCCGTCGGCCTTGAGCAATACGTTGGACAGGATCGGGATCGTGTTGCGACGTTCGACCACGCGGTGGACGTGGTTCAGCGATTTCAACAGGTTTGACCGCTCAATAGTAATACGCATGGGATGCTACCGCTTTCGACCGTGACTGTCCGGGCGCGTCGAGCACCCGAAGAATGCTGTCCCGGCTTGAGGCCGGGGGAGTGGACGGGCAAAATGGCAGACTTCAGCATTGCTTTGCAAGAGGCATGGACGTCGGCACCCCTGCATTTGCGGTTTTCCAGAGCAATGCTCACAGAAATCCGAACCCTTGCCGAAGCGGTGCGGCTCGCCCATAAGGGTTCGATGCCGGCGACGAGCCGGCGGGACGAAAGCAAATGGCATGAATGAGGAAACGACAGCGGACGCCGCCAGCCGGCGAAGCTTCCGCCTGCACAATGCAACGGTGCCGGCGCGGCCGCTGGAGCCGGCGCTCTATCTGGTCGCCACCCCCATCGGCAATCTCGGCGACATCACGCTGCGGGCGTTGGAAACGCTGGCCGGCGCCGATGTGCTTGCCTGCGAGGATACGCGCGTCACCCGCGTGCTGCTCGACCGCTACGGCATCCAGAACCGCCCCTTCGCCTACCACGAGCACAATGCCGATGAGGCCGGTCCGAGGCTGCTGCAGGCGCTCGAAGCCGGGCGATCGGTGGCGCTGGTTTCCGATGCCGGCACGCCGCTGGTCTCCGATCCCGGCTATCGGCTGGCGCAACAGGCGATAGCGGCAGGTTACCGTGTCATTCCCATTCCCGGCGCCTCCGCGCCGCTCGCAGCCCTTGTCGGCTCCGGCCTGCCGAACGATGCTTTCCTTTTCGCCGGTTTCCTGCCGGCCAAGGACAAGGCCCGCCGCGACCGCCTCGGTGAACTTGCAGCAGCGCCCGCGACGCTGATCTTCTTTGAATCGCCGCATCGCATCGGCGCAACGCTTCTGGCCGCCGCCGATGTGCTGGGCGGCACTCGGCCCGCCTCCGTCTGCCGCGAGCTGACCAAGACCTATGAGGAGTTCCGCCGCGGCACGCTTGCCGACCTTGCGGCGCATTATCAGCAGGTGGAAAACGTCAAGGGCGAGATCGTCCTGGTGATCGGTCCGCCGGAGCCGGTCGAGACGTCTGAGGCCGATGTCGAAGCCGTGCTGGCCGACCTGTCGAAGTCAATGCCGACGGCAGGCGCCGCCACCGAAGCCGCCCGCCTCACCGGCCTGCCGCGCAAGGTGCTCTACCAGCGCCTGCTGGAGCTCAAGAACGCCGATGGGCGATAGCGATCTCACCGCCATCCGAAGGAAGGCGCTGCGCCGGGGCCGCATGTCGGAATATGTCGCAGCTGCCTTCCTGATGCTGAAGGGTTACCGCATCCTGGCGCTGCGCCACCGCACCAGGCTTGGCGAGATCGACATCATCGCCCGCAAGGGCGATCTTGCCGTCTTCGTCGAGGTCAAGGCCCGCCATGGCGAGGCCGCCGCCGTTGATGCCGTCACTGTCGTCGCGCAGAAGCGCATACGGGCGGCAAGCGATCTCTGGCTCGCCCGCCAGGCGGATCAGGCGCGCCTTTCCCAGCGCTATGATATCGTCGCGATCATGCCGGGCCGGCTGCCGCGGCACTTTCCGGATGCCTTCTGACCTTCTTTCGACCCGTTGGCTTTCGACCCGTTGGATTTCCGGATCGTTAAAATTTTAGTCCCCGCTTGAACGAGGTCCTTACGACTTTCTGCTATCGACAATCTCGGTAGGGATAACAATTGGGGATTGTTTCATGGCCTGGAAGCTGATGCTTGCAAGTGCGGTCGCCATGGCCGCGCGCTCGGTACCGTATGCTGCCGTGGCGAAGCCGGCCGGAAAATCCTTCATCGCGCATGCGAGCGATCTGCTGCCGCTGAAATCCACACCGATCAATCCGGACTGGGTTATCAGCGGCAATCCGCAGGCCCGCACCGCCGAACATTCGCGCGGCCATGACGAAGCATCGCTGACGGCGATCTGGGACTGCACGGCGGGCGAATTCCGCTGGCGCTTCGGCTGGGACGAGACGGTGATGATCCTCGAAGGCGAGGTCCATATCACCGCCGAGGACGGCACCGAACGAACCTTGCGCGCCGGCGACGTCGCCTTTTTCGCCGGTGGGACCTGGGCAAGCTGGCGGGTCGACAATTACGTCCGCAAGGTCGCCTTCCTGCGCAAGCCCTTCCCGAAGCCCTTGGCGATCGCCTACCGCCTCCGCAACATGCTGCGCAACAGCGGCAACCAGGGCATCGCCGCCTGAAGTTCGCTGCAGTCGCCCGGCGGAAGCCCTTGATTGCCCGTTGCGTTTGATATCTGGCCGACCTACATCTGTCCGGCATTCAGCGAGGGATGGAAATGGCCAAGATCACCAATGTAGCGGTCCAGATGGACCATGTCGCAGGCATCAATATCGCAGGTGATTCCACCTTCGCCATGAGCCTGGAGGCGCAGGCGCGCGGCTACAGGCTCTTCCATTACACCCCTGATCGCCTGAGCTTCCGCGACGGCAAGCTTTACGCCAGCCTCGAGCCGATGGTGCTGCGCGACGTCAAGGGCGATCATTACGAACTCGGCGCGCCGGAGCGCGTCGATCTCGCGACCATGGACGTCGTGCTGCTGCGCCAGGACCCGCCCTTCGACATGGCCTATATCACCTCGACGCATCTGCTCGAGCGCATCCATCCGAAGACGCTCGTCGTCAACGATCCGGCCTGGGTGCGCAATTCGCCGGAAAAAATCTTCGTCACCGAATTCTCCGACCTGATGCCGAAGACGCTGATCACAAAGGATGCCGCCGAGATCCGCCGCTTCCGCGACGAGATGGGCGATATCATCCTGAAACCGCTTTACGGCAATGGCGGCGCCGGCGTCTTCCATTCGACCCGCGACGACCGCAATCTCTCCTCGCTGCTGGAAATGTTCGGCCAGCTTTTCCGCGAGCCCTTCATCGCCCAGCAATATCTGCCCGACGTGCGCAAGGGCGACAAACGCATCATCCTGGTCGACGGCGAATTCGCCGGCGCCATCAACCGCGTGCCGGCCGAACACGACAGCCGCTCCAACATGCATGTCGGCGGCCGCGCTGAGGCGACCGAACTGACGCCGCGCGAACAGGAAATCTGCTCCCGCATCGGCCCGGCGCTGAGGGAGCGCGGCTTCCTGCTCGTCGGCATCGATGTGATCGGCGATTACATGACCGAGATCAACGTCACGTCGCCCACCGGCATCCGCGAGGTCAAGAAGTTCGGCGGCGCCGATATAGCAGCTCTGCTTTGGGATGCGATCGAGCGCAAGCGCGGCTGAGCCAGGCGCCCATGACCGTTCTGGTCCCGCGACCGAGCACAACCAAGGTCACAGCGGATGCCTGACTATGTTCTTTGATTGTTCTTGTTTTATTCCTGCGTCCATGCCAGATTGCAACCGCTGGCCTTAATGCATGTCGCCCAAAACTGTGCAACAGTTTTGGGTGCATCGATAAAGGCTGCGGGGCGGTATATAAAAGTTTGCGGCAAGGGGATGGGCTTATGGTCGCGCGTGTCAGTACGGTTGCATTTCAGGGCATCGAAGGTGTACCGGTCGAGGTCCAGGTCATGGTTGCACCCGGCAAGGTCGGGATGCAGATCGTCGGCCTGCCTGACAAGGCGGTTGCCGAAAGCCGCGAGCGCGTGCAGGCCGCCCTCCACGCCTCCGGCCTGGCGCTGCCGGCCAAGCGCGTGACGGTCAATCTGGCGCCTGCCGACCTGCCGAAAGAGGTGAAGCGAAACCGGTATCGGAAATGCGTACTGTCTTTACCGCTTTGATTTTGTTATCTCTTTCTTCGCTGTTAACGAGTACGCACTTTCCCGGACAGCTCCTTTTCCATCGTTCCAACGCGCTGATACACACTGAGAGCTTTCTCGGTGTGATGCGCCATGTTCCCAAGGAAATCCGGAAAAAGCGTGCGTTGAAAGCGCCGATATTTTTTTGCTATTTCCTTGCCGACTTCACAATTCGTCCAATGGATGCCGGGTCTGCTTAATCTAAAAAAATGCGGTGAAGCCCAAACGGCCGAGCCAGCCCCAGCGCAATTTAAAGACACATACCACATCGCTAATGTTTTGGTCTCGCCGTTTTGCGCCTTTGACGACTGAGCCGATTAACCGCTTATGCAACCGGAAAGGGCATGTGGAAACCCGCGCAATCACGCTTGACGTCGCAAAATTTATGGAATAATATTCTATAAGATAAGCAACAAATCGCACTCCAAGGAAATGAAATGAAAAATAAAGGAAAATAATTTCAATTTGGCCGATTTGATATTTTAATCAAGTTTCCTTCGAGGCTCAGATTGAGAAACATTGACACTCCCGAAGATGTCCCCGCGAGATCGTTCATCGTGAAAATCCCAGGCCACAGATCATCCTACGATATGAGCGTACTCGTGCCCTTGTATGGGATAAGCGTGGTTGAGAAGCTTGGCTCCGTCCTTCCCAAGGCTTCGGCATTGGTGCGCTCGAAGACGTTTCACAACTATTTTCGAAGTTGGCGACGTTTTATGCTGCAGGGTGCTCTGAGCGCTGAAGCCGGGGCTCCAAGCAGCACAGTTTTCCAGTTGATTATGGACGGACGCGAGACGGAAATAGAAGGGGAGCATGTCACTCAAGCGTTGCTGGAAACCTACCATCGCATTGCCGATTTAAACGACTTCTCGTTTACGTCTACGACAAACGATATAACTCGATCAAACCTTTGGTTGTCGCTTCGCAGATTTTGTAACTTCTTGTCTCTAGTGCATTTCCTTCCGCCTTTCACTGCCCCGGGCGCGATTGCAACGATTGGAGCCTCGAAGACCCCTGTCTTAGCCGATCTCGCTCGCGAAATGGGACGCCTCCCTCCCTGCAGTACCTGGGCGGAAGCAGAGGAGCAGGATGCGCGAGAAAATATTGAGTTAATGCAGCTTCTCCGTGACGAACTTCAGAAGGAGTTTGTTTCCGAACTTGACCTTTTCCGAGAGGGTCAGAGAATTATTACGGACCACACGCTATACTCGCCTGCCCAAATTGACGAAATATTGGCGAACGAAGGCGTGCAAAGCACCAAACTCGGCGCTGTTGGGAGTCAGCACCGGCTTCATTTGGCGGTCAAACTTTTCAACGCGATGATGTACGAGGACTTTTCATGCCAATGCCACGAGCACAGGGCTGCGCTATTTTTACGCTCAGTTGGCGGGCAAAAAACCCTGAGTCCGTATCTCGGCTCCACGCCAAAAGGGCTCCATGCGGCATTTGTCATTATTCTCATTGATACCGGTTGGAACCTGCAGCCTCTCGGTGACCTTCTGACTGATCCTTTCGTAGGAAAGGCCTCGCGAGGTAAACGCAAACTCAAATCCGTTGGATCAGTGAAGTTTAGGGCGGATTCTTCTCTGGTGATTGCATCGCTCACGGATTATCCAGCGGTTGAAGCAGACTTACAAATGCGAAACAAAGACGGCAGGTTTTCAGGGGTCGCTGTGATCGAGTCTTGGCTAGAAATGACTAGCCTCCTCCGCGAAAAGGCCGCGCGAGAACAGAATCCAGCTGCGAACTGGCTATGGATTTGGCGAACGCAGTTCGACGGTAACGCAAGCAGTCACTTGCTTAGCGTTGAAAATGATTGGTGGTATGCCTTTTTGAACAGGATCAGTTCGCATCCACGCTTAGGCGGACTTCCGATCACTCATCGGGCCATCAGAAAAACGTTTGCGAACATTGCTGCGGCAGAGGGGGTCTTTAACATAAGGCTCCCCATGGCACTCGCCGATCACGCTTCTGAAGGTACCACGCAGCAATATCTTACCGAGACGACGATCCACGCTGTCTATGCGGCGAAGATGCGCAAATTTATGAATCTTTGGGAAAGTGTTGCTTCGATAACTGTCGAGGGCGCGGCGCGATATCTTGGTCTTTCCGACGACGATCTGAAAAAGCAGCGGCAACTTGGATTGGCGAGTGGTTTGGATTTCGCACTGACCAGGCAAGTGGAAGAAGTTGATGGCTCCGCCACCTTTGACTTAGCAAAGAAAGATCGAATTTTCGTCGTGAGCACTGAAGCAATGGAAAAGCTCCATCTGGCCCGACTTGCTCTCAACGAGAAAGGTTCTGTGGTGCTAGCCTGCAATCCCGGTAGGTGGGTTCGGTCCTGGCTGGTGTGGCAGGTGGTTGTCGAAGGCTACTGTGAACTAATTGAAAAAAGCAGGCTCCGGGGAAAATTTCGCGCTGCCAAAGAACGAGTAGAGAAGCGACTCTCAGCCGAGCAAGACGCTTTGCCGTTGGTATATTGATGAGACTAAGTGAGAAACCAGCCCCCCGAACGAGGCATGATGAAATCATCGGCACTCTCCCCCACCGGCCTTGGTTCAAAGGGAAATCGCTGCTGGAGGATATCTGGCCCATAAATACAGAACGCGAGGAGCAGGAGCGAGCCAAACCTGTCGAATTGAGGTTTGATGTCCCAATCAGAGGCTGGCCGCATGCAGCTCGTTTGAACGACGCGGAGTTTGAAGACGATCTGATCTCCGCAAAACTGTTAATGTTTTTATCGCTTGAGCCGAAACCCATCGGTTGGATGAAGACTGCGTCGAGCGTAGGCCCATTCCATCGGCGTCATCTCAATTATATTCGATGGAGAGTTGATCGTGGCTTAAAAGGAAATCGGTTTGTGGGTCCTGCGCACCACCGCGATTATGAAAAGCGGTACAGAAGGGCGGGCCTGGAGGGACTACTCGACCTTCGGCAGAAGGCTGAAAAACTGGTTGCCGGGATAGAAAGCGGGGCGGTGATCTTACCAGAGCACCCACGCAAATATTTTTTTCATGAAGGGATTGAGGCGCTTCTCGGCTTATCGAGAAACCAAACACCTCCTGAGGTTGTTGAGGTGTTTGTCAGCTACGCGCGTGCAAAAGAATTGCGCTTCAATCGCTCTCCACGCACGGAGCTATCTCCGCCAGACTACGCGTCGCGACGAAAGGTGTCCGCATACGCCGATCTATCCGTCTTTTATCACCTGGGCCGCCTTCGCGATCATTTGAAGCACGATCCCATAGGTTATGATGCCTACTCCGATGCCCGTGAGCTGTCGACCTCCTTGGGCGGATGGGTCAAGAATACGGCTCGCACCGACGATAGCCCGGCTTATCAGACATCTGTTCTCATCAACTCCTGCTTATCGATCATTCTCTCCAGTCTACCCGAGCGGATTATCGACATTTGTCTAAGGATGGGTTCCGGTGAGGAACCGGGGAGCGATTTCGCTGACGTAGCTGAGGAACTTGCTTCCATGGGATTCGACCCGGTTTCTCCGGTCTATAGCCGCCTGGGGAAGCTGCGGAATTCGACCGCTTTGACGACAACTTCGCGTGAGTTATTATTTACAATTTTGGTTGGTTGTTGCGTGGTTGTGATAGCGGCGTTCTCCGCTAGAAGGAACGGCGAGTTAATGTCGCTTCGACCAGGAAGCGTAACGCGTGACAAGTACGGCGAACTGTGGCTGGAGACTTGGATATCAAAACGTCAACGATACACAACGCGGGCTCCGGCTAATAATTCTGTCGCACGCGCGGTAGATATACTGGAAAAAATTCGAACTAATACAGAAAGATTTGGCGAGAGAGAGTGGCTTCTTGAGTACCGCGATAATCTTGGCAACGTAAATTTTGAAATTAATCCTGCATTAAAGCGCTTGTCAAAGTGGCTCAACGTCCCGCCTCTTGGAGACGGTACTTATTGGGAGTTTGCGTCGCACCAATTCCGCAAGTTCTTTGCTGTTGCTCATCAATGGCGATATTTTTTCCCCGAACTTTTGGTACTTAATCACCAGCTGCGGCAGCTCGATAAAGGTACCACTATTGGTTACTGCAAAATGGAGGCTGGGAAGGCTTTAAGACTCCACGAAAATCGGGAAATAAAGCGCCACGCGAAGATCGCGCTGATTTGGTCTGCCGAGGACCGGCTGACCGCTCTGCAGGAGGAAGAACAGGCGTTCGTCCGTCATGTCTGCGAAGCTGCTCTCCGTGGCGAACTTAAGTTGGGAGGGGTCGGGGGAAGAACCCTCTACAATGACCTTAAAAGGCGTGTATCAGCTAAATTGGAGATAACTTCGGTCCCGACGCAGTTACAGTCGTTTAACGACAGCCTTGAGGAGCTTATTTCGTCGTTACGAATGCAGGTGCACCCAGAAGGCCACAGCGTTTGTACCTGCGGAGCGAGTCTTCAAGACAAAGAAGTGGCTGGATGCCTTGCTCTAAAACAGCGTTTGACGGGAGCCTCGCCAAGCGCCGAACCGGGAGCCGATTACGGTTTTGCGGACGAAGAGGTCTGCGCCGGTTGCCCGAAGAACGTCCGGCTGAAGCAACTGCTACATTACTGGGACCGCCAAGTTGAAGATGCCGAAGCGGCCATTCGGTCTAGCACATCCGAAGTCCGTGATCAGGCTAAGAGCCGCAAGCAGTATCTGTTGGAGATTCTATCGGAGTTTGATGATGGCGATTAGCAAACGTCAGTCTCTAGAATTAAAGATTGCGGAACTCAGTAAGGTCGCCGATTTGCTGGAGCACGGGAAACGCCCAACACATTGGTATCCGGAAACGATTGATGAGTTTCGGAGTTGGGAGCGCCCCGGAGAGTTTGAAAGCTGGATCAGCAAGTCTGTTGACGCGCCAAGCGGAAACTATCCAGAACTGGCTCAGGAACTGCGAACCGTGTTCGAGAAAATCGACAAATACTCGATCACAGGGTTGCGGATGAGAATTCGAGCGCAGGCCAGAGAAATTTCTGCGTTGGCAAAACAAAACACAGAGATGGAAAGCTTGATCCGGGAGCTTTCCGACAAACTGGAGGTCGTTGGAAGGTTGGATGCCAATGATCGTTCGAACATCATTCAACTGTACCGGAAGTGACCTTGCCATCTCTGTCTCATGTGGTCCGGAACGACTCGACTATCGAAGGCCTTTTCTCCGAGGATCATCCAGCTGTTGTCAACCAAACGAGCGGGGTCGTTCTGCTCATTGCAGCGTATCTTGCACACCGAAAAAAAAACGGAAAAAGTAGAGAGACACTGCGGCAAGAAAGCATTTGGCTCGCAGAGTTCTGGGACTATTTGTCCTCTAATTCCATCTCCTGCCACACCATTATAGAAAGCGATTTAGTTAGGTATCTCGATCAGGGAGCGAAGCGAGACGCAGCTGTGGTTTATCTTCGACCGCAGGATGCCCGCGTAAGTTTCCTGAAGACGCTTCGGCGCAAGCGAAACGTAATCTACTCGTTCCTTTTCGTCCTAGAGCATCGTCTGCAGCTGATACAAGGCGTGATCGGCGTCAAAGAGCCTGTAAGGTCCGGGATGCTGTCTTGGCGAAACCGTGTTGAGCCAAGTCTCGGCGTAGAGGGTTCGTTCCAGGAACAAGACATCCGTGCGGCAATCCGTCAAAATAAAGAACGGAGCCGCAGAGAAAGACCAACACCAAGTAGCGACGAAGCGAAAAAGATTAGGGATGCTGCGTTGGAATGGGTGGGGACGGAGATGTCCGCACCCACTTATTATCTTATAGCATCGCTAAAGAGCCTCGGCGGAGCGCGTGCGGGTGGCGCATGCGATCTTACTGGCTCGTCCATGACTGCCGCCTTCCTGGAAGAATTTCACCGCCCCGAATATTCTAACATCAAAAACCTTACTCAGCTTTGCGGGAGTGACCCAGGAAATGATGCAACGCGAAGATTAATTATTGATGATCTAAAGAACCTACAAGAAAAAGGGCGGAAGTTCCTATTTGCAACAGTGCTAGAGAAAGGCTGTAGGTCGCGTGGGCTTCCGATAAGTGTCGATTTATTTCTAGAAATACTTGATTATATATGGAGCGAACGCGCCAATTTCATTGCTCGCAGGGTCGAGACAGGCAAGGTGACCAGTTCGGATTTCGTTTTCCTCTCGCAGGAAACAGCCAACGCTTTACAGCCCGGCTCCGTCGGCAAAATAATGAAGGAGCTATTTCGGCGAGCCGGGGTGCCGGGAAGTGGGCACCGGCTTCGAGCCACGTTCGCCGAGGATATTGTCAGAGACCTATACCTGAGAGATCGGGCACGTCACGGCCAAAACTACAACGTCGATGCGATCTTGATGCTTGCAGCGGAGTACATGGGTCACAAAGACCCCCAGAGTTTGCGGCCTTACATCAATAATATTCTCAAGCAGGAACGGGCTTTTGAGGGAGAGCCGGTGATGTTTCCTGAGAAAGACGCGCCGACAATAAGAATTATCGCTCAGGCATTGCATGAGGACGGAGCGGAAGAGCTGCGAGCCCTTTTGAACAGAATTGCGAAGCGGATAGAGGAGACCGTTTAAATCGCGGGTGCCATGGTGGAGCGTTCGATGAGCTGATGCGGCGAGCAAAGATTTAAGTTTGAGGTCTGTTTAAAGCAAGGCGGCCTTTATACCACGCCCTGGAGCTTGTCCGTTACGTCAAGCACGCCTTCGATGTTCCAGATACGCTTGCGGGCCATGAACTTGTGGCTATTGGTATGCTCAACGTATGTGGTCTCTCTTCTTACCGTTGCCGTAGGGACGAGGGCCGCCCTCGTGACCCGGTCGAAAAGAACCACCGCCAGCACATCAAACCCATCGAGGTCGCGGATGGCGGAGAGCTGGCGGGATTTGTTCCGCCGATGGTTTCGGCGACCTTTAATCTGATATCGCAGCCCGTTATCGCCAGTCGCGTCGTAGCCTTTTACCGAATTTGCAACTTGGTGCCAGCCGAACGCGGCACAGAACAGGTGTTCAGCCAAGTCGCCTGTGGGGTTGTTCGCGCTGCGAAGAACCCTGCGGCTCCGCAGTTCTTCCATGATCGCGGCATGCATTGTGAGCAACTCGGCGGTCGACCTATGTTCGAATTCGTCGCCCATTTCGCACCCTCACTTCCTCGGACTAAGCCCTCCGATCAACGGCTGTTTGTACAGATGGTGGCAAGCACATGCCAACATCTACTTGAAAAACGAACCTGGGCCTGAAACGTAAGGCGAGTTCAAATTCTTCTCCGCCATTGCTGGAGAAACGAGGGTATGCCCATGAGCGATGAGCGCGACATTTTCGTCGACAACAAACCTTTCCATGACCTGGCGATGAATTGGGAAAGTTCATGTTTGCTCTGTTTTGCGGATGACGATTTTTACGAGCGCCCGATATCTGAAGCTCACCCAATAGTGCGACAAAATGCGCTCGAATGGTACGAAGATGAAACTACGATAGTGCGCTATCTTTATTCTCCTGCCACCAAAGTCCGCCGCCGTATGGAAATACAGGGCTACACTACAGAAAAGTGCAGAGCCCTCTGGGAACGAGAATTCGGCCGACATATTGCCCGTGGAGAAGAAATTCGGGATGCGGGCTATTCCGATTTCAATAAGGAGATCGAAGCGCAGAAAGGTCTGAGTTTCGAGCAATGGGAAGCTCGCGAAAATCAACTGGGGCTCGAACATATGATGCGCTGGGGAGGTATTCACCTCTTCAATTTCGCCGATATGTTCGCTTCTTTGGCATTGTCCATTGACGTTTATAAGCCCGCTGCGGTTTGGACCGACCTTACTTCGAGTTTCGGAGAATTTGACTCTACCCTCTCTCTTCGGGCCAATCTTCTCGGTCAACCTCGGGAAACTGAAGTCGATTTTATCGAGACGACAGGGAACGTGCTTATACTTACAGAGGGAACTTCAGATACCAAAGTTTTGTCCAGCGCAATCCGAGCGATGTATCCGGAGTTCGCAGACATGTTTGAGTTTGTCGACTTCGAAGAGTTCAAAATCGAAGGTGGCGCATCCTTGGTGACCAAAATGGTGAAGGCCTTTGCAGGCGTTAGGATGTCACAGCGCATAATTGCTCTGTTCGATAACGATGTCGCGGGTTTGGAGCAGAAAGCCATATTGGACCGCACCATCAAGCTTCCCCCGTCGATCCGCACGATGGTATTGCCCGACGTGGCTATTGGGCAGGCCTATCCGACACTGGGGCCGGAAGGCTTGAGGTCTGTCAACGTTAACGGGGCCGCATGTTCGATTGAGCTGTTCCTTGGCAAGGAAGCGTTGGCAGATGAACATGGAAACCTGCGACCGATCCGGTGGTCCAGTTGGAATAAGGCGTCCTCACGCTACCAAGGCGAACTGGAAAACAAGAACGCCGCGACGCTCCATTTTCTTGACGCCATGAAAGCAGGTGGCGACGCCCCTTCATTACGCGCCAAGTTCCCAGAGATGGACGGTCTTCTGCACGTAATCTTTCGCGCTTTCGGCTAGCCGCGATAACCCAATAACTTGCTGCCTGTTTGTTCCAGACGCCGTGCCAATCTCTTTGAGAACAGAACCATAACGGTTCCCCGTGCTAACGTTCTCTCTGCTACTTCTCAGATAAGGTGCAACGGTTGAAACGGAGTAACCTACACGGCGTCGCCGCGCACTATGCTCGGCCATTTGGGAAACTCTGTGCTAGAATCTGATAGTTCACGAGGCGTGATAATATGATCGTCGTCTGCCGGTTTATGAACTAAATTAGGTTCTTTCCTGAACTGCCATATTTCAATATATGTAATTGAATTGTATAGTGTGTTTCAGGGCTTTAGGTCAAATCACATCCGTAGTGGTTCTAGAAGAGACAATCTTACCAAACTAAATTTTGCTCCATGATCAATTTCTGGAGCTTGAATCACAATGCTTGACTACCTTTCATCATTCACAGCCTTCGCGACTGGCGCATCATCGGCGCAGCTTATGGCCGTGGTTGCTCTTGGCGGCCTTTCCGTCGCGGCCCTGGGTCTCTACGTAGCTTTGATCGTCATTAAGGGAACTAAGGGATGAAGAACCCGCGCCTTCAGAAGTTCGTCAAACTTCCGAGCTACTGGATTGAGAAAGAAAACGGCCTCAGGCAGTTTACCTGGGCAAGTGGCGGTTCAGATAATACAGCGGCACTTTTGGCTTTGCTGGCTATTGCGCACCGGGTCGATGAAGAGGGGGTCGCACGCGCGACCTACGATCAGCTGGAAGCGGCGCTGGACATAAGTCGCGCGAAGCTGGCGGCTGGCCTCAAGATTCTTTTCGAGAAGGGATTGTTGGAGCACGAACCAGAAGGCCAGAGCACTTACAGGCTGCCTCGCTACGGTGAACAAGGAACGGGCTTCGGGCAAGGGTGGGGGAAGCTCCCTGCCAGAGCGATGTACCATGATGGCGTCCTGAAGGGATTTAAGGACTTCCGACTCAGAAAAGCGGTCGAACTTCACGCGGTGAAAATCTATCTGCTATTCGTCGCCCGACGAAATTCGGCGTACAACCACGTTGTGTTGAGCTGGCCGAAGATTTCAGAGTACAGCGGCGTCCCCGCCGATCAGATTAAAGCAGCAACAAGCCTGCTGATCGAAAACCGCGTTATCACAGTTGATAGTGGGCGGGAATCGAGGGCAGCCGACAGATACAGCCAGCCAAGCGTCTACCGAATTGTACACGTCGATCCGCACGTCAACAATGGGACGACACGCGCCAACTACGACATGGATGCAGGGTTTACCCAGACAGAACCTGGCGTTCCTCAGGACGCATTTGGCGATCTGATCGCGAGCGAGACGCAGAACGTTCCCGTCAAACGACGTGCTTGATTTCACCCGGGTCAAGCCGAGGCTCACCTTTTCGTCGGTACTTATCTCAAATCGGTTCACTCTGTGGGCAACGTATGGAGAAACGTGCTCTAGCGGCGGGCTAGCTATCCCGCAACAAAGCGATGGGCTCACTCAGTAAATCTTCCCCATGGTTTTGCGAACCATTTTGATGCGTTTCATGGAGGCGCACAAGAGAAACTGGCGAACACCATGAGTTTGGTGCAGCCAACGCCCGTAGCTCCGCAGTTGATCAAATGGGCTCTCGCCCTGAAATATGGTGTCTGTCGCGATCTCAACAGAAGAGAGGGCTTCAAAAGCCAGAGAAAGTGCCTCTTCAGGTGTAGGTAGCTCGGAATCTCCGCTGAGAATTTCTCTAGCCCGTTCCGCCATGAAATCAGACAGGCGGAAGGGTCCGCCTTCAACAGGCTCTGGCGTAACGGGTGTTCCGTCCCCACATTGCCCTCTGCCGCCTGATCTGTGATCGAGGTTTCCATGGATGAAGAACGGGAGTTTCTCCATGGAGACTACATTGGAGTTTCTCACAACCAGGAAGCCTGAACGTGAGGTCCACCGACATTGGCCTGATGAGGTCAAGGCGAAGATTGTTTCGGAAAGCTTGAGGCCTGGCACGACGGTCAATGAAGTTGCGCAGCGCTATGGATTGCGAGCGAACAGCCTCTCCACCTGGCGGACGATGGCACGGCAGGGCAAGCTGATCCTGCCAGCACCGGAGGATGCGGTAGAGTTCGCGGCGGTGATCGTCGATCCGCCTGTTTCGGAACTGCCGCCTAAAATGCTCAGTCGCCCCGAGATCGTCCTCGGGCCCGTCACCATCCGTCTTGAGGAAGGTGCGTCTGCTGCCCGGATCGCTGCAATCGCTCGCGCCCTGACGGCGGCGACATGATCTTTCCGTCAAACCGCGTCAGGATCATGGTGGCCACCAAACCCGTAGACTTCCGCAAGGGTCATGACGGCTTGGCAGCGCTTGTGAGGCAAGAGCTGCACAAGGACCCGTTTACCGGAACTGTCTTCGTCTTCCGGTCCCGCAAGGCGGATCGGCTGAAGCTGATCTACTGGGATGGCTCCGGCATCGTCATGGCCTACAAGAGGCTGGAAGAGCACACGTTCACCTGGCCGGCCATCAAGGATGGCCTGATGACGCTGACACATGCCCAGTTCGAGGCCCTGTTTGCGGGCCTTGATTGGCGGCGGGTTCATGCCGTCCAGACGAGAACACCGGAGGCCATCGAGTAGCTGCGGCACGATGACTCAGCACGGCAAATTCCACAGGCAAGTCGGCTACGGATTTGATAGTTTTCGCCCATGCTGGATGCCGCCGACCTTCCCGATGATGTTGCCGCCCTGAAGGCGATGCTGATTGCGGCGCGGCTAAGCGAGGCGGCCAAAGACTCCGTGATAGCCAGCAAAGACGAGCACATCGCCCGCAAGGATGAGCGGATCGAGCGGCTTGAGAAGCTGGTAGCCGCCTTCAAACAAGCAGCCTTCGGGCGCAAATCCGAGAGGACCGATCCCGACCAGTTCGATCTGGCACTGGAGGACCTGGAAACGGCCATGGCCGCGATCCATGCCGAGGATGACGCGGACGTTCCTGCTGGAAACGGGATTGCCAAACCACGCGCGATCAATCGCGGTTCGCTTCCAAAGCATCTTCCGCGTGTCGAAGAGGTGATCGAGCCGGAAAGCCTGATCTGCGCCTGCGGCGGTTGCCTGCATTGCATTGGCGAGGATATCTCCGAGCGGCTGGACGTGATCCCGGCACAGTTCCGCGTCATCGTCACCCGTCGCCCCAAATATGCGTGCCGTGCCTGCACGGACGGTGTCGTCCAAGCCCCAGCTCCAGCACGGCTGATCCAGGCAGGACTGCCGACAGAAGCGACCGTCGCCCATGTGCTGGTCTCCAAATATGCCGATCATCTACCGCTTTACCGTCAGGCCCAGATCATGAGCCGCCAGGGTATTGACCTCGACCGATCCACGCTGGCTGACTGGGTCGGTCGGGCAGCATTCGAATTGCGTCCCGTCTTTGATGCGCTGATCGCCGACCTGAAGCGCTCATCCAAGCTGTTCATGGACGAGACCCGTGCCCCGGTTCTCGATCCCGGCTCGCACAAAACCAAGACCGGATACTTCTGGGCGCTGGCGCGGGATGATCGTCCTTGGAATGGCGGTGCTCCGCCAGGTGTTGCCTTTACCTATGCGCCCGGTCGCGGAGGCATTCATGCCGAACGGATATTGCAGGGCTTCTCGGGCATTCTGCAGGTCGATGGATATGCCGGATACAACAGGCTGATCGCACCGGAGCGTGTCGGTCCTGACATCCAGCTTGCCTATTGCTGGGCGCATGCCCGGCGCAAGCTGGTGGAGATCACCCGCAACGGCTCAGCACCGATTGCCGAGGACGGCGTCAAGCGCATCGGCGAACTGTACCGCATCGAAGCCGAACTTCGGGGCCTTAATCCGAAGGCTCGCTTGGCTGGGCGACAGGAGCGGTCAGCGCCACTGGTCGCCGACATGCAGGCCTGGCTTGTCCATCACCGTGCCCGTGTCGCAACGAAGTCGCCGCTCGGCGAGGCTTTGGCCTACATCGCCAAATACTGGGACGGCCTGAAGCTCTTCCTGACCGACGGACGCATAGAGATCGACAACAACACCGTCGAGCGGACCATCCGACCGATAGCTCTCAATCGCAAGAACGCGCTCTTTGCAGGCCATGACGCGGGAGCAGAGAATTGGGCGACAATCGCCTCGCTGATCGAAACCTGCAAATTCAATGCCGTCGATCCGCTGACCTATTTGACTGCGACGCTCACCGCCATCGTCAACGGTCACAGGCAGAGTTGCATCGATGAGCTTTTGCCGTGGAATTATTCGGGACGAACAAACGGCTGAAGTCTGCTGTCGGCCCGAAGCGGTCACTGGGGTTGCTCAAATTTACGCATCCCTTAATCTCTCCATAGAGTTTGGAGAAGACTGACATGACATGGCTCATCGACTCTTTCTCAGGAATTGGGCCTATAAGATTTGACATGACTCCAGAGGATGTCGCCACACACATTGGAGCACCAGACCGGTCGAGACGCGGCCTTCGGCCTGATACGTTCAGTGAGCATCGCGGTACCAAAGCGCCAGTCGTACGCTATCGAGAAAATCGCGTGAGCGAGATCGAAGCCTTCTACGATATTGGGGTAGTTATGTTTCGAGGGATATCTGTTTTCGGAACGAACGGATTAAAGGTACTCCGCGCATTGGAAGAGCTAAACGGGGGAGCCGCGATTTCTGTTGGGATCATACTGTTCGACAAGCTCGGCTTAACGGTGGGCCGTCTGGATGAAGGTCCGCCCACAGGGCATTCGGTAACCGCCTTTGCATCCGGCACTTGGAACGGCAAAACCGATGACTTCACTAGCATCAGTTTCAATGACCGCTAATGGCGCATTCTTGCCATCAATGTCGTAGCGGCATTTTTCGG
Organism: Rhizobium sp. WYCCWR 11128; assembly: GCF_013416305.1. Lineage (NCBI taxonomy): Bacteria > Pseudomonadati > Pseudomonadota > Alphaproteobacteria > Hyphomicrobiales > Rhizobiaceae > Rhizobium > Rhizobium sp. WYCCWR 11128. The sequence continues at coordinate 288,557 of NZ_JACCEZ010000002.1, forward strand.
AAAGCCCAATCGAGCTTGGTCAATGTGCGAGGAAAACACCGCTTACGCTCTGGCGAGTGCCAGCTAACCTCGTCTCCGCTTTCCGAGAACGCATAATAATGATTGTGAGTGGTCACCTTTTGATGAGGTGCAATGGAAATATGCCTACGCAAGAAGGGCTGCAAACCGTAGCGGCTGAGCCAGACGCCAGGGCCCCAACTAGTCAGCAGTCTTCCCTCTCGCCACGCCCACGGGTCGTCTAGGTATCTCGGACCTTCGCAAAGCTCATTGTAATACTTTTTGAGATCGAGGATCAAAGGGGCGACGTACACCGCGTAGCTTTTCTGAGGTCGATGGTGAGCATAGAGGATGTTATGCTGGAAATCTGTTGCCCCGTCGGCTTTCGCTCGTAGCTGGAAGTACAGCGAAGGATTGTCGGCAAGTCCATGCCGAGACCGAAATCGCCTGATGCTCTGAAGGGGACTCTCGTTTTTGCGGGACTTTATCCCAACGAGGTGCAGCGGTTTTAGACCGTGGGACTTCTTAAACTGAATGTAGATTGGAACGGTGATGTCAGAAAGCTTGTCTGCACCCGTCTCCTGTTCATTAACGTCCAATAATCGAAATGGTAGGTCTTTTGAGCACCATCCCAAGTAGCTAGCAACGTCCGCCTCTATCTGCTTCTCGGTCAAACTGCTGTCAATGTGATAGGCTGGCAATTCTCGCTCCCCCAAGGAAACCGTCTTTGGAAGGGCGCAATGTTGCGAAAATGTATTTCGATTGTCTTAGCTTGATGTCGCAACCTTGCAGGAAACGGTATTCGCTGACAAGGGTGGTTTAGGCGATACCTAAGTTGGTATATCGACCGCCCACTGGTGGCCACAGACCAAGCGACATTAGCGCTTGCACTTTGCGATCCAGGAACCGCCCAGGTGTCCCGGTCGCCAGGCCCGACATGACCTCTTCATAGCTCACTTTGCGCGGACGCAGATTTTCCGGCTTGCGGTGTTCGGCTATGAGAAGACGGCTTTCCTCACAGTCCGCGTCAGCTTGATTGGCGCGAATGTGCAGCCCGAAAATGCGGTAGAGATTTCCCCAAAACGACGGTTTCATGGCCCCAGTCCATCCTCGATCCGGTAACCATCGGCATTATTGCACTTCGCGCAAATCATTGTACGCGAGGTGTCGGAGCTTGCCGTCGGTTGTCCACGTCATACCGCAACGGTACGAGAGCAGAACCCGTTCGCCTTTGGACAAGAAGGCTTCGCACGTATTTTTGTGGCAAAAGCGGCCTCCTAATCTGAGAGTGTATTGGCGGAATCGCCTATCAGGTTTAGGTTGAGGCTCTTCGCTGGTAGGAAATCCTTCGATGACGAATGTCTATCAGGACCGTGAACAGACAGAAGCTAAACATTTCATCCTTCGCAAATATCTGCAGACTCTAGCATTCAAAACGCTACATGGCGGTTGGAGCACCCTCGCGTACATCGACGGCTTTTCCGGGCCATGGCAATCGAAGACCCCAGACCATTCTGACTCTTCATTTATGATCGCAATCGAAGTGCTGAAGGACGCCCAAAGCAAAGTGCGGGCGGCGGGAAAGAAACCTCGGGTCAAATGCCTTTTCGTTGAGGAGAACGCTGGGTCGTTTGCCCAGCTTCATCCGGCAGTGTCTGCCCATCACGACCCTGCAAACGACTTTTTCGTCGAGACCTTTCACGGCAAGTTTGAGAACGCGCTCCCTCAGATTCAACGAACGATGTCTAACGCATTCGCTTTAACGTTCATCGATCCGACCGGTTGGACCGGGTACGAGTTCGATAAGGTAAGGCCGGTTTTCGAGCATGCGCGAGGCGAAGTGCTGCTCAACTTCATGTTTGACTTCGTCAATCGGTTCACGGCCTCGTCTGATCCAAAAACGCTTGCATCATTTGCTGGAATTCTTGGTCCAGATTGGCAACAGCGGCTTGACCCGTTGTTGCCGCGTGAAGAAGCTTTGATGGCGCTCTTCACCGAACAATTTTGGAAGGCTGGCAAGTTTTCGTACGTTCTGAGCACCCCGATTGAGAAGATATCGGATCGGACGCATTTTCACATTGTGTACGGGACGCGTAGCCCAAAGGGACTGGAGGCTTACCGCCAAGTCGAATATGACGCGCTGAAAGATCACGGCATGCGCCGCGCAGCAGCTCGTGAAATGATCAGAGAGAAGAAAACCGGGCAAACTGATCTATTCGGTGCGGAGGGAGCGGCATCCGTGGCGGAAGGGTCGATGGAGGCGCAGATCGCAAGCATCAAGCACCAGGCAAAGGATTGGCTTCGCCAGCAATTGCCGACCTGTCCTCAGCCATTTTCTGATATTTGGCCAATGATGCTTGATAAGTTCATGCTCAGGAAGACCGACGCCAGAGACATCTGTGCCGAGCTAGGGAAATCTCGTGAAATCAAGGAAACCTGGCGCATGAACGGTTCGAGACGACAGAAGCCTGACGACAACGATCAGATTGAGCGGCCTTAGGCTGCAGCGGCGGGCATGTTGTCCCAGGTACGGCCTCGATACGATCTGCCGGTTTTCTTCTTGTTGTAGCCGCCCCACTGCTTAAAGAAGAAGGCGGTGTCAGCATCGATGCACATGTCGAAGATTTCGTCGATCCACGCGGGGTCCATTGGCCGAGCCTGCGGGCCTGATTCACCTCCGACAATTGCCCAGCTAATTCCTTGGAGCCTTCCTGCGGCAACTGAACCTATAAGCGGCTCGAACGACACGAACCGGATGGCTGCTGGAACTTCGCGCAGTTCATCGAGCCGATGGATTACCTTTCCATCCTCTACGCTTGCACCGAGCCAGACATTGGGCAGCACTTCGAAGCCATCCTGTAGAACAGCGGCCATCCGGTCAGGTCGCTTTGTGAGTATCTGATATGTATGACGTCGGGTCTGCGCCATCACCGACCAGACCCTACGGACGAAGTCAGCCGGAACATCTGGATGGAAAAGGTCGGACATCGAATTGACGAAGACATTTCTGGGCCGTGACCATCTTAGCGGAACCTGGAGAGCGGTCTCGTCGAGAGAAAGTGCTCCGGTCCATTTCGCGCGTCCGCCTGTTTTTCGCGTCAGACCTCGATACTTCTCAACTCCCATTGCTTCTAGGCGTGCTGCCATCCGCATAGCATAACAGTTGGTGCAGCCAGCGCTCATAATCGAGCAGCCCGCTACTGGGTTCCACGTTGCATCAGTCCATTCGATTGAGGTTTCAGCCATCGCCAGCTCCAAAGTAGCTTGCATTGTACCATGTTGGGTAAACAATCTGCTAAAACGCTCAACTCAGGCTGGAACGTCGGTTTCAGGAAGATTGTGGCGGCCCCAGCTTCGATCCGAAAGGAGTCCTACAAGAGGATTGTTCGCAGTGATCAAAGCTTCGACAGCTGCTTGGAATAGGTTGGTGGCAGGATGAAAGGGACCGAGCGCAACGGATACGCTTTGCATTGGCTTGGCGGGAACGTTCCAGTCCAGGCCGAAGGGATCATTGACGGCCGCCCCCGCTGTATTTTCGGGCTAGAGGCGCACAATGGAGCCTTGAAATTGGCTATGACGAACGAGGTGACCGCCCGCCGATGTGGTGGTATGTCGAGGATTGGGGTGAGTGGCCCGACGCTGGCTACATGCCAGAAGACGTTGCCCTAGAGATGATCGACAAGGCCGTTGTTCTTTATCGGGAACAGCAGCCGCAGGATATCGGTCCTGATAACCCTGAATGGACGGATCATGTGTTGCGTGCGTGGAGCGACGACCGGCTAGGAACTCAACCGGCTGCGTTCTTGCTTGGAATTGACGGTGGCGAGTTGGAAAAACGAGCCATCGAACGGGATTTGCCACTTAACAGCTACCATGAACTTGCGAAGGCCAGCGAAGCTTACGGGCGGGCACTGGCAGCCGAAATGGCACCATTCAATTTCCCGGACAAATACGCCCAGAAGGAACGGGAAATCCTTCGGCTCTGGGGCATGGGCACGCTATCGACGGATCAGGCATCAAGGTTCCTCTATATCCGGCCGGAGGACATGCCCGCGCGGGCTCGGTTTCTCGGTATTCCGGCACCGAACGAACAGATCGTCAAGGATTGATGTTCGAATTCTCAAACCCGGTGCTCGCAACTCAGCGCTTGGTTTGTTTTTGCCCTCTGAGTTCGGCCTGCATACTTTTACGGAGCGCGTCCATGATGTTGATGACGTTGGACGAGGGCTCATCCCTGGTCCCCTTGTTCGCGCCTTTTGATTTCCTCCTGGGCGTCAGCGCCTTTTTCTTTTCGGCGATGATCGTCAGCAGGCTTTCCTGGATCGGATCGGTCACCATGCTCGGCGACCACTTCTTCGTCCTCTGCTTGATGAGCTGCTGAACGAGCGGAACTAGCTCCGGGTCCGCTTCCTCATCGATGTCTTCGAAATAGCTTTCCTCCGGCCGAACCTCGTCGCCGAACCGCAACGTCCAAAGAACGATGCCTTCCCCACGCGGTTCAAGAACCACGGCCCGTTCGCGGCGACCAATGACCAAACGGGAAACTCCGAGCATCTTGTCCGCTGCCATGGCGTCGCGGATGACCGCGAAGGCTTCCTGCCCGACCGGATCGTCAGGCATCAGATAATGGGGCTTTTCAAAGTAGACCCATTCGATGCTGTCTCTTGGGACGAACTTCTCGATATCAATGGTCCGAACTGTTTCCAGCGCCACGGCATCGAGATCGTCATCGGTCAGAATGACGTAATCGTTCTCGGCGCGAGCGTAGCCTTTGGCCTCGTTCTGGTTTTTCACCGGCTTGCCAGTCACGGAGTCAATGTACTGGGAGACGACACGGTTGCCCGTCTCCCTGTTCAGCGTGTGGAACCGAACCTTTTCGCTCTCGCTTGTCGCGGGAGACATCGCCACAGGGCAGGTGACAAGCGAAAGTTTGAGGTAGCCCTTCCAGTAGGGACGCGGGGCCATAGCCGTTCTCCTCAGCTCGCCTTGCGGTGAGCAACTGGTGTGGACTGCGATTTCGGTGATGCCCGGCGGCCCTTGTCACGGCCCGTGCCTGCATTGGCGTTGGCGGCCGTGCGCTTGGACTTCTCGGCTGCTTTCATCATACCGGCGCTTTCGCGCAGTGCCGCCAGCAGTTCGTTAGGCTGCGATACCTTGACTGGCTTCTTCTGCGGAAGGGCGCGACCCTCGATCTTCGCTTTGACCAATTCTGCGAGAGCGCTCTCGTAGCGGTCGTCGAATTCGGCCGGATTGAAGCGGCCCTTTTTCGTGGAAATGATGTGCTTGGCGAGATCGAGCATCTCGCCCTCGATTTTCATTTCCGGCATTTCCTCGAATGCCTTGGCACTGGACCGGACTTCATAATCGTAATTGAGGGTGGTCACGATCAGTCCTTTCCCGTGGGCGCGGATAAGGACGGTCCGCATGCGTCGGAAAAGCACCGTCCTTGCGATGGCGGCGACCTTCGATTTACGCATGCCGTCACGCAGGGCTGCGAATGCGTCCTCCGAAACCTTGTCGGTAGGGGCGAGATAATAGGGCTTGTCGAAATAGACGTCGTCGACGTCGGAGCAGGGAATGAAAGCCTCGATCTCCAGCGTCTTGTTGCTCTCCGGGATGACGGCTGCCACCTCTTCGGGATCAATCATGACGTATTGGCCGTTCTCGATCTCAAAGCCTTTGACCTGGGACTCGCGCGGTACAGAATCGCCGGTTTCGCTGTCGACGAACACGCGGTTCACCCGATTGCCGGTGGCTTTGTTGATCGTATTGAAGGCAATGCGCTCTGAGGTGCTTGCAGCCGTATAAAGGCCGACTCCGCAACTCACTTCGCCGAACTTGATGAAGCCCTTCCACTGGGCGCGGTGACCACCGCCTGGCATGACGCTTTACTCCCGAATCAACGAGTCGCGACTCAATTGTTTCGAAGCCGATTCGTTCCGAATCGACGCGGTCAGTTTGCCAAAACCCTTATCTGCGTCACGCTTCCTTCAGTATGCGATCTACCTCCCTCGTCATTTCGACGAACTGGCGGGCAAGGTCCTGGATTTCCGGGTGATCTTTCACCGCTCCGGTCGGAGACTCTATGATCAACCGTGCGCAGAATTCCTGCCCCCAATATGTTTCCGTCAGATGTTTGATCCATGGCCAATAGGCGGTCTTCTTGCCGCCCGGGATCGCATTTGCCATGTTCTCTAATCTTTTCCGGTCGGGGCATGTGTAATGCTTTTCCTTGGGTGCGATCCTGGAGCCATCCGGAGCCTTCACTCCGAACACGATATCAGTCAGCCAGTCCGACCCATCCGCTTCGATAGCGACGAGACAATTCGAAGGCCAAGTCGGTCTCCTTAGACCGTATGGTGTCCAGCGTGCCCATAGGCACTCCGAAATTCTCGGTTCGACCTCCCTCCGATCACAGGCCGCTTCGAAATCGGCATTTACCTTTTCGCGCACTTCGTCGAGCAGATATTCGCCGATCTCGTCGAGTATTCGGACGTGCAGTTTCTCCTGAGAGAGAAGAATAGAAGCAATCGCTTTGCGTCTTTGCAGGTCGTCGAACTCAGCGCTCACCGCATCGATGTAAGCCTTGTCTGCAGCATTATTCACGTATGAGCCTCCAAATGTCAGTTTAATGTGTCGCAGGAAGTCCTCGACGAAGGCCTTGGGAGCATTGGCCTTGATCTCACTTACTAGGTTGCTCAAAACGCGGTACAGCGTCGTCTCTTCGTCCAGACCCTGGTAATAGGGAACGCGGATAGTTTCCTCTCCGGCCGTTTGCGCTTCCTGATCGGAAAGGAAGATTAGAACGGCCTGGCGGCCGCGCAGATCGGCCTTCAGCTCCGACAGGTAGTCGCGGAGCTGGTTTTTTTGCTGTGCTGCCCACGGCTTGTTCTCAATCCCGATGACGTACCGCGAAGTCTCAATCACGATGTCGATACGGCGTTTGGCTCGGGTCAAGGCTTCTCGCCGCACCTTGACCGCGTCCAGTCGATTGAGACGTGGAATTCCTATCGCTGCGAGCAATCCGTTAAGGAACAACAATCCCTGCCCGTGTGAACCGGCTGGGTCAAACAGTTCCGCGATAACGCGGCTCAGCGTATTCTCGTCCGGATTGAAGATTGAAAACGGGGAAAATGCCGTTGCACCGTAGAGGTCAATGCCTTCGCGCATCGCCGCGAGACGCGGTAGCATTTTAGTGAAATGGTCCACATAATTTGCCAGGGACTGAAAATTTTTGACTTGCCAATCGTCCATATCCATCCCCGTACGAAAGCAACAGTATTTAGCAACGACATGTGCCTCCACAAGTCGCATAGCGGTAAATCCCCAGAAACGGCGTTGTGCATGGAGGCCGCGTCAAGAGGACTGCAAATCGCTTCGGCGAGTGAAAGGCCGAATGGATGGCGGCTACGCGAACAGCTGAAGCTGTGGCGGCTCACTCTCGGCCACCTTGAGTTCCAGAGATGACAACGTCACGCCGAGCAGCCTGATGCCCCGGCTGACCGGGAAAACCGTCTGCAGAAGCAGGGTCGCTGCCTCTTCCAAGTCCACGAGTGATCCGAATGGCATCGCTGTCGTCTTGCTGCGGGTGATCTGGGTGAAGTTGGCGTACTTCACTTTCAGCGTGACCGTTTTGGCACTGATTTCGTTGGCATCGCAATAGGCCCAGACCTTGCGGATCAACGGTTGGATACTTTCCCGGGCCGGATCGAACGAATGGATGTCGACCATGAATGTATCTTCCGCGCCGACGGATTTTCTCACGCGATTGGGTTTGACCTGCCGGTCATCAATACCGCGTGCAATGCCGTAGAAATAGGGTCCGGACTTCCCGAAGTGTTCGATCATGAAGTCGAGGTTGCAGGCTTTGAGGTCAGCTCCGGTCTCGATGCCAAGCCGTTGCATCTTTTCCGCAGTAGCCGGACCGACACCATGGAATTTCTTGACCGGCAGGGCCTCCACAAACGCCGGGCCGTTCTTCGGAGTGATCACCGCCTGTCCATTCGGCTTGTTGAGATCGCTCGCCATCTTCGCCAGGAACTTGTTATAGGAAATTCCGGCAGATGCGTTCAGCCCGGTGGCTGCCTTGATCTTGGCGCGTATTTCCGCAGCAATTTCCGTTGCGATGTCCATTCCCTTGAGATTTTCAGTGACGTCGAGATAGGCTTCGTCGAGGGAAAGCGGTTCGACCATCGGCGTGTACTCAGCAAATATCTCCCGGATTTGCAGCGAGACGGCCTTGTAGACATCGAAACGCGGCTTGACGAAGATCAGGTCCGGACATTTGCGCTTGGCAGTAACCGACGGCATTGCGGAATGGATGCCAAATTGGCGAGCCTCGTAGCTTGCCGCAGCAACGACGCCACGGGCCTCCGACCCGCCGACGGCGACGGGCTTGCCGCGAAGATCGGGGTTATCGCGTTGTTCGACGGAGGCGTAGTAGGCATCCATGTCGATATGGATGACTTTGCGCTGCTTTTGCGCAGGGTTGGGGTTTGGGTCGCATATCACCGCATCAGGTTGCGACATCGCACTCAATATCCTTGGTCATCGGCCGGTGAGCTGAGCATTTCCTGCTCATATTCAAGCTCGGCAATCCGGTCGAACAGGACCTGTTCGTAGTTTGACAAGATGCTGCCGAGGTGTGCGAACGGCTGCTGTGGAGGCGGTTCACCACAATCATTCATCGTGACTGTGATTGTTCCCGTGTAAGCGAGGTCGATATAGGCTTGCACGGTCTCAAGCTCGCGTTTGGCAAACTCGATCTGCGAGCCGATAGCAGCAATCTTGCATTCTTCTGCTGTCGATCCAAACACTGTGCCGTCTAAACGTTCCAGGCGTTTTTCCTCGAATGAGACCACATTCTCTGTCATGCGATATCCTCCTTGAATTTCAGCTGCCTTGTTTTCGATAGCAACGACGGCACTCCATGATCACGGAATGCGACAGGTTCATCGTAGGTATATTTTCTTATTGATGACATTTTCGAGCCTGTGGAGCTTCCTCGTTACGCGATTGAATCCATTCGTCCTTCGGCTTCAGCCGCCTGTCGACAGGTTGCAGTTCGTGGAACACTCGCCCATTCATGCGCATTGACTCATATGCCGATAAGGAACAAATAGGGAACATACTCGCTTTCGGGTGAGATGAAAACCTGATTTTGACGAAGGCTCCTAATGGCGCAGAACGGCGCGAACCCCATCATTTCCAATCTACGAGATCGCATACAACATCTCGAAGGGGCGATTGCGCGTCCTAAATCGGTCTTGCCGTTCGGTGTTCGCGAAATCGACGAGCGGCTTCCGGGGGGTGGGTTGGCCTATGGTGCCATCCATGAGTTTGCCGGAGGCGGAGCAGGAGCAGTCGACGGGGCTGCGGCTGCCCTGTTCGTGGCAGGGATCGCTGCCCGGACGAAGGGCAAGGTGGTCTGGTGCCTAGCTCGTCCCGACCTATTCGCCCCGGCGCTTGCTCAGGTCGGCCTCCATCCTGATCGTGTGATTTATGTCGAGGCGATCCGCGAGGAATATGTGCTCGAAGCCTGCGAAGAGGCGTTGCGGTTCGGAGGCCTTGGGGCCGTCGTCGCCGAAATGGTCCGGTTGCCGATGGTAGCTTCGCGCCGCCTTCAACTTGCCGCAGAAGGGTCCGGGACCATCGGTCTGGTGATCCGACGATGGCGGCGGCCGACCGAGGCCGGGGATTTCGGGCATCCGACGGCTGCGACCTCACGCTGGCGCATATCCGTCCTGCCTTCGGAACCATTGCCGGTTCCCGGCATCGGTCGGGCGCGATGGTTGGCAGAACTGATCCGGATCAAGGCCGGAGAAAGTGCAGATTTCATCCTAGAGGCATGTGATGGTCAGGGTCGTCTCAGTATTTCTTCCGACGCTGCCGACAGACCGGATAAGACGATCCGATCCGTCCATTCCGGCTGAAGCGCCGCTTGTCGTGGTCGCTCGAAGTGGCTCGAAGCGGTGGCTGTCCGCCGTCGATGCTAATGCAGCGAAACTCGGCCTGCCTGTTGGAATGCCTGCGGCCAAAGCTCAGGCGCTTGTTCAGGGCCTGCATATGGTTGATGTCGATCTAGCCGCTGACCTGGCCGCGCTGGAGCGCATCACCCTATGGGCGCTGTCTCAATATTCGCCTGTCGTGGCGATGGACCCACCTGACGGGATCGTCATGGACACCGAGGGGGCCGACCACCTGCAGGGCGGCGAGGGACCAATGTTGTCGCGTCTGGTCAACAGTTTTCGCGCCAAGGGGTTACCCGCGCGTGCCGTCGTCGCAGACACTTGGGGGGCAGCCCATGCGCTGGCGCGTTCTATTTCCGGGGAGACGCTCGTCATCTCGAAAGGACAGACCGGCGAAAACGTCGCGAGGCTCCCTATCGCGTCGCTCCGCCTCGACGCAGAGATCGTCACGGAATTGCGGACACTGGGCTTCCGGATGGTGGGCGAATTGGCTGCGACGCCTCGTGCGCCCCTGACGCTTCGTTTTGGCCCGGAGATCGGTCGCCGTCTCGATCAGATGTTCGGACGGGTCGCCGAGCCCATCGACCTTATCCGATGCCCCGAAATCATCGAAGTCCATCGGGCATTTGCGGAGCCGATTGGCGCTGCGGAGACCATCGGCAAATACATCTCGCAGCTAGTCGCGAAGCTCTGTTTTGAACTTCAGGCAAAAGGCCTGGGCGTCCGCCGTACGGACCTGATCATCCACCGTGTCGACAACACGATCCAGGCGCTTCGGGCGGGGACAGCAAAGCCCGTGCGAGATGTCGCCTGGCTGACCAAGCTCCTTCATGATCGTATCGAAAAGATCGACCCAGGGTTCGGTATCGAGAAGCTGAGCTTGGCGGCCACCATGGTCGAGCCGCTGGATGACAAACATATCGTTTCCAGCCTTATCGAAGCTGCGGACATCGATGTTACGTCATTGATCGACATCTTGGGAAACCGTGGGACGCAACGCATTTATCGCCTGGCACCGGTGGCGAGCGACGTGCCCGAGCGTTCGGTGCAGCGAGTGTCGCCCGTCGCCGACGAGGACGGTCACACATGGCCGATGGTCTGGCCGCGCCCGGTGCGCCTGATGAATCATCCGGAACTGATCGAAGTGATCGCGCTGCTCCCCGACCATCCTCCGGTTTCCTTTACCTGGTGCGGCAAGCGTCGGCGGGTCAAATGTGCCGACGGTCCTGAGCGCATATTCGGCGAGTGGTGGCGGCGGACATCAGAATGGGTGGCCGTGCGCGATTATTTCGTAGTCGAGGACGACGCTGGCGAGCGCTACTGGATTTACCGTTCCGGTGACGGTGTCGATCCGGAGACCGGTTCCCATCGGTGGTTTATCCACGGGACGTTCGCATGAGATACGCGGAACTCCAGGTGACGACCCACTTCAGTTTTCTTCGTGGCGCATCCTCGTCCGACGAGCTGTTTGCCACCGCCAAGGAACTCAGCATCGAAGCTCTCGGCATTGTCGACCGGAACTCCTTGGCCGGTATCGTTCGAGCACTGGAAGCGTCGCGAGCGACCGGCGTCCGCCTCGTCGTCGGCTGCCGCCTTGATCTGCAGGATGGCATGTCGATCCTCGTTTACCCGACAGACCGCGCTGCCTATTCGCGCCTGACCCGATTGCTGACCCTTGGCAAGTCGCGGGGTGGCAAGGCGAAGTGCATTCTGAACCTCGAAGACGTAGCGCTTTACGCCGAAGGTCTGCTTGGCATTCTGGTGCCGGACCTTGCCGACGAGACCTGCGCGATCCAGCTTCGGAAAATGGCCGAGGTTTTCGGAGACCGGGCCTATGCTTCACTATGCCTGCGCCGCCGACCGAACGACCAGATGCGGCTGCACGAGGTTTCCAATCTTGCGGCAAGGTACAGGGTCCGCACGGTCGTCGCCAATGACGTGCTCTTCCACGATCCTTCGCGCCGCCAGCTCCAGGATGTCGTTACCTGCATCAGGACGAAAACCACCATCGATGATGTCGGCTTCGAGCGCGAACGGCACGCGGATCGGTTTCTGAAGCCGCCGGAAGAAATGGAGCGTCTCTTCCAGCGTTATCCGGAAGCGCTTGCCAGGACGATGGAGATCGTCAATCGCTGCCGCTTCAGCTTGGAGGAGCTGACCTACCAATATCCTGAAGAGGTCATCGTACCGGGAATGGATGCCCAGCAATCGCTGGAGCACTATGTCCGCGAATGTATCCCCAATCGCTATCCGGACGGGCTGCCCGAGCACGTCGAAACGACCATTCGGCATGAACTGGCTCTGATAGAGACGATGCGCTACGCACCCTATTTTTTAACGGTTTTTTCCATCGTCCGGTTCGCCCGATCTCAAGGTATCCTTTGCCAGGGCCGTGGCTCAGCCGCGAATTCGGCCGTCTGCTTCGTGCTCGGCATCACCTCCATCGATCCTGAAACCAACGATCTTCTCTTCGAACGCTTCGTGTCCGTAGAGCGTGACGAACCGCCGGACATCGACGTCGACTTCGAACATGAGCGCCGGGAGGAGGTCATCCAATGGATTTACCGAACCTACGGACACCATAAGGCGGCACTTTGCGCTACGGTCACACGGTATAGGACCAAGGGCGCGATACGCGATGTCGGCAAGGCATTGGGCCTACCCGAGGACCTGATCAAGGCGCTGTCATCAGGTGTCTGGGCTTGGAGCGAAGCGGTCGGAGAACAGCAGGTCAGGGACCTCAATCTAAATCCGGACGACCGGCGGCTCGCTCTAACGCTTAAGCTTGCCCAACAGCTGATGGGTGCACCCCGCCATCTCGGCCAGCACCCGGGCGGCTTCGTGCTCACCCATGACCGGCTCGACGACCTGGTGCCAATCGAACCGGCGTCCATGGTGGATCGCCAGGTCATCGAGTGGGACAAAGACGACGTCGAAGCCCTGAAGTTCATGAAGGTGGACGTGTTGGCGCTCGGGATGCTGACCTGCATGGCCAAGAGCTTTGCGTTCCTCGCCCAGGAGAAGGACATCGATCTCGATCTTGCGACGATCCCGCAAGAGGAGCCCAAGACCTATACGATGATCCGCAAGGCCGACACGCTCGGCACCTTCCAGATCGAGAGCCGGGCGCAGATGTCGATGCTGCCGCGTCTAAAGCCTCGAACCTTCTATGATTTGGTGATCCAGGTCGCCATTGTTCGTCCCGGTCCGATCCAGGGCGACATGGTGCATCCCTATCTCCGTCGCCGTGAAGGTAAGGAGAAGGTCGAATACCCAACGCCCGAACTGGAGGCGGTTCTCAGTAAGACGCTAGGGGTGCCGCTGTTTCAGGAATCGGCCATGAAGGTGGCCATGGTTTGTGCCGGTTTCACTGGCGGTGAGGCGGATCAGCTCAGAAAGAGCATGGCGACTTTCAAGTTCACCGGAGGCGTGAGCCGCTTCAAGGACAAGCTCGTGAACGGGATGGTCCGCAATGGCTATACGCCGGAGTTCGCGGAGAAGACCTTCAGCCAGCTCGAAGGCTTCGGCAGCTATGGCTTTCCGGAGAGCCACGCAGCATCGTTCGCCCTGATCGCCTATGCGTCGAGCTATATCAAATGCCATTTTCCTGATGTCTTCTGCGCGGCACTTCTCAATAGCCAGCCAATGGGATTTTACGCTCCCGCGCAAATCGTGCGTGACGCCCGCGAACATGGTGTCGAGGTTCGGCCGGTTTGCATCAACCAGTCACGTTGGGATTGCACGCTGGAACCAGTCGAGGACACCGACCGACATGCCGTTCGGCTTGGGATGCGGATGGTGCGAGGTCTCGCCACTGCGGATGTCGCCCGGATCATTGCCGCCCGCGCCGATCAGCCATTTGAAAGCGTCGACGACATGTGGCGGCGCTCGGGTGTTCCGGCCGCATCCTTGGTGGAGCTTGCGGATGCGGACGCCTTTCTGCCGTCACTCGGGCTGGAGCGTCGCGATGCGCTTTGGGCGATCAAGGCATTGCGAGACGAGCCTTTGCCGCTCTTCGCGGCGGCTGCGGAACGGGAGGCAAGAACGATTGCTGAGCAGCAGGAACCAGCGGTCGAACTGCAACAAATGACGCAGGGGCACAACGTCGTCCTCGATTATGGGCATACCGGTCTGACATTGCGCGAACACCCTGTCAGCTTTCTGCGTCGAGAACTCGCGGAACGCCGGATCGTCACCTGCACGGAGGCGATGTCGGCCCGTGACGGCCGCTGGCTGATGGCGGCAGGGCTGGTTCTCGTACGCCAGCGGCCCGGCTCCGCAAAGGGCGTAATCTTCATGACCATTGAAGATGAGACAGGCGTTGCCAACGTCGTCATCTGGCCCAAGCTGTTCGAGCGGTCGAGACGAGTTGCGCTGGGAGCCTCAATGTTGGCGATCAATGGGCGCATTCAGCGGGAGGGCGACGTCGTTCATCTGGTCGCTCAGCAGCTGTTCGATCTGTCGAGCAGTCTAACAGGCTTGGCGGATCGCGATCTGGCATTCCGGCTGCCGACGGGGCGGGGCGACGAATTCGGGCACGGCACGCCCGGTAGGCCGGACTCGCGCGAGCCGTCACCCTCGGGCCTGAAATCGCGGGATATATTTATCCCCGATCTACATATCGATCAGCTCAAGCTGAAGAGCCGGAATTTTCACTAGCTGCAAAGGCTTGATGACCGCCGCTATGAACGGCTGTTCGACTTCCCAGCCTGTCGGTTCTCCGCACCGCCTCCCGGCAAAGCTTTTTCCCTGCTGTCCAAGGGCGGCATAGGTAACGGCCCTGTAGGATACACAGGCTGAGGTGGGGCATCTGGAGGTGGGGTAGGCATCGGCAACGCGTCCGAGGATGGTTCTGCCGATTTTGGTGGATTGACGAAAACATACAAGAGAATTGCGAGGAGGATGACCAACCCACCCGCTATAACGTACCAGGCAATCTCATCCATTTCTGAACTCCCTCTTCTGTGATGACCTTAATATCAACATCAGCGGTCAGTCCCATCGCGTTTCGTCTTCTCGTCGCTCTGCAATGGCTATCCGCATTGCTTCTGTGCGGTCGCAACCACGGCGATTCATAATTGAGGCAATTGCCTCTTCACCGCGATCAGCGCTGAATGTAAAATTGCCAAAAGCTCATGTCGAATCCCCCAGCGCGGTGCCTATGGAGGTGCAGCGATCTACAACCTCAGGGAGGGCCACAGGTGTAGTCTGCAACATCAGCAGATAAGTTGTCGAAATATTCCTTGCGCTCCCGTTGATACATTTGCCAGGCCGCATGCACGTAAAACCAGTCCCTTCCGAAGTAATTGCCCGCAGGGCCAAACGGCCAAGGACCGTTTGCCAGCGCATTTTGAACTGGCTCACTGAGATATTTTGTAGGTATCCGAAAGCGGGAATACGTTCCAACTTTGCCGCATTCAATTTGCACAAGATTGTCGTCACCGAACATTTTGGCGATCAGCTTTTCTTGCGGATACGCGAGGTTGGCAAGCGATTGAACCTCCTTAGACATTTTTGTCGAGTAGCAGCCCGACGGTGTCTGTGTGAACCGACCGTAGAAGTCTGCTAAGGAAAGCTGTAGGAAATGCTCAGCAGCGGCAGCTATCTGCTCTGCCGATGGTAGAGATTTGAACGGATCGACCGACTTGTCGGTTACCCAAGGGCCAGGTATTCCCTCGACCCAACCGACAGTCACCTCTGCCCCGTGATCGCGCAATTCTTTAAGTAGTGCCATTGTTTTAGGGGGGAGGGTCTTCGGTCCAGTCTGAGCCAACTTACCTGCGAGCGCGGACGTAATTGGGGGGCCAATCTTTAAACCCTTGCCGTCACGTACAAGCTTTTCAAGACGTTGGGTAAGCTCAGCCTCAGCTTTGGACCATTCCTCAAAGAACGATTTCTTGTTCCAGCCGTTGAGCGTGACATTGCAGGCATTTATAGTCGTAATGACGTCGGTCACTTGTGTTGGTTGCTTAATAAGTGGTGGAGCGCCATCAGGCACTTCCACCCATTGACGTAAAGCGCTCTGTCCAGCTGGCGAGAGAACGACCTGGTCCCCGCTAATTAATGTCTCAATCTCGCTCGCACTAGCGAGAAAGCAGCCCAGCGCTCCGTAAGCTAAAAACACAAAAGCTAGCGAAGTTATAAATGACGCTCCTCGCATTGCCCGCGTCCCCTAAGGGTAAACATCCCGTAAGGTGTATAAGCGAAAACGAATGAATATTCAACTTAAGCTATACACGATATAGTAACGTGATGATTTTGTTTTCGCCGGGCCGCAGTTTTTGATTTGTGCTGGTTGAGGCTAATATTGGTCGGGTTCTAGATGACCCGCTATTTACCAATCTTCCAACCTACTCGGTTACGCTGCCTTCACTGATAAGAGGCGGCAATAATGGACCCGGCTGGGAACCTCCGAAACGACATCGAGGCAGCGCTGCTTCGCCAGAACTTGACGGCTTGGCAGCGAACGTTCCTGTCCGACATCCACGCTCGTCTCGAACGATCCGGCGGGCAAGCTCGCCTTTCCGATAAACAATGGCGCAAGATTTTCGAGATTCTCGGGCGGCCGAACAATGTGACCGCGTTGCCCCTACCAATTGCCACCAGCCGTCCATCTCACCACCAGACCAAGAGATTGTTCAGACCTCGTTTCGGCCGGGCAGGCAGACGGTTGAGATGGCGTCTTCGAAATTTGGCCATTGGATTTCTGGTCGCGGCGACCGTGGCAATTGGTCTGCAGGCGTTCGACTTCGGGCGAGCGCAATTTCAGTCAACCCCGGTGGCATTGAGGGCATCGCAGACGCAGGAATTTGCGGTAACCGACGGAGATACCGTCCACGTAATTGGCGAGGCCGCCGGTACGCGGCTGGTCGGCTTCAACACGCCGGAGAAGTTTTCGCCGCAATGCGAGAATGAACGGCAACTGGGAGAGCGAGCATCGTCGCGGCTTCGTCAACTGGTTGCCCAAGGCAGTGCCCGACTAACAAAAGTCGCGTGTGCATGTGCGCAAGGCACCGAGGGTACCGACAAGTGCAATTATGGCAGATACTGCGGGGTCCTTCGCGTGGACGGGAAGGACGTCGGAAGCATCCTGATCAGCGAGGGCCTTGCCGTGCCATTTGCCTGCGGCAGAACTAGCTGTCCGCCGACGCCGCGACCGTGGTGTAAGGGATAAGGGATAACCTTGGTAAAATCGCCAGGGAGGATAGGACTCTTGACGCGCATCGTCGACCGGCTCAAGTTCATCAGATGGACGAAATATACCCGCCGGATGTGCCAAGCAACGATCCTGATCGCTTCATCCGATGCCAGGACGCGCTCCATTTGGAATTCGCCGCTCTCGTCGACCGTTCCGTTGCTGCGGGGTGGCGAGCGGATGAAGTGCTCACAACGATTGTCGAGCTGGCCGATAATCACGCGCTCATGCTTGCAGCCAATGCCGATCTCGAAGTTGCGCTATCCATCCTGAAAAAGCGCCCTTGACTCCTCCGTCAAAAAAGAACGAAATATGAACAATCATGCGGCAACCTAATATTCCCATCCCGGCGTGGAGGATTTGGCATGCCCACCATTTTGTACAGAAACGATCAGAATATCTCACCCGGTGATGTCATGAAGATCGCGGTCTACGCGGAGCATGTCGGCAGACAGTGCTATGACGTTTTCGCGGAAGACGGTTCGAGGTCTCGGTCGGAAACGCTGTCCCGTCGAGCGCAGGTGGTGTCCGATTCACTCGATTTTGGAGACGAACCATATCTCTCGCCGGAGGCGACGAAGAAGGTTATCGACCTTCATGCTATGGTCTCTGGTATGTGCTTCGATAGGTTCGGCGAGCGCGGCCATATGGGCAAGACGATGGACCTGCTCGGAATGGCTCGCGACGTGGACCATGTGCTGGACAAGCTCGTAATCTACCACTTTTCCTCGGAGGAATTGGAGGAGGCTGAGGCTGAATGGGCGCACGAAGGTCAATTCTTTCCGAAGGACGATATCAGCGGTGACGACACGGACTCTCGGCGGGGAGTTTGACGTTCTGTCCGAAATGCATAGGCTGTCCGCAACGCGAAAGGGAGGTCGTTGCGATTAATGTGCAATCTCTACCGCATGGAGGACAAAGACTGGGTTAGCAAGTGGGCCTTGGACGCCGAGAGCCTGATCAACTTGATGCCCGCCTACCAGATGAACCCGGACCAAGCTGGACCAATCGTTCGCAATACGGCGGACGGCCGGAAGCAGCTTGTGCATGCGCGGTGGGGAATGCCGTCGCCGTTTTTTGCGATCAAGCAGGCGGCTGAAGCGCGGGCCGAGAAATTGCGGCAGAAGGGTAAGTTGGTTGATATGGAAGTGCTCATCCGTATGGAGCCAAATAAGGGTACGACCAATATCCGCAATCTTGATCTGGCGCATTGGCAGCGCTGGTTTGGGGTCGAGAACCGTTGCATCGTGCCGGTGACAAGCTTTGCCGAACCGGACCCTGCCAGCAAGGAAGAGGGCGGCAACACGCCGAACGCCTGGTTCGCGCGTGATGAAAGCAAGCCCCTGATGTTTTTTGCGGGTGTGCACGTTCCCCAGTGGCAAAGCGTTCGCAAAGTCAAAGACGGCCTGACCACAGACGACCTCTATGCATTCCTGACGACCGATCCCAACGACGTCGTCAAACCGATTCACCCGAGGGCAATGCCGGTCCTCTTGCTGACGCAGGAAGAGGTGGATGTATGGATGCGTGCACGGTGGGAGGAGGCTAAGGCGCTCGCCCGGCCGCTTCCGAACGCCCAGATCGTTGTGACGTCACGGGAGCCCTATGGTTCGACCATCGTGACCACGTCCGGGGAGCCGGTGTCGCAGCCGATTCTTCTCTAGGCAATGGGCATCACAATCGCGCCGTTTGTTCCGGGCACTATGGGTTCTCGCCTGAGGCAAAGGACCGTATGAATGACCAGCATTACAGTCATCAATACTGCTGCGCTGTTGCCCGGAGACATCATCCTCTCGACGGGAGAGAACAAGACAAGTTGGCTGATCCGGGCAGCCACTCTTGGCTCGTTTAGTCATGCTGCCCTGCACGTTGGCAATGGCATCGCAGTCGAAGCAAATGATCCTGGTGTGATACCGGTCTTTCTTCCGGCGGTCAGCTATGAGACGAATGTGAAGCTTCGCGTTCTTCGCGCGACGGGCCTATCACAGAAGCAGCGGGACGAACTCGCAGATTTTGTTTGGTCGCTGTTATTCCGTCCATATTCCACGAAAGGCGCAGTGGGAACAATATTGCCCTTCCTGCGCGACCAGACGGATGCGGGCTACTTCTGCTCACAACTTGCCGCCGCCGCGTACGAGTCCATAGGATCACGAGTCTCAGAGCTTCCCCCATGGGAATGCAAGCCGAGTGATCTCGCGAACTCCTCTGTTTTGGTAGATATTGGTGAGGCAGTTCAGACGGTAGAGAGAGCAACTCATTCAGCGGTGGCAACCCTGATGGGGACATCCTATGAAGAATACCTCCAGAAGGGGAACTACTACGAGAGAATCATCCTCGGGACATGTGTCCAGCGATTGCCGTCGCAGTTTGCTAAGCCCTTCAATTTGTACGACCTCTCCCGCCAGTTATTCGACGGGACGGTGGACAAAGAGACAAGCGAGAGCTGGGACATCGCTATCGCGGGACTCATAACAAAGGTGGTGACCGATCACCCATTAGCGCCGTGCCCAGGAATTGGTGTTACCACATCTTTAGCCGATGCCGACAGCTGGCTCGTGCCAGTATTTTCACCCGAGTGGAACATCCTGATGGAGGACCGGTCCGGCAAAGTTTATTACGAACAGTTTATAGCGAACCTTTTTACGGCCCGGAACTGGGAGGCAAACCGCTGGCTAAACGACCACGAGCGGTTGATGGCGAAGGCGAAAAAGTTGGGATCAAAAACCTTCGAAGCACTCGCCATGTGGATTGCCCTTGCAGCTACCATCAGGTTTCAACATGCGGCGCTGCTCCGGAACTCACGAGAACCCGGCTTCTTATCTCCGGAATCAAAAGAGAAATTCAGCTCCAATCTGAAGAGAATGCAAGACCGTCATTTCTCCAACACTGACAGTTGA
The DNA here is from genome assembly GCF_013416305.1 of Rhizobium sp. WYCCWR 11128. Taxonomy (NCBI): domain Bacteria; kingdom Pseudomonadati; phylum Pseudomonadota; class Alphaproteobacteria; order Hyphomicrobiales; family Rhizobiaceae; genus Rhizobium; species Rhizobium sp. WYCCWR 11128. The sequence continues at coordinate 308,614 of NZ_JACCEZ010000002.1, forward strand.
CGCTCATGATTTTTTGGCTCCCCGATCAATGGGGCGGTTGCTACACAACCCACACGATCCGTCTTCAGAAGTGAGCGACCTGTGGCCCCTAACCGGAAGTTTTAAAGTTCTTCGTCGGTTATCGTTCCGCTATCCCATCGATTTCGGATTGATGGATCAATGCGCAAGGGAAGGTCGAAAGTATGTGCTGGCGTATAAACTTTAGACTATTTGCACAACCTTTTAGACCGTCAACTATTGCCACGAAGGGCGAACAGCGGCACAGATAACCCCATCCTCTCACAAGGGGATAAGGACCGCAGAGGGGAAGGAAGGGCTTTGGATGCCGTTTCCTTCTCTCTCCGCTTCGCCAGTTGCGGTTCTTTCACGGATAGTTTGGACCTATCCAAGCGACGGGGGTGGAAGCCGCCGTATCTGCAAATCGCGTGATTCCACATTGCCCAAATTGTGCAGATCGACGCAAGCAGCTAACGGCGGTATTGCAGAATTATCCCGTGGTGATTTGGCCGGTTGGCTTGCAGCCACGTTAAATTGCTGGCTAAAAAGGCCGCGTTTAATCCCGTCCGCTTTCGCGGCCGCGTTTTTTCCCGTTTTTGAAGTGGGTCGGTCCCCGACAATCGGCCTAAAATTCAGGGGATTTCGTGGGGTAAGACTAATCCGCCATCTGGTATGGTGAAGTATCGGGGCTGGTTATCTGCTACAACCCAAAATGGCTTTCAATGGGTCGAGATAATGAGCAGCGAAGAGGAAATATTCCGCAACTCCCGCCCAGACAAAACGTATGCCAGCCCCGCGTTTACAGATTACGCGGGCCGAAAGCTGCGCGTTGCGAATAAGGTCATCGACGGAGAACCTGGATACGAATTCGTCAAAGTAAAAGACGAGCTGGTTTTGCGGCAAACTGATGGAGGTCGCTTCCAGATCAAAGCCAGCTTTCTGGAAGACGACAGGTCGTTCAGATCGGTGACCATCCAGAAATTCACCTCGAAGGGCAACGCGAAGGAATACTTCGCGCTTGGCCCGCACGAGATGACTGCCCTTTTGAAGTTCATGGCTAACATTAAGCGCCTCCACTTTCCGAATGATGGCCGCTTAAACATTTCAGACCGCGACCTTGAGGACTTGCTTCTCAAACCCGACCAGATGCGGCGGATCGCAGCCGACAACCAGAAGCTCTTAGCCGCCATTGCTCGCAATGAGATCACGACCGAAGACGTCGTCGCCTTATCGTATCGAAAGAAGCAGCTCGCTCTTTTCGAACGGTTGCTATCCGATGACGACTTCTTCGACAACTGCGCAGCGCAGCGCGGCAAGGGACCTGAAGCGCTCTGGCAACAGTTTTTAGAGAAGAACCCGTGGATTCTGGGATATTCGCTCAGCTTGATCAATTTCGGTCCACTGGACGACCGCAAGTTAGAGCAGACGGTTAGGGGACACGACCTTGGGGGACCCGGAAAGCGGGTTGACGCTTTGCTTCGATCCCGGGCCATCCTGAATACGGCCGCTTTCGTGGAATTGAAGCATCATAGGACGGAGCTGGTATCGCCAGACCAGTATCGCTCGGGCATTTGGACGCCTTCCAAGGAGCTTTCCGGAGCGGTCGCACAAGTCCAAGGAACTGTTGCCGCAGCCCTAGCACAGTGGGGCTCCTCCGTGCAGATAACGGACAGGGACGGCGATCCGACCGGCGAGACCATCTATACGACTGAACCTCGATCTTTTGTCATCTGCGGCCGCCTCAATGAGTTCGAAACTGAACACGGCATCAACGAACGAAAATTCGGGTGTTTCGAGCGCTTCCGAAGAAACCTGCTGCGGCCAGAAGTCGTTACTTTCGACGAACTCTATGAACGCGCTCGTTTGATTGTCGATGCTGGCGATCAATCGTCACAAAGAGACGCGAGTTGATTTCGATTTAGACCCATCTCACCGCTCAGTAGTTTCGCATTCGAGCGCCAGCAGGTCATTTTACAGGGGGAAAAATTTTGAAGCGAGCTATCCGCATCGCCATTGGAGTGGCTGTCGTCGTGATCGCCGTCTACCTTGTCTACGGAATGTCGGTTACCGCGTATCAAACTGGCACCGGCCTGCTATTGCTACAGGAACTACCTCGCAGAGGAATGACGTGGGACCAGTTCATGGCTCTTTCGATCCCTGACCGAATGGTCTTTGCAAATGAACTGAGGCCACGCGCTATTGCCTATTCTGCTTTTACCGTTTTCAGCATAACAGCTTCTCTGCTGGCGGTCGCAATCAGCGGCGCTAAGGGCTTCGGGCTCCTGAGGATGAGTTTGTTGCTAGTTCTTGTCCTCGTGTTTGCGGCCTGCATTTTCACCGGGCTTGGAATGGGCGGAGCACGCTATATGACGGATGGCGATATTTCGCTTGCCTCTGGTGTGGCAATGGTCGGCACGATGATAACTCTTGCCCTGTCCGGACTGCTTTTTGGAGCTAGTTTGCTCATTCACTCCGTATTCACTCGCGTTCGTCGACGAGCGGCCTGAATTTTATTCTGGCTTTAGCAATCTCAAGCGCTATCCGGATTAAAGGCGGTAAACTTCCGCATTGTCCTGAACCTCACGCAGCCCTTTATAAGCGGCGTGCCGCAGCTTCATGTCAGGCGTCCATTGGCGAAATTTGATTTCTGCAATCAACGTCGGCTGGACCCATACGACCCGCCGCTTCCCTAGATATGTAACTGGCGGCGCTTTCCGTCGCCACGATAGCTTGTCCATCATGGCCCGCAGATCGAGCGAAGCCCGCTCTTTGAATCCGGTTCCAACGCTACCCACGTAGCGCAGCTCGTCGCCATGGTAGGCCGCAAGGAGAAGAGACGCGAAGCCGCCGCGAGCTGACATTGACGGCTCATAGCCGACGATCAGGAACGCTTCCGACTGGACGCACTTGAGCTTGATCCAATCGCCGGTTCGTCCGGGCCGGTATTTGCTGTTTCGATCCTTGCCGACAATGCCCTCAAGCCCAAGCTGGCAGGCGTGATCGAGCAGGACGGCCGGATCAGCCTCAATCTCTTCCGATAGTCGGATTGCGCCCTCGAATCCTCGTAGAGTTTCTTCAAGCAAATGCCGCCGCGTTCGATATGGCTCATTCTGGAGATCATGACCGTCGAGATAGAGCAAATCGAAGGCCATGAAGATCGCGTTTCCGGCTGTTCCCAGAGCGTCGGCCGTCCGCGCCCAGGCTGTTTTGCAACGCGTTGAAGTCCGAGCGCCCTTCCGCATCGAGGACGACGCCCTCGCCATCCAAAATCATTGACGCCGGTCCCAATTCTCGCGCCGCGTCCACAATTGAGGGAAATCGGTTCGCCCAATCGTAGCCGCCTCTCGTGATCACCCGGATTCCGGCCGGTTCTGCTTGGATCGCGAGCCGGTATCCGTCCCATTTGATTTCCCAGAACCATTGCTCTCCTGAAGGAGGCTTTTGCTTCAGCAACGCCAGCGCCGGTTCGACCCTTAGCGGCATGGGATCGAAAGGCAGCGCCGGTTGAGCTGGATTCCGCTTCTTGATCGGGCGCGATTGCAGAGGCTCGCCGTCGGCCCGCAGCAACGGCTTGGATCGAGGGTGGCGAGGCGGCTTTGTCATGCTGCCATTCCAGCATCAATTCTTTTTAGAGTCTCGTATGAACCGCTTCGGATATCGACAATCCTCGCTGCGCAGTTAAAAGACACCTCGGAAAAGTAGAGGGATTTATCGTGAGAATGTTTCTCCACCTAGCACTAGCTCTGGCGTTTTATTCACCCGCATTCGCTGAACAGGATTCCCCCTCGACGCCAGAGCAAAGACAATTGCTTGCTGACTACATGCACAAACATTTCGCCTATCCCGAGACGATAAAGCAGGCCGAAATCTCGGGGATGCACACATACGACAACGGGGTTTCGGTCGTCTGCGCTAAATACTCTGTTGTGATTGGCAAGACCGAAAGGGTGCGGGTGCCTCAAAGGGCTGTAATGTTCGAAGTGATCGATGGCGGCAGCAACATGGAAATGACCGTTAGCTCTGGATGTGAAAAAGAATATTTTAAGTACATTCCATTTCCCGAAGCGGAGCTACCACGGAAGGGGTTTTGGTAACAAAGGCGCGAGCTGCCCGGTTTGCAGTTCCCCGTTAGACATGTGCGCTCTACGCTTCGTCAGATGGCTTCCAGTCCGGCGGCTCTTCCACAAACAGGCCTTCCTGTCTTAGGAATTGTTCCCACTGTCGCGCCATGTGCTCGAAAAGCTCGATGACAGCATATTTGGTGCCGTGAAGCTCAATGTAGGCCCACGCAAACATCCGGAAACCGGGTGGAGGCGGCTGATCGGGTATAAATCCAGGTTCGAACTTCACCGTGGAGCCTGTCGACATGTGCTCCATCTTCGGACCAAATGTCATGACGACATGTTTTACCGAGTTGGCTATCTGGCGGCATAGCTCTAGGTCAGGCAGTCGGATCGCATTCGTCGTAATGAAGCCTGGGATTACGCCATGCTTGCCGCGCCCCTTGCCCGTCAGGCGAAGATGAGACTCATCATCGATGGCATGCAACACCCAGTCGATCAAGTGGAACGCATCGACGGCGCAGTCGAATGCAGCGAACTGTACGGCTCGGCTGGACCCGCCGACCCGGAGGCGCTCGATATCGAACAACAGCTTTCGATAAAGGTCGATGGGCTCATCCAGGCCAAACGTTTTGGTGGGCTTTTCCATCAATGAGCCTCTTGGCGTTCAGCCAGCGCCCGCCTTTCAAGAAGGTGCTTCCTCGCGCCCGCGACCTTTTCTAGCAGATGATCGGGAGAGAACGGCTTCGTTACAAGGTCGATTGGCTCCGGTCGATTGCCTGTCAACAGCTTCTCCGGATGATTGGTGACGAATATCGCGAAGCAGTCCAAATGTCCGTAGAGCGCATTCACGAGATCAATGCCTGATGAGCCGTCAGCAAGGTCTATTTCCGTGAGAATGAGTTCTGGCTTTTCAGCAAGGGCCATGATGATCGCTTCCTGCTTTGACGTTGCGACGCCAACAACATCGTATCGAGCCCGCGTCAGGACCTCCTGCAGATCAAGAGCAATAAGACGTTCCGGCTCGACAATCAGAGCCCGGGGCAGTCCTGCGTCTTTGTCGGCCAGCCGCTTTCGAAGCGCAGCGTTCTCCTCCTCAAGCTCCTCGCGTTTCCGTGCAGACCGTCTGGCGAGTTCCCGATGTAGATCGGATAGCCGTTCGGCTTCTGCGGCCGAGGCCCGTTTGGTCGTCTCGATCTCGAAAAGCGCAGCATCGAGGTCTTTTTTTGAAACGAGCTTGGGCGACGGCAGCCCGCGAAGGACAATACGCAATCGCTTCTTCCACTCGTCCGCCTTTCCTTCCCAGGTCGCGGAGCTGCGGGCTTCTAAAGCCATTCCTTCGAAAGCGTCTCTAAACTCAGAGAGCTTGGTGTGATCGTCGATCCTCCAAGCTTGCTTCAGGCCCAAGGTTTTTGTCACGACATCGAACGGGACTTCCGGAGTGACGACGGGAAGTGTCTTCAACGCTCTCGACCAGGCCGCGCCCAATTCCATGAGGCAAAAATGACTTTCGAGATAGGACGGCGTTAGGAGCGCGAGAACGATAGCCGGTTGCTCCATCTGCTTCCGCATGTATTCGTTGAAGTCCTGCATCAAGGGAATGCTGTGCCCTGGCAGACTGGTGCAGAAAATATCAGCGTCCGGAACGCCTATCGCTTCCTTGAGGAAGTTCACCACGAGTTTTGCCAGCGCCACGTCTGCGGTAGCATGGCTGATGAAGACTTTGCCTATTGTGCTCACTGTTCGTCCTTCGATGGCTATCATGCCTCTGACTCGGACATATATACCTTAATGCCAAAATCGGCGCTCGCATCCACAAGGAACTTTGTTCTTGTCTTGTTCTCTCTCGCGGCTAGCGCTACGCTAACGACATGAGCCAATCGAGACTCTAGGCGATGCCCACAATGCAGGCTGGACGTTTACCGTTGACTGCCCGAACGGCACCATGGACACCGACAGTCCTAACCGGAAGGCGGCGACCCGTCGTTGGCACTTTGCTTGGAATTGCGCCGACGCGGCCAATTGCGCTGGAATCGCCAAACGGGTGAAGAGCGGGAGGCCTTCTAACCTTACCCAACCATGGACAGCGCCCATGTCGATGCTTTAGCGCAATAACTCGCCATGTCCTCAAGATCGACTGCCTCGTCAGGATTTCTCATAGATCGATGACGAAATCCGGCCGAAATCCTGATAGGTCGCGTTCGCCGCTGTAACCCCTTGGATTGCAAATTATTCTGGTCTTGTCAGCCATATAGTCGCGGAATTTATGGATGTGGCCGTGTATCCAAACTGAGGGGCGTCGCCGAGCGATCAAGTCGGACAGATCACTTCCGAATGCCGCATTGGTTACATGGCCAAAGAATCGGGCGTCAAAACTCTGGATGAGCGGTGCGTGATGCGTCACGACGAACGTGCGCCCGTCGAATGGCTTTTCCAGTTCGCGGTCAATAAATGATCGGCTCGCGATGTGGCGCTTAAGGATTTCGCGAACCGTGATCAGCCCGTTTTCGCCTGGGTGTCGCGCGTCGGATCGGAAAATATATTCGAAGTCTGCCATGAGGTGCGGCACCAGGCCGAAGGCTTTCGTCCTCCGTTCCTCCGGCGGAACATGCTCATCGTCTCCGACAGAAACCGCAAAGTCCGTCCACAACGTCGCGCCGATGAAGCGACAATCGGCCATTTCGATGCTTTGATTTTCGAGGAGATGGATATTGGTGCCCTCAATCTCGCGGCGTGCTCGATCCAGCGCAAGATCGATGCTGCCGTTATAATAATCGTGATTTCCCAAGACCAAGATGACGGGCATATGCCGCTCGATATCGCGCCGCAGATAGGCGATGCTCATCGAAATATTCTCTGAAATATCGCCTGCGCAGATGCAGACGTCTGCATCCTGAATGCGAAAGGGAGCGCCCCCGAGAGCGTCCATCGGAGAATAGTGAAGGTCACTGATGATCCAAGCTCGCATCATATCTTCCGTATAGGCAAAAAAGTCCGGGACCGCGCCGCAATTTCCGCGACGTTTCCTTGCCTCGTTGATTTCGATTTCCTTGATAGCCGCCGAATGTCGTCGCGCCGCACTATTGGCGCAAAACGTTCGTGCGTTTGGGGGCACCTGGCCAATACGGTTCTAATTGAGCCGCGTCCAAGGACTTTTCTTTTACAAGTGCATCCGCGAGCTTGAGTAGGGTGGGGCGCAAACCATCAAGCATGTCTCTCGCTCGTTGATACTGTTCTTGCAGAATCTCGGTAACTTCATCCCGGAGCGGCTGATCTTCCCAAAGTGTGACGACTGCCTCAATGTCGACGGAACCAGGAAGGAAATAAAGTGAACTACCGAAGCCATATTCCGTAACCATCTTGATTGCCAAGGTTGTCGCTTGCGAGAGATCGCTGTCCCGAGTGCCCGACGCCCAATTTGACCGGTGGCCCAAGACTAAGTCTTCTGCCGCCGCTCCAGCGAGATGCATCGTGATCATTTTGATGATGTCCCACCGTGTCGTGAACTCTCTGGCGGATATCTCCACTGTAGTCAGCCCGTTGGCGTCCATGACGGTCGCGAACCGATGCACGTTGTCATAGATTTCCACACGTTCGATTTTTCCGATAAAAAGAGCGTGTGCCACGATGGCATGACCGGCCTCATGAATCGCCACTCGGTGCAAAGTGGCTGCGTCGAGCGGCGCAGATACCTTTATCCTTGCCCTGACATCGTCGATGGTAACTGATCGATTTTCGCGACGCGCAATGCGCCGAGCCTCCCTTGCCAAGCGTTCGAGATCAGCCCCGCTTTTGCCTGGCAATCGGGCTCCAATTTCCTTGAGGGCGGCCTCTTCAGATAGGCTGGGAAGATGAAACGCAAGGATTTCTGAACGAGCTGCGGCGTCTGGTAAAGGAAATGAAACATGTTTTTCCAGCCGACCACTTCGCAACAGTGCGGGGTCGATTTTTTGTGGATGGTTGCATGCTCCAAGCACGACGACACCTTCTCGGTCTCCGATGCCGTCTAGACATTCAAGAAGGGCGTTGACAACCGTTGTCGAGTAAGTCTCGTGCTGCGACGGAAACTTTGAGCGATCACCGATGGAGTCGAACTCGTCGATGAACAACAGCGCAGGGGCATTTTCCCTGGCAGCCCCGAAGGCTTGGTACATTGCCTTCAGCATATCTCCCAGGTCGCCATCCTTAAAGCTCTGCCATTTAGAGATCGAAGCCGCCTCCAAATGCAGATCGCATTCTGCAGCGAGTGCGGAGGCAAATCGTGTCTTTCCAGTGCCGGGGGGGCCATAGAGCAAACACCCCTTATCTACCTCAGGCCAAGGCAACTTTCCTTCACGCCATTCCTGGATATCTCTTTTCAACTCCTTGGCCCACACGCCTGCTTCACCGAAGCCTTTCGACAAGTCGAGGTGCTGTGCGGGCCGGTCAATTGATTTCCTATGAGCATCCATGAGCCTTTCGGCTGCACGCTGTGCGGGTTGCCCGCGTCGGAAAATCGCTTCCATTCGTTCCGAAGGCTGCCGTGCGATCACTTCCACCTGCTCGTCGGTAAGTGCGCCACATCTTCGCAGCTCGCTGAGTGCGCGGATATGCCTGGCGTCGCACAACGTAAGCCGGTCACGAACTGTCGCTGCCAATTCGAAATCCTCGTGCACCACTGAGCCAGCCCGCGCGAAAATGATCAGTTTATCTGAAGCAAGGAGTTCATCTGCGTCGATCTCCCAACCCCGCTTGTGCTTCGACGTAGGGTGGAGGCAGATTTTAAATTGCTTCGCGTTGTTGAAGATTATCTTTGCGGCATCTTCAATGTCTGAAAGCAGCCACTGACTTGGAACACTCACCAAGGCGACGCACGACGGTTGTGACAAGCTGCCGATATTCCGTCGAACGAACTGAATAAGAGCGCAGTAGGCTAAGAAATCCACTGCAGACTTCGTCGCGATTGCTGAGTTGTCGTGGTTCGTTCTGATCTCACCAACAGACCGCGAACATTTCAAATTTCGCGACGCTTCCTGAAGTTTGTAAATGTACCGGTCAAGCTGGTCGGCGAGAGCCTTTTCCATTGGTGGTCTCCGTAACGTGAGATCAGATCAAAAGGCCATCGTCGAACCGATACCATCGGCTCAGCGTGCGAGCGACGCGCCGCTTTCGGTCCAGATAGAAAAGTTCGCTGGTGATACCCGCCCCGTCTTTGATTGTCGGGTGGCCATGCATTTGGCCGATCAAGCAGGGGACAGATCGACTCGTGAGGATGCAGTTCTTGATGATGACCGCGTCATTGACACCGGCAACGCCGCCGGGAGCGGCAACTCGTTCCAAATCTTCGACCAGCGATCTTAGTCTTGGGATTATCAAATCCGGTGGTGTGCCAAGCCATTTGTCAATCACGTAGATGCCCTCTGATTCGGCGGCGAAGCCGCTCAATGACAAGAACCAAACATGATTCGTGACTCATTTGCAAAGAAAATAGCGCAATTGCAAATATTATAACTCGTTTTTGTCAACGTTTTCTCTGGGCGCGTATTTAATTGACATTTCCTTGGCAGGATTGCTCAACCAGATGAATGGACAGTCTTCCGGACCTTCTCAGAGCTGCTCGTTGCCTGTTGGGTTACACCCAGACCGGGATCGAAGACCTACTCAAATTGAAGTTTCGGTCTGTCTACACGTTGGAAGCAGGGCGCTATAAGCTCACGCCGCGCTTCGCCCAGCTGCTCAAAGAGAAATATGAGGCGGAGGGCGTAGAATTTACGGACGGGGGCAGCGACTTCGGTCGCGGGATAAGATGGCGAGCGCCCGGCCGAAAGGACCCTTACAAGCGCGTCATGCTTCGTGCGGCAAGAGGTTTGGCCAACCTATCACAAGCGCAGTTAGCTGAAATTTCTGGCTTAGATAAAAGCTTCATCGCTCGGTTTGAACGCGATGATTTTGACGCCGTGAGCCCAGTGAAATTGATGCGATTGGAGGAAGCGCTCGGGAGTAAGAACGTCCAATTCACGTCGGAAACTCCGTCTTTCGGCGCAGGTGTTCGTTGGATTAAGCAGCCTGTCTAGTGACCAGCCGAAGCTTCCTTTCAACCGTGCCACTGACCAAGCCCTGCCGGGAGCTTTATCCGGCTTTGCCGGAGCGGTCGTCCGTTGGACGACTTATTTGCTAATTTAGAAAGACTGAACTTTGGCTTTAGTGATGAGGCAACGCCAGTTCAGTCTTTCTAAACCGTCGGCTAGCCGCCGAAAGCGGGCGTCCTTTGGACGACACTTTTAGACGCGTGCCGGGTGCATTCGAAAGCTGACACCAGTTGGAGCCCAGTGAGTACGTTTTTTCAATACCGGTTAAGCTCGCATTTCGACCTGCCGATCGCCCTTGCCCTGATGGCCGCGCTCGGCGCCATTCCTGCCGATGCCTTGTCGGATTTTGTCGTCGTCGGCGAACTCAACCTCGATGGGACGATCGCCGCCATATCAGGCGCGCTGCCGGCTGCGATCGGTGCCAATGCGCTCGGCAAGGGGCTGATCTGCCCGGCCGAAAGCGGCGCCGAAGCCGCCTGGGCGGGCTCGGACGTCGATATCCTCGCACCGCGCAGCTTGATCGCCCTTGCCAATCATTTCCGCGGCACGCAGGTCCTATCCAGGCCGGAAGCGTCGATCCGCGCCAATGCCGCAAACCTGCCGGACCTTGCCGAAATCAAGGGCCAGGAAAGCGCCAAGCGGGCGCTCGAGGTGGCGGCCGCCGGTGGCCATAATCTGCTGATGGTCGGTCCTCCGGGCTCCGGCAAGTCGATGCTGGCGGCAAGACTGCCGTCGATCCTGCCGCCGCTTTCGGCCGCCGAGCTGCTGGAGGTGTCGATGGTGCATTCGATCGCCGGCCAGCTCTCCGGCGGCAAGCTTTCCGATCGCCGGCCCTTCCGCACCCCGCATCATTCCGCCACCATGGCGGCCCTTGTCGGCGGCGGCCTGCGCGCCCGTCCGGGCGAAGCCTCCCTTGCCCATCACGGCGTGCTCTTTCTTGACGAGTTTCCCGAGTTCACGCCGCAGGCGCTCGATGCGCTGCGCCAGCCGCTCGAAGGCGGCGAATGCGTCATTGCGCGTGCCAATCACCGCGTCTCCTATCCGGCGAAATTCCAGCTGATCGCGGCAATGAACCCCTGCCGCTGCGGCATGGCCGGCGAACCGGGCCATACCTGCGCCCGCGGCCCGCGCTGCATGAGCGATTATCAGGCCCGCATCTCCGGCCCGCTGATGGATCGCATCGATATCCGCATCGATGTGCCGGCCGTCTCCGCCGCCGACCTCATCCGGCCGATGGCCGCCGAAACCAGCGCCGACGTCGCCCGTCGTGTCGCTCGCGCCCGCGAAATCCAGCAGGAGCGCTTCGAAAGCACAGGCGCAAAAGGCATCGGCACCAATGCCCGCTGCTCCACCTCGATGATCGAGAAACTGGCCGAGCCCGACGCTAGCGGCCTGCAGCTGCTCCGCGACGCCGCCGAGAAGATGAAATTCTCCGCCCGCGGTTACCACCGCGTGCTCAAGGTCGCCCGCACGCTGGCCGATCTCGACGGCAAGCCGACCGTCGGCCGCATCCATCTCGCCGAAGCCATCTCCTACCGCATCGCCGGCGAAAGGCTGACGGCGGCTGCGTGAGAGGCGCGAAGCGCGCCCGACAGTTTGTTGGCAGCTCATCCTTTACTCGGCGTCATCCTCGGCCTTGTGCCGAGGATCTGCTGCATATCAACTGGCTGCAGATGCTCGGGACAAGCCCGAGCATGACGAAAGAGGAGTGGGTCGGCTTTATCAGCAGCTCACAGAGCGCCGAAGCAGGCCCGATATCCTGCGAAGACGAGTGACCGGAAAAGCCCGGCCAAAGCTCTGCCTCAGCTCCCCAGCCCCTCGAACAGCGCCGTCGAGAGATAACGCTCGGCGAAGGAGGGGATGATGATGACGATGTTCTTGCCGGCGTTCTCGGGACGGATGCCGACCTTGATTGCGGCGGTCAGTGCCGCACCCGAGGAGATGCCGACCGGCACGCCTTCGAGCCGGGCAACCAGGCGCGCCTGTTCGAAGGCTTCGTCATTGGTCACGGTGACGACCTCGTCATAGATGCCGGTATCGAGGATCTTCGGGGCGAAACCGGCGCCGATGCCCTGGATTTTGTGCGGGCCGGGATTGCCGCCGGAGAGGATCGGCGAATCTGCGGGCTCGACGGCGATGATCTTGATCTCGGGTTTGCGGCTCTTCAGCACCTGGCCGACGCCGGTGATCGTGCCGCCGGTGCCGATGCCGGAGACGACGATATCGACCGTGCCGTCGGTATCGTTCCAGATTTCCTCGGCCGTCGTCTTACGGTGGATCTCGGGATTATCAGGGTTTTCAAACTGCTGCGGAATGACGGCGTCGGGAAGCGAGGACGCCAGTTCCTCCGCCTTGGCGATGGCGCCCTTCATGCCCTTTGGTCCCTCGGTCAGCACCAGCTCGGCGCCGAGCAGCGCCAGCATTTTGCGGCGCTCGACCGACATCGTCTCCGGCATGGTGAGGATCAACCGATAACCCTTGGCGGCGGCGGCAAAGGCGAGCGCGATGCCTGTGTTGCCGGAGGTCGGCTCGATCAGCACCGTCTTGCCGGGGGTGATCTTGCCTTGCGCTTCGAGGCCTTCGATCATCGCGACGCCGATGCGGTCCTTGACGGAGGCGATCGGGTTGAAGAATTCGAGCTTGCCGATCAGGTTCGCCACGACGCCTTTTTCCCGCGCCAGCTTGTCGAAGCGCACGAGCGGCGTGTCGCCGATGGTCTCGGTGATCGAGGAATAGATGCGGCCGCGGCCGGGCTTGTGCGACATGGATGCTCTCCCTTTGAAATCCTGCTCCTGAAATCGAGGGGGAGAATAGGGTCAAAGGCCCGTCTAGACCAGACCGCGTTCGACCTGGAGGAGCGATCAGGAGAGAAAAAAACCTTTGAAAACCGTTTCTTGCCGAATGTTTATTTCAGGCCGCCCGCGTGGCGATGAAGGCGGCCGTGCCGGCGAGGATGCCGGCCGCAACCCGGTTCAGCGCCTGCAAGGCCCGCGGCTCTCTCAGCATCGTGCGGGCTCGCGTGGCAAGCAGCATATAGGGCACGAGCACGACGATCAGCACGACGAAGGTCACGGCAAGCAGCATTGCATAGTCTGGCAGGCCGATATTGCCGATATCGATCAGCGTCGGCACCAGGGCGACATAGAAGAGCATCGTCTTCGGATTGCCGAGCGTCACCAGCAGGCCGGAGAGGAAGGATAGGCCGATATTGGCGGATTTCCGCGCCGCGATCTCCTGCGGCAACAGCCCCGCCGTCCAGAGTTTCCAGGCGATGTAGCCGAGATAGAGGACGCCGGCGATCTTGATGGCGATGAACACCTCGGTGAAGGTTTGCGCCACGAAGGCAAGGCCGAGAATGACCGCTGTGAGATAGGTCATGTCGCCGAGCACCAGGCCGAGGCCCATGAAGAAGGTCTCGCGGAAATTCGAGCCGAGCGCACGCGCGACGATTGCGGTAATCCCGGGTCCTGGAATGGCCGCGGCGATGAACAGCGCTCCGGCATAGGTCAGCAAGGCGGCAAGGCTCATGATGCGCTTCCTTCTTTTCCCCGCTGTTTTATATCCGGTGCCTGCAACCATCAATCCGCCGGCATTGATGGATGCATCACCGACAGGAATGCGTGGCCGTACCGGAAAGAATGCCCGGCCGCCGGCTGCCCATGACCTTGAAGAACCGCGAGCCTCCCGTATCTCTTGCGGGGAAGATCTCAGACGGGCACCCATCGTCACCTCGTCTTCATCAGAATGTCATCGCCGCCCTATCAGGTCCCCAATATCGCTTCGTCACCCAAGGAGAAAACGGATGTCCCGCACACAGGCCGAGAAGACCAGACTTGCGCCCCTGAAGACGCCTTCGGATCTGCCGACCAATGCCATCACCGATATTTCGGCAGCACTCACCGCGCTGCTCGCCGATGTCTTCGCGCTCTATCTCAAGACCAAGAATTTCCACTGGCACATGTCCGGTCCGCATTTTCGCGATTATCATCTGCTGCTCGACGAACAGGCAGAGCAGATCTTCAACATGACCGACGACATTGCCGAGCGTGCCCGCAAGATCGGCGGCACGACACTGCGCTCCGTTGGCCAGATCGCTCGCCAGCAGCGCATTTCGGACAATGACGCGGATTTCGTCACGCCCGAGGACATGTTGTCGGAACTGCGCCAGGACAACGCTCAGCTCGTTTCGCTGCTGCGCGAGGTGCATGACCTCTGCGACGAGCATAATGATGTTGCGAGCGCCAGCCTGATCGAGAACTGGATCGACGAGGCCGAGCGCCGCACCTGGTTCCTGTTCGAAACGACGCGCGGGCAGAAATAACATCGGCATCTCCCGGGCGTGCTTGCCATGCCCAGGCGTGCTTGCCATGCCCGCCCGGTTCTCAGCTCTCCAGCGCCCGCGACCGCAGCCACCGCGGCGTCCAGCCGAGATTCATGCCGGCGGCGGCAAAGAGAATGATCGCCGCACCTAATATCTGCATCGGCTGCAGCGCGTGGCCGAAGGCCAGCCGATCGACGAGGATCGCGGCGATCGGATAGATGAAGGACAGGGCGCCTGTGAGATGCGTCGGCAGCCTCTGGATCGCCCCGTAGAGCAGCACATACATCAGCCCGGTGTGGACGACGCCAACGGTAACCAGGATCGCCCAGGACCCAGCATCGCCCGGCGGATGAGAAAAGTCAGTCATCGGCGCCAGCATCAGCATGCCGGTTGCGACCTGGATGAGCGCGATCAGATGCGGCGGCGTGCCTTTCAGCCATTTCGCGGCAAGGGCGGCGAGCGCGTAGAAGAAGGCCGCACCGAGCGCCATCAGGATGCCGAGGCCGTAGCCGTCGAACGCCGCACCGCCCGCACCGGGTTTCGCCTGGACGATTGCCACCATGCCGGCGAAGGCGAGCGCCAGCCAGAACAGCTTGGTCGCGGTGATTTTCTCGCCGAGAAAGAGCGTGCCGAGCACCAGCAGCATGAAGGGCTGGGTGTTGTAAACCGTCGTCGCGATCGAGATCGTCGCATGCGAATAGGAGGCAAAGAGCAGCAGCCAGTTCAAGACGATGGCGATGCCGCCGAAAATCGCGATGCCGAAGGCGCGTAGCGTGATGATGCCGGGCCGTAGCAGCCCGAGAGCGCCGCAGATGACAAGCAAAGTCAGCGCGCCGAACAGGCAGCGCCAGAAGACCACGCCGCTGACCGGCTGGCCCGACATGACGACGAACCAGCCGATCGTCCCCGAGATCAGCATCGCCGCCGTCATTTCCGCGGTGCCTCTTTTGATGTCGCTGCCCATGATTGCCTCCATTTCGATGGCATAAGAATATTGCGGCGAGGGACGATTTTATATATTAATAAAAAGGCAAGTGATCGAAACTGCCTAATCATAAGAAGAAAATTGATCGCCGTGGCTAATGATGTGCAATCGCTCGACGAAATCGATCAGGCCATTCTGGAGGCGCTGGCCGGCAATGCGCGGATCTCGCTGAAAGAGCTGGCCCAGCAGGTCGGCCTCTCTTCGCCGAGTGCAGCCGAGCGCCTGCGCCGGCTGGAGGAGCGCGGCGTCATTAAGGCCTTCACCATCGACCTCGATCCCGCCGCGGTCGGTTATCCCCTGCAGGCGATCGTGCGCGTGCGTCCGCTGCCGGGACAGCTGCACATCGTCGAGCGGATCATCCAGGAAATTCCCGAAATCATCGAATGCGACAAGGTGACGGGTGATGATTGCTTTATCGCCCGCCTGGTTATTCGCTCGATGGCCGACCTCGACGGCATCCTCGACCGGGTCGCCGAAAGAGCGGAGACCAACACGGCGATGATCAAAGCCTCGCCCGTCAAGCGCCGCCTGCCACCGCTGTCACGCCGGAAATAGGAAGATCTAGAATTCCGCCATCGGCGACAGCATCGCCGGAAAATCCGGGGTGGCATCGCCGAGCCCGCGCAGCATCAGCCTCGTGCCGCTTTCCAACGATAGTGGAACACCCTCCCAGCCGAGCTTGTCGGGACGGAAGAGCACTTCGACGGAGACGGGTGCGATCTTAAGCCCGCTAAGGATCGCTGCAAGCGGCGGCGTATCAGCCGCCACGACGTCGAGAAGGCTGAAGCGGCCTGCCTCATCGACCTTCCAGGCGATCACCGCCTGTTTGTCTTCGAGGAAGCTGACACGGATATCGGGATCGAGCTGGGTGTTGATGAGAAACATCGCCGCATTGACTGTGACCGCCAGCGAGGCTGAAACTGGGCTGCGTCCTTTCAGCAACGATTGCAGCAGCGCAAGATCGTCCGCATTCGTCGGTAAAAGCGGCCGGGCAGGTGCGGCTGGTGTCGAAGGGTCGGGTGCCGCTCCATCGTATCGGTGCAGCGGTATCGCGTGGAAACCGTAGGGCTCGTAGAGCGATGGCTTGTCGGTATAGAGGATGACGGCTTCAAAACCCTGCTGATCGCACCAGTCGAGCGCCTTCACCGTCACGTCGCGATAGAGCCCGCGGCCGCGCCATGGCGGCCGCACGGCGCCGGATTGCAGCCCGGCGGCATGGACGATCCTGCCGTTGAGGACGAAGGGCAGCGCAAAGGCTGAGATATTGGCCGCAAGCTCACCTTCGGCATCAAACCAGCCGAAGGGCATGCTCGTAGGATCGGGTCCGCCAAGCTGTTGCAGCGGCCCGATATCGATGCCGAAAATATCCTTGAGCAGGCAGACCAGCGCCGCCCAGCCGGCGGGATCGCCGAAATAGTCCTGCCGGAAGGTCAGGCCAGCGCTGTCGAGGCGCTTGGCCATCAGACGCCGGTGGAGCCGAAGCCGCCTGCGCCACGCACCGTTTCGCTGGCCGCGGTGATCTCGGCCACCCGTGCCTGGGTCACCGGCGCGATCACCATCTGGGCGATGCGCATGCCGCGCGAGATGACGAAGGGCTCCTCGCCTAGATTGATCAGCAGCACCTTCACCTCGCCGCGATAGTCGCTGTCGACGGTGCCCGGCGAATTCAGGCAGGTGATGCCGTTTTTGAACGCCAGGCCGGAGCGTGGCCGCACCTGTCCCTCGAAACCTTCGGGGATCTCGAAGATGAAGCCGGTCGGCACCAGCGCCCGCTTGCCGGGCAGAAGCGTCAGCGGTGCTGCCTCTTCAACGGCGGCGCGCAGGTCGATGCCGGCCGCTCCCTTGCTTTCATAGGTGGGCAGGTCGAGGCCTTCGCCATTGGCTAAGCGGATCAGGTTCAGCGTCGGGCGCGTGTCGTGATGAATGTTCATGGCCCATTACTTTGCGCGTGGAAGGGCAAGGTCAATTGCAAAGCCGGCCTTTAGTCGCTAGTTAAGCGGCAATTCCACAGGATTCACAAGTATGGCCGAAAGTCTCGCCGAGGCGGTCTCCCGCCGCCGCACATTCGCTATTATCGCCCACCCGGACGCGGGTAAGACGACGCTCACCGAAAAGCTGCTGCTGTTCGGCGGCGCCATTCAGCTTGCCGGCGAAGTCAAGGCCAAGAAGGATCGCATGCAGACGCGCTCCGACTGGATGAAGATCGAGCGCGAACGCGGCATCTCCGTCGTCACCTCGGTGATGACCTTCGAATATAACGACAATGTCTTCAACATCCTCGACACGCCGGGTCACGAGGATTTCGCCGACGATACCTATCGCACGCTGACGGCTGTCGATGCCGCCGTCATGGTCATCGATGCCGCCAAGGGCATCGAGCCGCGGACGCTGAAGCTCTTCGAAGTCTGCCGCATGCGCGATATCCCGATCATTACCTTCATCAACAAGATGGACCGCGAAAGCCGCGATCCCTTCGAGATCCTCGACGAGGTGGAAGAAAAGCTGGCGTTGGATACGGCGCCGATCACCTGGCCGATCGGCCGCTCGAAGACCTTTTGCGGCACCTACAATATCGCCGCCAACACGGTGCGCGGTTCGGATACCGAAATCGAGGGAACGCCGGTCAACGGTCCACAAAGCGTGGCCGGCAGGCTGCCGGAAAACGAGCGCCAGGTCTTCGTCGAGGAGACCGAGTTGGCGATCGAGGCCTGCCGTCCGTTCGACCGCCAGGCCTTCCTGGAAGGCCATATGACGCCGGTCTTTTTCGGCTCGGCGCTGCGCAATTACGGCGTTCGCGATCTCATCAACGCGCTCGGCGATTTTGCGCCGCCGCCGCGTGACCAGGTCGCCGACACCAGGACCGTGCATGCGACCGACGACAAGATGACGGCCTTCGTCTTCAAGATCCAGGCCAACATGGATCCCAACCACCGCGACCGCATCGCCTTTGCCCGCATCTGCTCCGGCAAGCTCGAGCGCGGCATGAAGGCACGGCTTGCCCGCACCGGCAAACAGCTCGGCCTGACGGCGCCGCAATTCTTCTTCGCCTCGCAGCGCCAGCTCGCCGACACCGCCTATGCCGGCGACGTCGTCGGCATTCCCAACCACGGCACGCTCCGGATCGGCGATACGTTGACCGAAGGTGAATCGCTGGTCTTCCAAGGCGTGCCGAACTTCTCGCCGGAGATCCTGCGCCGCGTGCGCCTGGAAGACGCGATGAAGGCGAAGAAGCTCAAGGAAGCCCTGCAGCAGATGGCTGAAGAAGGCGTCGTCCAGCTGTTCTCGCCGGAAGACGGTTCGCCGGCGATCGTCGGCGTCGTCGGCGCCCTGCAGCTCGACGTCTTGAAGGAGCGGCTGATGGCCGAATACGGCCTGCCGGTCTCCTTCGAAATGTCGCGTTTCTCGGTCTGCCGCTGGATCTCGGCCGATCAGCCGGCCGATCTGGAAAAATTCCTCACCGTCAAGCGCGGCGATATCGCCCGCGATCTCGACGGCGATCCGGTCTTCCTCGCCCAGGATGGTTTTTCGCTGCGCTACGAATCCGAGCGACATCCGGCGATCAAGATGGTCGCGATCAAGGAATATCACGCCGCCAAGGCGGCGTGAACATCACCCCACCAGCCGTTCCGCCAGGAAATCGACGACGGCGCGCACCGCCGGCAGCTGGCCGCGCCGGTGCGGCATCAGGATCGTCGTCTCGATGCTGCCCGCCGTCCATTCCGGCAGCACCCGCACCAGCCGCCCGTCCGCCAGCGCCTTGCGGCAGACGGATGTCGGCAGACAGGTAATGCCGAGGCCCGACATGGCCATTTCCATCAAGACATAAGGCTCATCCGCCGCCATGACGGAATGCAGCGTGACGAGAATCTCGTCGCCGCCCGAGTAAAGCCGCCACTGGTCCTCCGTCAGGCTGGTCATAATCGTCGCATGCTGTGCCAGCTCCTCCGGCCGACGCGGTTGCCCATGGGCATTCACATAATCCGGCGAGGCGAGGATGAAGAAAGGATGGCTGGCGAGCTTCCGCTGGACCAGCGCCGAATCCGGCAGCGGCGTCCGGTGGCTGCGCAGCGCGATATCGAACCCTTCCTGGACGATATCGACGAAACGGTCCGTCACGTGCACGGAGAGCCGGAGTTTCGGATAGCGCGCCGCCAGCGCCGGCAGATGCTCCGTCAAGGTAAACTGCGCCGTCGGCACCGAGGCGGTCAGGCGAACGCTGCCGGCAGGTTCGGCCAGATGCCGCCGCACGATGCCCTCGGCCATCTCCGCCTCGATGATCGAGGCTTGGGCATGCTGAAAGAATTCCCGGCCGAGTTCGGTCAGCGCGAAGCTTCGCGACGTGCGCTGGATCAGCCGCACGCCAAGCCGTGCCTCCAGCTCCGCAACCCGCTTGCTCACCGTCGATTTCGGAATGCCGAGATGCCTGGCGGCGGCGGTAAAGCTGCCGCTGTCGACGGCCTGCACGAAAAGATGGAGATCGTTGAGGTTGAAAAGCGCCATCGTCAGCTTCCAGATATGTGGACATTGCGATGCATTTATAGCCTCTACCGCGGGATCGTCCATGCCTTCACATTGATCGCGTCCAAACGGGTTCAATTCTGAAAGGAACGATTGATGTCACCCATATTGTTTTACGGCGTTCCGGAGGGCTGCTCTTTCGGCTCGATCGTCGCGCTGGAATGGTCCGGCCTTCCTTATCGGCTCTGCCGCGTCGAGATGCCGGAAATAGTCTCCAGCGAAGAATACAAGCGGATCAACATGGTCGGCGAAACGCCGTCGCTGCTGCTCGAAGATGGCAGGACGATCAGCGAAAGCATGGCGATCTTGCACCATATCGGCGCCAGGGCGATCGGCAGCGGTCTGGGCTTTGCGCAGGGCTCGGCGGATTTCGATCGCCTGAACCAGATGCTGGCCTTTCTCAACACCAGCTTCTTCCAGGCCTTCGGCCCACTCTGGTATGCGATCGAGCATCCGCTGGAGCCGCAGCAGAAGCAGGCCCTCACGGCCTATGGCGTCGCCGCAGTCGAAAAGGCGCATCATACGCTGGAGCGTCTGCTCGACGGCCGCGAATGGCTTCTCGGCAGCGGGCCGAGCCTGGCGGACGGCTATTTCGTCGGTATCGCGCGCTGGAACGATTTTCACAAGGTCGTCGACCGCCGGCAGTTTCCCGGCCTGCATCGCCTCTATGAGCGCATGCAGCAGGAGCCCGCCGTGCGGTTCGCCCATGCGATCGAGCATCGGCAGGAAGCGAAGAGCAGCGGCGGTTTCCGCGGCGAAGTCGATCTGGCCGAGGCGCTCGGCCTGTTGAAGCAGGCGGCCTGAAAACCATGGCCATCGCATCTTTGGGTGCGATGGCCAATTGCCGTCAGCCGGCAGCGATGATCTCGATCTCGACAAGCCAGTCGTCGCGCAGCGTTTCGACGATGATCGCTGTGGTCGGCACGGCGCGGCCGCCAAGCGCCCGAAGACGGGCATTCTGGTTCGCCTCCATAAAGGCGCCGTCGCTGAGATAGCTTGTCAGCCGCACGATATTGTCCACCGTCATATCAGCGGACGTGAGGATGGCGCGCAGATTGGACCAGATGAGTTCCAATTGCTCTTCCAGATCGGCCGCCGCCATTCCCTGTTGATCGAGACCCATGGTGCCGCTGACGAACAGCAGCCGGGATGGATGCCTGACCTCCAGCGCATGGATGTAATCAGGGCTGGCCGGATAGATCCCGTTTGCCGGATTGTGCGCGATCATCTCCATGAGTTTTCCTCCTCTTCCGAATATCCTGTTGAAGAACGCCAGTATCGGCGATTATTCTTCGGCAGAAATGGGAGTTTGCGGAATGGCGAAAAATACAGAGGATCTTCGGCAGGGACGCAGGCAGCAGGCTGTCATCGATGCATTCGACCGAAGAATATTAGCCGCGCTCGCCGCCGACAGCAGCCAGAGCTATGCCAGGCTTGGCGAAGCGGTCGGCCTCTCGGCGCCGGCCGTGCATGAGCGTGTGCGCCGTCTGAGACAATCCGGCGCCATCAAGGGCGTGCATGCCGCGCTGGATGGCGCAGCCCTCGGCAAACCGTTGCTTGCCTTCGTGCATGTGGAGGCTGCGGGCTGGGGCAAGAGCGAGCGACTGATGCAGGTCCTGCAGTTTCCCGAGGTCGAGGAGATGCATTCGGTTGCGGGCGACGCCAGCGTTCTCTTCAAGGTCCGCACCGCCAGCCCGCAGGCCTTGGAAGCTTTTCTCGCCCAGATTCACGCCGTTCCCGGTGTCACCGGCACCCGCAGCTATATCGCGCTTTCCACCTATCTGGAGCGTCCGGTACAGGCCGGCGTCACCGATAGCTGGCCGGACATGCCTCTGCCGGAATAAAGGCAGGATGTTAAGCCGAGGCCAGCCTAATCCTCGCCCTCGAAGCGCGGAAGCGTTTCGATGTTCTCCACCCCTGAGAGGGCTGAGCGGCACCATATCTGTTTCTTCGGCACCAGTTCCTGCCGCTGGTCGATGCTGCCGACGCGGATGCCGAACGCGCCGCCGTCGCCGTCCGTGCGGTAGAGGGGCGATCCGCAATTCGGGCAGAAGAATTGCCGGCTGAGACCACCGCTGTCGCCATATTTCGCGTAGCCTCTTGGCTCGCCTGAAGTAAGCGTGAAACTTCCCGGCCGCGCGGGCGCCGTGATGCGATAGGCCGAGCCCGTCAACCGCTGGCAATCGGTGCAATGGCAGATCGAGACCCGCTCCGGGTCGATCTCCGCCTGATAGCGGATCGCGCCGCAGTGGCATCCTCCGGTAATATGCATCGGCAAGTCCCCAAAGCAAGTCGCGCAAAACTGCAGAGCGGTTAAACGACAAAGACATCGCCACGCTTTAGTCGGCCGGCTGAGCGGCCAAATGTGTGGCGTAGAAGGCCTTTGCATCCGCCGTGAAGGCGGCCCGCTGATCAGCTCTTGTATAGAACATATGGCCGCCGCGATAAAGCTTCAGCCCGACGCGGCCGCCGGCGAGCGAGGGCGGCAGATGGTCGACCACGTAGCGGCTGACGCCATAAGGCGTCACCACATCGCTGTAGCCATGTGCGATCAGCAGATGGAAGGCCGGGTTCGCGGCGAGCAGCTGCCTTATGTCGTCGGTGGCGCTTGCCTGGAAGCGCGATCCGCCGCCGCGCCCACCACCCCATTCCCAGCGCCGGCTGATATCGCGGTCGAGCAGCGAATAGGTCATCTCGGTCCTGAAACCGAGTTCGTTGCGGGCATAGTCGGCGAAAGCCCCGCCATAAGCGCGGGTGAACCCGTCGAGGATGGCGTCGTCGCCGCGATCGTAATCCGATTCCGGATAGGGATCGGGTGCTGCAAAGGAGGCGTCGTAAGAGCTCATTACCTCGCCGCTGCCCTCATCTGAATGTTTGACGAAGGAACTGCCGAGGAAGCCGCGGTTGCGGGTGACGATATCCTCGGGAATGCCCGTCAGGCGAGCGATCCTGCCATAGAAGGCGGCGGCGTCGGCACCCGTCGGCGGCGGTCCGGCGAGCGTCGTCAGATAGTCCCCGAGCGCGAAGGTCTCGGCTGCCTTCTGCTTCTCTTCGTCAAAGGCCTTGTGCCGGTCGAGTTCGGCGGCGGCGAGCGACGGCAGCTCCAGAGCGGCGCCGAGCGGGAACTGATCGGCATTGAACATCAGCTGGCCCTCGAGCAAGGGGGAAAGCATCACCGCACCGGCGACGATAATGCCCTGGCTTTCCTGCAGCGCCGAGGCGACCTTGGCGGCGCGAAAGCCGCCATAACTTTCGCCGAGAAGATATTTCGGCGAGTTGGAACGATTGTTGTGCGCGATATAGAGCGCGATCGCCTTGGCGATGCTTTCAGCGTCGGCACTGACGTTGTAATAATTGGAGGCGTCGTCTGCCTTTGCCGTTCGGCTCCAGCCGGTGCCGATCGGATCGATCAGCACGAGATCGGTGAAATCGAGCCAGCTTTGCGGGTTGTCGACGAGTTTCGCATTGGCGCCGTCGCGTCCGTCCGGCCCGAAATCGAGCACCTTCGGCCCGACCAGCCCGAGATGCAGGAAGGCGGAAGCAGCACCCGGCCCGCCGTTGAAGGCAAAGGTCAGAGGCCGGTTCGGCCCGCCATCCTTTGCGACATAGGCGGTGTAGAAGATCGCGCCGGTCTGCGCGCCGTCCGGGCCGAAGAGATCCAGCGTGCCGGCGGTTGCAGTATAGGCGAGCTTCCGGTCGCCGATCGTCAGCGCGTGCTCTGTGACGGAATCGGCCGGCAGCAGCTTCAATAAACCGCCGCGCGCGCCGCTTTGGACATTCGCCCTCGGTGGATCGCCTTCCTGCGCATCGGAAAGGGCAGGGGCCAGCGATGCTACAAGCGCGGCGAGCAGAAACAGGGTTCGTATGCGCAAGATGTCTCCTCCGGCGATCGGGAATGAGAGGCTGAGATAGCGTAACATCCGCTGCCGACGACCGGCATCAAGAGATGGTGATGGATAGGTGAGCGAAGGGCTCAGCCGTCTTTTTCGACCACATGGACATTGATCTCCACCGCCCGGCCGGCCTTCCAGCCATTGATCGCCGCGCCCAGTCCGAGTGCGACGAACAGGGCTGCGCACCAGGAAAAACTGCCGGTCCAACCTCGGATGAGGCCGACGATGAGCGGGCCGATGGCGGCGAGCAGGTAACCGACGCATTGCGCCATGCCGGAAAGATGGGCGGCGACATCGGGATCGCGCGAGCGCAGCACGATCGTCGTCATGGCCGCCGCGATCAGTCCACCCTGGCCGATGCCTTGCAGCACCGCCCACAGCCAGACCGTCGAGAGCGGCGCGAAGAGCAGGCCGAGCAGGGCGGTGACGGCGACGCCGCAGAGGCTCGCATTGATCAGCCGCTGGTCGCGGCCACGCACGGCGATGTGCGGCACGATCAGGCAGGATGCCGCTTGCACCATCACCGACAGGGAAACGATCGCCCCTGATGTAACGCCGTCGAGCCCGCGTTCGCGCAAGATCGGAACTAGCCAGCCGAAGACGCAATAGGCAAGTGCCGATTGCAGTCCCATGAACAGCGTCACCTGCCAGGCGAGCCGGTCGCGCCAGAGGCCTTCGACGCGAAAGCCGTTTCGCCTTGCCTGTCTGCCGCTGCGCAGAACCTCAGGCAGCCAGAGCAGGCTGACGGCGAGCGCCGGCAGCGCCCAGACGGCGAGGGCGCCCTCGAGAGAGCCGCCGAGTGCGTGCTCGATCGGCAGCGTCAGCCCGGCGGCACTTGCCGCCCCGGCGCAGAGCGCCATCGTATAGAAGCCGGTCATCAGCGCGGCGCGCCCGGCAAAATCGCGCTTCACCAGCCCCGGCAGCAGCACGTTGCCGACGGCGATGCAGGCGCCGGCAAGGGCCGTGCCGATGAAGAGCAGCGGCACGGAGGAAAGCCCGCGCAGTGCGGTGCCGAGCGCCAGAAGCAGGAGAACGCCAAGTAGCGTGCGTTCGGTACCGAGGCGTTGGGCAAGACGAGGCGCAAGCGGCGAGAAGGCGCCGAGGCAGACGACCGGAAGCGTCGTCAGCAGGCTGGCGCCGAGCGCGCTCAGGCCGAGCTCCGAGCGGATTTCCGGCAGTAGCGCCGAGGCGCTGGAGAAGACCGGGCGCAGGTTGAAGGCGATCAGCACCAGGCTCGCGCCCAGCAGGAAACGACCCGCAACTCCCCGCACCGGCGTTGCCTGCGACGGCGGAAGGTTGCCGGCCTCGGCGTCTACAAGCAATTCGTCGGCCGCCTCAAGTGTGCTTATGGCATGGTTGGCAGGCGTGTTCATGACAGGATCATCCGCTCGAGTGCGGCAAGAACCGGTGCCATGAAGCGCCGCACCGCCGCATCCGCCTTGTCGGGATCGCCGGTTTCGATGGCGTCGATGATATCGGCATGCGCCTGCATATCCGGCTCGGGAATGTCCTTGCCGAGCGTCGCCGCGATGGTGTCGGCGATCGAGGCCGAGAAGAAATCGTAGATCTCGATCATCGCCCGGTTGCCCGAAGCGGCGATGATGGCCTTGTGAAAGGCGAGGTCGCGTTCGATAAAGGCGGCCTGGTTGCCGCCGTCGTAATTGCCGCGTTCGGCAAGCAGCCGGCGAAGCCCGGCAACCGTTTCCGGTGTCTTACGAATCGCCGTCAGCCGGGCTGCCTCGACGTCGAGCGCCAGGCGCGCCTCGAACTGATCACGCAGGCTGGCGCGCCGCGCCATCGTCAGCGGCCGGCCGGCATCGGTCGTCGAGCGGACATAGGTTCCCGAACCCTGCCTTGTTTCGAGATAACCCTGGGAGACAAGAACCCGCACCGCCTCGCGCACCGTGCCGCGGCTGACGGAAAGCATGGCCGAGAGCGAGGCTTCATTCGGCAATTTTTCGCCGACCACCCAGCGTTTGCCGAGAATATCGCCGCGGATCGCCTCGATCGCCTCATCGGCGAGATTGGTCTTGATGAGTGCTCGCATCCCACTACTCATAAAGTCATCTGATGACTTTATGAGTAGTGGGATTTCGATCTTTCGTCAACGCCTGACATCAAGACAATAAAGACATCAAGACAATAAAAAAGGGCCGCCTCAGCGACCCTTTCCATGAGTTTGGCCTCAAACTGGCCTGGACTGTCTATGCAGCCCTAGGAAGGCGGGGATTAGAGCGAGGGCTGCCTCGCCTTCGTCACCTCTTCCATGCCCGTTACGAGGTCCGAAATCTCATTAGACATTGGATCACCTTCCTTTCGTTCTGTTGCTGATGACTTAAAGTTAGGCTGATTCTTCTGAGATGCAAGCAGAAATGCACGTATGCGCTGTCTTGGGAAAATTGGGTGTTCACGAGAGAACACAGCTGTTCGCCGAATTTGAAGATGTTTTGCGCCACGAAACCGTCATGTTGCCCTTGCAAACCGGCCGCGCGTTAAGCTGTTATTAGCCGCGACATCAGACAATTTAGAGCATTCCCGCCGATGCGGCGGCGGGGTTCCGGAGCAAAGAGCCATGTGTCGCTGGGCAGCCTATCGTGGAGACCCTCTCTATCTCGAGGAACTGGTATCCTCGCCCGCCCACTCCCTGATCGAGCAGTCGCATTGCGCCACCCGCGCCAAGACGGCGACGAATGGCGATGGCTTCGGCATCGCCTGGTATGGCGACAGGCCCGAGCCCGGCCGCTACCGCGATATCCTGCCCGCATGGTCAGATTGCAATCTGAAGAGCCTGGCGCGGCAGATCCGTTCGCCGCTCTTCCTCGCCCATGTCCGCGCTGCCACAGGCGGCGGCACGCGCCGCGACAACTGCCACCCCTTCACCCATGACACCTGGTCCTTCATGCACAACGGCCAGATCGCCGGCTTCGAGCGCCTGCGCCGGCCGATGGAGGCGATGCTCGACGACGAGCTGTTCAATGCCCGCGGCGGCACGACCGATTCCGAGCTGATGTTCCTGCTGGCGCTGCAGTTCGGCCTGCGCGAGGCGCCGGTCGCCGCGATGGCTGATATGATCGGTGTCGTCGAGGATCTGGCCGACAGCGTCATCGGCTCGATCCTGCTGCGCTTTACCGCCGCCTTCTCTGACGGCAACACGCTCTATGCGATCCGTTATGCCACAGATCGCAAGGCGCCGACGCTTTATGCCTCACCCGTCAACGCCGGTTATTGCCTCGTCTCCGAGCCGTTGAACGATGATGTCGATGCCTGGGCCGAAATTCCGGATGGCAGCGCGGTCACTATCGGCAAAGATGGCATTGACGTCGCCGACTTCCGGCCGGAGAAGCGCAGTGCCTCCAAGCCGCAGCGCGTGGCCATTCCTGCCTGAACGCTTGGCGTCAGCTGAGCCGCTGGCGATCAGCGGAGCTGCTTGGCGATCAGCGCCGCCAGCCTTTCGGCGACCTCTTCCTTCGTCAGGTCAGGCCATTGCTCGACGCCGTCGCGGCGAATGAGTTTAACCCTGTTGCGGCTGCCGCCCATGATCCCGGTCGCAGGGGAAACGTCATTGGCGACGATCAGGTCGGCGCCTTTCCTTTCGAGTTTTGCCTTTGCATTGCTTTCGACGTCCTGCGTCTCGGCGGCAAAGCCGATCACCAGCTTCGGCCGCATCGTATGATGGCCGACGGTTTTCAGGATGTCCGGGTTCTCGGTCAGCGCCAGCGTCGGAATGGATTCGCCGGGATGTTTCTTCAGCTTCTGGTCGGCCGCCGAGGCGACGCGCCAGTCCGCCACCGCTGCGACCATCACCGCGATGTCGGCCGGCAGCGCCGCAAGCACAGCATCACGCATTTCTTCGGCCCGCTCGACATGCACGACGCTGACGCCAACGGGATCGGCGATCGTCACCGGCCCGGATACCAGCGTCACCTCCGCCCCGAGCTTTGCCAGGGCTGCGGCGATCGCATGCCCTTGCCGGCCGGAGGAGCGGTTGGCGATATAGCGCACCGGATCGATCGGCTCGTGCGTCGGTCCTGACGTGACGATTGCCTTGCGTCCCTTGAGCGGCTTTTCTCCGTCGTCGAGCATGGTTTCGGCGGCAGCGACGATCTCCAGCGGTTCCGCCATCCGGCCAAGCCCGGCCTCCCGGCTTTCCGCCATCTCGCCGGCCATCGGCCCGACGAAGCGGATGCCGTCGGCTCTGAGCATCGCGGCATTCCGCCGCGTCGCCGGATGTGCCCACATGGCGGGGTTCATCGCCGGTGCCGCAAGCACCGGCCTGTTGGTCGCCAGAAGTACCGTCGAGGCGAGATCGTCGGCAAGCCCGTTCGCCATCTTCGCCATCAGATCGGCGGTGGCGGGGGCGATCAGCACAAGGTCGCAGTCACGCGCCAGCCGGATATGACCGACATCCTGTTCGTCCTGCCGAGAAAACAGATCGAGGAACACATGGTCCGCCGCCAGCGCACCGACGGCAAGCGGCTTGACGAATTCCTGCGCGCCCTTGGTCATCACAGGGCGCACGCTCGCGCCGCGTTCGCGCAGCCGGCGGATCAGATCCAGGCTCTTATAGGCTGCGATGCCGCCCGAGATGATGAGGAGGATGCGTTTGCCGCTGAGAGCCATGGCCTTCTTCCCGTTGCCTTTTCTGACCGCTCTCGACCCTAAGCCTTTGGCGGAGAACATGCAATCGCGAGGGCGACAGGCATCGGAGCTGCTCTAGTCTCCGCCGCAGTGGGTCAGAGGTTGCTCATCCCGCCGTCGATGATGAGTTCGCTGCCGACGATATAGGCCGCCTCATCGGAGGCGAGGAAAACGATCGTCTTGGCGACTTCGCCGGGGGTTCCGAAACGACCGACGGGAATCTGGGCCTGAATCTGCGCAGTCATCGCCTCGGATTGGGCTTGCGAAGCGCCGAGCTTGCTGTAGAGCGGCGTGGCGATCGGACCCGGGCTGACGGCGTTGACGCGGATGCCGCGGCCGATGAGTTCGCCCGACAATGTCTTGGCAAGCGTCAGCAGCGCGCCCTTCGTCAGCGAATAGACGCTGGAGTTCGGCATGCCGATATGGGCGTTGATCGAGGTGTTGAGCACGATCGCAGCCTGCTTGGAAAAAATCGGCAGCAGCGCCTGAATCAGGAAGAACGGGCCCTTGACGTTGATATCAACTGACTTGTCGAAGGCGGCTTCGCTCCACTGTTCCAGCGGCCCGAATTCGGCGACGCCGGCGTTGACGAAGAGGATGTCGAGCGTGCCGAAAGCCTCTTTCACTGTGTCGGCGACGGCCTTCTGGCCGGCCGCATTGCCGGCATCGGCCTGGATGACGGTGGCTTTGCCGCCAAGTTCGGCGCGGGCCGCCTCGACGCTTGCCGCGCTGCTGCCGGTAACGACGACGCGGGCGCCCTCAGCGATGAACTGGCGGGCGGTCTCGAGACCGATGCCGCTGGTGCCGCCGGTGATGAGGGCTGTCTTGTTTTGCAGACGTGACATGATGACGTTCCTTTGATCGAATTTTGGGCCGCGGCCCGTTGTTGTTGGATGGGAGAATGCTCTGAAAAAAGCGGCGCGATAAGCCGGCGTGTTGAAGGATCGTCAACCCGCAGCGGATAATCGCGCCGCGCCGCCTCAGGTGCGGGTGATCGAAGCGCCACCGTCGACCAGCGAGGCCGTGCCGGTGGCGAAGCTCGCATCGTCGGAGGCGAGATAGAGAACCGAGCGGGCGAGTTCTTCGGGTGTCGCAACACGCTTCAGCGCATGCAGATTGGTAACGAAGGCCTGCTTCTCAGGCGTATCGTTCATGTCCCGATACATGTCGGTATCAACAGCACCCGGCAGGATGGCATTGACGCGCACGCCCTGCTGGCCGAATTCGGCGGCGAGCGCCTGCGTCAGGCCGATCAGGCCGGATTTGCTGGCGGCATAGGCGGCAACGCCCGGAAAAGCGAAGCTGTAGCCGACGAAGGTCGAGGTGAAGATCACCGAGCCGCCACCATTTTCCACCATCGCCCCGATCTGGTGCTTGGCGGCGAGGAAGGAGGCCGTCAGATTGATCGCCAGCGCCTCGCTGAAGCCTGCTTCCGAAACGGCGGTGCTCGCACCGGCTTCGCCGAGCGTGCCGGCATTGTTGAAGGCGATATCGAGCTTGCCGTAATACGTCACGGCGGCGGCGACCAGCGCCTTGTGATAGTCTTCCGAGCGCACGTCGCCGGCAATGGCGATGGCGTCGCCGCCCTCTGCCTTGATCTCGGCGACGAGACTGTCGAGTTCGCCCTGGCGGCGGGCGCCGACGACGACCTTGGCGCCTTCGGCGGCAAAGAGCTTTGCCGTGGAGCGGCCGATGCCGGAGCTTGCGCCGGTGACGATCGCGACCCTGTTGTTCAAGCGGTTCATGGTTCCATCTCCTGCGTTTAAGGTGAGGCGGCCCCTGCCGTCCCTTTCGATGAGTGGAAGATGGCATTTTCCATTCGTTCGGATTAGTCTCCAGATCGGGGAACTCGAATTCGGAAAAGCCGAACGATGATCAGGATCGAAGGTATTGCGGCTTTCGTCGCCGTGGTCGAGGCAGGCTCGGTCAGCGAGGCGGCCCGGCGCCTGCGGCTGTCCAAATCGGTCGTCAGCGAAAGGCTGGCCGAACTGGAAAAGTCGCTCGGCGGCATGCTGCTGCACCGAACGACGCGCAAGCTCACCTTGACGGAGGATGGCACGGTTTTCTTGGAGCGTGCCGCGCGCATCGTGCGCGAGATCGAGGAAGCCGCCGCCGATATGGCCGAGCGGCGCGGAACGCTGTCCGGACCGATCCGCATCGCCGCCCCCGTCACCTTCGGCCGCATGCATCTAGGCCCGGCGCTCTATCCTTTTCTTGCCGAACATCCCGAGATCGAACTGACCCTCGATATCGATGACCGGCGCGTCGATGCCGCCTCGGACGGTTATGATGCCATCATCCGCAATGGTCCGATCGCCGATAACAGGCTGGTCGCCTGGAAGCTCGCGCATAGCCGCCGCCTTCTCTGCGCCTCGCCGGATTATCTCGCCCGCCAGGGAATTCCCTCGTCGCTCTCTGATCTCGACAGCCATCGCGGCATCTTCTACACCAATCGCGGCGTTGCCGACTGGCGCTTCCAGACGCCAGAGGGTGCGATCGTCGTCCGCGCGAAACTGGCGCTCGGCATCAACAATGGCGACATGCTCCGCGACGCCGCAATTGCCGGCCTCGGCATCGCGCTGCTGCCTGCCTTCATCGCCGGCCCGGCCATCCGTGAGGGCCGGCTAGCCGAAATCGATGTCGGCCACAGGCCGGAGACCGAATTCATCTACATGGCTCATCCCGAGGGCCGAAGTCCCTCCGCCAAGCTTCGCGCCATCGCCGACCACCTGAAGAAGAGCTTCGGCGATCCGCCCTATTGGGATCCGGCGGGTTAACTCATGTACTCAGGAGACTGATCAGGTTCTCGGTGACCGGCGAGCGATGTGTTTTCAGGATTGCCAGCGCCAGGCGCGCCACGGCCGGCGGCCCCTCGATCGGCCGGTAGGCCACACCTTCGAGCTTGATCTGCGAAATCGAGGCCGGCACGATCGAGACGCCGAGATCGGCCGCCACCAGATTGACGACCGAGGAAATCTGCGGCGCCTCCTGCGCCACGGTCAGCTCGAATCCCGCCTTGCGGCAGGCAAGCACGACATCGTCGTAAAGGCTCAAGCCCACGAGCCGAGGAAAGAGGATGAAGGGTTCGTCCGCCAGCGCCGCAAGCGGTAGCTCGCTGCGCTGTGCCAAGGGATGGCTGGCGGGCAGGGCAATCACCATCGGCTCATCCGGCAACCGCCGTAGCCGGATGCCGGCGGGATCGTCCAGGCTGGGGCGCATGAAGGTGGCGTCGAGCTCGCCGCGTTCGAGCTTCTGCATCAGCGCCAGCGTATTCATTTCCGTCAGCGACAGCTGCACCTCCGGCCAGCGTGCGCGAAAGCGTCGGATCGTCGTGCTGACGATGGGATTGAAGGCGGAGGAGGCAGTGAAACCGAGCGACAGCCGGCCGGTCTCGCCGCGATTGGCGCTTTGCGCCGCAAGTTTCGCCTTTTCCGCGGCCGCCAGCGAAGCCTTTGCCTCGCCGAGGAAGGCCGTGCCCGCCGCCGTCAATTCGGCGCCGTGCGGCACGCGATGAAACAGCGCCGCACCCACTTCCGTCTCCAGATCGCGGATCTGCTGGCTGAGCGGCGGCTGCCCGATGCCGAGCTTGCCGGCGGCACGGGTGAAATTGCCTTCTTCCGCCACTGCCAGGAAATATCTCAGGTGCCGCAACTCCATCGCCATCTCCAAAACCTATCGAAATCGCCAGTGTCATATATTGGACAAATGGAGTGGTTTTGACTAGATCGGAGGCTGGAAGGATGAGATATGCCGACGTCAGCGCATGCAATGAAGACCGCCGAGACAGCTGCAATCCCAGGGCAGAAGCAATACCTGACCCGTGGCACCGGCGCCTATCGCCGCGCCAGCCTGGCGCTCTTCCTTTCCGGCTTCTCCACCTTCTCGCTGCTCTATTGCGTGCAGCCGCTGCTACCGATCTTCTCGCAGCAATTCTCCGTCAGTCCGGCCGAAAGCTCGCTGTCGCTCTCGCTCTCGACCGGCTTCCTGGCGGTCGCGATCGTCTGCGCCGCCGCCGTCTCGGAAGGCCTTGGCCGCCGCAGCCTGATGTCGATATCGCTGGTCGGCGCGGCATTGCTGACCATCGCCACGGCCTTTGCCCCGAATTGGCACCTTCTGCTCGTCATCCGCGCGCTGCAGGGCCTCGTTCTCGGCGGCGTGCCGGCCGTCGCCATGGCCTATCTCGCCGAGGAAATCGATCCGCGCGGCCTTGGCGCCACCATGGGCCTCTATGTCGGCGGCACGGCCTTCGGCGGCATGTCCGGCCGTGTGTTGACCGGCATCTTCGCCGAATATCTCACCTGGCGTCCGGCGCTCTTCATCATCGGCGCCATCGGCCTTGCCGCCGCGATCGGCTTCATCACCCTCCTGCCGCCATCACGCAATTTCGTCCGCCGGCCGGGCTTCGATCCGCGCTTTCATGCAAAAGCCTGGCTCGGCCATCTCAGCAATCCGGCGTTGCCCTTCATCTTCGCCATCGCCTTCCTGGCGATGGGCTCCTTCGTGACGATCTACAATTATGCCGGTTTCCGCCTGGTGGCGCCGCCCTACGGCCTCAACCAGACCGAACTCGGGCTGATCTTCACCGTCTATCTCTTCGGCATCGGCGCCTCTTCGATCGGCGGTCTGCTCGGAGACCGGATCGGGCATTTTTCCGTGCTTCTCTTCGGTCTGGCGCTCACCGCAGCCGGCAGCGCGCTGACGCTTGCAGCCTCTCTCCCGGCCATCATCCTCGGCATCGTCGTGCTGACGACCGGCTTCTTCATGAGCCATTCCATCGCCAGTGGCCTTGTCGGCAAGCTGGCACATGGCACCAAGGGGCACGCCTCATCGCTCTATATGCTCGCCTATTATGTCGGCTCCAGCCTCATGGGTTCGGCGGGCGGCTGGTTCTACGCGGTTGAAGGCTGGGCCGCCGTGGTTATCTTCACCCTTGCCATGCTGGCGCTGGCCTTTGTCTCCGCCTGTCTTGCCCAGCACCTCGCGAGGAGAAAAGCATGATTCGCATAGACCGTCTTGACCATCTCGTGCTGACCGTCGCCGATATCGCCACCACCTGCGATTTTTATTCCCGCATCCTCGGCATGTCGGTCGAAACCTTTGCGGAAGGCCGCAAGGCGCTGAAATTCGGCAGGCAGAAGATCAACCTGCACCAGGCCGGCCACGAATTCGATCCCAAGGCGAGACACCCCACACCCGGCTCCGGCGACCTCTGCTTCATCGCCGAGACACCGCTTGCCGATGTCATTGCTGATCTACAGGCCGCGGACGTTGCGATCGAAGAGGGTCCGGTCGAACGCACTGGTGCGACAGGACGTCTGCGCTCGGTCTATTTCAGAGATCCTGACGGCAACCTCATCGAAGTCTCCAATCTGATCGCCTGACGCGCTGCTCGGCTCCAGCCGATCCGTCGAAGATTTGCGGGTGTTTGCCCAGTTTTGCGACGAGACGATCGTTGCCCTTCATCATTGGAATGACGGCACTCGCGTCAACCAGCTACTTCATTTGAAGAAGTCCAGTTTGGATCACTCCTGCCCAGCAGGCTGTTCTTCCACCGCTGTTGCAAAATCGGCATCGACCGGACCGGCCAGGTCGGCAAGCCAGTCCCAATCATCGGAAATCGGCTCGATAATGATCGCACGCCCCTGCCGTCGAATGGCGACGCTGTCGCCGTCGAAACGGAATTCCTTGGGGAGCAGGACGGCTTGAGAACACCCCGACCAGAAGATCTTTGCTGTTTCCATGTCATGACTCCCGATGAGATGTGACAACGATATACAGCAATTTTTGATCAACCAAGCCGGATATAGGGCACATCCTTCTTCGCCACCTCGTCCAGCGCCTCCTCATAACCGGCATCGGCGTAACGCATGACGCCAAGCGCCGTATCGTTGGTCAGTGCATGGTCGAGCCGTTCGTCTGCGGCATCCGTGCCGTCGGCGATGACGGTGACGCCGCAGCTCGTCATGTAGCCGGCATAACCGCCGCCGCCGGAATGGATGACGACGAGATCGGCCATCGACGAGCAGAGCATCATCGCATCAATCAGCGGCCAGTCGGCGATCGCATCCGAGCCGTCCTTCATCCCCTCGGTCATGATATTCGGATGCGCCATGGCGCCGGCATCGAGATGGTCGCGGGAGAAGGCGACCGGGCCTTTGAGTTCGCCACTCGCAACCAGCGCGTTGACGCGCCTTGCGAGTGCCGTGCGTTCGCCGTGGCCGAGCCAGGCGATGCGGGCCGGCAGCCCTTCGAAGGGCACATGCTCGCGCGCCAGCCGGATCCAGTTGGTTATGATCTTGTTGTCGGGGAACATCTCGAGCAGCAGGTCGTCAATCCGGGCGATATCGCTCTCCTCGCCCGATAGCGCCATCCAGCGGAATGGGCCGATCGCCCGGGCAAACAGCGGCCTGAGATAGGCTTCGGTGAAGATCGGAATGTCGAAGGCATTGGCAACGCCGCCCTCCTTGGCCTGCGTGCGGATCAGGTTGCCGTTGTCGAAGACTTCCGAGCCACGTTTCTGGAATTCCAGCATCGCCGTCACATGTTCGACGATCGAGGCGCGGCTTGCCGCCATCAACTGCCCCTGGCCGTCGTCGCGCAGGCCCTTGACCTGGTCGAGGCTCATGCCCTTCGGCACGTAGCCATAGACGAGGTCATGCGCCGATGTCTGGTCGGTGACGATGTCGGGCACGATGCCGCGTCGGGCGATCTCAGGATAGACCTCCGCCGCATTGCCGACGAGGCCGACCGATAGCGCCCGCTTGTCCTTCACCGCCGCATCGATCATCTGAAGGGCGGTGTCGAGATCGGGGGCGATTTCCTGGAGATAACCGATCTGCTGGCGCTTGCGGGCACGCTCCGGATCGATGTCGACACAGAGGATCGCAGCCCCCGCCATGCGGCCGGCGAGCGGCTGCGCCCCGCCCATGCCGCCGAGGCCGGCCGTCAGCACGAACCGGCCGAGGAGATCGCCGCCGAAACGCCGCTCGGCAATGCGCATGAAGATCTCGTACGTGCCCTGGATGACGCCCTGGCTGCCGATATATTGCCAGGCGCCGGCCGTCAGCCCGCCCCAGCAGATCAGCCCCTTGCGCTGCAGCTCGTAGAATACTTCGGCCTTTGCCCATTGCCCGACAATATTGCAGTTCGCCATGATGACCAGCGGCGCCTTGGCATGCGTTCGAACGAGCCCGATCGGCTTGCCGGACTGGATGAGCAGCGTCTGGTCCTCCTCCATCTCGGTCAGCGCCTTGACGATGCCTCTGTGCGCCGCCCAGTTGCGGGCCGCCTTGCCGAGCGCGGCATAGACGATCAGATTGTCGGGATCCTCACCGACGGAGAGCACGTTTTCGAGCAGCCGCAGCAGCGCCTCCTGCCGCCAGCCTTTGGCCCGCAGTTCCGGCCCGCCGGGAATCGGAAATTTCGGATGACGTGGATTGGCCTTCGGCATCGTGGGTTCCTCGTTTTTCTATTTGCTCGGCAGCGATTCCACATAGGCAAGTGCTGCATCGAGCAGACGCCGTCTCAGAGCATCGTCGCCGTAAACTTCGGCATTGCCGCGCACCCAGCCATGCATCACCCGCTCGCCCGACAGCATCTGGATCACGCCTGGCAGAGCCAGCGCCCAGCCGTCATTGCCCTTGCCCAGACGGATCAGCATGCCGTCATGGCGCGCGCAGCAGAGAAGATTGCCATTCAGCATGAAGGCCCAGCCGCCGAACATGGATTTTTCGGCAAGGCCCGGCCGATCGCCGAGTTCCTCACGCATCAGTTCTTCGAGGCCGGGATCGCGCGCCACGGGCTCAGGCCTTCGTCGCCAGTGCATAACGTGCGATCTCGATCCCCATCGCCTTTTCGACGACGGGATAGACGGTCGGATCGAGCACGCTTGCCGACAGCGGAATGATCTCCATCGGCACATGCAGGATGAAGACATGCATGCCCTCCTGTAGCTGGCCGACGCTAAGCGGCTCGCCCTCCGGTGAAAGCGTGGTGATGACGGCGGGGAAAGTCGCTAGCCGCCCGCCACCCGCGTCGTCCACCGCCATATATTCGTTCATCACATGCAGCGTCACCGATGTTCCGCCCGAGCCGACGATGATCGTGCCGATGTCGAAGGCTTCCTTGGTGTAGACGACGTCCTTGCGGGTGATGACGCCTTCGGCAAGGATATGGCCACCCGTCGTCTTGCAGATCGCGTCGATGACGGCAGATCCGCCGCGCTTCTCCGCCGCGATGATCGCTTCGCCGAGCGCAAGCGCCATCGAGATGCCGCCGAGCGCCGCATGGGTGCGGACATAGGAGGCTCGGAGCGGATTACGGCAGCTGGCGATGAAGCCGCCGGATTGGTCGGCCGCAGCCCGCAGCACCGGCGAGATCTTCGCCGTCGCACCCTTCACCACCAGTTCGATATAACGGTTTTCGGCCCGATTGCCGCCGACAGCGGTCTGGATCATCGGCTCGGGCGATCCGGCCATGCCGATCGAGCCCATGTCGCCCGTCGGATGTGCGCGGATATCGCCGACGGCGTCGACCACCTTGGTGCCGAGGATCGCCGATGGCAGCCAGCCGTTCAGCGTCGAGGACTTGCCGTTCTGGCCGATGATCAGCCCGGAAAGCCTTTCGCCCAGCGTCTCCTGCAGCATTTGCACGGCCTTCACATAGTCGATGCCCTGCATTTCCCAGGGGGTGGTGGAGGCCGGTGCGCCGATCGCGGCTGCGGTTGCGATCCACTCCTCGTCCTTCAACTCGTCGATCGAGACCAGCTCCGGCTTGCCGACATTGACGGCGGCAAGCCCAAGCATCCGCCCGTGATCGGCCCAGCCGCCGCCGCCGGCGGCATAGACGGAACCACCCTTGACGGCAGCTTCCACGTCCTTCTCAACGAGTATGCGTCCCATTCGCCTTCTCCTGATTCAGGCTTTTGTCCATCTCGCGCACCGCTTCGAAAAGCACGGCGGCGCCGAGCGCGATATCGTCATTGTCAGCCCATTCGTCGGCCGAATGGCTGCGGCCTTCGCGGCAGGGCACGAAGATCATCGCCGCCGGCGCCACCTTGGCGATCCAGGCCGTATCGTGCCCCGCGCCGGAGGCCATGCGCCTGTGCTTCGCGCCGACCCGCTCGCAGGCAGCCTCCAACGTCGACAGCAGCCCGGCATCGCCAGGCGTCGGCAGATTGTCGGAAATCCGGTTCGGCGCCTTGATCGTCACGCTGTAGGCGCCTGCCAGCTTTTCGACATGGCCGTCGAGCCAGCGGCAGAATGCCTCCATGTCGGCGCGGATTTCCGCGCG
Organism: Rhizobium sp. WYCCWR 11128; assembly: GCF_013416305.1. NCBI lineage: Bacteria > Pseudomonadati > Pseudomonadota > Alphaproteobacteria > Hyphomicrobiales > Rhizobiaceae > Rhizobium > Rhizobium sp. WYCCWR 11128. The sequence continues at coordinate 346,386 of NZ_JACCEZ010000002.1, forward strand.
TCCATCGATCAGCAGCACCACCTTTGACGGCACGACATTGGCGGCATTCGGCTCGATGCGGAATTCGCCGACCGTCGCCGCAAAATGCCCCGGCGTTTTGGCAAGCTCGGCGGCAGCATTGCGAATGTCGAGCACCAGCTGTGACGCCGCCACCAGCGCATCCGCCCGCCGGTCCATCGGCGTCGTGCCGGCATGGTCGGCCCGCCCTTCGACGGTGATCTCGATTCGGGTGATGCCCGATATCGCGGTGACGATGCCAATATCCTGCTTTTCGGCTTCGAGCACCGGACCTTGTTCGATATGAAGCTCGAGAAAGCCTGCTATATCGGGCCTGTTCTGCTGCATCAGCACATCAGGTCTGCCACCGACCTGAGCGATGCCCTCGGCCAGGTCGCGCCCGTCGCTGACGCGCGAAAGCCAGGCCTCCGGCAATTGGCCGGTCATGCCGCGGCTGCCGATGCAGGACACACCGAAGATGCTGACCTCCTCGGCAAGGAAGTCGACGATTTCGAGATCGTGATCGAGCTCGATATCCTGATCACCAAGCGCGCGCGCCACCTCCAGTGCCGCAATTACCCCGGCAATACCGTCGAAGCGGCCGCCGTCCGGCACCGTGTCGGAATGCGAGCCGACCATGATCGTGCCGAGCCACGGTTTCCGGCCTGTCCGCCGGCCGATCAGATTGCCGGCGGCATCGATCCGCGTTTCCAGCCCCGCCGCCTTCATCCGCGCTTCGATATAGGCCCGGCCATCGAGGAAGAGCGGCGAGAACGCCCGCCGCGTCCAGGGATGCCCCGGCTCGGTGATCCCGGCCAGTGCCTCGATATCTTCAGCGATCCGGCCGGCATTGACGGGTAGATTGCGACTCATGCTTCAGCTCCCGCAATGACCTGGCGCGGCAGCGGCCGCACGAAGCGGCCGGTGCCGGGCTTGGCCAGCACCTTCGCGCCCTCGGCGATCTTTTCGCCCCTGAGATAGGTGGCGGAAACGGTCCAGGGCAGGCGGATGCCGTTATAGGGGCTCCAGCCGACGACGTTGTTGCCACTCGCGGCGGCATCATAGACACTGTCGCGCGGCTCCAGCACGACGATATCGGCATCCTTGCCCGGGGTCAGCGCGCCCTTGATATGGTCGAGCCGGAAATGCTTCGCCGGGTTCTCCGCCATCAGCCTGGCGGCCCATGTCAAAGGAATGCCGCGTTCTGTAGCACCTTTGACGAAAAGCGGCACCATCACTTCGAGGCCGGGAACGCCGGAGGCATTGGCGAGCATGTCGGGATTGGTCTTGCGGTTTTCCGACCAGCTGACGTGATCGGTCGAGACCAGCCAGACATCACCCTCGGCCACCTTCCGCCAGAGCCTCTCCACCTCGGCGCGCGGCCGCACCGGCGGATTGATCTTCGCCTTGCCGCCGAGGCGCTTCACGTCGTTTTCCTCGTCGAGCGTCAGGTAGTGGATGCAGCATTCGACCGTCGCCGCAAAGCCATCGCGGCGATAGGAACGGGCGATATCGTAGCCGCGCCCGAGCGAGCAGTGCACCACATGCGCCGGGCAGCCGGTATTGGCGCCGGTCTCGAAGATCGTATGCATCGCCAGCAGCTCGGTGATCGGCGGCCGCGACAGGCCGTGCGCCCGCCAATCGGTGATGCCGCTCGCCTTCACCTGTTCCATATAGGTGCGCACCGCCTCATCGTCTTCATTGTGCACGCCCGCCGTCAGCCCCGTCGGCGCGATTGCCGCAAAGCAGGCGTCGAGCAGGGCCGGCGGAATGCGCGGAAAGCGCTTGGGATCGGTGCCGAAGGTCGAAAACTTGAAGGCTGCGACGCCTGCCTCCACCATTTCACGGATGCGCGCCGGGCCTTCTTCCGGATCGATGGTGCCATAAAGCGCAAAGTCGACCCGCGCCTGCGGACCGGCATGATCGATCTTCCGCTTCACCGCCGCTGCCGAGCAGACGAGATTGCCTTCGTCATAGGGCATGTCGACGATGACAGTCACCCCGCCGGCCGCTGCCGATCGTGTCGACCAGAGGAAATCCTCCTGGTCTTTCTGGGAAAGCGAATGCACCTGCGCGTCGATCGCACCGGGCAGGATCAGCGCTTTTCCGAGCAGATGCCGTTCGCGGCCCGCCGGCGGTACTCCGAGGCCGACCTCGGCGATTTTGCCGTCGCGCACGGCGACATAGCCCTCTTCGACAATGCGGTCCGGCAGCACCACTGTGCCCTGCAGAACGAGATCGAAGTCCATGCTGCTTCCTCCGTAACTGGAAATCAGACTGCTGCCGGCTCGTGATGGGTTAGCCGTTCCTCGATGCGCTCCAGCGAGCCGAGGGCGAAGAAATCGTCGAAGGAGGCGATCGGAACCTGCTCGGTCAGCTTCGTAACGAATTCGTCCGAACCAAGTTCCTCCTCGATCGCCTCCACTTCCGCCGAAAGCGGCCGGTCGACCGTATAGAAATCCGCATGTTTGCGCACGACCGCGTAGAGCATGGCGGCGACACCCTTCGGTTCATCGCCGAGAATGTCGATCGCTTGGGCAGACAGCAGCGCCTCGAGGGCTGCAAGGCGCTTCAGCGCCCGCATCTGCCGGTCGAAGCGTTCGATGACGAGCGGCAGGAAGGCCGCCTCATCCTCCAGCCCGGCTGCGACGACCAGCGACTGGGCCGACACAGGATTGGACATCGACAGCACGCGCGAGAAGATCTCGCCGGCAAGTTTGATGATCGGCCCGAAACCGGTGGCAATCCGCCCCGGCGGCACGAGATTGACCGGCAGGTCGCGCCGCTGGCCATTGCCGAGAATGACGCAGCGGTTGAAGGCGTTGCGCGCCGCATGCGCCATGCAGAGTGCTGCCGATTCGAGCAGGATCGTCACATCGAGCGGCAGCGAGCCGCCCGACGTCATCACCCGGCCTTCGACCACGACAGGATTGTCGTCCGAGCGCCCGGTGGCGGCAAGAATCTTGTGGCCGGTCGATAAGAGGTTTTCGATCACCGCGCCGAACACCTGCGCGATCATGCGCAGGCTGAGCGGGTCCTGCACATGCGTTGCCACAGGCCAGTTCCATTCGTCGGAGGCATTGCAGAGCCAGGCGCCGATCAGCGCTTCGCGCGCCGTACCGACATGCCGAACGGCTTTCCAGGGATCGCGGGAGGCGCCAAGCGCGCCGGCTGCCATCATCGCCGTCGCCAGCAGGACGCGGATCGAGGCCGCGGCGTTGCGCGTCGTTTCCGCTGCCGAGGCAAAGCTCACCGCATTGATGCTGAGCGAAGCGAGGCTGTCGCGCGGCGCCATCCGCATCGGTTCCAGCCCGGCCGCCTGGAAAGCCTCGGCCGCCTGCATCCTGTTGCCGCGATAGATTGCTTCGCCGACGCCGGTCAGCACCGCGCCGATCTGTCCCATCAAGCCGATATCCGCACAGCCGATCGAGCCGGTACGACGCACGACCGGGATGAGATCGGCCTCGAGCATCCTGATATAGGCCTGGATCAGCTCCGGCGTGCAACCGACCTGGCCGGTCAGCGCCGTGTTGATGCGGATCGCCATGGCATTGCGGACGATATTGCAGGAAAAGGGGGTGCCGGTGCCGAAATGATGGGCGCGCACCAGGCCGAGATTGAAGGTGTCGAGTTCGTCGGCCGACCACTCCACATCCTTCATGGCGCCGACGCCTGTCGTCGAGCCGTAGACCGGCATGCCGGAGGCAATCGCATCCTCGACGACCTCGCGGGCGATCGCGATGCGGGCCATGCCTGTCGCCGAAGCCGAGATCGCAGCCTTGCCCGCCCCAATCGTCACCATCTCGGCAAAGCCGAGCGGTTGTCCGGAAAGTTCGATGCCAAGGCGTTCGTGCTTCATGTGCCTATCTCCTTAAAAGTGAGATTAAGCGAGCCCTCCGTCACATGGGATATCCCAAATGCCGAACACCGCATGTTTTTGGCACGCGGTCAGCTCAGCATCCAGGCAATATAGAGAAGCGTCAATGCGATGACCCACAGCGCAATCTTGGCCGAACGGTTGTGCCGCGCTTCCGCCTTGCCGATCGCCTCCGCCGTCTCAGCATCGAAACGTAAGCCGTGCTCGCTCATATGCAGCAGCTGATGGTGGAATTTTTCGGTCTTTGCCGCGATTTCCGGCACGGCTTCGGCGAGCTTGACCGCCGCCTTCAGCCCGTCCTTGAGATCGGTGGCGATCCGTTTCGGTCCGAGATTGGTGCGGATCCAGTCGCCGACGACAGGCTCGGAGGCCTTCCACATGTTGAAGCGCGGATTGAGCATGCGCGATACGCCTTCGACCACGACCATGGTCTTCTGCAGCATCACCAGCTCCGGCCGCGTCTCCATGTCGAAGAGCTCGGTCACCTCGAACAGCAGCGTCAGCAGCTTGCCCATCGAGATCGTCTCGGCCGGCTGGCCATGGATCGGCTCACCGATTGCCCGGATCGCCTGGGCGAAGCTTTCGACATTGTGGTGGCCGGGCACATAGCCGGCTTCGAAATGCACCTCTGCAACGCGGATATAGTCGCGGGTGATGAAGCCATAGAGGATTTCGGCGAGGAACCGCCGCTCCTTCTTGCCCAGCCGCCCGACAATGCCCATGTCGACGGCGACGATCATGCCGCCCGCATCGACGAAGAGATTGCCCGGATGCATGTCGGCATGGAAGAAGCCGTCGCGCAGCGTGTGGCGCAGGAACGACTGGATCAGCGTATCGGCAAGCAGGTTGAGGTCGTGGCCCGCCGCGCGCAGGCCCTCGACATCGGACATCCTCGTGCCGTCGATCCACTCCATGGTGATGACGTCGCGCCCGGTCCGTTCCCAGTCGACCTTCGGCACGCGGAAGCCGGGATCCTTTTCGGTATTTTCGGCGATCTCGGAAAGAGCGGCCGCCTCCAGGCGGAGATCCATCTCCACCTTCGTCGTCTGCTCCAGTGTCTTCGTCACCTCGACCGGCCGCAGCCGCCGGCTGGACGGCAGGAAACGCTCCTGCATATGGGCAACGAGATACATCGCCTCGATGTCATGGGCAAAGCGCTGGCGCACGCCGGGCCGCACGATCTTGACGGCAACCTTCTTCCGGCCCTCGGCACTATCGACCTCGGCCGGATGCACCTGCGCGATCGAGGCGGCAGCGATCGGATCGCCGAAGCTTGCATAGAGCTCGCTGATCGGACGTCCGAGCGAGCCTTCGATATTGGCCTTGGCGGCGGCCGAGGGAAAGAAGGCCATCCGGTCCTGAAGCTGCGACAGGTCGTTGGCGAATTCGACGCCGACGACATCCGGCCGCGTCGCCAGGAACTGCCCGATCTTCACATAGGAGGGACCGAGCCGCTCGACCGCCTGTGCCAACCGGTCGCTGCGCTTCTGATGCCGCGCCTTGCTTCGCTCGAAAATCGTGACGAAGGATTTGGCGAGCGCCACCGGAGGCGGCAGCCCTTCGGAAGGAAGGGCAGACACGACACCCTCACGCACGAGCACCCAGCCGACGCGCCAAAGGCGGAAATATGCGCCGAAAGTACTCATGCAGGCTGGCCTGCTTGCAAATACGCGGCCAATCTCTCCACCCTCATTCCCTTCCTCGGGCTTTGCCCGAGGGATGTCACAGGAATCCAGCCACCGCGCGTCTGCGCGGTGATTGACTCAATAAGGTGTGAAGTGTCTTTCGCGCCCAAGGACTTGGACGCGCTGGATTCCTGTGACGAGCACAGGAAAGAGGGAAAGCGCGTGGCCTGCGTCATGCGTCAGAGCTTCCAGCCGGAATGGAGTGCGGCGATGCCGCCGGTATAATTGGTGAAGGTGACGCGCGAAAAGCCGGCCTGGCGGATCATTGCCGCGAAATTCTCCTGGTTCGGGAACTTGCGGATCGATTCCACCAGATACTGGTAGGGTTCGGCATCGCCGGTGATCGCCTTGCCGAACTGCGGAATGGCGTTGAACGACCAGGCGTCGTAGATCTTGTCGAGAAGCGGCATATCGACTTCGGAAAATTCCAGCACCAGCAACCGTCCGCCGCGCTTCAGGACGCGATAGGCCTCAGACAGCGCCGCATCGATCCTCGGCACGTTGCGAATGCCGAAGGCGATCGTATAGGCGTCGAAGCTGCCTGCCTCGAAAGGCAGTTCCTCGGCATTCGCCTCGACGAAGGTAAGATTGCCGGAAAGCTTCTTCTTTTCCGCCCGCTCGGCGCCGACGCCGAGCATCGAACCGTTGATGTCGAGCACCGTGGCATGCGCCTGTCTGCCCGAGGCCTCGACGATGCGGAAGGCGATATCACCAGTGCCGCCGGCAACGTCGAGTATCTTGTAGCCAGGCTCCTTGCGCGGGTTCAGCGCCGAGATCATCGCATCCTTCCAGGCGCGGTGCATGCCCATCGACATGACGTCGTTCATGATGTCGTAGCGCTTGGCGACCTTATGGAACACCTGGTTGACCAGGCCCTGCTTCTGGCCATCAGGCACTTCGCGGAAGCCGTAGGAGGTCTCCATACCGCCGTCGGCGGAAGTGCGGCTTTCTGACATCAGACTGCTCCGTTCCTGAAGATTCGGGCGCGGCGGCCATAGCGAAAGACCGCGCGCGACGTTATCTATGGGCCGCATTCTCCGCGGCACAATGGCGCTATAGCGCACATCGTCGCCGGTTGAAACACGTTAGAGATAGATGGGTTAAGATGCCGGAATTGCCAGAAGTCGAAACGGTGAAACGCGGCCTGACGCCGGCGATGGAGGGCACCCGCGTCACCAGGCTGGAGCTGCGCCGCGGCGACCTGCGCTTCCCCTTTCCCGACGCTTTCGCGGACAGGGTTTCCGGCCGCACCATCGTCGGCCTTGGCCGCCGCGCCAAATATCTGCTGGTCGATCTCGACGACGGCAACACGCTGATTTCGCATCTCGGCATGTCCGGTTCTTTTCGCATTGAGGAGGGCCATATCGACGAGGGGGCTGCCTCCGGCGTGCCGGGCGAATTCCACCATGCCCGCTCGAAGGACGAGAAGCACGATCACGTCGTCTTCCATCTGCAAGCGGCCAGCGGCCCCCGCCGCGTCGTCTACAACGATCCGCGCCGTTTCGGCTTCATGGATATGGTGGGACGCGCCGATCTCGCCGCCCATCCCTTCTTCCGCGATCTCGGCCCAGAGCCGACGGGGAACGAGCTCAGCGCCGCCTATCTGGCCGAACGCTTTCGGGACAAGGCGCAGCCGCTGAAGAGCGCGCTGCTTGACCAGAAGAACATTGCCGGTCTCGGCAATATATATGTCTGCGAAGCATTGTGGCGCGCGCATCTTTCGCCGATTCGCGCCGCCGGCACGCTGGTGACGGCGACTGGCCGGCCGAAGACGCAGCTCGACCTGCTCGTCGCTTCGATCCGCGACGTCATCGCCGACGCGATCGCCGCCGGCGGATCATCGCTGCGCGATCATATCCAGACCGACGGATCGCTCGGCTATTTCCAGCATTCCTTCTCCGTCTATGATCGCGAAAGTCAGGCTTGCCGCACGCCCGGCTGCGGCGGTACGGTCGCCCGCATCGTCCAGGCGGGTCGCTCTACCTTCTATTGCGCCACCTGCCAGAAATGAGCCTGCCAGAAGTTAAGAGTGAGAAACCGGGAGAACAGCATGGCCTATGAAACCCTGATCGTCGAAACCCGAGGCAATGTCGGCCTCGTCACGCTGAACCGCCCGCAGGCACTGAACGCGTTGAACTCCGCTGTCCTGAAGGAACTGAAAGAGGCCTATGCCGCCTTCCACGCCGACGAGACGGTCGGAGCGATCGTGCTGACCGGTTCCGAGCGCGCCTTTGCTGCCGGCGCCGATATCAAGGAGATGCAGCCGCTTGAGTTCGCCGATATCTATAAGAGTGATTTCATCAGCGGCTGGGATGAGGTCGCCAAGGCGCGCAAGCCGGTGATCGCTGCCGTCAGCGGTTTTGCGCTCGGCGGCGGCTGTGAGCTCGCCATGATGTGCGATTTCATCATCGCCTCGGAGACGGCGAAGTTCGGCCAGCCGGAAATCACCCTCGGCGTCATTCCCGGCATGGGCGGCTCGCAGCGGCTGACGCGCGCCGTCGGCAAGGCGAAGGCAATGGATCTCATCCTGACCGGCCGCATGATGGATGCGGCGGAAGCTGAACGATCGGGACTCGTTTCGCGTGTGGTGGCGCCCGATCGCCTGCTCGAAGAGGCTTTTGCCGCAGCCGAAAAGATCGCTGCGCTGTCGCGCCCCTCGGTGATGATGGCCAAGGAGGCGGTCAACCGTGCATTCGAGACGACGCTGGAGGAGGGCTTGCGTTTCGAGCGCCGCCTGTTTCACAGTCTCTTTGCCACGGACGACCAGAAAGAAGGCATGGCCGCCTTCGTCGAGAAGCGCAAACCTGCTTTTACGCACCGTTGAATGCTTTTCGGTGCTTGCCGGTGGTAAAGCTTGAAAATCCGCGTTGACGTGGGCCGGCTTTAGAGTTATATGCCCGCCCACGGTTCGGAAAGCCGGTTTGGTTTTCCGCGATTGCTCCCGCATTGCTGGATTTTGTGGCCGCAGGGCCCGCGGTAATGGCGGAGTTTGTTCGAATTCTTGAGAGAGGCATCCATGGCCAATACAACTTCGGCGAAAAAAGCGACCCGCAAGATCGCCCGCCGTACCGACGTCAATAAGGCTCGTCGCTCGCGCGTTCGTACTTTCGTTCGCCAGGTCGAAGAGGCCATCGCATCCGGTGACGCCGCCAAGGCGAAGGAAGCTTTCCTGGCGGCTCAGCCCGAGCTTGCCCGCGCCGCCAGCAAGGGCGTGCTGCATTCCAACACGGCATCGCGCAAGGTCTCGCGTCTGGCTGCTCGTGTGAAGGCTCTTTCGGTCACCACGACCGCGTAATCTTCCGTTAAGGACTTCTTCTTTATGATTAGCCCGGTAATTTTACCGGGCTTTTTCGATTCCGCCGATCAGCCCCTGCATGGTTAATCTCACGACTGTTTCGTGTCAGCGCCATGACAGGAAAAGGCGTTTAAAAACAATGACTTGCGCAAGGATGCTTTTGCACTGCGCGACTCTGCCCCAAGCTTCCGGGACCACAGGCGAGTCAAGAGGATTTTATTTTTTTTCTTTCAATGCGTGTCAAAATAGCCCGAACGGGGGAATCTCTTTGATTCAACTGCGATTCTTTTTTGACGCTGGTGTGACGCCCGAAAACGGCAGGCGGAGTCAATGGCCGCTTGTTAATTTTGCGTAAAATTCATCGTTGATATTGCCGTTTGATCCTGCCTAAATGGCTTTCAACAAAGGGCGCGGACATCACCTGCAGAGGCTCAGTTTTGACTGCCACGTCGGCAGGGCGATGAGTTTGTGCCTTTTGTTACGGAGCCCTGCGCTTCCGTTTTTTCAAGCACTCGACGGATTTGAGCCGTAACGTGGCTGTTACGGAGCGGGGATGTTTTGTGCCTTCAGTGGCCGCACGTTTAAGGCGAGGCCGCCGGAGAAGGTAAAGTAATATTGCGTTCGGGCTGGTCGGCCGAAAACGAGGTTCGACCGCCAGCCTGACATGGAAAGCCGATGAAGGTTGCCGCATGAATGCGGCCCCTGCAACGGAGTTCTGCGTCGGTCCCATTGAGGGGCCAGTGTTTTGAGTGAACCGGCAGGCGAGCGGCTCATGAGGATCCGTCAGCCCGCCAAAGCGGGGAATGATCGGGCGGCCGTTTTAGCGGATGCCGCCCGGTGGAATTGAAAGGCGGCATTATGCAGATGAATACGATGACGACGGGCGGGCTCGACAATGGGGATGCGGCACCGCAGACGTTCGGCTCCATTCGCCTCGAAGTGGGCGAAGCAAAGGCGGAAATGAAGCAGAACGTATTGTTTGAGCGCGTCAGCGCGCGCTTGAAGGCCCAGGTCGGCCCTGACGTCTATGCCAGCTGGTTTGCCAGGCTGAAGCTGCATTCGGTCTCGAAGAGCGTGGTTCGCCTTTCGGTTCCCACGACCTTCCTGAAGTCATGGATCAACAATCGTTATCTCGATCTCATCACCGGTCTGTTCCAGGCCGAGGATCCGGAAATTCTGAAAATCGAAGTCCTGGTACGCACGGCAACGCGCCACGGCACGAAGGCGCTCGATGAGGCGGTCGCGCCGGAACCAGCCGCCCCCACGCAGATGCGCCGCCCGACAAGCGCGCAGCCGGCCGGTCAGGCCGTCCAGCAGGCGGTTTCGGCTGTTGCCGCCGCAAGGCCAGCAAGCTTTGGCTCGCCGCTCTTCGGTTCGCCGCTCGATAGCCGCTTCACCTTCGACACCTTCGTGGAAGGCAGCTCGAACCGGGTCGCACTTGCGGCTGCAAAGACCATCGCAGAAGCTGGTCAAGGCGCCGTGCGCTTCAACCCGCTCTTCATCCATTCGACCGTCGGCCTCGGCAAGACCCATTTGCTGCAGGCGGTCGCCAATGCCGCGGTGCAGAACCCGCGGGCTCTGCGTGTCGTCTATCTGACGGCCGAATATTTCATGTGGCGCTTTGCCACCGCGATCCGCGACAATGATGCGCTGACGCTGAAGGATTCGCTGCGCAACATCGATCTCCTGATCATCGACGACATGCAGTTCCTGCAGGGCAAGATGATCCAGCATGAATTCTGCCATCTCCTGAACATGCTGCTCGACAGCGCCAAGCAGGTCGTCGTTGCTGCCGACCGTGCGCCCTGGGAGCTGGAGTCGCTCGACCCCCGCGTTCGCTCGCGCCTGCAGGGCGGTGTCGCGATCGAATTCGACGCGCCGGATTACGAGATGCGTCTCGAAATCCTCAAGCGTCGCCTTGCTGTCGCCCGGCTCGAAGATCCGTCGCTCGAAATTCCGGCCGAACTGCTCCAGCATGTCGCCCGCAACGTCACGGCCAGCGGCCGCGAACTCGAAGGCGCCTTCAACCAGTTGGTCTTCCGCCGCTCCTTCGAGCCGAACCTGTCGATCGAACGCGTCGACGAACTGCTCGCCCATCTGGTCGGCTCCGGCGAGCCGCGCCGTGTGCGCATCGAGGATATCCAGCGCATCGTCGCAAGGCACTACAATGTCTCGCGCCAGGAACTGGTGTCGAACCGCCGCACCCGCGTCATCGTCAAGCCGCGCCAGATCGCCATGTATCTGTCGAAGACGCTGACGCCGCGCTCCTTCCCGGAGATCGGCCGCCGGTTCGGCGGGCGCGATCACACGACCGTGCTGCATGCGGTGCGCAAGATTGAGGAGCTGATTTCGGGAGACACCAAGCTTTCGCACGAAGTCGAGCTTCTGAAGCGCCTGATCAACGAATAATCGACTAGTTTTTCCGAAAAATCGACGGCCGGAAGCGATTCCGGCCGTTTTCCTTTATAAGTTTTTTATTCTATACCTCCCGCGCATCCAGTGCATGTCAAAGACTGAAGCGCCAAAACGGCGCGTGGGAGGAATGAATGAGTTTCGAAAAGATCGCCGTTCTCGGCCTGGGCAAGGTCGGACGGCTGGCGGCGACGCTGTTGCATGAAGGCGGCTTCGATGTCATCGGCGTCGACGCGCAATTGCCGCTGAGCGACGTCCCCTTCAAGTGCCGCACCGGCGATATCTCCGACCCCCAGGTGATCGGCGAACTGCTCGCGAATGTCGAGGCGGTGCTCTCCTGCCTGCCCTATCATTTGAACATCGAGCTGGCGCGTGCCGCCCATCTTGCCGGTATCCATTATTTCGATCTGACCGAAGACGTTCCGACCACCAATTTCATCATCGAGCTGTCGAAGACCGCCCGCGGGCTGATGGCGCCGCAATGCGGCTTGGCGCCGGGTTTCGTCGGCATCGTCGGCGCAAGCCTGGCCGACGGCTTCGATCGCTGCCGGTCGATCCGCATGCGCGTCGGCGCCCTGCCGCAGCATCCGACCGGGCTGCTCGGCTACGCCTTCAACTGGTCGCCCGAGGGCGTCGTCAACGAATATCTGAACGACTGCGAGGTCATCGAGGGCGGTGTGCGCAAGCTCGTCTCGCCGATGGAATGGCACGAGACCGTCTATGTCGGCGGCGTCAAGCTCGAAGCCTTCACGACGTCGGGCGGCCTTGGCACCATGTGCGATACGATGCTCGGCAAGATCGACAATCTCGACTACAAGACCATGCGTTATCCCGGCCATATGGAGCTGATGAACTTCTTCTTCCACGAGCTGTTGATGCGCGACAAGCGCAAGCTCGCCGGCGAGATCCTGACCAATGCCAAGCCGCCGGTTGAAGACGATGTCGTCTATGTCCATGTCGCCGCCGAGGGCACCGAGAATGGCAGCCTGCGCCGCAAGGAGTTCGTGCGCGCCTATTACCCGATCGAGATTGCCGGGGCGCGCCGCACGGCGATCGCCTGGACGACGTCAGCCTCCGTCGTCGCCGTCATCGAGATGGTCCGCGACGGTCTGCTGCCGGCGACCGGCTTCCTGCACCAGGAGCATATTCCGCTGGAGATGTTTTTGAAGACACCGACCGGCAGCCTCTTCAAGGCCGGTGCCACCAGCCACGGCTGAGAAATGCCCTCAGGTGCGGCGGCAATATCGATGCCGCCGTGCCGCAAATCCAGCCCGACGCGTCAGCAGGCGAGATCGGCGACGACGGAATCGAGGATCAGCATGCCTGATGGCGTGCAGCGCAGGCGTGAATTGCCGATCCGCTCGATGAATTTGTGTTCGAGCAGGAATTCCTCGCGTTTCGGGTCGAGGTCGCGGCCCGAAAGCTGCTGCCAGCGGGCAAGATCGACGCCTTCCCTCAGCCGCAGCCCCATCAGCAGCAGCTCGTCGGACTGCTCCTCGAAGCCGAGCCGCTCCTCGTCGAGAATGCCGTGCCCATCACGCTCGACCATGTCGAGCCAGGTTTCCGGCTTGCGCTCGGTCGCCGTCGCGAGCTTCTCCGGGCCACGCGTCAGCCGGCCATGGGCGCCCGGGCCGATGCCGGCATAGTCGCCATAGCGCCAGTAGGTCAGGTTATGCCGGCTTTCGGCCCCCGGCCGGGCATGATTGGAAACCTCATAGGCCGGCATTCCCTCACGCGCGGTGATCTCCTGCGTCGCCTCGTAGAGCAATGCCGATTGCTCGCCATCCGGCACGATCAGCTTGCCGGCCTTGTGCAGGCCGTAGAAGGGCGTGCCTTCCTCGATGGTCAGCTGATAGAGCGAAAGATGATCGACCGCGTAGGAGATCGCCTCCTTCAGTTCCGTTTCCCATTCCTCGACCGTCTGATTGGGTCGGGCATAGATCAGGTCGAAGGACATGCGCGGGAAGATGTCGCGCGCCAGCCTTATCGCCTTCAGCGCGTCGGCGACATCATGCAGCCGGCCGAGGAATTTCAGATCCCGGTCGTTCAGCGCCTGCACGCCGAGCGAGACGCGATTGACGCCGGCCGCCCGATAGCCGCGGAACCGTTCGGCCTCGACGCTCGAAGGATTGGCCTCCATGGTGATCTCGATGCCATCTGGCACATGCCAGTGCCGCGCAATGCCGTCGAGAATGGCCGAGACCGTTTCCGGCTTCATCAGCGAGGGCGTGCCGCCGCCGAGAAAGACGCTCGTCACCGTCTTCGGCCCGCTGATCGCCCGGACCGCCGCCATCTCCGTCAGGAAGGCTGATGTAAAGCGCTCCTGATCCACGGGCTGATGGCGCACATGGCTGTTGAAGTCGCAATAGGGACACTTCGCCGCGCAGAAGGGCCAATGCACATAGACGCCGAAGCCCGGCTCGCCGGTATCAGGCAGCAGAGCCGCGTCGCGCGAGGTGCTTGGCGTGTCGAAATTGTCCACGGACCGACTCTATGCCTCCAGGCAGGTTTCGACAAAGAGTTTGAAGGCGCGGGCACGGTGCGACAGCGCTTGCGGCTTGCCGACGTTCCAGCCGTGTTTTTCCTCGCCGCTCATTTCGCCGAAGGTGATGTCGTAGCCCTCGGGCTGGAAGACCGGATCGTAGCCGAAGCCCTGCGTGCCGCGCGGCGGCCAGACGACGCTGCCTTCCACCTCGCCGCGAAACAGCTCCGTATGCCCATCCGGCCAGGCAAGGCAGAGCACGCTGATGAAACGCGCCGTGCGCTGTTCCGGCTTTGTCGCGCCCGCGTCCTGCAGCGCCTTTTCCACCTTGGCCATCGCCATGTCGAAATCGCGCGTGCCGTCTGCCCTCTCCGCCCAATTGGCGGTGTAGACACCGGGATCGCCGCCGAGTGCATCGACCACCAGCCCGGAATCGTCCGACAGCGCCGGCATGCCGGCGGCATTGGCCGAGGCGACCGCCTTGATCGTCGCATTCTCCTCGAAGCTCGTGCCCGTCTCATCCGGTTCGACGAAATTCAGCTCGGCGGCCGATTTGGCGGTGAAGCCGAGCGGCCCGATCAATTCCTGGATCTCGCGGATCTTGCCGGCATTGTGGCTGGCGACGACGATGGTCTTCGTTTCAAGCTTGCGCATTCAGATATCCTGTTCGATGCCCCAGATTTTAGCCTCCGCGCATTCCAGGCTGTTGCCATCAGGATCGCGGAAATAGATCGAACGGCCGCCGTTCGGCCAGTGCACTTCGGATTCGATCGCAACGCCCGCCGCGGTCAGCCGCTCGGCCATGGCATCGATATTGCGGCCGGACACCCGGAAACAGGCATGGCCCTGGCCGCTCGTGCCGTGCGGCGGCACCTGCAGTGCTTCAGACGCTGGCGGCTTTACCGTTTCCTCGGGATTGAAGATCAGGAGAACGCCCGGACCGCAGCGGAAGAAGACATGCCGGTTGGCGGCGCGGGCGATCTTTTCAAGCCCGAGAACGTCTTCGTAGAACGTCTCGGCCTTATCGAGATCCCGCGCATAGAGCGCTGTTTCCAACATGCCTTCCAGCATGGGGTTCATCCTTCGACGGCTTGCTTCTGCAGCGCCACGAGTTCGCCGATGCCGTTCCTGGCAAGCTGCATCAGCGAGGTGAATTCGCCCTCGCTGAACGGCGTGCCTTCGGCCGTGCCCTGGATCTCGACGATCCCGCCGGTGCCCGTCATGACGAAATTCGCATCGGTCTCGGCCGAGGAATCCTCGAGGTAATCGAGATCGATCACCGGCTGGCTGGCGAAGATACCGCAGGAGATGGCGGCGACGTGATCCTTGAGGACCCGGTCGACCTTGATCATGTTGCGGCTTTCCATCCATTTCAGGCAGTCGTAAAGCGCGATCCAGCCACCGGTGATCGAGGCGGTCCGCGTGCCGCCATCGGCCTGGATGACGTCGCAATCGAGCGTGATCTGCCGCTCGCCGAGCGCCTGCAGGTCGACGACGGCGCGCAGCGACCGACCGATCAGCCGCTGGATTTCCTGGGTGCGGCCGCCCTGCTTGCCGGCGGCGGCTTCGCGCTTCATGCGTTCGCCGGTCGCCCGCGGCAGCATGCCGTATTCGGCCGTGACCCAGCCCTTGCCGGTATTGCGCAGCCATGGCGGCGTCTTTTCTTCGAGGCTCGCCGTGCAGAGCACATGCGTGTCGCCGAACTTCACCAGGCAGGAGCCTTCCGCATGCTTGGAAAAATTGCGCTCGAACGAGACCTTGCGCATCTGGTCGATTTTTCTGCCTGAAGGCCGCATTCTTATCTCCTGGGGTTTATTTGACCGCTTCTACGATTGGCGGCGCTCATTTGCAAATTCCCTTTTGCCACGGGTGTGAGTTTGACTTACTTTTCGGGAAGTATCATCAGCACGGGTTCGAAAGCTTCATGGGCATCAGGTCGACGTCGGTTTCGGATGCCGTAGCTGCGCTGGACGAGCGCTCCAGGGAAATTTTTCGTCGCATCGTCGAAGGTTATCTGGAAAGCGGCGAGCCGCTCGGTTCACGCAACCTGTCCCGTATCCTGCCGATGTCGCTGTCGCCGGCCTCGGTGCGCAATGTCATGAGCGATCTCGAAGAGCTCGGCCTGATCTATTCGCCGCATGTCAGCGCCGGCCGGTTGCCGACCCAGATCGGCCTGCGCTTCTTCGTCGACGCCTTCATGCAGGTCGGCGATCTCTCGGCCGAGGAGCGCGCCAACATCGACCGCCAGGTGCGGGTCGAAAGTGGCGGCAATCCCGTCGAATCGATGATGAACGAGGCAAGCCGCATGTTATCCGGCATTTCGCGCGGCGCCGGCCTCGTCATCACCTCGAAAAGCGATCCGGTGCTGAAACATGTCGAGTTCATCCGGCTCGAACCGACAAAGGCGCTGGCCGTGCTCGTCGGCGACCATGATCAGGTGGAAAATCGCATCATCGAGCTGCCGGCGGGCGTCACCTCCTCGCAGCTGACGGAAGCTGCGAATTTTCTCAATGCCCATATGTCCGGCCAGACCCTGCCGGAGCTTCGCAAACAGTTAAGCCGGTTGAAGGACGACGTCCGTCACGAGCTCGATGCCCTGTCACGCGATCTGGTCGAGCGCGGCATTGCTGTCTGGGCCGGCAGCCCGGACGAGGGAAAGCCCACGCAGCTGATCATCCGCGGCCGCGCCAACCTGCTCGAAGGCCTCGCCGGCGCCGAGGATCTCGACCGGCTGCGCCTGCTGTTCGACGATCTCGAGAAGAAGGACAGCCTGATCGAGATCCTCAATCTCGCCGAAAGCGGTTCGGGCGTGCGCATCTTCATCGGTTCGGAAAACAAGCTCTTCTCGCTGTCCGGCTCGTCGCTCATCGTCGCGCCCTATCGTGACGACGACGATCGCATCGTCGGTGCCGTCGGCGTCATCGGCCCGACGCGGCTCAATTATTCGCGCATCGTGCCGATGGTGGACTACACAGCCCAGCTCGTCTCCCGCCTTTCGCGCAATCAGCTTTGACGCGCAGCTATCAGTCACGCGGAATTTTCGCTTCTTTGTCACGCAGACTTGATTTTTTTCGGTCAAACCTCGATATCGGGCGCATCTGAAGACACCAACCGGAGACCGTCATGACCGATGACACGACGAAAAACGGACCTGACGCAACTGCGGCCGATGCCGCAGCCGACGCTGCCGCCTACGTCGAGAACGAAACTGCGCAGCAAGAGCCCGCCCAGCCGGACCCGATCGAGCTTCTGAAAGCCGAAAACGGCGAACTGCGTGACCGCTATCTGCGCCTTGCTGCCGAGATGGACAATCTGCGCCGCCGCACCGAGCGCGAAGTGAAGGATGCCAAGTCCTATTCCGTCGCCGGCTTTGCGCGCGACATGCTCGCCGTGTCCGACAATCTGCGTCGCGCGCTCGATGCCATCCCTCCGGAGACCAGGGCTGCGGCCGATGCCGGCCTGAGCACGCTGATCGAGGGTGTCGAGATGACCGAGCGCGCCATGCTGTCGGCTCTCGAGCGCCATGGCGTTCGCAAGCTGGAGCCGGTCGGCCAGAAGTTCGATCCGAATTTCCATCAGGCGATGTTCGAGGTGCCGAACCCGGACGTGCCGAATAACACGGTCGTCCAGGTCGTGCAGGCCGGCTTCACCATTGGCGAGCGCGTGCTGCGCCCGGCCATGGTCGGTGTCGCCAAGGGCGGTCCGAAGCCGGCCGAAGCCGAAACCAACTCTGTCTTCGACGAAAAAGACGCCTGAGATCGTTTCCTTTCCTCCTCGCGAGGAAGGGAAATCGAAGTTTTAGATGCGGGCGAAGCGTTCGATCAGCAGATCGAAGAAGCCGTCCGCATCGACATGGCGCATGACCCTGGCATTGCGCTTGCGCTCGGTCACGTGCCACCAGTCGACGACCGTCATGCCGACGGTAAGTTCGGACTGGACCTCGATCTCGACATTGCAGTCCCGGCCCTGGAAAAGCTCCTGCTTCAGCAGGTAGGCGACAACGGTCGGGTCGTGCAGCGGTCCGCCGTCGGAACCGTATTTCTCGATGTCGAACCGCTCGAAGAATTCCAGCATCTCGACCATGGCCTTTGCCGGCGCCGTGCCGATTTCGGCCATGCGCTTCACCCGGTCCTTGCGGGTCAGCAATTGATGCGTCACGTCAAGCGGCATCATCACGATCGGAACGCCTGAGCGGAAGACAATATCGGCGGCCTCGGGATCGACATAGATGTTGAATTCGGCTGCCGGCGTGATGTTGCCGCCCTCGAAGAAGCCGCCGCCCATCATCACCAGCTCGCGGATGCGGGGGACGATGTCGGGCGCCTTCTGGAAGGCCATGCCGATATTGGTGAGCGGCCCGAGCGTACACAGCGTCACCGTGCCTTCCGGCTCGCGGCGCAGCGTCTCGATAATGAAGTCGACGGCATGGCCGGGCTGCAGCGCCATCGTCGGTTCGCTGAGATCAGGACCGTCGAGGCCGGTCTTGCCGTGCACATGTTCGGCCGTCACCAGCTTGCGGGCGATCGGTGCGTCGGCGCCGGCGAAAACCTTGGTCTCCGTCCGGCCGCAGAGCTCGCAGACGATCCGCGCATTGCGGCTGGTGAGCGAAAGCGGCACGTTGCCGGCGACCGTGGTGATCCCCAGAACCTCCAGCTCATCGGGACTGCCGAAGGCAAGCATGATGGCGGCCGCGTCGTCCTGGCCGGGATCCGTGTCGATGATGATCTTTCTTGCGCTTGCCATTCCGATCGTTCCATCCTCGCACTGCGTGTTATCGGGCATGCACCGATTTCTTCACGTCCCGTCACAAATCAGCACATTCCGCGCGGGCATGTTTTGATGCGAGGCAGCAGACGCTTTGTCAAGGAAAGAGCCTGACGCCACCGCCTTAAATTGAGAGGCCGACGCCGGCACGTCGCGCCCCATGCCTTGCAGCGCCGGGCTCCTCTCCCCATATTAGCGGCATCCGGATGCTGCCCTTAAGGTCCGGGATGGTCGCTTGCATCAAGGACTTGAAAAGAGATGAGCCGCATTACCCCTTTCGCCAGCCCGCTGCTTCTGGGTTTCGATGCCATGGAAAAGACGCTGGAGCGCATTTCCAAGGCGAGTGACGGATATCCGCCCTATAATATCGAACGCATCGCCGCCGACACCGGCGCGCCGGAACGTCTGCGCATTACCCTTGCCGTGGCCGGCTTCAGCGAGGAGGAACTCGATGTCTCCATTGAGGAGAACCAGCTTGTGATCCGCGGCCGCCAGGTCGAACACGGCGAGCGGGACTATCTTTATCGCGGCATCGCCGCCCGTCAGTTCCAGCGCACCTTCGTTCTTGCCGACGGCATGCAGGTGCTGGGTGCGGCCCTGAAGAACGGTCTGCTCTCCGTCGATCTAATTCGTCCGGAACCCGCGCGCATGGTCAAGAAAATTAACATTTCGGTCTCACAGTAGCACAACGGTTTGTCGAACCGTTGGTCCCTTCTCCCGGAGGAACAGGAATGTTGATGAAAGAAGCCACGTCTCACTTGACCAAATCCGAGCTTGCCCACATCGGCAACGGCGAGGTCGCCTATATCAGAAAAATGCGCACCGATGAGGTCGCCAAGTGCTTTCCCGAGGCGCCGGATATCGATCCGAATGTCGATCTCTGGGCACTCTTCGGCGCCGACGGCACGCCGATCCTTTTGACGGACAACCGCTCCAGCACCTTCTTCAAGGCTGCCGAGGACGAATTGAAGACGGTCAGCCTGCACTGACCGTCAAGGCCGTCTGCTACGTTTCACTGCTTGCGGTGCGCGGTCGCTCTATTCGATTTCGCTGCGGTCGGGACGGATGTCGCGACATATGTGCGTAGCTCTTTCGACGCCTTGTGTGCGATGACTTTGAAAATCCAGGATTCGGTAGCAACTGCACCAGCCTTATAGAGCTATGGCAACTATGCAGACTTTGCTGCTGTTGCATCCATTCTGCTTACCGCGTCGCCAGCATTGGTAAGATCAAACCCCATCCGGTCTCTTGGGGTGGTCCAGACGGTTCGAACCCCAACTTCTTATAGACGGCTATCGCCCGTTCATTGTCTGGATGCGGATCGGTCGCGATCACAGGTGCGCCCTCATCGAAAAGAGCCTGCATCCTCATTCCGATAAACGCTGAACCGTGTCCAACGCCGACCATTTGGGGGTCTCCGATATATTGATCAATTCCCCGCGACCCTTTGGGAAGGCTGGCAAAATGGTGATCTTCCCATCCGTGGACCGTGTAGTCCTGCAAGAACGCAAATGGTCGTTCGTTAATTGAAATGATCCAGCGAGCCACCCGAGGGTCAATCAGTTCTGCTTCACCATACGGCTCACCAGAACCCCACCATTCCAGGACATGCGGGTTCGACCGCCACGCCTTCATTAAAGCGAGATCATCCAGGGTTGCTCTGCGAAACTCGTACGGATTGGTCGCCAACATTAGATCGCTCTAGCAGATTGTGCGACGGTGAGTATGGGCCGAAAGCCGTCAGGTAGGCCACTCGAGGCTTGATTGAGATCTCCTGACGGGCTCTCTTACGCGAACCGGACCGCCGTTCTCGCGCGCGCCTTTGCCGCTACCTCTTCGCGATCACGAGGAGGTTGAGACGTTTCCAGCGAATCGAGCAGCTCGCGGGCGCATGCCGCGATCGAACTGACCGCGTGCTCGAATGCGACCTCATTGCGCTTCGATGGTTTGGTCGTTCCGCTCACCTTGCGGACGAACTGGAGCGCGGCATCGTGGATCTCGTCGTCCGTCGCTGGCGGATCGAAATTGAACAGGGGTTTTATATTTCGGCACATGACTTGCTCCCGGTCATTTTCTCTCTTCCATTGAGAGGAGGCTGGCCAGCACAGAAAATAGTCGCGTGAGCGCTATTGGCAACCGGTCCAACGGCGGAACTCTACGCGTCGCAAGTGAGGGCGCAGCGCCTTCAGTTCGGTTTGTTGTCGTTGTCGACCTTGGAGCCGGATCATTTCGGATCGAATCGACCTCAAATCGTAACCGGTGTTCTGCCTCCACATTGCCCGCTGTCGCCTGATCTGTGATCGAGGTTCCATGGACGAGCGACAAGGAGTTTCTCCATGGACACTACGCTGGAGGTTCTCACGACGCGGCGGAGCCGACGTGAGGCTCATCGCCAATGGCCGGACGAGTTAAAGGGACGGATCGTTTCGGAGAGCTTGCGACCGGGCGTGACGGTGAACGAAGTAGCGGTACGCCACGGGCTGAAGGCCAACCACCTGTCCTCCTGGCGAACACTTGCGCGGCAGGGCAAGCTGGTTTTGCCTGAGCCGGAGGATGCGGTCGAATTCGCGGCGATGGTTGTCGAGACGCCCTCACAGATTGGCACTCTGGAACCGCCAGCCGCCAAGCAGACCTCCTGCGCCGAGATTGTCGTCGGGCCTGTCACCATCCGCCTTGAGGAAGGGGCTTCGGCAGCCCGGATCGTGGCCATTGCGCGTGGGTTGGCGGCATCGTCATGATCTTTCCAACGAGCCGCGTGCGGATCATGGTGGCGACCAAGCCAGTCGACTTCCGCAAGGGGCATGACGGATTGGCGGCGCTGGTGAAGAACGAACTGCACAAGGACCCGTTCACCGGAGCAGTCTTCGTGTTCCGGTCGCGCAAGGCAGATCGGCTGAAACTGATCTACTGGGATGGCAGCGGGATTGTGCTGGCCTACAAGAGGCTGGAGGAAAACACCTTTACCTGGCCCAGCATCAAGGATGGACTGATGACGCTGCCCCACGCCCAATTCGAAGCGCTGTTTGCGGGCCTCGATTGGCGGCGGGTTCATGCCGTCAAGACGAGAACGCCGGAGGCCATCGAATAGCTGCGGCACGATGACTCAGCACGACAGATTCCGAAGGCGAAACGGGTTGGGTTTTGGTATATTCCGGCCATGTTTGACGCCACCGATCTTCCCGATGATCTTGCTGCCCTGAAGGCGATGCTGATCGCGGCGCAGGCACGCGAGGCAGGCAAAGACGCCCAGATTGCCCGCAAGGATGAGCGGATCGAGAAGCTGGTCGCGGCCTTCAAGCGGCAGCCTTCGGGCGCAAGTCCGAGAAGAGCGATCCCGACCAGTTTTGATCTGGCGCAGGAAGACCTGGAAACGGCCATGGCTGTGATCCATGCCGAGGATGAGGCTGACGGTCCTGCTGGAAACAGGATTAGCAAGCCCCGCGCGACCAATCGCGGCTCTCTTCCAAAACATCTTTCCCGCGTGGAGGAGGTGATCGAGCCGGAAAGCCTGGTCTGCGCCTGCGGTGGTTGCCTGCATCGCATCGGCGAGGATGTGGCCGAGCGGCTCGATGTGATCCCGGCGCAGTTCCGCGTCATCGTTACTCGTCGCCCCAAGTATGCGTGCCGTTCCTGCACCGACGGTGTCGTTCAGGCCCCGGCTCCGGCACGCCTGATCCAGGCAGGACTACCGACCGAAGCGACCGTCGCCCATGTGCTGGTCTCCAAATATGCCGATCACCTTCCGCTTTATCGGCAGACCCAGATCATGAGTCGTCAAGGCATCGATCTCGACCGCTCAACGCTCGCCGACTGGGTCGGCCGGGCAGCATATGAATTGCGTCCCGTCTTCGATGCGCTGATTGCCGACCTGAAGCGCTCATCCAAGCTCTTCATGGACGAGACCCGTGCTCCGGTGCTTGATCCCGGCTCCCGTAAAACCAAGACCGGCTACTTCTGGGCCTTGGCGCGTGATGATCGGCCATGGAATGGCAGTGCTCCGCCGGGCGTGGCCTTCACCTATGCGCCTGGTCGCGGGGGACTTCATGCCGAACGGATATTGCAGGGCTTCTCCGGCGTTCTGCAGGTCGACGGTTATGCCGGATATAATCGCTTGATCGCACCACAGCGCGTCGGTCCAGATATCCAGCTTGCCTATTGTTGGGCACATGCCCGGCGCAAGCTGGTGGAGATCACCAGCACCGGCTCAGCGCCGATTGCTGAGGAAGGCGTGAGGCGGATCGGTGAGCTATATCGCATCGAAGCCGAGTTGCGCGGTCTATCCTCCGAAGCTCGCCTAGTTGTTAGGCAGGAACGATCAGCGCCATTGGTCGTCGACATGCGAACTTGGTTCACTCAGCATCGTGCCCGCGTCGCTGGCAAGTCGCCGCTCGGAGAAGCTCTCGCCTATATCGCCAAATATTGGGATGGCCTTTGCATATTCCTGACTGACGGCCGTGTCGAGATCGACAACAACAGCGTCGAGCGAACCATTAGGCCGATAGCGCTTAATCGGAAGAATGCTCTATTTGCGGGGCATGACGCTGGAGCAGAGAATTGGGCGATCATCGCCTCGCTCATCGAGACCTGCAAGCTGAACGCCGTCGATCCGCTGGCCTATCTGACTGCCACGCTCACGGCCATCGTTAACGGCCACAAGCAGAGCCAGATTGAGGGTCTCCTGCCGTGGAATTACCCGGCAGGGTAATATGTGCCCAAAAGCTTCTGTCTGCCCAAACCGGTCATTCGGAACGATTTAGCTCCGCAATGGCATGCTCAATCCACTCCCTAGAAGTACAGCCCCGTGACGCGGGATCGAAATATACTCCAATCTGGCTGAAAAGAAGTTCGCCAAGTTGCTGTTCATCAATCCGGCTCTCAAGAAGACCCTTCAGTTCTTCGGTCACGATAGGCAACGATACGCATTCATGGTCGCGGATTGCGGAAAATGCGGCCTGCTCACTCCCAAATTCGTCCAAAAAGTCTTGGTGGAAATACGATCCGAGTAATTGCTTGCTCATATCGAGGCGAAATCCCATAGCTGAAACACCCACCTTCCAGTTTGTTGAAGCGACTAAATTCCTGCAGAATGAGTGTAATAAGCCCGTTGACGCGAAGGTGTCCTCACGACAAGGCGACCCTATTCGAAACGGCATAAAGCATCGTAGTCAAGGTGCGAACCTAACAGCGCTTACCTCAAATCTGAATTCGTCTCTTCATCAGAAAGCTGCCGTGGGCGACGTCTTCTTGCGCCGCCAATAGCGGCCATCTGTTCGAGACGGGTGCCTTTCATGCTACGACGAGTGCATGTATTCCGCGTTGGCTTGTTCTTGGTCGGCGACGAAAGGAGCTTGCATTGAACCAATCGCAGCCAAATCGATTTCCATTTCACACGCAATGCCCGAGAGACGATGGATGCGGGGTCTTTGTTCTGCAGATGCTCACCGGCATGTGCTACGACGATGTGGCCGCCATGATCGATTGGGGCGATAAATCGGCGCATTATACAACCTGGAACGATCTTTGCGGCGTGTTGGCGGAGATCGGATTGTCTAACGAAGCCCCGATCAAAACCAGTCGATGGAGCGATATCCAGGGGGTTGCCATCGTCCACGTTCAGGGGGATCACTTCATGCTTTACGACGCGGAAAACGGTCTATTTTATGACCCAGCAGAGATGGAAGGCCCAGGGGTTGCCAGCGATCGCGTTCCAACCAGCTATCTGACTGTATACGGCCCCAACCACCGCTAAACTTAGATCCTTCAGCACGGAAATCCGTCAGGCCAGCGTTCCACGCGATTGTTCGCGCCGAATAACATCACGTGCGCGTTCGCCGACTTGCCGGCAGCCTCAGACCTTCCTGAAGGTCAGATAGGCCGAAGACCGGCCCTCGCGCCGCGCCTTGGCCTCGTAACGTGTGCTCGGCCAGCCCTCATAGGGCGTCAGCCAATCGGCAGCATTGTCGGCGATCCAGTCGAAACCGCCATGGTCGCGGCATTTGATCAGCGTCCAGTTTACATAGGTGTCGATGTCGGAGGCGAAGCAGAACAGGCCGCCGGGCTTCAGCGCGCGATGAAAGCGGTCGAGATTGGTTTTCGAGACGAAACGCCGCTTCCAGTGCTTCCGCTTCGGCCAGGGATCGGGATAGAGCAGATCGATCTGATCGAGTGAGCCGTCCGGCAGCCAGTCGAGCAGCTGCGTCGCGTCGTCATTATAGACGCGGATATTGGAGGCACCCGTCTCGCCGATGCGCGACAACAGCTTCTGCATGGAATTGACGAAGGGTTCGACACCGATGAAGCCGGTCGAAGACGTCTCCAGCGCGCGGTGGATCAGGTGCTCGCCGCCGCCGAAACCAATTTCCAGCCGCAATCTTTCGACCGGAACCGGGAAGAGGGAAGTCAGCGGCTCCGGGGGAGCCGCCGAGAGATCGATCAGGAATGCCGGCAACAGACTGTTCAGCGTCTCGGCCTGCTGTTCGCGCAGGGCCTTGCCCTTGCGGCGACCGAAGAAGGCTTCGGTCGCCCGGCCGCGGCGTTCCATATCCGTCATGCTTTATCTCAGGCCTTCACGCTTTCCTTGAGCGCCTTCACGAGGTCGGTACGCTCCCAGGAGAACGAGCCGTCGCGGCCGGCCTTGCGGCCGAAATGGCCATAAGCAGAGGTCTTGGCATAGATCGGCTTGTTGAGGTCGAGATGGCGGCGGATACCGGTCGGCGAAAGGTCCATGTTCTTGCGGATAGCCGCTTCGATCTGATCCTCGGTAACCTTGCCGGTGCCATGCAGATCGACATAGATCGACAGCGGCTGGGCGACGCCGATCGCGTAGGAGATCTGGATCGTGCAGCGGTCGGCAAGACCGGCGGCGACGACGTTCTTGGCAAGATAGCGGGCGGCATAGGCGGCCGAACGGTCGACCTTCGTCGTGTCCTTGCCGGAGAATGCGCCGCCGCCATGCGGAGCGGCACCGCCGTAGGTATCGACGATGATCTTGCGGCCGGTCAGGCCCGCATCGCCGTCCGGTCCGCCGATGACGAACTTACCGGTCGGGTTGATGTACCACTTGCAATCGTCGGCGATCTTCAGCTCGCCGAGCGCTTCGCGGATATAGGGCTCGACGACGGCGCGGACCTTGTTCGAATCCCAGCTCTCGTCGAGATGCTGGGTCGAAAGCACGATCGAGGTTGCTTCCGACGGCTTGCCGTCGACGTAACGCACGGTCACCTGGCTCTTGGCGTCGGGGCCGAGCTTGGCGACTTCGCCGTCGCCCTTCTTGCGGGCAACTGCGAGCAGTTGCAGGATCTTATGGGAATAATAGATCGGGGCCGGCATCAGGTCCGGCGTTTCGCGGCAGGCATAACCGAACATGATGCCCTGGTCGCCGGCGCCCTCGTCGCCCTGCTGGTCGGCGGCGCTGTCGACGCCCTGCGCGATGTCGGCCGACTGCGAGTGCAAGAGCACGTCGATCTTTGCCTTCTTCCAATGGAAGCCGTCCTGCTCATAGCCGATATCCTTGATGGCGCGGCGGGCGGCGGCCTTGAACTTCGAAGGATTGATGACGTCCTTGCCATCCTTGTCCTTCTTCATCAGGCTCGGCGGCAGGCGGACCTCACCGGCGATGACGACGCGGTTGGTCGTTGCCAGCGTTTCGCAGGCAATGCGCACGCCCCATGGATTGACGCCGGTCTTGGCCGCTTCGCGGTAGACCAGATCGACGATCTCGTCGGAGATGCGGTCACAGACCTTGTCCGGATGACCTTCGGCAACGGACTCGCTGGTAAAGAGATAATTCGCGCGCATTTCGGGATTCCCCTCAAAGAATAAAAGCCACCTAGTAGGTACTCAGTTCGAGGGCCGATGACAAGCGCAGAAGGACATAAATATATCTTTATATCTGCGGCAAAGTGACAAATTTTGCCCCAAAAACGCAAAAAAGGCGGCCTTTCGACCGCCTTTCGAATTCTGCATTGGTCGTGGTTCAGTCGGCGTCGGCTTCAGCGGCCAAGGCTTTCACCAGCTCCACGACCTTGCGGCGTACCTTGGGATCGGAAATCTTGACGAAGGCGCGATTGAGCTGCAGTCCTTCCGAGGACGACAGGAAATCGACGACGTAATTCGAGCTGGAGGCTTCCATGCCGCCGCCGGCACTGGAATGTTCGCCGGGCGCGTCCTCGAAGAAAAACGACACCGGAACATTGAGGATGTTCGAGATATTCTGCAGGCGGCTTGCGCCAACGCGGTTGGTGCCCTTTTCGTATTTCTGGATCTGCTGGAAGGTGATGCCAAGGCTTTCGCCAAGCTTTTCCTGGCTCATGCCCAGCATTGTACGGCGGAGGCGAATACGGCTGCCAACATGGATGTCGATCGGATTTGGCTTCTTCTTGTTTTCAATCATGGTCGTGCCCTAGCTAAGAATTTCAACCTGTTTCTAACCGGCATGCCCCTGATCCATCCCAAAACGCCACGTTGCAAGCGGTGAGGAACCCACCTTCAAACATACGTTAAGAACGCCGATTGACATCACTATGCAATTTTAGGGGTTTTTGGTCAATTCAACCCGGAAATAAAACCTCTGCGAGAAATTAGCGCAATCAAAATCAGCAGCGCCTCGGTCAACCAGAAGTATGTTTGCCGGGGAAATGTCGTTCCGACTCCATCGCTGATGCTATCGAGCGTTGCATCGACGAAGCCGGTTTCTCCAAGATCGAGGCCCGCAATAATTTCCCCATGCGCATTCACCAGCGCTGAAATGCCGCTATTGGCGTCGCGAATCAGCGGCAGGCCGGTTTCAACAGCCCGTACCCGCGCCTGCTGGAAATGCTGGTAGGGGCCGGGCGTCGTGCCGAACCAGGCATCATTGGTGATATTGAGGATCGCGTTGGCGTCTTTTATGTCACCGGTCATTTCGCCGGGAAAAATGATCTCGTAGCAGATCAGCGGATAGAGATTGAGCCCGCCGGGCAGCGTCAGCAAGTGCCGGCTTGCCGCGGCCGAAAAGCCGCCCGGAATCTCGACGACGTTCTGGATGCCGAATTCGGTGAGCACGTCCTCGAAGGGCAGATATTCGCCGAAGGGCACCAGATGCACCTTGTCGGAGGCGGCGATGATCTGGCCGCGGCCATCGATCACGTAGATGGAATTATAGTAGCGCGGCGGCGTGCCTGGTCCCATCTCCTCGGCGCGAACGGCGCCGGCGATCAGGATCTGATTGTCGTCGAGCGTATCGGCAATCCGCGTCAGCGCATCCTGATTGTCGGTCAGGATGAAGGGGATTGCAGTTTCCGGCCAGACGATGATATCGGGCTTGCGCCCGCCATTCTTCGGCGCTTCGGCCGACAGCTTCAGATGCGTCTCGAAGATCGCGGCGCGGTCGACGTCGTTATCCATTTTCTCTGTCTGGTCGATCGCCGGCTGCACCAGCCGCACCACCTGCCGCTTGTCCTCAGGCAATGCGTCCGGCCGCGGCGCGAGATGGAGAGCATAAGCGCCATAACCGAGATGGGCAGCAAAGAGCAGGACGGCGAGCGCGATACCCGTCCGTGCCCCTTGCCGCGTCCCGGCAAGGGCAGGCGCAGAAAAGACGAAGACGGCAAGGGCCGTCACGCCCATCGCCCCGATCACATGCGCCGACTGCATCATCAGCGGAACCGGCATGATGCCGTAGCCGATGGCGTTCCAGGGAAAGCCGGTGAGGATCACGCTTCGAAGCCATTCCATCAGCCCGAAGCCTGCCGCAAGCGCGGCGATCCGCCCCATGCCATCAGACCAGACGATGCGGGCAAGAGCGGCCGCCAGGCCGTAGAAGATCGCAAGACAGGCCGGCAGCCCGAGGATTGCCAGCGGCAGCGCCCAGGCAAATTCTTCCTGATCGACCAGCAGCGCATGGCCGAGCCACCAGAGGCCGGCGACGAAATAGCCGAAGCCGAACAGCCAGCCGGTGGCAAACGCCGGCCACAGCCTGCCGATCAGGCCGCTTTCAGGCGAAGCCGCCGCCCCGTCGATCAGCCAGATGAGCAGGGTGAAGGAAACGAACATCGCCGCGAAAAAGCCGATGGGCGGCAGCGCCAGAACCGCGAATGCCCCGGCGGCGATGGCCAGCAGCGACCGTTTGAAACCCCAGACGAGGATAACCCTGTCCGCAAGCCGCTCCATGCGCACTCCCATCAAACCGCGAATCAACCCATCCGCAGTCTTTCAAAAAAGCGGCTCTTTGTCCCGTCAGTTGGGTCCTGTCAGTTGGCGGTCGATTTCGCCGGCCGATCGTCGCCGGTCTCGGAGCCGCCATCCGCCTTGGCGCGGCGGCGGATCGCGTGGCGCTTGCGGGTGATGCGCAGCCGCTTGATGCGGCGCGGGTCGGCGTCGAGGATGTGGAATTCGAAGCCCGGCAACGCCTGGACGACCTCGCCGCGCACCGGAATGCGGCCGAGTGCGGAGAAGATCAGGCCGCCCAGCGTATCGACCTCGTCGACCTGCTCGCTGATGTCGAAATCCGGCCCGATCGCTTGGGCGATCTCTTCCAACTCGACGCGGGCGTCGGCGATGAACATGTCCTCGGCGACACGCTTGAACATCACCTCTTCGTCGTCATGTTCGTCGTCGATGTCGCCGACCACCATTTCGACGATGTCTTCATGCGAGGCAAGCCCGTCGGTGCCGCCATATTCGTCGATGACGAGCGCCATCTGCGTGCGGTTCACCTGCATCCGGCGCAACAGGTCGGACGCCAGCATTGACGGCGGCACGAACAGGATCTTGCGGATGATACCGGCCTCGGCCAGCGTCTTTTGCAGGTCGACGCGGGCGAGATCGAAATTCTGCTTGGCCGAACGCGTGGTCTTCTGGATGTTTTCGGGCGCAACCTCGATCGCCGGCACGACAGCGGCCGGTTTCGTCGGGCCGCGGCGCTTGTTGCGCGCCTGCTTGGCGACATAGGAGAGCAGGTCGCGGATATGGACCATGCCGCGCGGATCGTCGAGCGTATCGGCATAGACAGGCATGCGCGAGCGGCCGGATTCCTCGAAGAGGATCATCAGTTCGCCGATGGTGATGTTCTGATCGACCGCCTCGATATCGGCGCGCGGCACCATAACGTCGGCGACGCGGACTTCGCGAAAGCGCAGGATGTTGTTGAGCATCGCCCGTTCGTCGGGCGAAAAGGCGTCGTCGCCGGCCGCATCGGTCATCAGCGCGTCGGCGAGATCCTCGCGCAGTCGCGAGCCCTGCTGCGGGCGAAGGATGCGCGCGGCGCGCGACCAGAAGGATTGCGATCGGCCGGATGGCCGACTACTACTGCCTGCCTCGTCCGAAGAGGAGGATGGCTCGGAGTCCTTGGCGTCTGCCGCCGGCTTCGTCGTAAAGTCGCTCATGGTTCCATTTTAAGGTCTTGACCCTCGTAGGGATCAGATAGGCCGAGCTGGGCCAAAATGCGAGTCTCCAGCCCCTCCATAATTTCGGCTTCGGCACTATTCATATGGTCGTAGCCGAGAAGATGCAAGAAACCGTGCACCAGAAGATGGGTCAGGTGGTCGTCGAAACTCTTTTCGAGCTCGCCCGCTTCCCGCTCCAGCGTCTCCCGGGCGATGATGATGTCGCCGAGCATCGGGCCGGGCATCTTGCCGGGCTGAACCGGAAAGGCCGGAAAGGAGAGCACGTTGGTCGCCTTGTCCTTGCCGCGCCATTCCGCATTGATGTCCTGGATCGAGGCATCGTCGGTGAAAACAAGCGAAACCTCGGGCGGCATCGCGGGGAAGGGCTGCTTCTCGCTGTCGCGGAGATAGACCACTGCTGCGCCGAGCACGCGTTCGCAAAACGACAGCAGCGTCTCCTCGCCGGGCCAGCCGATGTCCTCGACGCTGATCTGGATGTCGAGTTCGGCCATTAGCCCTGCCGGCTGACGTCTTCGGCGACGGCATAGGTGGAATCATAGGCCCTGACGATGCGCCCGACCAGCGGGTGGCGGACGACGTCGGTATCCGTGAAGCGCACGATCGAGATGCCTTCGACGCCGTTCAGAAGCTGCAAGGCCTCGACGAGGCCGGATTTGACGCCGCGCGGCAGATCGATCTGGCTCGGGTCGCCGGTGACGATCATCCGCGCATTTTCGCCGAGACGCGTCAGGAACATCTTCATCTGCATCGACGTCGTGTTCTGCGCTTCGTCGAGGATGATGGCGGCATTGGCGAGCGTGCGGCCGCGCATGAAGGCGAGCGGCGCGATTTCGATGACGCCGGCAGTGATCGCCCGGTCGACCTTGTCGGCAGGGATCATGTCGTAGAGCGCATCATAAAGCGGGCGAAGATAGGGATCGACCTTTTCCTTCATGTCCCCGGGCAGGAAGCCGAGGCGCTCGCCGGCCTCGACGGCCGGGCGCGACAGGATGATCTTTTCGACCGCGCCGCGCTCCAACAGCTGGGCGGCATGGGCGACGGCGAGATAGGTCTTGCCGGTGCCGGCCGGGCCAACGCCGAAGACAAGCTCGGCGCGTTCCAGCGCCCTGATATAGGCGTCCTGGGTTGGCGTGCGTGCGATGATCGTCTTCTTGCGGGTGGAAACCTGCGCCATCGTCAGCTTGGCCTTGCGCTCCATGGTCGGCAGGCTGAGCTGATCGTCGGCGGCGACCGCCATGCGGATTGCACCCTCGACGTCGGATCGTTCCACGCTGCCGCCTTTCTGAAGTTTTTCATAGAGATAGTCGAGCGTGCGCCGCGCCTGATTGGTGGTCACGATATCGCCGGTGATGACGACCGAATTGCCGCGTGCCCGCGCATCGATATTCAGCCGTTGCTCGAGCAGCTTGAGGTTTTGGTCGAATTGACCAAAGAGCTCGCTGGCGAACCGGTTGTTCTCGAACGTCAGGACGAAGTGATTGGTATCGCTCGGCGTGCGGGGGTGGCGCGGTGAAGAAGAAACCAATTCTTGTCCGTTCAAGCGGTCGGGCTCCTTGGGTTAGACCGCAGCCTCTGCGCGTTCGGCAAACAGGCTGTTTGTTCCGGTCCCTGTGATTCGCACTTTAATAATGTCACCGATTTGCGATGCTTTTGCATCAACATTCACTGATTGAAGCCAGGGAGAACGTCCGATTAGTTGTTCCGGCATGCGACCGGGCTTTTCGAGCAACAGGTCGATCTCTTTGCCGATGCAGGATTCGGCAAATTCCTGCTGCTGCTTCAGAAGAAGCATTTGCAGGCGTTCCAGCCGTTCTGCCTTGATCTCTTCCGGCACCTGGTCCTTCAGCTCCGCGCCGGGCGTGCCCGGCCGTGTCGAGTATTTGAACGAGAAGGCCTGTGCATAACGGACCTCCTCCACAAGTCTCAATGTATCCTTAAAATCCTCATCTGTCTCCCCCGGAAAGCCGGTGATGAAATCGCCCGACAGCGCAATGTCGGGCCGCACCGTGCGGATGCGCTCGATCAGCGCCAGATATTCGGCCGCCGTGTGGCGCCGGTTCATCGCTTTCAGGATGCGGTCCGAGCCCGATTGTACCGGCAGGTGCAGATAGGGCATCAGTGCGCTGAGGTCGCGATGGGCATTGATCAGCCGGTCGTCCATGTCGCGCGGATGGCTTGTGGTATAGCGCAGCCGCGCAAGGCCGGGGATCTCGGCCAGCCGGTAGAGCAGGTCGCCGAGGCTCCATGCCTCGCCATGGCTCCCGGCGCCGTGCCAGGCGTTGACGTTCTGCCCGAGCAGGGTGATCTCGCGCACCCCGCTGTCGGCGAGCTTTTCGGCTTCCTCGACGATCTGGGAAACCGGCCGCGACACTTCCGAGCCGCGTGTATAGGGCACGACGCAGAAGGTGCAGAATTTGTCGCAGCCTTCCTGCACCGTCAGGAAGGCGGTGACGCCGCGGGCGCGGATCCTCCGGCTCTCGGCGATCGGCAGATGCTCGAACTTGTCCTCGATCGCATATTCGGTGTCGACGACGCGCTGGCCTTGTTTGGCCAGGCGTAGCGCCTCCGGCAGGCGATGATAGGTCTGCGGGCCGATGACGACGTCGACGGCGGGCGCGCGGCGCAGGATCTCCTCGCCTTCGGCCTGGGCGACGCAGCCGGCAACGCCGATCATCATCTCCCGTCCGTCCGCCGCCTTCTTCTTTTTCATATCGCGCAGCCGCCCGAGCGCCGAATAGACCTTCTCGGCCGCCTTCTCGCGGATATGGCAGGTGTTGAGGAGAACGAGGTCCGCCTCTTCCATATCTTCCGTCGGCTCATAGCCGTCGCGGGCGAGCGCATCGCTCATACGCATGGAATCGTAGACGTTCATCTGACAGCCGTAGGTCTTGATGAAGACCTTGCGGCTGTTGCTGCCGTCGCGGAGGCTCTCGCTGGGAATTGCCGCCGGGGCCTGGAGAAGGGCGCTGTCCTGTGTCATGGCGCGCTATTTAGTGGTTTTTGCCGCCGGAGAAAATCGAAATCTTGTTTCAGGAGATTTCTCGCCCGCGCAAGCGGCTGTTCAGGAGGTTGCGGATGCGCAAGGCGATTGTCGCGCTCACCTCCTTGCGGCTGGTCTTGGCGCGATAATC
Organism: Rhizobium sp. WYCCWR 11128; assembly: GCF_013416305.1. Lineage (NCBI taxonomy): Bacteria > Pseudomonadati > Pseudomonadota > Alphaproteobacteria > Hyphomicrobiales > Rhizobiaceae > Rhizobium > Rhizobium sp. WYCCWR 11128. Next base: position 379,413 of record NZ_JACCEZ010000002.1, read on the forward strand.
GACCGCCTCGCCGAAGGAAACCTCGGCGTCGATGGCGCCGCAGCGCACGATGTCGAGGAGGTGCGGCAGCAGCTCGATATCACCCGGCCAGGCGGCGAGCGGCCGGTGATAGCGCCCCATGGCGATGCCGTGCACCCTGGTATAGGCAACCGCCACCGGCTGCACCACGACGGTTCCCGTCGGCGAATAAGGCACCGCCATCGCCGCGGCGCCGAACAGCGAGGACTTGACCTCGAGCAACCGGTTGCCGTCCGAGGTCGTCCCTTCCGGGAAGAGCACGACGATCTCGCCGTCTGCCATGCGCCCGGCGATCTCGTTTGCCTGGTGACCGGTCTTGCGCCGCTCCTCGCGCACGACGAAGACGCTCTTCTGCAGCTTGGCAAGCGTGCCGAAGATCGGCCAGTCGCTGACCTCGATCTTGGCGATGAAGGCGACGTCGGCAACGGCCGACAGCACCATGATGTCAAGCCAGGAGGAATGGTTGGAGCAGAGCATCAGCGGCCGGCGGTCTTCGAGCTTGCCCATGACGCGGACGCGGATGCCGAGACAATAGCAGACGATCCGGTGCCAGACGCGCGGAAGCCGGCGCCGCAGCCGCCAGTCGAAACGCAACGCCAGCACCTGCAGCGGCATGAATACGATGCTGACGGCAAGGATGACGACCGCGGCGAAGGCGATGCGCAACCAGGCGATCAAATGCTGGTCTCCCGGGCTGCCATTGCGTCAGAGATCTTCTTTCTTCAGCGGAACGCCATAGAGCTCCAGCCGGTGGTCGACCAGTCGGAAGCCGTGCTCGCGGGCGATGCGCTCCTGCAGCGCCTCGATCTCCGGCGAGCGGAATTCGATGACCGTGCCGGTCTTCAGGTCGATGAGATGGTCGTGATGTTCTTCCGGCACCGTTTCGTAGCGCGAGCGCCCGTCGCGGAAGTCGTGGCGGGCGATAATGCCGGCATCCTCGAACAGTTTCACGGTGCGATAGACGGTCGAGATCGAGATCTTCGCATCGACTTTCACCGAGCGGCGGTAGAGTTCTTCGACGTCGGGATGATCTTCCGAGTCTTCCAGGATGCGCGCGATCACGCGGCGCTGCTCGGTCATGCGCATGCCGCGTTCGGTGCAAAGCTCCTCAAGGGTCTTGGCTACATCAGTCATCGCCGGCCTATAGAGATATTCGTGTTTCGACAACGCCGCACGGCATTTGCGCCGGCCTGCATGTTATCTCGCTGCCAGGGAACTACCGAAGAACGCGCTTCATGACAAGCGCCGTGGAGAGGGCGCCGTTTTCTTGTTTGTAGTAACCCTGACGTTCGCCGACCTTTTCGAAGCCGAGCTTGCGGTAGAGGCCAAGCGCTGCCGTATTGCCGTTGTCGACCTCGAGAAACATGCTCTCGCCGCCGCGCGACCGCGCTTCCCGCATCGCCGCCTGCATCAGCCGCCAGCCAAGCCCGGCACGGGCGACCTTCGCCTGCACGGCAATGGTCAGGATCTCCGCCTCGCCGGCGACATGGCGGGCGAGGATGAACCCCGGAAGCGGCTTTTTCAGGATGGCATTGGTCTGGCGCGCGACGAAGCCGAAGACGGTATCCTGCATCAGCAGGCCGTGAAATTCACCGTCGCCCCAGGGCCGGGCGAACCGCTCGCCGTGCAGGACGGCGACATCGCGGCAATCCTCGCGCTCCATGGCGATGATCTCGAATTCCGGTTTCAGCGTCAGATAGGCTTCCAGCATCGTCATACTCGTCGCGCAATCGCGTACCCGGCCTGCGGCTTGGCATCGGGTCCGCGCAGATAAAGGGGCTTCGGCTTTCCGGCATCGGGGGAGGCGGCAGCGCCCAGGCGCGCCACGACGGAGATCGGGAATCTGTTGGTGTGATCGTCGCCGGCGTCGGCCTTGAGGAGGGGCGTCGCCGAACCGATAATCTCGCCGTCGAAGCCGGCAGCATATGCCTGCGCTTCCGCAACGCCGACTGCCCGTGGCGCGTCGAGGGGCGAACCGTCGGCCGCGAAGGATTGGAGGTAGATTTCGTCCCGCTTGGCATCCATCGCCGCCAGCACGGCGCGATGAGGCGTCTTGTCGCGCTGGGCTGATGCCATGACTTCGAGCGTGGTGACGCCGACGGCCGGCACATTGAGGGAAAGCGCGAAACCGCGGGCTGCGGCAACGCCGACGCGGATACCGGTAAAGGAGCCGGGACCGATGGTGACGGCAAGGCGGTCGATATCCGAAAGGGCCACTCCCGCCTGATCGAGCGCGCGATCGACGATACCAATCAGATGTTCAGCATGCCCCTTGCCGATCATGTCCGATGCCTCCCCCAGCACCGTATCCCTGCCGCTGTCATAGACAGCGGCAGCGCAGTCCACACCCGCCGTGTCGAGCGCCAGAATGATCATGCCATCAATTTCCGAATAAACCAGTGTCGCCTATCGATAAATCCGTTCGGCCGAACCTGAGATGAACGGCGGGACGAATTCAGGATTTTTAAGCGGCAATCACTTCCTGCACTTCCGGAACGAAATGGCGCAGCAGGTTCTGGACGCCGTGCTTCAGCGTTGCCGTCGAAGACGGGCAGCCGGCGCAGGAACCCTTCATGTTCAGATAGACCTTGCCATCCTTGAAGCCGCGGAAGGTGATGTCGCCGCCGTCCTGGGCAACAGCCGGGCGCACGCGGGTCTCCAGAAGCTCCTTGATGGTCAGCACGATCGATTCATCGCCTTCGTCGAAGAATTCGTCGCCGGCATCGGCGTCTTCGGAAAGGATGGAGGCATCGCCCATGACCGGCTTGCCGGACATGAAATGCTCCATGATCGAGCCTAATATAGCCGGCTTAAGATGCTGCCAGTCGGCATTATCCTTGGAGACGGAAATGAAATCATAGCCGAAATAGACGCCGGTAACGCCTGATATTTCGAACAGGCGGGCAGCGAGCGGCGAGGCTTGAGCCTCCTCAGTGCTGCGGAACTCGGCCGTGCCGTTTTCCATCACCACCTTGCCCGGCAGGAACTTCTGCGTGGCGGGGTTCGGCGTGGCTTCGGTCTGAATGAACATCTGGTTCTCCATGCGGCCGGCCCATGGTCTCGGCCGTCTTTAGAATTCTTCAAAAGAAGATAAGCCGATTGACGGCTCTAATCAAGAGACTTGTACTCAAGAAATGCTACAGTTAGAGCATGATGTCGTCCGAAAACCGCTCACAGTTTTCGGCATCATGCTCTAGCAGAGAGCATCGATTTCCTCGTTGGTCAACGTATCCGGCAGCACGGTGACCGGTATCGGAAACGCCGCCGCGCGACCGGCGACCGAGGAGACCAGCGGCCCTGGACCTTCCTTTGCCGAACCGGCGGCCAGAACCAGGATCGCCACATCGCGGTCTTCCTCGATCACGGCGTTGATCTGTTCGGCAGCACCGCCCTCGCGGATGACGACCTCAGGCTCGATGCCGATGGTCTCGCGCACGATCTGGGCGATCTTGGCAACCACCGCCTCGGCCTCCTCACGCGCTTCGGCCCGCATGATTTCTTCGACGCCGAGCCATTGCTGGAAATCCCCATCCGGGATCACGTAGAGCAGAACCAGCCCGCCATTGGAATTCTTCGCGCGCCGGCCGGCATAATGAACGGCGCGTTGGCATTCGGGTGTACCGTCGATTACCGCCATGAATTTGCGGCGGTGACCTTCGAGCCGTGAGAGTCGCTTCGATACCATGGCGCGGACTCTGACACCCGAAGCGGAAAATTTGCAAGCCCAGTTTTTGCCCTGATGCCCGAGAAGAAATCCCCTTCTCCCCAGGGGAAGTCCCCTTCTCCCCTGGCGGGAAAAAGGGGAGATCTATCTCAATAGAGGAAGCCGATGACGTCGCGCACTTGTTGCATCGTCACCTCGGCGCGGGCCCTTGCGCGTTCGCCGCCCTTGCGCAGGATAGCGTCGATATGGCTGGTATCGTCCATCAGCCGGCGCATTTCGCCGGTGATCGGCGCCAGCACGTTGATTGCCAGGTCGACCAGCGCCGGCTTGAAGACGGAGAATTGCTGGCCGCCGAATTCGGCAAGCACGTCCGCCTTCGATTTGTCGGCGAGTGCGGCATAGATCGCCACCAGATTGTCGGCTTCCGGACGGCCCTGCAACCCGTCGATCTCGCTCGGCAAGCCGTCCGGATCGGTCTTGGCCTTGCGGATCTTCTTCGAGATCGCGTCCTCATCGTCCATCAGGTTGATGCGCGAGAGATCGGAGGGGTCCGACTTCGACATTTTCTTGGTGCCGTCGCGCAGCGACATGACGCGCGGCGCCGGCCCGCCGATCAGCGGCTCGACCATCGGGAAATAGGCATGCACCGGCTCGTTGCCGACGGTGATGTCGACGCCGTAACCGGTCCTGCTGATATGCTCGGCATAGTCGAGGTTGAACTTCATCGCGATGTCGCGGGCAAGCTCCAGATGCTGCTTCTGGTCCTCACCAACAGGCACATGGGTCGCGCGATAGACGAGAATGTCGGCGGCCATCAGGCTCGGATAGGCATAGAGCCCGAGCGAGGCCTGCTCGCGGTCCTTGCCGGCCTTGTCCTTGAACTGGGTCATCCGGTTCATCCAGCCGATGCGGGCGACGCAGTTGAAGATCCAGGCGAGTTCGGCATGCTGCGGCACGGCCGACTGATTGAAGACGATATGCTTTTCCGGATCGATGCCGGCGGCGATGAAGGCGGCGGCGATCGAGCGCGTCTGGCTCGGCATGTCCTCATGCACGAGTTGGGCGGTGAGCGCGTGCATGTCGACGACGCAGTAGATGCAGTCATTGCCTTCCTGCAGCGCCACAAACCGGCGGATCGCGCCGAGATAATTGCCGAGATGCAGATTGCCGGTCGGCTGCACACCGGAGAATACGAGTTTCTTGAATTCGCTCATGTCGTCCTCAATAGGCTGGTGGAGGGCCCACGCTGTCACAGTTTAAATTGCTGCAGAATGCAGCAGGGCTTTTCGCCCATGTTGTTAACGCCGCGGCTTATGCACGGGCAACCGGTCGCAATCAAGGGGTTCAGGCGGCCGTGTGCTGGATCAGATCGAAAGTGTTGCCGTAGGGATCCGCAAACACCGCCACCGTGCCGTAAACCTCGTGACGCGGCTCTTCCAGAAAACGCACGCCGGCTGCCAGCATCGCGCCATGGTCGCGGGCGAAATCGTCGGTCTTCAGAAAGAAGCCGACACGCCCGCCGGTCTGATTGCCGATGGCCGCGCGCTGCGTCTCGTCTGCCGCCTGCGCCAGCAGAAAGGCGGCTCCATCCCCACCCCTCGGCTTCACCACCACCCAGCGCTTGCCCTCCGGCTGCAACTCGTCCTGAAGGCAATCGAAACCGAGGCCATCGCAATAAAAAGCCTTGGCGCGGTCGTAGTCGTCGACCACGAGGGTGACGAGGAAAAGAGACTGGATCGTCATGGGTTGCCTCGCGTTTGAGATGTTTATTCCAGTTTTGGGCGGCAATTCCCGGATTTTAAGCCGAATTGATCAACCGCCTTACTCATAATTGAGTATAAAATTTCACAAAAAAGCTTTTTTTGAACCGAAAATCCTGCGCCTGGTGCCGGCGCCGTTGGGGTCGCTGGGATAGCCGATCGGAGCGACCATGCAGAACGCAATTTTGCTCGCCATGGCAGGCCTTTTCGCCTTTCAATCAGCAACGGGTGCCGTCGGTCAAGACATGAAAAGGCATGCCGTTCATCTTGCAAAACATCAGGCACGTCTCGCCTACACGGTCCAGACCGTCAGCGTTCGTGCCAGCTGCTTTCCGGGGCGCCTGCGAGCGATCCTGTCGCATATTGCTGCGAAGACCGGCCGACGCCCTGTGATAACCTCGGGCCACAGGCCGCATCCCCGCCGCCATGGGTCCCTGCATGGGAAATGTCTGGCGCCGATATCAGGATGCCCGGCCTGTCGGAGCGCACGATCATTGCTGCCGCAAGAAGCGCGCCGGGCATCGGCGGCATCGGCAGCTATTGCAACGGCATCATCCATGTCGACGTCGGACCGCAGCGACGATGGGTGGATTGCTGAGGAATCATCCGGTCCGCCTTTTCCCATTCCGGTTTAAGGATCGCCGATTCAGTGGCGGCGAAAAGACCTACCGCGACCACCTCTATTGGCCGCTCCGCGGCGTCACCGCCACCCGCAGGAGACGCATGAATAGTTTTGTATCGTCATCGAGGCTGGAACCATTCCATTGCGCGTGTTTGATCCCATCCATTGCAGCCATCATGATACTGGCCAGTTGAACAGGCGAGGCCTGCAGCGGTTCGAGATCAATTTCCCTGGTTGCCGCGGCGGCATTCAGCGTCTGTGTCAGCATCGTCGATAGCCGTGTCCGCGCGTCGAGCGTGATATCCGCAGCCAAGGCCATATTGGCGGCAAACAGTTCTTCTGCATCGGAACTGCCGCCAAAAGGGGCGATTAACTCCCGCTGAAACACCGCTATGGCCTTTTCCATGCGGTCAAAGGTGTTCCCCTGTCCTGCCAGGGCCGCTCCCACCTCATCCAGCGCGCGAATATGCGCTCGCATGGAACCGGCTCGGAAAAGCTCTTCCTTGCTGTTGAAGCTCAGATAGAGCGATGCTCGCGAAATTCCTGCGGCGCGCGCAATGTCGGCCATGGAAGTTTTTCGAAAGCCGAAACGCACGAACACCGGCAGGGCAGCATCCAGGATTTGGGTGATTTTCCGATCATTCTGCATCATTTGGACAGACTGGCATTTTGTGATCATTCTGTCAAAAGACGAGTAGACAAATAATGTATAGTTGTCTAAGTCGATGAAGGCGCATCGGTGCGCAGTCAGGAGATACCCATGAGTATCACGTCAGATAATTCTAATGGCGCCATCGTATTGGTGACCGGCATTGGCGGATTTCTCGCAGGCCACATTGCCTTGCAGTTGCTCAAGCAGGGGTATCGGGTCAGAGGAAGCCTGCGCAGCATCGGTACAAGCGCTGCGACGGTCGGTCTGCTTGGAGCGCACACTGACGGGCAACTGCAAAACCTCAGTCTGGTGCAGGCCGATCTTGATAGCGATGGCGGTTGGGCTGCGGCTGTCGAAGGATGCGACTATGTCATTCACACCGCATCGCCTTTCCCTCCGGGATATCCTGAAAATGAGAATGCACTGATCCAGACAGCCCGCGATGGTGCGTTGCGCGTGCTTCGCGAGGCGCATCGGGCACGGGTCAAACGTGTGGTTCTGACATCCTCTATAGCTGCCACCAACCATGGCGACGGGCAGGCGCCCTTTACCGAAGAGAATTGGACCGACCCGGAAAGCCCGCGGGCGACGCCCTATTACAAATCCAAGACGCTGACTGAGCAGGCCGCCTGGGCCTTTGCTCATGAAGTCGGGCTCGATCTGGCCGTGATCAATCCAAGCACGATCCTCGGGCCGTTGCTCGGGCCGAATTTCGGGACGTCTGTTGGATTGATCCACCATTTGAGGACGGGACGATTCAACGGTATCCCGCGCTTTGGCTTCTCCGTCGTGGATGTGCGCGATACCGCCGATGCCCACATTCGAGCGATGACCAATCCTGCTGCCGGCGGCCAACGGTTCATCATCGGTGGACGGTTTTTCTGGCTCAAGGACCTTGTGGCCATTCTTGCCCATTCCTTTCCCGACCATGCCTCCCGCCTGCCGTCCGGGGAAGTCCCTGATGAGATCGTTAGGGTCATGGCGCAATCCGACCCCAATGCGCGAACCATTGTTCATGAGCTCAATCGCGATCTCAGCGTCAGTGCGGCAAAAGCCCACTGCGTCCTCGGGTGGAGCTCACGCCCAGAAGAGGAATGCATCCGTGCCAGCGCCCAAAGCCTCATCGACTTGGGATTGGTGCCGGCCTAGCACGATGCGTAGATTCAAATAGCTTTTGCTTTCAATTGGAGAACGGACATGACAATCCCGACCGTCGACGCATCCTCGCCGGCCAGTAAGGCCAACCTTCTTCGCGAAACGGAGCGCGCGAGGCTGCGTGCCCTGGTCAACGCCGATATTGTTCGGGCACAACAGCTTCACGCTCCGGACTTCCAGCTGATAACGCCAATCGGTGCTACGCTTTCAAAGGAAGAATATCTCGGTGCGATCGCCTCCGGGCAGATCAAATACCTGATCTGGCGGCCCGCTGACATTGCCGTGCGCCTTTATGACGGGGTCGCCGTTCTTCGGTATCGTGCTCAGCTGGAGGTTGTCTTCGGTGGCCACAAAGTCGCTCTCAACGATTACTGGCACACTGACACTTATGAGCGGCATGACGAACGATGGATGGTTGTCTGGTCGCAAGCCACAGCCATAAAGTAGCCAGCGTCACGGTGGTTACGACCGGCCTCACCCGTCCTTTGCCGGCGCCGGCTTGCGGTTCAGATTGCGTCGGATCATGCCGAGATTTGCCCCGCCGACCAGGAAGGCGGCGGCGAAATAGATCAGCATGGCGATTGCAATCAGCAGCCCGAGGGTGCCGATCTTGGTGAGAAGCGGCGCGCCGGAAGCAAGCCACGGCGCCCAATATTGCTTGAGGAAGACGATGGCCGCACCCATGACGGCCGCGGCGACGATCAGCAGGGCGGTGCGCTTTGCCAGCGCCCATTCCCATGTCAGGTGGCCACGGCGCAAAAGCGTGGCAAACAGCAGCACGGTGCTGATCCAGCCGGCGGTGGCTTCGGCAACCGCGATGCCGGGCGCGCCCATATAGGGGAAGAGCGTCAGCGCCGTGGCGCAGTTGGTCGCAACCGCAATGGCCGAAAAACGCATCGGCGTCTTGGTGTCCTCGCGGGCATAGAAACCGGGCTGCAGCGCCTTGATCAGCACAAAGGCCGGCAGGCCGATGCCGTAAATCGCCAGGATCGAGCCGACGACGGCGGTGTTTTCGTGATGGAAGGCGCCGCGCTCGTAGAGCACGCGGATGATCTCGTCAGAGAGGATCCAGAGCGCGAAGGCGGCGGGGATCGTCAGGAACAGCACGAATTCGATCGAGCGGTTCTGCAGGTTTCCGGCCTCGCGCAGGTTGCCGCCCTTCAGCGCCCGGGCAAGTTCCGGCAGAAGCACCACGCCGACGGCGACGCCGACGACGCCGAGCGGCAGCTGATAGATGCGGTCGGCATATTGCAGTGCTGCGATCGCCCCGTCGCGCGACGACGCAATCGCCTGGCCGATCAGCTGGTTGATCTGGGTGATGCCGCCGGTCACCGCAGCCGGCACCGCCAGGATCAGCAGCCGCTTGACATTCGGCGTCATCTTCGGGAAACGGAAGCCGATGCTCATGCCGGCCGCAAGCACGCCGACATAGACGACGGCGAGTTGCAGGACGCCGGCGGCAAGAACGCCCCAGGAGAGATACCAGGCGGTCGCCAGGGGATCGGCGCCGGTGTAAAGCGCATAAAACAGCGCCCCGATCATCACCACGTTGAGGAAGACGGGCGCGATGGCGGCGGCGAAGAAATGATGCAGCGAATTCAGCATGCCGCTCATCATCGCCGTCAGCGACATGCACATCAGATAGGGAAACATCACGGCCGCCATGCGGATGGTGATTGAGAATTTTTCGGGATCGTCGGCAAAGCCCGGCGCGATGACGAAGCGCACCAAGAGCGGCATGGCAAGCTCCATCACGATGGTGATGAGCAGCAGCACCGAAAACAGCACGCCGAAGACTTCTTCCGAAAAGCGCTTGGCGCCGTCCGTACCGTTCGCCTCGATCTCCTTGGCAAAGAGCGGCACGAAGGCGGCGTTGAAGGCGCCCTCGGCGAATAGCCGGCGGAAGAGATTCGGAAAGCGGAAGGCGGCGTAGAAGACGTCGGCCATCGGTCCGGTGCCGAGGGCCGCAGCCATCAGCGTTTCGCGGGCGAAGCCGAAGATGCGGCTGCCGAGGGTGGCGCCGCCGACGGTCGCGAATTTCTTGACGAGGCTCATGCGTTTGGGCTCATGCGTTTGGGCTCATGCGTGGGGACTCATGCGTTCAAGCTCATGTGGGGGAACCGGCCTTCTTTTCGCTGGCGGGCGGGGTTCGGGCGGTGGCGGCCGGTGCGATGATGCCGGAGGGCATACGCTCGCGCAGCTCGTCTTCTTCCTCGGCCATGACGGCCTTCATCCGGGCGGTGATGTTGGCGCGCTTGCTGTCGCCTGATATTTTCTGGCCGACCAGATCGGTAACGTAGAAGGTGTCGATCACCTTCTCGCCGAAAGTGGTGATCCGGGCCGACTGGATGTCGAGCGACAGATCGGAAAGGACGGCGGTGATCTCCGACAGCAGCCCCGGCCGGTCGAGGCATTCGACTTCGATAACCGTGAACTTGTTCGACAGGCTGTTGGTGATGTTGACCGACGGCGGAATGACGAAGGCCTTGCTCTTCTTGCGGTTGCGCGCGCGCGTGGCGATGACCTCGGGCAGGCGCTTGCGGCCGGACAGCACGTCCTCGATCATCCGGCCGATCGTCGCGGCCCGGCGCAGTTCGTCGGCATCGTCGGTGAATTCGCGGCTGACATGGATGGTGTCGAGTGCCCGCCCGTCCGATGTCGTGAAGATCTGCGCGTCGACGATGTTGGCCCCGGCCGCAGCACAGGCACCGGCAATGACGGCGAGCAGCCGCGGATGGTCGGGCGACAGCACGGTGATCTCGGTGATTGCGTGGAAACTGTCGGTGCGCACCGTGGTGGCGAGCGCCTGGCCCGCCTTATCCGCCTGGCGGATGAAATCAGCGTGGCGGATCTGGTCTTCCAGCGGCACGGAGAGCAGGTAGGGCTGGTAGTGCAGCTTGGTATAGGTATTGCGGTCCTTCTGGCTCCAGTCGGCGAGTGCTGAATGCAGCGCCTCGGCGGCGGCATTGGCCCGCTCCTTGCGGGAGACCTCCGAAAAGCCGCCGGCAAGCAGCAGCTCGGTTTCGTAATAGAGCGTGCGCAGAAGCTGGCCCTTCCAGCCGTTCCACACACCCGGACCGACGGCGCGGATATCGCAGATCGTCAGGATCAACAGCATCTTCAGCCGGTCCAGCGACTGCACGCGGTCGGCGAAATCGGTGATCGTCTTGCGGTCGGTGAGGTCGCGGGTCTGCGCCACCATCGACATGGTCAGATGTTCTTCGATCAGCCAGACGACGATTTCCGTCTGCTTCTGCGACAGGCCGAAGCGGGCGCAGAGCTTGCGGGCGACGCGGGCGCCGGCGATCGAATGATCCTCCTGGCGGCCTTTGGCGATGTCGTGGAGGAGAACGGCGACATAAAGCGCCTCGCGGTCCTCGATGCCGGGCATCAGCTTGTTGGCGAGCGGATGCAGATCCTCGGCGCGGCCCTTGTCGATCTCGGAGAGAATGTCGACGGTGCGGATCAGATGTTCGTCGACCGTATAGTGGTGGTACATGTTGAACTGCATCATCGCGACGATCTTGCCGAATTCGGGGATGAAGCGGCCGAGCACGCCGGCCTCGTTCATCCGGCGCAGGATGAGCGCCGGATCCCGCTTCGACGTCAGGATCGACATGAACAGCCGGTTGGCCTCGTCGTTTTCCCGCAGGCTGTTATCGATCAAGGCAAGGGAACGGGTAACGCGTTTCAGCGCGTCCGGATGGAATTCCAGCCCGTTGATGTCGGCGACGTGGAAGAGCCGGATGATGTTGACCGGATCACGCTTGAAGACGTCAGGGTCGGCCAGCGCAATGCGGCCGCGGTCTTCAACGAATTCGACGCTGCCGGCGATCTTGCGGTTGCGATGGGTGAAGCGGCTGATGACGCCGGTGAGGCCGGGGATCGACTTCGCCTGCTGGTCTTCAAGTGCGGCACAGAGGATGCGCGTGAGATCGCCGACATCCTTCGCGACAAGGAAATAGTGCTTCATGAAGCGCTCGACGGCCGAAAGGCCCGGGCGGGTGTGATAGCCGAAGGCTTCGGCGATCTCGCGCTGGATATCGAAGGACAGGCGCTCCTCGGCCTTGCCGGTCAGGAAGTGCATATGGCAGCGCACTGCCCAGAGAAAATCGTCGGCTTTCTCGAGCAGGCGGTATTCGTGCTTGGAGAGCACGCCGAGCTTGACCAGCTCCGCCTGGTCGCGCACGTGATAATAATATTTCGAGATCCAGAACAGCGTATGCAGGTCGCGAAGCCCGCCCTTGCCTTCCTTGACGTTCGGTTCGACGAGATAACGCGTGTCGCCCGCCTTGCGGTGGCGCTCGTCGCGCTCGGCAAGCTTGGCGGCGATGAATTCGGGACCGGTGCCGGTGACGATCTCCTTGTCGAAGCGGGTCTCGAGCTCGGTCTCCAGCCGCTGCAGGCCGCAGATATAGCGCATCTCCAGGATGGCGGTGCGGATCGTCATGTCGGACTTGGAAAGCGCAATGCATTCCTCCACCGTGCGGGTGGCGTGACCGACCTTGAAGCCCATATCCCAGAGCACGTAGAGCATGAATTCGACCGCCTTGTGCGTCTCTTCCGCCGGCCTCGGCAGGAAGAGGAACAGCAGGTCGATATCCGAGCCCGGCGCCAGCGTGTCGCGGCCGTAGCCGCCGACGGCGGTGACCGCGAACTTGTCCTTCTGCTGCGGAAAGATATGGGCGGTGGCGAAATTGTAGAGGACGGTGGTGATCTGGTCCTGCAGCCAGGAAATCCGGTAGGCGCAATTGAGCCCGCCGCCGTCGGCCATCAGTGCCTCGCGCGCCTTCTGCCGGCCTTCGGTGCTCGCCTTCTTCAGCACCGCCAGAAGATCGGCGCGCAGGACGTCTGGCCGGTTCCGGTTGGCCTCGGCAACGGCGTCACACTGCTTCTGCAAGAGCTCGACGTCGAGGATATTGGAGAAATCGAGGTCGCGCATCGCTGTCGCCGGGGCGGTTTCCTGTTCATGCCGGACTGCCGGTTCACGGCCTGCCGCTTGTTTCGTCTGCATGCGCTATAGCCCCTTTGCCCGGCGATTGACACGGGCTTTCATACTGCAAGAACCTTTAAATTTGGCGAAATGGTGTTGGTTCGCCGCATGAGACGAGAGCGCTTGACGCAAGGCGCCGGCTTTCCCGGAATCCTCAGCCGGCGGCCCGCGCATTCAGCAAATGCAGCACCTGCCGTGTCTCGCGCATGATCTCCTCGAGCGCCTGCCTGTCGCATTCGCGATAGCCGGCCTTGGCGATCGAGGTTCCGAGTTCCGAGATCACAGCGCAGCAGCGGGTGATTTTCAGCATGCCGATCGGCGAAGTCCAGCCGCGGGCATTGCGGTCCTTATCGGCGCGCCGCATCGTGTCGAGCATGGAACAGATGAGCGAGAGGCGCTCGGTTTCGCGAACCAGTTTTTCCATGAACATGGCACGCCGCTCCTATTTCAGCTTTTTCTTGAGGTCGTAAAGCGCATCCATTGCCTCGCGCGGCGTCATGTCGTCAAGGCTCATCGCCTTCAGCGCCTCCTCGACCTTGGAGGCCCCGCGGGCGGTTTCCTCGCGGCGCACCGCCACCTGGAAAAGCGGCAGGTCGTCGATCAGCTGGCTCGCCGGGTTCTTGCGGTCGGCATCTTCCAGGCGGGTGAGCACGTCGCGGGCGCGCGCCACGACCGAGGCCGGAAGCCCGGCAAGGCGCGCGACCTGGATGCCGTAGGAGCGGTCCGCCGCACCCGGCCCGACCTCGTGCAGGAAAATGACGTCGCCGTCCCATTCCTTGACGCGCATCGTCGCGTTCGACAGCCGGCCAAGCTTTTCCGAAAGCACGGTCAGCTCGTGGAAATGCGTGGCGAAGAGGCCGCGGCAGCGATTGGCCTCATGCAGGTGCTCGACGGCGGCCCAGGCGATCGATAGACCGTCGAACGTGGCGGTGCCGCGACCGATCTCGTCGAGGATGACGAGGGAACGGTCGCTTGCCTGGTTGAGGATCGCCGCCGTTTCCACCATCTCGACCATGAAGGTCGAGCGCCCGCGCGCCAGGTCGTCTGAGGCGCCCACGCGCGAGAAAAGCCGGTCGACGATGCCGATATGGGCCGATGTCGCCGGCACGAAGGAGCCCATCTGCGCCAGGATTGATATCAGCGCGTTCTGGCGCAGGAAGGTCGACTTGCCGCCCATGTTCGGGCCGGTCAGCAGCCAGATCGCGCCGTCCCGGTCGCCGGTCCTCGGCGAGAGATCGCAATGATTGGCGACGAAGGGGCCGCCCGCCTGCCGCCGCAGCGCCTGCTCGACGACCGGATGGCGTCCGCCCTCGATGGCAAACATCTTCGAACCGTCGACCTGCGGGCGGCAATAGGCCTGCTCCTCGGCGAGAAGCGCCAGGCCTGCGGCGACGTCGATGACCGCGAGCGCCCGGGCGCCCGACTTGATCGCCTCGGCTTGCGCAACGACGGCGGCCGTCATCCTGTCGAAGGCTTCGAGTTCGATGGTCAGCGCCTGGTCGGCGGCATTGGCGATGCGGCTTTCGAGGTCGGCAAGTTCGGTCGTGGTGAAGCGCATGGCGTTCGCCATCGTCTGGCGGTGGATGAAGCGGGCCTTCGCGTCCGCGGTCTCCGTCATCGGCGAGGCATTGCCGGCGGTCACTTCGATGAAATAACCGAGGACGTTATTGTGCTTGATCTTCAGCGACCGGATGCCGGTCTCCTCGGCATATTGCAATTGCAGGCCGGCGATGACGCGACGCGACTGGTCGCGCAGTGCCCGGACCTCGTCGAGCTCGGCGTTGGCGCCGTCGCGCAGGAAGCCGCCATCGCGTTTCAACAGCGGCAATTCGTCGGCAAGCGTGTCGGCAAGCAGCTTTTCCAGGGCCGCGGGAAGGGCCTGCAGCCCTGACAGCGCCTGGCCGAGCTCTTCGGGCAGCATCGCCTTGCTGAGCATGGCCGCAACTCCGCCGGCCGCTTCAAGGCCCTGGCGAATCGCCCAGAGATCGCGCGGGCCGCCGCGGTCGAGCGCCAGGCGCGACAGGGCGCGCGGCATGTCGGGCACATGTTTCAGCGTGTCGCGCAGATTGCCGCAGAGCAGGGGTTCGTCGATCAGGAAGCCGATCGAATCGAGCCGCGCATTGATGCGGGCGGGGTCGGTCAGCGGCGACATCAGCCGCTCGGCAAGGAGCCTGGCGCCGCCGCCGGTGACGGTGCGGTCGATCGCCTTCAAGAGCGAACCATTGCGATCGCCGGAAAGCGTGCGGGCAAGTTCGAGATTGGCGCGGGTGGCGGGATCGATGAACAGCGTCGAGGCTGCACTTTCCCGTTCCGGCTTTCCAAGCGGCGGCCGCTCGGCAATCTGCGTCTTCTCGACATAGGCGACGGCGGGGGGCCGCCCCCCCCCGCCAGCTCGGCGCGTGAGAAGGTGCCGAAGCCGTCGAGCGTCGCGACGCCGAAATACCGGGCGATCCGGCCTTCGGCGCTGGCGCTGTCGAAGAGCACGGAAGGCTGCGGCACGGCAGTGCGGCCGAGCACGTCGAAGACCGGTTTGAGTTCGGGATCGTGGAAGATCGTGTCGGGCAGGATAAGCTCGCGCGGATCGATGCGCAGGATATCGGCAAGCAGCCGCGAGGCTTCGGTCTCGGCAAGCCGGAAGACGCCGGTGGAAATATCGATCCAGGCAAGCGCCAGCAAGGCCTCGCCGCTGGCGCGAATGCGGGTCAGCGCCATCAGATAGTTGGATTCCGAGGGCGAAAGCAGCTTTTCCTCGGTGATCGTGCCTGGAGTGACGAGGCGGACGACGTCACGCTTGACGACGGATTTCGCGCCGCGTTTCTTCGCTTCGGCCGGATCTTCGATCTGCTCGCAGACGGCAACGCGGAAGCCGAGTGAAATCAACTTCTGCAGATAATCGTCGGCCGCATGCACCGGAACGCCGCACATCGGGATATCCTGGCCCATATGCTGGCCGCGCTTGGTCAGCGTGATGCCGAGCGCGCGTGAGGCTTCCAGCGCATCCTCGAAGAACAGCTCGTAGAAATCGCCCATGCGATAGAACAGAAGCGAACCCGGATTGTTCGCCTTGATCTCGATAAATTGCTCCATCATCGGCGTCGCCGAGGCACGGCTTTCCGCCGTGGCGAGCTCGGCAGCCGAAAAGGCTTCATTCCCTGTGTCTATTCGTGCGTTCACGGAGGTGGAGTTTTTCCCAAAAAAACAGGTGCCAACCCTATCCGCGCGCCGCTATAGATGACAACAGCATTTGAGGAAGAGCAAAGCGTCGCCCACAGGACGTTGGAGGATTTATGCCCGATATCGATAAGAAGGACCGGCCGGTGACCTCGGTTACCGACCAGGAGGCGCTCGATTTTCACGCAATGGGCCGGCCCGGCAAGCTGGAAATCAACCCGACCAAGCCGATGGCGACGCAACGCGACCTCTCGCTTGCCTATTCGCCGGGTGTTGCCGTGCCCGTCAAGGCGATCGCCGCCGATCCGCAGACGGCCTATGATTATACGGCGCGCGGCAATATGGTTGCCGTCATTTCCAACGGCACGGCGATCCTCGGCCTCGGCAATCTCGGCGCGCTGGCGTCCAAGCCCGTCATGGAAGGCAAGGCGGTGCTATTCAAGCGCTTTGCCGATGTCGATTCCATCGACCTCGAGATCGATACGGAAAATGTCGACGAGTTCATCAATTGCGTGCGCTTCCTCGGTCCTTCCTTCGGCGGCATCAACCTCGAGGACATCAAGGCGCCGGATTGTTTCGTCATCGAAAGCCGGTTGCGCGAGCTGATGGACATTCCGGTGTTCCATGACGACCAGCATGGAACGGCGATCATCGCCGCCGCCGGCCTGATCAACGCGCTGGAGCTGACCGGCCGCGACCTGAAGACGACGAAGCTCGTCTGCAACGGCGCGGGTGCTGCGGCGATCGCCTGCGTCGAACTCATCAAGGCGATGGGTTTTGCGCCTGAGAACGTCATCCTCTGCGATACCAAGGGCGTCATCTACCAGGGCCGCACCGAGGGCATGAACCAGTGGAAATCGGCGCATGCGGCAAAGACCGACACGCGAACGCTGGAAGAGGCGATGAAAGGCGCGGACGTCGTTTTTGGCCTGTCGCAGCAGGGCGCGTTTTCGGCCAAGATGATCCGCTCGATGGCGGAGCGGCCGATCATCTTCGCCATGGCCAATCCCGATCCCGAGATCACGCCGGAAGAGGTGGCCCGCATCCGCGACGACGCCATTATGGCGACCGGTCGCTCGGACTATCCGAACCAGGTCAACAACGTCCTCGGCTTTCCCTATATCTTCCGCGGCGCTCTCGATGTGCGAGCCTCCACAATCAACGACGCGATGAAGATTGCCGCCGTCAAGGCGCTGGCAAACCTTGCCCGCGAGGACGTGCCGGATGACGTGGTTGCCGCCTATCAGGGCAACCGGCCGCGTTTCGGCTCGCAATACATCATCCCCGTTCCCTTCGATCCCAGGCTGATCTCGGCGATCCCGGTCGCGGTCGCGCAAGCCGCGATCGAAAGCGGCGTCGCCCGCAAGGTCATCACCGACATGGCCGGTTATGCCCGCGAGCTTTCGGCGCGCCGCGATCCGATCGCCTCGACGCTCGCCAGCCTTTACGAGCGCGTCCGCCGCCGTCCGAAGCGCATCGTCTTTGCCGAGGCCGAGGAAGAACAGGTCCTGCGTGCGGCGATGTCCTACGCCAACCAGCAGCTCGGCACCGCCATCCTGCTCGGCCGCGAGGACCTGATCCGGGCGACGGCGGAACGTGCCGGCATCGATCTCAACCGGCCGGGCCTCGAAATCGTCAATGCCCGGCTTTCGACCCGGGTCGAGGCCTATATCGACTATCTCTATGCCCGGCTGCAGCGGCACGGTTATCTCCACCGCGACGCCCAGCGGCTGATCCATAACGACCGCAACCACTTCGCCGCCACCATGGTGGCGCTCGGCGACGCCGACGGCATGGTGACGGGCATCACCCGAAACTATTCGACGGCGCTCGAAGATGTGCGCCGCTGCATCGACGAGAAGCCAGGCCACCGCGTCATCGGCGTGTCGCTGGCGCTCTGCCGCGGCCGCACGGTCTTCGTTGCCGATACCGCGGTGCACGACATGCCGACGGCCGAGCAACTTGCCGATATCGCTGAGGAAGCTGCCGGTCTCGCGCGGCGCATGGGTTATCCGCCGCGTGTCGCCATGCTGGCCTATTCCACCTTCGGCCATCCTTCGGGCGAACGCTCCGAGCGGGTGCGCGAGGCGGTAAAGATCCTCGACAAGCGCCGCGTCGATTTCGAATATGACGGCGAGATGGCCGCCGACGTCGCTCTGAACCGCAAGGTGATGGAGCAATATCCCTTCTGCCGCCTCTCCGGGCCGGCCAACGTCCTCGTCATGCCGGCTTTCCACTCGGCCTCGATCTCGACCAAGATGCTGCAGGAACTCGGCGGCTCCACGGTGATCGGCCCGATCCTCGTCGGCCTCGACAAGCCGGTGCAGATCACTTCGATGGGCGCCAAGGACAGCGACATCGTCAACATGGCGGCGATCGCCGCCTACGGCGGTTCGTAAACTCCTCCGGGGCGACATTTTGAAACGGCATTTTGTGCCCGGCCGACCGTGCGTCGGCCGGGCACCGGTTTTTGTGGATTATCCTTACCCGGCTTCTCATAAGCGGCGGTTTAGGCTAAACTGCTGATAATGAAGTGATTCAGCGTCCTTATTGTTTCTTGCGAAATCGGCATCCATAAACTAAGTTGATTGAACTAAGTTTATGGATGCCGAAGCGAGATGCGAATCATCAACATCCATGAGGCAAAGACTCATCTGTCGCGGCTCGTCGAAAACGCGGCGAACGGTGAGGTCTTCGTGATCGCCAAGGCCGGCAAGCCGCTGGTCAAGGTGGTGCCGCTCGATGCCGGCGGTGCGCAGCAGATCCGGCGTGTCGGTTTCCTGAAGGGGCGGATCTCCGTGCCGGATGATTTCGACAGCATGGATCTGCAGGACGTCGCAAGGTTTTCAGAGCCGCGATGAAGCTCCTTCTCGACACGCTGCTGCTGATCTGGCTTGCGGAGGATTCGCCGAAACTGCCGGCCGTGGCAAGGGAGCTGGTCGCCGATCCGCTCAACCAGCTGTTCTTCAGTCCCGCAAGCTTTGGCGAACTCAGCGCCAAGCACGCCGTCGGCCGCGACGATTTCAATCTCGATCCGCCGCTCTTCTACCGTGCCCTCATCGACAACGATTATAGCGAATTGCCGATCACCGTCATGCATACGCTGGCGGTGGATCGGTTGCCGGCGATCCACGCCGACCCCTTCGATCGGATCCTCGTCGCACAGTCGATCGTCGAAGGCATCCAACTGCTGACGACGGATGAGACCGTCGCGCTCTATCCCGGTTCGATCCGGCTCTTCCGTTAGCGCCCGTCCAGTCCGGCCGGAAGGCGCGGCGCTAGCTGGCGAAGGCGATCAGGTTGCCGTCGAGGTCGCGAACAATGAAGGTCTGGGCACCCCATGGCTCGATTCTCAAGCCCTGATGGAGCGGAACTTCAGCTCTCGCATATTCCAGGAACAGTGCTTTGGCGTCGTCAAGCGTGATGGTCGCCGAAAGCGCGTCTTCCTCATGAAGCCGGAAATCCGGATGGAGAAAAGGCATGTCGACTGAGCGAAGATTGAGCCGCGCCGCACCCCGGAAGACCTGAGCATAGAAGGCGGGCTCGCCATAGGTGAAGGCAAGCTCAAAGCCGAGCTTGCCGATATAGAAATCGCAGGAGCTGCCGATATCCCGGACGAAGAGTTGCGGTTGCGCGTCGATGAATGTCGGTGTCGAAGCTTTCGATTGTTGAGGCGTGTTCATCAAGGTCAGTCCCTGTTTCAGCGCCGTCCAGCTTTCGAAACCTTCCTTTGCCGCAACGAGCTCCTGCGCATCGGCGAGCTTGAACGCGCAGTCGAGAATCTGCCGATCGTTCAGGCCGCTGTAACGGGGGAGCCACCGCCGGATTTCGGCGGCGACAGGATGATACCTGTTCTGATGCCAACGTTTATAGAGCTTGGCTCTCTTGCGGAGGTTTTCGAAATTCGACATGGCGCATGGTTGAGATGTGTGGGCGGGCATAGCCCAGCCGGCACAATGCCGATGCGCCCCACGGAAAACGCGATGTCAGGATGAAGGGATGGCGGGGGATCGTCAAGCCTTACAGCGCCGCGCGTTTTTTCAGACGCGCAAAAGGACGCTGCAACACTTTGAATTGCCGACGATCCTCGGCGTTTAGCTCGCGAAGCGGCCGGCGTCGGCGCCGTAATAATTCAGATAACGGTCCGAAATGCTGGAGATCGGCAGCACGATCAGCACGTCGGTCGTGTTGAAGGCATGATCGACGACCGCGTGGGAGCCGACCATCGCACCGAGGCGCAGATAGCCCTTGATCAGCGGCGGCAGGGCCATCAGCGCCCGCTTCGGGTTGATGGCTTCGACCGGCATCAGGTCCATGTTGCGGGCCAGATGCGGCAGGGCGCCGACGGCCCATTCGTTCTTCGCCAGCACATTGTGGTAGAGGAAGGACAGCGCCAGCGCGTGGCTTTCGAGGTAGACGCCAGGGAAAGAGGCGCAGCCGAACATGGCGCTGACGCCGTGCTTCAGCGCGTAGGCCCAGTTGCCCTGCCACAAGAGCTCGACGGTGCGCTTGGTGCGGTATTCCGGCAGCACGCAGGAGCGGCCGAGCTCCATGAAACGCTTGTCCGGATGTTTGGCGATGAGGCCCTCGATTTCGAATTCGGAAGCCGAGTAAAAACCGCCATTGGCGATAGCGACATCCTGACGCAGCAGACGATAGGTGCCGACGATCTGGTCTTCCGGGTCGCCCTCGATCGAGCGGTCGAGAACGAGAAGATGATCGCAGACGGCGTCATAGGCGTCGACATCGCGCTGCCGGCGCATGGCGTCCAGCGGCAGCTGCGCCTTCATTTCGTCGACGAAGACGCGGTAGCGCACGGCCTGGGCGGCATCGATCTCGCGTGCCGTGCGGGCAAGGCGGGTCTCCAGATTGCCGATGCGGCCGAGGATATCGCCGTCCTTCTGCACGGCAGCCGTCGAGGGCCGTGCAGCCTCCGCCGTGGTGTCACGATTCAGGATGTCGATGGCGGACATGACGATTCTCCCGTTGCCGGCTTATCGACGCCATAAAACACTTCTCTACGACAGGAAAGTGACATTTTGAATTTCCAGGCGCAAGAAGCGTGCCGGTTTCTGAGGCGCTCACCGTGCCTCTGCCCGCCGGGCCGAGAGGGCGGCGACCGCCTGAACTTCGGTCAGCAGCCGCACCGGATCGACCGGCTTTATCATGACGCGGTTGGCGCCGTTGAGCAAGACTTGGCGGCGCGATTCGTCGCTCTTGTCGGCAGTCAGCACGATCACCGGCATCGAGGCGAGATCGAGCCGCCGCTCGTGGCCGCGCAGGCGTCCCAGCATGTCGATGCCGTTGCCGCCGGGCATCGAGAGGTCGCTGATGATGATATCGGGCCGATCATTCGCCTCGCAGAGCGCGTAGTCGAGCAGGGTCTCGAAATCCTCGACATGGCGCACCTTATGTCCGCCCTTTTCCAGAACGACACGCACCAGCATGGCATTGATCGGATCGTCTTCGCCGAGCAGGATGCTGAGCCCGCTGGCGGCAACCAGCGTCTCAGCCACCGAAAGGCCGAAGCCCGGCTGGTTGTCGTTCAGCGCGTCGCGTTTCTCCATGCCGCGCATGCGCCCGCGCAGCACGTCGATCAGCGACTGTTCGCGCAGCGGCCGGATCAGCCAGGCATCGAAGAGGTCGAGCGGATGGGCGCTGCGCTCTTCCGGATTGACGAGCAGCACCTTGCGCAGGCCAAGTGCGGCGATTTCGGTGCGATCGGCAAGATGGGCAGAAAATTCCGCCGACATGCGATGGTCGATGATGATGTCGGTCGGCCGCCGTCCGCCCTTTGCCAGCTCGAGCAGTGTTGCCCGCGCCGTCTCGCCGTCGCCGACGAGATGGCAGAGGCCGCCGAGCGCAGTGATCGTTTCGGCGATGGCAGTGCGCGCCGCACCTGCCGGCGCCAGCAGCACGACGCTGTTGCCGGCAAGCAGCGTGTTTCGCCGGTCTGGGCGCTCGCTGGCGATATCGACAGGGAAGCGGATGGTGAATTCGCTGCCTCTGCCCTTTTCGCTGGCAACCGTCAGCGCGCCGTTGAATTCGCGCATGATGCGGGCGGAGATGGCAAGGCCGAGCCCGGTCCCGCTGCTCTTGTCGGCAACGCTCCCGCCCTGCTCGAACTCGCCGAAGACGCGCGCCTGCTCCTCCGCCGTCATGCCGGGACCGCTGTCGGTCACGGTGATCGAGAGGTCGTCGCCGTCGAGCGACACGCGGATGAAGACGCCGCCGACCTGGGTGAACTTCACGGCGTTGCCGATAACGTTGAACAGAACCTGGCGCAGCCGCGCCGGGTCGAAGCTCATATTTTCGGGCACGTCGGATGACACGGTGGCGCCGATCTCGATACCCTTTTCATGCGCCCGATGGGCGAGCATCTCGACGACGCTTTCGAGAAGCTTGCGCAGCGATTCCGAGCGCGGGTGCAGCGCGAAGCGGCCGACCTCGATGGTGGAGAAATCGAGCAGATCCTCGACGAGCTGCGTCAATGCATGACCGGACTGGCGGATGCTCGCAAGATAGTTCTGCTGTTCCTGCGTCAGCCGTGTCTCGGCGATCAGATGCGTCATGCCGAGGATGCCGGAAAGCGGCGTGCGCACCTCGTGGCTGACGGTGGCAAGCAACCTCGATTTGGCGGCGCTGTTATATTCGGCCTTCTGGCGGGCCTCCTCGCGGCCCTGCGCGATCAGCCGCTCATCGGTCACGTCGCGGGCAACGCTCTGCAGCAGCAGACGGCCGTTCGCCGGGTCGCGGGTGACGACATCGCGCCAGAGGAAGATGCGCTGGCCCTCCGGCGTCGAAATCTCGACATCGTAGCAATGCGGTATCGGACCGGGGCGGAAAGCAAGCCCGATCTCCTCGCAGCTGCGTCCTTCCGGACGCAACCGTCCGGTCAGGCGGCGAAAAGTGTCGTTGGCGGAAATGATGCGCCGGTCCATGGTGCGGCTGACCGTGATGTCGCCGAGCACGTCGTGCACGTCGGCGAACAGCTTTGCGCCGGCGTTCCAATCCGGCATGGGTAGACCGGGACGCTGCCCGGCCCTGCGCGAGCGAACCATCAGCAGGGCATAACTGGCGATGACGGCAAGGCCAAGAACGACGAGACCACCCGAAAGCAGCAGCGGATCGCCGGCATGAGCAAGCAGCATCAGGATCGTTGCGGCAAGAAGGCCGGCGCCGCCCAGCCAGTAGAACAGCAGGCGCCGTGTCGGTGCAGGCCCGCCCTGGCGGTCATCGGCGCCCCGGGGTGCGGCTGCATTGGGCCGTGAGGAAAAGGCCTCCATCCGCTTCTCAAGCGGCTTGGCGGGGGGTCCACCGAAGGCGGCGGACAATCTTTCCTGCAACTGTCCCAGGTTCTGCATGCTATCTAGCTAACATGAGGCCCGTTCCGAATGCCTTCAGGATTTCGATAAGATTTTAGCGGCCGGCCTTTTTCGGCAACAGCAGCTCGTCGAGAATGACGCAGCCGGCCCCGATAGTGATGAAACTGTCGGCGAGATTGAAGACCGCGAAGGACCAGCTCTCGGTGTAGAAAAGAATGTAATCGATCACATGCCCATAGGCGAAGCGGTCGACGAGATTGCCGATCGCGCCGGCGATGATCAACGCATAACCGAGATGGGCGATCCAGCGATCCTTCGCCGTGCGGTACCACAGCCAGATGACGAAGGCGACGATGACGAGCCGCATGCCGACGATGAACCAGCCGTCCATGCCTGATAGCATCGAAAAGGCGACGCCGAGATTGTAGGTGCGGTAGAGCGCCAGCATCGGAATGACCGGCACAACCTCCTGCAGCGGCAGGTAGTGATCGACGGCGATCTTGACGACCTGGTCGATGAGAACGGCGACGACGATGAAGAAGAGGATCGGTGCCGGCCGCGAAAACAGCGCCGGGCGTGCATGCGTCTGTTCGGTCATTTGCCCTCGGCAAGTGAGAGGAGATGGCGGCGTGCCTCGAAAAGCATGACGGCGGTGGCGACGGCGAGGTTCAGTGAATCGGCGCGGCCCTGCTGCGGAATACGGGCAAGCGCGTCGGCCTCCCTGGTGAGCTGCTCCGGCAGGCCGGATTGTTCGTTGCCCATCAACAGCACGACGGGCTTTTTCCGGTAGTCGATCGTCCGGTAATCGACCGCCCCGGCAAGATGTGTCGCGACGACGGAAACGCCGGCCGATTTCCGCCAGGCGATGAATTCCTCAGGCGTCGCGCGCGCGACCGGAACGGCAAAGACCGAGCCCATGGTGGCCCGCACCGTTTCGAGAGAGAAGGGATCGGTCGTTTCTCCGAGAAGAATGATGCCGGAAGCCCCGGCTGCATCGGCCGTGCGGATGATGGTGCCGAGATTGCCGGGGTCGCGCACCCGGTCGAGCGCCACCCATGTCTCGCCCTCGCTCAGTCGGATACTCTTGAGCGGCGTCCAGCGCTGCTCGAAGATGCCGACGACCATCTGCGGATTGTCGCGGCGGGTGATCGAGGCGATCACCTTTTCGCTGACCTCGAGCACCAGCCCACCCGAGGCGACGGTCCTTGCCGCCATCTGCTCGACCAGCGGCTTGCCCTTGGCAGCCTTGGCATAGACCAGCGTGCGGATTGCCCAGCCGAGTTCGATCGCGTCGATGACGAGCTTCAGTCCTTCGGCCAGGAAAGTACCGCTTTCCTCGCGCGACTTCTTGTTCGTCAGCGCCTTGATGTCCTTGATGATCGGATTGGCGAGTGAAGTGACTTCCTTCACCTGTCCGACCCTGCGCGGTCCCTGATCGTGGAAGTCCTTGCTCATTTCGGCACCCAGCGGGAAAAGAGGGAGGTGGAAAGCGCGCGGCCCTGCGTCTTGCCGTCGGTGCCGGCTTCGCGAATCACCAGCTCGCCGGATTCGACCACACCGCCGGCGCCCCGCATCGTCTCGCGCATCAATTCGTGAATCGAATAGAAGCTGGCGCGGATCGAATAGGCCGTCAGCACCAGGCCCACTGCCTTCGGCGACAGGATCTCGCGGCAGACATCGAGCATCAACGGCAGATGCTCGAAAAGATGCCAGACTTCGCCATTGGGGCCGCGGCCGAATTTCGGCGGATCTGTAAGGATGATATCGTACTGGCTGCCGCGGCGTTCCTCGCGCAGGATGAATTTCATCGCATCCTCGCAGATCCAGCGGATCGGCAGCTTCTCCATGCGCCCGAGCGCCTGGTTTTCCCGCGCCCAGCCAATCGCCTTCTTCGAGGCGTCGACATGGGTGACCTCGGCGCCGGCTGCGGCGGCAACCAGCGAGGCGACGCCGGTATAACCGAAGAGGTTCAGCACCTTCAGCGGCCGGCCGGCCTTTTCGACCTGATCCTTCATCCAGCTCCAGTGGACGATCTGTTCGGGGAAGACGCCGACATGGCGGAAGGAGGTGAAGCGGCCGAGGAAATCGACGCCGAGCAGGTTGAGCGGCCAGGTCTCGCCGAGCGCCTCCTTCGGGAAACGCCAGCGGCCGGTGCCTTCCTCGTCGGTGTCGCCGGTGAAGGCAGCATCGACCTTTTCCCAGATATGGGCGGGCAGAGAAGGCCGCCACAGCGCCTGGGCTTCCGGGCGGATGATGCGATAAGGGCCGTATTGCTCGAGCTTTTCGCCGTTGCCGCTGTCGATCAGATGGAAGTCACCGGCCCCGAGCGATTCGAGGATGACGGGCACGCGCTCGGTCGGACGCTCGCCGCTGCGTGTCATCAGAGGACGCACGACGGCGGCAGGCACGGCAGCCTCGCGCACTGCCTCACGGGTTGCCGCGGGCCGCGCGACCGGCTTCGGCGGCCGGCCTGCCCGATCGTCCCTGCGGCTTTCACCGGAAGGACCTGATGTTTTCTTCTGGCCCGGCCGGCCTTCTCTCTGTTTCAACGTGCTCTTCCGCGTCTCTGTCGGGGTGTCTTATCGGCTTTGCGTCGGCTGCAGGCCCACGCGTCTTTTGAAACGCGCAAAGCACACTGCGGCACTTTGAATATGCAGTAGCGCAGAAAAGCGGGGCGGATCAACTGCGCTGCCGGCCAAGCCCGGGCAAGGGGAGGGCTTTCCCGGCGCGGCGCCTATTTCAAGCCCTCGGAGGCCTGTGTGCGAAGCCAGCTTTCCGCCGCATAGAGGGCTGCCACATGCATAGACTGCATGATGACGGCGCCGGACTGCAGCTCGCCGAGGATGGCAGCAAGATCCGCAAACAGCAGCTCGACCTTCTCGCCGGGGTCGAAAGACGGTTCGCCGGCCCGGTTCAGGCCAAGCGCCAGCCAGCTCGTCACCATATTGCTCTGACTGGCGGCATTCGGATAGGAGGTGAGCAGCTTGACGAAGCTCGAGGCTTCATAGCCGGTCTCTTCCCGGAGTTCGCGCTGGGCCGCCGCCATCGCCGCATCGCCGGTCTTGCTGTCGCCGGGTTCGAGGCTGCCGGCGACCAGACCGAGCACGATCTCGCCGCGGCCGTGCCGATATTCCCGTGTCAGCAGCACGCGCCCGTCAGGCATCACGGGGATGACGTTGATCCAGTCGGGATAGTCGAGCACATGGAAGGGCGCGACGACGGTTCCATCGGCGGTGATGCAATCGTCGCTCCGCACCCGGATCCAGCGATCCTCATAGGTGATGCGGCTTGCCGTCACGCTCCAGGGCTTCAGTTCGTCGTTCATCGGCCCATCCCCTATGTGTGTCAGATCGGAACCCGGCAGATAACATTCCGTGCCGCCTTGGCAAAGCGCTTTCCCGCTGGGATAAGATGAGCGAATCGAAGATGGGGCCATCGAATGGATTTCACCGGCGAAGAACGCATCGCCGCGCCGCGGGATATCGTCTGGGCAGCACTCAACGATCCCGAGATCATGCGCGGCTGCATTCCGGGCTGCCAGAGCATCGAGCGGCTGTCGCCTGATGTCTTCGAGGCGACGATCAAGGTCAAGTTCAGCCTGCTGTCTGCCACCTTCCATGGGCTGCTGACGCTTTCCAATGTCGACGCACCGGAGAGCTATACGCTATCGGCCGAAGGCAAGGGCGGTCTTGCCGGCTTCGCCAGGGGCAGCGCCGACATCGTGCTTGAGGAAAGAGGCGCCGAGACGATCCTGCACTACCGGTCGAAGGCCGAACTCGGCGGCAGGCTCGCCCAGCTCGGCGCCCGCCTGCTCGATTCGACCTCGCAGAAGCTCGCCGAAGGGTTCTTTTCGGATTTCAATGCCGCCGTCGTCGCGAGGATGGCGGCCGGTTAGGCTTGGCGAGGGCCGGGGGGTGTTTAAATCGACGTCATGACGTGGACCATCAGGCCGCCGCGGGCGGAAGATCAGGAAGTGCTTGCGGAGATTTACCTTTCCGTGCGCCGCGAAACATTCGTCTGGGTCGATCCGGGCAAATTCCATCACGAGGATTTCGCCGCCCATACCAATGGCGAGACGGTCGTCGTCTGCGCGCATGAAAGCGGCAGCGTCGCCGGCTTCCTGTCGCTTTGGCCGGAGGACGATTTCATCCACATGCTCTACCTAAAACCGGAATTCCAGGGTCAGGGTGCAGGCACGGCGCTGCTGCACGCCCTGCCGGAATGGCCGCAACACCGGTATCGGCTGAAATGCCTGGTGAAGAACCGGAGGGCAAAGGCGTTCTACCTCGCCCACGGTTTCCACGTGACCGGCAACGGCGCCTCGCCGGAGGGCGATTATGAGGAACTGAGCTTTTTTCCGGCTTGACGGCCGCCGAATCCGAGCCAATCGAATATTGACCAGTTTTACCGCGCCGGCAGCTGCCCGGCGATTTCTTCTGCGCGGTTCTTGTGGCGGTCGGCCTCGCTTTGCCAGCGGATGGCTTCCTTCGCCTCGGTGCGGGCGCGCTTGCGGTGTTTGCCCTGGCTGAACCAGGTGGCGGCCGCCCCGATCAGCATGCCCACGATCAGCGCGACGACCAGGAAGACGAAGAAGGGCGCGGAAACCGCAAGCACCTGGTCTTCTGGCCGGAACGGATTGAAGGCGAGCGTGACGCTCTGCCGGTTGGCGACGCAGAAGACGATGAGGATGACGCCGAGCGGCAGCAAAATCAACAGGTTGACGATCTTCTTGGCCATTTGAGGTCTCCACGCGGCAGATTGCACCGGTCTTTTTGAAGGGCGCGTTTCATGCTTGCAGCGCTATGTGTCCTTGATGGGACACGCAAAGCACGATGAGTTACCAGAATAGGAAAACGGCCCTCGAGTTCAAGTGCGGTTTCGCCGCAGGCGGCGACGGCTCAATCCTCTTCGTCGGACTGGCCGGGATTAAGCCGCTCGCGCAGCTCCTTGCCGGTCTTGAAGAAGGGAACCCACTTCTCCTCGACGAAGACGGTATCGCCGGTCCGCGGGTTGCGGCCGGAGCGCGAAGGGCGGTTCTTGACCGAAAAGGCGCCAAAGCCGCGCAATTCGACTCGGTTACCCGCAGCCAGTGCATCCGTGATCTCGTCGAGAACCGCGTTGACGATATTTTCGACGTCGCGATGATAGAGATGCGGGTTGCGTGCCGCAACGATCTGCACCAATTCGGACTTGATCACTTTCGCCCCCTTAAATTATTGATTTCTTATCAATCGTGGCCAACCTGCCAAACTGAAAGCAGCCCGTCAAGAAGCAACTTTGGGGGCAGGATTCCATTGATATCCTGGGTTTTCATGAGATCATCATAACCGAAGATCGTAATCAACCGAGAAACAGCCCCAGCGAGCAGAAAGGGCGTATTGCTCTTCTTGTCCCAGTCCACCATCGGCAGATCGCTGTCGACGCCGCGCGATGTCAGATAGGCGCGGATCTCGGCCTCGCCGCCGATCGCATCGACGAGTTTCACCTTCAGCGCCTGGCGGCCGGTATAGATCGTGCCGTCGGCGAGTTTCAGCACCTCGTCGCGCGGCAGCTTGCGCCGGTCGGCGACCAGATCGACGAACCAGTTATAGCTGTCGACCACCATGTTGCGGATCATCGCCTTGGCTTCCTCGCTCGCCTCGTGGAAGGGCGAGGGCTCGGCCTTCAGCGGCGAGGACTTGATTTCCTGCAGCGAGACGCCGATCTTGTCGAGCAGCGGCTGGATCTGCGGATACTGGAAGATGACGCCGATCGAGCCGGTGATCGAGCTGTCGCCGGCAATGATCGTATCGCCGGCGGTGGCGATCATGTAGCCGGCGGAGGCGGCAAGCGTGCGCACGTCGGAGACGACAGGCTTCTTGGCAGATATCGCACGGATCGCCTTGAAGACTTTTTCGCCGCCATAGGTCGTGCCGCCGGGCGAGGAGATCGAAATCACCGCTGCCTTCACCTGGTCGCTGGTTTCGACCTTCTTCAACCGCTCGAGAAGCTCGTCGTCATCGACGATCAGCCCGGATATCGTCACATGGGCGATATGCGGGCGCTGCGTCCCGGCATCGCCGAGGGCGAAGCGGTAGAAGGCGAAACCAAGTGCCACGATGAGGGCCACCGCGATGAGGCGCCAGAAGCCCAGCTTGCGGCGCAGTCGCCGGCGATCCGCGATGATCGAACTGTCCATAGAAACCTCCAGCGCTGGCACCGGCCTCGGCATGCCGCCGATCGATCCGGTGAAATAGGGTGGCAGCGGCCCGTACGAATGCCACTTTTCAATGTTTTTCCGTTTTGTTGCTTGTTGCAGAAAAAATTCCATATTGGCAAGCCAATGTAATAATGCGAAACGAACTGTGATTGGCGGCCGGCTTTGTTATGAAGGCGCGGCGATCACCGCACATGGACGAGGCCTATGCTCGATACCCTGAAGAACAACGGACATGCCGCCTATTCAGGGTCCGGCAAGAATGCCTATGGCGATGCGTTGTTCCATTCTGCCCGCGTGCGGCGGTTGAAGATATTGCTGCCGGTGGCGGCCCTCATCGTCGCAGCGAGCCTTACCGCGGTGGCGTTGGTCAGCATCTATCTGCCCGAGAACATCAAGATGGAAGGCGCCAAGATCGAGAATGGCAAGGTCGTGATGGAAAAGCCGGCGATCTCGGGACGCAATTCCGACGGCATCAATTATTCGATGCTGGCCGAAAGGGCGCTGCAGGATATCCGCAATCCCGATCTCATCACCCTCGAGACCATCAAGGCCGCCGTGCCGATGAATGACGGCCTGATCGCCCGCGTCGTCGCCTCGACTGCCGATTACAACCGCGCCACCGACAACCTGCATATGACGGCCCCCTTCACCCTGGTGCTGAGCAGCGGCCTCAATGCGAATTTCCAGTCCGCGCAGCTCGACATCAAGGGCGGAAACATGCGCAGCGACGACCCCGTCACCATCACCAAGGACAATGCCTCCATTGTTGCGAAGACGCTTCAGATAACCGATAAGGGGCGGGTGATCACATTCGAGGGGAATGTTCGCATGAATGTCGATCCATCCACCATCCACAAACAGGGCACTTAACCAGCCGGGTCATCCATGACAAAAGATTGTCGCATTTCCACTTGCAAGACAGGCATGGCATTCATTGCCGGTGCATTTGCCCTTATTCTGACGGCCACGGGCGCCGGCGCGCAGGCGACGGCCACGATGCCGGGCATGAAGCTGTCCAACGACCAGCCGATCCAGATCGAAAGCGACAAGCTGGAGATCCACGACCAGGAACACACCGCGCTCTTCACCGGCAACGTCAAGGTCGTCCAGGGGACGACGACGATGCAGTCCGGCAAGATGACCGTCTATTACAAGGACAAGGCGGCAAAGCCGGCCGCTGACGGCGCGCAGCCCGCAGCACAGCCGGAGCAGTCGGCCTCGCTTGCATCGGGAAGTGCCGATATCGACAAGATCCTGGTGACGGACAAGGTCTTTTTGACCTCGGGCACGCAGACGGCGACCGCCGATGATGGCAATTTCGACATGGCCTCACAGACATTCATCCTCACCGCGGATGAGGGGAATAAAGTTATTCTGTCGGACGGGCCGAACGTTTTTACCGGCTGCAAGCTGACGGTTCACATGCAGACCGGCCAGGCGGAGCTTGAAAGCTGCGGCGGGCGTGTCCAGATTCAGCTCGATCCGAAGTCGAAGCCGAATACACCGCAGCAGAAGCAGAACTGAGAAGCCGGCCTCCCACGTGAAATTAACATCGCTATCCACCATGTTCGGCAAGCCCGGGCCACAAGCTGCGGGCGCCGCCGACAAGAGCCGCTATCAGGGAACGCTGATCGCTCGCGGTCTGACGAAGACCTATGCGACGCGGCGCGTCGTCAACGGCGTCTCGCTGGTGGTGCGCCGTGGCGAGGCCGTCGGCCTGCTCGGCCCGAACGGCGCCGGCAAGACCACCTGTTTTTACATGATCACCGGCCTCGTGCCGGTCGATGAAGGTACGATCGAGATCGACGGCAACGACGTCACGACCATGCCGATGTACCGCCGCTCGCGCCTCGGCGTCGGTTACCTGCCGCAGGAAGCCTCGATCTTCCGTGGGTTGACGGTGGAAGAGAATATCCGCGCCGTCCTCGAAGTGCATGTGAAGGACAAGGCCGAGCGCGAGCAGAAGCTGAACGAGCTGCTGGAGGAATTCCATATCCAGAAGCTGCGCAAGAGTGCCGCCGTCGCCCTGTCCGGCGGCGAGCGCCGCCGCCTCGAAATCGCGCGTGCGCTTGCGACCGACCCGACCTTCATGCTGCTCGACGAACCCTTCGCCGGCGTCGACCCGATCTCGGTCGCCGACATCCAGAATCTCGTTCACCACCTGACGGCACGCGGCATCGGCGTTCTCATCACCGACCACAATGTGCGCGAGACGCTGGGCCTTATCGACCGCGCCTACATCATCCATGCCGGTGAGGTGCTGACCCATGGCCGGGCGAACGACATCGTCAACAATCCGGAAGTGCGCCGGCTCTACCTCGGCGACAATTTCAGCCTCTGACGCCGGATCCGGATGATTTTAGGCCGGATCGGCAGAAATTCACCGTGCCGTCATACTTCCGCTTGACCAAATACAATAAAAAAGCAATTTTTGGGCCAACTTGGATTTCCGTGGCCTGAAGCCTTGATCGGACGCGGTTTCCCGGAGGAATCGAGGGGAGTTTCGCGTCCGTCATGGCACTGTCCGCCAATCTTTTCCTGCGCCAGACCCAGTCCCTGGTGATGACACCGCAACTGATGCAATCCATCCAGTTGCTGCAGATGACTCATTTCGAACTCAACCAGTTCATCGCCCTGGAAGTGGAGAAGAACCCGCTGCTCGAATTTCCGTCGAATGACGGTGAGGCGGGCGGCGAACGCGGCGATGCCGAAGATGGAGAATATGCTCATCAGCCCGAGGATGCCGGCTCCGACGATGGCTATGACAACCGCGCCGAGGCGCTCTCCAGCGACTGGTATGACAATGGCGGCAGCGCCAGCACCAGCCGGCTGAACGACGAACTCGACGCCAATTACACCAATGTCTTTCCTGACGATGGCGCCCCGCAGCGCCTCGATGCGCCGGAACTCGTCAGCCAGTGGAAGTCGATGCCGGGCAGCGGCGAGGGCGCCGACTACGATCTCGACGATTTCGTCGCCGGCCAGGTGTCGCTGCGCGATCATCTCGCCCAGCAGATCCCCTTCGTCCTACCTGACATGGCCGACCGGCTGATCGCGCAGAATTTCGTCGACCAGCTGGACGACTGCGGTTATCTGCAGGCCGATATCGTCGAGGCTGGCGAGAGGCTGGGCACGAGCCTCGCACAGGCCGAGCGCGTGCTCGCCACCCTCCAGAGCCTTGATCCGCCAGGTGTTTTCGCCCGCAGCCTCTCCGAATGCCTGGCGATCCAGCTCAGGCAGAAGGACCGATACGACCCCGCCATGCAGGCTCTGGTCGAAAACCTCGAACTGCTGGCCCGGCGTGATTTTGCCACGCTGAAGCGGCTCTGCGGCGTCGATGAGGAAGATCTTCTCGACATGCTCGGCGAGATCCGTCAGCTCAATCCCAAGCCCGGCAGCGGCTTCGAAGCGGGTGTTTCCGAAGCGATCACGCCGGATGTAGTCGTCAGGCCCGCCTCGGACGGCGGCTGGCTGGTCGAACTCAATCCGGATACGCTGCCGCGCGTACTGGTCAACCAGTCCTATTTTTCCCGTGTGACGAAGAACGGCGAGGACCACGCCTTCCTCTCCGATTGCCTGCAGAGCGCCAACTGGCTGACCCGCAGCCTCGACCAGCGGGCAAAAACCATCATGAAGGTGGCAAGCGAAATCGTCCGCCAGCAGGACGCCTTCCTGCTGCACGGCGTCGATCACCTGCGCCCGCTGAACCTGAAAACGGTCGCCGAGGCGATCAAGATGCATGAATCCACCGTCAGCCGCGTCACGTCGAACAAATATATGCTGACGCCGCGGGGCCTCTTCGAACTCAAATATTTCTTCACCGTCTCGATCAGCGCCGTCGCCGGCGGCGACAGTCATTCGGCCGAGGCCGTGCGGCACAAGATCCGTGCACTGATCCTGCAGGAGAGCCCGGAGGCGGTGCTTTCCGATGACGATATCGTCGACATGCTGAAGAAGGGCGGCGTCGATCTCGCCCGCCGCACCGTTGCGAAATACAGGGAGGCAATGAACATCGCCTCTTCGGTCCAACGCCGCCGCGAGAAGCGGGCGCTCGCCAAGGTCGCGGGCTTCTGACGCAGCAATGCTTCGACCTCAATCGAAGCATCCGGCCCGCAAATCCCGCTATTCCTCTCCAGCGCCCAAGCGTCTTTTCAGACGCGCAACGGCGCTGCAACCCTTTGAATTGTCTTCAACGAAGATCGAAATGCCGACCATGACGCCGCAAAATTCCAACCTTGCCAGGGAGCTTTTCCTGCTGCTGGTGCTGGCGACCCTTTGGGGCTCCTCCTATAGCTTTATCAAGATCGGCGTCGAGACGATCCCGCCGATAACGTTGATCGCCGCCCGCACGCTGATTGCAGGCGGCATTCTGCTGGCCGTCCTGCATCATCGGCGTGTCCGTCTGCCGCGCGATCGTGCCACCTGGCGGCGGTTTTTCGTTCAGGCCTGCCTGAACAGCGTCGTCCCCTTCACGCTGATCGCCTGGGCGGAACAGTCCGTCGATGCCGGATTGGCGGTAATCCTGAATTCGGCAACGCCGATCTTCACCTTCCTGCTGGCCGTGCTGATCACCCGCCATGAGCAGGTGACGCTGCGAAGGCTTTTCGGCGTCATGGCCGGGCTTGCCGGCATCTGCCTCGTCATCGGCGTCGAAGCGCTCGGCGGTCTCGGTGAAAACCTGATGGCGCAGCTTGCCATCATCCTGGCGACCATCTGTTATGCAGGTGCCGCGATTTTCAGCAAGAATTTCAAGGGGCTCGATCCCGCAGTGCCGGCGGCCGGCTCGTTGATCTCAGGCGCGGTCATTCTCTTGCCAACGAGCCTCGTCGTCGATCGACCGTGGGAAATCGATCCTTCGGCGGCATCGTTGCTGGCGCTGCTGGCCCTCTCCGCCTTTTCGACGGCGCTTGCCTTTGTGATCTATTTCCGTCTCGTCCAGACGCTGGGTTCGGTCGGAACCACCGCGCAGGCCTATCTGAGAGTGCCGATCGGCGTTGCGATCGGCATCGTCTTCATCGGCGAAAGGCTGAGCCCGACGGCCTGGATTGGACTCGTCTGCGTCATATCAGGTGTCGCTGCCATGACGATCCCTGCAAGAGGGCGCGCAACGCAAGCGCGAAACGCGTAAAGTGGATGGGGTGGCGATCGGCGACATGCCTTGCCCGACAAGGTATCCGCCACACGTAGACCGCGTGCCGCCGAGGGTGATTCGGCGCCCTATTGACTTTTCGGCACGCTCTGGCTAGAAGCCCGCCGCAATCGATGCCGCGAACGGCGTCTGGAGTTATCCCCAGCATCAGAAGGGCACCAAGGACCCGCAGGCCTAAGCCGATCTTGCTTGAGATTGTGCGAAGTGCTTGGATGAACCTGAGGCTTGGCGTAAACTGATACCCGCAAACGACCATAAGAAGGGAAACTCCATGAGTGTGCGTGTATCCGGGAAACATATGGAAATTGGTGAATCGTTCCGTCAAAAGATCGAGGACCAAATTGGTATGGCCATCACGAAATACTTCGACGGGGGATATTCCGGCCAGGTGACCGTGGAAAAGGCGAGTTCTCGTTACTCGGCGGATTGCAAGCTGCATCTCGACAGCGGGGTGGTGCTGCATGCAGCCGGCGAGGCGACCGACCCGCAATTGGCTTTCGACGCGGCTTCCCAGCGGATCGAAAAGCGGCTGCGGCGATACAAGCGCAAGCTGAAGGACCATCACGCCGGAAGCCATCTGAATGGTTTTGCAGAGGTCTCCTACACGGTCATGGATTCCGTTCCTGATCACGATGATGAAATCGCCGACGATTTCGCTCCCGCGATCGTCGCTGAAAGCACGAAGCAGCTGAAGACCATGTCGGTCGCCACCGCAGTGATGGCGCTCGACATGACCGACGAGCCGCTTCTCCTGTTCCGCAGCCCCGGCAAGGAACATCTGAACATCGTTTACCGTCGGCACGACGGAAATATTGGCTGGATCGATTCAGCCAGTATCAAAGGCTGAGATCAGGGTGGTGAGCGGCGGTATTGCCGCCGCTCCTTGCATTTGATCCCGGCGACAGAAGGAAAAAGAAATGGCATTGGCAGATTTGCTCCATCAGGATGCGATCATTCCCGCCCTCAGAGTAAATTCCAAGAAACAGTTGCTTCAGGAATTGGCTGCAAGAGCCTCCAGGATCACCGGGCTTTCCGAACGGGAGATCTTCGACGTCATCCTGCAGCGCGAACGCCTGGGCTCGACCGGAGTCGGCAACGGCATCGCCATTCCTCACGGCAAGCTGGGAAACATCCATTCGATCGTCGGCATCTTCGCCCGGCTGGAGCAGCCGGTCGATTTCGAGGCGCTGGACGACCAGCCTGTCGATCTCGTGTTCCTGCTGCTTGCGCCGGAGGGCGCGGGCGCTGATCATCTGAAGGCCCTGTCGCGTATCGCCCGCGTGCTGCGCGATCACGATCTGGTCGCCAAGCTGCGCGCCACCGATTCCGCCTCGGCGATCTACGCCTTCCTCAACGAAGAGCAGACGTCGAACGCTGCCTGACGCGCGTCGCGCGATAACGCATTAATTCTCGAATGTGAAAAGGCGCCGGGTTTCCCAGGCGCCTTTTGCATTATGAAGGGCTGAACGATCAGAACTCTTCCCAGCTGTCCTGCGCCACGGCAGCGGATCCGCGCGACGGGACAGCCGCGCGGCGGACCGCCGGGGCGGCCGCACGATGCGAAAGGGCTGAAGTCGCCGGTGCCCGCATCTTTTGCGCGACGGAGGCAAGGGCCGCGGCGCCCGAACCCGAGACGTTGAAGCGCGTGGCCAGCGCCTTCAGCGTTTGTGCCTCGTCGTTGAGCGCGACGCTGGCAGCGGTCGCTTCCTCTACCATGGCTGCATTCTGCTGTGTCACCTGGTCCATCTGGTTCATGGCCTGGTTGATTTCCTTCAAGCCGACAGCCTGTTCGCTGGCCGATGCCGAGATCTGCCGGATGAGGTCGTTGATGCCCATCACCTGCTCGGCGATCTTGTGCAGCGTGCCGCCGGCGCGCCCGACGAGATCGACGCCCTCCTTGACCTGGACGGCCGAGCTGTTGATCAGCGTCTTGATCTCCTTGGCGGCATTGGCAGAACGCTGTGCGAGTTCACGCACCTCCTGGGCGACGACTGCAAAACCCTTGCCGGCTTCCCCGGCGCGCGCCGCCTCGACACCGGCGTTCAGGGCGAGCAGGTTGGTCTGGAAGGCGATCTCGTCGATGACGCCGATGATCCGCGAAACCTCCGTCGAGGACTGTTCGATCCCTTGCATCGAGGCGATCGCCTTCTGCACCACTTCGCCGGACTTTTCGGCGTCCTGGCAGGCGAGGTTGACGTTGTCGGCCGCCGTGCGCGCATTCTCGGCGCTGGAATCGACCTGCGCGGTGAGTTCGTTGAGCGCGGCCGCCGTCTCTTCCAGGCTGGCAGCCTGCTGCTCGGTGCGCTTGGCGAGGTCGGAAGCGCTGTTGCTGATTTCACCGGTGCCTGAGCCGATATTGGCGACGCTGAGGTTCATCGTGTTGATGGTCTCTTCGAGGCTCGCGAGCGCGGCGTTGAAATCCTGCTTCAGCTTGCCGTATTCGCCGGGGAACTCGTCGGTGATGCGGTGGGTGAGATTGCCCTGCGAAAGTTCGGAAAGGCCGGCGCCGACGATCGAGACGATATGGCGCTGCAGCGACACCGATTCCTGGCGTTCCGATTCCGAGCGGCTGCGCTCGGTCTCGTGCGCCTGCCGCTGGTCGGCGGCCTCGTCTTCGAGGCGGCGGCTGTCGGCGAGGGTGAAGCGGAAGCCTTCCAGCGCCTTGGCGACCGAACCGACTTCGTCGCTGCGGTCCTGGGCGGCGACCGGTTCGCCATATTGGCCGTCGCTCAGCGCCTTGACGCTGGCGACCAGCCCGCCGAGCGGCCGCTGCACGAAAGAGCGGATGGCGAAATAGAGCGCCAGCATGACGGCGCCAAGCACGATCAGCCCGTTGATGATCATCATATAGGTCTGGTCTCGCACCGGCGCGTTGATCGCCGTGTGCGGCACGTCGACGAGCACGACCCAGGTGGCGTTGACGCCGGGGACCGGGAATGGATAGACGACGCGATCGAAGGGATCGAGGCCGTCATAAGTGAGGTTCCTGACGAGGCCGGGCTGTTTGCTCGACAGCGCCGACTTGACGATATCGGCGCCCTCGCCGTCATATTCCTTGGTCATCAGCTCGGGGATCGGCGCGACGATCCAGTTGCCGGCCTGCGACAGCAGCGTGACGCGGCCCGAACCGAAAGGATGCAGTGCCTGCAGCTTATCGGTCAACGACTTCAGCGAAATATCGACGCCACCGACGCCGATCATCTTACCACCAGACATGACCGGATAGGCAATCGAGGTCAGCAGCGTCGGCACGTCGGTTCCTTCGGCCATATAGGGCGTGGTGATCGCGCCCTTGCCGCTGTCGGCGGCGAGCTTCCACCATGCGGCGCTGTAATCATTGTCGAAGGTCGAATATTGGATGCCGCCGTCCTTGGTCTTCGACCAGTAAGGCGTGAAGGCGCCGTTCTTGTTGGTGCCTTCGTCATTGTTGTTGGCGATCTCGGTGCTCTTGCCGTCAAGCGCGCCGAGCTGCTCGCAGAACCAGCTGCCGAAGGCGAAGGCATTCTGCTCGAGATTGGCCTTCAGCACGTTGATCATGCCCTTGCGATCGAGCGACTTGCCTTCATGGCCGCGGCCGATGACGCCCGACATGGTGCGTGCGGCGCTGGCGAGTTCGCCGACATTGGCGGCGATTTCATTGGCGATCGACTTTGCCTCGAGGTTGGCCTGATCCATCGTCAGCGTCTGGACGCGATCCCGGGTCTGGCCGATGAGGAAAAAGTTCGAAACGATGAGAACAAGCGCGATGGCGATGCCGGTGATGACGATGAGTTTCGCGGCAAGCGATTTCATGCGAAAAATGAACATGGGGTCCTCGGGCAAGGATGCGCCGAACGGGCATTCTCCGGCGCAGGAGCAAAGGCTTTGCCCCATCATGGAGCAGCCGCTTGGACGGCCGGATTCCAGAAAGTGCGAGGCGCCGGCGGCCATGAGGAACATCGCCGGAGATCTCTTAAATTTGAATGAAAACTCTATCGATCGGGGCCAGGAAAATCGCCGGAACGCCCTGAATTACAGGGCGTTCCGGCGGCCATTTCGCAAAGAGACGCCCTTATATCCTGTCTGCGACTTCCTCGCTCAAAGGGATCGACGGTTGCGCCCCGGCCTTGAGGCAGGCGAGCGAACCGGCAACCGCCGCACGGCGCAGCGCCGAGACAAAATCGAGGCCGTCGTCGAGGCTGGCAGCGAAATAGCCGCAGAAAGTGTCTCCGGCGCCGACCGTATCGACAGGTTCGATCTTGAGGCCCTGCGCCCTTGAAATCGCCCCGTCACGAATGGCGATGACCCCGTCGGCGCCGAGCGTCACGATCAGCGTCTGGCCCGTCTCCGCATGCAGATGCACAAGGGCTGCCTCGCGCGCCTGCGCGTCCATCCCCTCCTGCCCGGCGAGCCGCTCGAACTCGGTCTCGTTGGCGATGACGATATCGGCGAGCCGGCCGAGACGCGGCGCATCGGGGATCAGCGGCGCGAGGTTGAGGATGCTGGTGACGCCCTTGGCGCGGGCCGCCGACAGCGCGCCTTCGACGGCCGCAGCCGGCACTTCGAGCTGCAGCATCAGGATATCGCCTTCGTTCATGCGGCCGATTGCCGTCTCGGCATCGGCAGGTGTGACCTGGCCATTGGCGCCGGGAACGACGGCAATCATGTTTTCTCCGTCGCCGCCGACAAGGATCAGCGCCGTTCCGGTGGGACCGTCGACATGTTTGATCAGAGAAAGGTCGGTACCTGCATCATCGAGCAGGGCCAGCGCCTCCTCAGCGAAAGCATCCTTGCCGACGGCGCCGGCCATATGCACGTAGCGGCCGGCGCGACGGGCCGCCAGCGCCTGGTTGGCGCCCTTGCCGCCGGCGGCCGTGGCAAAGCCGTTGCCGGCCACCGTCTCGCCGGGCTTCGGCAGGCGCTCGGTCGTGGCGATGAGATCCATGTTGATGGACCCGAAAACTGTGATCATGAATGTGTCCCGTCTTCTGGAGCATGATTCCGAAAAGTGTGATCGGTTTTCGGACGACATCATGCTCCTACTGCTTCACGCGGACGAGACACTGCCCGAAGCGGTCAGTCCTCGTCAACCACCCGGAGCTTCAGAAGACCGGTGCGGCTCTCCACCGATTTGGCCGCGGCTTCGTTGTCGCGGGCGGGTTTAGTGTCGCCGCCGCCTGCCTCGAATTCCAGCGCTTCGATCTTGGCGCCGCGCTTAGCGAGCTTGTCGGCTGACGTGACCACCATGTCGATATCCTTCTGCGCCATGGCGAAATGACCCTGCAGTTTGCGCACCCGCTCGTCGAGGCGGCTGAGATCATCCATCAGGATCGCCACTTCGCCCTGGATCAGATGCGCCTGCGCCCGCATGCGCTGGTCCTTGAGCACGGCCTGGATGACCTGGATCGACAGCATCAGCAGCGACGGCGAGACGATGACGATGCGCGCGCGGTGCGCCTTCTGCACCACCGGCTCGAAGTGCTCGTGGATCTCGGCGAAGATCGATTCGGACGGCACGAAGAGAAAGGCCGTATCCTGGGTTTCCCCCTGGATCAGATATTTCTCGGAAATGTCCCTTATATGGACCTCCATGTCGCGGCGGAACTGCTGGCCGGCGATCTTGCCGGCCTCGGGGCTGCCGGCGTCGCGGATCGCGTTCCAGGCTTCGAGCGGAAATTTTGCGTCGATCACCAGCGGCGGCGCGCCGTTCGGCATGCGGATCGTGCAGTCCGGCCGCGAACCGTTGGACAGCGTCTGCTGGAAGGCGTAGGCGCCCATCGGCAGACCGTCGGCGACGATCGTTTCCATCCTGGACTGGCCGAAGGCGCCGCGCGTCTGCTTGTTGGACAGAATAGCCTGCAGCCCGACGACATCCTTGGCAAGCGTCTGGATATTGTTCTGCGCGGCATCGATGACCGCCAGCCGCTCCTGCAGCCGTTGCAGGTTCTCATGCGTCGATTTGGTCTGCTCGGTGATCGTCGAGCTGACGCGCTGCGACATGCCGTCGAGGCGTTGGCTGATCGTCTGGTTGAGTTCGCTCTGCCGCGCGCCGAAGACCTCGGTCATCGCCGCGATGCGGCCCTGCATCTCCGCCTGGATCTTCAAAAGCTCGGCCATGCGCGCTTCGTTTTCCTCAGCGCGAAAGCTCGCTTCCTCCGCCTGCTCGCGGCGAAGGCTGGCGCCGCGCAGGAGAAGCACGATCACCAGCAGGGCGAGGGCGGCGAGAACGCCGCCGACAAGCGCCAGCATGGCCGGGCTGATCGAGGCAAGGGCAAGGGCAAGCGATTCGGAATGGATGGTCATGGCGCAAGCATAACAGAAGAAGTGGCGATATATAGATCAAAACGTGAACGGAATGAGCCGCCCTCAATATCCTTTCAAGCGATCGCTCTTCCTCGCTCGGGGAGAAGAAATCGCCGTCCGATTTAACGATTGCTCAACCATATTGGCCAAAACCTGCGGCGCAGAAATTCCTTCCCGCGCGCGTCGCGCCAAGTACAGAGATCTCCATGACCGCCCAGCAGACCGACAGTGCCCTCAGGCAGCGCCTCGATTTCATCGAACTGGATGAAGCGGCGCGCAAGTCGATGCGGGATCTGCGCCCGGTCATATCGGAGCTGATCGGCGGCGCCCTCGACAAATTCTACGCCAAGATCGCCAAGACCCCCGCTGTCGCCGACAAGTCCCAACTGGGCCATGCCAAGAAGCGTCAGCAGGATCATTGGACCAATCTTACTGGTGGCACGTTCGACGAGCGCTATGTCGACGACGTGACCGCGGTCGGCCGCATGCATGAGCGCATGGGGCTGGAACCGCGCTGGTCTATCGGCGGTTACGCCATCGTCATGTCCGAACTCGTCAAGGGCATCATGGAAAAGCAGTGGCCTTCGATCTTCGCGCGCCGAGAGGGCAAGCTGCTGGCCGAGAAGCTGTCGGCGGTCGTCAAATCAGGCATGCTCGACATGGATTATTCCATCTCGGTCTATCTCGAGACGCTCGAAGCAAAGGGCCGCGCCTTGGAAGAGCAGCGCGCTGAGGCCGAATCCGATCAGGCGATTGCGCTGGAGCAACTGCGCCGTGGTCTGGAAGCGCTGTCGAACGGCGATCTCGAAGCCACCCTGCCGTCCGACCTGCCGGGCAATTTCCGGCAGATGGCGGAGGACTACAACCGCGCCGTCAGGGCGCTAAGCCAGTCCTTCGCATCCGTGCGCGAGACTTCTGGCCATATCAAGAACGGTGCCGACGTCATTTCCAACGCGACCAACGATCTGGCGCTGCGCACCGCGCAGCAGGCGGCAGGCGTCGAGGAGAGCTCGGCCGCGCTGCAGCAGCTGTCCGTCAGCGTCGGCCAGACGGCCGCCAACGCCGAGAAGGCGTCGGATGCCGTGCGCGAGACGCAAGAGAAGGCGAAGAACTCCGGCGAACTCGTCACCAGCGCCGTCTCGGCGATGGCCGGCATCGAGAAATCCTCGACCGGGATCTCCAAGATCATCGGCGTCATCGATGAGATCGCCTTCCAGACCAACCTCTTGGCGCTGAACGCGGGCGTCGAGGCGGCGCGTGCCGGTGATGCCGGTAAGGGTTTTGCCGTCGTCGCCCAGGAAGTCCGCCAGCTTGCGCAACGCACCGCGGAAGCGGCCAAGGAGATCAAGAACCTGATTTCGCAGAGCTCGACGCAGGTCAATCAGGGCGTCGGCATCGTCTCCAGCACCGGCGAAGCGCTGAACGACATGATCAGCCGCATCGACATCATCAACCGTTTCGTCGCCGATATCGCCGCCGCTGCCCGCGATCAGGCGACCGGCGTCAACGAGGTCAGCCTCGCCGTCCGCAACATGGGTGCGATCACCCAGCAGAATTCGGACATGGTCGAGCACTCTTCAGCAGAAACCCGCCGCCTGAAGGACGAGGTGGAGACCCTGATCGAGCTGCTGCGGCGTTTCCGCGCCCGGCCGGAAGGCCGTTCCGCCACCAGTGCCCGCCGGGCGGCGTGAGGCGAATATGGCGAAATTCCAGGCGGGGATGCAAAAAAGCGTATTCCCCGCCTGCCGGATAATTCCATAGTCGGAAAAGATGGGTTATGGGAACGCCATGACCATCAAGCCACTCATCATTCTTCCCGATCCCGTTCTCCGCCAGCTGTCCAAGCCGATCGAGCGGGTGGATTCCGACCTGCAGCGTCTTGCCGACGATATGCTGGAAACCATGTACGACGCGCCAGGCATCGGCCTTGCCGCCATCCAGATCGGCGTGCCGCGCCGTGTGCTCGTCATCGACATCGCCCGCGAGGGCGAGGAAAAGCAGCCGCAGGTCTTCATCAATCCTGAGATCGTCAGATCGTCCGACGAGCGTTCCGTCTATGAGGAAGGCTGTCTTTCGATTCCGGATTATTATGCTGAGGTCGAGCGCCCGGCTGTCGTCTCGGTCAAATATCTCGACCGCAACGGCAAGGAACAGACCGTGGAAGCCGACGGCCTGCTCGCCACCTGCCTGCAGCACGAGATCGACCACCTGAACGGCGTGCTGTTCATCGATTACATCTCGCGGCTGAAGCGGGAGATGGTGATCAAGAAATTCACCAAGGCGGCGAAGTCCAAGGCGCTCTGACGCTACGTTGAAAATTCACCGGCGACGCACTATGATATCACTGATATCATGATGGAGGCGCCGTATGGGTGATTTTCTGATCAGAAATATTTCCGACGCAATGAAGCGAGACATTGCGGAATCGGCGCAGCGGAGCGGAAACAGCCTTTCCGACGAGGCCAAGGAGCTTTTGCGGGAAGCGCTGAAAAGAAAAACCGAGGCAAAGCCCGAGACTCTGTCGGCGTATGAAGCAATACGCGCCGCTTTCGTCAGCGAAAACGCAGTCGACGATGAATTTGCTGCAATCATGGACGAAATCGAGGCCGCGCGGAAAAAGGATTTCGGCCGGCCGTTCGAGGATTTCGAATGATCGTTCTCGATACGAATGTGATTTCCGAGTTCGCCAGGCCAGTGCCGAATGAAAAGGTGAAGGCCTGGATGTTGCGGCAGGATGGCGCGAGAATCTGGCTTTGCACGGTTGGCTTGATGGAGCAGATTTACGGAGCCGAAAGGGTTTTCTTGAAGACAGGATCGGACCGCTTCTTTCGCGCGATCGAGAATTTGGTGAAAGGCCAGTTTCGCGATCGTATCGCCGGCTGGGATTTGGAAACGGCCATGGCAACCGGTCGCTTGCGGGCGAAACGCGAAAACATGGGGCGGCCGATTTCGGTCCAGGATGCCATGATTGCCGCC
Organism: Rhizobium sp. WYCCWR 11128; assembly: GCF_013416305.1. Classification (NCBI taxonomy): domain Bacteria; kingdom Pseudomonadati; phylum Pseudomonadota; class Alphaproteobacteria; order Hyphomicrobiales; family Rhizobiaceae; genus Rhizobium; species Rhizobium sp. WYCCWR 11128. Next base: position 423,379 of record NZ_JACCEZ010000002.1, read on the forward strand.
ATCTGCCTTGCAAACGGCGCGACGCTTGCGACCCGCAACACCAGAGATTTCGAAGGGCTTGATCTCAAGCTCGTAAACCCGTTTGAAGACGGTTGATCCTCAATTGGCGAGATAAAATGTCTCTTCGCATCATCTTCATGGGAACCCCGGAGTTCTCGGTTCCGACCCTGCGCCTGCTCGTCGATGCCGGCCACAGGATCGTAGCGGTCTATACGCAGCCGCCACGGCCGGGAGGGCGGCGCGGCCTCGATCTGCAGAAATCGCCGGTGCATCAGGCGGCCGAACTGCTCGGCCTGCCGGTCTTCACCCCGGTCAATTTCAAGGACCCCGAGGAGCGTGAAAGGTTTCGTGGCCTGAATGCCGATGTCGGCGTCGTCGTTGCCTACGGACTGTTGCTGCCGGAAGCGATTTTGAACGGCACCAGGGATGGCTGCTACAACGGTCATGCCTCGCTGCTGCCGCGCTGGCGGGGTGCGGCACCGATCCAGCGGGCGATCATGGCCGGCGACGCAAAGACCGGCATGATGGTGATGAAGATGGACAAGGGTCTGGATACCGGCGCCGTGGCACTCACCCGCGAGGTCGAGATCGGCCCGAACATGACGGCTGGCGAACTGCACGACCGGCTGATGCTGGTCGGCGCCAAGGCGATGGCGGAGGCCATGGTGAAACTCGAAATGAACGACCTGCCGCTGACGCCGCAGCCGGAAGACGGCGTGCTCTATGCCGCCAAGATCGACAAGGCCGAGACGCGCATCGATTTTTCCAGGGATGCCAGCGACGTGCACAATCACATCCGCGGCCTGGCGCCGTTTCCGGGTGCCTGGTTCGAGCTTGAGATCGGCGGCAAGCCGGAGCGGGTGAAGGTGCTGGCGTCCGAACTGGCTGAGGGGCAGGGTGCTGCCGGGCAATTGCTGACCGATGATCTCGTGGTCGCCTGCGGCTCGGGCGCGGTGCGGCTGACCAGGCTGCAGAAGGCCGGCGGCAAGCCGCTGGCGGCCGCCGATTTCCTCAGGGGCACGCCGCTTGCGGCGGGCACGAGGCTTTCCTGATGCCGCGTTTCCGCATGATCGTCGAATATGACGGCGGCCCCTATGTCGGCTGGCAGCGGCAGGAAAATGGCCACTCGGTGCAGGGCGCGATCGAGGCGGCGGTGCTTTCGCTGACCGGTGAGACGGTCTTGGTGCGCGGCGCCGGCCGTACCGATTCCGGCGTCCACGCCATGGGGCAGGTGATCCATGCCGATCTTTCGAAGGAGTGGTCGCCCTACCAGCTGCAGAATGCGTTGAACGCGCATCTGAGGCTTGCCGGCGAGCGCGTCTCCATTCTCGACGTCGGGGTGGCTGCCGAGTTCTTCGATGCGCGTTTTTCGGCGCTGCGGCGCCATTACCTCTATCGCATCGTCAGCCGCCGGGCGCCGCTGGCGCTCGAAGCCGGCAAGGCCTGGTGGGTGCCGAAGGTGCTCGACCACGAGGTCATGCATGCTGCCGCCCAGAGGCTGGTCGGCAAGCACGATTTCTCCACCTTCCGCGCCGCCCATTGCCAGGCAAACAGTCCGGTGCGTACCCTCGACCGGCTGGATGTGACGCGCAATGGCGAGCTGATCGAGATCCGCGCCACGGCGCAGAGTTTTCTCCACAACCAGATCCGTTCCTTCGCCGGCACGCTGAAGCTCGCCGGCGAAGGCAAATGGACGCCTGATGATGTCGAGGCGACGCTTAAGGCGCGCGACCGCAAGGCCTGCGGCCCGGTGGCGCCGCCGGACGGACTCTATTTCATGCAGGTGGATTATCCCGACGTGATCCCCGACCGCCGAAGGCCGGTTACCGATACCGATGCCAATGACGGGGATGCTGACGATCCCTCGTAAGTTTACTCAGACGGGATAGATGCCGAGGAAGTGCTGCAGATATTCCGAAAGGATCATCGATGGCACGAGCAGCACCAGTGTCAGCGCCCCGACCATCAGCGCATGACCGTGGCAGATCATCCGGAGAATGCGCGCCAGCACGAAGACCTGCGCCAGCATGAAGGCGAGCAGCAGCAGCGAGACGAGGCCGACGGAGCCGGGCAGGAAGAACACCAGCGCCAGCAGCAGCCCGTTGATATAGGAAAGCGGCACGCCGAGCCAGTTGACGCTGACGACGACCGGGGCGAAACGCTCGCCCATGCGGACGGCAAGCAGCAGCAACCCGGCAAAGACCAGCGGCACGAACCAGTTGGCGACCTCGACGAGGCCGAGCCTGATATAGAAGGGAAAATCGACATCGGCTTCCGGCGGCATCGCCCGCAGGAAGGCCTGTCGCCACCAGAGCCAGGAAATACCCATCGGCGGCAGGCACCAGAGCATCGCCCAGAACGAACGGTTGACGCCGCGCTCGGACATATCAAGGTAGCGGAAGCCGCGCGGATCCAGCCGGATCAGCAGCCAGAGGCCGGCCAGGTAATATTGAACTTCCCTAAAGCCCGGCATTGGCGATCCAGCGGGCGATGAAGGTTTCGTAGATTGCCGTCAGCGTCTCCAGATCGGCGACAGCGACGCGCTCGTCGACCATGTGCATCGTTTGGCCGACGAGGCCGAACTCGACGACCGGGCAATAATCCTTGATGAAGCGCGCATCCGATGTGCCGCCGGTGGTCGAAAGCCGCGGCGACTGGCCGGAAATGCTTTCGACGGCTGAAGACAGCGAGGCGATCAGCGCATTGTTGCGCGTCAGGAAGACATGGCTCGGCCGATCGGCCCAGACGATATCATAGGCCACCGGTTGGCGGCCCGGCCGCAAGGCGCCATCCCGGGCGGCGGCATCGAGACGGCGCAGGATTTCGGCACGCAGCGTTTCGACCGTCCAGCTGTCGTTGAAGCGGATGTTGAAGCTTGCCGATGCCTTGGCCGGAATGACGTTGGTCGCCGGATTGCCGACATCGACCGTGGTCACTTCGAGGTTCGACGGCTGGAAATCGTCGGTGCCGCCGTCAAACGGCGGGTCCATCAGCGCCTGGGTCAGCTGCAGCATGCCGCGCACCGGATTGTCGGCAAGATGCGGATAGGCGGCATGGCCCTGCACGCCGTGAACGGTGATTTTACCCGACAGCGAGCCGCGCCGGCCGATCTTGATCATGTCGCCGAGCCTGTCCGGATTGGTCGGCTCTCCGACAAGGCAGGCATCCCAGCGCTCGCCGCGCTCGGCCGCCCATTGCAGCAGCTTGATCGTACCGTTGATCGCCGGACCTTCTTCGTCGCCGGTGATGAGGAAGGAGATCGAGCCGGCCGGTGGCCCGTTTTTCTCGATATGGCGGGCGACGGCGGCGACGAAACAGGCGATGCCGCCCTTCATGTCGACGGCGCCGCGGCCGAAAAGCTCGCCCTTCGAAATCTGGGCCTCAAACGGCGGATGCGTCCAGGCGGCTTCGTCGCCGACCGGCACGACATCGGTATGGCCGGCAAACATCAGATGCGGGCCATCCTTGCCGAGGCGGGCATAGAGGTTTTCGATGTCGGGTGTTCCGGCTTCGCTCGCCTTCACCCTGTCGACAGAAAAGCCGAGCGGCGCAAGCATCGCCTCCAGCGCCGACAGTGCGCCGCCTTCGGCGGGCGTCACGGACGGGCAGCGAATCAGCGTCTGAAGATTGGCGACGGGGTCGGTAGCGGTCATGGCGGTCGAACTATCCGGCGGGAATGGCAAAGACATGGCAAGGCGGGGCCGCCTCGCGTAAAAAGACGCCGTCTGTTTACCGGATCAACGTCCCGGTGTCATCAATCTCTGAGCAGCTCGTTGATGCCGGTCTTCGAGCGGGTCTTTTCATCGACGCGCTTGACGATGACGGCGCAGTAGAGATGCGGCGCCGGCTGGCCGTTGCCCATCGTCGCATTGCCCGACGGCATCGAGCCGGCGACGACGACGGAATAGGGCGGCACTTCGCCGTAGGTCACCTCGCCGGTGGCGCGGTCGACGATCTTGGTCGACTTGCCGATAAAGACGCCCATGCCGAGCACCGAGCCTTCGCGGATGATGCAGCCTTCGACCACCTCGGAACGGGCGCCGATGAAGCAATTGTCCTCGATGATCGTCGGGCCCGCCTGCATCGGCTCCAACACGCCGCCAATGCCGACGCCGCCGGAGAGATGCACATGTTTGCCGATCTGCGCGCAGGAGCCGACCGTTGCCCAGGTATCGACCATGGTGCCTTCACCGACATAGGCGCCGAGATTGACGAAGGAAGGCATCAGGATGGCGTTCGGGGCGATGTAAGCCGAGCGGCGCACGACGCAGTTCGGCACGGCGCGGAAGCCGGCGGCGCGGAAGTGGTTCTCGCCCCAGTTTTCGAACTTCGAAGGAACCTTGTCCCACCAGGTCGAGTTGCCCGAGCCGCCCTTCACCACGTCCATGTCGTTGAGGCGGAAGGACAAGAGCACGGCCTTCTTCAGCCACTGATTGACCGACCAGGCGCCGTCGGCGGAGCGTTCGGCGACACGGGCCTTGCCGGCATCGAGCAGATCGAGCGCTGCTTCGACCGCATCGCGAACCTCGCCCTTCGTCGACGTGTTCACATTGTCGCGATTGTCGAAGGCGGCTTCGATGATCTTTTCGAGGGATGCGAGGTCGGTGGCGCTCATGAGAATTCCTTAAACTTCGATCTTTATCGTGGAGACGGCGGGGTCTCCGGAATGCGGTTGGCAGGGATGTATCCTGCTCTACAGCATGAAGCCGTAGAACGGAATGATTTTTCCGACAAGATCATATCTGGATTCAAGGCGTTATAGCGACATATCCGGCTTCGTGGCCGGCAATACTGAAAGGCATTTCGACATGGCGAAGGGACGAAACGGCGGTTCGCGGCGCAAGGATGGCGTATGGGACCCGCTGAAGAGCAGCTCGACCGACAGGCAGCGCGCCGAAGCCGTGCCGAAAACGCCGCAGACGATGTCGCCTGCCTATCGCCTTGCCTATGTCGACGAGGATTTCCTCTGCCGTGAGGAGCTGCGGCCGATCCGCCTGCAGCTGGAACTGATGAAGCCGGAGATGATGCTGACCGAACGCGGCATCAAGTCGACCGTCGTCATGTTCGGCGGCGCCCGCATTCCCGCCCCCGGCCAGAGCGCCTGGGCAGCCCGCAACGACATCCAGCGCGTCAACCTGGAGGCCGCTTCCGTCTATTATGACGAGGCGCGAAAATTCGCCCGGCTCTGCTCGAAATATTCGGCTACCTTCAATTTCCACGAATATGTCATCGTTACCGGCGGCGGCCCCGGCGTGATGGAGGCCGGCAATCGCGGCGCAGCCGACGAGGGCGCCCCTTCGATCGGCCTCAACATCGTGCTGCCGCACGAGCAGGCGCCGAACGCCTACGTGACGCCGGAGCTCAGCTTCAACTTCCACTATTTCGCCATCCGCAAGATGCATTTCATGGTGCGCGCCAAGGCGATCGCGGTCTTCCCGGGCGGCTTCGGCACGCTCGACGAATTCTTCGAATGCCTGACGCTGATCCAGACCGGCCGCATGGAGCGCCTGCCGCTGATCCTCTTCGGGGAGGCGTTCTGGCGGAGCATCATCAATTTCGACGCATTGGCGGAATTCGGGACGATCGCGCCCGACGACGTCAAGCTGATCAGCTTCGTCGATACGGCAGAAGAGGCATGGAAGATCGTCCAGAATTTCTACGAACACCGCGAATAGGCGCTTCGGAGGAATAGGCCGCAGAGCCTCTCCCCGCCGAGGCGGGGAAAGGCAGGGGAAGTCGCCATCCTGTTCTAGAGCAACGGCCGGTCCGGCATGTCATCGATCGAGATGACGCCATCCTTGTTGCGGTCCATCCGCGCAAACAGCTTGTCGAAGGCGGCTGTGGCTTCCTGTTTGGAAATCTGGCCGTTCTGATCGGTATCGATCCGCTGCATCATCAGCGAGGCACGCATGATGTTGCCGCCATGGCGCATCCAGCGATGTCCGTCACGACCATCGTGACCTTCGCGCGGCGGCCGTCCCTGGTCGTTATTGTCTGGCGTCGCGGCTGCGGCATTCGCATCCTTGTTTTCGCCGGCCTCCTGCTTGCGCTGATCTCGCATCGCCTGCATCTGCGTTTTCCGGTACTCACGGATTTCGCCCGGGGTCAGCGAGCCATCCTTGTTGGTATCGATCGCGGCGAAGATCTTGTCGAGGCCGGCGGTCGCCTCGTCCTTGGAGATCTGTCCATCCTTGTTCGTATCGAATTGCTTGAGCATGCGGACATAGGTGATTTCGCGGAAGGCAGCGGAGCCTGGACCCGGGCGGCCCATGCCGGCATGCTGGCGCGGCCCATCACCCGGTGCGGCAAAAACTGCTCCGGCGGCTGCGCCGAAAATGAGGGTGGAGGAAAGCGCTGCCAGTATCAGCTTGTTGCGGTACATCGTGTTTGCCTTTCGTAAGGTGTCCCCTCACGAAAGAAGATATGGCCGCAGCCCCGGAAGACCCAGTTAAACATCGGTAAGCTAAGTGAAAACTTCGTAATCTAATGCATGTCGCCCAAAAGTGTGCGGCGGTTTTGGGAAACGACATGCATCAAATAAAGACTGGCTGTCAGCCGGTAATCTTGCCGAGAAAAGCGGCGAGGTCGTCGGTGACGAAATCGATATGATCCTCTTCGCCGCTGGTCTTTTCCCACCATTCGACCACTGTCTCTTCCAGATTGCGCGGCACGAGCAGCACGGTCTGCATCCCGAGCGCCTTCGGCACCGTCAGATTGCGCGGCAGATCCTCGAACATGGCCGCCTTGGTGGTTTCGACGCGCTTCAGCGCCGTGAACTTGTCGTAGGTCGCCTGCGCCGGCTTCGGCACGTAGTCGGCCGCGACGATATCGAAGATGTCGTCGAAATGTTCGAGAATGCCGAGCGCCTCCGCCGTCATTTCGGCATGCTTGACGCTGCCATTGGTGAAGATGAACTTGCGCCCCGGCAGCGCCTTGATCGCCTCGCCGAGTTCCGGCTGCGGCGTCAGCGCCGTGTAGTCGATCGCATGCGCCTTTTCGAGAAAGTCGTTCGGGTCGATGCCGTGATGGATCATCAGGCCCTGCAGCGTCGTGCCATGGTCGAGGTAATATTGCTTCTGCAGCTTGCGCGCCTCTTCCCGCTCCATCTGCAAGAGTGCCGCGACATAGGCGGTCATGTTCTTGTCGATCTGCGCGAAGAGATTGACATGATGCGGATAGAGCGTGTTGTCGAGGTCGAAGACCCAGTCTGTGACGTGCTCGAAATCGGCTTTATCAGGCGTGCGGTCGATCTTGGTCATGGCGGTCTTATGGCACGGCTTATCCGCCAAGGAAATCGACAAGAAAGAATAGACGCCCGATTTTCGGCGGACGACGCAGGCACGGGATGCTAGAAAGCGGTCATGCTTTTCGAACGCCCCGATGATGATACGCTCTATGATGCCCTGATCGCGCGCAGTGCCGATTATGAGGGCCAGGCCTATGTCTGCGTCAAGACAACCGGCATCTTCTGCCGTCTGACCTGCCCGGCGCGTAAGCCGAAGCGGGAAAATACGCTCTTTTTCGATACGATCGCCGCCTGCATGCATTCCGGCTTCCGCCCGTGCCAACGCTGCAGGCCGCTGGAGCAGCCTGGCAGGGAGCCGATCGTCGACGAACTGCTTGCCGTATTGGACCGCGAGCCGCAGCTGCGCTGGACCGAGGATGAGCTTGTGCGCCGCGGCCACGATCCTTCGACCGTGCGCCGCGCCTTCAAACGCGGGCTCGGTATGACCTTCCACGATATCGTCCGCTATATCAGGCTGGGCGAGGCGGCCCGGCAGCTGGCCGACGGCGCGCGCGTCATCGATGCGCAGCTCGATGCGGGATATGACTCCCCAAGTGGTTTCCGGACGGCTTTCCAGCGGCTGGTCGGCAAGGCGCCGTCACTGTCGCAGAACCGCGAACTGCTCTTTGCCGACTGGTTCGAGACGCCGCTCGGGCCGATGGTGGCCGTTGCCGACCAGACGCATCTGCATCTTCTCGAATTCCACGACCGTAAGGCGCTGCCGACCGAACTTGAGGCACTGCAGAGGCGTGTCCGCTCGTCGGTCGCGATCGGCCGCACGCCGGCGATCGATCAGATCGCGGCGGAGATCCGGGATTATTTCGAAGGGCGGCTCGCCGTCTTCAAGACGCCGTTGGCGCTCGGCGGCACACCCTTCGAAAAACATGTCTGGGCAAAGCTCATGGAGATTCCTGTCGGCCAGACGCGCGCCTATGGCGATCTCGCAAGGGAAATGGAAAGGCCGGAAGTCGTGCGGGCCGTCGGCCGCGCCAATGGCGCCAACCAGCTTGCCATCATCGTGCCTTGCCATCGCATTCTCGGCGCGGATGGTTCGCTGACCGGCTATGGCGGCGGGCTCTGGCGCAAGCAATGGCTGCTGCGGCATGAAGAGAAGACCAGCACGCAAGCAAAGATGGAGGAGACAGCATGAACCAGAGTGAAAAGGCCAAGGCATTCGGCGCATTGCACCGCAAGGGCGACCCGGTTGTTCTTTACAATATTTGGGACGCCGGGACAGCGAAGGCGGTTGCCGATGCCGGCGCCAAGGCGCTTGCGACGGGAAGCTGGTCGGTCGCCGCTGCCCATGGTTATGCCGACGGCGAGAAGCTGCCGATGTCGGTGCTGGTCGAGACCGCGAAATCCATCACCTCGGTCATCGACCTGCCGCTCTCGGTCGATTTCGAAGGCGCCTATTCGGCCGAGCCTGAGGGGGCTGCGGCCAATGTGGCGAAACTGGTGGAGGCCGGCGCGATCGGCATCAATTTCGAGGATCAGGTGGTCGGCGGTGGCGGGCTTTATCCGGCCGAGAGGCAGGCGGCCCGCATCCGCGCCATTCGCGCCATGGCGGAAGGCAAGGGCATTCCCTTCTTCATCAACGCCCGCACCGATCTTTTTCTGGCCGAGAGTGATCTTTCCAAACATGCGGGGCTGGTGGACGAGGCGATCGAGCGCGGCAGGGCCTATGCGGCCGCCGGCGGCAGCGGCTTCTTCGTGCCGGGCCTGATCGATCCCGCCTTGATCGAGAAGATCTGCGCGGCATCGCCACTGCCCGTCAACATCATGATGCGGACGGGCGCTCCTGATGTGAAGGCGTTGGCAAAGCTCGGCGTCGGCCGTGTCAGCTATGGTCCGGGGCCTTACCGATCAATGATGGAAAAGTTGAAACAGGAGGCGGCGGCGATTTATAGCCCGCTCTGACGTCGAATGCCCGAGGGCCGCAGATCTAAAGCATGTCGCGCAAAAGTGTGCAGCGGTTTTGCGACAACGGCATGCGTAAAAACAAAGAGCTAAAGCGCGACGAGCGAATCCGAAAGATCGCGACGCGCTTTAGTGCGAAAGCTGCGGCCCGGAATGAAATCCCGTTCCGCTCAGGAACGGAAGCGCAGATTCCGCCGGCTGAGCTGGCTGACCGAGGTGCAGCCCATCAGCTTCATGCCGCGCTCGATCTCGGTGCGCATCGTCTCCAGCGCCCGTTCGACGCCGGGCTGTCCGGCAGCGGCAAGCGGGAAGAGATAGTAGCGCCCGAGCCCCACGGCCTTCGCCCCCAGCGACAATGCTTTAAGAACATGCGTTCCCCGCTGCACGCCGCCATCCATCATCACGTCGATCCGGTCGCCCACGGCGTCGACGATCTCGGCCAACTGGTCGAATGCGCTGCGCGAGCCGTCGAGCTGGCGCCCGCCGTGATTGGAAAGCACGATGCCGCTGCAGCCGATCTCGGCCGCGCGCTTGGCGTCCTCGACCGACATGATGCCCTTCAGGCAGAATGGCCCGCCCCATTCGCGCACCATCTCCGCCACGTCGTCCCAGGACATCGAGGGGTCCAGCATCTCGGTGAAGTATCGGCTGATCGACAGCGTGCCGCCATCCATCTTGACGTGGTTTTCGAGCTGCGGCAGCCGGAAGCGCTCGTGCGTCAGCCAGTCGATCGCCCAGGAAGGCTTGATCGCGAACTGGGTCATGCCGGCAAGATTGAGCTTGAAGGGAATGGCAAAGCCGGTGCGTTTGTCGCGCTCGCGGTTGCCGCCGGTGATGCTGTCGACCGTCAGCATCATCGCCTGCACGCCGGCATTTTTCGCTCGCGCCATCATCTCGCGGTTGAGGCCGCGGTCCTTGTGGAAATAGAACTGATAGACCTGCGGCCCATTGCTGATCTGTCTCGCTTCCTCCAGGCTGATCGTGCCGAGCGAGGAGACGCCGAACATCGTCCCATGTTTTGCCGCCGCCGCCGCGACCGCCCGCTCTCCCTGGTGGTGAAAAAGCCGCTGCAGCGCCGTCGGTGAGCAATAGACCGGCATTGCGAGCTTCTGGCCCATGACGGTCACCGACATGTCGACATCGGCCACACCGCGCAAAACGTCGGGCACCAGATCGCAGGCCTCGAAGGCCGCGGTATTGCGCCGGTACGTCACCTCGTCATCGGCACCGCCGTCGATATAGTCGAATATCGGTCCGGGAAGACGCCGTTTAGCCATGCGCCGGAAATCGTGAAAATTATAGCAGTCTGTCAGGCGCATTTGTTTCCTCGATACCCTGTTTCCGCGTCAGGAAGATCCGCTCTTCGCAAGTGAAGGGCGCAGCCTGGTTCAGGGAACGATCAGCGTTCCGACGCCGTGCTCGGTGAAGATCTCGAGCAGCACGGAATGGGCGGTCTTGCCGTTCAGGATAACGACGCCCTGCACGCCGGCCTTGATCGCATCGATGCAGGTCTCGACCTTGGGGATCATGCCGCCCGAGATCGTGCCATCGGCGATCAGCGCATGTGCTTCGGCGACCGAAAGCTCCTTGATGAGCTGGCCGTTCTTGTCGAGCACGCCGGGCACATCGGTCAGGAACAGCAGTCGAGTGGCGTTCAGCGCGCCGGCAATGGCGCCGGCAAAGGTATCGGCGTTGATATTGTAGGTGGCGCCGTCACGGCCAGGCGCGACGGGGGCGATGACCGGGATCATCTCGGAGCGGGCGAGCAGATCGAGCAGCGTCCGGTCGACCTCGACCACTTCGCCGACGAAACCGAGATCGAGCACGCGCTCGATGTTCGAATCCGGATCCTTCACGGTCTTGCGCGCCTTTTCGGCGAAGACCATGTTGCCGTCCTTGCCGCAAAGGCCGATCGCCCATTCGCCGGTCTGGTTGATGAGCGCGACGATTTCCTTGTTGATCGAGCCGGCGAGCACCATCTCGACGATCTCGACCGTTTTCTGGTCGGTGACGCGAAGGCCGCCCTCGAATTTCGATTCGATGCCCATCTTGCTCAGCATGGCGCCGATTTGCGGGCCGCCGCCATGAACGACGATCGGGTTGACGCCCGATTGCTTCAACAGCGCGATGTCGCTGGCAAAGGCCTTGCCGAGCTCGGGATTGCCCATGGCGTGGCCGCCATATTTCACGACAATCGTCTTGTTCTCGTAACGCTGCATGAAGGGCAGTGCCTTGGCCAGAAGCCGTGCCTGCATTTCGCTTTCGGTTTCGTTCATGGGAACCCCGCAGAATTGTTCGCGGCCTTTTATCGCAAGTTTCTGACAGAGGGAATAATCCAGAGGGCAATAGTTTTTCGTATCTGTCGCGGAGCCGGACGCCGTTACCGTCTGGCGCACGCAAGCTTGAGATGAGGAACGGCATGCAAGGCGATGAGATCGCAGACTTGATCGGCCGCGTCGCACTCGGCGATCGCAGGGCTTTCGTGGCCCTCTACAATCAGACCGCACCGAAACTTTTTTCGATCTGCCTGCGTATCTTGAAGGATCGCACGGAAGCCGAAGAAGCTCTGCAGGAAGTCTATATCAGCATCTGGCAACGCGCTCGCAGCTTCTCCGTCGCCTCGGGTTCGTCCTCGGCATGGCTGGCGGCGATCGCCCGCAATCGGTCGATCGATGCGCTGCGGGCGCGCAAGCCCGTCGCCGACGAATTGGACACGGTCTACGATCTTGCCGATGCCGGACCCGACCCGGAAATGCAGACGGTGACCAAGGATGAAGGAAGGCGGATTGACACCTGCATGGAAGAGTTGGAAGCTGATCGTGCGGTCGCGGTGAAACGGGCTTATGTCGAAGGGCTGAGCTATCAGGAACTGGCCGATCAGTTTGGTGTCCCGCTGAACACGATGCGGACCTGGCTCAGACGCAGCCTCTTGAAACTGAGAGAGTGCATGGAACGATGACATCGCCCGACAAAAGCAAGGGAGACCGCTCCCGCGACGAGGTTCTCGCCGGCGAATATGTGCTTGGCGTCCTGTCGTTGCAGGATCGCCGGGTGGTGGAAGAGCGCATGCGCCACGACCGCCCCTTCGCTGCGATCGTCAGCCGCTGGGAAACCAACCTCTCTTCCTTCAACGACGAGTATGAAGGCGTTGCTCCGAACCGGGAAACCTTCAAGCAGATCGAGGCGCGGCTGTTCGGCGATGGCCAAAAGCCCCCATCCTTTTCGCAGGGGCTCTGGAATTCAGCCGTTTTCTGGCGCTCGCTGAGCTTTGCCTGCATCGTCGTCGCCGTCAGCGCCGTCATCTTCGCCTCCGGCGTGGTGCCGGAGCCGCAGGGGCCTGCACCCCTGGTGGCCTCGCTTTCGGGCCAGAACAGCACCATCAATCTTCTTGCCTCCTACGAGCTTCAGAGCGGCCGGCTGAAGATCGTGCCGGTCGCCGCCGGCAAGCCGGAGGAGAAGTCGCTGGAACTTTGGCTGGTCCCGGGCAGCGGCATGACGAGATCGCTCGGCGTCTTCCAGCCGGGCGAAAGCGGTGAACTTGTCATTCCCGCCGAACTGCGCAGCATGATAGCCGATGGCGCAACGCTTGCCGTCAGTCTCGAACCCTTCGGCGGTTCGCCGACCGGCCAGGCAACCGGTCCGGTGATCGCAAGCGGCCCCCTGCGCCGACCCTAATCGCACCGGTCATGATCGTGTCGGTCATAAATCATTTCTCCTGTCTGAAACTCTTCGGCGCGGCCCTCCGTAGTTCGAAATGTCCGGACGACGCTCAGGCATAAAGCCGGCGGACTGTATCCGGTGAGGAGAAAATCATGATCAAGTCCGTATTGCGCGGCTTCGCGCTCGCCGCCGCCATGTCCGCTGTCGCCTTTGCCGCCGCGAAAAACCCGACGGTCGGCGGTGCGGCGATGTTCGATAGCAAGAACATCATCGAGAACGCCGTGAACTCCAAGGATCACACGACGCTGGTCGCAGCCGTCAAGGCAGCCGGCCTGGTCAGCACGCTCGAGGGCAAAGGCCCCTTCACCGTCTTTGCGCCGACCAACGAAGCTTTCGCCGCCCTGCCGAAGGGCACCGTCGATACACTGCTGAAGCCGGAAAACAAGGCAACGCTGACCAAGGTTCTGACCTGCCACGTCGTTGCCGCCGATGCGATGGCCAAGACCGTCGCCAAGATGATCAAGGATGACGGAGGCGAGCACGACATCAAGACCGTCGGCGGCTGCGTGCTGAAAGCCAAGGAAAACATGGGCAAGATCACCTTGACCGATGAAAACGGCGGCGTTTCCCATGTGACGATCGCCGACGTCAAACAGTCGAACGGCGTCATCCACGTCGTCGACAAGGTGCTGCTGCCGAAGATGTAGGCCCGCTCGTATCGGCAGATGCATTGGGGCGCTCCTAGAGCAATTCCAGGAAAAGTGCAGAGCGGTTTTCCGTCCGGAATTGCGCAAAAACAAAAGGTTAGAGCGGTTCTGCGCTTCCATAAAAAGCTGAACCGCTCTAAGGGCGCCCCAAACACAATTGATGAGGTGGCTAGCGCATAACCCCGAAAATCGGAATCGATTTTCGGAAAGGATTACGCGCAGATTCAAAGTGATAGAGCGTCCCTAGCGCGTCTGAAAAGACGCGCGGCGCTCTATTGGGCCACTTCAGCTCTCGGGAAGACGAGGGAAACACTCATGCCGGTGTCAGGGGATGAGCTTACTTCAACCTCGGCGCGGGCATTCTGTTTCAGCGACTGTACGATCATCGCGCTCAGCTTTCCCGGCTGCGGCCAGGTCACATCCTGGGGAAGACCGACCCCGTTATCAGCAACGGTGATCCTGCACCCGGTATCGCTGACGACACAGCGGAGCGTGATTTCGCCGCCATCGCGCCCCAAGAAGGCATGCTTCAGCGTATTGGTGAGGAGTTCGTTGATGACGAGGCCGGCCGGCATGGCGACATCGACCGAAACCGGCCAGGTATCGACCTTCATGTCCAGCCGGATCCCTTCCACGGCATGGGCCGCCATCACCGAGGCGGCAATCTGGCTGACATAGGTACCAAGATCGACTGTGGCGCCTTTCTCTTCGTCTGACAGCGAGCGATAGAGCAGGGCCAAGGCTTCAATCCGCCCGGCAAGCCGTGCAAACCTTTCGCTTTCCTCATTCTGTTGAGCATTGCGCGCCTCCATTCGGATGAGCGCCGTGATCATCTGAAGATTGTTCTTCACGCGATGCTGTAGTTCCCGCAGAAGGACATCTTTCTCCGTCAGCAGTTCGCTGAAGCTCTCAGCGGCCGTCGCCTCATTGCGGGCAGCAAAGGCCACCAATCGGAAGAGTGGGGTGTCATCATCGTCGACGATCGTATTCGACCAAACATCGATAATGACGGTGCTCTCGGGTTCGGCGGCGAGCGAGAAGGCACCAACATACTCTTCCGCAGAGGTCACCGCGGCTGTGAGCGGCACCTCTCCGGAGACGGCGGTGGAGTTCAATTTAATTTCCGGCCAGGGTTTTCCCTGGACCTCGGTTGCCTCAAGCGCCGTCAGCCGTTCGAATTCGAGATTGACATAAACCAGCGGCTCGTCGCCACCGAGTTCTGAGACAGCCACCGCGAATGGCACATGATCGAGAAAGTGTCGAAACCGGTCGTCATCAAGGGCTTCGGCAAGATGGGGCAAGTTGCCGACGCCTTCCGGCGAAATCGGCTGGTCTTTGCTATCGGTCATCAAATATTACTCTTGGACGCGGCTTTTCCCGCACAGCAGGAGAACTAGGGTTGCTTTAAAAACTGCTGGGACGCAAGCGTTGATCGGCGGCACGTCCATCGATTTCCTGCCACAGGGTGATTTAAGCCCGGTCATAGGTAAATGACGTCAGCAGGGTCGTAACGAAATTGCTCGCCCTTTCCTTGACCAGCACTTCCGTCCATTCATCAGTCCCGCGCAGCCGCAAATCCGTGTAAATACTGTCGACGGCCGCTTCTTCGATACGCTTGATATGCGTCTTGAACGAAGCCTCGCCGCCGCCGTGATACATGTCTCTGATCACCATGCGCAGAATTTCCTGAATGGCGATCTGCCAGGCAGTATTGATCGACTGAAGTTCCTGCGGAGTCTCTGCCATTGATGCTTCCTTGATGCGAGTGAATGTCAGCACGCCTTCGCCCATGCTGCAGCGAGCGATCTGCAAGCCCGTCGATTCAGACGCGTTTTAAATCTCGAGGCTTGGCGATCGGGTTGTGATCTCAGCGGGCCCTGGCGCGTTTCGCAACGAGGGCAGAGGTTGCCGACACCCGGTCACTCTGTTCCCTGGCAAGCCGGGCCTCCCGAAGCCGCAACGTCTTTGCCTGTTGCGATTGGGCGTCGGATTCGAGCTCTTCGGCCGCCTGGTTCTTCGCGAAGAACTGGGTCTGGACGTTGCCGAAGGCAATCTCCGCCCGCTGTCGAGATTTGCTGTATGTCTCTGTCATGTTGGCTCCGATACGGATGGGCTCGACGCGCGAGCGAAAACAAAAAAGGCCAGGCAAATTGCCTGGCCTTGGATGGATAACGTGCTTCCGGCAGTGCCAGTACATCCGTGGTCAAAGGGAAGCGATACCGATTTAAGCGTTCTGGAGATTGCAAGCGGACATCTTGCCCGACTTGTTGTCACGCTCGAGGTCGAAGCCGATCTTCTGGCCTTCGACGAGTTCGCGCATTCCGGCGCGCTCGACGGCGGAGATGTGAACGAAGGCGTCGTCGCCGCCATTATCAGGCTGAATGAAGCCGAAGCCTTTGGTGGAATTGAACCATTTAACGGTGCCAGTGGCCATGATGATGAACCCTTTCATAGCAATATTGAAGAACCGCAACGCCAAGGCGATGCGGATGGTGATAGCGATTTTTGAAAGGAAGTTCGTTCAGAGCGCGGTGCCAATCGCGCGATAACCAAGCCAGCAAGCAAAATTCGATGATCGCTGTCTAGCTCATCGAGCTTGCATCGTCAACCTTTAGTTTTCAATTGGAAACATATTCAACTTTGAGGTGTTGCGGAGGCCTTTACACCAGACAGGTCGCCGCGTCCGGGCCGCTTACGCCCTCTACTTCCAGCGGGCGATGCCGACGGTTTCGGCGATCGCCTGGCGCAGTTCGTCCAGCCCGTCGCCCTTTTCGGACGAGGTGGACAGCACGCCGGGATAGGCGGCCGGGCGCTTGCGGATCTTTTCCGCCGTTTCGGCAATGAGCTTCGGCACGCCAGCCGCCTTGATCTTGTCGGTCTTGGTCAGCACGATCTGGTAGGAGACGGCGGCCTTGTCGAGCAGATCAAGCACATCGTCGTCGTTCTTCTTGATGCCGTGGCGGCTGTCGATCAGCACATAGACGCGCTTCAGCGTCGCGCGGCCGCGCAGATAATCGAAGACGAGCTTGGTCCACTTGTCGACCTGCTCCTTCGGTGCCTGCGCATAACCATAACCCGGCATGTCGACGATCGCCGTCGGCGGCAGGTCTTGGCCTTCGCCGGAATAACCGTCCGGCACGAAATAATTGAGTTCCTGCGTGCGTCCCGGCGTGTTCGAGGTGCGCGCCAGGCCCTTCTGGCCGACCAGCGCATTGATCAGCGAGGATTTACCGACATTAGAGCGACCGGCAAAGGCCACTTCCAGCGGCCCTTCCGGCGGCAGGAAGTTCAGGGACGGCACGCCGCGGATGAAGATCCATGGGTGGCCGAAGAGCGGCTTTTCGGTTTCGGGCATGCGGGCTCTGCAATCTCTGGGTTGGGTCTTTTACCGGGCTTCATGGTTTTGCGGGCGGATGTCAAGCTTTTCAGGCGCCTGCGCGGCATGCCTTGTGTCCTTCGTCCGCCACCCGGAAATGAAAAGCCCCGCCGGAGCGGGGCTTGGCAAGCGTCATTTCGACGGCGCTTCTTTTCGTCGGAACAGACCCTTCAGATTGTCGAAGAGTTCGACCTTGACGCCGTGGCGCTTCATGATCAGCCCCTGCTGCGCCACCGAGAGCGTGTTGTTCCAGGCCCAGTAGATGACCAGGCCGGCCGGGAAGCTTGCCAGCATGAACATGAACACCAGCGGCATCCAGTTGAAGATCATCGCCTGCGTCGGATCGGGCGGCGTCGGGTTCATGCGCATCTGCACGAACATGGTGACGCCCATGATCAGCGGCCAGACGCCGAGGTGCAGCAGCGTCGGCCCCTCGAAAGGCAGCAGGCCGAACAGATTGACGATTGTCGTCGGATCGGGCGCCGAAAGGTCCTTGATCCAGCCGAAGAAGGGTGCGTGCCGCATTTCGATGGTGATGTAGATCACCTTGTAGAGCGAGAAGAAGATCGGGATCTGAAGCGCCACCGGCCAGCAGCCGGCGATCGGGTTGATCTTTTCTTCCTTGTAGAGCTGCATCGTTGCCTGCTGCAGCCCCATGCGGTCGTCGGCGAATTTCGCCTTCAGTTCCTCCATCTTCGGCTGCATGCGCTTCATGTTCGCCATCGAAGCGTACTGCTTGCTGGCGAGCGGGAAGAACAGAGCCTTGACGACGATGGTGGTGCACAGGATCGCCACGCCGAAATTGCCGAAGTAGCGGAAGAAGAAGTCCATCAGCTTGAACATCGGCTTGGTGATGAAATAGAACCAGCCCCAGTCGATCAGCCGGTCGAACTTCGGGATCGAATAGCTGGCCTCATAACCGTCGATAACAGGCACTTCCTTGGCGCCGGCGAAGACGAGGTTCTTCAGCTCGATCGATTGGCCCGGCGCAACGGTGAAGGCATCGTCCTTGTAGTCGGCCTGATAGCGCGGCTGGCCATCGGCGAAATAGGAGAAATGCGCCTCATAGGCGGCACTCTGCGGCGGAACGATTGTCGCCGCCCAATATTTGTCGGTGATGCCAAGCCAGCCGCCGGTGGATTTCGCCGGTGCCACGGCTTCCTTCTCGACGGCGCTATATTTGGTTTCGATCAGGCCGTCATCGCCGATCACGCCGATGAAGCCTTCATGAAGGACGTAGACGGACGGCGTCGTCGGCTTGTTGTAGCGCGTCACGCGGCCGTAGGAAGACAGCGCAGCGGGCGCCTGGCCTGTGTTTTCGATCTTGTCGGCGACGGTGAACATGTAGCGTTCGTCGACGGAAATGGTGCGGGTGAAGGTCAGGCCCTTGTCATTGGTATAGGAAAGCGTCACCGGCGTCTTTTCGGTGAGCTTGGCGCCCTCAGGTGCGGTCCAGAGCGTCGAGGGACCCGGAACGCTGCCCGTCGCGTCGCTGCCGATATAGCCGAGTTCGGTGAAATAGCCGTCCTTGGTTTCCGCCGGGCTGAACAGCGTGATGATCGGGCTCGAGTCGTCGACGGTCTCGTGATAGCCCTTGAGCTTCAGATCGTCGAGACGGGCGCCGGCAAGGTTGATCGAGCCGGAAAGTGCCGGCGTATCGATGACGACGCGCGGGGTCTTTGCCAACGCCTGCTCGAGCGTCGCCGTCGCAGCCGCCTGGCCGGAAGGGGCAGCGCCGCTCGTCTGGGCCGGTGCCTGACCGCCTGCTGCGGGCTGCTGCACCTGCTCGGTCTGCTGCTGCGCCTTCTGAGCTTCCTGCGCCTTGCGCTGGGCCTCGATGCGCGGGTTCATATAGAGAAACTGCCAGCCGAGGACGATCAGCACCGAGAGAGCGATCGCAATGAAATAATTGCGGTTGTTTTCCATCATACGTTCCTGGGGCGTCCGTCTCCGGAGCGCCGGTGTTTCGGCCTGGTTTCCACGCGGGATTTCAGTTCCGCGGCCAATTCCTGGAAGGACGCGTCAAGCACGTCCCTGCGCGCGACAACCACATAGTCGTGTCCGGGCTGCATTGCAAACCCCGCATGAAGCCGCACCGCCTCTTTCAGGCGGCGGCGCATACGGTTCCGTTCGACCGCGTTGCCATGTTTTTTGGTGACTGTAAAACCGACGCGTGCCTGGCTGTCGGGTTCCTTCCGGTCGAGGACTTCGAGAAGGAAGAAGCCGCCCCGGCGTTTTTCGCCCTCGCGCGCGGCAAGAAACTGCGGGCGGCTCTTCAGCCGCCCGACAGTGTGTTTCTTCTCACTGATCGTCAATTCGCCCGCCATCTCTTACCGGGCAACCCGGCTTACGCCGACAGACGATTGCGGCCCTGCGCGCGGCGGGCTGCGATGACCTTGCGGCCACCCTTCGTGGACATGCGGGCACGGAAACCGTGGCGACGCTTGCGAACAAGCTTGGATGGTTGGTAGGTACGCTTCATTTATTTTAAACACCGCGGAGTGCGGCCCTTCTTGAATTTGCATAATGCAAGGAGCGTTGTTTTTCGAACGGGCGGGGCCATGAAAGGCTTGAGTGACCGAACGTGCGCGGGCTTATAAGGATGAAGCCTGTAAAAGTCAATTATGCCGGATAATTTCGCTCTGCGCTGCCGGTCCCGAAAGTAATTTCGCACTCTGGTGTTAAGAAATGAGGCCTGCCCTGAGTGGTTGTAATTTTGCGCCGCGGCAGATCGATCGCCCCGGTTTTCAGGCGTTTACGCCGCCCGACCGTATTCGGCATGGATCAATTCCGAAGCCATAATCGTAAATATTAGAAATCTAACTTTAATAAATTTCGCCGATATTCAACGTATCGACTGGGAATTTGCTTTCCAGGCAGTGGCGTAGCTAGGAGCATTGCATTGAAGATCCGGGGCAAAATTAATCTGCTGGTTTGCGTGATGGGCGCGGTCGCACTTCTGATCGGTGCGACGGCATTGTCCGCCATGCACGAATACAGTCGCAACCTGACGGCTTACGAGCAGGCCGCCAGCCGCGCCTATGCCGGCGAACGCCTCAATCGTTTCGTCACCGCCGTGGTCATGGAATCGCGCGGTATCTATGCCGCCAAAACGATCAAGGATACGCCGAACTTCGCCAAGGGCTTGCTGGCCGGCCTCGACGAGATCGACAAGGTCATCTCGGGCTGGGCGCCGCTCGTTCCCGAGGATGAAAAGGACGATTTTGCCAAGCTTGTCGCGCGCGCCGCGGAATTCCGCACCTTCCGCACGGAAACGGCCCGCCTCGGCACGGAAGTCGGCCCCGAAGCCGCCGGCCAACAAGGCAACAATGACGCCAACCGCGCCAACCGCAAGGCGTTCCAGGCGGAAATCGATGCCGTCGTCGCCATCGACAAGGCAGCGCTGGAGACCGTCAACGCCGAGATCGAGAGCTTCCGCTCCTGGGTGCTGATGCTTGTGCTCAGCATCACCGGCATCGGCATCGCGGTCGGCGTCGGCATGGGCTTCTATATCGGCACCAGCCATCTCAGCCGCCCGATCAAGCGCGTCACCCATGCGATCAAGGAAGTTGCCGACGGCAATTTCGACGCCGAGGTCCCCTTTGCCGGCCGTCCGGATGAAATCGGCGAGATGGCCGCAGCGGTAGCGGTCTTCAAGGCGAACGGCCTTGCCGTCAAGCGCCTGAACGCCCAGGAGGCGGCGATGCGCGCCAAGAGCGACGACCTGCAGTCGAGCATGTCTGTCGTCGTGGCAGCGGCAGCAGCCGGCGATTTCGGCCACCGCATCAGCAAGGACTACGAGGACGATAACCTCAATCAGTTCGCCGGCAACATCAACATGCTGCTGTCGAGCGTCGATGCCGGCATCGGTGAGACCCGCCGCGTCATCGCAAGCCTTGCCGAAGGCGACCTCACCCAGACGATGAGCGGCAACTTCCAGGGCGCCTTCGCCGAGCTGCAGCAGAACGTCAACAATACCTTTGTCACCCTGCAGGCGACGATGCGCGAAGTGCGCGAGACGACGGAAGCGATGAACGGCAACACCGCCGAGCTGCGCAATGCCAGCGACGACCTGTCGAAGCGCACCGAGCAGCAGGCAGCCGCCCTCGAAGAGACCTCGGCAGCACTCGACGAGATCACCGCCGTCGTCCAGAATTCCACCGAGCGGGCGCATGAAGCCACCATCATGGTGTCCGAAGCCAAGGAGAATGCCGGCCGCTCCGGTGTCGTCGTGGGCAATGCCGTCGAGGCCATGGGCCGGATCGAGCAGGCCTCGCGCGAAATCAGCCAGATCATCAACGTCATCGATGAGATCGCCTTCCAGACCAACCTCTTGGCGCTGAATGCCGGCGTCGAGGCGGCACGCGCCGGCGATGCCGGAAAGGGCTTCGCGGTGGTCGCGCAGGAAGTGCGCGAACTCGCCCAGCGTTCGGCAACGGCTGCCAAGGACATCAAGGCGCTGATCACCAAATCGGGCAACGAGGTGCAGGTTGGCGTCAAGCTGGTCCAGGCGACCGGCGAGGCGCTGGCCGAAATCGGCACCCGCGTCATTGCCATCAACGATCATATCCATTCGATCGCGACGGCTGCGACCGAACAGTCGACCGGCCTCAAGGAAGTCAATACCGCCGTCAACCAGATGGACCAGGTGACACAGCAGAATGCGGCAATGGTGGAAGAGACCTCCGCCGCCACGCATAGGCTGTCGGCCGAAGCTGGTGGACTGGTGCGCCTCATTGCCCGCTTCAAACTGCCGGATGATGCGCCGGCACCCGTGGCGCTCGTCCGCCACGAGCCGCAAAGACCGGTTGCCTCGCCCGCCCGCCGGGCGATTGCCAAGGTCGCCCGCGCCTTCGGCGGCAATGCGGCCGCAGCCGAGCAGAGCTGGGAAGAGTTTTGATCCTCAGAGCAATTCCAGGAAAAGTGTGAAAGCGATTTTCTGTCCGGAATTGCGTAAAATAAAAGACTCGAGTCACGCCACTCTAACGCCGCCTCCGGGCGGCGTTTCTTTGTGACGACATGACGCTGCTCGCAAAGATTTGAAAGCGGAGCATCTTGGTCTAATATAGAGCTCAACGGTAAGGGCGGCCTGGGTGCTGCCGATCGGGCGAGACGAGAATGCCGATGAGAGACCAGGCCGACAATCCTTCGGCGGAAAACCCGGCGGCCGGCGAGGCCGTAAGGGCGCCGTGCCCGCCTGCCCGTATGTTCGGCGGCCTCTCCGGCAAGCTGCTCTGGCTCACCGTCTTCTTTATCATGCTGGCCGAAATCCTGATCTTCTTTCCCTCGGTCGCCAGCATGCGCGTGCGCTGGCTGCAGGACAGGCTGAACACCGCCGCTGCCGCCGCCATCGTCATCGATGGGCTGCAGCCGGTCGAGCTGCCGCGCGCGCTGCAGAAGGAGACGCTGGAGGCGACCGGCACCAAGGCGATCGTGCTGCGCAAGGACGGCACCTCGCGGCTGCTGGCGACGACCGACATGCCGGCCTCCGTCGATGAAGCCTATGATCTCACTGACGTGCCGCCGGTAACGGCGATACGCGACGCACTCGATACGCTGGTCTTCGGCGGCAGCAGGATAATCCGCGTCTATGGCCCCGTCGGCGAAACCAACACCGGCGTCGAGGTGGTGATGAAGGACAGGCCGCTGCGCAGGGCGATGTTCGTCTATTCCCGCAACGTCCTCTTGCTGTCGGTGCTGATCTCGCTGTTCACGGCGACGCTGATCTTCTTTGCGATCAACCGCATCCTCATCGGCCCGATCCGCCGGCTGACCGGCAGCATGCAGCAATTCTCCTCCGATCCTGACAACCCGGCCCATATCTATATCGGCGATGGCGGCCGCGACGAACTGGCGGTCGCCGGCCGCAATCTCACCTCGATGCAGATGGAGCTGCAGAAGACGCTGAAGCAGCAGAAGAACCTGGCCGCTCTCGGCCTCGCCGTCTCCAAGATCAATCACGACATGCGCAATATCCTGGCGTCTGCGCAGCTGATGTCGGACCGGCTGGTCGATGTCGATGATCCGATGGTGAAAAGCTTTGCCCCGAAACTGCTGCGCACCATCGACCGCGCCGTCGGTTATACCACCGAGGTGCTGTCCTACGGCAAGGCGAGCGAATCGGCGCCGCGCCGCCGCCATATCCTGCTTTTGGAACTGACCCAGGAGGTCAAGGACATATTGGCGATCGATCCGCAGAGCGGCATCGAATTCGTCGAGCAGATCGGCGCCGATCTCAAGGTCGATGCCGATGGCGAGCAGCTTTTCCGCGTCATCCACAATCTCTGCCGCAATGCGCTGCAGGCGCTGACGTCGCCGGGCGAGGGCGGCCCAGGCTCCCTGAGGCGCATCACCGTTTCCGCCCAGCGCGTCGGCAGCGTCGTCAGCATCACGGTGGATGATACCGGCCCCGGCATGCCGCTGAAGGCGCGCCAGAACCTTTTTGCCGCCTTCCGCGGTTCCGCCCGCTCCGGCGGCACCGGCCTTGGCCTCACCATCGCCCGCGAGCTGGTGCTCGCCCATGGCGGCACGATCGCGCTGGTGGAAAAACCGACGGTCGGCACCCAGTTCCGCATCGAGATCCCCGATCGCCCGGTTTCGCTGGAGGATTACCGCAGCCGGACGCATATTGAAAAGTGACGGGGTTTCGTAAGGCGTAGCTTCGGGCAGACAAAGACGCGATTTTTTCAGAAATGCCCTTGCATTGTCCCGACGGACGTTTTAGAGGATCGCCACGCAAGCGGCACCGCCGCATTTTGCACGCACCCGTAGCTCAGCTGGATAGAGCACCAGACTACGAATCTGGGGGTCAGGAGTTCGAATCTCTTCGGGTGCGCCATTTTTCCATACAAAACTGGGCGCTCCAGCCGCAGCCTCTCCGCTCATCACCAGACGTTCCAGAACGTCCCGCCTTCCGAAGATGCGGTTTCCATCGACTTCGACCTGATCGATAACGGAGCGAAGGTAGGCGCGGCGGAAAGGTATCGGCCCTTGCGTTGCCTTCTTCCGCATGAGGCGGGCGACGCGTCGATCTTCTCCTCAGTCCCGCGCGTGTCAGGACGCAACGCCGCGAACGCTCGCTCCAGCGCGGCCTTCGCGTGATCGCGCTCGCCCTCATCGGTGAGGCGACGGGACGGCTCCAGACGAAGTAGAGGCCGGCGGACCGCCAATTGACGGACCGTCTCAATATTCACGCATTTATGAGCTGTATTGATTACCGCTTCCCGAATTGCAGGACTAGTCTGAATGATCGCTGCACACCAATTGTTAGCAGTGACGGCCGTGTGCCAAGCCACTCCGTTGGGAGACTGAAATGCAACGCAAGCTCGCGGCAATCATGGCCGCTGATATCGTCGGCTATAGCCGGCTGATGGCCGAGGACGAGTCTTCCACCTATGCAGAGCTGCGCACCGTTTTTGACCATCTGATCGACCCGACTGTCGCCGGCCATGGCGGAACCACCTTCAAAACGACGGGTGACGGCTTCCTTGCGATGTTCCCGAGCGTCAACGCGGCCGTTGATGCGGCACTTGCCATCCAGCAAGGTTTTGACGACGGGCCTTTCAAGCTGCGTATCGGCATCAACCTCGGTGATGTCATCGAGGATAATGGTGATGTCTATGGGGATGGGGTGAACGTCGCGGCCCGGCTTGAGGCCATGACCGAACCCGGCCAGATATTCGTCAGCGGCGCTGTGGTGATGGCCGCCGAGCGCAACCGCGGCGATCTGTTCGCCCGAGTCGGCCGCAGGCGCGCCAAGAATATTCCCGAGCTGCTTGAAGTGTACCGCGTAAGGCGGGTGGGCTCTTCCTGGTCGATCTGGCGGCAGGTGCCACATGTCCTGCGCTGCAGCGCGGCGCGCTGGTCTTATGGCGTTGCTGCCATCGCTCTCATTCTCATCGGCACCCAGATTTCACCTCTTCCGCTGGCAGCGATGGTGAGCGGCATCCCGGCTGCACTCTCTCTGGACCAGGCCCGTGCAGACCCCAGGCCCTCGATTGCCGTCATGCCGTTCGCAACCATGAGCGGCAGCGGCAACCAGCCTTACTTTGCGGACGGACTGACCGAGGACGTGACCACGGCGCTCGCTCGTAATCCCGAGCTTCAGGTCATCGCCCGCGATTCCACCTATGCCGTGCGCAGTCAGGAGACGGATGTGCGTAAGCTCGCGGCAAAGCTTGGCGTTGATTACGTGGTTGAAGGCAGCGCGCGCCGGGAAGGCGACCAGCTCCGCGTTTCGGCGCAGCTCATTGATGTAGGCACGGGCGCGCACTTATGGTCGCGCAGCTTCGACAAGAAGGTTGCTGACGTTTTCACCGTCCAGAGCGAGCTCACCACGGAAATCGTCGCGCAACTCGCGCCCTATATCGGCCGAAGCGAAGCGGCAGCGGCGGCGCTGCGGCCGACGGATAGTCTGCAGGCCTATGATCTCGTCTTGCAGGCCCGCGACCGTTACCGGCACGGCGCCACTGACCATAACGCTATTCTCGCCGCCCGTGGCCTGTACCAGCGCGCCCTGGAAATGGACCCGGCTTATGCCGCAGCCCGCGCAGGCCTTGCGTTGACCTATATCGGCGAAGTGGCGCAAAGGCCCGGCGGTCAAGCCGCAGCGCCCGAGCTGGATTTGGGGCTCAGTGAGGCGCGGCAGGCCGTGCGGCTCGATCCCAATCTCGGTTTTGGATATCAGGTAATCAGTTTCGGACTTGCGCTGCAGGCGGACTATTCCGGCGGACTTCAGGCGGCGCAGCGTGCGGTCGAACTGAACCCCAACGATCCCGACAGTATGATTGCGCTGGCCAAAGCGCAGGTCCGGTTCGGAGACTATCCGGACGCTGTCGCCAACGCGGAGCGGGCGCGCCGACTGCACCCCATGGCACCGGAATACTATGCCTACGTGCATGGTCAGGCGCTTTATGCCGATGGCCGCCGCGAAGAGGCGGCCACGGTCATCAGCGAGTGTCTTGTCAGAGCGCCCCGCGATGCGAATTGCCTTCTCATCCAAGCCGCGTTGCAGGGTGGAAGCGGAGAGCTTGAAAAGGCGCAGGCTACCATGGCGAGCCTTGTTGAAGCCCATCCGGCATTCTCGCTGGAAGCGGAAAGGGCTTATCGCCGGTTCGGCGACGAGCCCTTGATGGAAGAGTTCCTGCAGGACCTAGCGAGAGCCAAAGCCCCGGAGACGGCTTGACGTTCCTGTCAGCGTCGCGGTTTTAGAACGATCCGTTCGTGGACTTGGACAGCTCTTCATAGGCATCCAGCTCAATGAGGCGCTGCTCCAGAACAGGGACCACCGCTGATATGGCGTCACCGCCCGCCATGAACTGCTTCGGCGGGTTTTCCAGGCCGGCGAACTGCCGAGAACCGCACTGCCGATTCGCCGTATTCCTCCCGTCGCCGGTCTTCACCGGCTTTCCAGCTGCTTCTTGAGGCTCTCCGATTCACCCCGTGATGGCGCACCCTAGCAGGCCGGGCTCTACGCGAAGCCCCGCGCGATCTCGTCTCGGCCTCTGCAGGTAACGATCCCTTGCGCAAGAAGAGGCTCTGGAATACGCCACCAAAGCAGATGCTCCCGTCTTTATCGCCGTCATCAACGACCGCTACAGCCAGGGTACCATAATTGGATGGTCGCCCGGCAGCGGCTTAGGGCGTCAGTGTTTCCGGAGGAGCCAATTGCACCCAAAGCGGCCACCCAGCGGCTCACCTTTAGCGTCTGCTATTTTCCCGACATGATTGCGCCGGATTCTAAGCGCTACGATCAAGCATTGCGGTCAACAGGGTGTGGGGGCTTCCGATGCAACGCAGGCTGTCGGCGATCCTCTCAGCTGACATCGTCGGCTACACCCGTTTGATGGAAATCGATGACATCAGCACGCTGAGCCGCCTCAAGTCGTTGCGGCATGACTTGGTCGACCCCTGTATTGCCGCTCACAACGGACGGATCGTCAAGCTGATGGGTGATGGGGTGCTGGTGGAGTTCGCCAGTGTCGCCGATGCCGTAAGGTGCGCGACCGAGGTTCAACGCGGGATGGCTAGAGCCGAACCTCAGGAGGCCCAGGACCGCCTCGTATATCGCATCGGGGTCAATCTCGGCTACATCATCGTCGATGGCGACGACATCCATGGTGACGGGGTCAACGTCGCGGCGCGCCTGCAATCCCTTGCCGATCCCGGCGGGGTCGCGATCGCCGGCATTGTGCGCGATCACATCGGCAACGGGTTGGGGATCGATTTCGAGGATTTCGGCCAACATTCCGTGAAGAATCATGAGAGGCCCGTACAAGTCCATATGGCGCGCTTCGCACACCCATGGTCGCCGCCGAAGCGGCCCGCTGCGGCCACCGCCGCCGAGCGCGACGGCGCGTCTATCGCGGTGCTGCCGTTCACCAACATGAGCGGCGATCCGGAACAGGAATACTTCAGTGACGGCATCACGGAGGACATAATCACCGATCTTGCGAAAGTGTCCGCGCTCAGCGTCATCGCCCGCAATTCAAGCTTTGTCTACAAAGGTCGCTCCGTGGACATCAAGCAGGTGGGACGCGAACTCGGCGCGCGCTATGTGCTGGAAGGCAGCGTGCGCAAGGCCGGAACCAAAGTGCGCATTGCGGCTCAGCTCATCAATGGAACGGATGGCCGGCACGTGTGGGCGGAGCGGTACGACCGCGACCTTGAAGATATCTTCGCGCTGCAGGACGAAATCTCCAAGCACATTGTCGACGCGCTAAAGGTGCGGCTCCTCGCAAAGGAGCTTGAGACCATCACCAAGCGGGGAACCGACAATCTGGAGGCCTATCAAATTTATCTGATGGGGCGATCGTTCTTTAACCGTGGACACGAATCGAGGAGCATAAAGGCAGCCCGGGGTCTATTCGCGAAGGCCATCGACGTCGATCCGCTCTATGCGCGGGCATATGCCGGACTGGCCGACTGCGACTCCTACCTTCTGCTCGCCAACGATCCGACCGCCACATATGACAATATCGTAGGCAACGCCGACCGGGCTCTGGAGCTCGATCCAGGTCTCGCCGACGCCCATGCATCGCGAGGCATCGCAATGTTTAGCAAGGGCCTACGCGCTGAGGCGGAGGCCGAGTTTGAGCTCGCCCTCGAACGAGATCCGACCTCTTTCGAGGCGAACTTCTTCCATGGGCGCAATTTTCACGCGCAGGGCCAGTTCGAAAGGGCGCGCGGCTTCTATGAGCGCACCATCACCTTGAAGCCAGATGATTATCGGGCCTGGGACCAGTTGCGAGCGGTCCATGTATCCCTTGGACACCATCAAGAGGCGGTACAGTCGGCGCGAGAATGCCTCCGACTGATAGAAGGAGAGATCGCCGCACATCCCGACGAGCCGATCCTTATGTGCTACGGCGGCTGTTTGCTGGCGGATTTGGGCGAGATGGAGCGTGGAGCGTCGTGGGCGTCCCGTGCCGCCGCAATCGCTGGGGACGATCTCAGAGTCCTCTATAATCTCGCTTGTTGCTATGCGAAACTCGGCAAACCTGCAGAGGCCATCGCCTGCCTCGAGCGGCAGGCGTCCGGGTCGCCTACCTATGTCGCATCGGTCGTGGCCTGGATGAAAAAGGACAGCGACCTAGATCCTCTCCGGAACCATCCGCGCTACCTGGCTCTCGCCGACCGGATGGAAGTTCAGCTAGCAGAGCTTCCTGGCCCTATTCCTTAATCGGGATTCCGGCTTCGATCGCAGCGTCGATGAACGCCTGCCGCGCCTCTTCCCGGTTTCGTTTTCCCGCCATGACATCGGCGCAAACCGCACAGGCCTTATCCAAGGCCGGCCCCTCTTCGGTCGGCCAATCTTCGACCAGCGCCCATGTCGCGGCCTGGGTCGTCTGGATCACCACCCACTGATCCGGCCCTTCAAGGGCGAGCGTTACCGGCTTCTTCCAAATGGTTTGCATGATCTCAGGATCTCCACTGCGTGTTCTCTGCCGCTGCAGCCTGCACACATAGGGCGATTCATCCGGCGTGGCGAGTACGGTATGAACGAGATGCTTTTCTCGAGCAGCGAACTGCTGGGATGTGCTTTTCGAAAAGGGTTTCGTCCCGCCGTTTTGCGCGCTTATGCGCCGCCTCTTAGAAATCCTGAACGAATTCACACGCCAGCAAGGTTTTGCCTGGCAGGGCGTTGCCTTGGCGAGCAACGATAGAGACCTTTCCGGGGCCGGCCATTCCGGGTTCCGGCTGCAGATCTGCAGGAAGTTCAAGCGAATAGCCCTTCGTGGATGTGCCGAGCAGGTCCGAGGTCTCCGGCTTCAAACCGTATTTCGCGGCCAGATCGTCGGCGCGTTCGCCCTCGATCAAGACGCCAACAGCGTTGTTAGCAAACAAGATCTCGGTCGACTTAAAGCCGTCGCGGCCTATCTGGTTCGGGAGTTTGTAGATCGCCGCGCCCAAGGATGATGTGTCCGGCTTGGCCAGAGCTTCCACGACATCATAGATCTTCATTGCCGATGTCATCGTATAGGGCGGCTTGCAAAGGGCTGCGTCAAAGAACTTGTCATTGGCCGAATCGCCCAGAACCTGCCCGGCCTGAAATGCCGCAAAAGCGACGCAAGCAGAGAAGGCGGCGTAACGAATGAATTTGGCGTTGTGCATGAAACATTCCCGAGAAAGTGGCTCTAGCGGATTCGTGTGTACGAGTTCGAATGACTAGGGGATTCGAGGTAATTATGCTACCCAAAGTTTAATCTCTCAGATCCACTCTTCTCTTCCGTCTGGCCGTGCTGATGGGTAGGATGAGTGGTATCGGACGCGGAGACGGAGATATCGCACCAATCCGAAGGCAGGAAAGTCATGATCGCAGCCTATATCGACGAAATCATCATGTTTTGCGCCGGCCTGTGGATGACGTCCGTCGGCCTTGGTTATCTGCCATATCCAGGCAAGCCGGCCAGCCGGCCGCCGTTGGTTCGCCATTTCAAGTGGATGGGTCCGTTGCTGCTCGCGATCGCCATCGTTCTGGCCGCCGCTTCCTAGAGCCGCGTGCTCATGCTGGAGTGAAGCAATGACCAATATGTTGGCCTGCCCGTCCTGCGGATTGGACAAAACAGAATCGATCGTCCACCGCGGTTCCTACATTCTTCGATGCGCCGCCTGCGGCGAAACGATTGTTACGACATCGTTCATGGCAATGCTCGACTCGGGTCATGAGTGCTCAGCCTTTATCGATCCGGGTCCCGGAAAACACCCTCCGCCAGAGACGCTCGTCGCGCGTGGGCCGTTCCGGCAGATCGCAACGGCAATCAGTGCCGCGGCGAGTGACGGAACTCTGATACGTCTGATCTCTGAAGCGAAAGATTGAAGTCCGCCTTTACACAGCTGGCGCCCTCATGGGCGTAACCGGACGAGAATCTTGGCCCCGGGAACCCTCAACTGTTCGGCCAGCGCTTCCAAATCTTTCCTATCCGTTCCCGCCAGAACGATACGACCATCCATGATCGGCTCCCTCATCCAGGGTTCCATGACGACTTTGTCGTTGATCAGCATCTGCGTTTGTCGTCCCAATACCGCCTGCGTGAAATCGCGGAATGTGGCGGCGCTTTCTGGGGTGAGCACGATATTCAGGCCATGGTCGTAGGACACGGGAGACAGGGTTACCTCCGCACTCTTCACCTCAAGCGAGACAGGCGCGATCGCCTTGGCCCCGTCATTGTCTGCAGCAATGGCCGCCTCTTGCGGTGCCGTCGGTGGGGCAGGCGGTGTCGAAAGCTCATCCAGGATGCCCGGCCCGGCCTTGGCCGATGGCAGCGGCTCGATATGCAAATCGGGCGCCTGCAGGTCTTTTGCTGTCAGCACGGCGGGGAGCAGCAGGCTGGCCGGCATATCCTCGCGTTGGATGTGGGTATATGTGCGCAACCTCGTCCCTCCTGCCTCAACGGTTACGATCTCCGACGCTTCGAGTGTCGAACCATCGTCCAGGGACACCACGAGCTCGACGCTTCGGCTCTTGCTGGCGCGTTTGAGGAAAGCCAGCTGATCGGCCGTGAGGTTCTTTGCCCGCTCGGCAAAGCCCGCCATCAAATTTGCGATTGCCGGCTGCTGCGATTGGCTGAATGCCGAAGCGTCGGCTTCCTCCGACAGGGAAAGGGTTGCCGTGTGTGCGGTCGCGTCGGTGGATTTCAGCGTCCAGGTCGATGTCACCGGAACACTGACGCCGCCATAATCTTCGTCCCGCGAGGTCGCCGAGGCCGGTCCGATGTCCATGGTCTCATCCTTGTAGGATTGTCCCGTGGCGAGCAGTTGCGCCTCCGGCACCAAGGCGGCAACAATTTGAAGAGGGTTTGCCTCCAGCTTGGCGATGATGTCATAGACCCCGCTTTGTGGTGCCACGGGAACTCCACCCGGTCCATTGGCCGCCATCGCCCGCATGTGCGCCACGATCTGATCGACACCGGAGAGATCGCGCGGGTTGCCGTTCAGGTCGGTTTCGAGTTCGAGCGCAGCGGTGCCATAGGCCGTGAGGGAATTGCGATAGAGCAGGTTCATCTGATAGCTGTCGGCAAGGCCCGCAAGGCCTTCCGGCAAATCGGCGCTGAGGGACCAGCGGACCCGCATGCCGTCTTCATCCCGCGACAGGACGGTCATAGCCTGGCGAAACGCGCCGCGTGCCGTCACCGGCGGGGCGCCTGATTTGTCGAACCAGAACGACATATCGGTCTCCGTCGCTTTTTGAACGTGGTAGCTGCGCTCGACGCCTGTCGCTGGCGCATAGCCCGGGATCTCGATGCCGCCGGCGGACCATGCCGGATGGGAGAGTATGAGGCAAACGCAAAACCAGACAAATCTCTTCCAGCACAGTGATGTCATGCGGGCAGGGCCTCTGAACATTGAAGGTTGTAGGGCGCCTTCCGGCTGCTGGCCGCGAGCTTATTGGCTGATGAAGAGAATGGGTAGTGCTGACGCTACGATAATCGTTTTGCGCGAAACTGCTTCAGGTTTTCAAGATCGAGATCGGGAGATCAAGGTTAAGCACTTTTCATCGACCGCCCCAGTCTCTGCCCCAAGGCAGCGAAGCGAAAAACTATTGAGCGGTCGGGTGGTCTCTCTCATAGGCTTCCCTTTCTTCCTTCCCGACCAAAGATGCGTAATAGCCGCTGCAAACCAGATATGAGCACTCATCCGGGTTGCCCGTTTGCCATCCCGGCTGGCAGAGGACGACGCGCTGGAATTTGGCGTTGCAAAGCCCGTGGTTTGCCAAGAGCCGCGGATCATTTCCGAAATACGCGCTTATGGCGTCCTTGCGAGTCCACGCGGGAACGATTTTCCAATCAGCGGCGCCGCCCTCAGCGCTCACATTGCCGGTCGCACAGAAGGACCAATTCGAGATCACGACCGGCTGATCGCAGGAAAAAGCCTGAACGGCGCTTCCCAGCAGGATCGAAATCAATGCCAGCAGCCGCTTGCCGCAAACCACCACGCTCTTTTCCCTCATGCCGATCATTCGCATCGCACTCCTACCCCTCGATATTCAGGCGCTGATCGTAGCAGGCGCAACCGAGCAATGTAAGATCAAAACTAAGAATATTTTCCTAGCTCGTGGATCGTTCTTGCGCTAGGTTGCCCGTGATTGCAACCATGGAATGCCGGATGTCGAGCAAATTTTTCCCTATCGGCGAGTTGGTCGCCGGGACGAGCCAGGGCCGTCGGCCGCTTTATGAACAGAATTGCCGTTCTCGCAGCACAGGCAGATTGCCGAAGGATCGGCCGGCGACGGGGGCGAGGGGCTGATGGCGGAATTCAACCCTCGCGACAAAAGCCGAACCAGTCAGGGAAAGACGCGGGCGATGGTGCGCAAGCATACCGCTCCGCCGAGCGGCACGGACGACGGCAGCCTTCGCTGGCAATGGTTCACCATTCAGTTGCTGGAATCTGCGGCCTTCACGACATTGAGTGCGAACGCCTGCCGCGCCTTCTTCCGCATCGTCATCGAGCACACGTCGCACGCTGCCTTGGAAAACGGCAAGCTGATCGTGACCCACCCTCAGTTCGTGTCTTACGGCGTGACCGGCGAATATGTGGCCGATGCGATCGATGAGCTCGAATATAAGGGGCTGATAAAAGTTCGCCGCGGCCGGGCGGGCAGCGGCGTCGCGCACCCCAACCGGTTCACGCTGACTTCGGTGACCATGAAGGTGCGCCACCCACCGATGAGTGGAAGCGATGCACGGCGGAAAAGTGCCGGAAATGGTCCGAGACCGACCGCAAGATTGCCGCCGACAAACGCGGGCGCGTCGGCAGGAAGAAAAAATCCCCACTTCGGAATCCCGAAATCCCCCCGCTCCGGGATTCCGAAATCCGCCGCGCTTCATGAGATGTCGACATGAGGAAACATTGAATGATTTCAATGCCGCAACCAATTTCGGGATTCCGAAGTGCTATATAGATCTTGGTGGGGTGTCCCTAACGAAGGCACTTTGCCACGATCAGGAACTCCGTCTCCCGACCCCCGATCTTCCCGGCCGAAACCGTGCGAAGCACAAGACCGAAAGCTTCATAGAGCCAATAAAGCGGGGGAATTCTATCCTTGAGCGCATGCACCTGCGTCGACACATATTCGCCGACAAAGACGACATCCATCCCGAGGTCTTTCAATGTCCCGGCAATCTCCGAATGGGATGCCTCTGCGGCATGCTCGACGCGGAACGGGGCATAGCCCGGCTTTCCGGCGTTTTTCTGCCTGAGAACGTAGCGATAGAACAAGACGTGTGTCCACCAGGGCGTCAGGTCGGTGAAGATCCCTTTGGCTGAATTCAGGATCGGACCCTTGACGAACACCAGACCACCGGGAGACAGGGTATCATGGGCTCTCAACAAAGCAGAGCGCGGGCTTTCCAAATGCTCGAGAACGTCCCAGAAGACGCAGGCGTCGAAGTGACGATCTCCATAGTCGATGGTTTGAGCATCGCCGAGGATCCTCTCAGCGGCGTCCTGGTTCTTTTCGAGTTGCTCCTTGGAGATGTCGACAACGGTATATCGCGCACCTTTCAAGGGGATATGCGTGCGGGAGCCGCCCCCGACCTCAAGGATATTTGTATCAGTCTTGCTGGAAAATGCTGATTGTGCGTGCGAGAGCGCGTCGTTTACCCACGGCGAAGCCATAATCTTTCCCTCCCGAAAGATTAGCGTTTACGACTACAAGTAAGCATTAATATAATATTTTAGCAATATTTTAAGCATCTCTGGTCAGGTGGTGCGTCCGGTCGGGATTGGCGGGCAAGCCGTCAGCCTAGTTTCGCGCAACCTTCCTGATGTATCCGCAGGTCTGATGATCTTTAAGGCGCTTCAGCCGGAGGAATGCATGGCGGTGGGAATTTTTCGGGCTCTGGCTGCCCTGGCGATGATGACGGCCCTTGGCGGCTGCATCGATCATGCCAATGATCCCGTGCTCCTGGCGGTCGGCGTGCCGGTCAATCCGCCGGTCGTTGCGCACGGCCTTTGCATGACCGACGGCAACGCCATGTATGACGAGGCGAGGAAGCAGTATCAGCTGCGCGCCCAACTGACCGGATATGCTCAGGCCGATGAGCTTGAGGCCGAAACGATAGCGCGCGCTGCCGCCCATCGCCAATATGTCGCTTGCCTCTCCGGCCAGGGCTACCGGACATTATACGCGAATTGAGAACAGAGAATTCACGTTTCGTCACCAGCGCTGTTTGAGCCCTTTCCTGATCGCGACTTTTCACGTTTTTTGGCGATTTAGTCACGCCGGATCGCCTGCAATCACGAGTTTTGGAATTGCGTGTGAGCCATGGAACTCCGCTCGTCTGAAAGGCATTCTTCCGAGATAAATCCATAAGGAGGGTTTATCATGAAGATGTTCAGGCTTGCCCCATCCACCGCCGCGCTCGGCACCCTTCTCGCCCTCACGTCGATCATCCCTGCGCAGGCAGCACCCGTTCAAACGGCTCGACCGCCCGCTGTCTCGGATGTAAAAATGGTGCAATATAAACCACATGCCGGGTCCTGGCATGGCTATCAGGGCTTTCGCACCGAGCGCCCAGGCACCCGCCGCCATTCCGATGGCTACTGGTATCCGCTTGCCGCCTTCGGCGTCGAGGCCGGCACCACGGGCTCCATCGTCCGCGCGCCGGTGAACAGGCCCGCAGCTCCGGAAATGTGCAACCCTACGTTTTCCGGATCGATCGGCCCCGGCAGCATGCCTTGCGATAACGGCTATTGAGCCGGCAAATGAAGGAGGCGGCGATGAGCCGCCTTTTTCTTGATCGGGCCGCCGCTCACATGTCCGTGACCTCTGCTTTGGCACCGTAGTATGTGACAGATCGCCTTCCTAACTCCGGGGCGTGAATTCCCCGAATCCTCCCAAGGAGACGATTATGACCACGATTTTCAAGAACGGCCTGATGGCCGCTGCCTTCGGCGCAATCCTCGGCCTCTCGGCCTTCTCGGCCACGGCAGCTCCCCTCCAGTCGAGCGCGACAGAGCAGGGCGCAGCCGAGCGTCCGGTTGCGAGCCAAGAAACCACGGTTGAGCACGACAGGCGCACGACCGGTTCGATCGGCGAGCGCGCCTCGGAAACCAGGGGCTCGACACATTATATGATGAACCCGAAGAAGCCGCTCAACATGGATTGCAAGCTCGGCTTCAACCCGACGAGCAGCTCCAGCTGCAATTACTGACGAGACGCTCGGCCGTTCGCCATCGCGAGCGGCCCCGTCTGAGCTGAAGGGCGGCCTCCGAGCCGCCCTCAGTTTGTTAGCAGACCTCGCTTTTCCCTCGGCGCCATCCTCGGCCTTGCCAGCCGGGTACGGCATGTCCTTCCCCAATTGTCGTTCGTACGATGTTGCATCGAATGCAAAAATGCAATAAGTACAAAATCAGCACGCTGTTGACGGTGGGTGTTGCGAAAAGCCGCAGCGAGGAGCGATTGACGCCTCTGCCTTGGAATTGCCATGCTCGCCGCGATGGTCGCTTTTCATAATCAATCGAATTTCAGACAGGTGGGATAGTCATGACTGCAAAGGCCGCATGCTCCGATTTCCTGCATTTTTTCCGCTCCTGGGTCAGCAACCCGCTTCGGGTCGCGGCCATCGCGCCGTCGGGGGATTCGCTTGCCAGGATCATGACCAGTGAAATTGCCGCACTCGACGGTCCGATCATCGAGCTCGGCCCGGGAACCGGCGTATTCACCCGGGCGCTGCTGGCGCGCGGGGTCAGCGAAGCGGATCTGACCCTGATCGAGTACGGTCCGGAGTTCATCTCATCGCTGCAGGCGCGTTTTCCGACGGCGCGTGTGTTGCAGATGGATGCCGCCCATCTCGCCCATGCCGATATTTTCGAAGGCGAACCGGTCGGCGCGGTTGTCAGCGGCCTGCCGCTGCTCTCCATGTCGCCGCGCAAGATCGCCTCGATCCTGGCCGGCGCCTTCGCCTATATGCGCCCGGGCGGCGCCGTCTATCAGTTCACCTACGGTCCGCGCTGCCCGGTGCCGCGGCCGATCCTTGACCGTCTCGGCCTGAAGGCGGTGCGCATCGGCGGCACGGTCCGCAACCTGCCGCCGGCCTCCGTCTACCGGATTTCGCGCCGCAAGCCGCTGGAACTGTCGCGCGAGCGCTTCAGCTATCGCGCGGGCGCGGCTGACATCGACGATGTCGCCGCCTTTTCCAACGAAACCGGCGGCTGAACGATGATGCCGGGCCGGAATGGCTGAGAACAAGCGGACGGAAACGACGGAAGGCAGGCGGGAACGCAAGCGGCGGCAGACGCGCGAGCGCATCGAGCAGGCGGCGATGACCCTCTTCCTGCAGCGCGGCTTCGAGGCCACGACGATCGAGGACATCACCGAGGCGGCCGATGTCTCCAAACGCAGTTTCTTCGATTATTTCCCCTCCAAGGAAGAGGTTGTCTTCGCCTGGCAGGATGCCTTCGCCGATCGCCTGATGGCGGCAATCGCTGCAAGGCCGGCGGACGAATCCTCCGTCGCGGCGGTCGAGGCGGCGATCACCGCAACCGTCATCGCCTCCGTCGACGAGCCTGGTCTGGCGCGTGGGGACCTCATCCATCGCACGCCGGCGCTGAAGGCCCGCGACCAGCTGAAATATGCCAAGCTCGAACAGAAGCTCGCCGAGGCGCTACTTCTGCGCAAGGGAGGTGATCCGCTTGAACGGCCCCGCATGCGCGTTCTTGCGGCCATCGTCATCGGTGCGCTGCGCGTCGGGGCTGAGCTCTGGCAGCAGCGCCCGCCAAGTGCTTCGCCGCAGGATTTCGCCCGGGAGATTTTCACCGACCTCTGGAAGATGCTGGCGGAATTCGGCGACGAGGCAAAGACCAGGCGTTGACGCGGCCCGCCTGGGTCTCCGTGTGCACGTGCGACGGCGTCAGCTCGATGTCTATGTTTCCGCTCCATCCCTGTCATTAGGCCCTGTTATCGGAACCGGGCCGTCCTATATCTGCAAGCGTCGCAGCGGCCACATTCTGATGATCCCCGCGATAGGCGGATCATCACCATGCCGGGCATCGCTTTCGATCAGGGCAGACATTCGCGCTCGAAGGCATCTCCGAAAGCCTCGGCATCCGTGCCGCGGCTGTTCAACCGCCTCCGACCGTTCCACCGATTTCAATGATTGATTGATAAGAGAGGAAAGACCATGTCCAGTTACAACGCAGCCAAATCAGGTACCTTCAAGATCGGCGGCGATATCGAGATCAATCGTCTCGGTTTCGGCGCCATGCGCGTCACCGGCAAGGGCATCTGGGGCGAGCCTTCCGATCATGCCGAATCCATCCGCACGCTGAAGCGCCTGCCGGAACTCGGCGTCAACTTCATCGATACGGCCGACTCCTACGGCCCCGATGTCTCCGAATGGCTGATCAAGGAAGCGCTGCATCCCTATGGCGGCAAGTCGGTCATCGCCACCAAGGGCGGCCTGACCCGCCACGGCCCCGATATCTGGCTGCCCGTCGGCCGTCCGGAATATCTGATCCAGCAGGCGCATAAGAGCCTGCGCAATCTGGGCGTCGAGCAGATCGATCTCTGGCAGCTGCATCGGATCGATCAGAAGGTGCCGGCCAAGGAACAATTCGATGCGATCAAATCGCTGCTCGATAGCGGCCTCATCCGCCATGCGGGTCTGAGCGAAGTGTCGGTTGCCGACATCGAGGCCGCCTCGAAGCATTTCAAGGTCGCGACCGTCCAGAACCGCTACAATCTCGTCGACCGCACCAGCGAGGACGTGCTCGACTATTGCGCCAAGCACAATATCGGCTTCATCCCGTGGTATCCGCTGGCCGCCGGCGACCTCGCCAAGCCCGGCTCGCTGCTGGATACCATCGCCAAAAAGCACAATGCAGCACCAAGCCAGATCGCGCTCGCCTGGGTGCTGAGGCGCAGCCCGGTCATGCTGCCGATCCCCGGCACCTCCAAGGTCAAGCATCTCGAGGAAAACGTCGCGGCCGTCGACATCACCCTCTCAAACGAGGAATTCTCGGCCCTCGACGCAGAGGGAAGCAAGGTCTTCAAGGCTGCTTGACGGGCAAACCCAAGGCTTTCCGGTTTGCGCTAGTCGCTGCCCCTCACCCTAACCCTCTCCCCGTAAAAGATGGGGAGAGGGGACGTGCCCTGCGATGGGTGGGTGGGGAACGGAGAGGGTGCGGCATACCCCCTTCGCCCCGCGAGCGGGGCGAAGGTGCCGGCAGGCGGATGAGGGGCAACGCCGACGATCCAGGCCGAGGCCGCAATTTTCGGCATAAATTTGACCATCCGGTCAAACATGCTGCAAAATGAGGCGGCGGCCTGTTATTTTGAGGGCAAGCATTGCGTCCAGCGCATTGCTGCATTGCGGTATTTTCGCTATTCCGAATCAAAAGAATTGGCTATTACTATCTTCGTAAGCAGCGCACTCCTCCTCCCAGCGCTCTTACATCGGACTGACAACACTCCTCCTCCCAGTTGTCAGTCAGGATCAAGAGCCCGGCGCACCTCCTCCCGCGTCGGGCTTTTTTCTTTTCCCCCCAAGTCTTTCCCCACCAAGTCTTTCCCCACCAAGTCTCCTCGCCCTAAGTCGAAATCGACCAATTACCGATCCGGGCAACGCCGGTCCTGCGGTTTTCACGAGGGATTGCGCAAAACAAAGGCTTCCACGTCGGGCGGTTTGACTCGGCAAGCCTCGTCGGACTATTTGAACGGGCGCCGCCTGTCCGGTGCGTGAACCGATTGGAGTTTGGTCATGATCGGCAAAAGACGCGGCTTGCCCGCGGCTCTGACAGGTCTTCTGGTTGCAACGATGGTGCTTTCCGGCTGCGGCGGTAGGCCGGTCGGTGTCATGCAGGCGGCTGGCACCGCGGCCCCTGGCACCTCCAAGGTCGACCTGCTCGTCGCGACGACGCGCGCTGCCGACGACAATCCCGCCGTGCTTTTCTCCGGCGAACGCGGCACCGGGCTCGCCGTCAATGCCGTCGATGTCTCGATCCCGCCGGAAGCCAATCGCAAGGTCGGCCAGGTGCAATGGCCAAGCCGTCTGCCGGCCGATCCGTTGCGCAATTTCGTCACCGTTTCGGTCGATCCGCTGGAAGGCGAGCGAGCCGGCGAGACCTGGCTGAAGACCCATATGCCGAAGAGCCGCCGGGTGCTCGTCTTCGTGCACGGATTCAACAATCGTTATGAGGACGCCGTCTACCGCTTTGCGCAGATCGTCCACGATTCGCATGCCGACGTCGCCCCCGTCGTCTTCACCTGGCCGTCGCGCGGCAGCATCTTCGATTATAATTACGACAAGGAAAGCACCAACTATTCCCGCGACGCGCTGGAGGAACTGCTGACCCGCACCGCCGCCAATCCCGCTGTCAGCGACATCACCATCATGGCGCATTCGATGGGCACCTGGCTGACGGTCGAAGCGCTCAGGCAGATGGCGATCCGCAACGGCCACGTCGCTCCGAAGATCAACAATGTCATCCTCGCCTCGCCGGATCTCGATGTCGATGTTTTCGGCCGCCAGTTCGCAAGCCTCGGCAAGGAAAGGCCGCACTTCACCATCTTCGTCTCGCAGGACGATCGGGCTCTGGCGCTGTCGCGGCGCATCTCCGGCAATGTCGACCGGCTCGGCCAGATCGATCCTTCCGTCGAACCCTATCGCAGCAAGCTCGAGGCGGCCGGCATCACCGTGCTCGATCTCACCAAGCTCAAGGGCGGCGACCGGCTGAACCACGGCAAGTTCGCCGAAAGCCCCGAGGTGGTGAAGCTGATCGGCGACCGGCTGATTGCCGGCCAGACGATCACCGATTCCAATGTCGGGCTCGGCGAGGCCGTCGGTGCGGTGGCGATGGGCGCTGCCCAGACCGCCGGAAGTGCCGTCAGTGTCGCCGTCAGCACGCCGATCGCGATCTTCGATCCGCGCACCCGGCGCAACTACGACGCCCAGCTGAAGCGTCTCGGCCAGTCGATGAACAACACCGTCGGTTCGGTCGGCGACAGCGTCGGCGCCGGCCTGCCGGAAAGCCAGTAAAAATTCCACAGAGCAATTCCAGCAAAGTGCATAGCGGTTTTGCGTTTCGGAATTGCGAAAAACAAAGAGGTAGGGAATTTCCGTAATTCGGAGAAAACGGAAATTCTCTAGGCATCGCATCTTGATGTGATATATCAGATTCACGACGGCAATTCTGTCTGCCGTGCGATGGGTTGATGGCATGGCGGATGAGATGAAGAAGAGGGTAGCGGTCGTCGGCGCGGGCGTGATCGGCGCCTCGATCGCTTTCGAGCTGCAGCGGCGCGGCCTTGAAGTGACACTGATCGACAAGGGCGAGCCCGGCCGCGGCACCTCTTTCGGCAATATGGCAAGCATCGCGCTTGATTTTGCCGCCGGCTCCGGCCCTTCGACCTGGAAGAAGATCCCCGGCTGGCTGCTCGATCCGGAAGGCCCGGTCTGGCTGCGGCCTTCCTACGCCGCCAGGATGCTGCCCTGGTTCCTGCGCTTCCTCGCCGCCGGCCGGCCCTCGCGTCTCCGAGAGATCGAGGATGCCGGCATGAGCCTATCGAACCGCGCGCTCGGCGATTTCAGGCAGATGCTCGAAGCGATCGGCGCACCCGACTTGATGACCGAGGAAGGATGTCTGGCGATCTATGAGACGGAGGCGGAATTTGCCGCCGATCGCGGCCATCTCGCCATGATGCAGCGCTACGGCCTCGAATTCGAGGTCTTGAGCAACGGCGCCATCCAATATTACGAACCCACTTTGTCGCCGGCGATCGCCAAAGCCGTGCTGCTCCCCGACAACAAGTCGATCCGCGACCCCTACAAGCTGGTGGTGAAACTCAC
Source organism: Rhizobium sp. WYCCWR 11128 (assembly GCF_013416305.1). NCBI lineage: Bacteria > Pseudomonadati > Pseudomonadota > Alphaproteobacteria > Hyphomicrobiales > Rhizobiaceae > Rhizobium > Rhizobium sp. WYCCWR 11128. Next base: position 464,611 of record NZ_JACCEZ010000002.1, read on the forward strand.
CGACGCCGCAAAGGCTGTGGGCACGACCTTCGTCTCCGACACTGTGCGGAATATCGAGCGCCGGGGCGATGGCACCGCCGTCGTTCTCCTCGAGGATGGCAGGCGGATCGAGGCGGATTCGGTCGTGCTTGCCGCCGGCGTCCACACCCGTTTCCTTGCCGAAAAGCTCGGCGAGCCGATCCCGCTCGAAACCGAGCGCGGCTATCACACGCAGATCATGAAGCCCGGCATATCCATGCGCTATTCGGTGATCTGGCCGCATCGCGCTTTCATGGTGACGCCGACGGCGGGCGGCATCCGGGTCGGCGGCAATGTCGAACTCGCTGGCCTCGATGCCGCACCGGATTTCCGCCGTCCGCGGGTGCTGGTGCGCCACGCCCAGCGCGCGCTGCCCGGCCTGAAGGTCGAGGAGACGACGGAATGGATGGGGCATCGTCCGGCGCTGCCCGATACGATCCCGATCATCTCGCCGTCGCGGAAAATGCCCGGCGTTTTTTATGCGACCGGCCATGGCCATCTCGGACTGACCTTTTCGGCAACGACAGCGCTGGTGATCGCCGATATGGTGACGGGGCTCAAACCATCCCTCGATATGACCCCGTTCCGCATAGACCGCTATTAGGAGGCCCCGATGTCCGATACCACGAAACCCGTAGCGCTAATCACCGGCGGCGGCCGCGGCATGGGCGAGGCAATCGCCCGCGAGCTCTCGGCGCAGGGCTATCAGCTGGCGCTGATGTCGCCGTCCGAAAGCTGCGAGAAGCTGGCGGCCGAACTTGGCGGCGTCGCCGCGCGCGGCGTGGCCGAAAAGGCCGAGGATCTGAAGGCGATCTTCGACCTGACGATGAAGACCTATGGCCGCATCGACGCCGTCGTCAACCTGAGCGGCCATCCGCCGAAGGGCGACCTGCTCGATATTTCGGACGAGAACTGGACGCTCGGTTCCGACATGATGATCCTGTCGCTGGTGCGCATGGCCCGCCTGGTGACGCCGGTCATGCTGAAACAGGGCAAGGGCGCCTTCGTCAACATCACCACTTTCGCCGCCTACGAGCCGACGCTGGTCTTCCCGGTTTCCTGCACCTATCGCGCCGCTGCCGGCGCCTTCACCAAGCTCTATTCCGATCGTTATGCGGCCGATAATATCCGCATGAACTGCATCCTGCCCGGCTATATCGATAGCCTGAACCACAAGCCCGGGACCGCCGAGACGGTGCCGATGAAGCGCATCGGCCATGTGGAGGAGATCGCCAAGACCGCGGCCTTCCTGCTGTCCGACGGCGCGGGTTATATCACCGGCCAGAATATCCGCGTCGATGGCGGCGTCACCCGTCACGTTTGATCTGGAGTTTTCGATATGAGATGGAAGCGCACGATCCAGCTGCTGGATGTCCATGCCGAAGGCGAGATCGGCCGCGTCGCGATCGGCGGCGTGCCGAAGATCCCCGGCGATACCATCGCCGCCCAGCTGCATTGGCTGAACACCGATCCGAAGGGTGATGAGCTTCGCCGCTTCCTTTGCCTGGAACCGCGCGGTGCGCCGATCGGCTCGGTCAACCTGCTGCTGCCGGCGCGCCACCCGGAGGCGGACGCCGCCTTCATCATCCTGCAGCCCGATCAGGCGCATGCGAGTTCCGGCTCGAACTCGATCTGCGTCACCACTGCCTTGCTCGAATCCGGCATCGTCGAGATGAAAGAGCCGGAGACGATCGTGACGCTCGAAACTGCCGCCGGCCTCGTCAAGGCGACGGCGACCTGCCGCGACGGGCGCTGCGAGAAGGTGAAGCTCACCATGGTGCCCTCCTTCGTGCATGAGCTCGATGTCGGGATCGACACGCCGCATTGGGGAAGGATCAAGGCCGATATCTGCTATGGCGGCATCTTCTATGCCCTGGTCGATGTCGGTCAGATCGGTCTGACGATCGAGAAGGCCAATGCCGCCGGCCTCGTCCAGGCCGGCATGATCCTCAAGGAGCTGATCAACCGCGACATCAAGGTCGTCCATCCCGAGATCCCGGCGATCTCGGGCGTCGCCTATGTGATGTTCCGCGATACCGAAGCCGACGGCACGGTGCGCACCTGCACCACCATGTGGCCAGGCCGGGCCGACCGCTCGCCCTGCGGCACCGGAAATTCCGCCAATCTCGCCACGCTCTATGCCCGCGGCAAGGCCAAGGTCGGCGACGTTTTCACCTCGAAATCGATCATCGGCTCCGAATTCGAAGTCGGCCTCCAGGCGGTAACCGAAGTGGCCGGCCGCCCCGCCGTCATCCCCACCATCACCGGCCGCGGCTTCACCTTCGGCCTGACCCAGGTAGCGCTCGACCCCTTTGACCCGCATCCGAACGGTTTTGCGCTGACAGATGTCTGGGGGCCATCGGCTGGGGAGATTTGACTGCGAGAAGCATGATTCGCGCCGATGGCTGCCCCTCACCCTAGCCCTCTCCCCGTAAAAACGGGGAGAGGGGACGTGCCATGCGAGAGGCCAATGGGGAACGGAAAGGGCGCGGCATATCCCCTTCGCCCCGCGAGCGGGGAGAAGGTGGCGGCAGCCGGATGAGGGGCAGCGGCACGCTCCAACGATCCCGCGAAGCTTCCGCGACCGACTGCCTAAAGGTTACGCATGATCGGCGTAAGTCTACCTGCGCTCAGCATCCCCGGTTCGAGTGTCCCAACCCAGCATGGCCAGCTCGGCCACGGCCTCCAGTTCGCCACGGGTCGCTCCGTCGCGGGCCAGGATCGACATGCCGTTCTGAACGGTCTGGACGAAACGAGAGAGTGCGTGGACGTCGGTCGAGACTGGAATTTCGCCTGCTGATATCGCCTGGTTCAGGCGCGCCTTCAGGCGCTCGAGCGTGACGGCGCGGGCGGCTCGCACGAGTTCGCCGAGTTCCACATGGCCCTCGCTGCCGACCGAAGAGAGCGCCACCATGCAGCCGCGGGGAATATCGACGACACAGCCGGTCAGGGCAGCGGCCGAGTCCATCAGAAATGACCTCACCGCGTCACGGGCCGTGTCTGCGGAAAAGAACCCTGCCCAGACGAGCGCCTCGTTGTTGTCGCGATAGTGGCGCAACGCCTCGGCATAGAGCGCCTCCTTCGAACCGAATGCCGCGTAAAGGCTCGGCGATCCGATCCCCATCGCCTCGGTGAGGTCGGCGATCGAGGTCGCCTCGAAGCCCTTGATCCAGAACAGCCGGGTCGCTTGCGCCAAGGCTGCCTCCCGGTCGAAGGCCCGCGGCCGCCCGCGACTGCGGGCAGGGGTTTCGTTGACGTTCGACATCTCATCCGATTTTTGCATCGATCATTATATAAACCCATTGACACCCCATCGCAACGTGCCTAGCTATTTATGTGTCGATCACTACAGAAAGAGAAGATCATGACAGAACTGGCTGGAAAGCGTGCCCTCGTCACAGGTGGCTCGCGTGGCATTGGCGCCGCCATCGCATTGGCGCTTGCCGACAAGGGCGCAGATGTCGCCATCACCTATGAGCGTTCGGCCGCTCGCGCCGCCGAAGTCGTCCGGGCGATCGAGGGCAAGGGCCGCAAAGCGCTTGCCATCCAGGCCGACAGCGCCGATCCGGCGGCGGTGAAGCGCTCGGTCGACGAGGCGGCCCAGGCACTTGGCGGTCTCGACATTCTCGTCAACAATGCTGCAATCGCGCTTTACGGTGCGATCGCCGACGTCAGCGTCGAGCAGATCGATGCGCTGCTTGATGTCAATGTGCGGTCGCCTCTGCTCGCTTCGCAGGCGGCCATTCCCTATCTGCAGGCGGGAAGCCGCGTCATCACGATCGGCTCGGTCGGCGCCGAACGCATCGTCGGCGACACCGGTACGGTCTATTACATGACAAAATCCGCGCTCCACTCGTTTACCCGCGGCCTCGCACGCGAACTCGGATCTCGCGATATCACCGTAAATCTGGTCCAGCCGGGTTCGACCGACACCGAAATGAATCCCGCCAATGGCGACTTCGCCGATTTCCAGCGTGCCCTGATCCCACTTGGACGTTACGGCGAGCCAGAAGATGTGGCCGCCGCTGTGGCTTTCCTCGCAAGCCCTGCAGCAAAGCACATCACAGGCACTATCCTCACAGTGGATGGCGGCTTGAACACCTGAATCGGGATCTGTTGCCTACGAACGGCAGAAGACAGGGGATCGACGGAGGTCGGTCCCTTCGAATGCGAGCCGATCGCCTATTAGTGTCTTGCCTGCGTCTCATGCCGGATACCGGCATGAGACGCATTGTTGAGCCGCAGGCTGTGTCAGACTGGCAGCTTCATCTGCTTGCGCAGGCTCTTGTCGAATGCACTGGCGGGAACGAAGCGGCGCAGGAAGTGCAATTGACGGGCGGCTTTGCTGGCGGGATAGCGCAGTTTCGGCGATTTCGCGGTGGCTGCCTTGACGACCGCTTCGCCAACCACTTCGGGCGCATCGCCTGCCTTGATCGCGCTGTTCCAGACAGCTTCTGTCGTCTTGCGGCCGCCGTCGTAGACACCAGTCATGCGGTCGGGCTGCGTCGAGTTATGGTCGAGAGCTGTGCGGGTAAATGCAGGTTCGACGAGCAGGACGCGGATCCCCAACGTGCGGACTTCGTGATCGAGCGATTCGGAATAACCTTCGACAGCATGTTTCGTCGCAGTGTAGAGCGCGCTGAACGGGCTCGGAATGAAGCCGACGACCGAACTGATGTTGATGATGCGGCCGTTGCGCTGGTTGCGCATGATCGGCAACACCTCGTTCGTAACACGAATGATCCCGAAGACATTCAGGTCGAAAAGTGCCTGAGCCTGTTCGATCGAGGACTCTTCCGCTCCGCCGATCAGTGCGCCACCGGCATTGTTGACGAGAACGTCGATGCGGCCAGCCTGTTTGATGACCTCGGCGATCATGCCCGCGACCGATTGACTGTCCGTCACGTCGCAGGTCAACATCGTGATGCCATTGGCAGACCCGGCTGTCGCCTTGCGGCTGGTTCCAAAGACGCGGTAGCCCGCGGTTACCAGAGCCTTTGCCGTGGCGCGGCCGATACCGGCCGCTGCACCTGTGACGACGGCGACGCCGCGGTTGTTGTTGCTCATTTCAATTTTCCTTCGGATCGTGCCGCCAACGGCAATGGGGTTGTGGGATATTACGGTCGTCGTTTTGGGTCGGGTGGCCTCGTGGGACCGCCCGGTCGGAACCTGATGTTGAAAGGGATTGCTGGTGTGACTTAGTTCAGCACGCCAGTGCCGGGGCCGAGTTCAAGCACACGGCCGGTCCCCCGCGAAAATCTCTTGAGTGATCGCCGTGGCGAGATGCAAACTCGACGGAACCACCGATGCAGCGCGTAGGGGATTTGCGATCCAACCCACCCTCGAAAGAAGTCGATCTGTTCGGACGAGCGCAGACCTGCGAGGCCATTTGCTCTTCCTGGCCGATAAGGGCGACTGATATACTCATGGATGCAAATCCCTGAAGTTTCGGTTATGCGTGGACTGGACAGGCATGATCTATACACTGCATAAATCCCGTGTAAAGGGGAATTTATGCAGTGTATAGATTTCGGTGCAATTTTTGAGGAATTAACGTGAGCGTGACAATCCGGGAAAACTACCATCACGGCGAACTTCGCTCGGCTTTGATCGCGGCCTCGGATGAGATCATCCGGGAAAGCGGCGTCGAGGGATTTTCGTTGCGGGAGGCAGCCCGCCGGGCCGGCGTGTCACCCGGCGCGCCGAAACACCATTTTGGCAGCATCGTCGGCCTGCTCACCGAGGTGGCGATCGCGGCCTATGGGCAACTAGCTCGGTATTTGTCCGATGCTCTCGTTGCGAATCAAACTGCTGAGCAGAAGCTCCAGTCGCTCGGGACGGCCTATGTCAGATACGCCCTCGACAATCCCGGTCATTTCCGCCTGATCTGCCGCAAGGATCTGGTCAACCGCCATCACCCCGACTTCGAGCCTGCCGTCTATTCCGCCATGACTGGCTTCGTCCTTACCGCCGCAGAATATTATGGATCGACTTTTCCACCTGAAACGGACCAAGCCGTGCATCCCGGCATCGCCGCGGCTGTGTCGACGATCCATGGGATTGCCCACATGGCAATCGAAGACAAATTCTCCTTCGTGCTCAGAAGCGACGAGCCGGAAGCCGAGCTGCTGGGCACCTTGCTGCCGTCGATGTTGAACTTCCATTGGCCGGTGAGAGATCCGCAATGAGCCGGTCAACAGCTCGCTGAGAAAGTGCTCCCTCTCGGGCTGGCAACAGTGCCGATGCGACGTCAGCCACGCGCCTTCAGATGAAGCATTGGATGATGCTCATAATGGCCGGCGCCGTTCTTCACGATCGGATCTTCCGACGTGATCGCCTGAATGTCTTGATCATCGCCAATCTGGTAGAGCGATACGCCGTAGCCGCCGGCAGGATCCATCACCGGACCATGCGCGACGATCTTTCCTTCCTGGAGGCGCATATCGAGGAAAACCCCGTGCTGCTTCATCCATTCCTGCTCGTCGGCAGACATGGTCGCCAGAAAGTCTGGGCGGGGCGGAATGTATTTGCACAGGTAGTATTTCATATCTGACTCCTGAGTTGCCGGAACACTGAAGACGGTCCTACGCCCCCCACAGCTGAGCCTTGCCTCTTTCAGGCCGTCTTCTGCGATGGAACATCGACCCGCATTTGGTTACTATCAATTTAAGACTAAGTCACTATCAAAAAGATATCGATACGAAGAATCTTCACGGGCCGAACGACCGTCGTCGCAGGCGCTTTGCTCGATGGTGAGCGCGGCGAAGGGCAGCACCCGTCGCTTGAGGTTTAGGATGAATTTTCGGAGAGCGTGGAACGGTCGGTCGGCCAGGTGGACAGCGCTTGCTCGGCAACGGCCTCCAGCATCTCGCGGCTGAATCCGGCTTTGGCCAGCACCGCCATGCCATGCGTGAGAGCCATCACGAAGGCTGCAAGGGCATCGGCTTTTGCCGTCTCCGGCAAGTCGCCCTCGGCCTTGGCCCGTTCGAAGCGTTCACGAAGCTGCGCCTGGCCGGCCGCACGAAAATCGATCAACGCCTGCCGCACGGGTTCCGCTTCATCCGATCCCGCCACGGCGCCATTGATGCCGAGACATCCCGTATGGTCGGGATAACGCGTATTGAGATCGGCTGCATTGAAGAGGATATGGGCAGCAACCTGACGCGCTGTGGGGAGCTGAAGCGCCTCCAGAATGTAGTGCAGGAAATCGTTCGGAATAGCGATCGAGCGCTAAGTCGGTAAGCTCGTATCGGCTCTGATTCAGAGCCGACATACCGCGGCCCCCATCAACCGCGTTGCAAAATTCTGGCGCTGACCTGACCTGTGGCAAGCTCCGCGGCCGGCGCTGGCCTACCAAGCAGATATCCTTGGCCGATGTCGCAACCCAGATCCTGAAGCCGCTGAAGTTGGCTCTCCTCTTCGATACCCTCGGCGGTTATCGTCACGCCAAGTCCGACGCCGAGAGCGATGATGGCCTTGATCACCTTGTCCTGCTTGTCATTGGTTTCGAATGTAGAGACGAAACTCCTGTCGATCTTGATCTTGTCGAACCGGTAGTTGGAGAGTTGTGAGAGGCTGGAATAGCCTGTTCCAAAATCGTCGAGAGCAATCCTGACCCCAGCGTTCACCAGATCGTCGAGCACGATTCGTGCAGTGACGGCGTCCTGGATGATGGCGCTCTCCGTCACCTCAAGCTCGACCCTGTGCGCCGGCAGACCGACATCGCCCAATATCTTGAGAATTCTGAGCCCCAGCAACCGATCGCTCAGCTGGATCGGAGAAAGGTTGAATGACAGGACGAGCTCACTTGGCCAGGAAAGCGCATCGGTGCAGGCGTGGCGAAGCAGTTGGTCCGTCAATTCGACGATCAGCCCGGCTTCCTCCGCCACCGGAATGAATTCGTTTGGCGGGATGAATTCGCCGGAGGCGGTCTTCCAGCGTGCCAGCGCCTCAAAGCCGATAATCTTGTTCGTCTTCAGGTCCACGAGCGGTTGATAGTAGGGAACGATCTCAGCCTTCCTGATGGCGGCTCTTAGATCGGCTTCCACCCGAATCCGTTTTGCCAACTCATCCTGCATCGAAGGCATGAAGGGCTTCACCAGATTGCGCCCCTGCTTTTTGGCGACATACATCGCACAGTCCGAATGTCGGATGACCTGGCTTAGGTCATCGCCGTTCTCCGGATAAAGCGCGAAGCCGACACTGGCGCCGAGGTCGACGGCGACGCCATTGAATGTGAAGGGTTTGCCGATCACGCTCACGATGCGGTTCCCCAACGCGGCAAGATCGGGATTTCCAGTGCGCCGCGCCAGAACGATAAACTCGTCTCCGCCAAGACGAAAAACGTGCTCACGCGGAAAGAGGGAAGAGAGCCGCTGAGCGACAGTCTTCAGCACCGCATCACCGTGGTCGTGCCCCAGGAGGTCATTGACCTTCTTGAAGCCGTCGAGATCGATGCTGAACACGGCGTAGGTTTCTTCCCTGTGATCGCTCATCGCTTGCGCGCAGATGGAATCCAGAAATCTGCGGTTCGGCAGTTCGGTCAGCGTGTCGTGACAGGCAATCCAGTCCACGTTCTTTTCGGCCTGCAGCCTGCGATGAACCTCCCTCGAAAGATCGCGGATCCTCAGCGCGGAATAAATCAGCCCGAGAAACCCGGAGATATTAAGGGCAAGGAGCGCGTGGTCGAGCGGATAGTCATGATGCTTCTCGATGAACGCATCCAGCCCCTCATGCCAGTCGAAGGACCACGACAGGCAGAAGAGAAGCAGGAAGGCCGCGAGCCAGACAACGATCTCCACCTGGGGTCTGGTCGGTTGGATGCGAGGCATATGAACAGGCTCCTGTTGTGTGACGAGCCGTCATGGCCAGTTTGGAGAACCGCATCGTCCCCGACATGTTTTCAATCAACAGCCGACATGGCTGATGCTCGTATCACCGAATGCCGGGTCGGGCATTGCAGTCGTTGCAAGCTGCGCAGCACCGACAAGTCCGTAAGATTGTCTGACCTTCGAAGGTTAATGGCGGGTTGCATTGACGAAGGTGCGGGCGTTTCGCTGCGTGAATTGGATATCTTTCCCGTAAATCGGATCGGGCCTCGATTCCATGGTGTCTGCCGGTCGCCGCTATCTCCCATTCTTCGAACGGCTGAAGAACCCGCCGGAGGATTAAGTAGTCCTTGAAAAGGAATGGGTGTGACGGGTTTACAGCGCCCCCGCGTCTTTCAGCATCTGCGCGTCGCCGGCGACCGCGGAGCGGCTCGGCAGTCTCGCCAGGGTAGGGCCGCATCCCGGAGCCGATCAATCTGCCAGCATCGTATCTCCCAGGCTGTAGCAGTGGCTCGCCTGATAGGCGTTCCGACCTCGGTTCATATGCGTCACATTGAAAGTCCGAATGGCGCACAAGATGCGGCGCTCCGCGAGGAATTTGCGAATCGAGGCCGAGCCCCGCACAGTGATGCCGAAAATGTCCTCGCCGCGCGGAAAAAAATAACCGACGTCTTCGGGCGTCGTGACGCAGTGCTCGAGAAAAGCCTCGTCGACATCGCCCTGCGCGGGTGAATGGTCGGTGGTGAAATGCGAAAGATGCACCAGGAATCGTGCACGCAGGCCCTCGCTGTCGGCATAGAGCGTGAAAAGCTCCATCCAGCTCGCATTAACGCGGATGAGCGGCTTGTCGGAAGTCGAGGGCAGACATGAAACCGACCAGTAGTGACGCTCGGTCGTGCGCGGGATGGGGATGCAGGTCTGCCCGTATACCCTGAGAATTTCCAGAACGTCTTGCGCCTGCGGGCGACGAAGCAGCTTCTCGTACCGGGCGACGTACTTGAACCGCTGTTCCAGGGACTCCAAGCGTTCTTCGGCGTCGATCAACTCCGCCTCGCCTTCTATCCAATCGCGCTGCTGCTCAGGATCCAGAAACTTGCGCAGACCAGTGGTGCTGCGACGAGGAGGCGCGTTCATGTCAGGTGCCATGTGAGATCCGTGTCCTCATCGCTTCACCGGCCTGGTCCCGCGTGTCTATGCAGCCGCTCGACGTCCGTCCCTGGTGGGAGGCGCCATTCGCAGCACTTGGCTTAGCGAGCGGTTTGCCGGCGCGGCGGACCAACCCACCGGCCGCACAGTAACATCCAACCAACGAATGGCGAAAGACTGACCTTCAGCCGGCCGAAAGCCAAAGCCTATCGACGACCAAACCGCTGCGCATTTTTGCTGGAATTGCTAGTAGACGAACGGATCCACCTCGGCCGCCGCATGGGCGTCCGCTTCCTTGGGGTAGATCACGCCCTTGCGCAGGATGATGTTGGCATAGAGCCTCGGCTCGCCGGTCTGGATCACCGCATGGGCAGCCTTCACCCGTCCGTAGAAATCCTGGCCGATCAGCGGCACCACCTGCCGGTGCGGCTCGTGGCGGGCGCAGCAGTCGATCATCTCCTCGTGCACGGGGTCGAGCTTGTCGCGCTCGGCCTTGACGGTCGAGCGGAAGATCGCTTCCGCCACGAAATCGTCGATCGGCAACACGCTGAGCACGGCGTTGAGAACCGGGATGAGGCGGTGGCCGTCGAGCCGGATCAGCCGGCGGGCATGTTCGACGCCCGGATAATTGCCGTCGACGATGGCGATCTCGTCGCCGTGGCCCATGGCGCGAAGCGTCAAAAGCAGCTCCGGGCTCAACAGCGGATCAAGTCCTTTCAGCATGGTCTACCTCCTTGAAGAGTACGTTCTGGTCGGTGAGGTAACGCGCGAAGATTGGCAGGCTGGCGCCGCCGATGGCGCGCGCCTGCGCGCCGACCGCGCCCTCGATGATTTCGGGCATGACGACGCCCTGTAGGTCGAGCTTGGCCGCTTCGTCGATGGTGGCCTGCACCACGCGGCTGCGCACCCAGCTGGGAAAGCCGCCGTCGATCACAGCCGCGCTGAAATCGACGATCGAGGCGGCGGCGACGATCGCCTGCGCCAGCGCCTTGGCGCTATCCTGGATCCAGGCTTCCATCGGCTCGCCGAAATCCACCCAGTCGTCGGCCGAATACCAGAGCGGCTCGGGATCGATGCCGCGCTCGCGCAGCATGTTTTCGAGCACGAAGATCGAGGCGATTTCGAGCAACTGCTTCGTCTCGCCGTTCTTGCCGCGCACAGGCAGCGGCCCGATCGCGCCTGCCGTGCCGGTGCGGCCGGAAAAGATCGCCGAATTGAGCACGATGCCGCCGCCGATGAAGGAGCCGATGAAGAAATAGACAAAATCCGGGTAGGACGGCCCGACGCCGAAGACCAGTTCGGCGCCGCAGGCGCTGGTCGCATCGTTCTGCATGAAGACCGGATGGGAGACGCGTGCGGCGATGTCGGCCTGCAGGTCGATCTCCCGCCAGACTTCCATGGCGCCAGCCGGCGCCCCCACCTCTTCGGCCCAATTCCAGAGCTCGAAAGGCGCGGCGATGCCGAGGCCGGCAATACGGCCGCGCTGCTTGTCGTCGAGCCGCTCTTCGAGTTCCCGGATGCCCGAGGTGACGAAGGCGAGGATTTCATCCGGCAGCGGATAGGCATAGGTCCGGTGCAACTGCATGCGGATGCGGCCGACGAAATCCATCAGCACCAGATCGGCGCTGCGCCGGCCCATCTTCAGGCCGAAGGAATAGACAGCATCGGGATTGATATGCATCGGGATCGACGGCTGGCCGACACGGCCGCGCACCGGTTCCCCGCGCGACAGCAGCCCTTCCTTCTCCAGCACCCGCATGATGACGGAGACGGTCTGCGCCGACAGCCCGCTGCGGCGCGCGATATCGGCCTTCGACAATGCGCCGTAGAGACGCACCAGCGACAGCACGAGCCGTTCGTTATAGGCTCGCACCCTGACCTGGTTCGCACCTCCGGCCGGATTCAGAATTGGTGGCGGGACCGGCGTGTGTTCCGGTCCATCCAAGGACGACATGGCCGCTCCTCCCGATTGTTGGCCTATGCCCTAATTCGATCGAGCATGCCACATCGAATTAATAATTCAATTGGATTTATTTATTGACAAGCCAATTTCTTTTCGCTCTTAATTGCCGTCGTCAAGGGCACGGGACCGCGGGGAGGCATTAGCGATCCACGGCGAAGTGTCATATCTTAAGCTTCCGGCCCCGCAGGGGCGGCGCCGGCAAACTCTGGGAGGAGTTCCATGAAGAAATCTGTTCTCGCTTTCGGCGCGCTCGCGCTTGGTGTCACCTTTTCCGCTCCTGTCATGGCGGCTGACGTTGCTGCCTGCCTCATCACCAAGACCGACACCAACCCCTTCTTCGTCAAGATGAAGGAAGGTGCGACCGCCAAGGCCAAGGAACTCGGCGTCTCGCTGAAGTCCTATGCCGGCAAGGTCGACGGTGACAGCGAAAGCCAGGTGGCCGCGATCGAAAGCTGCATTGCCGATGGCGCAAAGGGCATCCTGATTGCTGCTTCCGACACCAAGGGCATCGTGTCTTCGGTCAAGAAGGCGCGTGAAGCCGGCCTGCTGGTCATCGCTCTCGACACGCCGCTCGAGCCGGCCGATGCCGCCGACGCCACCTTCGCCACCGACAACCTGCTCGCCGGCAAGCTGATCGGCCAGTGGGCCAAGGAAACGATGGGCGACAAGGCCAAGGATGCCAAGGTCGGCTTCCTCGACCTGACCCCGTCGCAGCCGACGGTCGACGTTCTGCGCGACCAGGGCTTCATGATGGGCTTCGGCATCGATCCGAAGGACCCGAACAAGATCGGCGACGAGGACGATGCTCGTATCGTCGGTCATGACGTGACCAACGGCAATGAAGAAGGCGGCCGCAAGGCCATGGAAAACCTTCTGCAGAAGGATCCGAGCATCAACGTCATCCACACGATCAACGAGCCGGCCGCTGTCGGCGCCTATCAGGCGCTGAAGGCCGTCGGCATGGAAAAGAACGTGCTGATCGTCTCGGTCGACGGCGGTTGCCCGGGTGTGAAGTCGGTCAAGGAAGGCGTCATCGGCGCCACCTCGCAGCAATATCCGCTGATGATGGCAGCCCTTGGCGTCGAAGCGATCAAGAAGTTCGCCGACAATGGTGAAAAGCCGAAGCCGACCGAAGGCAAGTCCTTCTACGACACCGGCGTCTCGCTCGTCACCGACAAGCCGGTTTCCGGCGTCAAGTCGATCGACACCAAGGAAGGCACGGACAAGTGCTGGGGCTGAGCCCTGATTGTTGAAAGCAGACCGGCCGGGGCTTGATCCCCGGCCGTTTTCGACGGACGATGTTCCGTCGCCTCACGAACCGGCTAATCAAAGACCGGATGGATATCGGTGACGGCCCCCGCGCGAGTTCGGCGCGCGGATGCGGAGGAGGAACCATGACCGGAACACAGGAATTCGAACGTGTCCTCGACGGCAGCGACAAGAGCGTTGCCTCCTTCGAGCACGAGAAAGTCTCGCTGATCAAGCGCGCGCAGCATTTTCTGCACTCGACGCCGGCCGCCGTGCCGCTGATCGTGCTGGTGCTGGCGATCGTCATCTTCGGGATGACGATCGGCGGACGGTTCTTCTCGTCCTATACGCTGACGCTGATCCTGCAGCAGATCGCCATCGTCGGTATTCTCGGCGCCGCCCAGACGCTGGTCATCCTGACGGCCGGCATCGATCTTTCGATCGGCGTCATCATGGTGATCTCGGCCGTCGTCATGGGCAATGTCGCGATCACCTACGGCATACCGACGCCGATCGCGGTCGCAGCCGGCATGATTGTCGGCGGCCTTTGCGGATTGCTGAACGGCTTCCTCGTCGCCTACATGAAGCTGCCGCCCTTCATCGTCACGCTCGGCACCTGGAACATCGTCATGGCGACGAATTTCATCTATTCCGCCAATGAGACGATCCGCGACACCGACGTCGACGAAAAGGCGCCGCTGCTGCATCTTTTCGCCGTGAGCTTCAAGCTCGGCAGCGCCGTGCTCACCCTCGGCGTCATCGCCATGGTGCTGCTCGTCCTGGTGCTCTGGTATGTCCTCAATCACACCGCCTGGGGCCGGCATGTCTATGCGGTCGGCGATGATCCGGAGGCGGCCAAGCTCTCCGGCATTCAGACCAAGAAGGTGCTGCTGACCGTTTACGCCATCTCGGGCGTCATTGCCGGCTTGGCGGCCTGGGTCTCGATCGGCCGCAACGGCTCGATCTCGCCGTCCTCTGCCGTCACCGATTTTAACCTCCAGGCGATCACCGCGACTGTGATCGGCGGCATCTCGCTGTTCGGCGGCCGCGGCTCCATTCTCGGCACGCTCTTCGGTGCCATGATCGTCGGCGTCGTCTCGATGGGCCTCAACATGCTCGGCGCCGACCCGCAATGGAAAGTCCTTTTGACAGGCGTGCTGATCATTGCCGCCGTCGCCATCGATCAGTGGATCAGAAAGGTTTCGGTGTAATCATGGCTCGCGAACCCCTTCTCACCGCCCGCGGTCTCGTCAAGCGTTATGGACGCGTGACCGCGCTCGACAATGCCGATTTCGACCTCTATCCGGGTGAAATCCTCGCCGTCATCGGCGATAACGGCGCCGGCAAGTCCTCGCTGATCAAGGCGATATCGGGCGCCGTCACCCCGGACGAGGGGGTGATCACGCTGGAAGGCCGGCAGGTGCAGTTCCGCTCGCCGATGGAGGCGCGCGACGCCGGCATCGAGACCGTCTATCAGAATCTCGCCTTGTCGCCGGCGCTGTCGATCGCCGACAACATGTTCCTCGGCCGCGAGATCCGCAAACCTGGCCTGCTCGGCTCGATGTTCCGCATGCTCGACCGGCCGGCCATGGAAAAGCTGGCGCGCAACAAGCTCACCGAACTCGGCCTGATGACCATCCAGAACATCAACCAGGCGGTGGAAACGCTCTCCGGCGGTCAGCGCCAGGGTGTTGCGGTCGCCCGCGCCGCCGCCTTCGGCTCGAAGGTCATCATCATGGACGAACCGACGGCGGCCCTCGGCGTCAAGGAAAGCCGCCGCGTGCTGGAACTGATCCTCGACGTGCGGGCCCGCGGCCTGCCGATCGTGCTGATCTCCCACAACATGCCGCATGTCTTCGAGGTGGCCGACCGGATCCACATTCACCGCCTCGGCCGGCGGCTGACGGTGATCGATCCGAAGGAATACACCATGTCCGACGCCGTCGCCTTCATGACCGGCGCCAAGGCGGTGCCGACGGAGCCCGTCGCCGCATGAACGCACGCATCGATGAAATCGCCGGCGAGGTGCTTGACCGCGCCGGCCATTCCAGGCGTTTCCTGGTCGCCATCGCCGGACCGCCGGGTGCCGGCAAATCGACCATGGCCGACAATCTGGCCAACGCCCTGAAGGCGAAAGGCGAGAGTGTCGCGGTGCTGCCCATGGATGGTTTCCACATGGACAATGCCATTCTCATTGAACGTGGCCTGCTTGCCCGCAAGGGTATTCCCGAAACCTTCGATGTGCGTGGCTTCCTGGATATAGTTCGCGCGGTTCGCCCCGCAGATCAGGAAGTTCTCGTCCCCGTCTTCGACCGCTCGCGCGAGCTTGCGATTGCCTCTGCCCGCCCGATCGCTCCCGGGGATCGTTTCATCATCATCGAAGGCAACTATCTGCTCTTCACGCAGGGCAAATGGGCTGAACTTGACGGCATATTCGACTATACGATCATGCTCGCCCCACCAATCGAGGTGCTGGAAGAGCGCCTTTGGGATCGCTGGCGCGGTTATAGCCTCACCGAAGAGGCCGCCAGCGCCAAGGTCTACGGCAACGACCTGCCGAATGGCCGGCTGATCCTCGAAAACCGCCGCCCAGCCGATGTGACGCTGGAGATCGCGCTGGCGTGATGCCGCGGCGATTGTTTTCATGTAAAAGATAGTGCTATCGAGACGGCAGACGCATCGCTTCGGAGGCCTGCCATGCAATCGATCACCATCCGCCGTCCTGATGACTGGCACCTGCATCTGCGCGATGGCGCCATGCTGGAGGGCGTGATCGCCGATACGAGCCGCACCTTCGCCCGCGCCATCATCATGCCCAATCTCGTGCCGCCGGTCGTCACGTCAGCTGACGCCAAGGCCTATCGCGAGCGCATCCTCAAGGCCTTGCCGGACGGCCATCGCTTCCAGCCGCTGATGACGCTTTATCTCACTGAACATACCAGCCCCGATGACGTCGAAGAGGGGAAGAACAGCGGCCTCATCACCGCCGTGAAGCTTTATCCCGCCGGCGCCACGACCAATTCGCATGGCGGCGTGCGCGACATGGAAAAGGCGATGCCGGTGCTGGAGCGCATGGCAAAGATCGGCCTGCCGCTTTGCGTCCATGGCGAGGTGACGACGCCGGAGGTCGATATCTTCGATCGCGAGGCCGTCTTCATCGAGACCGTGCTCGATCCGCTGCGGCAGCGCCTGCCGGAGCTGAAGGTGACGATGGAGCATGTGACGACATCCGATGGCGTCGATTACATCAAGGCGGCCAGGGGCAATCTCGCCGGCTCGATCACCACCCACCATCTGATCATCAACCGCAACGCCATCCTCGTCGGCGGCATCCGCCCGCATTATTATTGCCTGCCGGTCGCCAAGCGTGAAAACCACCGGCTGGCCCTGCGTGCGGCGGCCGTCAGCGGTGACCCGCGCTTCTTCCTCGGCACGGATTCCGCGCCGCATGTCGATCCGCTGAAGGAATGCGCCTGCGGCTGCGCCGGCATCTATACCTCGGTCAATACGATGAGCTGCCTCGCCCATGTCTTCGAACAGGAAAGCGCGCTGGAGCGGCTCGAAGCCTTCGTGTCGCTGAACGGGCCGGCCTGGTACGGGCTACAGCCGAACGAGGAGCGCATCACCCTGTCGAGGCAGGCCGAGCCGGTTGTCTTTCCCGCGAGGATTGAAACTGGCGCCGGTCCCGTGACGGTGTTCGATCCGATGTTTCCCCTGCATTGGCAGGTGGTGCAGCAGGCGTAAGCTTTCAGATTTCAATTTTAAATAGATTTTTTATCCTAAATTCCGGCGTAACGTTAAACGCGTAACATTTGTATTGTGCGGTGCATCATTTGTTAACGGATGCATAAGACATTCCTCAGCACCGACCCCATGAGCTGCCGACATCATCCGGCGCGGCTGCAGTCGCGGAGACTGAAAGCATGATGCTTGACTATAACTCCCTCTTGTTGGCGCTCGGCGTCTCCGCGGCCTGCCTGGCGGTGACGCTGATGGGCAGTTGGCTTGTCCGTCGCGCAGAAACCGTGCTGTTGACCGCCACTGTCGGCCTTGTCCTCGTCGTCAGCGGCATTTTCGTCTATAGCGCTTATGTCAATACGCCGGAGAAATGGCTGGGCGTCGCCAATTTCGTGCTGTTTCACGCCGGTTTTGCCACCATCTGGGGCGCCGGCAAACAATTCCTCACCGGCCGGGTGTCTTTCCTCGCCATCGCGATCCGCGCGCTTGCGGCGATGGTCTTCTCCGTCGTGCCGATGCTGTCAGGCTATGACGGCCTGGCCTTCATCGCCGACAATCTCGCCATCGCCCTTTTGCTCTTTGCCACCGCCCGGCAATATTGGCTCGCCCGTGCCGAAGCACCGGCGCCGCTTCTCGGCATCACAGCGCTCTATACGTTGACGGCGATCTCCTTCTTTCTCTGCGCCGCGGTGCTGATATCAGACGGCAAGCTGGTGCTCGGCAAAGCCCCCGGCAACTGGGCCGAAGATCTGAGCCTTGCCGTCTGCATCGCCGGCATGACCGGGATCGGCGCGCTGTCGCTGGCGCTGCATCAATGGCGGCTCGCTGCCCGCCATCGCCTCGATGCGATCACCGATCCGCTGACCGGCCTGCTCAACCGCCGCGCCCTTTTCGACCAATACGGCACGCGCCCGATGGGAACGACCACGGCCGTCATCGTCTTCGATATCGACCATTTCAAATCCGTCAACGATCGCTTCGGCCATGCCACCGGCGACCGCGTCCTCAATGTCTTTGCCGGCGAACTTTCGGCCCATTGCCGCACCGGCGACACTGCTGCCCGGCTCGGCGGCGAGGAGTTCGTGCTGGTGCTAAAGGAGATCATGCCCGGCCGGGCGGAACTGGCGGCCGAGCGTATCCGCCGGGCGTTCGAGGCGCGCGAGATCCATATCGACGACGAAATGCTCAAATGCACGGTCAGCGTCGGCGTCGCCCCCGGCCGTTCAAAGAGCTTGGATTTCGACACCATGCTGAGTGCCGCCGACAAGGCGCTCTATGTCGCCAAGCGCGCCGGCCGCAACCGGGTCGAGCTTGCCAGCTACCTCAAGGCGGTTCCCGTCGAGGCAACGCGCACCGCGTCTTGATTCCTGATCGACCCTCTCATATTATCGCCCTCGGCCGGATGCGGCCAGCCGCCCCGCGACGCTTCTGCGTTATGGTGAATGCATCCAGACAACCTCCTTCACATCCCTTGCCGTTTGGCGATCGATGGCGAACGGGTCAGCAGACGCGGGCACTGATCTTCCTGTTTGCCGCCGACGGAAGGATGACATCATGCGCGATTTTCGCGATGCCAAGCTCATGGCAAAGACATTGCGGCAGGCCCTTTCCGACCGCGACATTTCGCTCACCCACAGCGAGGCGCTCGAAATCGTCGCCCGGCAGTTCGGGCTCGATCAATGGAATATCCTCTCGGCAAAGATCGATGCGGCAGGGGCTAACCCCTCTGCCATCGGCATCGAGCCGCCGATGCCGATCTTCCGCATCTTCTCGGTCGAAAAGGCCATGGAGTTCTATTGCGGCTTTCTCGGCTTCCATCTCGATTGGGAGCACCGCTTCGGCGAAAACTTCCCGCTCTATTGCCAGGTCTCGCGCGACGGCATGGCGCTGCACCTCAGCGAACATTCCGGCGACGCCAGCCCCGGCGCCAAGGCCTTCGTCCGCGTCGCCAATGTGCGGGCCTATCACGCCGAACTCTCAGGCAAGGACTACCGCTACATGAAGCCCGGCGTCGAGCAAGCGCCGTGGGGACTGGAGATGACTGTCACCGACCCCTTCAGCAACCGCATCGCCTTTTGCGAGCAGACGTAGTCGTCAGCGCAGCTTGGCTTATAGGTGACAAATCGATCAACGACCGCTATGGCCAGGCCGCCGGCGACCGCGTGCTCCAGCTCTTCGCCGATGAACTGACGGCCCGTTGCCGCCCCGGCGATACCGCGGCCGGCTCGGCGGCGAAGAGTTTGCGCTGGTGCTGACGGAGATCATGCCCCGCCGGGCCGAGCTCGCCGCCGAGCTCATCCGGAAAGCCTTCGAGGCGCGGCGTTTCTTCAATCTACCCGGCGCAGACTTTCCACAAAGACACCCCGACTGGTGCCTCGGCCCGAAACGGCGATCCGCTGTCCCGGTCCAAGTTCTCGCCTGATGTTCTCAGGGACACGGCAAATTTCGTCGAATAGCATCGGAACCCCTTCGACCTGAACCGGTGACCGACATTTTTTGCTACCCCTTTCATGGGCGTCGACGACGGTGAAAGAAAGCTCCACCAGATGGCCAGCGATAAAGGCGAATAGCATCGGCACTGCGATGATGACGAGATGCTTTCCGAAGAAATAACCAGCGATCGGAGCGATTAGCAGGCCGAAACCTTTCCTCACGCCGTCGATCTCGCGCCTGCTCTTCAAAATGAGCCAAAACGGCAATGCCGCAGAGACCACGCCGACGGCGAGAGCAGGAAGGGCCGCCTTGGAGATCCACTCGTTTGACGGCAGAAAGTTAAAGCCGGATATCTGGACGAAAATGGAAAGTACACCCGGCAAAAGCAACATGGTCAGAAGGATCCGGCCCGGTTTGCCGAGCGGCCATTTGACACTCTCTTCCTTCGACCCCATGGACAACGTACCGCTCTTTACATCGCAACCTGTCAATCACTCTGTGGCACATTTCGGCTAGCGGCTTCAAGGGGGCACGATCAGGGCAGAAAAAACCATTTTGGCTGCGTCTAAGAGGTCGCGGAACCCCTTTATACACCAACGACAAACTACAATGATGGCGCTCCCATGGATGTCGGCGCTTGCATCTCCGTCCTTGGAACTTACAGTCACACCATCGACGTTGTTTCAATGGAAATGAGTCCTGGTCGGCAGGGTGGGAACCAGATGAAATGTGTTTCGGTCCTGATTTTAGCGTTTCTGTCGATTTTTTTCGGATGGTTATTCTATGAAAGGTACTGGAAGTTCCGAGATTGCATATCGCAAGCCCTATCCAGTTGCCTCACTCCCGACGGTGACAATCTAACGCAAGGCGGCTCTCTGTGGGCTGGTTTGGCGGGGCTGTTCTTGTTGCTCGCTGTGAGCTCAGCCTGGCGCTCTTTCCGGAGCCGGGATGCTGGCAAATAAGCTGGAGCGGCCAGCTCTTCCGCTTGCTTCTCAAACGATTATCAACGCCCGCACGAAGGCCACCGAGGCGAGTAGCGAGGCGATGGTCCGCACATGGTTCCACCACGTCCAGTCCCTGACATAGGCGGCCCAGAGCTGAACCGCTTCCGTCCCATTGCCGCCGACCTTTGCCAGCGCATCATTCATCGGCACGTTGAAGACGATGGTCGAGACGAAAGAGGCAAAGACATAGAGGGCTGCTCCGGCCAGCATCAGAAAAGATGCCCCGCCGCGCCAGTCGATCAGGGCGAGCACGGCGATGATGATGCAGAGGATCGCCGTCGGCACGAAGAGACCCATGAAGGACGAGCGAACGATCGTAACGTTGATCGAGTTCATCGCCGCGATGCCTTGCTCTGCCGGAATCCGCGAGAAGGCGGTCATGATGAAGGTCGAGAAGGCGAAGAAGATGCCGGCGACGAGGCCGCTGCCGATCGCCGCGGCGACGAGGGAGAGGATGAGAATGATCTGCATGGTCAGGCGCTCCATATTCCGGTTGCCGCGGTCCGGCGGGCATATTCGCCGAAATCGGTGGCGGGGCGGCCGAGAATTTCGGCGACACCGCCCATGGTGCCGGAGTTGCGCCCATCGAGCACCTGGCCGAAAAGTTCCTCCAGAAGTTCGATCAGGCCCTGCGGCAGGCCGGCCGCCGCAAGCCCGCCGGTGAAATCCGCCATCGACACCTGCTCATATTCGATCGGCCGCCCGGCGGCCTGAGCGATCTCGGCGACCGCCTGGCGGAAGGTCAGCGCCCGCGGGCCGGTCAGTTCGTAAATCTTGTTGCGGTGGCCGGGATCGGTCAGGGCGGCGACCGCCGCATCGGCAATATCGTCGGCATCGATGAAAGGTTCGCTGATCTCGCCCGCCGGCAATTGTAGGCGGTCGCTCAGGATCTGCTCCAGGAAGGCGCCCTCGCTGAAATTCTGGCAGAACCAGGAGGCGCGCAGGATGGTGGTGTTTATGCCGGACGCTTTCAGTGCCGCCTCGCTGCGCTGCGCGCCCTCTTCGCCGCGGCCGGAAAGCAGCACGATATGCTCAAGGCCACATTCCACCGCGACCTTGGCGAGCGCTTCGATCGCCTCCGCCGCCCAGGCGACTGCAAGGTCGGGCTGGAAGGCGACATAGGCGCTCGACGCGCCGTCAAGCGCGCCGCGCCAGGTCGACCTGTCCTCCCAATCGAAGGGCCGTGCGCTGGAGCGCGATGCGGCGCGGACGGTGAGGCCGCGCGCTTCCAGGCGCTTGATGATGCGGCCGCCGGTCTTTCCCGATCCACCGACGAGGACGATTTCGGAAGTCTGCATGTCAAAACTCCTCCCAAACTTGAAAACAAGAGAAACTCTCTCATTTGCAAAATGAGATAATCTCTCTTATTTTGTTTGTCAACGTGGAAAAGGAGAGAGCATGTCGGAACAGCCGGTCGCAACGCGCAGGCGCCAGCAGGAGTCCACCGGCCAACTGCGCCGCATCCCCAGCCAGCAGCGCGGCCGCGAGCGCTTCGAAAAGATCCTCGCCGTTGCCTCGCAACTGATCGAAAGCCATGGCAGCGACGGCTTGAAGATGAGCGAGATCGTCGAAAAGGCCGGTCTCTCCTTCGGCGCCCTCTACCAATATTTCCCCGACAAGACTTCGATCATCCGCACATTGGCCGAGCGCTTCAACGAAGAGGGCAGGCGGTGCGTCGAAGAGGAGCTGGCGAAGGTGACCGACGCTACGGCCCTGCAGGGCGCGCTCGCCAATATCGCCGATGAATATTACGCCTTCTTCCGCCGCGAACCTGTTATGCGCGACATCTGGCATGCGACCCATACCGACAAGCTGCTGCAGCAGGTCGATGCCGAGGACATGGAATTTCATGCCCAGGCATTTCTTGCCGTGCTTATCCGTCTATGGCCGGATCGCGACCGGAAGGAGCTGCTGGCGATCGCGCGGCTGACGATGCAGTTGCTTGCCGCTGGCGTGCGTTATGCCGTTTCGCTCGATGCGGAGGAGGGCGCCCAGGCGATTGCCCTATTCAAGAAGATGCAGATCGCCGATATCGGCCGTCTGCTGCTGTAATGAGCTCGCCTTTCGTCTGGAAACGGCGGGCTCTTGCTGCTATTCCCGCAAGGATCCAAGCCGAAGGAGAGCCGCATGATCCAGACCACATTTCCCGACCGCGCCGTGATGGCCGAATTGCTGGCCAAGATGCTCTGGGAAATCAAGGCGGTGCATTTCAATGCCGCCCAGCCTTACAAACTCTCCTCCGGCATGGCGAGCCCGGTCTATATCGATTGCCGCAAGCTGCTCTCCTTCCCGCGCATCCGCTCGACGGTGATGGATTTCGCCGCCAGCACCCTGCTGCGCGATGCCGGCTTCGAGCAGTTCGATTGCATCGCCGGCGGCGAGACCGCCGGCATCCCCTTCGCCGCCCTGCTGGCAGATCGCCTCGGCCTGCCGATGATCTATGTCCGCAAGCAGCCGAAGGGCCATGGCCGCAATGCCCAGATCGAAGGCAATATGCCGGAAGGCTCGCGCGTGCTTGTTATCGAAGACCTGACGACAGCCGGCGGCAGCATGTTCAAATTCATCGAAGCGGTCCGCGCCGCCGGCGGCATCGTCGATCACGGCATCGCGCTGTTCTTCTACGGCATATTCGGTGAACAGCGCTTTGCCGACGGCAAAGTCAGGCTGCATCACATCGCCACCTGGCGTAATGTTCTGGCCGTCGCCAAGGCGCAGAAGCTCTTCGACGACAAGACGCTGTCGGAAGTCGAGGCCTTCCTCGATGCGCCGCTGGCCTGGTCGGGAAGGAATGGTGGGGTTAGTGAGCTTTCGCTCTAGCCAGTTGACAAAAGCTCGCTTAATCGGTTGATGAACGCATAAGTGCTGTTGGGAGGAATACGATGATTTTGTGCTGCGGCGAAGCCTTGATCGACATGCTGCCGAGGGACACGACGCTGGGCGAAAAGGGCTTTTCGCCCTATGCCGGCGGCGCGATCTTCAACACCGCGATCGCGCTAGGCCGCCTCGGCATTCCCACCGCCTTCTTCACCGGCATCGCCGATGACATGATGGGCGAAATCCTGCTGGAGACGCTGAAGGCGAGCAATGTCGATTACAGCCCGTGCGCCATCACGCCACGTCCCTCGACCATAGCCTTCGTCAAGCTGGTGAACGGCCAGGCGACCTATGCCTTCTACGACGAGGGCACGGCCGGCCGGATGATCACCACGGCCGACCTGCCGGATCTCGGTGATGATTGCGAGGCGCTGCATTTCGGCGCAATCAGCCTCATCCCCAGCCCCTGCGGCGAAACCTACGAAGCCCTGCTCGACCGCGAAGCCGCTCGCCGCGTCATCTCGCTCGATCCGAATATCCGTCCCGGTTTCATCAAGGACAAGCCGTCGCATATGGCCCGCATCAAGCGCATGGCCGCGAAAGCCGACATCGTGAAATTCTCCGACGAAGATCTCGAATGGTTCGGCCTGCAGGGCGACCATGATGCGCTCGCCGCCCACTGGCTGAACCACGGCGCCAAGCTCGTCGTCATCACCAAGGGCGCCGAAGGCGCTTCCGGTTATACCAAGGATCGCAAGGTAACGGTGCCGAGTGAGCGCGTCACCGTTGTCGACACGGTCGGCGCCGGCGATACCTTCGATGCCGGCATCCTGGCGTCGCTGAAGATGGATAATCTGCTCACCAAACCGCAGGTCGCCTCGCTGGATGAGCAGGCGCTGCGCAACGCCCTGACCCTCGGCGCCAAAGCCGCCGCCGTCACCGTCTCCCGCGCCGGCGCCAATCCGCCCTGGGCACGTGAGATCGGCCTCTAAGACTTAAGCCAGCTTCGCCCCTCATCCGGCTGCCGCCACCTTCTCCCCGCTCGCGGGGCGAAGGGGTATGCCCGCGGCCTCTCAATCTCCATTGACGTTGCGTTGGCCACGTCCCCTCGCCCCCGTTTACGGGGAGAGGGTTAGGGTGAGGGGCAACTTTCGAGCGAGGGTCCCGGGCTTCGACCGGGCCGTCATCGTATTGACATCATGCTCTGACGCCACGCCAGCCCGGGATTTGCCCTTGCTCAAGCCTATTCTTTCGCGCGGGTGCGCGCCTGGCTTTCCTTCTTGATCGGCCGACTGACCGGGCAGACCTCTTGCACGAAGCCGTTGAGCGTGTTGACGAGATTGTTCTCGATCAGGGAGTAGTGGACGAACTGGCCCTGTTTCTCTCGTCTGATCAGCCCCGCAGCTTCGAGGATGGAAAGATGCTGCGAAACGGCTGGCTTGGACATGCTGAAGCGGTCAGCGATCTCACCAGCGGTCAGACCCGATGCCGAGAGATAGGCGAGGATCTTCCGGCGCGGCGCACTGGAAAGCGCGTGGAATACCCGCTGGGCGGCGCTGACGGAGCGGCCTTCTACGGCATCATCGAAAGTCTCTTC
Source organism: Rhizobium sp. WYCCWR 11128 (assembly GCF_013416305.1). Lineage (NCBI taxonomy): Bacteria > Pseudomonadati > Pseudomonadota > Alphaproteobacteria > Hyphomicrobiales > Rhizobiaceae > Rhizobium > Rhizobium sp. WYCCWR 11128. The sequence goes on from NZ_JACCEZ010000002.1 coordinate 489,400, forward strand.
GTCCAAGTCCGGTCTCCGTGCCAGCGGCATCATCGCATTGATCCGTTAATCAATTAAGGAATTAATGCATTGCTTAATTGCTTCCGTTCGCGCAAGGTAATTAGGTAATTTCTTAAATAATGAATTGGTAGGCGATGTTCAAGTAGAGAATGCGCCCGATGGGAAGGAGTTTGTCATGAGCAGTATTTCCACTGGACGAATGATCGACAACGGGAGCGATCCGGTGAAGGGCAGAGTGGTCTGGATGCCCGCAAAGTCGATCTGGATCACCGCCATGACCTTGATTGCCATCATTGGTGGCCCACTGACCTTCACCTGGAGCGCCTTTGCCGTCTTTATCCTCTTGACCGCCATCACGATCTGCCTTGGTCATTCGGTCGGTATGCACCGGCTGCTGATCCATCGCTCATTCAGCACTCATATCTGGATCGAGCACTTTCTCGTCTATCTCGGTACGCTGGTCGGCATGGCCGGCCCCTTCGGCATGATCTACGCGCACGACATTCGCGACTGGGCGCAACGGCAGCGAGACTGCCATGACCTCTATGCCCATCGGCGGTCTTTCTTCATCGATGCCTTCTGGCAGATGCATTGCATAGTGATGCTTGATCATCCGCCGCGTTTCATCCTCGAGGAGCGCGAGCGGCGCGACCACTTCTATCGCTTCCTGGAGGCGACATGGATGGCGCAACAGATTCCCTTGGGACTCGCGCTCTTCACACTCGGCGGACTGCCATGGGTGGTTTGGGGTATTGCTGTGCGGATATCGGTGTCGCTGACCGGACACTGGCTGGTCGGTCATTTCGCGCATCGAGCCGGCCATCAGGGCTGGAGTGTCGATGATGTCGCGGTGCAGGGCTATAACCTGCCGCGTTTCGGGCTGGTGACCTTCGGCGAGAGCTTCCACGGCAACCATCACGCCTTTCCGGAATCGGCGCGGCTCGGCATCGAGCCGGGGCAATTGGATCTCGGCTGGTATTTCATCTGGCTGCTGGCAAGGCTCGGTCTGGCTTCGGCGATCAAGCTCCCGCACACGATCGTGCAACGGCGAGGGTTGAGACGCATCGACGCAACTGAAACGGCGGGTGACAGTCATCCGCCACATCACGCAGCAGGTCACGCGGAATCTCGCCCGTAAGTGCCTCCTCCTTGCTGCTACGTCTCGATTCCTCTTCTTCCCTCGGGTCCGAAGGACGGGTCGACGTCGATCGATCAGGAGCCTATCCGGGAGTCACGCTCCGGTTGAAGCTCGGGAGCAAGTACCAAGTCCCGCAAGAAGTTTTCGCACCAAAGCGAGACGTCGTGGGTTAGCAGATGCTCCATCATCATGCTCCAGCGGTCGCGGCGCTCCTCCAGCGACATGGCAAGGCCCTTGGCGATCGCATTGGCAGTGCCTTCGACATCGTAAGGATTGACCAGCAGTGCGCCCTTCAACTCTCGAGCCGCGCCGGCGAAGCGCGATAGCACCAATACGCCCGGCCGATCCGGGTCCTGGGCGGCGACATATTCCTTGGCGACGAGGTTCATGCCGTCGCGCAACGGCGTGACCAGCCCGATTGTCGCCAGCCGGTAGAGGCCGGCAAGCACGTTGCGGCTGATCGATCGGTTGACATAGCGGATCGGCACCCAGTCGACCGTTCCGATGGCGCCGTTGACGCGGCCGGCCTGTTCGGCAACCATCTTCTGCATATGCTCGTATTCGGGAACTTCCGATCGTGATTTTGGCGTGACCTGCAGATAGGTGACCTTGTTCTGGTAGGCAGGATTGCTGGTGAGGAAGGTTTCGAACGCTTCCAGCCGCTGAATGATGCCCTTCGAATAATCGAGGCGGTCGACCCCTATGATCATGTCCCGGCCTTCAACGCTGCGCCGGGTCTTCTGTACCATGATATGGTTTGCGGCCCTCTCGGCGAACTCGGCGAAACCGGCAGTTTCGATCCCGATCGGATAGGCGCCGGCCTTGAATATCCGTCCATGGGAATCGAACAATCCATTTCCGAGGTCGTCGCCAATTCCCTCCCTTCTGAGATACCCGGCAAAGTTCTGGAGGTCGTAGTCGGTCTGGAAGCCGACGACATCGTAATGCGAGAGCCCGCGCATGATTTCCTCATGGACGGGCATCGTGACGAGAATATCGGCCGGCGGCCAGGGAATATGCAGGAAGAAGCCGATCCGGTTCTTCAGCCCCATTTGTCGGAGTTCGGCCGCCAGCGGAATGAGGTGGTAATCATGAACCCAGATGATGTCGTCCGGCTCGATCATCGGCGCCAACCTGTGTGCGAAGAAGCGGTTGACGCGGAAATAGCCGGCCATTTCCTTCCGGCCATATTCGGCGAGGTCCAGGCGATAATGGCAGATGGGCCAGAGAACACGGTTTGCAAAGCCGCGATAATATTCCTCGACGTCCGTGTCGGTGAGATCGGTCAGCGCATAGGTGATGTTGCCCTTCTGCAGTTGCGACAGCGGGCCAGGTTCCCTGTCCCCGCTCGATTCTCCCGACCATCCCATCCAGATGCCGCCACGCTCCTGCAGGGCTGCCTGCAGCGCGACGGCCAGGCCGCCGGCAGCGGCGCTCCCATCTTTGGCCGGCATGGGAACACGATTGGAAACGACGATAAGACGGCTCATGAGCTTCCTTTAGTGAAGATGGGACATGAAAACGCTGTGTGACGAGCGTCTTGAGGCATCTCCTGAACTTGGGCAGGGACCATGCAGTGAAAGCGCCGACATCGACAGAGCCGACCCGGACGCGAGCGGCCCGGTGCAGATGCCAACAAGAACAACGAACGGAGCATTTTCCGCACAGATTTTGCTTGAATCTAGGGCGATTCCAACGAATTGAAAGAATTCATTCTATAATTTTTTGATTAGAAGAACGTTCATCCGGTTTCGTACGACGAAGCCCATCGTGCGGATGCCCCAGGCCCGCTGATATCAGTTCATCATTTGCGGCCGCAATGACGATGTTGGCGCCAATCCGCCCCGGCGCGTGAGATTGGTTTGTAAGGTTGGAGCCAGCGTCAGCCCCTCATCCGCCTGCCGGCACCTTCTCCCCGTTCTGACGGGGAGAAGGGAATATGCCGTGACCTCTCCGTTCCTCACTCGCCTCTCGCAGGGCACGTCCCCTCTCCCCGTCAGAACGGGGAGAGGGTTAGGGTGAGGGGCAATCTCGATCGCTTACTTCGCAAGCTTCGCCAGCGCCGCAACCAGGCCCTGTGTCGAGGAGTCGTGCGATGCTGCACTTTCCTTGCCTTCGACAACCGGCAGCAGGCCCGTCGCCAGTTCCTTGCCGAGCTCGACGCCCCACTGGTCGAAGGAATTGATGCGGAAGAGCACGCCTTCGACGAAGACGCGGTGTTCGTAAAGCGCGATCAGCCGGCCGAGCGCATAAGGGGTCAGCTTGTCATAGACGAAGGTGATCGACGGACGGTTGCCGGTAAAGACGCGGTGCGGGGCGATGAAATCGGCCTTCTTGTCGTCCATGCCCTTGTCGGTCAGCTGCTTCTTGGCTTCCGCGAAGGTGCGGCCCTTCATCAGTGCTTCCGACTGGGCGAGAACGTTGGAGATCAAGAGCTGATGCTGATGCCGCAGCTCCGGCTCGAAGGCGTTGGCGGCGATCATGAATTCGGCCGGGATGATGCTCGTGCCCTGATGGATCAGCTGGTAGAAGGCATGCTGGCCGTTGGTGCCGGGTTCGCCCCAGACGACAGGGCCGGAATTGCCTTCGACCGGCGTGCCGTCGATGGTGACGCCCTTGCCGTTCGATTCCATGTCGAGCTGCTGCAGATAGGCCGGGAAGCGCGACAGGCGCTGGTCGTAGGGCAGGATGGCGCGGGTGGGGTAACCAAGCACATTGCGATGGTAGAAACCGATCAGGCCGAGCAGCATCGGCAGGTTTTCGGTAATCGGCGCCTTACGGAAATGATTGTCGACGGCATGGGCGCCGTCGAGGAACTTGCCGAAATTCTCCGGCCCGACGGCGATCATCAACGGCAGGCCGATCGCCGACCAGATCGAGTAACGCCCGCCGACCCAGTCCCAGAAGCCGAAGACGCGGGCGCTATCGATGCCGAAGGCGGCGACCTTGTCGAGCGCCGTCGAGACGGCGGCGAAGTGGTGCTGCACGGCGGCTTCGCCGAGCGCCTTGGCGATGAAATTGCGCGCCGTCTGCGCATTGGTCATCGTCTCGACGGTGGTGAAGGTCTTCGAGGCGACGATGAACAGCGTCGTTTCCGGCTGCACCAGCTTCAGGATGTCGGCGATATGGGCGCCGTCGATGTTGGAGACGAAATGCGCGCGCGGGCCGTCATGGAAGGGGGCAAGCGCCAGCGTCGCCATGACAGGCCCGAGATCCGAGCCGCCGATGCCGATATTGATGACGTCGGTGATCGCCTTGCCGGTCGCGCCCTTCAGCGCACCGGAGCGGACGTCGTCGGCAAACTTGCCCATGGCGGCAAGCACCGCATTGACGTCGGGCATGACGTCCTTGCCGTCGACCAGCACCGGCGTGTTGGAACGGTTGCGCAGCGCGGTGTGCAGAACGGCACGGTCCTCGGTGAAATTGATCGCCTTGCCGGAGAACATTTCCTCGCGCTTCTTTTCGACGCCGCCGTCTTCGGCAAGCTTCACCAAGAGCTTGAGGATGTCGTCATTCACCGCTGTCTTGGAAAAATCCATCAGCAGGTCGTCAAGCGCGACGGAGAAGCGCGAAAAGCGCTGCGAATCGGCGGCGAAGGCGGCGCGGATATCTGTCGCCTTGGTGGCATCAGCGGTGCTTTTCAGCTGTTCGACGATGGCGTTCATGGGAGGCTCCTTTGGAGGCGGAAAGGTTGCGGAAACTATTCGCTTTCTCACCCGCAAATCAAGTTCAGCCGCCTGTCGAAATGGAAAAAAGCCACCCGCGGCAAGCGGATGGCCCCTTCAGGAAAGCCTCTAATTCATCAAATCGTCAAATTCAGCCGCGCAGGTCCTTGCGCAGGATCTTGCCGACCGGCGACTTCGGCAGCTCGGTGCGGAATTCGATGAAGCGCGGGCGTTTGTAGTTGGTGAGGTTGGCGATGCAATGGGCTTTCACCTCGGCTTCCGTCAGGTTCGGATCCTTCCTGACCACGAAGAGTTTTACCGCTTCGCCCGAATGTCCGTCCGGCACGCCGATGGCCGCGGCCTCGAGGATGCCGGCGTGCATGGCGGCGACCTCCTCGATCTCGTTCGGATAGACGTTGAAGCCCGAGACCAGGATCATGTCCTTCTTGCGGTCGACGATCTTGGTATAGCCGCGCTCGTCCATGAAACCCATGTCGCCCGAGCGGAAGTAGCCGTCGTCGGTCATCACCCGCGCCGTCTCTTCCGGCTTCTGCCAGTAGCCGGCCATCACCTGCGGCCCGCGGATGCAGATTTCACCGACCTGGCCGAGCGGAAGCGAATTGCCGTCCTCGTCGCGGATATCGAGGTCGGTGGAGGGAAGCGGCAGGCCGATCGTGCCGGTGAACTCAGGCGAATCGAAGCGGTTGGCAGTGGCAACGGGCGATGTCTCGGAAAGGCCGTAGCCTTCCGTCACCGCCGTGCCCGTCATCTTCAGCCAGCGTTCGGCGACCGGACGCTGCACGGCCATGCCGCCGCCGAGCGACATGATCAGCGACGAGAAATCGAGCTTGGCGAAATCGGCATTGTTCATCAGCGCATTGAACAGCGTGTTGAGGCCGGGGAAGATATGCACCTTCGATTTTTCGAATTCCTTGACGAGACCGGGAATGTCGCGCGGATTGGCGATCAGGATATTGTGGGCGCCATGCGACATGCCCATCAGCGAATTCACCGTCAGCGCGAATATGTGGTAGAGCGGCAGGGCGCAGAGGAAATTCAGCACCTCCGGCTCTTTCTTGCGCTCGAAGGCCGATCGCAGCCAGAGGGACAGCTGCAGCTTGTTGGCGAGCAGGTTTTCATGCGTCAGCACCGCGCCCTTGGCGACGCCCGTCGTGCCGCCGGTATATTGCAGGAAGGCGATGTCGCTGCCCGTCAGCGTGACCGGCTGGAGCTTTTTTCCCGCACCTTCGCGCAGCACCTGGCCGAAGCTCTTGTGCTGAGGGATCGACCAGGAGGGAACGAGCTTCTTCACCTTGCGCACGACGAAATTGACGATCAGCCCCTTCGGCCCCAGCATTTCCCCAAGCGAGGTGACGACGACATGGCGGAGATCGGTCTTGTTGAGGACCTGCTCCACCGTGCGGGCAAAATTCTCCAGCACGAAGATCGCCTTGGCGCCGGAATCCCGCAACTGATGTTCGAGCTCGCGCGGCGTATAGAGCGGGTTGACGTTCACGACGACGAGGCCGGCGCGCAGGATGGCGTAGGTCGCGATCGGGTTCTGCAGCACGTTCGGCATCATCACGGCGACGCGGTCGCCCTTCTGAAGGCCGGTGCTTTGCAGCCAGGCGGCGAGTTTGCGCGTCTGGCTCTCCAGCTCGCGGTAACGCATCGCCTTGCCCATGCTGGAAAAGGCGGTCCGGTCGGCGTAACGGGCGCAGGATTTTTCGAGCAGTTCGGCAAGCGAGGCATATTCCAGCGGCGGAATCTCTGCCGGAACGATATCGGGATAGGCCGCAAGCCAGGGCTTGTCGGGCTTGGCTCCGTTCGGATGGACGGAAATGCTGTTCATCTGTCTCTCTCCCCTGCGGCCGCCGCGCCGACATCATTCGGCAGATAACCAGAAAGATCCTCCATCTTCCAGTGCGGCAGCTTATGCCATTGCCTGAATGGTTCAAGCCGAATGAAGCTATACTAACCTTGACGTAAACGTCAACATTCCGCCAGCGCACGATCATGGAAAGATGGGGAACTTTGAGTCCGCCATCACGTTGATCTTGCATACTCATCATGAGGAAACACCAAAAGGAGGTGCACAATGTTGAACCAGGATACCGACGCCACCCGCCGTGACCCGAATGTCAAGAGCACCCACTCGCTAATCGCCAGCGACCGCGTCGAGGGCACCCGTGTCTATGGGGCAGATGGCAAGCATATCGGCTCGATCGAACGCCTGATCATCGGAAAGCTCGACGGCCGTGTTGCCTATGCCGTGCTGAGCTTCGGCGGCTTCCTGGGTATCGGTCACGATCACTATCCGCTTCCCTGGGAAAAGCTGAACTACGACACCCAGTTGGATGGCTATCGCATCGACCTGACCAAGGAGCAGATCGAAGGCGCCCCGAGCTATTCGGACGATGACGACACCTGGTACAACGACAATGGCCGCCGGGTCTATGATTACTACGGCGTGCCGCCCTACTGGATGTAACGTCGTCCGATAGCCGAGCTGGAAGGGCCCCGCGGATGCGGGGCCTTTTGGTGTTTGGCGACTGGCTCGCGCCCCTCATCCGGCTGCCGCCACCTTCTCCCCGTAAACGGGGCGAAGAGACCATGCCGTAAGCTCTCCGTCCCTCGCCAGCCTCTTGCATGGCACGTCCCCTCTCCCGTTTTACGGGGAGAGGGTTAGGGTGAGGAGCAGCCGCTACCGCGAGCCGACAACAAGATCGTTGGCCGATCGCAGAACGGCGCCGACGACAATGGCGTCTGCGGTAATCGCCTTTGCCGTCTTCACAGCAAACACATGGCTCTCGCCCGGCAACAGCGTCACCAGCATCGAATCGACAACGGCATCCGGATCCAGCCGGTCTGCCATCAGGCAAAGATCCTTGAGGAAATTTTGCGCCGTCACCTTGACCTGATACCCGCCGTCGATCCCGACGACATGGATAGTCAGCCGCGGTGCCGGCAAGGCAAGCTCGATATCCTCGACGAAATAATGGAAGGCGCGCCGGTCGAGCATCTGCACGACGATCACCTCGTCCTTCGGTAAGTCGGGAGTGACGATATCCTTGGGCAGCGGAAATTCCTTTGCCTCGAAGCGGTCGCACAGCAGCCGCCAGAATTCGAATTCGGCAAGCACGGTGCCGTCGAGCTTCATGCGTTTGCCGCTGATCTTCGCCCGCCAGAACAGCGTTCGTTCATTGACGGCCACCGCCGCAAGCCCGCCGCCGCGCGGCTGGATCGTCAGCAGGCGCGGATCATAGGCCGCCTTCAGCGCATACCAGAGCGGTTTGCGGCGACCGGCCGAATCGAGGGCCGCCCACGAGGTCACCGGCCAGCAATCGTTGAACTGCCAGACCACCGCACCCTTGCAGATATGCCGATGCGAGCGCATGTGTTCGACGCCGAAGCGGATGGCGCGCGCCTGGTTGAGCTGGGTGGCGAAGTGCCAGTCATCCATTGTCCGTGGCTCCGGCAGATGGCCGGATAGGCCGCGGATCAGCTTGTCATTGCCATCAGTTGCCTTCTGATGGTGAAAGACGCCGTTCGATTGCGGCGTCAGCGGCGCGTCGTGCACGCTTTCTTCAATCGTTGCCCAGGCTGCAGGCGCCTGCCAGCCGAATTCAGAGCAGAAGCGCGGGATATAATTGCGGTAGACCTCGTAGCCGACATCGTTCCACACGTCCCAGATATGTTTGCAGCCATGTGCGTCGGCATTGGGTTCGATTTCCATTGAGCCGGAATAGGGACTGCCGGGATAATAGGGCCGGTCCGGATCGAGTTCGATGCAGAGTTTCGGCAGCAGGTCGAGATAATAACCCAGCCCCCAGCTTTCGCCCGCCTTGATGATCGGCCGCCAGCCCCATTCGTCGAAGCCCCAGATATTCTCATTATTGCCGTTCCAGAGCACCAGCGAGGCATGCGGCATCAACCGCACGACATTGTCGCGCACCTCCGCCTCGACCTCGCTTCTGAGCGGCTCTTCTTCCGGATAGGCGGCGCAGGCAAAGAGGAAATCCTGCCAGACCAGCATACCGGCGCGGTCGCAGGCCTCATAGAATTCGTCGGCCTCGAAAATACCGCCGCCCCAGACGCGCAGCATGTGGATATTGGCGGCCTTTGCCTCCTCGATCCGAGCGGCATAACGCTCGGCCGTCACCCGCGGGGGGAAACAATCGTCCGGAATCCAGTTCGCCCCGCAGATGAAGAGCGGCACGTCGTTGATGACGAAGGTAAAGGCCGAGCCATGCTCGTCGGCGGAGGTATCGAGCCGCAGCGAGCGGAAACCGAGTTCGCGCTCGTGAGCGTCGAGCAGATCGTCACTGGCCTCGCCGATCAGCCTGAGCGTCAGCGGATAAAGCGGCTGCGCGCCGAGATGGTGCGGCCACCAGAGCTGCGGCGAGGGGAGGGCAAGCTCGAAGGAAACCTCGTCTTCGCCGGCGCCGATCACCACCGTCTTGGTCACGCCGCCGCCAATTTCGGCGATGAGCTTGCATGGCGCCTTATCGCCATGCCGCGCCAGCCTGGCATGCACTTTTACCAGCCCGTCGCCGCCGGCAAGTGTCGCCGACACCCGCGTTTCGGCAAGCCGCGCCCGATCCCAGCTTTCCAGCCGGACGGGCTTCCAGACGCCCGCCGTCACCAGCGTCGGCCCCCAGTCCCAGCCGAAATTGCAGGCCATCTTGCGCATCAGGTTGCCCGGTCCCGGATAGTTGTTGGGACGGTAGCCGTAATGCTTTTCCATCTCCGCACCGTAGGCGTAAGCCGAGCGGAAGGTGACGGTGAGTTCGTTCTGGCCAGCCTTCAGCAGCCGGGAAACATCGAAACGATAGGTACGGTGCATGTTGAAGGTGCGGCCGATCTCTTCGCCGTTGAGGGATATCACCGCGACGGTATCGAGCCCGTCGAAGACGAGCTCCTGCACCTTGCCATCATCCGGCATCGCCTCGAAGCTGCAGCGATAGGTCCAGTCGGTCTTGCCGATCCAGTCACTGGTGATCTCGTTGACGTCGATATAGGGATCGGGGATCAGCCGGTTGGCGAGAAGGTCGAGATGCACGCAGCCCGGCACCGTCGCGGGTATCGCAGCCGGCAGGCCGGGTCTTGCTGTATCGTTACAGGAGAGCGTCCAGCCGGAATTGAGCGCAGTCTTTTCGATCATGGCGGGCTCCTGATGCATGCCGCTTGAAGCTGTGGGATTATCTGTGGTTGGACCGTATCGGTGGTTCGGCGTCAGATGCCTCAGAGAAACCGGCCGTGGCGCTGCAGCACCTCGATCTTGTAGCCATCGGGATCGCTGATGAAGAAGAACAGGCCGAAGAGCTTGCCGTCGCGGTTGAGCTCCACCAGTTCACCGGGCTTGAGCCCAAGCTTCGACAGCCGCTCGCGCTCGACCGCCACCTCTTCGACCGAGACGGCGAGATGGCCATAGGCATTGCCGAGGTCATAGGGCGCGGTCCGGCCCTTGTTGACCGTCAGTTCCAGCTCGAAGCCGGTCTCGGCATTGCTCATATAGATCAACGTGAAGGTTTCGAAATCGACGCGGTCGGCGACCGAAAGGCCGAAGGCCCTCTCGTAGAAACCGACGGAGCGCGCCTCATCGAGAACGCGGATCATGGAGTGGATCATCTTCGCCAAGTCTGCCTCCCATTGCACTACAGCGCCGCAGTTACGGCATCTTGGTACTCGCCCTCCTACGCCGCGCGCAAGCCGATTCTTCGGGTAATCGCCGCTTCGACCAAGCCCATGGCATCATAGATCAGCACCGCCATCAGGCCGACGATCAGGCCGCCCTGCAGGATGAAGGCGGTGTTGTCGGAAATCAGCCCGGCGATGATGACCTCACCGAGACCCTTTGCCGCAACCGTCGAGCCGATCGTCGCCGTGCCGATATTGATCACGGTCGCGACCTTCAGCCCTTCGAGGATCAGCGGCAAGGCAAGCGGCACCTCGACCCGCAGCAGCCGCTGCGTGCCGTTCATGCCCATGCCGTCGGCAGCATCGAGAACCTGCGGCGAAACCTGCTTCAAGCCGGCGACGGTGTTTTCGAAGATCGGCAACAGGCCGTAGAGAAAGAGCGCAATCAGCGTCGGCATGGCGCCGAAGCCGGTGGCGGGAACCGCGAGCGCCAGCACCGCGACCGGCGGAAAGGTCTGCCCGGCATTGGCGATGGCGCGCGACAGCGGCAGGAAGTCAGCCCCGCTTTCCCGCGTCACGAAGATGCCGCCGACAACGGCAAGCACGGCGCTGCAGACGATCGATCCGATCACCAGCTGCAGATGGCCGGCGGCGAGCGAAGCAAGGCTGTTCTGCGTATAGACGGCAGGCGCATTGTTGCTGGTCAGCGGCACCAGCATGAAGGAAAGCCACTCCGTCCTGAACAGCAGGATGAGCAGCAAAGCCAGCGCCGCCAGGCGGAAGAGATTGGCGACGACGAGCTTCATGCCTTGCGGCCCAGTTCGAGAAGCCGCGTCATCGAGATCGATCCCACCGGCTCCTTCTCGCCGTCCTGCACCGCCGCCTCATCGACCCCCTGCCAGATCATCTCGGCCAGTGCATCACGCAGGCTGAGCGACTGCGGCAGGGCATAGGCGAGACCGTTCTTGGCCGGCTCCATGCTCTCCTTCAGCGGCAGCAGCGACATCAGCTTCAGCGCCCGGTCGGAGGTGCCGGTCAATTGCTGCACGAAGGGATCGGCGGGTTCGGTGAGGATCTTTTCCGGCGTCGAGCATTGCAGCAATCTGCCCTCGCTCATCACCGCGATCTGATTGCCGAGATGGAAGGCCTCGTCCATGTCGTGGGTGACGAGAATGACCGTCGTGCCAAACTGCTTCTGGATTGCCAGCAGATCGTCCTGCGCCTTGCCGCGGATGACGGGATCGAGCGCGCCGAAGGGCTCGTCCATCAACAGCAATTCCGGTTCGGCCGCCAGCGCCCGGGCCACACCGACGCGCTGCTGCTGGCCGCCGGAGAGCTGATGCGGATATTTGTCGGCAAAGCTTGCCGGATCGAGATTGAAGAGCCCGAGCAGTTCCTCGACCCGCTTGGAGATGCGGGCGGAATCCCAATCGAGAAGCTGCGGCACGGTGGCGATATTCTGCGCCACTGTCCGGTGCGGAAAGAGGCCGTGGCCCTGGATCGCATAGCCGATCTTGCGGCGAAGCTCGGTCACCTCAACGTCCATCACATTCTGTCCGCCGACGAAGATCTCGCCTTCGGTGATCGGCACCAGCCGGTTGATCATCCGCATCAGCGTCGATTTGCCCGAGCCAGACGTGCCGACGATGACGGTGATCTCGCCTTTCTCGACGCTCATCGAGACGTTGTCGACGACGGTGGCCACGCCGTAGCGCTTGGTGACGTTCCTGATCTCGATCATGGTCATGCGGCGGATCCCCGGATGCTGTCGATGACCGCATCGAGGATGACGGCCGATGAGAAGGCGAAGAAGACGGTCGGTACGGCGCCGAGCAGGACGAGATCCATGGCCGTCTGGCCGAGCCCCTGGAAGATGAAGATGCCGAAGCCGCCGCCGCCGATCAGTGCGGCGATCGTCACCATGCCGATCGCCTGCACCAGCACGATGCGGATGCCGGTGAGGATGACCGGGAAGGCGAGCGGCATGTCGATTCCAACAAGGATCTGCAAACGTGTCAGCCCCATGCCGGCCGCAGCATCGCGCACCGAAGGGTCGACGCCCTGCAGGCCGACGACGGTGTTGGCGACGATCGGCAGCAGCGAATAGAGCACCAGCGCAATCAGGGCAGGCGCCGTGCCGATGCCGCGGATGCCGATCGCGGCAGCGAGCGGCACATGGGTGGCGAGGTAGCCGAGCGGCAGCATCAACAAGCCGAAGAGCGCCAGACTCGGGATCGTCTGAATGAGGCTCAGCCCCTGCAGCACGGCGGTGCGCAGCTTAGGCACCCAGAAGCAGAGGATGCCGAGCGGCAGGCCGAGAATAATGGCGATGGCAAGCGAGCCGAACGCCAAGAGCAGATGCGATATCGCTTCGGTCTCGAATTGCGGGGCCCGGGTCGAGAATTCCTTCATGATCGAAAGGCTGTCGAGCAGACCGGAGGAGAGCGAGATGAAGAGCAGCGCCGTATAGGCTGCAAGGGCTGCGACCCGCATCCAGGGCGCCAGCCGGATTTTGACAAGCGCATCTGATATGACCAGGCCGATCACGGCAAACAGTGCCCAGAAGCCGCCGCCAGGCGTCATGCGCGCCACCGTGCTGCCGGGGGGCGTTGCCGCCGTCGAGACCAGGCCGATCGCAACGATCAGCGCCGCAAGGCAGAGTGTGCCGATGATAAGCCGCGCTATCGCATTAGTGAGGAACAGCGTGGCGAAAGCGGTGAGAAGGAGGAGCACGGTCAGGATGATGACCGAAGGCTGGGGAAGAAGCTGCATCAGCAGCATCGGCTTGCCGGCGGCGATGCGGTTTGCCTTCACGTAGATGAAGGGCATCAGTGCTGTCGCCGCGATGCCGCCGGCCACCAGAACCACGCCGAGCCGGTCCAGCCTGCGGACCGCTAAGGTTTCTGCCATTCAAATCAACCCTGTCTGGCCAACCCTGTCAGCCCAACCCTATCAGCAAAGGAGGCTCCGCCCTTAATCGGGCGGAGCGGGCTATCACTACTTCAGGAAGCCTTTTTCCTTGAGATAGGCTTCGGCGACGGACTTTGCCGGCTCGCCGTCGACCTGGATCTTGGCGTTGAGCTTGCGCAGCTCGTCGGCGGTCAGGCTCTTGAAGATCGGCGAGAGCACTTCTTCGATCTTCGGATTGGCCTTCAACACCTCTTCGCGGATGATCGGCGTCGGGGCATAGACCTGCTGCACATTTTTGTCGTCTTCGAGAACGGTGAGTTCGGCCGCTTCGATGGCGCCGTCGGTGCCGTAGACCATGGCGGTGTTGACGCCGTTCGTCTGATCGGCGGCCGCCTTGATCGTTGCCGCCGTGTCGCCGCCGGAAAGAACGACCATCTGGTCGGGCTTCAGCTGGAAGCCGTAGGTCGTCTGGAAGGCGGGAAGCGCGCCGGCCGAATTGACGAATTCGGCGGAGGCGGCAAGTTTGGCGGCACCGCCGCCGGCAACCCATTTGCCGAAGTCCGTAAGGCTCTTCAGCTTGTTCGGGCCGGCAACATCGCTGCGCACGGCGAGCGCCCAGGTGTTGTTGGCAGGCGACGGCGTCAGCCAGACGATCTTGTTGGCGTCGTAATCGAGCTTCTTCGCCAGCTCATAGCCCTGGTCGATGTTCTTCCAGGCGGCGTCATCGGCCTTGTTGAAGAAGAAGCCGGCATTGCCGGTATATTCGGGATAGATGTCGATTTCGCCGGCGGTGATCGCCTTGCGCACGACGGGTGTCGCGCCAAGCGCGATGCGGTCCTGCGTCTTGATGCCATTGGCTTCGAGAGCGAGCGCAATGACGTTGCCGAGCAGCGTGCCTTCCGTGTCGATCTTCGACGAGACGACGACGTCGGCGGCATGGGCCGCACCCACCGCGAAGGCGGAGAGCGAAACGGCAAGTGCGAGTTTCTTCAGCATGGAATATCCCCTTGTTAAACACCGTTGACCTACAGCGCCGCACGTCTTTCAGACGTGCAAGGACGCTGTAGCACTTTGAATTTCTGCATAATTTATCCTGAAATCGGCTCCGACTTCAGGAATTATGCAGTTGCCCAAGCCCTTGGCGGGAGGCCTGCGCATAGGAAATCCGCCGGCGAAGGCGACCAAGTCGCCATCATGCCGGAATTGCGTGCGTCATGGAAATAGCGTTCATGCCCGAAAAATCGATGCAAGCCCCCTCCAGTATTTGCGGTCGCGGCACGATTATGGCGGCGAATGCACCTCCGCGCGCGGAAACGCATTCCCTTTTCCAAGGCCGGCGCGATTTGTTTTTGTCCCCTTGCGTGTTTCCACGATATTCCCAGGCTCTGTTGCGGATTCCCGCCGCCCGGATTTTTCTATGATCGAACGATAGCCCGCCTCTCCGGAGGCAGGGATATCTTTTTTCCTGAACACATCATATCGTCCGGTTTTTCCAGCGCTTTCCGGAGGCGGACGTTTGCATCTTGGTGCCCTGTTCATCGCAAGCCATGTCCTGACCTCCGGTTCGGTCCGCGAGACCGCGCGGCGCTTCCAGCTGTCGCCCTCCACTGTCTCGACGGCAATCCACAATCTCGAGACCGAACTGGCGATGACGCTGACGGAACGCGCCTCCGGCGAGCTGGCGACGCTGATTGCGAGCGGCAGGGTGCTGGAAGGTCTCAAGCCGATCATGGCTGCGATCGGTGAGCTCGGCCAATGGGCCGGCCATGACGCCGCCGCCGCCGAGATCGACGAAGCCTGGGCATCCCGCATTCCCGTCAAGATCGTCACGATGGAGCGTTTTCTCGAAGTTGCCGACCAGGGCAGCATCAACCGGGCCGCCCGCCGCCTTCGCCTCGGTCAGCCGCAGCTTTCGCTTCAGCTTGCCAATCTTGAGAAATTTCTTAAGCACCGCCTGTTCGAACGGCAGGCGCAGGGCTCGGTGCTGACGGAGGAGGGCAGGCGCGCCTACCAGATCTTCATGGCGATCAGCCAGGCGTGGAACGATCTCAAATCGTCGGCCGACGAGCGTTATCGGCGCACCGCCCGGTCGCTGCGCATCGGCTCGATCATCCCGACCGGATCGGAAAGTTGGGTAGCGCGCTGCCTGGGCGCGCTGGTCTCCGAATGGAATATGCGCCGCAACAACAATGCGATTTCGCTGGTCTCGATGACCGCCGACGATCTGCGCGAGGCGCTGAAGAGCGGCCGCATCGATGTCGCGATCCTGGATTCGGTCTTCGGGCTGGAAAGCTTCCGCCATCGCGAATTGCTGCAGACCGAGATGGTGGTGATCGCCCCGCCTGACAGTACCGAGACCAGCGTCGCCGATCTCGTCGCCGGCCACCCGATCTGCATGCCGAGCCCGCGCACCGGCCTCGGCCATGCGGCCATGGCCTTCAGCTATGAACGCGCGCCCAACCGGCGCCTGCGCGGCCAGGATATCACGGCGGCGGATTCGCTGCCTGTCATCGTCGACCTCGTCACCAATCACGGCTACGTCTCCTTCCTCGGCCGCGTCAGCGCCATGCCGATCGCCGACAAGGTACGCATCGTCGATCTCGACGAGCATCTGCCGATGTCCTATCACGTCGCCTTCAACCATCGCAAAGCCGCCGCCGATGCCTGCACTGTCATCATCGAGGTGGCGGCCAGAATTACGTCGGAAACCGTCGCGCGCACCATAAGGCCGACGGACGCCAGAGCCAGGGAGACTGCAGCGTGACGATCTTGCTCGAAGTGTGTGTGGACAGCGCCGAAGGCCTTGCCGCCGCGATCGAGGGTGGCGCCGGGCGCATCGAGCTCTGCTCGGCGCTGGAGCTCGGCGGCCTGACGCCGCTGCCGAGCTTGATGCGGATCGCCGCCCGGGCGCCCATTCCGGTCTATGCGATGATCCGCCCTCATGCCGGGCCCTTCGTCTTCGACGGGGCAGACGAGGAAGCGATGATGATCGATATCGACGCCGTACGCGCCGCTGGCCTTGCCGGTGTCGTCATCGGCGCCAACCGGCCGGATGGTACGCTCGACATGCCGTTGATCCACCGTTTGAAGGCGCATGCGGCCGGCCTCGGCTCGACCCTGCATCGCGCTTTCGATCTGGTGCCGGATACCGATCAGGCGCTGGAGCAGGCGGTCGAACTCGGCTGCGAACGCATCTTGACCTCCGGCTGCAAGTTGAAGGCGGCCGACGGCCTCGACACGCTGAAGCGCATTTCGGCAAAGGCCGCCGGCCGCATCGCCATCATGCCCGGCAGCGGCATCCGCCCGGCAAATGTCGGCGAGATATTGAAGGCGACCGGCGCCCGCGAGGTCCACGGCTCCTGCAGTTCACCGGTCGAAAGCGCCGATCCGCGCGCGGTGGCCTTCGGCTTCGAGGCGAAGAGTACGAACAAGACGGATGTCGCGATTGTCAGGCAGATGCGTAGGGCAATTGAGGCGGCGGGTTAGACTTGTAGCCTGGGTCGAGCCACAGGTCTTGACCCGTCCTTCGGACAGACATGCCGTGACCTCTCGACTCCCTCTTCTCCCCAGCGGGGAGAAGGTGCCCGTAGGGCGGATGAGGGGGCCGGCGAAGCCGGTCTTTCCCAACGTCCATGCGGGTTTCACCGGCTCGCGTTGTCTCAGGGCGTTGCCGTCGGCGTCGCGGGACAGGTTATGAGAGGAGGGGGTGTGCCATGTGGCCCCCTCATCCGCCTGCCGGCACCTTCTCCCCGAGGGGAGAAGAGATTTGCCGCGTCCTCGCCGTTCCCTTACGCTGTTGCATGGCAGGCCCCGGTAGGGTGAGGGGCAGCCACAAGCGCAAAACGGACAGCCGTGGTATTGAACAGAACTCAGCCGCTTCAGACTGTTCCCGAAATTGCCCTAACCACCAATACTGATCACCGCCTTGATCAACCCATTCTTCTCATGCGCCCAGCGCGCGAGATCGCGCGGCGCATCGGCAAGCGTCGTGCGGTGGGTGATGAGCTTGTCCACCGGCACCAGCCCTTTGGCGATCGAATCCGCGACATGCTCGAAATCGACGCGGGTGGCGTTGCGGCTGCCGATCACCATCATCTCGCGCTTGTGGAATTCGGGGTCGGAGAAGCGGATATCGTCCTTGACGACGCTGACCAGCACCAGTGCGCCGCCATGGGCGACGAAGGAGAAGGCCTTCTCCATCGAAGGTCCGTACCCCGTCGCATCGAAGACCACGTCGAAACCGTCGCCATTGGTCTTTTCCCGGACGGCTTCCGCCGTCGCCTCGTTGGCAACGATGCCGGAGGTGAAGCCGAAACGCTCGGATGCCATCTGCAGCCGCTCGCTGCTGGTATCGAGCAGCGTCACCTCATGTCCTGCGATGCGCGAGAAGATCGCCGCCCCGAGGCCAATCGGCCCGGCGCCGATGACGAGCGCCTGTGCTCCCGCACCGGTCATCGAACGGCGCACCGCATGGGCGCCGATCGCCAGAAACTCGGTCGTTGCCGCCGCTTCGAGGCTTACACCTTTGGCGGCATAGAGGTTCTCGGCCGGAACCGAAATCTCCTCGCAGAAGGCGCCATCCGTATGGACGCCGAGCACCTTGATATTGGTGCAGCAATTCGGCTTGCCCTGACGGCAGGCGATACATTGCCCGCAGGAGAGATAGGGATTGACGATGACGGGCGTGCCGACCGCCATGGCAACGCCGTCGCCCGCTTCCAGCACCGTTGCCGAGATCTCATGCCCCATCACCCGGGGATATTCGAGGAACGGATGTTTGCCCTCGAAGATGTGGTAATCGGTGCCGCAAATGCCGACATGGCTGACGGCAAGCCGCACCCAGCCGGCGGCGGGAGCCGCTGGCGAGGGACGCTCGACGATATCGAGCACGCCGGGCTCCCGGCAAAGAACTGCTTTCATGACGGGTCTCGCATTCCTGGAATGGAGGAAGCCGGCCTGTTCAGGCCGGCTGTCTCTTGTCGCTCAATTGCTCCGGCGGCGGCGCAGCTGGTCGAAGAACACGATCACGATGATCAGCAGACCGGTGATGATGCGCTGCCAGAAGGAGTTGACGTTCAGAAGGTTGGCGCCGTTGTTGATGGTGGCGAGAATGAAGGCGCCGATCAGCGGGCCATGCACCGAGCCGACCGCACCGAACAGGCTGGTGCCGCCGATGACGGAGGAGGCGATCGCCTGCAGTTCCCAGCCGTCGGCCTGCGTCGCATTGCCGATGGCGATGCGTGAGGCGAGCAGCACGCCGACGAAGGCGGCGAAGGAGGCAGACAGGATATAGGCAAGGTAGATCATGCCCTTGACGTTGACGCCGGAAAGGCGCGCCGCCTCGGCGTTCGAACCGACCGCGAAGAGATAGCGGCCCCACCGGCTCAGATGCAGGAAGATGAAGGAGGGCACCGCCACCAGGATGACCATCCAGAACAGACTCGGAATACTGAGCAGATCGGCGCGGGCGAAATTGCTGAAGCCCTCATTGGTGATGTTGATCGTCGAACCGTTGGTGATCAGCAGGCCGATGCCGCGCAGCGATGTCAGGGTTGCCAGCGTGATGATGAACGGCGGCAGGCCCATATGCACGATGCCGAAGCCATGGAAGGCGCCGATCGCCACACCCATGAGCAGCGTCAGCGCGATCGCACCCCAGACCGGCACGCCCGCCTGCAGCAGCCAGGCGATGATCACGGTGCAGAAGCCGACGATGGCGCCGACCGAAAGGTCGATGCCGGCGGTGATGATGACGAAGGTCTGGCCGAGCGCGAGGATCGCCGTCATCGCGCCCTGACGCAGCAGGTTCGAAATGTTGAGCGGTGTCCAGAAGCTCGGGGTGACAAGGCCGAGCACGATCCAGAGGAAGATCAGCAGGCCGATCAGCGTCAGGCCGAACAGGATGTTCATTTTCCGGCGCGGCGGCGGTGCGACGATTTCAGTGGGGGTGGCAGTCATGAATTTTCTCCCTCTTATTCTTTTGGCTCAGACGCCGATCGCTTCGCTGAGCACTTCTTCATGCGTCGCCGCGTGATAGTCATGGCTCGCGACGATTTTGCCGGCGCGGAAGACGTGCAGCCGGTCGGCCAGTTCGTAGACCTCGGGCAGATAGGAGGAGATCAGGATGATGCCCGCGCCGTCCTTCAGAAGCTTGGCGAAGAGCCGGTAGATTTCCGCCTTGGTGCCGACGTCGACGCCGACGGTCGGCTCGTCGAAGATGAAAAGCCGGGCGCCATGGCTCAGCCACTTGCCGATGACGATCTTCTGCTGGTTGCCGCCCGACATGCTGGAGGCCGGAACGCGCCGGCTCGGCGTCTTGATGCTGAGATTGCGGATCTGCTGGTCGGCATTGGCCGATTCGCGCGTGTGATTGATCACCGGCCCGTGGCTCAGCCGCCCGAAGACCGGCAGGTTGATGTTGAGGCCGATCGGCAGGTTGAGGCAAAGTCCCTGGTCGCGCCGGCTTTCCGGCGCCAGCGCAATGCCGAGCTCCATGGCGGTGCGTTCGTTGCGGATGTCGACACGCTTGCCCATCCATTCGACATCGCCCGATGTCGTCGGCTGGCGGCCGTAGAGCCCGAGCGCGAATTCGCTGCGCCCTGCGCCGATCAGGCCGTAGAGGCCGACGATCTGTCCCGCCTTGACGCTCAGCGACACGTCTTCGAAGCCCGGGCCGGAGAGGCCGTTGACCGTGAGGATCGTCTCGCCGATCGCAATCTTTTCCTTGTGGTAGATCTGTTCGATCGAGCGGTTGATCATCAGCGAGATCAGTTCGGCATCGTTGGTCTCGCCGATCAGGCGCGTGCCGACATGCGTGCCGTCGCGCAGCACCGAGACACGGTCGGCAAGCTCGAACACTTCCTCCATGCGGTGGCTGATATAGACGATGGTGACGCCTTCGCCCTGCAGCCGGCGGATCAGCTTGAAGAGCTGTGCCGATTCCTGGCGTGTGAGATAGGCTGTGGGTTCGTCGAAGATCAGGAACTGCGTGCCGCGCATCGCCGCGCGCGCCGTTGCCACCAGCTGCTGCTGGCCGATCGTCAGCGAGCTCAACAGCGCACCGGCCGGCAGGCCGAAGCCGAGATCGTCGAGCACGGCCTGCGCCATCTTCTCCATCTGCTTCTTGCGCATCAGGCCGAAGCGGTTGACCTCGTCGCCGAGAAAGAGATTGGCGGCGACCGTCAGGTGCCGGCAGAGCACGACTTCCTGGTGGACGGCGTTAATGCCGCGGGCGATCGCCTCGTTCGGCGTCGACAGCCCTACCGGCTGGCCGCACCACAGCACTTCGCCGGCCGTGCGGGTGATGACGCCGGTCAGCAATTTGATCAGGGTGGATTTGCCGGCGCCGTTTTCCCCGACGATGGCGTGGATTTCGCCGGCGAGAAAGGTCAGCGTCGCTGGCTTCAGCGCCTGCACATGACCGTAATTCTTCTGCAGGCCCTTGAGTTCGAGGATAGGCGATCCGGCGGGAATTCGATTGGCTTCTTTCAGCGTCGCACTGTCATCATGGCGATGACTGACCTCTTCCAGTCCGATCATGGGACCTCTCCTCCTTGTGTCGCGTCTGCTCTCCATCCCCCGCAAAACATAGCACGGATGGAAAAAGCCGCGCCGGTTTTTGAAGCCGGCGCGGCCTGTCTGTTTTTGTTACTTGATCTTCGGGTTCAGCAGCGCGTCGATCTTCGGATCGGCCATATTCGCCTTGGTGACGAGGTTTGCACCGGTGTCGACGTTCTCTTCGACCTTCTCGCCCTTGGAGACGGCAAGAGCGGTCTTCACGCCGTCATAACCCATGCGGTAGGGGTCCTGAACGACGAGGCCGGCAATCGCACCATCCTTGAGGAAGCCGACCGTCTTGTCGTCGCTGTCGAAGCCGATGACCTTGATCTTCTCGCCGAGCTTGTTTTCTGCGATCGCCTGGCCAACGCCCTGCGCCATGATCAGGTTCGAGGCGAAGATGCCGACGAGGTTCGGGTTTGCCGTGATCAGGTCGGTCATCATGTTGAGGCCGGTCGTTGCCTGGCCGTCGCCGTATTTGTCGGCAATGACCTTCAGGCCGGGATACTTGGTCTTCACCTGATCCAGGAAGCCTTCGCGGCGCTGTTCCAGCGAGCCGACGCCCGGAAGATTGGTGAGGATGACGATTTCGCCCTCTTCCTTGCCGGTGGCGCCCTTGATAGCGGCGGCCAGGCCGTCAGCGGCGATGCGGCCGCCCTGAACGTTGTCGGTCGTCAGGAACGACTTGAACGCCTTGGAGTCGGCGCCCGAGTCGATGCCGATGATCGGAACCGACTTGGCCGCTTCATCGATCGGCTTGCCGAGCGCCTTGAATTCGGTCGGCGAAATGACGACGGCGGCCGGCTTGCCGGCAACGGCGTTCTCCAGAATGCTGATCTGGCCGTTGACGTCGGACTCGGCCTGTGCGCCGAGTTCCGGCACGTTGACGCCGAGATCCTGACCGGCCTTGCGGGCGCCGGCCAGAACGATCTGCCAGTAGAAGGACGTCGTGTCCTTGACGATGATCGGGATCGTCACGTCGGCGGCAAACGATGGTGCCGGCATCGCCGTGGCGATGACTGCGGCGCCTGCAAGCGCGGTAAAGGCGCGGCGGGACAGAAGGGATTTCACGATGCTCATAAGGGTTCTCCTCTCAGGGTGCGTTCTCCTCCGAATAAATCGGCCGCTGAACGCAGGCGGACGATTTTTATCGATAAAAAACATTTGCCAGGTGAAGCTAGCCGAGGCGCAATCAAATTGCAAGAGCGCCAAACCGGCTTTTTTGCTTTGGTAAACTCCCGCCAAGCAACTGATTTTATTCCAATACAACGATACCCTAAAATAGGGATCAGGCCTTGTCGACCTCGTGCGGATGCACAACGCCCTTTTTCAAAATCAGGTTGCCGTACAGCCGGAATTCCGTCGTTGCGACGATGTAGGTGGCCTTGCGGGCCATCGCGTAGAAAGCAAAACGCTCCACCGGCACGATGCGGAAATCGCCGGCGTGCTTGGAAACGATCTGCTGGAACTCGGTGCAGACCTCGGGCATCGCATCGGGATCGCCGACCACTTCCATCCGCCACGCCGCTTCCGGCACGAACGTGTCGAGCGGCATATGCGTCAGGATGGCCTCGGCCATGTCAGTGGCGCTGACGCCGTCGGCGCGAATGACCGGCGGGCCCATCGAGCTCGAGGGAAAATTGGCGTCCGATATGACGATGTCGTCGCCATGTCCCATGGTCTTCAATGCATGGAGCAGGTCGGGGCCAAGCAGCGGATGAATACCCTTGAGCATAATCTCTCCTCAGACTCGGACGGCTTCGGCGCCGAGCGGCGGCGCGACCAGCGTATAGGGTTCGAATTCGGCATAGATCTCGTCGGCAAGCCGCGGCTCGACGATCTC
Organism: Rhizobium sp. WYCCWR 11128; assembly: GCF_013416305.1. Lineage (NCBI taxonomy): Bacteria > Pseudomonadati > Pseudomonadota > Alphaproteobacteria > Hyphomicrobiales > Rhizobiaceae > Rhizobium > Rhizobium sp. WYCCWR 11128. The sequence continues at coordinate 512,153 of NZ_JACCEZ010000002.1, forward strand.
CATATTGCGCGTCAGGCTCGAGGGCTTCGCCGTGCCGATCAGCACCGATGCGACGATCGGCTCACGCAGCGGAAACTGCAGGGCGGGCGCTGCCAGCGGCACGCCGTGGCTCTTGGCGATCGCCTCCATGGCGCCGACCTTGGCAAGCACGTCGTCATCAGCCGGCATATAGTCGAAATGCGAACCCGGCACCGGGCCGGTTGCGAGAATGCCCGAGTTGAAGACGCCGCCGACGACGAGCGAGGTGCCCTTCTGACGGCAGAGCGGCAGCAGTTCGGCGACGGCGGAGCGGTCGAGCAGCGTGTATCGGCCGGCCATCAGGATGCAGTCGAGATCGGAATGGCGCATGACGTCGAGGCAGACGGGCACTTCGTTGACGCCGAGGCCGAAGGCGGAGATCGCGCCAGACGACTTGAGTTCCTCCAGCGCCTTCACGCCGGAATCGAGAAACTGCTTCTGGTGGACCGCATTCTTCGCCGCGCCATGCGTGTAGACGCCGAGATCGTGCACATAGAGAATATCGATGCGGTTGAGTCCGAGGCGCGCATAGCTGAATTCGGCCGAGCGCATGATGCCGTCATAGGAATAGTCGTAATCGGCATCGAAGGAGAGCGGATCGACATAGCTGTAGTCAGGCACGGTGCCGGTCGGCACCGGCCGAAGCAGCCGGCCGACCTTGGTGGAAAGCACGTAACTGCCATCCGGCTGGTCGCGCAGAAAATCGCCGACCCGCCGTTCGGCAAGGCCGAGCCCATACCAGGGCGCCACGTCGAAATAGCGGATGCCGTTGTCCCAGGCCGCCTGCAGGGTGTCGATCGCCACCTGGCGCGGGCAGGCGCGGTAGAGACCGCCGAGGGCGGCTGCGCCGAAACTGATTTCGGTCACCTCCAGCTTGGTCTTGCCGATCCGTCTCGTCTTCATCATTCCTCCTCACGAAGAAGCTGAACTATCTGGAGCAGTCCCAGGAAAAGTGTGAAGCGGTTTTCCGTCCGGGATTGCGTAAAACAATGATTACAGCGTCGCACCCAGATGCCACGGCACGAATTCATTGTCGCCGTAGCCGAAGAGCTCGCTCTTGGTCTTCTTGCCCGATGCCGTATCGACGATGAGGTCGAAGATCTCGCGGCCCTTGCCGCTGATCGTCGCGTCACCCGTGGCGATCGTACCGCAATCGATGTCCATATCCTCTTCCATCGAGGCAAAGAGCGCCGAATTGCTGGAAAGCTTCAGCGACGGCGCCGGCCGACAGCCGAAGCAGCTGCCGCGGCCCGTGGTGAAGGCGATCATGTTTGCCCCGCCGGCCACCTGGCCGGTCGCCGAGACCGGGTCGTAGCCGGGTGTGTCCATGAAGACGAGACCGGGGGCCGTGACGCGCTCGGCATAACCATAAACCGCCGTCAGCGGCGAACGCCCACCCTTGGCAACCGCGCCGAGCGACTTTTCGAGGATGGTTGTCAGCCCACCGCGCTTGTTGCCCGGCGACGGGTTGTTGTCGAGCGAGGCGCCGTGCAGAGCAACGTAATCTTCCCACCAGGCGACCTTGTCATCGAGCTTCTTTGCCACCTCGTCGCTGACGGCGCGGCTGCGCAAAAGGTGCTCCGCACCATAGATTTCCGAGGTCTCCGACAGGATCGCCGTGCCGCCGGCCGCCGCCAGCAGGTCGGCCGCCACACCCAGCGCCGGATTGGCGGTGATGCCGGAAAAGCCGTCCGAGCCGCCGCATTGCAAGCCGATGATGATCTCCCCGATCGACATCGGCACGCGCTTTTCCTTGCCGACATCGGCGGCGATTTCGCGCAGCATGCCCATGGCGCGCTCGACCGCGCGGCGCGAACCGCCGGCATCCTGGATGTTGAAATGCCGCTTCGACGCGCCCGCACCGCTCTGGCCATACAGCGTCAGCTGATTGACCTCGCAGCCGAGGCCGATCATCAGCACGCCGCCGAAATTCACATGTCTTGTATAGCCGGCCAGCGTCCGGTGCAGCACGTTCATGCCGTCGCCGGTCGAACTCATGCCGCAGCCCTGGTCGTGCACGATCGGCACGAAACCGTCGATGCCTTCATAATGCGGCAGGATCGTCCGGTTCGCCTCATCGGCGATTGCCCGGCAGACCGTGGTGGAACAGTTCACGCTGGCGATGATGCCGATATAGTTTCGGGTCGCGGCCCGCCCGTCGGCGCGGCGATAGCCCATGAAGGTGCGCCCCACGTCGTCGGCCGACGCTGTTTCCGGCGCCGAATTGGCGGTCGCCGCCAGCCGGTCGTTTTCGAAATGCAGGTTGTGGCTGTGCACATGGTCGCCGGCCTTGACCTCGGCCGTCGTGCGGCCGATCGCCTGTCCATATTTGACCACGGGTGACCCGAGCGGAATATCCGCTATCGCCACCTTGTGGCCGGGGTCGATCTTCTCACGGGTCTGAATGCCGGCAACCGTCGAACCCGGCGCGATTGCCGCCGTTGCAACCGCGACATTGTCGCCGGCCGAAAGGATGATCCAAGGCAGTTTGTCCAAGTCTCTATCTCCCTAAAGCATGATACCGAAAAGTGTCAGCGGTTTTCGGACGACATCATGCTCTAACTCTTTAATTTAGAACAGGATTCAGATTTTTAGGCCATCCCACCTAAAATCATCCTGTTCTAGCGAAAGGCTCGCTACATCGGCGAAAGCGCATTGATTTTGTTTTTTATCTACAATAAACATTTTCAAGTCAACGGGAATATTGATCCTGTGGACGAGGGAGGCAATGAGCCGCAGGCGACTGGAAATAAGCTAAAGGTCGTTTGAACAAGCCCCGGTCCGCTCCGTCCTGCTTTGAAGCGGGGCGACGGTCACGAGGGCGGAAAGCGGGGTCTGGTGGCAAGGCAGAATACGGTCTTCAAGGAAGCCTATAACAGGTATGCCGTAGCCCTGCGCACGGATACGGCGCTGCCCTCGGAGCCGGAGATCGCCGCCCAGCTCGGCGTCAGCCGCTCGACGGCGCGCGCCATCCTGACGCGGCTGAGCGAAGAAGGCATCATCCGCTGGAACAAGCGCCAGAAGATCGTGCTGCGACAACCCACAGACCATGACCTCTTTCCCTCCGAGGAAACCGACTCCCTCCACGATATCATCGAGCGCAGCTTCATGCAGCGCATCCTTGCCGATGATGCAGCACCCGGCATGCAGATCAACGAGCTGGAGCTGGCCCGCGAGATCGGCACCGGCACGACCAGCGTGCGCGAATTCCTGATCCGCTTCTCCCGCTTCGGCCTCATCGAGAAACGCCCGAACAGCCACTGGACGCTCAAAGGCTTCACCCGCGAATTCGCCCTCGAACTTGCCGATGTGCGCGAGATGTTCGAGCTGCATTCCGCCGCCGAATTCGGCCGGCTTTCCAGGGATAATCAGAGCTGGGCCGATCTTGCCGCTATGCGCGACGAACATCACGCCATGCTTGCCGACATCAACCAGCGCTTCAAGGATTTCTCCGTCCTCGACGAACGCTTCCACTTGCTGATCCACCGCGCCTCGAAAAACCGCTTCATCGCCGATTTCTACGATGCGATCGCCATCGTCTTCCACTATCACTACCAGTGGAACAAGACCGCCGCCCGCCAGCGCAACGAGCGCGCCATCCACGAACATCTGGATTATATCGCAGCCCTTGAATCCGGCGACCAGGCGGCAATCGAAACCGCCTGCCGCGCGCACCTGCACTCCGCCCGCCAGACCCTGCTGCAATCCCTGCCGCAGGTCGCGACGGAGAGCGCCTGAGCGGGGGACATCTCGGACCAGAGATCGCCGATGCCAGCCCCTCATCCGCCTGCCGGCACCTTCTCCCCGCTTGCGGGGCGAAGGGGATCTGCCGCGACCTCTCCGTCCCTCTATCGCGTCTCGTATGGCACGTCCCCTCTCCCCGTCAGAACGGGAGAGGGTTAGGGTGACGGGCAGATGATTTCGATACGGCGGATGGCAGCCATCATGAAACATTTCGATGTGTAAGCCGTTATGGCGCTTATGGCCGACGCTAAATTCAAACCGAAATCGGTCGACGGCACCGAACCGCACGGTGCCGGAAACTCGCCCCAGGAGACGGCATCGACTGTCGAGGTCATGCCGCCGCCAGATGCCATCGAGCCCGATCCGGAGTTGACGCCTGAGGAGGCCGAGCAGGCGCGCAAGCGGTATTTGCTTAAGCGTTTCTGGATCAGTGCGCGACGTTACTGGGGCCGCGGTGGCGACAAGTTCGCTTGGCCCTTCTCGATCGGGCTGTTGGCGATGATCTGCATGAATGTCGCCTTCCAGTACGGAATCAATCTGTGGAACCGCGGGATCTTCGACGCCATAGAGCGACACGATGCCGGGACCGTCTATTTCCTGAGCGCCGTATTCGTGCCGCTCGTGCTCGGAACTGTCGCCATTGTCACGATACAAGTCGCCGTTCGCATGATGATTCAGCGCCGCTGGCGTTCCTGGCTGACGACAGCCGTCATCGCGCGCTGGCTCGCAAACGGCCGTTACTATCAGTTGAATCTCATTGGCGGCGACCACAAGAACCCCGAAGCGCGCATTTCCGAGGATTTGCGGATTGCCACCGAAGCACCCGTCGATTTTATCGCCGGTGTCATTTCCGCATTTCTGGCGGCCTCGACCTTCATCGTGGTGCTCTGGACGATCGGCGGGGCTCTGACTCTGCCGATCGCAGGTTCGACCATCACCATTCCCGGCTTTCTCGTCATCACTGCGGTCCTCTACGCGGCGATCACCTCTACTTCGATGGCGGTCATCGGCCGCTATTTCGTCCACGTCTCCGAGGCCAAAAATCAAGCAGAAGCCGAGTTTCGCTACACGCTGACGCATGTCAGGGAAAACGGCGAGAGCATCGCGCTTCTCGGTGGCGAAGAGGAGGAGCGTAACGATCTCGATAAGACCTTCGCCAATGTGCTCAGGCAATGGGCGCTGCTTGCCCGCCAGCACATGCGCACGACGCTTGTGTCGCATGGATCGATGCTGATAGCGCCTGTCGTGCCGGTCCTGCTTTGCGCACCAAAATTTCTCGAAGGCAGCATGACCCTCGGACAGGTCATGCAGGCCGCCTCTGCTTTTGCCATCGTTCAGGGCGCGTTCGGCTGGCTGGTCGACAACTATCCCCGTCTTGCCGATTGGAATGCCTGTGCACGGCGCATCGCCTCGCTGATGATGTCGCTTGACGGGCTGGAGCGCGCCGAACAGAGCGACTCGCTCGGGCGCATCAAGCATGGTGAAACCGAAGGCGAGGCGATGCTCAGCCTCAACGATCTCTCCGTGTCGCTTGACGATGGCACCGCCGTGGTCACGGAAACCCGGGTCGAGATCGAACCCGGCGAGCGGGTGCTCGTGGCCGGTGAATCCGGGTCCGGCAAGAGCACGCTGGTGCGGGCCATCTCAGGTCTCTGGCCGTGGGGTAGCGGTAGCGTCAATTTCCATGCCGACAGGCGATTGTTCATGTTGCCGCAACGGCCCTATATCCCGTCCGGGACGCTTCGTCGCGCCGTCGCCTATCCCGGCGCCGCCGATAGCTGGCCGCTGGATGAGATCAAGTCGGCCCTCGACAAGGTGGGGCTGGATTATCTGAACGACAAGATCGAGGAAGATGCGCCATGGGACCAGACCTTGTCGGGCGGCGAAAAGCAGCGGCTCGCCTTTGCACGTCTCCTGCTGCACCAACCCGATATCATCGTGCTGGATGAAGCAACGGCAGCACTCGATGAGAAGAGCCAGGATAAGATGATGCAGATGGTGATCGATGAATTGCCGGAGGTCACCATCCTCAGCGTCGCGCATCGCGCTGAGCTGGAAGTCTTCCATAGCCGCAAGATCACGCTCGAGCGGCGCGAGGGCGGCGCAAAGCTTGTCAGCGATATCGATCTGATCAAGCGCAAGAGAAAACGGAACTTGCTGTCACGCGTTTTGGAGAAGCGCCGCTCCCCGCCGGAAGGCAGTACGACCTCGAATGAAGGCGGCACAGTCCCCGAATAGAAACTGTCGGTTTGGCCACAAAACCATCAATCACCTGACGAAGGCTCTGCGCTCGCAATTTGATCCAGATTGTCGATTAGCCGCGTCAGCAGATCTGCAAGTTGCTCCGCTTCCGCATCCGTGAACCCAGTCAATGCCTCTTTATTTCCTCGGAACAAGGCGGCAATCGCCTCCGGCATGCTGTGCTGCGCGGTTTTCGTCAGCACGATACGGCTGCTGCGACCGTCAGTCGGGTCGCGTGTCCGCTCGATCAAGCCATCCCTCTCCATGCGTGCGAGCATCTGTGCCATCGGCGGTTGCTCGATCCTGGCATAGCGGGCGAGGTCGCGTTGCGTGCTGGCCTTGCCGTTTTGCAGCGCGACCAGCACAGGCAACTGGCCGACACCGAAGCCGAGCGGTTTAAGGCGTGACTCGCTGAGGCGGGCAAAGCCACGCGCCGCAAGACTGATGAGATGCCCCGGCGTAGAAAGCACGTCGTCGTCCATTCGGCTCACCCCTTGCCTGCGCTTGACCACGAGATATATATGTACGTATGTATATTGGTGTGCGGCATGAGGCAAGGCAGTTTCGATGCCGCACAGCGAATGTATCAATCTCCATCGAGGAAACGACATGTCTCAAAACGACGTCGAAATGATCCAGCGCATCTATGCCAGCTTCAACGCCAGAGACATCGACGCTGTCCTTGCCGTGCTTTCCGATGATGTCGCCTGGGCCAACGGCATGGATGGCGGCCACGTTCATGGCCGTGCAGCCGTGCGCGACTATTGGACACGCCAGTGGGCCGTCGTCAGTCCGCACGTCGAGCCGGTCGCATTCGAGGAAACGCAAGATGGAGCCATAGCTGCCGAGGTGATCCAGTCTGTCTTCGACCTCGATGGCCGGCCGCTGGAAGGGCAAAGCCATGGCCTGAAGGACAAGACCGTGACGCATATCTTCCGCATGGACGGCGACAAGATCGTCCGCTTCGATATCCAGGATGCGCTGTAAGCCCAGCATGCTTTGTAAGCTTGCACTCACTATGCGGGGATGACCGCTCCTGTTGCGACGTGCCATTGTCAGACCCGCCTTTCGGCCGTCGGGGGCCTGGCTTGTGCGTTCAATTCGCGCTTAGCCGGCGGTATCGGTTCAGAGCCTGCGCGCTTCCAGACGCCGCTTGTCGCGCTCGACATAGTTGGAGCCCAGCTCTGTCAGACGGAATTGCCGTTTCTGAAATTCCCCGCGGATCAAGATGAAGCCTTGCTCTTCGGCTTCGCTCAATGTCTTCAGGCTGGTGCCTTTAGGGGGAGACTGCCAAGCCATGCCATCGGCGCTGTGCAGCAAGACCATGATCTTTATAATTTTGTCTCTCCATGGCTGGTGCATACAGCCGGGCTGCATCGCTTCAGCATTCCGCTGGTTCCGCATTCTCGATTTGGCGCCATCCAGGAAAAGCCCATTGATTTAAAAGGATTATTTTTGGCCAATCCGGAGTTTCGCAAAAGCCATTGTATAAAAGCTCCAATAGTCTTGGTCAATTCAATCACTCCGTCCCAACAAGTTTGGTCATGCCTGGCGATTGGCCCGATGGCGCTTATTTGCATTGAATCCCGACATCAGCGGCGCATAGTGTCGACGTTCCCGGCTTTGCCGGTTGAACGGATGGGGGAGCCGGTGCATGTCAGCAAATCTCGACGATATCCGTAACCAGCAACGTGAGACCTGGGACAAGTTTTCCGCCGGCTGGAAGAAATGGGACAGCTTGGTTCTCAGCTGGCTCGCCCCGTTTGGTGACGCCATGCTCCGGCGCGCAAACCTCTCCAACGGCTTTAGCGTGCTTGACATAGCCGCCGGCACTGGCGAACCCGGCCTGACGGCGGCGGCAGCAATCCCCGAGGGTCATGTCGTCGTCACCGATCTCTCGGAAAATATGCTGACTGCTGCCGCCGAAAATGCGGCCAGACGTGGCCTCAAAAACTTCGAAACTCGCCTATGCGATGCGGGAGCGTTGCCTTTTGCCGATGCCAGTTTCGACGCCGTTCTGTGCCGGTTCGGGTTTATGTTCTTCCCTGATATCGCCGCCGCCGCCAGGGAGATGGCACGCGTGGCAAAGCCCGGTGCGCGCGTCTGCGCCGCAGTCTGGAGCACTCCTGCCAAAAATCCATGGGCGACCACGATTATGGGCACGATCGCCCGCCACGTGGAAATGCCCTCGCCACCACCCGGCTCTCCGGGCCTGTTCCGCTGTGCGGGGGAAGGCATGATGGTCGAGACCTTCAGAGAGGCGGGCCTTCTCGATGTCGCCGAGGAAGAGGTGTCGGCGATGATGGTGCACGATACCCCGGCGCGCTATTGGGACTTCATGACTGAGGTCGCCGCACCGGTTGTCGCTGGACTATCCAGGGCAGATGCGGCAACACGGGAGAAAATCCGTCGCGAGGTCCTGGAGCTAGCTCTCCAATCCGTTAGCGATGGCAAGGTTCGCCTTCGCTCAACGGCAACGGTAATCATAGGCACGCGATAGCCTCAGAATCTCGTCGACGACGACCGTGAGCGGGAGAGTCGCGTCGATGACGACACCACACTTCGGAATATCCTCTTTCGTTGCATGCAATCAGACAATCAGCTCCCGTTCGGCAGGCATGTCACAACATGATCCCGTATTGCCGCAGCACTTTCCAAAGGCGACATGAAAGTCACATCCAACGTCAGCGCCTGTTGGTGCGGGATATCAAGAACCATGGCCTCTTGGCTTCGATGTCTTGAGGTCTCTACGTCGGTGGTTTTCAAGTGGTCGCGCCGTGCGGGGGACGAAACGCGACGCGCCAATTCTTCTTCGGCACACAGCAATCGCACCGGCACGAAGACCGCGGCGCGCCGTCCGGCGGCGTCGACGAACTGTTGGTACGTCCGCGTGCTCCGCTCATCGCCTTCGACACCGGCATGGGTGAAGATGAAATTCGCCGACGGGCCGCTATAGGCGGTGATTGCATCCAGGACGGCCTGCCGGACTCTTGCCGTGTATTCCCAGACACCCTTAGGCAGCGGAGCGGTCTGATCCTCGTCGAGGAGTCGCAATATCGGGTTGTTGAACCAGTGATTATCAACAATCTTTGCTGATATAAGCGAACCGAGTTCTTTGGCGATCGTCAGCTTGCCCACGCCCGGAAACCCCAAGAGCAACACGAAAACACTCATCGTCCGGCAACCCTCCCAGTGCCTGCGCTTCCATAGGCTGAACCGCTCTAATGCGAAGCCGCCTCGCTTGCCGCAGCCGGAGCTGTCCCCTCGCGCTTCTGGCTCGGCCCGACCGGGATCAGCCAGGTGGTGAAGAAGGTCAGCACCGCGACGACGACCACGCCCCAGAAGCTCCAGTGCAGGGCCGCATTGAAGATCGAGCGGATCGCAGGATCGGCGGCGAGCGCCGAGAGCCCGGTCGGCTGGTTCAGCACCTCGTGCAGGCCCGCCGCCGCCTCGCCGCTCGCATAATGGTTGATGCCGGCATTGAGGATGGCGCCGAGCACGGTGGCGCCGAGCGTATTGCCGAGACTGCGGGAAAAGATGATCGAGGCAGTGGCGCTGCCGCGCATCGACCATTCGACGCTGTCCTGCACCAGCACGATGCTGGTGAGGCTGATGAGACCCATGCCGAAGCCCATGAAGAACGAGCCGGCGCCGGCAACGATCGGCGAGCTTTCCGGCGTCAGGAACAACAGGAAACAGGCGCCGAAAGGAAACATCAGGCTGCCGACGCGCAGAGTGCGGCGGATGCCGAAGGCCTTGTAGAGGCGGCTGGAGAGCATCACCGCCAAGGGCCAGCCGACGACGAGCATGGTGAGCGTGAACCCCGCGACAAGAGGCGAGCGGCCGAGCACGCCCTGCACATAGAGCGGCAGGATTGTCGAAAGCCCGATCAGCGCCATGCCGGCCAGCAGCGTCGCCGTATTGCTGGTCGCAATCAGCCTTCGGCTCCACAGCGGGATCGAGATGATCGGCTCCGGCGCCCGCTTCTCCTGGGCGAGAAAGAGGATGCCCGCGATCACGAAGACGGCGAAAAGCGAAAGCAGGATCCAGGCGCTCGCATCGGTTTCCGTCAGCATGACGAGAAGTGCCACGATCGAGATCGAAAACAGCACCGATCCGAGGTAATCGATCTTTGCCTGCTTATGCGCCACGTCCTCCTTCAGGAAGACCATGAAGGCGATGATCGAGATGACGCCGATCGGCAGGTTGATCCAGAAGATCCAGGCCCAGGAGATATTGTCGACGATGATGCCGCCGGCCAGCGGCCCGACGACGGCAGAGGTCGCCCAGACGGTTGCCATCGCGCCCTGCACGCGGCCGCGTTCCTCCAGCTTGAAGAGATCGCCGATGATCGTCATCGTCACCGGCTGGATGGCACCGGCGCCCAGCCCCTGCAGCAGCCGGAACAGCACTAGCGACATCATCGACCAGGCAAGCCCGCAGAGCAAAGAGCCGACGAGGAAGATCAGGATGCCGCCGATCAGCACCGGCTTGCGCCCAAAGATGTCGGAAAGCTTGCCGTAGATGACCGTCGTCGTCGACTGCGCCAGCAGGAAGGCCGAAAACACCCAGCTGTAATAGGAAAAGCCGCCGAGCTCGCCGACGATGCGCGGCATCGCGGTCGCCACGATCGTCGCCTCGATCGCCACCATGAAGGTCGCGAGCATGATGGTGGCGACGATAAGCACGCGGTTCGAGCGTTGCGCTGCATTCGACATGACGATCCTCTTCGGGTGCTCCGCAGATGCCGGAAATATCGGCAGGCTGGCTTTGGTGTGGGGCGATGCGCCGCTTGCGGAGTGATACCGTCCTTTTACGATCTCAAGCCCGGCCGGTAAAGCAGGCCGCGCCCGGTTTCTCATGATGGCATTTGTTTTCGGGTCATTTGAGGGAAGGTCGGTCGAAAACGAAGGCCCGGCGCTATTTCGCCCGGGCCTTCGTTCTATCAGGAGGGAAGGCAACTCATCGCCTTATCCTCATTGCGGGCATGCCTCGCCGAGCGAGCCGGTGTCCGCGCTGCCGCTAGTGCAACCCGGCGTCTGCTGCAGGTTGGGATTGACCCCGCCTGGATTGATCGTGCTGCGGCCGCTGTTGAGATTGACGCCGCCATTGCCGGTGGTGCTGCCGGTGGTGCCGGAATCGGTGCCGACAGACCCTGTACCCGCTGCACCGCCGCCGACAGACCCAGTGCCAGCCGACCCGGCGCCTGCGGAACCGGCGCCCGAACTCCCCGATCCGCCGATAACAGGCGCCACCGAAAGCCGCCCGTTGGCATCCGAACCCCCGGCCGTCTGCGCCACGGCAGAACCGGCAAGACCGATCGAAAGCAGTGATATCGCGATGAACTTGCAGGACATGATTTTCTCCATGCTTGTTGTCTCAGGGAGAAAACCTGCTTGGTGGGGGCATTGTTCCTGTCGGGGTTGCGGTTTTCACGGTCGTTTGATTGGAACCGGGGAAGCCGGCTTCCAGGCCACTAAATTGGATAGGTTCCCGCGATGATTGTTTTCTTTTCGGCGACTGCTATCGTTGCCTTTCAATCTCATAAGCAGGCTGTGCAAGCATCACCTGGTCACGACGCCCCTTGCGCTCGTGTTGCTGCCTATCGGAGGATCAGATGGATCTAAAAAACACAGCTGTATTTCGAGGAGGGGTCACATCGCGGTATCAAAGCAGAGAAACTGAGCGGGTAAGAATCAGTACGTATCGGCCCGATCAGTGGCGTCAACCAAACGCCGGTGTCCTTGTCAGCTTTAGCATCAGTTCAAAGGGTGGCGGTAGTACACAGGTCAATACCTATATCGACAGTTCTGATTTTGCGACCATTGCGCTGCAAATGGCCAACGCTGACAGAGAATCAGCTATCACAGCGTTCGCCAATGCCTTGCTGGGCACAGATCCCCGCGCTTCCTAAGGCCACTACTATATCATCTCTTGCGTCGTTAGCTGATGTCGAAATTTTTTTGAAAAGTAGTGGGGCGGGGAAAGCAATGCTGGGACAATGGCAGGGTCGTTTTTCTGGCTATTCGAGCGGGCAGCTTACGATTGAAATTGATGAGAATCAAAGCGTTTACTCAGGCAGAATATGCGTCTTTGAAGATAACAATCCGATCGGAGTTTTCGCAGCCAATTTCAGGACTGATGATAAGCAGCCCGTTCAAAAGCTCAAAGTCCATGTAAGTATCCAGAGGCACGGCTCAGCAACCGAAATTCCCAGCCAAGAGCTCGCACAACTGGCGCCCAATGTAACCTTCCCGGATACCGCCCATGTTGAGATCGTTCTTCGCCAGAGAGATTTGAGAGTTACTGCAACTGCGTTTGTGCAGCAGCAACCGATAGGGAAGTTGTCCGCAGTGCTAACGAAAGGATCGGCCGAAAAGCCAAGCAAACTCAAAACAAATCGAAAGATCAATACGTGGGACAAATTCAAAACTATGGTCGGCCAACTGGAGCCCGATAGGTACGTTTTTCGCGGGCAGTCTGTCGGGTTTCGTCTCAGAACATCTTTTCACCGAACAAACCGCCGAGATCTATTTCGGTTCGTTTCAATCGACGTGCCTCAACTGCATGCCACCGTCACGTCGAAGACCAACCACTATTTTGATTTTCGGGATGACAAGCAGTATGCGGCGTTTTGCAACCTCCTGCAGCATCACGGGTATCCGACGCCGCTTCTTGATTGGACGCATTCGCCTTACGTCGCGGCTTTCTTCGCTTACAGGGAGCGGTTCTCGGGCGATCCCAAACGCAAGGTTCGAATCTTCAAATTTGATAGCCAAGCATGGCAGAGGGATTATCATCAGATATATAGCCTCGTGAATGTGCATCCTCACTTCTCATTTATGACCCCCGTGGCATTGGAAAATCCGCGGGCGCTGCCCCAGCAAGCGCTGTGTTCGATTACTTCGGTTGACGATGTTGAAAGCTATCTGGAGACTGCTGGCACTCAAATGGGCAAGAGCTACTTGGAAGTTTTCGAGCTTCCATACAGTGATCGAGTATCCGTGCTTACTGAACTTAGACTTATGGGCGTTGCCGCAGGCTCACTTTTTCCCGGGATCGACGGCGCGTGCGAGGAACTTAAGTTCAAGAATTTTGTGTTCTAGCATTATTTAAATTCAATATATTAGCTGGCAATTTGACAAGACGGCGCGATAACCGGTGCTGATAATTCAGTGCTCTCCTCCAAAGCAAAGGCGCCACCGAAAATAGGTGCTCTGACGACGATTGAGCGTGAGTTAAGCTGGCTCGTATTGCGGTTCGGCGAGTTTAAAAGGGTTAAGCTTAGCCGCATTCAATGCAGGATGAATTTTCGCCCATCGGGACAACACAGGCAATCGGAATTGTTCCTCGCTCACATTCATCGCCGTCCACAGATTGCCGCCATTTCCATGGATGCCAGTCGCCTCCCAAATAGCCCGCTCAACAGATATCGCTGTTTTTGCAGCGATGTCTTTCACATCGATGCCGCTAAAGTCGATATTCCCGCCACTTTCGAATGCTGCAATTTGGTCCAGCAAGTAGCCCATCCTCACGCCACCAGGTGGATGGTCTGAATCGAAAAGGGTTTCAACGTCAAACCGCTCGCGGTCGAACCCTCGAATGATCGCCATAGTGGCGAACACGTAACTCTTGAAACGTCGACCAATCAACTCGCCTTTGTCCGCAGCATCGGCTGTCTCACCTGGGAGAGGTCGCCCCAATGCCCGTTGCAGAGCGAATTGGTTTGCGAAGCAGTCGGCATCAAACTCAAGCGCCTGATCGGTGATATGTTTGTCGCGATCATTCTTCGGGTCGTTTTCGAGAATGTACGTCATGCCACTGATGGTCTCTCCCAGCGCAAGGTGACCGTTAACGATGTGGCCAAATTCATGCAGAACGAGCCATTCAAGCGCAGAAAGGGCTAGTCGATTGCGAAAATCATTCAAATTCTCGCCGAGATCTAACACCGAAAGCAGCGAAAGCTCGCGGTAGGCCTTAAAGGTATCACTCTCTTCGAGAGCTGCCCGTTCGTGCTGGACCGGAATGCCAATAGAGAATAGCTCCGCTGAGACAGTTGTGTTAAGAAGCCTCGAAATACTAACCAAAGTGCTGTTCGCAGCGGCAACCCAGATCAAAATGCAATATTCGTCTTTACTTAGACGCGCAGCGCATGCCTGGAAGTCTCGTTGTTCATCGATGATTAAGCCTACATAGATCTTCGCCGAAAGACCCATCTGCTGGCTGAGCGCATCAATAACATCACGTGCCCTGTTGAAGACACTTTGACCGAATTTCTCTACTAGGTCATCCTTCTCTTCAACGAGCACCCAGGCCTTGGCGTGGCCAATTTCACCGAGCTGCTTATGCAGGCTGTCAATTGCATGCTGCGGAAGGTCTGTGAGCATTGGCTTGTTCTCCGTGCTGACAAACTTAAGGTTGTCGGAACAACGTTAGTGATTGTTCGCTCTGGTGCAAGAGGTGCTTGGACTGAAGCGATCTCTGTGGCGATCGAGCTGGAGTCCTGCAGCCACGCCGTCGTCCGCGCTAAGAGGGAGCAGGCCAGCGAACATTGAAGCGTAAAAAGATTGAAATGCGAGAAAGAAAAATGGTGCCGCTTGCAGGACTCGAACCTGCGACCCCATCATTACGAATGATGTGCTCTACCACCTGAGCTAAAGCGGCATTTCACGGCCGAAGCATGCGGCCTGCGATTTGCATGGCGCTGATACAGGCATTGTTGGAAGATTTCAAGCACCCTGTCATGGCTTTGGCAAAAAAGAGGGGAGGCGCGGGAAGGGCGCCTCAGAGCGTTAGCCGGGCACGCGCCGCCTGGTATTCGACCTCCAGCCTATCGACGAGTTTGGCCACCGGCTCGACCGCCTTGATGGCGCTGATGCCCTGGCCGCTGCCCCATATGTCCTTCCAGGCCTTGGCGCCGCCAACAGCCTGCTCGAAATCCATCTTCGAGACATCGGCAAGCGGCAGGTTGTCGGGGTCCATGCCGGCGGCGACGATCGAGGGCTTGAGATAGTTGCCGTGCACGCCGGTGAAATAGTTGGAATAGACGATATCGCTGGCGGCCCCTTCGACAATCGCCTGCTTGTAGGCGTCTGCAGCGCGGGCTTCCTCGGTGGCGATGAAGGGCGAGCCGATATAGGCCATGTCGGCGCCCATCGCTTCTGCGGCGAGGATGGCGCCGCCGGTGGCGATGGCGCCGGCCAGCAGCAGCGGCCCTTCGAACCATTCGCGGATTTCCTGGACGAGCGCAAAAGGAGACAGCGTGCCGGCATGACCGCCGGCGCCGGCGGCGACTGCGATCAGCCCATCCGCCCCCTTGCGGATTGCCGAATGGGCGTGGCGGTTGTTGATAATGTCATGCAGCACGATGCCGCCATAGGAATGCACGGCGGCATTGACCTCGGGCACAGCGCCGAGCGAGGAGATGACGATCGGCACCTTGTATTTGACGCAGAGCGAGAGGTCGTGCTCCAGCCGCTTGTTCGACATATGGACGATCTGGTTTACGGCAAAGGGGGCGGCCGGCCGCTCCGGATGGGCGGCGTCGTGGCGGGCAAGCTCCTCGGTAATCTCCGCCAGCCATTCGTCGAGCTGGCTTTCCGGCCGGGCGTTCAGCGCCGGAAATGCCCCGACGATGCCTGCCTTGCATTGCGCCAGCGTCAGCGCCGGGTGCGAGATGATGAACAGCGGCGAGCCGATGACCGGCAGTCTCAATTTATCCCTCAGGATCGGGGGCAGGGCCATGGTTCGTCGCTTCCATTGACGTTTACGAAAACGTCAATCTCATAACAGAGATGAAAAGGCGATAAAAGAGCGGCTGCCATGCCTTCGTCGATTTCAGCCCGAATATATACGTCCGAGAAAGCTAATAGAATAAGGCCCGTAAGCGGTGAAAGCTGCCGATATCCCCGCCGATCGACCGCGGCCGGGCCTGCAAGGCTTGCGGTTTGCCGCACTTGCCGTTACCGAATTTTGATGGAGAACGGCAGGGATTGCAGTCCGATGCCGAATTCAAGGTGAAGGACTGGATGTGAGCGGATTAGAAACGGCCATCAGAACAGCGCTCGAGAATTCCGATCGCGATAATCCGGAGGTTCGAGCGAGGATCTATCAGTCGGCTCGCCAGGCGCTGGAAGCCGGCCTGCGCAAGCAGGATATCACCGACACCGAGGTCGTCGCCCATCACCGCCACCGCCTGGAAAGCACCATCCACGCCATCGAAGGCGAGGAGCGCGACCGCCTTCACCCCCGCCAGAGGCCGCCTGAAGTGCCCGTGCCGCCGGTCGTGGAAATGCCGGCGCCGCCGGTTCACCAAGCCGAAGCCGATGCGTTCGACGGCCCCGTCGTATCAGGTGAGACCCGCGCGCCCGAGCTGATGCATCGCGGCGACGAGTCCAGTCTCGACGACGTGCATGCCGGCAATGCCGATCATCTGGCTGCGGCTCCCGTCGGCGAGGAACGGCTCGCCCGTGGTCAGCGCGCCACCAATATGGATTTCCGCCCGGAGCGGGCGGCAGGCCGCCGCAAGCCGCGCAAATTCTTTTCGAGGCTGCTCGTCTGGTGCGTGCTGCTCGCCTTCATCGGCATCGGCGCCTGGTGGGCGCATACGTCGGGCCTGTTGATGACGGCGGCCGAGCGCGACACCAGCGTTGCCAATCCGCCGGCAAGCACCCAGCCCGAGGATTTTACCGGCAATGACGACAGCGCCGGGAATGCGGGCTCTCACACCGATCAGCCGGTGACCATCGATCCGCAGAACAGTTTCTCGGCCGATTGGATCCCGCTGTTCAAGCCTGAGGACGCCGACAAGATCCAGAGCGGCCCGCGGGCGCGCACCGAAAAAATCACCGAGAATGACGGCCCCGCCGTCCGGCTGATTTCCGAAAGCGGTGCCGCCGATGGCAATATCTCGATCAGCGTGCCGCCATCGGTGCTGCAACAGCTGGCCGGCAAATCCTCGACGATCGCGCTGACGCTGCAATCCACCACCGACGAGCCGACGCAGATCACCGTCGAATGCAATTTCCAGACGCTCGGCAATTGCGCCCGCCATCGCTTCACCGTCACCCGGGAAAAGTCGGATGCGCTGCTGCAGGTGAAGTTCGACCGCTCGCTCGCGCCGAATTCGCCGGGCACGCTGACGATCAACAGCGATCTCGACGGCAAGGCGCGCGGCATCAATCTCTTCGCCATCCGCATCCTGCCGGGGCAGTAAGGCCGGTCCCGGTGGAGCCGGTGACCCCGGTCCCGGCAGAGCCGGTGACCCCGGGCCTGCCGCTCAGCCGACGCCTATTTCAGGAAAGCCCTATTTCAAAAAGCCAGGCCCTGAGCCGATGATTTCCTCGTCGACCGTGCCGAGCGCCTGTTTGTCCTTGCCGTCATAATCCATCTTGTTCAGCATGTGGCGGATGAGTTCGAGACGCGCCCGCCGCTTGTCATTGCCGTGGATCACCGTCCAGGGTGCGAAATCCGTATGGGTTTCCTTCAGCATCCGGTTGCGCTTGTCGCTGTAATCGTCCCATTTCGTCAGCGCCGCGATATCCATCGACGACAGTTTCCAGACTTTCAGCGGATCGTGCCGGCGGTCGTGGAAGCGTTTGAGCTGCATCTCGCGGCCGATATCGAGATAGAATTTGAAGAAGAAGATGCCCTCATGGGCGATGATCTTTTCGAGTTGCGGCGCCTGTTTGAGGAAATCCTCATATTGCTGTGGCGTGCAGAAGCCCATGACCGGCTCGACGCCAGCGCGGTTGTACCAGGAGCGGTCGAACAGCACGAATTCGCCGGCTGTCGGAAACTGCGCGACATAACGCTGGAAATACCATTGTCCCTGCTCGCGGTCGGTCGGCTTGGTCAGCGCCACGACGCGCGCAAGGCGTGGGTTCATATTCGCCGAGGAGGCCGAAATCGCGCCGCCCTTGCCGGCAGCGTCGCGCCCTTCGAACAGCGCCATCACCCGCTTGCCGGTCGCCTGCAGCCAGAACTGCACCTTGACGAGTTCGATCTGCAGCTTTTCCAGCTGCTCCAGATAGTCCTCTTCCTTGAGCTTCTTCTTGTGGGGAAAGTTGCCGGATTCCAGCGCGCGTTCGTCCACCCAGGCCGGCAGGGTGGGATCGTCGACATCGAAGATCCGCTTCTTCCCGCGGATATCCAGCTCCACGGCCCTGTTTTCGACGTCCTCGTCCATATCAGCCTCCACCGCCCGATCGCTTCTCTTCCCGCAAGCGAACATATTTACCGTTGAAAATCAAATCTCTCGCAGGCGGCCGGCAATTTTTCGTGGGTTCGGCTGCGGCTTTTCGCTTGAGATGCGGCAGCCCGAAAACTTCTGTCATGAATTGCCGCTATCAGGCAGAGTTCAATATAAGAAAAACGAATCGACGCCGCGAGGGCACTTGCCAGACGAAACTCCATGGAGAAAAAGCCTGTTGGCGCGCATAAGGCGCGAACGGCCGGTGCTGCTTGCGGCAATCCTCAGCGCGCTCGCCGCGCTTGCCGCCGGCATGAACAAGTGGGTTGTGCTTGTTCTGCTGGTGGTCATGATCTTCACCGCGCTTTTCAACGAGGCGCCCATCATCAAGGCGGATCCCGCCGAGCCGGTCGAGATCGAGCCGGAGCTGCCACCCAGCCGCCTGCCTGAAGTTTCCGCCACGCTTGCCGGCCTCGATATCCCCGTCATGGTGCTCTCGGACGATGCCTCGGTGCTCTTCCAGAACCGCGCTGCCGAAAAGGCCTTCGGCGAGGTGGCGCTCGGTGCCCATATATCGGCCCGCCTGCGCTCGCCCGGCGTGCTCGACATGGTGCGCGAAACCATCGCCACCAATGCGCCGAACCAGATAGAGCATGCCGAGCGGCTGCCCTCCGAGCGCGTCTATATCGTGCGCAGCGCGCCCGTCGAATTCGCGGCCGATGACGGGCCGCGTGAACGCTATTTCATCCTGTCCTTCCGCGATATATCGGAGGTCCGCCGCATCGACCGCATGCGGTCGGATTTCGTCGCCAATGCCAGCCATGAGCTGCGCACGCCGCTGGCCTCGCTGCGCGGCTTCATCGAGACCATTCAGGGGCCGGCGAAGAACGATCTGAAGGCGCAGGCGCGTTTCCTCAATATCATGCTCGACCAGACGACGCGCATGAGCCGGCTGGTCGACGACCTGCTGTCGCTCTCGCGCCTGGAGCTGAAGTCGCACATCGCGCCGGATGAGAAGATCGATCTGGTGCCGCTGCTCGGCCATGTCAGAGATGCGCTTGTGCCGCTCGCCAGGGATGTCGGCGTCGACATCAACCTGCATCTGCCCGACGGCAAGGTCGAGGTGCTGGGCGACCGCGACGAACTTGTCCAGGTCTTCGAGAACCTGATGGAAAATGCCTGCAAATACGGCCAGGAGGGCGAGATCGTCGATGTCTGGCTGAAGAACGGCACCGGCCAGCCGGTCGAGGTCAGCATCGTCGACAAGGGTCCGGGCATTCCGGCCGAACATGTGCCGCGCCTGACCGAGCGTTTCTACCGCGTCAGCATCGAGGACAGCCGCTCGAAGAAGGGCACCGGCCTTGGCCTTGCCATCGTCAAACACATCCTCACCCGCCACCGGGCGCGGCTGATCGTCAAGTCGGAAGTCGGCAAGGGCACCGATTTTACCGTCCGTTTTTGACGATATGTCGCAACACTTTTACGTTGCATAATTTTATTATTTTAAATCAATTACTTAAGCTGTCACAAATGTTTCACGGCTTTGACATAAAAGGACGGTGCTTACAGCGCTAAGAGAGTCTCGCCGATGAAAAAAGGCAATGCGAGGGCCTCTCTAAGGCCGCACTCACACAAGCCCAAATGCCGGGAGATTTACATGAACACCTTCAAGCTCACCGTTGCCGCGCTGGCTGCAACTGCTGCTTTCGCTGGCGCCGCCGTCGCCCGCGACCAGATCCAGGTCGCTGGCTCGTCCACCGTCCTGCCTTACGCAAAGATCGTTGCCGAGTCCTTCGGCGAAACCTTCACCAACTTCAAGACGCCGGTCGTTGAATCCGGCGGCACGGGCGCTGGTCTGAAGGAATTCTGCAAGGGCGTTGGCGAAGACACCATCGACATTGCGAACGCCTCGCGTCCGATCAACAAGAACGAAGCCGAAGCCTGCAAGGCTGCCGGCGTAACCGACATCCAGGAAGTCAAGATCGGCTACGACGGCATCGTCTTCGCAACCGACTCGTCGAACCCTGACGTTGCCTACGTTCCTGCCGACATCTACAAGGCCCTCGCAGCCCAGGTCGTCGTCGACGGCAAGCTCGTCGCCAACCCCTACAAGAAGTGGTCGGAAGTCAACCCGAAGCTTCCGGCTGTTGATATCGCTGCCTACATCCCGGGCGAAAAGCACGGCACCCGCGAAGTCTTCGAACTGAACGTTCTCGCTGCCGGCTGCAAGGCCGCTGGCGCACAGGAAGTCATCGCCAAGGAAATCTCCGAGAAGGCTGCCCAGACGAAGGCCTGCGTCGCAGTCCGCAAGGACGGCGCTGCTGTCGACATCGACGGCGACTATCCGGAAACCCTGGCACGCATCGCCGCCAACAAGACCGGCGTCGGCGTATTCGGCCTTTCCTTCTACGAAAACAATGCCGACAAGCTCAAGGTTGCGACCATGAGCGGTATCGTTCCGTCCACCGAAACGATCTCCAACGGCACCTACCCGGTTTCCCGCCCGCTGTTCTTCTACGTCAAGAAGGCACATCTCGGCGCCGTTCCGGGCCTGAAGGAATACGTCAACTTCTTCGTATCCGACCAGATGATCGGCCCTGACAGCCCGCTCGTCGAATACGGCCTCGTTGCCGCTCCGGATGCCGAGCGCGAAGCGATCCGCAAGGACGTCGAAGCCGGCAAGTCCATGTAATGACTCTGCCGGCGCGGTGCCTTTTGGCCCGCGCCGGCATTGCCTTATGTCCCTGCGCGCCGGCGGTTCCGGAGCTGCAGGGTTGGAATTCCTTCTCCATGATTGGAAGCTGAAGGCAGGCTGATCAAGCTGCCGGGCTTTTTGGGGCTATGGGCCTGGGGACGTAACGAATGAGCACATCCATCATACTTTTGTGCCTTGTGGTGATCGGAGTCGCCGCCTATCTGGTCGCGCGCAACCGTGCCACGGCGCTTGCCGGAGGCCGGTCCTCCGCATTGCATTCACGGCCGGCCTATTACGGCGCCTATGCGGCGATCTGGGCAATTCTTCCCGCCTTGCTCGTCCTCTGCGTCTGGCTCTCCGTCAGCCCCGGCATCATCCAGTCCTCGGTTCGCGGCGCTTTCCCCGAGGACATCAGGGCTCAAGCCCCGGTCGAGCAGGACCTCGGCTATTCGACGGTGGCAACAGTTGCCCGCGGCCTGACGATGCTGACCTCGGATGAAGCTGCCGCGGTCGCCAACGATCCGGCTGCCTTGCAGGCCAAGCTCCTCGAAAAGGGTGTGCCGCTTGCCAGCCAACCGCTGCCTTACATGCTCGACGCCGCCAAAAAGCTCAACGCCATGAGCATGACGAGCCGCATCGCCATGACGGCGATCGTCTTCGCTCTCGCCGTTGCTGGCGCCTTCTATGCGCTGCGCTCCATCGCGCCGCGCTTCCGCGCCCGCAACCGGGTCGAGCGCGTCATGCTCTGGGGCCTGCTGCTTGCCTCCTCGATCGCTATTCTGACGACGATCGGCATCGTCTTCTCCATGCTGTCGGAAGCCGCCCGCTTCTTCGCGGCCGTTCCCGCCATGGACTTCTTCTTCGGCACCGTCTGGGATCCGCGCTTTGCCGGCGCCGGCAGCTCGTCCTTCGGTCAGTTCGGCCTGATCCCGCTGCTGCTCGGCACGATCTATATCGGCCTGGTCGCCATGCTGGTCGCCGTGCCGGTCGGCCTCTTCGCCGCCATCTACATGGCCGAATACGCCTCGCCGAAGGTGCGTGGGGTCGCCAAGCCGCTCCTCGAAGTGCTCGCCGGTATTCCGACGATCGTCTACGGCTTCTTCGCGCTCGTCACCGTCGGCCCGTTCCTGCGCGACTTTTCCGCCCAGGTCAGCGGCCTCCTCTCCGGCAACTACAGCAACTTCATCCAGGCGCAGAGCGTTCTGACGGCCGGCATCGTCATGGGCATCATGCTGATCCCCTACGTGTCCTCGCTGTCGGACGATATCATCACCGCCGTGCCGGGGTCACTGCGTGACGGTTCGCTCGGTCTTGGTGCCACACGCTCCGAAACCATCAAGAAAGTGGTCTTGCCCGCAGCCCTTCCCGGCATCGTCGGCGCATTGCTGATGACCGCCTCGCGCGCCATTGGCGAAACCATGATCGTCGTGCTGGCCGCCGGTGTGGCTGCCCGCATCCAGATCAACCCCTTCGAGCCGATGACGACGGTGACCGTCAAGATCGTCAACCAGCTGACCGGCGACCTTGAGTTCACCTCGCCGCAGACGCTGGTTGCTTTTGCCCTCGGCATCACCCTCTTCTGCATCACGCTTTGCCTCAATATCTATGCGCTCTACATCGTGCGCAAATACCGGGAGCAGTACGAATGACGGATATTGTTTCTCCCACATCAGGCGTCACCGTTTCCAAGGCGCCAGCGCGCCGCGATATCGGTATCAAGCGCCGCTACGCCGCCGAGCGCCGGTTCCAGGCCTATGGCATTGCCGCCATCACCTTCGGTCTCGTCTTCCTCTTCATCCTGCTGTGGACGGTGATCGGCAAGGGCTACACCGCCTTCCAGCAGACGGCGGTCACCCTGCCGATCGAATTCTCCGAGAAGACGATCGACCCGAGCAACAAGCGTGCGACCGACCCTTCGGTGCTGATCGCCGCCAACTACCCGGTTCTCTTGCGCGACGCGATCGTCAAGCAGCTGAACGTCAATGCCTCGAGCCGTCCCGACGTGCGCGATGCATCCGCCATGCTGTCCAAGGGTGCGCCGATCCAGCTGCGCGATATGGTGATGGCCGATCCGTCGATCATCGGCAAGACGGTCAATGTCACGGTGCTCGCCGACGCCAATGTCGACAGCGCCAACAAGGGCCAGATCGACCTCTCTGTCGATGAGAAGAACCGCAAGGTCAACGACAAGCAGGTTGGCTGGATGAACGAGCTGAAGGCGAGCGGCGCTCTCCACAAGCAGTTCAACACCGGCCTCTTCGTCAACGGCAATTCCAGCCGTCCGGAGGCCGCAGGCCTTGGCGTCGCCCTCATCGGCTCGCTCTACCTGATGCTGATCGTGCTCGTGCTTGCCCTGCCGATCGGCGTCGCCGCCTCGATCTATCTCGAGGAGTTCGCGCCGAAGAACAAGCTGACGGACCTGATCGAGGTCAACATCAACAACCTCGCCGCGGTTCCTTCGATCGTCTACGGCCTGCTCGGTCTTTCCGTCTTCATCAACTTCATCGGCCTGCCGCGCTCGGCCTCGCTGGTCGGCGGCCTGGTGCTGACGCTGATGACCCTGCCGACGATCATCATCGCGACGCGTGCGGCACTGCGCGCCGTGCCGCCGTCGATCCGCGCCGCAGCGCTCGGCCTCGGCGCTTCGAAGATGCAGATGGTGTTCCACCATGTGCTGCCGCTCGCCATGCCCGGCATCCTGACCGGCACGATCATCGGCCTGGCGCACGCGCTCGGCGAAACCGCGCCGCTGCTCCTGATCGGCATGGTCGCCTTCGTCGCCAACGCGCCGACGACACCGCTCGATCCCTCGACGGCTCTGCCCGTACAGGTCTATATGTGGGCCAACGAGGCAGAACGTGCCTTCGTTGAGCGTACTTCGGGTGCCATCATTGTCCTGCTCCTGTTCCTGATCGTCATGAACATGGGCGCCATCCTCTTGCGTCGTCGCTTCGAGCGCCGCTGGTAAACGGAGTTACACATCATGAACATGTTGACGGAAGCTGCAGTTGAAAAGGCGCTGGATCACAAGATGAGCAACGTCCCGTATAAGATGATCGGAAAGGATGTCTCGGTTTACTACGGCGAGAAGCGCGCGCTTTTCGATGTGAACCTGAACGTCCGCGAAAACACCGTAACCGCCCTGATCGGCCCGTCCGGCTGCGGCAAGTCGACCTTCCTGCGGTGCCTCAACCGCATGAACGACACGATCGACGGCTGCCGCGTCACCGGCAAGATCACCCTCGACACCGACGATGTCTATGATCCCGATATCGACGTCGTCGAACTTCGCGCCCGCGTCGGCATGGTCTTCCAGAAGCCGAACCCGTTCCCGAAGACGATCTACGAAAACGTCTCCTACGGCCCGCGCATCCATGGCCTTGCCAAGTCGAAGGCCGACCTCGACCAGATCGTCGAGACCAGCCTGCAGCGCGCCGGTCTCTGGAACGAGGTCAAGGACCGCGTGCATGAATCTGGCACCGGCCTGTCCGGCGGCCAGCAGCAGCGCCTTTGCATTGCGCGTGCCGTCGCCGTCAGCCCGGAAGTCATCTTGATGGACGAGCCCTGCTCGGCGCTCGACCCGATCGCCACCGCCAAGGTCGAGGAGCTGATCCACGAGCTGCGCGAGAACTATACGATCGTCATCGTCACCCACTCCATGCAGCAGGCCGCGCGTGTCTCGCAGCGCACCGCCATGTTCCACCTCGGCAACCTCGTCGAGGAGAACGACACCGACAAGATGTTCACCAATCCCGACGATCCGCGCACCCAGGACTACATCATGGGTCGCTTCGGTTGATTTTGGCGACACCAAGCCTTCCCGTTATTCGAGGATAAAGCCCCATGGCATCGACACATATTTTTTCTGCCTACGATGATGATCTGAAGTTCCTGTCCAGGCGGATTTCCGAAATGGGCGGCCTGGCCGAGCAGATGGTCGGCGAATCCGTGCGCGCCCTCGTCAACGGCGATACGGCGCTGGCGCAGAAGGTCATCTCGGACGATGTGATCCTCGATCACGCCGAACGCGAAATCGGCGACAAGGCGATCGTCACGATCGCCCGCCGTCAGCCGATGGCCTCGGACCTGCGTGAAATCATGGGTTCGATCCGCATCGCCGCCGATCTCGAACGCGTCGGCGACCTCGGCAAGAACACCGCCAAGCGCGTCATCGCCGTCCAAAGCACCGGCGTTCCCCGCAAGCTTGCCCGCGGCCTCGAGCATCTGTCCGAGCTGGCGCTCGTCCAGCTCAAGGAAGTGCTCGATGTCTACACCAATCGTTCAGCCGACAAGGCGAATGCGATCCGTGAACGCGACAACGAGATCGACGCGATGTACACCTCGCTGTTCCGCGAACTCCTGACCTACATGATGGAAGATCCGCGCAACATCACCAGCTGCACGCATCTTCTCTTCTGCGCCAAGAACATCGAGCGCATCGGCGACCATGCCACCAACATCGCCGAGACGATCTTTTACATGGCGACAGGCGCGCAGCCGGAAGGTGATCGTCCGAAGGATGACAGCGCCAACACCGTCGGCGCGGTCACCGAATAACCGCCCGCACAGTCAATTGCGTGCGCGCCCGTCCGGGCGCGCAAAGAGGTCGCAGCCAATTTTTGAATTTGCGCAGGATGCACTGCTTAAATCACCCTGGTTTAAGGATCATGCGCGAGGAGACCGACACGCATGATCCCGAGAGTTGCAGTTGTTGAAGACGAGGAAGCCCTCAGCGTGCTTCTTCGCTACAATCTCGAAGCGGAAGGCTTCGAGGTCGATACCATCCTTCGTGGCGATGAAGCCGAAATGCGGCTCCAGGAGCGCACGCCCGATCTTCTCATCCTCGATTGGATGCTGCCCGGCGTTTCCGGCATCGAGCTCTGCCGGCGCCTGCGCATGCGGCCGGAAACCGAGCGCCTGCCGATCATCATGCTGACGGCGCGCGGCGAGGAGAGCGAGCGTGTCCGTGGATTGTCGACGGGCGCCGACGATTATGTCGTCAAGCCCTTCTCGACCCCCGAGCTCGTTGCCCGCGTCAAGGCGATGCTGCGCCGCGCCCGCCCCGAGGTGCTGTCGACGGTGCTGAAATGCGGTGACATCGAGCTCGACCGCGAGACCCATCGCGTCCATCGCAAGACCCGCGAAGTCCGCCTCGGCCCCACCGAATTCCGCCTGCTGGAATTCCTGATGTCGTCGCCGGGCCGGGTCTTCTCCCGCTCGCAGCTGTTGGATGGCGTCTGGGGCCACGATATCTATGTCGACGAGCGCACCGTCGACGTCCATGTCGGCCGCCTGCGCAAGGCGCTGAATTTCTCCAACATGCAGGACGTCATCCGCACCGTCCGCGGCGCCGGTTATTCGATGGAAGCCTGAGGGCTTCCATCTGAGCCTGCTGACAAAGCCCTGGCAAAACCCGCGACGTCATCCTCGGCCTTGTGCCGAGGATCTGCGCTCGCTAAATTAAGTATTTGAAAATAAAGGTTTTACCCTCAAGTCATTGGGGTGATCAGATGCTCGGCACAAGGCCGAGCATGACGGAGGGAAGCCTGAGCTTCCATCCGCGCATAAAAAAACGGGCCAATCGGCCCGTTTTCTGCATTCTAACGATGGTTGCCCGCGCTCAACTGGCCCGCGCTGCTGCCCTGCGGCGTTCGTTCACCGGCTGGTAGGCAAGCTTCTGGTGATAGCCGCAATAGGGCGAATTGTCGGGGGACTCGCAGCCGCAGAAATGGAAGTCGTCCTTCAGCGGATCGCCGACCGGCCATTTGCAGGTGCGCTCGGTTAGTTCCGTCAGGCCGAGGCGGCGCGAAATCGGCACCACCACATTGCCTCGCGGCACGTATTCCATTTCCTCGATCGTTTCGATCTCGATCTCTTCCTTCAGCATCGTCGCGCCCTGCTGGCGGGTGACGGTGCGGGTCGTGATCCGGGAGGCGAAGTTCGGCGCGCGCGGCGCCGATGTATTGCGCTTCGGCGTTCGCGCCGCGGTATTGGTGCCGCCGGCCTTGGCACGGCCGGGAAGGCACAGCCGGTGCACTTTGCCGATGACCGCGTTTCGGCTGACCCCGCCAAGCTGCGCAGCGATCTGGCTGGCGCTCAGTCCTTCGGCCCAAAGTTTCTTGAGTTTCTCGACCCGCTCGTCTGTCCAGTTCATGCCCTGTCTCCACCTTTTGCGTTGGTGATGGCAGAATCCCTCACCGTTGTCCCGGGAGCTCCGAAACAAGAAACGCTTGATCAATTTTGGTGACTAGTTCCGCCGCATGCAGTCTAGTAATTGATCTTTAACCTAGTGTGAGCCTGACTCCGTGACAAGAGTCGCATGAATCCGGATGAATCGAATTCGTAGTTTTCCCCAACTTGCTGCCCCTGCGTGTCATTTCTGCAATAATGCCTGTTGAAGACTGAAAATGCCGCTGTACACCTGTGCTGCATACGCTAAGGGCGCCGTTTTGTTGACATTGCAGCGCGAAAAGGAAATAGTGCCACTCGCCGCCGCAAGGCGGCATTTTTGATTTTTCGGGCCTGGTTTCCTTAGCCGGAGTCATTGCCCGGCAACTTTGATGGAGATCGCGCCATGGCTGAAGCCGCGCCGCTTTATGACACCTATTCTCGTGCCCCGCTGCGGTTCGAGCGAGGCGAGGGCGTATGGCTGATCACCGAAACTGGCGAGCGATATCTCGATTTCGGCGCCGGCGTTGCCGTCACCTCCGTCGGCCACAGCAATCCGCATGTGGTCGGCGCGCTAAAGGAGCAGGCCGACAAGGTCTGGCACCTGTCGAACATCTATGAGATCCCCGGCCAGGAGCGCCTGGCAAAACGGCTGACGGACGCCACCTTCGCCGATAAGGTGTTCTTCACCAATTCGGGCGCCGAGGCGCTCGAATGCGCGATCAAGACGGCGCGCCGCTATCAGTTTTCCAAGGGCCATCCCGAGCGCTTCCATATCATCACCTTCGAAGGCGCCTTCCACGGACGGACGCTGGCGACGATCGCTGCCGGCGGCCAGGAAAAATATCTCGAAGGTTTCGGCCCCAAGGCGCCGGGTTTCGATCAGGTGGCTTTCGGCGATATCGAAGCGGTCCGCGCCGCGATCACCGAGGCGACGGCCGCCATCCTCATCGAGCCGGTGCAGGGCGAGGGCGGCGTCCGTCCTGCCACGCCTGAGTTCATGAAGGCGCTTCGCCAGCTCTGCGACGACAACGGCCTGCTGTTGATCCTCGACGAGGTCCAGACCGGCGTCGGCCGCACCGGCAAGCTCTTCGCTCATGAATGGTCGGGCGTCACCCCCGACATCATGGCTGTTGCCAAGGGCATCGGCGGCGGTTTCCCGCTCGGCGCCTGTCTTGCCACATCAGAGGCCGCCTCCGGCATGAAGGCCGGCACGCATGGCTCGACCTATGGCGGCAATCCGCTTGCCATGGCCGTCGGCAGCGCCGTGCTCGACATCATTCTTGCCGATGGCTTCCTCCAGCAGGTGCGCGACGTCGCACTTGTCTTCCGGCAGGGCCTCGCCTCGCTGAAGGATCGTTATCCCGATGTGATCGAGGATATCAGGGGCGAGGGCCTTTTGCTCGGCATCAAGGCTGCCGTTCCCTCAGCCGAACTGCTGCAGGCGATCCGCGCCGCCCATCTGCTCGGCGTGCCCGCCGGCGATAATGTCATCCGCCTTCTTCCGCCGCTCGTGGTCACCGCCGAGGAAGCCCGCGAGGGCCTTGCCCGCGTCGAGCGCGCCGCCGAGAGCATCCGCGCTTCCAAGATCAAGAAGACGGCTTGAAGAATTTGCCGCCTTCGGGCGCAGCACAGGTAAGAAGACGATATGAGCCCAAAACACTTCCTCGATCTTTCGGCAGTCACATCAGCCGATCTCAGAACCATCATGAACGATGCGCTTTCCCGCAAGCAGGCCTTCAAGGCAGGCACGGGCGACAAGCCGCTCGCCGGCAAGATGCTGGCGATGATCTTCGAGAAGCCGTCGACGCGCACCCGTGTCTCCTTCGACGTCGGCATGCGCCAGCTCGGCGGCGAAACGCTGTTCCTGTCCGGCACCGAGATGCAGCTTGGCCGCGCCGAGACGATCGGCGACACCGCCAAGGTGCTGTCGCGCTATGTCGATGCGATCATGATCCGCACGACCGACCATAACCGGATGCTGGAGCTTGCCGAGCACGCGACCGTGCCCGTGATCAATGCGCTGACGGATGACACCCATCCCTGCCAGATCATGGCCGATATCATGACCTTCGAAGAGCACCGCGGCCCGATCAAGGGCAAGACCATCGCCTGGACCGGCGACGGCAACAATGTGCTGCATTCGCTGGTCGAGGGTGCCGCGCGTTTCGGCTACCGCATGAACATGGCCGTACCCCTTGGCTCCGAGCCCAAGGATCACTATCTGAACTGGGCCCGCAATGAGGGCGCCGAAATCATGCTCTGCCATGATGCCGACCGTGCGGTCGCCGGCGTCGATTGCGTGGTGACCGATACCTGGGTCTCCATGAATCAGGAACATCGGGCCCGGGGTCACAATGTCTTCCAGCCTTATCAGGTCAACGCGGCCTTGATGGCCAAAGCCGGCAATGATGCATTGTTCATGCATTGCCTGCCCGCCCATCGCGGTGAGGAAGTGACTGATGATGTGATCGACGGTCCGCAATCCGTGGTCTTCGATGAAGCGGAAAACCGTCTTCATGCGCAGAAGTCGATTCTTGCTTGGTGCCTGGGCGCGATCTGAACCATAATCGGACGTCGCGAGAGACAGACTCGCGACCGCGTGAGCGAAGGGCACGCTGGCCCATCGCTCTGAAACTAGGAGTGAAAAGCCATGGCAGAAGCTGCAGCCGCCCTCGGCCAGTTCGATTTCGCCGGCGATGACCATGTCGTCCCCTTCCAGGTGGAGGGGCTGGATGTGCGCGGCCGCGCCGTCCAGCTCGGCCCGATGCTCGATGCCATCCTCGAGCGCCATCATTATCCCGCACCCGTTGCCCGGCTGCTTGCCGAAGTCGTCGTGCTGACGGTGCTGCTCGGCACGTCGCTGAAGTTCGACGGCAAGTTCACGGTGCAGACCAAGGGCGACGGCCCGGTCGATCTTCTCGTCGCCGATTTCTCGACGCCGGAAAATGTCCGCGCCTATGCCCGTTTCGATCAGGCGCTGCTCAACAAGGCCGTCGAGTCAGGCGAAACCGAGCCTGAGCAATTGCTCGGCAAGGGCATTCTCGCCTTCACCATCGACCAGGGCAAGTTCAGCCAGCCCTACCAGGGCATCGTTCCGCTCGACGGCACCACGCTGGAAGAAATTGCCGGCGTCTATTTCCGCCAATCGGAGCAGATCCCGACGCGCGTCCGTCTCGCCGCGGCCGAACTCTTCGACCGTGACGATGCGGGAAAGCCGCGCCATCGCTGGCGGGCAGGCGGCCTCGTTGCCCAGTTCCTGCCGGAAGCGCCGGAGCGCATGCGCCAGCCGGATCTCCACGGCGGCGACGGCGACACCGGCAGCCGCCCGCATGGCGAGGACGATGCCTGGCTCGAAGCACGTTCGCTGGTCGAGACCATCGACGCCGATGAACTGACCGACCCCCTGGTTGGTACCGAGCGGCTGCTGTTCCGCCTGTTCCACGAGCGAGGCGTGCGCGTCTACGAACCGCGCGCCGTCTTCGACCGCTGCAGCTGTTCGCGCGACAAGATCAAGGGCGTGCTGAAGGGCTTTTCGGCCGAGGAGATCGAAGCCAGCCAGGAAGATGGCGAAATCGCCGTCACCTGCGAATTCTGCTCGACCACCTATCGCTTCGAGCCGGCCGAACTTCAGCCGGCTGAATAGGCGCGGTTAAGGACACACACAGCAACAATAAAAGATTAGCGATGATACAGCACGATGACTCGACTTTGCGTAGTCACTGTGCACCTATTCTGTTTCATTGGTTCTGGCCTAAGAAAGCGGGATGGGGCGTTGATGCGACTTTTGTTTTTTGTACTCGCACTCATAGCTGCGATGCCACGATTGAGCTTGGCTGATGACGAGACAGTCCAATGGAAAGAAGTCGGCGGCTGGAAAGTGGTCGTCGACAAGACTCTAGGCAACGGCTGCTTTGTTCTGACTTCCTTTGAAGACGGCACGGTTTTTCGTCTTGGCTTCAATTATGTCAAAAAGGAAAGTCCTTTTTACATTCTGATCGGAAATGTAAACTGGAAATCCTTGGAAGACGGCAAGCAGTATCCCCTTGAATTTTATTTAGATCGCTCAAAGTGGACGGTTGATGCGAGCGCCGTGGACCTTGATGGCTTTAAGGCATTATGGATCGACTTCAAGGATTCGAGCTTGGTTGCCGAGTTCGCTCGTAAATTGAGCTTTCGCGCGACCTTTAATGGAAAAGAGATTGTTGCCCTGAGTTTAAAAAATTCCGTCAAGGCAACCGACGAGATGCTCGCCTGCCAAAAAGCGGTAAATGCTGCCGTTGCCCAACAGCCGGCACCGCCACAATCAAAAGATCCATTTGAAGCAAAGCCAGGTACTCAGGCCTCGGATCCTTTTGACCTTTAAAGCATGTCTCGCCAAAGTGTGCAGCGGTTTTGCTGCAAAGACATGCGAAAAACAAAGACCTAAAGTGCGGTACGCGAATCTGAAGGATCGCGACGCGCTTTAGTAGATGACTGATGAAAATGACGTCTGGATCCCTTGCGCCCGATAGGACGCGCTTAGGCCTTCTGCCGCCTTCAACCCGCGCTCGATTTTGGGATCATGCGTTTAGTTAAGCACCCGCAGCAGCCCCGGGGAGTCCAGCGAGAAGGCGGGGATGTCGACATCGAACATCTCGCCGTCGTCCGTTTCCATCTGGTAATGGCCGAACATCAGCCCTGAGGGTGTGTCGAGCGGGCAGCCGGAGGAATATTCGTAGGTGTCGCCGGGGCTGAGCCGCGGCTGCTCGCCGACGACGCCGGGGCCGGTCACCTCGTCCACCTGGCCGTTCTGGTCGGTGATGTTCCAGTAACGGTTGACCAGCCGAACGGCTATGCCGGAATTGTTGCTGATGACAATCCGGTAACCCCAGACATAGCGGTCGTCTTCCGGATCGGATTGCTCCTCCAGATAGAACGGCTCGACGACTACTTCGATCTCTCTTGTGAGGGCGCGATACATGCCTTGCACCTTAGTCAAGATATGTTACCCGTATCTTATAAGAGGCCCTGTCCGTCAAGAAACGGAACAATTATCATCGCTGAAATGGCTGTGATCCGAGGGGTTTTCGATCGTTAAGCCTAATTGTCAGTGTTAATTCCGTTTCGGAACGCCGCGGCGAGCGAACTTGTTCCCCCCGGTCTCACCTTGGTGAGATCCGGCCTCACCCAGTGAGGTCCGGCACGGCCTCACCTTGGTGAGATCCGGCCGAACCCGGGTGGGGTCCGGCCGTCATGACTGTCGATCAGGCCGAGACCTTGGCAAGCGCCTTCGCGAAATCCTCGATCAGGTCGTCGGTATCCTCGATGCCGGCCGAAAGGCGGACCGTACCCGGAGAAATGCCGAGTTCGGCGCGTGCCTCTTCGGTCAGGTTCTTGTGCGTCGTCGTTGCCGGATGGGTGATCAGGCTCTTGCTGTCGCCGAGATTGTTGGAGATCTTGATGATCTCGAGCGCGTTCTGCAGCGCGAAGGCCGCATCCTTGCCGCCCTTCAGCTCGAAGGCGACCAGCGTCGAGCCGCCGGTCATCTGCTTGGCGATGATATCGGCCTGCGGATGGTCCTTGCGGCCGGGATAGATGACCTTGGCGACCTTGCCTTGCTCGGCCAGGAAATCGGCGATCTTCGCCGCATTCTCGGTCTGCTGGCGCACACGCAGCGGCAGCGTCTCGATGCCCTTCAGCAGCGTCCAGGCATTGAACGGCGACATGGCCGGGCCGGTATGGCGGAAATAGTCGTGCAGGTTCTCGTCGATCCATTCCTTGTCGGAAAGGACGACGCCGCCGAGGCAGCGGCCCTGTCCGTCAATATGCTTGGTGGCGGAATAGACGACGATATGGGCGCCGAGCTCCAAGGGCTTCTGGAAGAGCGGTGTCGCGAAAACGTTGTCGACGACGACCTTGGCGCCGATCTGGTTGGCGAGCTTGGCAACGCCTGCGATATCGATCACTTCGAGCGTCGGATTGGTCGGGCTTTCCAGGAAGAACACCTTGGTCTTCGGCGTGATCGCCTTTTCCCAGTTCGCCAGATCCCGGCCGTCGATCAGCGTGCAGTCAATGCCGTATTTCGGCGCCAGCGTCTCGACGACCCAGCGGCAGGAGCCGAACAGGGCACGCGCGGCGACGATATGATCGCCGGCCTTTAGCTGGCAGAGGATCGCCGC
This sequence comes from Rhizobium sp. WYCCWR 11128, assembly GCF_013416305.1. Taxonomy (NCBI): domain Bacteria; kingdom Pseudomonadati; phylum Pseudomonadota; class Alphaproteobacteria; order Hyphomicrobiales; family Rhizobiaceae; genus Rhizobium; species Rhizobium sp. WYCCWR 11128. The sequence continues at coordinate 545,370 of NZ_JACCEZ010000002.1, forward strand.
GGTGACGGCGGCCATGCCGGAAGCGGTGGCGCGGGCGTCTTCGGCGCCTTCCAGCATGCACATGCGCTTTTCGAACATGTCGTTGGTCGGGCTGCCGTAGCGGGCGTAGATGAAGCCCTCCGTCTCGCCCTTGAAGCGGGCTTCGGCCGCCTCCGACGTCTCGTAGACGAAGCCTTGGGTGAGATAGATTGCCTCGGACGTCTCGCCATATTGCGAACGCAGCGTGCCACCGTGGACGAGTTGGGTTGCCGGGCGCCAGGTCTTGCTCATGCCATCACCTTCACATAACAAAAAAACCGGTCGCAAAAGCAGACCGGTTTCAACCCGGTCTTTTTAGCCACTTATTTAACGTGGCTGCAAGCCGACCGGCCAAATCACCACGGGATAATTCTGCAATACTGCTGTTAGCTGCTTGCGTCAATTCCCCGAGTTTGGTTTTGTCGGCGCAAATGATGGATGAGGCATGATGGCTCGCGAAACGGGAATTCTGGCGGATCGCGCGATCTCCGCGCTGTTCGAAACGGGGCGTCTGATCTCCGAGCGGGAGCTGGACCGCGACCAGATCCAGCCGGCAAGCCTCGACCTGCGCTTGGGCGGCAAGGCTTTTCGCGTGCGCGCCAGCTTCATGCCCGGCCCCTCGCATCTGGTATCCGACAAGCTCGACCGGCTGAGCCTGCATGTGATCGACCTCTCCGAAGGCGCGGTGCTTGAAACCGGCTGCGTCTATATCGTGCCGTTGATGGAGAGCTTAGCGCTGCCGGCCGAGATGTCGGCATCGGCCAACCCGAAGAGCTCGACCGGGCGCCTCGATATCTTCACCCGCGTCATCACCGATTACGCCCAGGAATTCGACAAGATTCCATCAGGCTATTCCGGCCCGCTCTATCTCGAAATCAGCCCGCGCACCTTCCCGATCGTCGTGCGCCGCGGCTCACGCCTGTCGCAGATCCGTTTCCGCGTCGGCCAGGCCCTGCTCGGCGAGCCGGAACTTTTGAAGCTGCATGAAAGCGAGACGCTGGTTGCCAGCAAGCTGCCCAATGTTTCCGGCGGCGGCATTGCCCTGTCGATCGACCTCGCCGGAGACAAGGACGGCCTGATCGGCTATCGCGGCAAACATCACACTGCCGTCGTCGACGTCGACAAGAAGGCCGAGCACGACCTCTTCGATTTCTGGGAACCGCTCCACAGCCGCGGCCGTAACGAGCTGATCCTCGATCCCGATGAGTTCTATATCCTCGTCTCGCGCGAGGCCGTGCATGTGCCGCCGGATTACGCAGCCGAGATGACCCCCTTCGATCCGCTGGTCGGCGAATTCCGCGTCCATTATGCCGGCTTCTTCGATCCGGGCTTCGGCCATGCGCCTGCCGGCGGACGCGGCAGCCGCGCGGTGCTCGAAGTGCGCAGCCACGAAGTGCCCTTCATCCTCGAAGACGGCCAGATCGTCGGCCGCCTCGTCTACGAACATATGCAGGAAAAGCCCGCCAGCCTCTACGGCTCCGGCCTCGGCTCCAACTACCAGGCCCAGGGCCTGAAACTCTCGAAACACTTCCGCATCTGAAGCGTTGCACCCGGCGCGACTTGACAGCGGCCCCCATCTGTTGGAAATCTCGCATCATCGCGGGTGTAGCTCAATGGTAGAGCAGCAGCTTCCCAAGCTGAATACGAGGGTTCGATTCCCTTCACCCGCTCCAGCTGCCCCGGCCGTCCGTTCGCCGCCTTTTGAAGGCGCTTCGCAATCTTTTATGAAAAGGGTTGCGCGCAGGCATCGGCTCCTACAAGGATACAGATGGCGCCTCGGCCGCGCGCAACCCCTAGCTTCGCCTTTATTTGGTCTTACTGACGCTCGTCTCAATCCTCCCCAATTGAGACCTCACGTAGTCGCCGTGGCGAAGCTTTGCGAATTCGTCGGTGGCTTGTGCCGGTGCGCTCTTGAAAACGTACCATTCACCGTCCGGTTCGCGTTTCTGATAAATCAGGCCACCCTTCTTGCGGTGGCTGAAGCAGGTGATCGCCGTCGCCGTTCCGGTCTTGGCGTGCCAGTCGGCGTTGAAGCAGAGTTTACCCGACTCCGTGATGAACCAGCGGCCCGTGCCGAAGGACGGCGAGCCATTTTCCCGCGACCAGGCGGTAAAGCGACGCGCCTTTGCGGAGAAGTAGCCGGCGCCGGCTTTCCACATCCAGGAATTCTGGTTGTAGAGCCGATAGATTTCCGCGCTGCTCATCGGCTTTGCGGTCTCGATCCCCGCAGGCTCATTGGTTCCGGCAGCGGACGCGGCCGTGGCGATACCGCTGGTCAGGGCCACGGCCAGGAACATTTTTTGAAGCATGGACATGTTCAGGTTCCTTGTTGTTCAATTGATGCTTTCGCGGACGACCCGCCAGTCGGGGCGGCCATAGCCGTCCGGCCACGGATAGACTTCACGGTCGTTGAAGTAGATAACGGCGCTGAGGGCCGGGAACTGGGGATAGCGTTTCGTTACGCTCTCAGCCCAGTTTCGCACGAAGGAATCGCCGCCTTCGTAGCCGAGTTCGGCAACCATGATGGGCTTGCCGTAACCAGCGACACGGGCGTATCCGGGCGCAAGGTGCTCGGCAAACGTCTGGTCACGGCCAGTCTTGTCCCTGTCGTATTGCTCCAGGCCAAAGACCGAGAGCCCCATAAGATCGACGACATCGTTGCCGGGATAAAAGGCTTGAAGCCCCTCATTGCCCTTCGGTGACCACATGTATTTGGCCGTCTTCAGGTGGACCTTGCAGACCTCCACCATCCGGCGATAGGCCTTGGCATAATCGTCGCCCTGCCAATGCGACCAGGAGAACTGGCTGTCGGTTTCGTCCATTTCCTGTCCCCAGCGAATGATGACCGGACTTTTCAGCTTGGCAGCAGTCGAGCAGACGGCGGCCATGTTCGCATCGCGCGAACCGTTGAGGATGCTGTGCAGCAGTTCCTGCGAGGTTTGGCGCGAACCGGTCGACCAGGTCCAGGGCTCGACCGAGATCAGCAGGGTGCGGCCACGCGCTTGCGCATAATCGTCGGCGAGGACGAGCGTGCGCAGATCGACATCTTCCCAGGGCAGGAAGAGGTGTTCGATCTTCGAATCGGGCGAGGCGCCTAAATCTCCGTGCGGATCATAGGCGCCGAACGTGATCGACTCCTTCGTGACGACCGGCATTTTGGTCGGCGGCGCAATGGACGATGTCGTCATTGCAAGCGGCTGCCCTTCGGCAGAACTGCCCAGAGCGGTCGGCAGGACCGCGACTCCCGACAGCAACAGGCCGGTTAACGACAACAGGGCTATTTTGGATGGGCTATGCATTGTGTATTTCCTCCACGCTCGGCCGCACATCCGGGTGAGCGGCATCCGTTCTCAGTTGGATCTCCTCCGGATCGGAAATCCATCGTGGTTTGAAGAAGATCGTGCGCAGGGCGGTCCCGCCCCGGCCTGCACCGGAGGCGGCGTAGCGCTCTTCGAACAGCTGAAGGCGGCCGCTGCCCCAGGCGAGTGCCTCGGTCGCATCCTTTCCGCGCATGATGGTTGCAGCCCCCGGCAACGCGACAAGCGCAAGAAGCACGGTCGCCATCGCCGGACGGTAGAAACGCGGGGCCGCCGCAACCGCATTTTCCTTCGAATGGCGCCCGACGATGACCAACAGCAGCGCGCAGTAGATTGCGGCGTTCAGGATGGTAAAGAAGTAACCACCCTTGGAGGCGCCGGCATCGGCGATTACCAGGGCGGGCAATACCGCCATGAGCGCCAGCACAGCGTAGGGCGCCAGGACACGCACCGGCAGCAGATCGACTTCGGACCGGCCTTTCGGCGTGACGCGGAAATCGACGAAGGAGCCTGTTACAAAATCGTGCACCGCAGCCAGCGTACCGGCGAGCGCCCAGGGCCAGCGGGCGAAGAGAAAGAGCATGCATTCCCAGCTCAGGATCTTGGCGTCGTAGGGGCGGAACGAGCTGCTGGCGCGCCAGCGATAAGCCATCACCACGAGAGCGATAGAAAGCGGTGCGAAATGCGCCAGGAAATCGGGATAGGTCACCGTCACGAAATTCTGGCCGCGCACGAGCGCGATGATCGGCAACGCAAACATGAGCAACATAAAGAACGCAAAAAGCGGATACCAGAGTTGCGAAAAGAGGAACTGGAACTTGAGCCGGGCCGGCAGCCGGCCGACGAGGCTCGGGGAGTACCGCAACAGCACCATGACCAGGCTGCGCGACCACTGGAATTCCTGCGTCACGAGATCGCTGAAGGTTCTGGGGCCGTCACCATGGGCGATGGCATCCAGCGCATGCACACCCCGCCAGCCGCCGGCATTCATCATCAATGTCGTCGAATGGTCTTCAGCCAACTCCGGACCGAGGCCGCCGATCTGTTTGAGGGCGACGGTACGTACCGCGTAATGCGACCCTATGCACATCGGCGCCAGGCCGCCATTGTAACCGGCTTGGAGCGAGCCATGCATGCTGGCCTCGGCATAGAGCCTTCCACGTGCCGACCAGCTTTCGGAAGCGTTCTTGTCGCAAATGCTGGGGGCGGAGACATAGCCGACCTTTGGATCGGCGAACGGACGCAGCATATGGAAGAGATAGTCGGGCGCGGGAACATGATCCGCATCGAGTTGCGCCACGAAATCGTAGCGGCTGTAGCCGTAGTGGTCGTAGAAGAAGGCGAGGTTGCCTTCCTTGCACCGCGTGCGTCGGGGCCACGACGTCCGATGATAATCGGATCGCCCCTTGCGGGTCGAGACGAGGACCCCGTGCCCGGAGCACCAGTCGAGAGTCTCGGGGGAAGGGTCTTCGTCGGCAAGCCAGGTGTCGTGTTCCACCTCCTGGGCAAGCATTGCCAGCAGGGTCTCACTGACGACCGAGAAGGGTTCGGCCGGCGCCTTGGTCACGACCATGGCCACTCGACTGCCCGCCGGCAGGCGCAAGGGACCGTTCGGTCTTGCCGCCCGATAGAAGACGACGATGAAATAGGCTGGCAGAGCGGTAACCCAGGCAAGAACGAGGCTCACCGTAATTGTGCCGAAAGCATCGACGTGATGGCGCGGCTCCAGCCACCAGATCCAGAAATAGGCGAAGGCGCAGGACCATACGGCCGCCGAGAACAGATATTCGGCCCGTCGATGTCCGGTCAGAACCGGGACAAGAAGTGGCTCGTGGGAGGGTTCCGGAGCATGCATCGCTCGGGTAATCGCAAGTTCGGTCACGCGCGCGCCTCCAGTCCGAAGAACGGAGCCGCCGTCCGCACGATGGTTTCGAGGTCGGAATATCGAGGCTGGAAGCAGAGCGTCTCGCGGGCCAGGCTGGCGTCGGCGTAGAGGCTGGGCGGATCGCCCGGCCGGCGTGGATGGATGACGACCGGGACTTCACACCCGGTCGTTTCCTGAATCACGCGCAGCACTTCCCTGATGGAAAAACCCCGACCGGTGCCGAGGTTGACAGCGAGGTTTGCTCCGCCTTTGGCGAGATGGGTGAAGGCCTGAACATGGGCGCGCGCGAGATCTGCGACGTGAATATAGTCCCTTATGCAGGTGCCGTCAGGGGTATCGTAATCATCGCCGAATATCTCCAGGTGCGGAATCCGGCCGGCCGCGGCCAGCAGCGCCCGCGGAATGAGATGGGTTTCCGGAACGTGCCATTCGCCAAGCTCGCCGTCCGGATCGGCTCCACAGGCATTGAAGTAGCGCAGGGCAACATACCGCAGGCCGTAGGCCGCCGCATAGTCGGCGAGCATATGCTCGAAGATCAGCTTGGTCTTGCCGTAGGGATTGATCGGAGCCTTCGGCAACGTCTCATCGATCGGCAGCACGGAGGGGACGCCGTAGACGGCACAACTCGATGAGAAGATGACGTTTTGAAGCCCCGTCTGCCGGCAGGCATCGATAAGCGACAATGCACCGCAGACATTGTTATTGTAATATTTCGCTGGGTTTTCCACGGACTCGCCGACGTAGGCCGAGGCGGCAAAGTGGATGACGGCATCGGGAGCATATTTCTCGATGACCTCGATCAGGCATGACGTGTCGAGGACGTCACCTTCGACGAAAGGGCCCCAGCGCACGGACGAACGGTTTCCGGTCGTGAGATTGTCGTAGACGACAGGCTCAATCCCCTCCGAGCGGAGGAGCTTGGCGGTGTGGCTGCCGATATAGCCGGCACCGCCCGTGACAAGGACCCGGGGCGCAGCCATCAGACCGCCTCCAGTTCGCGTGCCGGACGGGTGAGAACGCCATCGAAATAGTCGATCGTCTGACGCAAGCCGCTCGACAAGTCGATCTTCGGCCGCCAGTCGAGTTCCTGCATGGCAAGCGAAATATCGGGGCGACGCTGACGGGGATCGTCAACCGGCAGAGCGCGATGGATGATTTGCGACCGGGAGCCGGTCAATCCGATCACCTGCTCGGCCAGCTCCCGGATCGTGAATTCGCCAGGATTGCCGAGATTGACCGGCCCCGTCAGCGACGACGGTGAGGCCATCATGCGGACCATGCCGCCGATGAGATCATCGACGAAACAGAACGAGCGGGTCTGGGAACCGTCGCCATATATCGTGATGTCTTGCCCCGTCAGGGCCTGAACGATGAAATTCGAGACGACGCGGCCGTCGTCCGGACGCATCCGCGGGCCGTAGGTGTTGAAGATGCGGATGATCTTGATCTCGACGCCGTGCGTGTTGTGGAAGTCGAAGAACAGCGTCTCGGCGCACCGCTTGCCCTCGTCGTAGCAGGAGCGTGGCCCGAACGAATTGACGTTGCCCCAGTAGCTTTCGACCTGCGGGTGGACGTTCGGGTCGCCGTAGACTTCGGAGGTGGATGCCTGAAGGATACGTGCGCCGGTGCGCGCGGCCAGCTCCAGAAGGTTGAGGGAGCCCAGCACGCAGGTCTTAGTCGTATGGATCGGATCGGCCTGATAATGCGGGGGCGATGCCGGGCAGGCGAGGTTGTAGATCTCGTCGACTTCCAGATCGAGCGGGTGGACGATATCGTGGGCGATGACATTGAAGCGATCGACTCGCTTCAGATGGGTGATATTGCGCCGCATGCCGGTGGAAAAATTGTCGAGGCAGATCACCTGGTGTCCGGAGGCCAAAAGCGTCTCGCAGAGATGGGATCCGAGGAAACCTGCACCGCCGGTGACAAGAACTCTCTTGGGAGCGTGGTGTATTCCGGATGGACAATTTGCATCACGAGCCGAAGATTTTACAGAGCGCGCACGAATCCTGCCAAGATAGTTCACGACTACCTCCCGTGTTTTCAGAGTTTGCTATGGGATATTCGATATTTACTTCGACATATCGCGAAACCAAGTCGTTCGATCATGCGAATATTTTATTCGTCCGGTTTTTCTTTTGGAATGAACCGATGCTTATTTAGATACAGCTAAGAAAGGCAATTGTCGTTATCCTCGCGTCCTGGAAATTATCGCTCCGTACATTTCAGAGCGAAAAGGAATATGATAAACAACTTATGCAGGAGAATCTTCGGGCACTTCCGCTTTTTCAGACGGAGTTCTGCGGAGATTTCAGCCGCAAAAACAATTGCTTTTCTCAATTTCCATGGCTCGGGTCGGGTTATGCGCTGGAGGAATTGGATGGCTACAGGGTCTGAATCCGACGATGATCCTGCCGCGGAACAGGAACGGCCGGCGCATATGGAGCGGCGGCGCTGGCCGCGTGAACCGGCTATGCGCAAGGAACGCCCACCCCATGCCTCCCCTGCACTCGAGCCGCTGCGATTCTCGACGCAGGACCTGCCACCGGCAGAACAATTCCAGGCCTGGCGGGCACATATGGCGCCGCTCGTGGATGTTCATCTGCCGGAGGGAAAATCACCCGAAGACGGATTCCTCGCGGAGCAGACCGGCTGGCAGCTCGGCGATATCCTCATCGTCCAGCAGCGCGCGCATGCCCACAGATATATCCGCGATCAGGCCATGCTTCGATCGAGCCCCATCGACCATTGGAACGTCGGCCTGCAGCGCAGCGGCCAGGCCTGGACCGAGGTCAACCGTCGTGTCACCGAGACCGGTGCCGGCGAGATATTTTTCATGTCTCTCGGCAGCCCCTATCGCGGACGGACGACCGATACCGAAGCTTTGCTCGTGTTCCTGCCGTATGAGATGCTGGCTCGCGATGCGAGCCTTCTCCAGAGCGCCGGCAACACGGTTCTTTCGGGCAGCCACGCCGAGTTGCTCACGGGCTATCTGACGGGCCTCGAAACGAACCTCGGCAATCTGACGATAGAGGAAGTGCCCCGGATCATCCAAACCATTGGCGATATGGTCGTTGCGGGCGCCGCATCGTCCACAAGGACTGATACCGGTCAAAACCAGGCCAATATGGGACTGATGGAGCGGGCGCACCGCTACATTCACGTCAATCTCCATTCGGAAAACCTGACACCGGACGTGATGTGCCGCGCGTTGGGGATTTCGCGTACGCGGCTTTACCAACTGTTTGAGGCGAGCGGAGGCGTGCTCAATTATATTCGCAAGCGGCGATTGCTGCAGGCCTATGCGGATCTCAGCAATTCGGCCGACCACAGGCCGATTTCAGAAATCGCAGAAGCCGCCGGTTTCGAGGTCGCCGCCAATTTTACGCGCGCCTTCATCCACGAATTCGGGCTGAGCCCGCGTGAAATCCGAAGGACGATGGCAACCCAACAGCGGCCGGCTCCGGCCATCCACTCCACGCGGCGTTCCGGAAAAACGATCGGTGATTGGCTGGCCCTGACGGGTTGATCCGGCTCGGGCTGAAATCCAGACTCGAAGTCCGTTAAGCGGCGATCGCCGAAGACACTGCGGATTTGATCCAGACCCATGGCCTCTAAACCGCCTGTTGCGGTCTATGATGCCTGCTTCGCTCCTTTTCATATCTGACCAGGAAAGGCTCTAATCCCCGAAAAACCGGATCGGCTTGTATTGCCGATGCGCGATGATCAGGCTCCGGTCGGGCTGGATGATGTAGGTTTCCTCGACCTGCCGGCCGTACTGGTCGATGAAATCATGCGGAAAGGCGGAGCCGGGGGGTGATTTGGTGAGCTTGGTGCGCGGTTGGCCGCTATAGGTAATGCTGCCGGGGATGGGTTCGAGGCCCGGTCCGCTATAGCTGACGGTGTTGCATCCCGCCAGAACGAGCGTGCCGACGAGGCCGATGATTGCAGCTTTCATGTCCATCCCTCCCAATGCCTGAATAATATCACTCTACGCCTCACCGGATAGAGTTCACGACACGAATGCCCATGCCGCGCTTCAATCCTTCGGGAAGCGTCGCCGGGGGCGCCGTGATCGAGCGGCCGGCGGGACGCGACATCCACCTGTTGATATTAGGGTGAAAATCCGGATCCTCCAGATGCGCCGACCCATCCATTGCCGAAACCGATGCCGTCTGCTAGATCGGCCTCGTCGAAAAAGGCAGGATCGGTTGAGGTAAGCCCGATCCCTTCCGCTGGAGCGTTAAGCGCTGTGGCGAAGCTCTGCTCCGTGCCACGGCACGAGAACCCGCGACGTGATCCGCATGAAGATGCGGGATCCCGGCGGCGTGCGGAGACGGCAAAAAGGCAGTCCCGGGATTTTTTCGAACGGAGACTGTCATGCGCTTGAACCATCTCGATTTCCACGTTCCCGATATCGCTGCCACGGCGGATTTCTTGATCCGCCATTTCGGCCTGAGGCTTAAGGATATGCGCGGCCAGAACGGCCTCGCGATCCTGGAAGACGATGCCGGCCTCGAAATCGTCCTCAGCCACGCAATCGCAAAATTCGGCACCGCCGATCAAGTGGAGATCGGGCGCCAGACCTATCACATCGGCTTCATTCTGCCCGAAAGGGCGGACGTCGATGCGGTCCATGCCGGGCTTGTGGCTGCCGGTGCGGATCTGTCTGGCCCGCCGGTCGCCATGCGCGGCGGCTGGCTATTCTATTGCACGGCGCCCGGAAACATCCTCGTCGAGATCGGCTGGCGGCCGGGTTAGGTCCTCAAATAGCAAGGGCGGCCGCAGCCGCCCTTGCCAATGCCTGTCTTGACCGGCTCAGAATTCCGTCCAGTCGGGATCCTGGCTCGGCGATGTGCTGCTGCCGGCGCCGAAGGCGTTGGCGATTTTCTGGCCGAGCGCGCGGGCCGGCGAGGCGGCCGGGCGGGCAGTGCCTTCGCGGGCGACGCGGACCGGAGCTGCCCTGGCGGCCGGGCGCGTGGGCGCGCGTGGTGCCGTGGCGATTGACGCGCTGGCGGTGAAGCCGCCGGTGCCGGTCAGCCTGAATTGGCCGAGCAGGTTGTTGAGTGCTGCCGCTTCCGTTGCCAGGTTGTGGCTGGCGGCAGTGGATTCTTCGACCATCGCCGCATTCTGCTGCGTGCCCTGATCCATGGTGTTGACGGCGGTGTTGATCTCCTGCAGTCCGATCGACTGTTCGCGGGAGGCTTCGGCGATCGCGTGGACGTGCTGGTTGATCTCCTGCACTTCGTGGACGATTGCGTCGAGCGCCTTGCCGGTTTCGCCGACCAGCGAGACGCCGGTCTGCACATGCGAGCCGGAGGTGCTGATCAGCGCCTTGATCTCCTTGGCCGCCTTCGCCGAGCGCTGGGCGAGCTCGCGCACTTCCTGAGCGACGACTGCAAAGCCCTTGCCGGCGTCGCCGGCACGGGCCGCTTCGACGCCTGCGTTTAGAGCCAAAAGGTTGGTCTGGAAGGCGATGTCGTCGATGACGCCGATGATGTTGGAGATTTCGCCCGAGGACTTCTCGATCTGCTGCATGGCGGAGACGGCCTTGCGGACGACCTCGCCTGACTTTTCGGCACCGAGGCGGGTGCGGGCGACGAGCTGGCTCGCCTCCTCGGCCCGCTTGGCGGCGTCGCGCACCGTCGTGGTGATCTCCTCCAGCGCTGCTGCCGTCTCTTCGACGGAGGCCGATTGCTGTTCCGTTCGCTGGGAAAGCTGGTCCGCGGAGGAACGAATCTCGTTGGCGCCGGCGCCGATCGCCCGGGCATTGGCGCCGACCGTATGCAGGGTCTCGTTGAGCTTCTCGACCGAGTTGTTGAAATCCTCACGCAGCGCATCGAGATGCGCGACGAAGGGCTCGGCGATATGCGAGGCGAGATCGCCGGCGGCAAGGCGGCGCAGGCCGTCGCCGAGCGCGGTGACGGCGCGGTCGAGTTCAGATGCTTCGCGGGCCTTCTGCGCCTCGCGGTCGCGGCGCTCGCTGTCGCTGACGTCGCGGTCTGTTTCGGCGCGCGCTTCGATCCGGGCGCGCTCGATCGCATTGTCGCGGAAGACCGAAACGGCCTTTGCCATCTGGCCGACTTCGTCGCCGCGGTCGAGGCCGCTGACATCGCTTGTCGTATCGCCCTCGGCAAGCCGCGTCATGCGCTGGCGCAGCTGCATCATCGGGCCGGCGATGCCTATCTGGGCCACGACCACGCTGAAGCCGACGGCAGCGAGAACGGCGATGCCGATCAGAACGAGACAGAAGACGATCCGTTCGTTGACGGAAGCCGAGAGCGCGTCGCCGCCATCGTTGAGCATCGCCATCATCGCATCATTGTTGGCGATCATCTTCGGCGTCAGTGCATCGAGCTTGGCATTGATCAGGGCAACATTCGCCTGGGCGCCGGCGTCGTCCTTGGCTTTGCTCTGTTCGATGATCTTGTTCGCCAGCGTTTCGATCTCATCGATGCCCGCCTGAATTTCATCGATCGCCGGCTTGCGGCTGGGCACCAGTGCCAGCGCCTGCTTCATGCGGTCACGCGCCTGTGGCAGCTTGCTCGGTGTGGCGAGCGCCTTCTGGAATTCGGGCGTATCGGGTTTCATGTCGGCAAGCAGGCTTACCTGCAGCACCGAGGCCACCGCCGATGCGCTGGCACGCGCGCTCAGCATCGAGGCCTGCGCCTCATGATCGATGAAGGCGCTGTAGGCGGCGTCCGCACGGCGGAACTCGGATATGACATAGATCAGCCCGGACATGGTGATCAGCCCCAGGAGCGCCACGACGGATATGATTTTTGTGCGGATTTTCAGATGTTTCAGCATAGAAATGTCACCCGATTGACGGGGCGTGCTCGCGCGCCCGGTGCTTTTGAAATCAATTGTTGCAGAAAAACGCTGCTTCAATATCGCGGTTTAGGGATTACGTTTGGGCTGACGCTTGCATCATGCGATCGGCTGGCGGGGTCCGATGTCGTCGCAACAAATAAAGGCGATATTCTTTAATTCCGCGCTAACACGAGGCGGTGGTTGGCTGTGATTTTTAGGGACTGAATTGTCGTCTCGAGTCTTGCGCCAGGGCTGTCCGGTTGGCGCCGATGGCTGCCCCTCACCCTAACCCTCTCCCCGTAAACGGGGCGAGGGGACGCGCCCCGCGAGAGGCTGGCGAGAAACGGAGAGGTCGCGGCTATCCCCCTTCGCCCCGTTTACGGGGAGAGGTGGCGGCAGCCGGATGAGGGGCTGGCGTCGGCGATCTCCCTGGGCCGAGGATGTCGTATGAAGGCTATTCCTCTGCGCGGCGCCGCTCCCCTCACTCCCACCCATATTCCCCACCACGCATGACTCTGATACATCTCGCCGACGCCGCACGCTTCGCGCTTAACCCAGAGACAACGATCACGATGATGCAATCCAAGCCGGCATCCCTGACTCTGAAGGGTTTTTTCACGCTCGGCCTGTTTCTCGGCGCGTTTTTTTCAAGTTTTGCCGCATCGGCTCAGCAGGCGGCGCCCTCGCTGCCGCTGCTCTTCGATGCGCGCGAGCGTCTTGCGAGGCCCGATCTCTCTTCGCTGGTGCGCTTGCGCTTCCTGACGTCGGTCGATTTCCCACCGTTCAATTTCACCGATCAGAACGGCAAGCTTTCCGGTTTTAATGTCGACCTCGCCCGCGAAATCTGCGGCGAGTTGGAAATATCGGATAAGTGCCAGATCCAGGCGATCCCCTTCGCCGACCTCAGGGATGCGCTCGCCGCCTCGCAGGGGGATGCCGTCATCGCCGGTTTTGCCGTGACCCCGGAGCTGCGCCGGCAATTCCTCTTCTCCAGGCCCTATCTGATGCTGCCGGCGCGCTTCGTGCGCAATCTTGCCGTGCCGCTCGACGGAAAGACCGCTGCCGCGCTTTCCAGCCATCCGGTCGGTGTGGTCAGGGGGACGGTGCACGAGGCGATGCTGGCCGCCTTTTTTCCCACGCTCAAGGCCGAGCCATTCGACACGAAGGACGCCCTGCTTGCGGCGCTCAAGGACCGCAAGGTCGATGCCGCCTTTGCCGATGCGCTGCAGCTTTCCTTCTGGGTCTCTTCGCCGGCCTCAGCCAAATGCTGCGCGCTGTTCGACGGCCCCTATCTCTCCGAGCATTTCCTCGGCGAGGGCATGACGATCATGCTGCGGCAGAAGGACAGCGTGTTGACATCCGCCATCGACCACGCGCTCGCCACGCTGTCGCGCAACGGCCGCCTCCAGGAAATCTATCTACGGTATTTCCCCTACGGCCTTTATTGAATTATGCAGCAATCCAAAGCTGATGCATTCAGCCCTTGCGGAAGCGGGCAATGGCGCTGCGCTCGATCGCCGCGCAGGTGAGCTTATCCAGGCCGAGCCGGTCACGCAGCAGGCTGAGCAGCCGCAACTCCTCCGCCTTGACCGAGAGATCGGCAGATGCCACCTCGACGGCCAGTGCATAGGCCGTGTCGTAGAGCTTTGCGGGCAAGGTATCGCGCACGGTTTCGAGGACGACGTCGAGGCCTTCCGGTCCGGCCAGCAGCGAGGCGCAGTCGCGCGCCACCGCAATCAGCTTGTCGTCGTCGAAATCCCGGAAAACCGGCAGGAATCCGATCAATTGGCCGATCCTTGTCATCTCCCTGTCGTTCATCGTGCTGTCGACGGCGGATGCCATCACCATCACGTAGATCAGCGCGTCATGGGCGGAAAGCGGCTTGTTCATCTCTGATTCCTTTTTCGGTCAGCCCAGATTAGGAATTGGCGACCGCCATTACAAGGGATCGGCCCGATCCGGGGCTGTCCGACGCTGTCGTGGCTGCCGGTTTAATTGCGGCGTGGATCATCGCCGTAGAGGCCTTTTCCTGCCTGCCTGGCCTTTTCGGCGGCAGCCATAAGCGGCGAACCCACTGCTGCTTCCGCCCAGCCGTTTTCGGCGAGCCATAAGCCGAGATCCTCTGTGCCGAGCCGGCAGGCAGTCGTTACTGTTTCCTTCCATTCCACCGTCTCGAGATCGCAGCTGACGCTGCGGTTGCGCAACAGCAGGCGCAGCGCCGTCTTCGCCATCATGCCGCAGGGCCATTGCCGGCCCGTCGGCCCGCATATCCTGTCGGTGGGCGTCGGCACGATGCCGGCAAGCAGAAGCCGGCGCTCGCCAAAGGAAAGAATGCCGGCATTATCGACCATCGGCCTCGCCAGCTCCACCGCCTCTTTCGCAGTGGGACTTGGCGTTTCCCCGGCCGGCGTCTCCGCTTGTTGCGGTGCATCGGCCGGTTTGGGTGTCCCGCCATCGCTTGGCGCCTGAGAGGGCGGAGCCGTCGGCTCCACTGAGCGAGCAATCATTTCGGCACGGTCGTCCGACATCGTCGCACGTTCGCCGGCTTTGGGAGCAGCATCCGCGGCTGCCGTCGCCCTCTCCTCTGCGGACGCCGTCTCTTCCCCGGCCGTGCCGCCGCCAAGCCTTGCTTCGCCTGCTAGCAGCAGGCCGGCCACCACCGCCATCCCCGTGATACCTGTGATGAAGGCGGCAGGGCGCATGGAATATCTTCCTATTGGCTGGCCCAGATGATCCGGGCGATCCAGGCGATGTCGGAAAGCTCGAGGGTGCGGTTGGGATGTTCGGGATTGAGCGACATCAGCTCGATCGACCGCGGGCTCTGGCGCAGCAGCACCTTGGCCATCACCTCGCCCTCGTTTGTGCGCACGACGACGCGGTCGTTGCGGCGCACCTGCGCCCCCGGCTCGACGATCAGCACGTCGCCGTCGCGGTAGAGCGGCATCATGCTCTCGCCCTGCACCTCCAGCGCATAGACGCCGGCCTTCTGCGAAGGAGCGGCCGGAAATTCCACCACGTCCCAGCCCTGGCCGGCCGGAAAGCCGCCATCGTCGAAGAAACCGCCGGCGCCCGCCTGGGCGAAGCCAAGCAGCGGAATGGGGCGGCCTTGCGGCTGAAACGCGTTTTCCTGCTGCCTGGCCTGCTGCTCGGAGGGACCGGTGTCCGCCCGCATGAAGGCCAGAAACTGCTCCATGCTCGCACCCGTGGCGTCGAGCACCTTGGCGATCGATTCCGTCGAGGGCCAGCGCAGCCGCCCGTCGGCGGAGAGCCGTTTCGATTTGTTGAAGGAGGTCGGGTCGAGGCCGGCGCGCCGCGCAAGACCGGACGGCGTCAGTTCGTGCCGTTCGGCAAGCCTGTCGAGCGCTTCCCAGATCTGGTTGTGTGACAGCATGCGCGCGATTCCGTGCGGCGGATCAAGCGCCGCGCTTCAACCAAGCGGAATATTAACCGACCGCGCTGGCGGAGTAAAGATAAAGGAGGAATAAAATCCTGTCGCCGGGCAGTCGGCTGCGCTCAGGCGACCATCGCCATGTTGATCTTGCCGAGCTGGATGACGGCCTGCGTCCGGCTGTCGACATCGAGTTTCAACAGGATCGCCGAGACATGCGCCTTGATCGTCGCCTCGGAGACGCCGAGTTCGTAGGCGATCTGCTTGTTCAGTAGCCCTTCGCCGAGCATGGTCAGCACCCGGCTCTGCTGCGGCGTCAGCGTATGCAGGCGGTGGATCAGGTCGGCGACATCGGGATCCTGCTCCTGCCCGTCGCGATAGCTTTCCGGCGTGGCGATGTCGCCGGCAAGCACCGTCTGGATGCTGCGGCGAATATCCTCGATACCGGAGGACTTCGAAATGAAGCCGGAAGCGCCGAGTTCCAGCGCCCGGCGGATGGTCGTCGCATCGTCGGTTGCCGAGACGATGACGATCGGCAGGCTGGCGAATTCGGAGCGCAGAGCCATCAGGCCGGAAAAGCCGCTGACGCCGGGCATGGCGAGATCGAGCAGCATCAGGTCGGCATCCGCATGGGCGCCGGCTGCCCGGCGCGCGGCGGCGAAATCGCCGGCCTCGACGATCGACTGCCGGCCTTCCATGCCGATCACCGCCTGGCGCAGCGCGTCACGGAAAAGCGGATGATCGTCCGCAATGATGATGGTCTGTTCCTGCATCGAAAACTCCCTCCCAAGAGCCCGATCATGCCGGCTTGTGCCTCCGCCCCTCCGCGTTGCACGCTGGCTTGCTCATATCGACTATATCAGATCAGGTCTTCTGCGGAAGGGGATTGGTGTTTTCCTCGGCCTGGAACTCCTTCACCATCCCCATGAAACTCTTCATCATCCGCTCCATGATGCTGATCGAACGGTCGACCTCGGCATCGCTCGGCAGCGCGCGCTGGGCGACATTGCCCTGTTCGAGCGCGGTCACCCGCTTTGCCAGCCGGTCGAGTTCATCCTCATAGGCCGCCCGCTCGTCGGCCGCCATCCGGCAGACGAGGGCGCCGTCCTTATCCTGGCAGATCGACATCGCGCCGGTCTGCCGGTCGAGCCGGACGAAATGGTCGCCGCTCTTCTCCAGCTGGAAGCGGCCGGCATCGGGTTCGACGGCGGCGGCGGCCAACGGCATCAGAAAAATGCCAAACGTCAGAATCAAAACCTTCATCGTCTCATCCTCCGGATTTTGCTTGTGGCGGTCCCGTTTTTCGGCGCCGGGGCGTGGACATCGCCGCCTCTTTCCGGCAAAGCCCTCGTGACCAAGGAACAGCCTATCGTGAGGCCATGATGACCCTGACACCGACCCTTTACAAGATCGTGACGGAAACGCTCTGGCAGCAAGCCAGACAAACCGGCACTTTTCATGGCGCAGGCATCGATCTCAAGGATGGCTTCATCCATTTGTCGACGGCGGACCAGGTAAAGCAGACCGCCGCGCTGCATTTGGCCGGCCAGTCCGGCCTGCTGCTGATTGCCGTGGATGGCGGCGGCTTCGGTGACAAGCTGGTCTTCGAGCCCTCGCGCGGCGGCGATCTCTTCCCACACCTCTACGCCGATCTGCCGCTTGCGGCCGTGCTCTGGGAGGCGCCGTTACCGCTCGACGAAGCCGGCGCCCATATCTTTCCGGAGCTCGCGCCATGATCGATCCCTTCAAGCGTCTCGCCCGCAAGGGTCTCTTCCTGTTCGATCCGGAAACGGCGCATGGCATGTCGATCGCCGCGCTGAAATCCGGCTTCGTGCCCGCCTGCCAGCTGACACCCGATCCGCGCCTGCGCCAGACCGTTGCCGGCCTTACCTTCGAAAGTCCGCTCGGCATGGCCGCCGGCTACGACAAGAATGCCGAGGTGCCGGAGGCGCTGTTGAAGCTCGGCTTCGGCTTTACCGAGATCGGCACGGTGACGCCGAAACCGCAATCCGGCAATCCGCGGCCGCGCATCTTCCGGCTGGTGGAGGATGAAGGCGTCATCAACCGCCTCGGCTTCAACAATGAAGGCCATGATGCCGCTTTCGGGCGCCTTGCCGCGCTGAGGGGCGGCGGCATGATCGGCGTCAATATCGGCGCCAACAAGGATAGCGAGGACCGCATCGCCGATTACGTCGCCGGCATCCGCCGCTTTTATTCCGTCGCGCGCTATTTCACCGCCAACATCTCCTCGCCGAACACGCCTGGCCTGCGCGACCTGCAGGGGCGCGAAAGCCTTGCAGTGCTGCTGTCATCAGTGCTTGCTGCGCGCGACGAGATGGCGGCGGCGTCCGGCCGGAAGATCCCGGTCTTTCTGAAGATCGCGCCCGATCTGACCGAGGAAGGCATGGACGATATCGCAGCCGAGGCGCTTTCGCATGCGCTCGACGGGCTGATCGTCTCCAACACCACGCTGTCGCGCGACGGCCTTAAGGATCAGCGCCAGGCGAAGGAGGCGGGTGGCCTTTCCGGCGTGCCGCTGTTCGAAAAATCGACGGCGGTACTCGCCAGGATGCGCAAACGCGTCGGCCCTGATCTGCCGATCATCGGCGTCGGCGGCGTCTCCTCGGCCGAAACCGCGCTGGAGAAGATCCGGGCGGGTGCCGATCTCGTCCAGCTCTATTCCTGCATGGTCTATGAGGGCCCTGGTCTGGCCGGCGATATCGTCCGCGGCCTGTCGAAACTCCTGGACCGCGAAAAGGCCGCCTCGATCCGCGACTTGCGCGACACCCGGCTGGATTATTGGGCGGCGCGGAAGGTCTGATCGGCCCGCGACCGCACCAGCATCGCCAGGAAGAAGCCCCGGAAGAGCAGGAAGGCGTTCATCGCCAGCCACAGGCCGTGATTGCCGAAGAGCGGCACGAAGACCGCGAGCATCAGGAGATAGCCGGCAAAAGATATCAGCATGCGGTTGCGCATGTCGGCCGACCATGTGGCGCCGATGAAGACCCCGTCCATCAGGAAGGCGAGCGCGCCGGTCAGTCCGGTGATCGCTGCCCAGGGCAGATAGGTTTCCGCCGCCTGCCGCACCTCGGGTGAGGTCGTCAGCACCGAGATCAGCCAGGGGCCGGCGAGGAAGAAGAAGGCGGAGCCGAGCGCCGCCAGCCCGAAGGACCAGAAGGTCGTGAGCTTCAGCCCGCGGTCAAAGGCCGGCCGGTAGCGCGCGCCGATTGCCCGGCCGATGATCTGTTCGGCAGCATTGGCAAGCCCGTCGAGGTAATAGCCGGACAGCAGGAAGAAATTCATCACCACGGCATTGGCGGCAAGCGTCACCGCACCGAAGCTGGTGCCGATCCGCGTCATGATGGTGAAGGCGCCGATCAGCACGAAAGTCCGGATCAAGATATCGCGGTTGAGCGCGAAAAGCTCGGCCAGCCGGTGGCGGGAGAAGACCTCGGACCATGCCGGCCGGGCTGCCTTACCGAAGCCGCGCAGCACGATGAAAAGCCCGGCGAGCGCACCGACGGTTTCGCCGGCCATTGTTCCCCAGGCGACCCCCGCCACGCCCCAATCGAGCGTCAGGCCGAGATAAATGGAAAGCAGGATGTTGATACCGTTGATGATCGCCTGCAGCAGCAGTCCGATCTTGCCCTGTCCGCGCCCGAGCACGAAGCCGAGGATGGCATAATTTGCCAGCGCCGCGGGTGCTGCCAGCATGCGGATGGAAAAATAGGTGCTGGTCGCCTCGGCGATCGCGCCTTCCGCCCCCATCAGCCTCAACCCCGCCGCCATCAGCAGCGGCGAAAGACAGAGCAGCGCCAGTCCGCAGCCGAGTGCCGAAATCATCGCCCGGGAAAAGACCGCCTGCTGCTCGTGCTGGTCGTGACGGCCATAGGCCTGCGCCGTCAGCCCGGTCGTCGAGGCGCGCAGGAAGTTGAAGCTGCCGAGAATCAGGTCGAAGAGCATGGCGCCGATCGCCAGCCCGGCCAGCGCTTCCGCATTGCCCATGCGGCCGACGACGGCGGTGTTCGTCAGCCCGAGCAGCGGCGTCGTCATGAAGCCGAGCGTCATCGGAAGGGCGATCGACAGCACCATCAGGTGCGTCACGTCGAATGCGAGCGCGTTGTGATTGCTGCGTGTATCCATGCCGGCCTCGTCGCGACGGCACTACGCGTCGTTTCAGACGCGCAACCGACGCTGCATCACTTGAACTGCTGCCGGCGGAATCACCTCAGCTGGAAAGCACCATGGCCCAATAGGGCAGGTTCCTGGAAGATGTATTATGGGCGACGGCAACGCCAAGGCCGCCATAACGTCCGAGCATGTTTTCCAGGTGATGCGGTGAGTTGATCCAGGCCGTCACCACGGCATCGACGCTCTGCTGGCCGGAGGCGATGTTTTCGGCCGCCGGCAGCCGCACGCCGCTCGCCTTGACGCGCGCGCCGAAACTGTCGGTCATACCCATGAGATGGGCCATTTTGCCCGCACTCGCCATGCGTTTTGCCTGGAACAAGGCGGCAGTACTCGCCGCCGGATCGACGGCAAGCGGCGGCAGGCCGTTCTTCGCCCGCAATTGGTTGACGAGCGGTAGCACGCTCGCCGTCTCGTCCTCGCCGTCCGACGGCGTGCCGGCCATCCGCGGGGTCGTGGTGCAGCCGGCGATGCCGGCGGCGAGCGCAAGTCCGGAAAGGCGCAGCAGGCCGCGCCTGGAAAGATCGATGGATGTCATGTTACCGGCGGTAGCTGAAAAGACGAAGGATGATGAAGAGCGGGATGACGATCGTCGCGCCGAGGATCAGATAGTCGCCGACGCGCCCGAGGGCCGAGAAGCCGCGGTACCAGATCTCCAGAATGAAATCGCGTATGCCGTAGATGATGCCCCACGGCGTCAGGCCGAAGACGGTCATGACGAAACCGACGATCAGCGACACCACGATAAGCTTTATCAATGTGCGGCCGATTGAATCGCCGAGGAACCTGTTCGCCTGATCGGACATAAGCCATCTCCTGTTTGCCCTTGGAATAAGGTCGCGGCGCGGCGCCCGCAAGCCCTTTCCGGAATTGGCCGCTTCGCCTCTGAAATAGGACTTGAGTTTTTTTGTGGCCGCCGCCAAATGCGCGCGAACCGATAAGGCCCATTGATGCTACCCCACCAGCTTTCCTCTGGCGATGTCATCGCCGACCGCCGCGCCGATTATGCCAGGATGCTCGAAGAAGGCGGCGAGCCGGAAGCGGCCGCCGAGCTGATGGAACAGGCCCTCGAGCTCGTGCCTGCCTGGGCCGCCGGCTGGTATCGCCTCGCCACCTATTGCGAAAAGGCGGGCAGGGGCGAGGCCGCGATCGAGGCCTATCGCAGGACGCTTGCCCTCGATCCCGATGATATTTTCGGTGCAACCCTCAAGCTCGCCCTTCTCGGCGGCGCGGCCATGCCCGACCAACCGCCGAGCCGCTATGTCGAGCGCCTCTTCGACGACTATGCCGACCGTTTCGAATCAGCCCTTGTCGAAAAGCTCGACTACAGCGTCCCACAGAAGCTCGCAGCGCTCGTCGCCTCCACCGGCAGGCGCTACGAACTGGCCGTCGATCTCGGCTGCGGCACCGGCCTGCTCGGCCCTGAAATCCGCGGCCGTGTCGGCCGCCTCGAAGGCTTCGATCTCTCCCAGAACATGCTGGCAAAGGCCGCCGAGAAACATGTCTATGACAGTCTCGCCCAGGCCGATCTCTCGCTCGCGCCCGATCTCTCCGGCCTCTTTGCAGATGCGGCGCGCCATCGCGCCGATCTGGTGACGGCAGCCGATGTGCTGATGTATCTCGGCAATCTCGAAAGCGTCTTTGCCATCGTCGGAGAACTCGCTGCACCATGCGCCGATATCGCCTTCTCCGTCGAGGATGCGGGGGAGGGCGAGGGCTTCCATCTCGCTCCCTCGCTGCGTTACGCCCATTCGGAATCCTATGTCAGGATGCTTCTTGCCCGTCACGGCTTCCAAATCCTCAAGATCGTCAAATCGGTCATTCGCAAAGATGGCGGAAAACCGGTGTCCGGCATTCTGTTCCTTGCGCAGAAGCCTGCGTGAGCGAACATTTCTTGCGATGTTTTAATAGGTCAGCATTGCTTACCTATTTCACTTGATCGGAACACCGAAAAACCCGATACTGCACCGCATCGGCAGAGAGCCCGGCAATATTACGCCGAGGCGCTCGGGCTCCTTTCATGATCCAAAATTCCGTCGCGCCCGGCCTTTCCAGGCGCGTTCTTGAACTCGTCTGCCGTGGAGACTGGCGACATGACACAGCTCATCAATGCCCTTGGCTTTTGGAATACGACTGCGACGCGCCACACCCCGGTCGAAGACGTGCAGGGCATATTCTCCGGCAGCCTCGTTGCCGCACTCGGCCTCTATGTGCTCGCCAGCGCCGGCCTTCTAACCGGCAGCACCGCCGGCGTCGCTTTCCTCCTGCATTATGCCTTCGGCGTCAATTTCGGCCTTGCCTTCTTCCTGCTCAACCTGCCGTTCTTCTATCTCTCCTGGAAGCGCCTCGGCATGGCCTTCACCATCAAGACCTTCATCGCCATCGGCCTGACCTCGGTGATTGCCGATGTGCAGTCGCGCTTCCTGTCCATTTCGAGCATTCATCCGGCCTGGGCGGCCCTTCTCGGCGGCCTGCTGCTCGGCTTCGGCCTGCTGGCGCTCTATCGCCACCGCGCCAGCCTCGGCGGCGTCGGCATTCTCGGCATCTACCTGCAGGAGCGTTTCGGCATCCGTGCCGGCCTCGTCCAGCTTGCCATCGACATGTGCGTGCTCGCCGCCGCCTTCTTCGTCACCACGCCGCCCGTCGTCTTTTATTCGGTTCTCGGCGCCGTCGTCCTCAACCTCTTCGTCGCCATCAATCACCGCGCTGATCGCTACATCGCGCTGTAAGGCGACATCCGAAGCCTCGTCTCCCCGTTTTTTTGGCGGTCCGCCTGCGTCCTCTCATCAAAGTCGCCGCGTGGATTTGGCCCCTCATCCGCCTGCCGGCACCTTCTCCCCGCTTGCGGGGCGAAGGGGACATGCCGCAACGTCTCCGTTCCCCATGACGTCTCGTATGGCACGTCCCCTCTCCCCGTTCTTTACGGGGAGAGGGTTAGGGTGAGGGGCCACTCCACGGCACGCCATCGCTAATCGCCTGCCGCCGGAAAGAACCGCAAATCCGAAGCTTCCACGCGTTCGACCAGCCGCCCGTCGCAGATTGCAAGGATCGTCTCAAGCACGGATGGCGGAGCTCTCAGCACGTCCACGTTCCAGAAACGAACCACCGACCAGCCATTGCCGGTCATGAAGGCATCCCGAATGCCGTCCCGTCGGCTTTCCGCATGTTGGCTACCGTCGATCTCGATGACAAGCCGCAGTTCACGGCAGGCGAAGTCTGCAAAATAGGGACCGATCGGCAATTGCCGGACGAACTTGTTTCCGTTGAGCCGCCGGTCGCGCAGCTCTTTCCACAATTTGTCCTCTGCGTCGTTATCCGATTGGCGCAGGGATCGTGCTCGGGCAGTGGTTTTTGGCTTGGAGCCTCTCATTGAAGTCGTTCCGTGTGCTTTGCCCCTCACCCTAACCCTCTTCCCGTTTTACGGGGAGAGGGGACGTGCCCTAACCGCGTGTCAATCTGACCAGCGAGGCCCTAACATTACCAATCGGTAAGCCATTCTAAACAAAACGTAACTTGCCTGTGATCGGTCGCGGCGCCAAACTCTTCTCGCGCCGGATTTGATGAGGTGAACTATGTCAGATTTGGAAAAACTTGTCAGACGCCGTATGCAGGAAGAATACGCCAAGGGCGCTTCCGCGGAAGAAATTGCGAAAGTCGTCCGCGACCTATTCAACAGCGTCGACCTCTCGGGCAATCGGTTTGATGCCGTTGCCGTACGGGCCACCAGGGATCACGAGTGACCCGGTATTCGACCGACCCGAGATTTTCGGGTCGGTTGCCAGGATGATTTCCCTGTAAGCAGATATCGATCAGGCTGCCTTCTGCGCCGTATCAATCGGATGCTGCGAGCGGAAGCCGACGGCAAGCCGGTTCCAGATGTTGATCGCGCCGATCGCCACCGTGATTTTCGTCATTTCTTCTTCGGAAAAATGGGCCTTCAGCGTCTCGTAGTCGGCATCAGGCGCGCCTGTTTTGGCGATATTGGTCACTGAATCCACCCAGCCGAGCAGCGCCCGTTCGCGGGCGTCATAGACCGGCGATTCCCGCCAGACGCACATCAGGTTGATCCATTGTTCGGAGAGCCCATCATGGCGGGCTTCCTTCACATGCATGTCGACGCAATAGGCGCAGCCGTTGATCTGTGAAGCGCGCAGCTTGATCAGGTGGATGAAGCGGCGCTCCAGCCCGGAGGACTGGACATATTGCTCGAGCGCGGCGACTGCCTTGTAGGCATCGGGGGCTGCTTTGGCGAAGTTGAAACGTGGTTGCATGCTCTTTCTCCTTTGTTATGGCTCAACGAGCCGTCTTGCGTTCATGGATTTCAAGGAAGGCGCAGCCTCTGGCTGCGATCGATCCGTCGTCGACGGCGGCAAGTTCGATGCCGATATCGGCCAGGCTCGTCTTGGCGAGTTCGGCGCGATAGACCCGTTCGGCTTTCAGCATCGCCGCGTTGATGGTGCAGGGCTGGGCGAACAAGCGATCGGAGACCGGGTTCGGTCCGCGCTGGCGGATTTCGGCGCAGCGGAACGCCGGTGCAGACCCCTCGACCGCGAGCACGATGTCGAGCAGCGAAATCTCCTTCGGTGCTTTTGCCAGCCGATATCCGCCCTTCGGCCCCGGTACGGTATCGAGGATGCCGGCGCCCGACAGCGCCTGCAGATGCTTCAGCAGATAGCTTGTCGAAACGCCGTGGAATTCCGCCAGCGCGGCCGCCGAAAGCACGCCGCCTTCGGAGAGGCCGGAAAGCATCGCAACGCTGTGAATGGCCTGCTCGACCCCATCGCCCATCTTCATGCATCTGGCCTCCTCAATTCGTGGATAAAAAATATCCACGATTATGCCAGCTGTCAAGAGGTGTCCTCGCTGCTGCCACTTGCCTTTATCCTGACCGCGGATAGAAGACGGAAACGCCGACAGGGGAACAACATGGCATCCAACGCTTTTGCAGGCCTTCTGAATTCCAGCGCCGATCGTCACTCGCTCTTCGACGACGCCCAGGGCATCGTCGCCGGCAGCATGCTCGCCGTGCTCGGCGTAACGCTTCTCTCCGGCGCCGGGCTGCTTGCCGGCGGTACGGCTGGCCTTGCCTTCCTCGCCCATTATGCGACGGGCTTCAGCTTCGGCCTCTGCTTCTTCGTCGTAAACCTGCCCTTCTATTATCTAGCCTTCCGCCGTTTGGGTGCCGCCTTCACCATCAAGACCTTCGCCGCCATTGCGCTGACCTCGGTCCTGTCCGAATTCGTCCCGGGCTTCATCAGCATGGCGCGTGTCGATCCTTTCGCCGGTGCGCTCTTCGGCGGCCTTGTCATCGGCGCCGGCATGCTGGCGCTCTTCCGCCACCGCGCCAGCCTCGGCGGCATCGGCATTCTTGCCCTCTATATCCAGGATCGCTTCGGCTGGCGCGCCGGCTTCGTCCAGCTCGGTTTCGACGGCATCATCCTGGCGCTCTCCTTCTTCGTCGCCAGCCCCTTCATCATCGCCTGCTCTGTGCTCGGTGCGATCGTTCTCAACCTCACGATTGCCATCAACCACCGCAAGGACCGCTATATCGCCATGTGAAAAGGCGCCGCTCTTCTTTTTCCCTGGCGTTTGACTACTTTCAGGGCGTGGACCAGATCGATTCCGAAGCCCGTGCCCTGCTTCCTGCCGCCTTTACCCGCTGGTTTGCGGAAAAGGGCTGGCGCCCACGCGCCCATCAGCTGGAACTGCTCGCCCGCGCCGAGGCCGGCGACAGCACGCTGCTGATTGCGCCGACCGGTGCCGGCAAGACGCTCGCCGGTTTCCTGCCCTCGCTCACCGATCTCACCCGCCGCGGCCGGATCCCGCCCGGCTCCGCCTTCACCGGCATCCATACGCTTTATGTTTCGCCACTGAAGGCGCTTGCCATCGATATCGAGCGCAACCTGATGAAGCCGGTCGAGGAGATGGGCCTGCCGGTCACCGTCGAAAACCGCACCGGCGATACGCCGAATGCCAAGCGCCAGCGCCAGAAGCTCAACCCGCCGGACATTCTGCTGACGACGCCGGAACAGGTCGCCCTGCTGTTGGCGAACCGGGAGGCCGAGCGCTTCTTCAAGGACCTGAAATATATAGTCCTCGACGAGCTGCATTCGCTGGTCACCTCCAAGCGCGGCCATATGCTTTCGCTCGGCCTGGCTCGCCTCCGCCGCCTTGCCCCCGGTCTCCAGACAATCGGCCTGTCGGCCACCGTCGCCGAGCCGATGGATCTGCAGAAATGGCTGGTCGGCCAGGAAGAGGGCAGGGAGCACCATGCCGGCCTGGTGGTCGTCGAAGGCGGCGCCAAACCCGATATCTCGATCCTGTCGACCGAAGAACGCATTCCCTGGGCCGGCCATTCCGCCCGATATGCCATTCCGGATGTCTACAACAAGCTCGTCGAACATCGCACGACGCTGCTCTTCGTCAACACCCGCAGCCAGGCCGAAATGCTTTTCCAGGCGCTCTGGACGATCAATGACGACAACCTGCCGATCGCCCTCCATCACGGCTCGCTCGATGTTGCCCAGCGCCGCAAGGTCGAGGCGGCGATGGCCGAAAACCGGCTGCGCGCCGTCGTTGCCACCTCCACCCTCGATCTCGGCATCGACTGGGGCGATGTCGATCTCGTCATCCATGTCGGCGCGCCGAAGGGCGCCTCGCGTCTTGCCCAGCGCATCGGCCGCGCCAATCACCGCATGGACGAGCCGTCGAAGGCAATCCTCGTGCCGGCCAACCGTTTCGAGGTCATGGAGTGCCAGGCTGCCCTCGACGCCAATTACATCGGCGCCCAGGACACACCGCCGGTCGGCCGCGGCGCGCTCGACGTGCTCGCCCAGCATGTGCTCGGCATGGCCTGCGCCGAACCTTTCGACATGCTGGAACTCTACGACGAAGTCACCAGCGCCTCGCCCTATGCCGATCTCAGCTGGGAGACCTTCGAGCGCATCGTCGATTTCGTCGCGACCGGCGGTTATGCGCTCAGGACCTACGAGCGTTATGCCCGTATCCGCAAGACCAAAGAGGGCCGCTGGCGCGTCTCCAATCCCGCGGTCGCCCAGCAATACCGCCTCAATCTCGGCACCATCGTCGAAAGCCCGATGCTGAATATCCGCATGGTCAAGCGCGGCGAGGGCGGCAGGATCGGCCGTGGCGGCGCCACGCTCGGCAAGGTCGAGGAATATTTCCTCGAGCAGATGTCGCCGGGCGATACCTTCGTCTTCTCCGGTAAGGTGCTGCGCTTCGAGGGTATCCGTGAAAACGAGTGCCTGGCGTCGCAGGCCTTTTCGCTCGATCCGAAAATCCCCTCCTATAATGGCGGCAAATTTCCGCTGTCGACCTATCTCGCCGAGCAGGTGCGGGCGATGATCGCCGATCCCGATCGCTGGCGCCGCCTGCCGGATCAGGTGCGCGACTGGCTGTCGCTGCAGAACGACAAGTCGATGCTGCCGAAGCGTGACGAGTTTCTGATCGAAACCTTTCCGCGCGGTAGCCGCGGCTACATGGTCGCCTATCCCTTCGAAGGCCGTCTCGCCCACCAGACCCTCGGCATGCTGCTCACCCGCCGGCTGGAGCGGATAGGCGCCAAGCCCCTCGGTTTCGTCGCCACCGATTATTCGCTTGCCATCTGGGGCCTCGAGGATATGGGGCTGATGATCGGCAACGGCCGGCTCAACCTCTCCGACCTCTTCGACGAGGATATGCTCGGCGACGATCTCGAAGCCTGGCTGGACGAATCCTTCCTGTTGAAACGCACCTTCCGCAATTGCGCCGTGATTGCAGGCTTGATCGAGCGCCGCCATCCAGGCAAGGAAAAGAGCGGCCGCCAGATCACGGTCTCCGCCGACCTGATCTACGACGTGCTGCGCAGCCACGAGCCGGATCACATCCTCTTGCAGGCAACGCGGCAGGATGCGGCGACGGGACTTTTGGATATTGGCCGTCTTGGCGATATGCTGAGACGAATCAGGGGCCACATCACCCACCGCGCTCTCGATCATATTTCCCCGCTCGCCGTGCCGGTGATGCTGGAAATCGGACGCGAGGCGGTGCCGGGCGAGGCCCATGACGCGCTCCTGGCCGAGGCGGCGGACGATCTGATCGCCGAAGCGCTCGCTTGATGAGAATCGGGCCTGATGAGAATTAGGGCCCGACGATTTAGGTCTGACGACGATTTAGGCCCTGACGACGATTTAGGAATGACGACCGTGATGAACCGCCTGGCGCTGGCGCGCGACATATCGGGACTGGCGATGCCGGGCATCGAGACATCGGTCCATGGCATTGCCGCCGTCTGCGATCCGCTCGGCGCCCTCTATCTGCCCGATGCCGGCCTGCTCGTCGTCTCCGACCTGCATCTGGAGAAGGGCGCAGCCTTTGCGCGCCGCGGCATGATGCTGCCGCCTTACGATACGCTGGCGACGCTGACCGTCCTTGCCGCCGTCATTTCCCGTTATGACCCGAAGCTCGTCATCTCGCTCGGCGACAATTTCCACGACCGTATCGGTTCGAAGCATCTGCCGGAGAATTTTCGTGCCCTGATCGTTGAGATGGCGCGCGGCCGCGAATGGATCTGGATCAATGGCAACCATGATCCGGATGGCATCGTCGATCTGCCGGGCACATCTGCTGACGAGATGCATTATGCTGGCCTGACCTTCCGGCATGAGCCGAAGAACGGCTTGCAGAGCGGCGAAATCGCCGGCCACCTGCACCCGTCGGCGACCGTGCGCCGCCGCGAGAAATCCGTCCGCCGCCCGTGCTTTGCCACCGACGGCGCCCGCCTGCTGATGCCGGCCTTCGGTGTCATGAGCGGCGGTCTGGATCTCGGCCATCAGGCGATGAAGGGTCTGTTCGACAAGGCTTTGCTGGTGGCGCATCTGCTCGGCAAGGACCGGATTTATTCTGTCAGGTATGGGAATTTGTGGGGATAGCGCCCTTCATATTTGGACGGCGTGCCGTGTCCGCCCCCCTCTGCCCTGCCGGGCATCTCCCCCACAGGTGGGGAGATCACAAGTGGCCAAACCTTCGCGTCCCTCCAAGGTTTCACCGGGCTGTGACGCTAGTTGTTTGGGGAAGCCAGTGAGCCCAGCCAATCTCCCCACCTGTGGGGGAGATGCCCGGCAGGGCAGAGGGGGGTACCACACGGCAGTTCTTCAATACCCTCAATCGCACTCCTGCAACTGCCGCTGATACGTCCCTGCCATCCGCGCAAACTTCTGTGCCGTCTGCTGCAACTGCCCGTTCGAGCGCCAGTCGCCGCGTTTGTATCCTGTCGGACCGGAATAATAGGCGAGATAGAGATTATAGGCATCGTTCAGCGGAATGCCGGTCTCCACGCTGTTCTGGTAGTGATACCAGCCGATGAAATCGATCGCGTCGGCGAAGTTCGCCCGCCGCGCGGTCCAGTTCCCTGTCTGCGACTGGTAGTGATCCCAGGTCCCGTCGAGCGCCTGCGAATAGCCATAGGCTGTCGACGGACGAGTCCAGGGAATGAAGCCGAACAGCTTGGTGCGCGGCGGCCGCGCATAGGGCTGGAAGCCGGATTCGGTATACATCGTCGCCATCAGGATCGGCACGGGAACGCCGTATTTCTTCTCCGTTCGTTCGGCGGCGCTCTGCCAGCTGGAGAAGAGCCCGTCGCGCTCGTCGAAGACGGCACAGATGTTCCTCGTCTGCTTCGGCGCCGTCGCGCAGCCGGCAAGCAGCGCGAGACCTACGGCCGTCAGAACGATACGAGTACGCATGACAAAACCTCTCGTTTCCGAGAGATTACTAACTCGTAAATGTTAAAAACCGGTTTTTAGTCGAATGCGAACTTCCCCGGCTGCCTCCTTGTGCGGCCAGGGATCGATACCCTGGCCTAACCATCGGGACGGCATCCCATCCACTACGCTTTGACGGGTTCGTAGCGCAGGATCATCGCGCCGCCTTCCGTCGTCGAGGATTCGATGAGCTTCAGCGGCACCTGGCTCTCTGCCGGTTTGAAAAGCGGATTGCCGCCGCCGAGGATCACCGGCACCAGGCAAACCCTGATTTCGTCGATAAGGCCGGCTTTCAGCAGACTGTCGGCAAGCTCGGCGCTGCCGAAGATCAAGATCGTCTTGCCGTCCTCCTGTTTCAGCCGCGTCAATTCGGGGATCGGATCGCTGACGACGCGGGCATTGTTCCAGCCGGGCTCGCTCATCGTCCGCGACACGGCGATCTTGGCGATGCCGTTCATATAGGCTTTGATCTCACCTTCGCCCTCGGCGGTCGGCCAGTAGGAGGCCATGCCCTCATAGGTCTTGCGGCCGAAGACCAGCAGATCGCTTTCCCTGCCGAACTGTTCGGCATAGCGCTGCAATTCAGGCCCCCAGCCGAGATTGTGGAAGTCGATATCCCATGGCTTCGTGCCTTCGAAATAACCATCGAGCGTCATCAGGTTCCAGACAACAAGCTTTCTCATTTCCATCCTCCTTCTGAATTGCCATCCATCAAAACTGGTTGCGTTTAACAACTGGTTGAAAGTTAGGCCGACTGATAGCGATATGCAAGCGGTTTTTTTGGGGCACAACATTCAAGGCAAGCAGCTGCTCCCGCAGGCCCTCGTGCTCAGCGCCTTGCCGAGTCTATTTTGGAAGAAATCCTGAGCGCCTTGGCTGTGGATCAGTCCTTGCGGAAGATCAGGCTCGCACCCCAGCCGGTGATGACAGCGAGCAGCACGGCAGCAAAGCCGTAGAGGATCGGCTGATCATGCGCCGCGTCGGTGATCGTCTGCTCGATGCCGGTCTTGATGACCCGCAGCGGCAGCGATTTCTCGGTCACGAAAAGCCCGCTCTTGAACAGATAGGCGCGCACGGTGTGCACGCCGTTCGGAATGTTTGCCGGCAAGCGCAGGCTCGCCTTGAAGAGGTTGGAGGAAACGAACCGCACGCCGCTCGGGTTGCGGTCGTAGAGCCCGCCACCCTGCTGCAGTCGCCGGAAGGCATCGCGGAACTCGCCGAGATTGCTGCCGTCGCCGACGAAGCCGACCGGAGTCAGCGGAATGTGGTCGATGCCGATCCCCTGATCGGTCAGCTCGAGCGGTGTCGTCAGATCGTCGATCATGCGCGAACTCGACATCGAATAGGAATGCGGCACCGCTTCGAAGGTCATCGAGCGGGTGTTCACCCAGATGCCGAAGACGCGTTCCTTCCTGCGCACTGTCGCATCCTCGCGCGGGCCCTCCAGCACCACGACCACGTCATACTGGCCGATGGCGAGCAGCAGCTGGTCGGTATTAGAGAGCGCCCCGAAGATGGTCAGATCCGCGCCGTGGAAATCCGAGGTGATGGCGATTTCGCTGGTCGACGTGCCGATTTCCAGCCCTTCACGCACCGCTTCCGTTGCTTGCCCCGGCAGCCACTGCGCTCCGACAGAGGCCGGCAGCAGGCAAAGCAATGCGATGACAGCGGCAGCCAGGCGCATCAATTGCCCGCTCCCATCACCACCGAATAAACGTCGGCCGGCGTCACCACCAGAGCGATCGCAAGACGCACACCGACGGCGAGCACCAGCAGGCCGAGCAGGGCGCGCAGCTGTTCGCCGCGCAGTTTTTGGCCGACGCGCACGCCGTATTGTGCCCCGATGACACCCGCCACCATCAGGATGAAGGCGAGCACGATGTCGACGGAAAAGTTCGTCGCCGCCTGTACGATCGTCGTATAGGCGGTCACGAAGATGATCTGGAACAGCGAGGTGCCGACGACGACATTGGTCGGGATACGCAGCAGGTAGATCATCGCCGGCACCATGATGAAGCCGCCGCCGACACCCATGATCGAGGTGAGGATGCCGATCGCAAAGCCGAGCGCGACGATCGGAATGACGCTGAGAAAGATCTTCGATTTCTTGAAGCGCACCTTCAGCGGCAGCTTGTGCACCCAGTGCTGGTGGCCGGGCTTGCGCGGTGCGGGCGGCTCGTTGCGCGCTGCCCGCCGCATGGCATTGACGCTTTCGAGCAGCATCAGTCCACCGACGGTGCCGAGGAAGATGACATACATCAGCGAGATGATGAGATCGAGCTGGCCGATGGCGCGCAGTAAAGAGAAGATCCAGATGCCGACCGTCGCACCCGCAAGGCCGCCGACCAGCAGCACCGTGCCGAGCTTGACGTCGAGCGAGCCTCGCCGGAAATGCGTGATCGCGCCCGATATCGACGACGCCACAACCTGGTTGGCGCCGGTCGCGACGGCGACGACGGGGGGAATGTTGTAGAAGATCAACAGCGGCGTGATGAGAAAACCGCCGCCGACGCCGAACATTCCAGACAGGAATCCGACGGCCGCCCCCATGCCGAGAATGATGAAGATGTTCACCGACAATTCTGCGATGGGCAGATAGATTGTCACAGCCGACCCCGAATGATGACCGCTCCTGCCGGGCGGTTTCTTGTCACGTCCCTGTTCGAATGCGCACCATACTGTGAAATCGTTGCCAGAGGCTTTCGATCGGCCCCGTGATTAGCCATAGAGATTGACGGAGAGATCGGTGGCAGAGGATTCGCCGAATGTGCGGATCGATATGTCCGGGCATAATCCGGCTTTTTTCAGGTTTTGTGACAGACGACGGCAAAATTGGAAAAAGCCTTGCGGCATAGTGCCGCCAGGCGTTTTTCATCGCCGGAACAGAGAGTCCAGACGA
Organism: Rhizobium sp. WYCCWR 11128; assembly: GCF_013416305.1. Lineage (NCBI taxonomy): Bacteria > Pseudomonadati > Pseudomonadota > Alphaproteobacteria > Hyphomicrobiales > Rhizobiaceae > Rhizobium > Rhizobium sp. WYCCWR 11128. Next base: position 577,639 of record NZ_JACCEZ010000002.1, read on the forward strand.
TCCCGCGTCGATGCGACGCGGGCCTCAGATTGCCTTGCTGACCTGCTTGTTGCGTTCGAGCAGCGCCTTCACGGTTGCATCGGTCACCTTGCCGTCCGGCTCCTGCCCGACCGACTTCTGGAAGTTTTTGATCGCGGTCACGGTCTTCGCGCCCATTTCGCCGTCCGGCACGCCGGCGTCGAAGCCGTTATTGTTGAGGATCGCCTGGATGTTGCGGATCGCCTTTTTCATGTCGACGCTCGCCGTTTTCGCGCCGGTTCCCGCCCATTCGTCGGGGATGTCGATGGCGTTCGTGCGGTGGTCGACCGGCTCCGCCTTCCAGAGATCGGCCTTGGTGCGCGCCCGTTCGAGTTGGTCGGGTTTCATGGCTTTGGCCACTTCGTCGCGCTTCTGCGCCGCATCCTTGTCGCCGCCCTTGGCGGCGATCGCAAACCACTTGTAGGACTCTTCGAGATCCGCCGGAACGCCGTTGCCGCGTGCGCAGAGGATTGCCAGGTTGAACTGGCTGTCGGTGATGCCGAGGTTCGCAGCCTTGGTGAACCACGAGGCGGCCGTCGCATAATCCTGTTGGCCGAGGGCGCCGGAGGCGTAGAGCACGGCGAGATTGTGCATGGCGCTGGCATTGCCCTGGTTTGCCGCCTGCTCGTAAAAACCCTTCGCCTTGGCGATGTCGCGTTGGACGCCGTTGCCCTTCTCGTACATGCTGCCGAGCCGGTATTCGGCCGGCGCAAAGCCCTTGTCGGCTGAAAGCTGGTACCAGCCTGCGGCCTGCTTCTGATCGACCGTCATGCCGTTGCGGCCATCCGAATAACGCGCGCCGATCTCAAACAGCGCCAACGCATCCCCGCCGCTCGCCGCATCGGCAAGCGATTTCGGCTGGACGGTGTCGGGAATGGTGATGGCAGCCTGCGGTGCAGGTGCGGGAACGAAGCCCGATGTCTCCTGTGCCGCGCCCGACGGACCGGGAGGGGCAAGGGTCGCTGCCCCTTCGCCGTCAAGCGGCGCCACGTCGGTCAGATGCTCGCGGGCGTCAGGCGGGGTTGCCTCCGGCTGCGCCTGTTCGGCAGCGGGCGGCATAGCATCCGCTGCCGGAGCGGTCGTTCCGAGAGCGGCGGCATCCGGCTGGGCAGGTGTCGCGTCAGGCAAGGCCGGCGACGGGTTTTCCGCGCCGGTCAGCGCCGAGACTTCTGCTGGCGGCTGCGGCGCGCGCTCGCCGCTTGTCAGCGTTCGGGCAAGCGGAAAGGCCATGATGGCGAGCAGCACGGCACCGACCGCCAGCAGGATCGGCCGCCGGTAGCGCGAAAAGGCGCTGGTCTTGCCCGTCTTGGCAGAAGCCTTGCCGGCCTTGTCGGCATTCGCGCCCTTCTTCTCGGCCTTGCCGGCTGCCTGCTTCGGATTGGCATCCACCTCCATCGCGGCCGCCTGCGCCGCACGGCGCGCAGCAGCGATATAATCGGCGCGATCGGTTTCGCCGGCAGGTTTGCCGCGCGCCGCGCTCTGGCTGGCGCGAACCCGTTCAAGGATCTTCTTCACATCAGGTGCGCCCGAGCCCGGCTCGAGCAGTTCGTTTGCCGCATCCGTCGGCACCACATCGGTGGGATCGATCGACGGCGCGGGGTCGATCATCGGCCGTTCGGTCGTCCGGCTCTCGGCCTTCTTGCCGGGCATCAGCCGCTTGCCGAGGCTGGCGAGCAGGCTGGCCTTTGCCGGTACCTGTGTCCCTGCCGATGTCGCAGCTTCCGTCGTCCTGGTCGCGGCTTCGATGGCGATCGCGCTCGTTCCGCTCATGGCGGTGGCTTGCGCAGGGACGGCAGCTTCGGCTGCAACCTCGGCCGTGCGGATAACAGGAGAAGCCTTTGCCGCCGGGGCAGCGGCCGGCGTCCTGTTCATCTCGGCTTCGGCCACCATCAGCGCATAGGGATCGACATCGAAATCGACCTCGGCGACCGGCATCTGGGCAAGCGGCCGGCCGCGATCTTCCATGCCGTCGAGGCGGTCGGCGATATGCACCAGCGTCTCGTGCAGCGCCTGGAAAGTCTTGTGCGTGCGTTCCTCGCTGTCGCGGCTGAGATCCTCGAGGTGGCGCAGATCCTCGGCCAGCGCCGTCAGCGCCGACATGTCGGCGGCGGGCATGACACCCTGCGGGCCGCCATGGCGCGAATAGGCTTCGACAACGGCCTCTGCCGCCTGGCGTGCCGCCTCGATGATATATTCGTCGCTCGTCGCCATGTAATCTTCGATCGCGCCCATGCGCTGGTCGAGTTCGGGGGGTATTACAGCGCTCTCGCGCGGCGCGCTCATCAGCGCCGAAAGATTGGCGATCTGGTCTTCGAGGTTCTTCAGCGCCCGCGGATCGGTCGGCGCTGCCGATGTGCTCTCCTCCAGCCGGGCGGCGATGTCGCTCAGCCGTCCTTCGAGACGCAGGAAGGCGCTGTCGTCGGCTACAGCGGCGGGCGCCGGCGCCTGCTGCTGATGGGCCATCTCGTCGATGCGCCGGGCGAGATGGTCAAGCCGCTGCGCCAGCACGTCGTTGACGGCGCCGTTCTCAAGCGCGTCGATCTTGCGGGAAATGTCGGAAAGCGTGCCGGTGAGGTCGGCTTGCGGTGCCGTCTCCTGCGTGCGTTCCAATAGATAGGATAGATGTTCCAGCCGTTCGTCGAGCCGTGACGTCGCTTCCGCCTTCGTCAGCTCCTCGACGCGTCCCGTCAGCGCCTCCAGCCGGATCGCCAGCTCGTCGGCCGGGTTCACGCGGCTGGCCGCATCATGGCTCATCAGGTCGATCTGGTCGGCGAGCGCCGCAAGCCGGCTTTCCAGCCGCTGCATCAGGCCCGGATCATTCGCAGTGGCGGTGCGCCCGCTTGCCGCGATTGCCCGGCTGATCTCGTCGAGCCGCATGTCCATGGCGGCGAACTGCTCGGACATGACCCGGTCGTGCGGCTGGATCATATTGCCGAAATGCTCCATCGCTGTGGCGATCGAGATCAGCTTGTCTTCCAGTGCCCGAACGGCCGGGCTCTCGCCCATGCCGCCGATATGGCGCTTGATGTCGTCGAGCCGATAGGCGAGCGAAACGAGCTCTTCCTGCAGCCCCTCTGTATCGAGCGCCGCAAGCCGGTGTTCGAAACCGTCCCAGCGGTTTTCCATATGGCGCAGCGAATCCTCGCGCGCCAGCCCGTCCATCAGTGAGCGCAGCTCTTCGAAATCCTCGCGAAGGCCCGTGGCCTCCGGCGCGGCGGAGCGGCCGGTCAGCTGGGTGATGCTCTGGGCAAGGCGGCCCATATCGGCGCGCATGTCGTCGGCGAAACGGCCGTCTCCGGCATTAGTCTTGATGTCGCGCAGCTCGGAGCGCAGCGCGTTCATTTCGCGGGTCACGCCCTCGGAAATGTCGCGCTTCAGGTCCTGTCGCAGATTGACGAGCGCCTGGGCGATCTCCGTCATCGTGTCGTCGCCGGTGCGCAAGGCCGGCGCCGGGGCGGCGACGCGTGGCGTGGGTTCGCGAAGCTGCGGAGCCTGCTCGCGTGCGTAAGGCCGCTCGCGGCCGGCTTCAAGCGCGCGCTGGCGTTGACGAATTTCGGCGAGCGGATCCGGCCGCGGCTCGAGCGGGGCCTTTGCGGGCCGGGGAGCATGGGAAGCGGCATAAGGATCGCGCTCGGCCGTTGCCGTGCGCGGCCGCTGTTCGCGCCCGCTGCCCATCAGCCCTTCGATGCGCGCCTCCAGCCCTTCGATCGTGCGGTTCAGCGCATCGAGCGAGGTCCTGTCGGACTGTCGGGAAGGATTTGATCGCGATCCGTTCATCTTCTTGCTCGCTTCGACTGCTCGACCCCTCGTCAGAGCTCGATCGTTGGCTTTTCGTCTGCTGCCCGCTTTACGCGGGCCTGAGCGCACCATTCATAAGACGATAGTCAATTAGACTTTCCTCAAGCTGAACGATGTAGCGGCATCCTTAGGAACGCGAGACGGGGGAAAGGAATGCGGATCGCTACTGCTCAATCCGCACCTTTCACGAAACGTGGTAAACAAGCCGTTAATGCCGATGGGAATTTTTTAACGTTTGTGTTCCAAACGCCGTTTTTGATGGCAATTGCCGTTCAATTCGTCAGATCGGAGGGCCGCTCGCGGATCAGGCCGGACGCGGATATTGCAGCTCGATTTTCACGCCCTCGGGGCCGTAGACGAAGACCTGACCGAGATCGGTGTCGGGAATATCGTAATATTCGTAGCGATAGCCGCCCGCCTTGATGCGTTCCAGCGCCGGGCCGAATTCGTAAAGGCTGAAGGCGACATGGTTGAAGATGCCCGGTGGATAATCGCTGCTGCGCGACGTCAGGCTGAGATGGATGACCGGCCGTTCGTCCAGATAGAGCCAGTGGCCGGGCGTGGCGAAGGGCGGCCGATAGCCCTCCCTGACGCCGAGCACAGCTTCCAGGAAGCCGATCATCTGACGCGCATCGCGGGTCTCGATGGTGACATGGTCCAGACGCGGCATCGGTATCCTCCCAGCTTGCCTTGACGGCAAAGCCTAACCTGTCTGAGAGTGTCGTGAAAGTTGCTTCCCCTGCGGCGGCAGGCCGCGGCCAGAGAGGGAGACTTAGAAGCTCTCCGTCCAGGGCCGGACTTCCACCTCCAGCGACCATGCGCTGCGGTGCTGGCGAAGCACATCGATATAGGTCTGGGCGATCGCATCCGGCAGCAGCGTGCCATCCGGCTTCTCCACCCGGTCCGGCCGGATCTGCGAGCGCACCGCGCCGTCGATGACGAAATGCGCGACATGGATGCCCATCGGCCCGAGTTCGCGGGCGGCACTCTGGGCAAGGCCGCGCAACGCGAACTTGCCCATCGCGAAGGGGGCCGATTGGGCAAAACCCTTCACGCTTGCCGACGCGCCGGTGATCAGGATGGCGCCGCGGCCGCGCGGGATCATCCGCCGCGCTGCCTGCTGCACCACCAGGAAGCCGCCGAAAGCGGTGGTCGCGATCGCCTTCTCGACCTCGCCGGCATCGAGTTCGGCGAGCGGGCCACGCTGACGGGCGCTGGCATTGAAGATCACCACGTCAGGTCCGCCGATTGCGGCGGTAGCCTCTTCGAAAAGCGCTGCGACGCTCGCAGGTTGCGAGACATCTGTTGTAAAGGCACTGGCACCGGTCTCCTCGACCAATGCCCGGAGCTTTTCAATATTACGGGCGGCAAGCCCGACCTTGACGCCCTGCGCCGACAATTGCCGGGCAAGCGATGCGCTGATGCCGGAGCCCGCGCCGACGATCAGCGCACTCTCATAGGGAAAATCGGTCATGATGTCTTCCTCGATGAATCGTCCCAAAGACTTAGGAAGTCCGAACGACTTGCGCCACTGCCCGGCCGCGACTCCGTTCCGTGATGGACAAGGAAGATGAGATGGCGTCTGCTCCTCTCAGTACTTCATGGCTCGCGGATTCGTGCCCTCGAATTTTTTCAAGAAAAGACGACACAAGCGCAGAATTTGACGTTTACGCAAACGTCAATATTTTGTAAGACAGTGCCCAAGGCCGGCGCGATCCGGTCAGTCGAATGGGAGGAATTTGAGAGATGCCAGTCTACAAGGCCCCGGTGAACGATACGCTTTTCGTCCTCAACGACGTGCTGGGTCTCGAACGCTATAACAATCTGCCGGGTTTTGCCGATGCGACCCCCGATATGATCGAAGCGATCCTCGGCGAGGCCGGAAGGGTTGCAGAGGAAGCTCTCTTTCCGCTGAACTATTCCGGCGACCAGGAAGGCTGCACGCGCCACGACGATGCGAGCGTCTCGACGCCGAAGGGTTTCAAAGAAGCGTATAAAGCCTATCGCGAAGGTGGCTGGATCGGCCTTGCTGTGCCGGAGGAATTCGGCGGGCAGGGGCTCCCCTATACGCTGCATACCGCCGTCGGCGAATATACCTCGGCCGCCAACATGTCGCTGATGATGTATCCGGGCCTGACGCAGGGTGCGATCGCAGCACTTCTCGTCCATGGCTCCGACGAGCAGAAGGCCACCTATCTGCCGAAGATGGTGGACGGCACGTGGTCCGGCACCATGAACCTCACCGAGCCGCATTGCGGCACCGATCTCGGCATGCTGCGCACCAAGGCGGTGCCGCAGGCTGATGGCAGCTACAAGATCTCCGGCCAGAAGATCTTCATCTCCGCCGGCGAGCACGACCTGACCGACAATATCATCCATCTGGTGCTGGCCCGCATCGAGGGTGCGCCCGAGGGCACCAAGGGAATCTCGCTCTTCATCGTCCCGAAATTCCTCGTCGGCAAGGACGGCGCGGTCGGCGCCCGCAACGCTGTCTCCTGCGGCGCGATCGAGCACAAGATGGGCATCCACGCCAACGCCACCTGCGTGATGAATTACGACGAGGCGACCGGCTTCCTGATCGGCGCCGAAAACCGCGGCCTCAACGCCATGTTCGTGATGATGAACGAGGCCCGCCTGATGGTCGGCCTGCAGGGCATCGCCATTTCCGAGATCGCCTATCAGAACGCCGCCAGCTATGCCCGCGACCGCATCCAGGGCCGCTCGCTGTCCGGCCCCAAGGCGCCGGACAAGAAGGCCGATCCGATCATCGTCCATCCGGATATTCGCCGCACGCTGATGACCATCCGCGCTTTCAACGAGGCCGGCCGCGCCTTCCTGCTATGGACCGCGCTCAAGTCTGATATCGCCCACCGCGCTAGCGACGAGAAGGAGCGCCAGACGGCCGACGATATTCTTGGCCTCGTCACCCCGATTCTCAAGGGCGTGATGACCGACAAGGGCTTCGATCATGCCGTCATGGCCCAGCAGGTCTTCGGCGGCCACGGCTATATTGAAGAGCACGGCATGAGCCAGTATGTGCGCGATGCCCGCATCGCCATGATCTATGAAGGCGCCAACGGCATTCAGGCGCTCGATCTCGTCGGCCGCAAGCTGGCGCTGAACGGCGGCCGCGCCGCCATGGCCCTCTTCAAGGAGATCGGTGATTTCTGCGAGGAGAACCGCAGCAACGAAAAGCTCTCCTTCTTCACCAAGCATCTGAAGAAGGGCTTGAACGACGCCCAGGGCGCGACCATGTGGTTCATGCAGAACGCCATGGCCAAGCCCGACAATGCCGGCGCCGGCTCGACCGACTACATGCACCTCTTTGGCCTCGTCATTCTCGGCTATATGTGGGCAAAGATGGCCAAAGCCGCCGAGGATGGGCTTGCATCAGGCGATGCGGCTCGCGAGGATTACCTGAAGAACAAGCTGATCACCGCCCGCTTCTTCATGGAACGCCTGATGCCGGAAACCGCACTTCGCAAGGCCCGCATCGAAGCCGGCGCCGACACGATGATGGAACTGGCCGCCGAAGCGTTTTGAGACGGTTCTCCCTCCCCCTTGTGGGGAGGGTTGGGGAGGGGTCTTTTCTCCTCCCGCCAAGATTTGAGGCAAGATAGATTGCCGTCAGGGAGATGAGACGATGACCGAGGTTTTCATTTACGACCACGTGCGTACGCCGCGCGGCCGCGGCAAGAAGGACGGTGCCCTGCATGAGGTGCCCTCCGTCCGCCTCGCGGCAAAGACGCTGGAGGCGATCCGCGACCGCAACGGGCTGGACACGGGCACGGTCGACGACATCATCTTGGGCTGCGTCGATCCGGTCATGGATGCCGGCGCCGTCATCCCCAAAGCCGCCGCCTTCGAAGCCGGTTACTCCACCAAGGCGCCCGGCATGCAGATCTCCCGCTTCTGCGCCTCCGGTCTCGATGCCGTCAATTTCGGCGCCGGCAAGATCGCGCAAGGGGCCGACGATATCGTCATCGCGGGCGGCGTCGAAAGCATGTCCCGCGTCGGTCTCGGCATGTCCGGTGGCGCCTGGTTCATGGACCCTTCGGTAAATTTCCCGGCCTATTTCATGCCGCAGGGCGTCTCCGCCGATCTGATCGCCACCAAATACGGCTTCAGCAGAACCGATGTCGACGCTTACGCGGTCGAGAGCCAGAAGCGTGCCGCCCATGCCTGGGAAAACGGCTGGTTCGACAAGTCGGTCGTCCCGGTCAAGGACCAGAACGGCCTGACGATCCTTGATAAGGATGAACACATGCGCCCCGGCACGGACATGCAGGCGCTCGCCTCCCTCAATCCATCCTTCCAGATGCCCGGCGAGATGGGCGGCTTCGAGGCCGTCGGCATTCAGGCCCATCCGGAGATCGAGCGCATCAACTATGTCCACCATGCCGGCAATTCCTCCGGCATCGTCGATGGCGCCGGCGTCGTCCTGCTCGGCTCCAAGGCCGGCGGTGAGAGCATGGGCAAGAAGCCGCGCGCCCGCATCAAGGCTTTCGCCAATATCGGTTCCGATCCAGCCCTGATGCTGACCGGGCCTGTCGACGTCACCGAGAAACTGTTGAAGCGGACAGGCATGAGCCTGTTCGACATCGACCTCTTCGAACTCAACGAGGCCTTCGCTGCCGTGGTGCTGCGCTACATGCAGGCCTTCGACATCGGCCACGACAAAATCAACGTCAATGGCGGCGCCATCGCCATGGGCCATCCGCTCGGCGCCACCGGCGCGATGATCCTCGGCACGGTGCTGGACGAACTTGAACGCCGCGACCTCAACACCGCGCTGGTGACGCTCTGCATCGGCGCCGGCATGGGCACGGCAACGGTTATTGAAAGGGTCTGACGATGGGCTTCAACACCGGCACGATCGAAACCGAATATGCCGAGGTCACCGAGCACTGGTCGCCCCGCGTCATCGCCGATCTCAACGGCCAGAGCGTCAAGCTCGCCAAGGTCCAGGGCCAGCTCGCCTGGCATTCCCACCGTGACGAGGACGAGCTCTTCCTCATCTGGAAGGGGGCGCTGACCATCGAATATCGCGACCGCCCGCATGTGCATCTGAAGGCCGGTGATTTTCATGTTGTGCCGAAGGGTGTCGAGCATAATCCGGTGGCGCAGGAGGAATGCTGGATCGTGCTTTTCGAGCCGTCGCAGACCAAGCATACCGGCGATGTCGTCACCGAAAAGACGAAGACCTTAGACGCGCAGCGCAGCCATTTGCCGGCCTGATCGGGGAGGAAACCCAATGACCTACACCAATTTCACGCTCGAAACCGACGCCGACGGCATCGCTCTCGTCACCTGGGACATGCCCGGCAAATCGATGAACGTCTTCACCGCCGAGGTGATGGCCGAGCTCGACGCGATCATCGACGCCACGACCGCTGATGCCGCCGTCAAGGGTGTCGTCTTCACCTCCGGCAAGTCCTCCTTCTCCGGCGGCGCTGATCTGTCGATGATCAAGTCGATGTTCAGTTCCTACCAGGAGGAGAAGGCAAAGAGCCCCGAGACGGCGGTGCAGAACCTCTTCGGTCTGGTCGGCCGCATGAGCGGCCTGTTCCGCAAGCTCGAAACGTCGGGCAAGCCCTGGGTTTCCGCCATCAACGGCACCTGCATGGGCGGCGCTTTCGAACTGTCGCTCGCCTGCCACGGCCGCGTCGCCTCCAATGCCAAGAGCGTCAAGATCGCGCTGCCCGAAGTGAAGGTCGGTATCTTCCCCGGCGCCGGCGGCACCCAGCGTGTGCCGCGGCTGGCGAACGCCCAGGATGCGCTGCAGATGATGACGACGGGTCAGTCGCTGACCGGCTCCCGCGCCAAGGCGATGAACCTCGTGCATCAGGTGGTCGAGCCGGATCAGCTCATCCCGGCCGCCAAGCAGATGATCAAGGATGGCCTGAAGCCGGTCGCCCCCTGGGACGAGAAAGGCTTCAAGGCACCGGGCGGCGGCATCTGGACGCCGGCTTCCGCCCAGCTCTGGCCGGCGGCTCCGGCAATCCTGCGCCGGGAAACATCCGGCAATTATCCGGCGGCCCTTGCCATCCTGAAATGCGTCTATGAAGGCCTGCAGGTGCCGTTCGACACCGGCCTGAAGATCGAGCAGCGTTATTTCACCGAGGTGCTGCAGACCCGCGAAGCCTTCTCGATGATCCGTTCGCTGTTCATCTCCATGCAGGAACTCGGCAAGGGTGCCCGCCGCCCGGCGGGTCACGCGAAGACCGAGCTGAAACATATCGGCGTCGTCGGCGCCGGCTTCATGGGCGCCTCGATCGCCTATGTCACCGCCGCCGCCGGTATTCCGGTGACGTTGATCGACCGCGACATCGAAGCGGCGACCAAGGGCAAGACCGTCTCCGAAGGCCTGGTCAAGGATTCCGTCGGTAAGGGACGTCTTACGCAGGATGAGGCGACCGCATTGCTCTCCCGTATCACGCCCTCGGCAGACTATGCCGACCTCGCCAATGCCGATCTCGTCATCGAGGCGGTGTTCGAGGATCGCGAGGTGAAGAAAGCAGTCATAGAGGCGGTCGAAGCCGTGCTGCCGGAAGGCGCGATCTTCGCCTCCAATACTTCGACCCTGCCGATCTCAGGTCTCGCGAAGAATTCGAAACGCCCGGCCGATTTCATCGGTATCCACTTCTTCTCGCCTGTCGAGAAGATGATGCTGACCGAGGTCATCCTCGGAAGCGACACCGGCGACAGAGCACTGGCCGTCGCTCTTGATTATGTCGCAGCCATCAGGAAGACGCCGATCGTCGTCAACGACACCCGGGGCTTCTTCGTCAATCGCTGCGTGCTGCGCTACATGTCGGAAAGCTACGACATGCTGATCGAGGGCGTGCCGCCTGTCATGATCGAGAATGCCGCCAAGATGGCCGGCATGCCGGTCGGTCCGCTGGCGCTGAACGACGAGGTCGCCATCGACCTCTCGCTGAAGATCCTCAAGGCGACGGTCGCCGATCTCGGCGAAAAAGCCATCGACCCCAGGCATATGGAACTCATCTCCCGCATGGTGGAAAAGGAGGGCCGCTTCGGCCGCAAGAATTCCAAGGGCTTCTACGACTACCCGCCGAAACCGGCGAAGAAGTCCGTCTGGCCCGACCTCAAGACCCTCTACCCGCAGAAACCGGCGGATGAGGTTGACGTCAACGTGCTCAAACAACGTTTCCTCGTCACCATCGCGCTGGAAGCCGCCCGCACCGTGGAGGAGGGCATCGTCACCGATCCACGTGAGGCCGATGTCGGCTCGATCCTGGGCTTTGGCTTCGCGCCCTATACCGGCGGGGCGTTGAGCTATATCGACGGGATGGGTGCGAAGGCTTTCGTGGAATTGGCAGAAAAGTTAGCTGCTGCTTACGGGAACCACTTCAAGCCGACGCCACTGCTGAAGGACATGGCCGCGAAAGGTGAGACGTTCTACGGTCGGTTCGACCCCTATGCGAAGGTGGGGAAGGCGGCTTAGGCCGTCTTTTAAGCTGTGCCGCTCTTGCCGGGTTTCAAACGTTGAATGGGGCGGGTGGCGTCGGCAATCTGAACCGCAAGCAACCCACGCCTCGCTGTCACCCGGATCGGACCGCCCATGCAACCGTCAACCGACATCCTCGCCTTTGCCGATCCGATGGAGTGGGAATCTTGGCTCTGCCTGCATCACGCGGCATCGACCGGCGCCTGGCTGAAGATCGGTAAGAAAAATCCGAAACGAACTCTTATCACCATCGATGAGGCGCTGGATGTGGCGCTCTGTTACGGCTGGATTGACAGCCAGCGCAAGGGGTTTGACGCGCATTGCTACCTGCAGCGTTATTCGCCCCGGCGCGCCAAAAGTCCGTGGTCCAAGCTCAATGTCGATCGCGTCGCAGCACTCGCAGAAACCGGGCGCATGCGGCCCGCGGGCCTTGCCGAAGTCGCTGCCGCCAAGGCCGACGGACGGTGGGCTGTCGCCTACGCTCCGCAGCGCGATGCCGGCCTGCCGGACGATCTGGCGGCGGCGCTCGCTGAGAACGCTGCCGCTGGCGCTGCCTTTGCGCGGCTCGACAAGACCGGCCAATATGCAATCGTCCTGCCGCTCCTGAAGGCGACGACCCCGGAAGTCCGGGTCGCCCGCCTCGGCAAGGCGATCAGCAGGTTGACGCAGGCCGAATAGACGGTATTTCAGCTTCTGCAAAAAATCTCGCCCTCGGTTTTCCGCGCAGCGCGGCAGGCAAAGACCCGTCCGCGGTGTCTGAAACGTCACCGATTTCCGTAGCTGCGGCCTTGTCACGGACACAATTTCCGATTACATATCCGCGCATCGATCTTGCTAGATGAACTTTGAAACGGCCTCGTGTCGTTCCTGGCGAACTTCCTCCAAAATCGGTTTTCATCGCTGCTCGGCATTTATCCGAGCTGCATTCTTCTATGAACGATTCGAAAAGGATATCGTCATGAGCACTGGTACCGTAAAGTGGTTCAACGCAACCAAGGGCTTCGGCTTCATTCAGCCGGATGACGGCGCAGCCGACGTTTTCGTCCACATCTCCGCCGTTGAACGCGCTGGCATGCGCGATCTCAAGGATGGCCAGAAGCTGTCTTACGAGCTCGTCCGCGACAACAAGTCCGGCAAGATGTCGGCAGACCGCCTCCAGGCGGCCTGAGCCTTCAAGGCTCTAAATATCATCTCCGGATCGTGACCACGGATGTACTGGCACGGTTCGTTGAGATAGCAGGGAAGGTCGGGTTCACCCGGCCTTTTTTTGTGTCTGGCCGGCGGATGTTGTGCCCTTTCCCAAGAAATGCGCCCGCGACACCCCCTCTGCCCTGCCGGGCATCTCCCCCACAGGTGGGGAGATCGGCAAGTGGCCGGCCCACCTCTTCGGCGTCTTGCCGTAACTGACATGTTGAAGCGTTGATTATTTGGGGAAGCCGGCGCGCCCAGCCAATCTCCCCACCTGTGGGGGAGATGCCCGGCAGGGCAGAGGGGGGCGCTCCCGGCACGACTTTAAACAATCGTTCGATTTCGCTCGGCGCCGGCGACAACAAGTCCCGCACTACAGGCAAGTCGCTCAGCCGCGGGACGTTTCATCAGTCTCCAGCATCTCCATGACCCGCGCCATCACCGCCCGTGCCGCATCGAGTTCGGCTGACGTGAACGCGGCGCCGAGCCCGTCGGCCCATCCGGCTTGCGCGATCTCGATGACGCCGAGCCGCACCGCCCCTTCTTCCGTCAGTCGCACCAGCTTGGCGCGCTGGTGCTGCGGGTTGTCGGCATAGGCGATCAGCCCTTCATTCTCCAGTACGTCGGCAAGCCGCTGCACACCCTGGCGGGCGAGGCCGAGCGCGCGGGCGATCTGCGCCACCGACATGTTGCCGCGCCTTGCCGCGGCCAGCACCTGCCAGCGCGCGCTGGTTTGCCCTGCCGGCTTTGCCAACTGGTCGCCCGCCGCCGTCAGATGGCCGGCGAGGCGAAGGGCGGTGATCGCGAAAGCGGAAAAAGCATCCCCCTCCATCGTCCGCTCCGGTCGATTTTGTTTGACAACATGTTGTCGATTTTGTATTTCATCCATAATGACAACATATTGTCATATCCGAAAACTGAAGGCAACGCCGAAGGAGGAGAGCGCCATGAAGAAAACCTACAAGGGAAGCTGCCATTGCGGCAAAGTGCACTACGAGGTGGACATGGACCTCGATGAGGGCACCGGCCGCTGCAATTGTACGATCTGCGCCAAGCGCCGCTATTGGGGCGCCAACGTCAAGCCGGAGGATTTCCGGCTGATGTGCGACCAGGCGGAAACGGCCGACTACCAGTTCAACACCATGAGCGGTCATCACCGCTTCTGCCGCACCTGCGGTGTGCCGGCCTATGGCGACGGTTATGTCGAGCAGATCGGTGGCGCCTATGTCTCGATCAACATCGCCTGCCTCGACGATATCACCCCCGAGGAACTGGCAGCACTGCCGGTCCGTTATGCCGACGGCAGGCACGATGCCTGGTGGAACGAACCGGCGGTGACGGGTTATCTCTAAATCGATGTCGAATTGCCGTCCTCCCATTCGTCCTATGTCCATAACGGAGAAGGAGACCGATTGTGAAAGACCAGGCGAATGTCAGGATCGACGAAGAGGCGATTATCGCCATGCTGATGATGCGCGCCAAGGCGCTGGGCGAAAAGAATGCCAAGGACGCGCTTTCTTACGAGGCGGAGGATTCCGTCGAATTTTCGCTGGCGCCGCCACTTGCCTATTACGGCCAGGACGAGGCGGGTCTGCAGGCCTGGTTCGATACCTGGGAAGGCCCGATCGGCGGCGAGGTGCGCGATGCCAAACTGACGGCCGGCGAGGATGTCGCTTTCTGGAGTGGCCTCATGCACATGACGGGAACCAAGACCGATGGCGCCGACGTCGATCTCTGGTTCCGCCAGACGCTGGGCCTCGTCAAGCAGGATGGCCGATGGCTGGTTGCCCACCAGCACGCCTCGGTGCCCTTCGCCATGGACGGCAGCGGCCGGGCGCTGCTCGATCTCAAGCCGTGAAGAATGTCAGGCAGCACTCCCCGCGATCTTCCGGCGGTCGGCGCGAATGCTCACCAATCCGCCGCCCATCAAAAGCAGGATCGCCGTCGCATAGATATCCGTCGTCAATGCGTAACCGGCCGATTTCGCCAGGAACCCGGCAAGGATTGCCGGCAGGCTGAAGGCGAGGTAGCTCTGGACATAGAAGGCCGATAGCAGCCCGGCCCGCTCGTCCGCCTTGGCGAGCGGCATGATGGTGCCGATCGACCCGAGGAAATTGGTGCCGAAGCCGACGCCGGTAAAAATTGTGCCGATGAGCAGCAGGGGTACATTGGCAAGATGGACGCCGGCAACGACCGTCAGGATGCCGAGCGTCTTGGCCGACACGCCGAAAACCAGATTGGCCGATGCCGTATTGCTGCGCCTGAGATAGACGGCGATTGCTCCGCTCACCATCAGCGCGGTGACGACGGCTCCGCCCGTCAGCGGCGCCCGACTGCCGGTCGTGCTGGCGACCAGGGACGGGACCAGCGAGAGATAGAAGCCGGCAAGCGTCCAGTTGGCGATGTTGATCGGCGTCACCAGCGACAGCGGCCGCTTCACCTGCTTGGGAATGGTGACCCGCGGTATCAGCGAACCGAGAGCGCCGGGTCGCGTGCCGCCGGTCTCGCCTGTCAGCCAGATGGCCGCCGCCTGCAGCGTGAAGGCGACGAGCAGCAGCGCATAGACCAGATGCATCGGGAAGGGGCCGTATTGGATCAGGGCGCTGGTGCCCAATGCCCCCACCGCCATGCCGCAAAGCGGCGCGATCGAGTTGACGATCTGTCCCTTTGCCCGGTCGACATCGACGAGCGCCGCTCCGATCGAGGCGCCGGCGATCCCGGTTGCCAGCCCCTGCACGATCCGCGCCGCGATCAGCCAGGCGGGACCGCTTGCGACGACGAAGAGGCCCATGGCGGCGACTTCGAGCACGAGGGCGAAAAAGATCACCGGCTTGCGGCCGAGATGATCCGAGATCGAACCGGCGATCAGCAGCGCCGCCAGCAGCGCGAAGGCGTAGACCGCGAAAATCACCGTGATCAGCACCGGCGAGACGGAAAAGTTTTCCTGATAGATCCGGTAGAGCGGCGTCGGCGCCGCGGAGGCGCCGAAAAAGGTCGCGAGCGTCAGCGCATGAAAGCCGATCGAGGGGCGCGGCGAATTCTCGGTGGATTTGGCTGCGGCGAACATATATAAGCCCCTTAAAGCTAAACCGTTGCGTTAGCTTACGTAGAGCAGGCGCTCTATAAAAGCAAATTATTTGCGTTAATAGGTCTGTCAAAGATTTTGAACTATCGCTGCCAAGGGGAGAAAGTCGGGTTGCACGCATGACAGTAAAAGAGAATCTCCGTCCGGGCGGCAGAAGCGCCCGGGTTCAGGCATCGGTGCACAAGGCGGTCCGTGAGCTGATGGCCGAGATGAGCCGCGCCGACGTGACGATCCCGCTGATTGCCGGCAAGGCGGGGGTGACGCCGTCGACCATCTATCGCCGCTGGGGCGACCTGCAGGAGCTTCTCGCCGATGTCGCCGTCGATCGGCTGCGGCCGGATATGCAGCCGGTCGATGCCGGCAGCGGCGGGGCCGATCTTCAAGCCTGGGCCGAGCAATATGCCGAGGAAATGTCCTCCGGCCCGGGCCGCGAGATGATCCGTGACGTGCTGGCCGCGCAGGCGGGCGCGAATGCCTGTAAATGCAGCGAATATACCCGCCAGCAGATCGACGTCATCGCCGAGAGGGCGAAGGCTCGCGGCGAGGTCTTTCCGGATGTGGACCGCGTCATGGATCAGGTCGTGGCGCCGATCATGTACCGCATCCTATTCGGCGATGTGCCGGCGACAGCGCGTGTGCGCGATCTGGTTGCGCGTGTCATGAGCGCGACGGACTAGAGCAATTCCAGCAAAAGTGCGTAGCGGTTTTGCGTCCGGAATTGCGTGAAAACAAAAAGATAGAGCATCTCCGTGATTCGGAGAAAAACGGAAATGCTCTAAGTTTTCTGTTACTCCGCGGCGGCGCGTTTGAGGCCGGAAATCTGGGTGATATAGGCGCGCAGCGCCGCCGGCCGTACCGGCTTGTGCTGAACGGCAATACCGTATCGCTCGGCCTCGCTGCGCACCTCCGGCGTGCGGTCGGCCGTGATCATCAGGGCAGGAATATCGGCGCCGAATTGCTGGCGCAGATGCAGGATCGCGGCAATGCCGGTGCCGTCGCCGAGATGATAATCGGCGATGACGATATCAGGCGGTCCCTCCCGGCCATCGAGGGCGGTGACCTCGGCGAGACAATCCAGCGCCTCCACCTCGCAGCCCCAGCCGCTGATCAGGAGCCGCATGCCTTCGAGGATCTTCGGCTCATTGTCGATGCAGAGGATCTTCAGCCCGCTCAGCGGCTGGCCGGGACGGTCGGCGGGCGCAACCGCTGCTGCAGCCGCGGCCGGGCGTGAGACGTCGAGCGGCATGGCGATGCGGAATTGCGTGCCCTTGCCATGCGTCGACTGCAGCTCGACCGGATGGTTGAGCACGCGGGCGATGCGGTCGACGATCGACAGGCCGAGCCCGAGGCCGGAGGCGGTTTTGGCACCTTCGTCCAGCCGCGCGAATTCCTTGAACACGGTGCGGAATTTCGACGGTGGGATACCGATGCCGGAATCGATCACCTGGATGATCACCTGGTTGCCGCGCCGCCGCGCGCCCACCAGCACTTTGCCGGTGATCGTGTATTTGATGGCGTTGGAAACGAGGTTCTGCACCAGCCGGCGCAGCAGGTTGGGATCGGAGCGGACCCTGAGCGATGTCGGCATGACCACCAGCTTCAGCCGCTTTTCGCGGGCGATCGGCGCGAAATCGGTCTGGATACGCTCCAGCAGGTCGGAGAGCGCGACGGAGGCGAGCCGCGGCCGCATGGCGCCGGTATCCAGCCTGGAGATATCGAGCACTGCGCCGAGAATGGTTTCGACTGATTCCAGCGCGGAATCGATGTTGCGCACGATCGGGCTGTTCTCGGATTGCGCCATGCGCTCGACCAATGCCGAGGAATAGAGCCGGGCGGCATTAAGCGGCTGCAGGATATCGTGGCCGGCGGCGGCAAAAAAGCGTGTCTTGCCGATATTCGCCTCGTCGGCGGCGGCGCGTGCCTCGCCGAGTTCGCGGTTGACGCGGGTAAGCTCGGCCGTGCGTTCGGCGACGCGCTGCTCCAGCGTCTCGTTCGCCTGTTTCAGCGCCTGGTCGGCGTTCACGCGCTGGGTGATGTCGGTGAAGGTGGCGACGATGCCCTTGTCCGGCATGGCGTTGGAGCGCACCTCGATGATCCGCTCGCCGCCGCCGAGCACCAGCGCGAAAGGTTTGTCGAGCGTCAGGAAATGCCGCACTGTCTGGCTGAGATCGCCGGGCGCGATGTCGCCGCGCTGGATGAGCGTGGTGACGATATCGGACAAAGGAAAACCGACCTGGCCGGCACTTTCCGGAAGATCCAGCAATTGCCGGAAACGCCGGTTCCAGATCGTCAGCCGGTTGGAACTGTCGAAGACGGCAATGCCCTGGTCCATCTGCGAAAGCGCCGTCTGCAGCATGTCCTGGTTATACTGCAGCGCCTCGCTCGCCTGGTCGAGCAACCAGGCGGTGTCGGAAGAGGCATCCTCGATCTTCTGCAGGATCAATGACAGCACCAGCCGGGCCGAGGACGAGCCGATGGCGCTGCCGAGCAGCTGTTCGCTGAAATGGATGAGCGCCATGTCGGCCGGCTGCTCGTCCTCCAGCTTGCGGCCGGAGCCTTGTTCGTAAGTCGTGAAAGAACGCTGCATGCGTTCTTCGCCAAGATAACGTGAGATCGCCGCCTTGAGATCGCCGACGCTGATGCGGGTCTTCCAGCCGCGCGTGGCAAATTGCGAGCGCGAATGCCGCTTGACGAAGATGCCGGCCTGGATGCGCTCCAGCGGCTTGGCGTTGCGGGTGAGCGAGCCGACGACGAAGAAGGCGCTGTTGACGAGCAGGCTCATCGCCGTCGCATTGACCAGCGGATCGGCGTCGGGCGCGGTGAACAGCGTGGTTCCGGGAAAGATGAAGCCGAGCACGGCGCTCGCCACATAGGAATAATCGGGGCCGCCGAGCGAGGGCAGGAACAGCAGGTAGATCCAGATGACGAAGCCGGAGGTCAGCCCGAGGATCGCACCGCGCGCATTCGCCCGCCGCCAGATCAGCCCGCCGAAGAGCGCTGGGGCGATTTGCGCGATCGCGGCAAAGGAAAGCAGGCCGATCGAGGCAAGGCCGGCGGTGCTGTCGGTCGAACGGTAATAGGCATAGCCGAACAGCAGCACGGCGAAGATGGCGCTGCGGCGGATGTTGAGCAGCGTCTTGGCGAAATTGTCGCGCAGGCTGGCGCGGCCGGCGAGTTTGCGCCGGAGGAAGATCGGCATGACGATATCGTTCGACACCATGATCGACAGTGCGACGGAATCGACGATGACCATCGCCGTTGCGGCGGAGAAGCCGCCGATGAAGATGATCAGCGAAATGACGGGCATCTGGCCGGCAAGCGGCAGCGACAACATGTAGAAATCGGCATTGCCGGCGCCGCCGAAGGTCAAGAGCCCGCCGATCGCCACCGGCAGCACGAAGAGATTGATGGCGATGAGATAGGTGGGAAACAGGAAACCCGCGAGTTTCAGCTGCTTCGGGGTTCGGTTTTCGACAACCGTCACGTGGAATTGCCGCGGCAGCAGGATGATCGCAAAGGCCGACAATAGGATCAGGGTGATCCAGCGGCTGATCGGCGTGTGGTAGCTGAGGGCCGACATGACCAGCTCATTGTCGACGGTCTTGCGCCAGAGATCGGTCGGGCCGTCGAACAGAAACCAGATGACGCAGACGCCGGCCGTCAGAAAGGCGACGAGCTTGACGACGGATTCCATAGAGACGGCGAGGATCAGGCCGTCCTGGTGTTCGGTCGCATCCGTATGCCGCGTGCCGAACATGATGGCAAAGCAGGCAAGTACCAGCGTCGCGAGGAGCGGCAGGTCGAGGAAGTAGAGATTGCCGCTGCCGATGCCGTAATCGGATGGATTGACCATCGCGCTGACGGTGCTTGAGATCGCCTTGAGCTGCAGCGCGATATAAGGAATGGCGCCGATCAGCGAGATCAGTGCGACGATCGTTGCGACCGTCGGGTTCTTGCCGTAGCGCGCGGCGACGAAATCGGCAACGGAGGTGAGCTTCTCCGCCTTGGCGAGCTCGATGATGCGGCGAAGCAACGGCATGCCGAGCGTGAAGACCAGGATGGGGCCGATATAGATGCCGGCAAATTCCAACCCGCGCTGCGCGGCAAGCCCGACGCTGCCGAAATAGGTCCAGGAGGTGCAGTAGATCGCAAGGCTCAGCGCATAGACAACCGGCCATCCGCCCAGCGTGCCCTGGCCGCCTTGCGGCGTGCCCTGGCCGCGGTTCTTGCGGTCGCCATAGCTTGCCACGGCGAAAAGCAGGAGCAGATAGCCGAAGGCAGACGCGAATATAACCCAGCCTGGAAGCATTGACCCTCCGCCGGCGGAAAACCCGCCGGGACCTCCCGCAACGTGGGTCAGCTTAAGTCATTTCAGACGCTTTGAAAATTCCTGGCGGTCTAGGCCTTAAGTCAAAGACCGCGGGGAGGTATTGCCGGATAATTGCGATTGCCGATTGATTAATTGCAATGAAGATGTAGCTAATAAATTCCATTGCATATCTTTGAAATGGATCGAAGGGAGACGGATCCGATGCTCAATGAGTTCAAGGCCTTTATCGCCCGCGGCAATGTCATGGATCTTGCAGTCGGCGTCATCATCGGCGGCGCCTTTGGTGGCATCGTCAAATCTTTGGTGGATGACCTTATCATGCCGATCGTCGGCGCCATTTTCGGCGGCTTCGATTTTTCGAATTACTTCCTCCCACTCTCGTCGGCCGTCAACGCGCAGTCGCTCGCCGCCGCCCGCGAGCAGGGAGCGGTGTTTGCCTATGGCAGCTTCCTCACCGTGCTCATCAACTTCCTCATTCTCGCCTGGATCATCTTTCTGATGGTCAAGGGCGTGAACACCCTGCGTGCCCAGGTCGAGCGCCAGGAAAAGGCAGCACCGGAAGAGCTGCCAGCGCCGCCGGCAGACGTTCAGCTGCTGACGGAAATCCGCGATCTTCTCGCCACGCGCCCGACGGCTTGATCCGGCGGAGCCCGTCCGCTTCGGCCGGGCTCATTCATCACCAAAATCGATATGCCATCACTGGATGTCATGGGATTTGCCGGCGCAAATCCGCTATGAAGGCGGAAACCGGAGATATGCATGTCGATTGTCAGCAGCCTTAGCCCGCGCGCCGTAGCGGCGCCCGAAAGCGGGATCGTCGAACTCGTCAACTATGCCCGTGGCCGCGAAGGCCTGCTGCCGCTCTGGGTGGGTGAGGGCGACCTGCCGACGCCTGATTTCATCAGCAGGGCGGCAATGGATGCGCTTGCTGCCGGCGAGACCTTCTACACCTGGCAGCGCGGCATTCCGGAGCTTCGCCAGGCACTTTCCGATTATTACGACAGACATTTCGGAATCCGGCTTCCGGTCGAGCATTTCTACGTTACCGGCTCCGGCATGCAGGCGATCCAGATCGCCGTGCAGGCGCTGACCTCGCCGGGCGACGAGCTGGTTTACCTCTCGCCTTCCTGGCCGAATATCGCCGCCGCCCTGGAGATAGCAGGTGCGCGCTCGCTCAGTGTCGAGCTGCAGTTTGAAGGCGGCAAATGGGCGGTCGATCTTGACCGCATCGAAACCGCGATCACCCCGAAGACCAAGGGCATCTTCATCAACACGCCGTCGAACCCGACGGGCTGGACGGCAACGAATCAGGATCTTGGCGATATCCTGGCGCTTGCCCGCAAGCACGACCTCTGGATCCTGGCAGACGAAATCTACGCCCGCTACTCCTTTGCCGGTGGCCGAGCGCCCTCTTTCCTCGATGTGATGGACGAGGGCGACAAGATCATCTTCGTCAATTCCTTCTCGAAGAACTGGTCGATGACCGGCTGGCGCGTCGGCTGGATCGTAGCACCCCCTGAAATGGGTCAGGTGCTCGAAAACCTCATCCAGTATTCGACATCGGGCGTGGCGCAGTTCATGCAGAAGGGCGCCGTTGCAGCCCTTGATCAAGGCGACGATTTCGTCGCTGCCAATATCGCCAAGGCGGCCCGCTCCCGCGATATTCTCTGCGATGCGCTTGTCGCCACCAACCGCGTCGAGACACTGAAACCGGACGGCGCGATCTACGCCTTCCTGAAGATCGACGGCGTCGCCGATAGCCGCAGGGCAGCGCTTGATATCGTCGACAAGACAGGCGTCGGCCTTGCTCCCGGCACCGCTTTCGGACCGGGCGGCGAACTCTTCCTGCGCGCCTGTTTCCTGCGTGATCCCACCCAGGTGGCGATCGCGGCCGAGCGCCTCTGCGACTATATCCTCAAGCTCTGAGACGCACTGCCCGCAAGAGATATCGTGGCGTCGGCCAAGTCGATTTTGTGCCGGAATCGCCGGATCGATAAAACTCTAGCAAAGCCCGAAATCGGCCTCTAACCACGACTCCAAACATACCCGTTCAAAGGCCTTCCAACGGCCGTTCGATAAGAAAATTGGAAAGAAAAACCGGCGCCTGATGCCCCTGCTTATAAAAACGAAAGCAGGGATGCGGGACATGGCGGTTTTGGTGACGGGCGGGGCCGGATATATCGGCAGTCACATGGTTTGGGCGCTGCTCGATGCGGGCGAGGATGTGGTCGTGCTCGACCGCCTCTCCACAGGCTTTCGCTGGGCCGTGGCGCCGGCGGCGCGTTTCTATCTCGGCGACGTTGCCGATCCCGACATATTGAAAAAGGTCTTCATCGAAAACGACATCGAGGCGATCATCCATTTCGCCGGCTCCGCCGTCGTCCCGGTCTCGGTCGCCGATCCGCTCTCTTATTACGACAACAATTCCGGCAAGACCCGGGCGCTGCTCTCCGCTTCGGTCAAGGCCGGTATCCGCAACTTCGTCTTCTCCTCGACGGCGGCCGTCTACGGCCAGCAAAAGACCGACCTGCCGGTGAAGGAGACGGCGCCCCTCAATCCGGAAAATCCTTACGGCCAGTCGAAGCTGATGACCGAGTTCATGCTGCGCGACGCCGCCGCCGCCTATGATTTCAACTATGTCGCGCTTCGCTACTTCAACGTCGCCGGCGCCGACCCGCACCACCGTGCCGGCCAGTCGACCTCAGGCGCCACGCACCTCATCAAGGTCGCCTGCGAGGCAGCGCTCGGCAGGCGCGATGGCGTCAACGTCTACGGCATCGACTATCCCACCCATGACGGCACCGGCGTGCGCGACTACATCCATGTCAGCGATCTCACGGATGCACATCTGAAAGCGCTGCAGCACCTGCGCAGAGGCAAGGGCTCGCTTGTTGCCAATTGCGGTTATGGCAGCGGCTATTCCGTGCTCGACGTGCTGAACATGGTCACCCGCCTGCACGGACATTCCTTCAAGATCCACATGGCGCCGCGCCGCGCCGGGGATTCGGCAAGCGTCGTCGCGGACGCTTCGCTCGCCAGGCAGGTGCTCGACTGGAAGCCCAGATACGATTCGCTGGAAACCATCGTCCAGAGCTCGCTCGATTGGGAACTGTTCCTGTCGAACAAGAATGTCGACGACCTGCACAGCATCCACCGGGCACTCGCCGCCGCTTCGTTCTGATCCAGGAACCCATTTACCATCCCCGCGCCTGCGGGGGCCGCTTGCCGTCACGTGAATAAGGAAAAATCAAGCTTTCTCTGGCTGGTTCGGGCCAACGGAAAAGAGACGATGAAGAACTTTCTGGCCTCATTGCAGCTGCAAAAAGACAATCCGACGCTTCTGCTGGCGCAGTTCCGAGCCCTGTCGTCGCAGATTCCCATTCTCTATGTCCTGCTGATCATCAACGCCCTTGCGGTGGCGATCACCCACCTCAAATCCGCGCCCCTTTGGCTTTCGCTCTATATTCCCGTGGCCCTGAGCGTCGTCTGTGTCTTCCGTCTCTGCTGGTGGGAGATCCGGGGCAAGGAAGATGTGACCGCCGAGCGGGCCTACAGGCTGATGAAGGTGACGATATCAGGGGCCGGCATCCTGGCCGTCGCTTTCGGCGGCTGGGCGATCGCGCTTTACCAATATGGCGATGCTTCCCAGCAGGGTCAGATCGCCTATTTCCTCGTCGTGACAGGCATTTCCTGCATCTTTTGCCTGATGCACCTGCCGATGGCGGCAGCCCTGACCACGGTCATCACCTTCTCGGCCATGGTCGCAACCTTCCTGTTCTCGGGCAATCCCGTTTTCGTGGCGACGGCCATCAGCGGCCTCTTCCTGATCCTGCCCTTCCTCAGGGTGATCAACAGCTATTTCCAGAATTTCGTCGGTCTCGTGCAATTGACCGAGGAGCTGAAGAAGAAGAAGGCGGAAGCCGAAGAGCTGAACCTCGTCAACAGCCGCAACGCGCTGCACGACCAGCTGACCGGCCTTGCCAATCGCCGCAGCTTCTTTCTCTCGCTGGAAAAACGGCTGCAGAAGAATCCGTCCTCGCCGCCCGTCCTCGGCATTCTCGATCTCGACGGCTTCAAGCCTGTTAACGACGTCTTCGGCCATGCCGCCGGCGATCTCGTGCTCAAGGAGACGGCCCGCCGCTTCGTCGCGCTGGTCGGCGAAGAGGGCATCGTCTCTCGTCTCGGCGGTGATGAGTTCGGTATCATCTTCCCCTGCTCGATGACACGCCAGGCGATCGCCGATCTCGGCCAGGCGCTCTGCGCCACCGTCCGCGATCCCTATGAAATCCCCGACGGCTCGGTCCGTGTCTTCGGTTCCTGCGGCATCGTCTACCCCGATATCGGCGAGTACACGGCCGAGGATCTCTACGAGAAAGCGGACTTCGCCCTCTACCAGGTCAAGAGCAAGCGCAGCAGCGGCGTCGAATTCTTCTCGGCCGAGCACGAGAAGATCCTGACGCTACGCCACCTGATCGAACTCGAGCTGCAGGCGAACGACTTCGCCAAGGAATTGAAACTCGATTATCAGCCGATCGTCGAGCTGAAGAGCGGCCGCGTCGTCGCTTACGAGGCGCTCGCCCGCTGGGACAGCGCCCGCTTCGGCCGCATCAGTCCAGACGCCTTCATCCCCGCGGCCGAGCGCACGGCCGTCATCGGCCGCATGACGCGGATTCTCTTCGCCAAGGCGCTCGAAGCGCTGGCGATCATTCCACGGCATCTGAGGCTGTCCTTCAATCTCTCGGCGCGCGATATCTGCGACCACGAGACCTCGATGGCGCTGCTCGCCATGATCACCCGCTCCGGCATCGATCCGAAGCGCATCGAATTCGAGATTACCGAGACCGCGCTGCTCTCCGATTTCGACGCCGCCGACCAGGTGATCACTATGCTGCGCGCCGCCGGCATCTCGATTGCGCTGGACGATTTCGGTACCGGCTATTCGAGCCTCAGCCATATTCATCGTCTCGGCTTCGACAAGCTGAAGATCGACAAGTCGTTCGTGATGAATTTCGATCGCGACGCCCGCTGCATGAACATCACCCGCTCGGTCGCCAATCTCTGCCAGAATCTCGGAATCGCCTCCGTCGCCGAAGGCGTCGAAAGCGAAGAGATCGCCGAGGGATTGAAGGCGATGGGCGTGCGTCTGGCGCAGGGCTATCATTTCTCGCTGCCGCTGCCGCTGGAACTTGCCATCGATTACGCCGCCCGGTGCGACGCCGCAGTCTCCGCCCGCAATTCGCTGTCTGCCTGAACCGACCTTGAATCGACTGGAGTGATGCTTCACCGTCGTCTATTCATGGTCTCAACAGATGAGGTGAACCATGCAGGACGGCGAAGTCATCATTGAACGGCGGGGCACCGCAGGCGTCATCCGGCTGAACCGGCCGCGAGCACTGAACAGCCTGACGCTGCCGATGATTCGAGCGATCACCGAAGCCCTTCACGACTTTGCCCGAGATTCCGAGGTGGCAAGCGTCGTGGCGACTGGGGAGGGCGAACGCGGCTTCTGCGCCGGCGGCGATATCCGCGCCCTGCATGAGAGTGCCCGCGCCGGCGATGGCCTCGCAGGTACCTTCTGGCGCGAGGAGTTCCGCCTCAACCATCTGATCGCCTCTTATCCCAAACCCTATGTCGTGCTGATGGACGGCATCACCATGGGCGGCGGCGTCGGCCTGTCGTCGCACGGCCGCCACCGCATCGTCACCGAGCGCACACGGCTTGCCATGCCCGAAACCGGCATCGGCTATGTCCCCGATGTCGGCGCCACCTGGCTGCTGCCGCGCGCACCGGGCGAAGCCGGAACATGGCTCGGCCTGACCGGGCTCGACATTGGTGCTGCCGATGCGATCCACGCCCGCCTTGCTGACCTTCAGATCGCCTCGTCGAGGCTGGATGAAGTGATCGATGCTCTCTCGGGCCTGCCGCGCGGCAGTTCTCCCGGCGATGTCGATGCCGTGCTGCAGGCGTTTTCGGAGCCTCAGGGAGAAAGCCGGCTGCGACAGAACGCGGCGGTTATCGATCGCGCATTTGGTTTCGACAGCGTCGAGGAAATCCTGGCAGTACTCGCCGGGGAGGAAGGCGAATTTGCCGCCGAGACGCGCCGAGTGATGCTGACGCGTTCACCGACCAGTCTGAAGCTCGCTTTGCGGCTGCTCAGGGCCGGCCGCCGCAGCGCCTCGCTTGCCGAATGCCTCGGCCGCGAACTCGGCGCCTGTCTGCAGATGCTTGATAATCCCGATTTCTTCGAGGGTATCCGCGCCGCCGTCATCGACAAGGACCGCAATCCGCAATGGTCGCCGGCAACTGTTGAGGCTGTGGGGGCCGAAACGGTCGAGCATTTCCTGAAACCGGCCGAACCGCCGCTTTCACTCTGAACGCTATCCAGTTATCGCCACATGCCGCGCATGCGGGCGCCGACATCGATGCGCACCTGCCGCGCCTGCGCTTGCGCGGCAGTCTGCGATTTCACCTGCGGCCAGCTGCAGGCCTCGAAGAACTGCAGCAGGGTCGCGGGAATGAAGCGGCTGCGTGAGGCATAGACATGCCGGTCGCCCTGCGAGTTCTGCCCATAGGTGAAGAAGCGTTGTGGCACAACGAGGTCGAGACCATCCCGGGCGCGTGTCATGGCGACGTAGAGCAGCCGGCGTTCCTCTTCGATTTCGGCGGTGGTGCCGACGGCGAGATCGCTCGGTATGCAGCCGTCGACGACGTTCAGCATGAATACCTTCGTCCATTCCTGGCCCTTGGCGGAATGGATGGTCGACAGGATGAGATAATCCTCGTCGAGAAGCGGCACGCCCGCCTGGTCGCTGGTCGCATCCGGCGGATCGAGGGTGAGCTCGGTGAGAAAGCGCTCGCGTGAGGCATAACCGCTAGCGATCTGCTCGAGCTGCAGCAGATCGGCCTGCCGCGTCGCGGCATCCTCGTGCAGCCGTTCCAGATGCGGCGCATACCATTGCCGCGCCAAACCGATCTCTGCCGGCCAGCCGGCCTTGCCGGTCTTCAGCTCCTGCAGCATCGAAACGAACATTGTCCAGTCCTCACCGGAGCGCGGCGGCGCCGGCATGGAGCCAAGAGCAGTAATCGGGCTGGCATCCTCGGCCATCAGGTCGAGCGTCTTCTGCGCCGTCGACGGCCCGACGCCCGGCAGGATCTGCATCAGCCGGAAGCCCGCCACACGGTCGCGCGGGTTCTGCGCGAAGCGAAGGGCGGCCAGCATGTCCTTCACATGCGCGCTGTCGAGAAACTTCAGCCCGCCGAACTTGACGAAGGGAATGTTGCGCCGGGTCAGCTCGACCTCCAGCGGCCCGCTGTGATGCGAGGCGCGGAAGAGCACGGCCTGCTGTTTGAGCGTGAGGCCTTCCTCGCGGTTGTCGAGCACCATGTCGGTGATGTAGCGCGCCTGCTCGGCCTCGTCGCGCACCGTGACCAGGCGCGGCCGCTCGGACGATTGCCGCTCGGTCCAGAGGTTCTTGGTGAAGCGCTCCGAGGCGAGATCGATGACGGCGTTGGCGGCGGCGAGGATCGGCTGCGTCGAGCGGTAGTTGCGGTCGAGCGTGACGATATTGGCGGCCGGGCTGAAGGCGGCGGGAAAATCGAGGATATTGCGCACCGTCGCGGCACGGAAGGAATAGATCGACTGCGCATCGTCGCCGACGACGGTCAGCCCCTGGCCTTGGGGTTTCAGCGCCAGCAGGATCGAGGCCTGCAGCCGGTTGGTGTCCTGATATTCGTCGACCAGCACATGGTCGAAGCGGCTGCCGATATCCTCGGCAATCATCGCTTCGCCAACCATCTGCGCCCAGTAGAGCAGCAGATCGTCGTAATCGAGCACGTTCTGGCTCTGCTTGGCCTCGACGTAACAGGCGAAAAGTTCGCGCAGCTGTTTCTCCCACGTTGCGCACCAGGGAAAGATGTCGCGCAGCACAAGGTCGAGCGCGGTTTCCGAATTCACCGCCCTGGAATAGATGGCAAGGCACGTGCCTTTTGTGGGAAAACGGCTTTCCGTCTTCGAGAAGCCGAGGTCGTGCCGGATCAGGTTCATCAGATCGGCACTGTCTTCGCGGTCGTGGATGGTAAACCCAGGATCCAGACCGATCTGCTCCGCATAATCGCGCAACAGCCGCGCGCCGATGCCGTGGAAGGTGCCGGACCAGGAAAGCGCATCCGCCATCACGCCGGCATTCGAGCCAAGCACATCGCGGCAGATGCGCTCGACACGCCGCGCCATCTCGGCGGCTGCCCGTCGAGAGAAGGTCATCAGCAGGATGCGGCGGGGATCGGCGCCTTTGACGATGAGATGGGCGACGCGATGCGCCAAGGTATTCGTCTTGCCCGAGCCGGCGCCGGCAATGACCAGCAGCGGCCCGGCAATATGGCTGCCGTCGATGAGCGTGCCGTGCTCGACGGCCATGCGCTGCTGCGGATTGAGCTTTTCGAGATACATCCAGCCGTCCGGTCGGGCTCCCGCAGAATCACTGGGGAAAGATTAGATGTTCCTTGAATGTTCGCGATTGCCGTCCCTGTCAAGCGATCTGGCGCGCGAGCAACATCTCAGTCGGGGAAATCCGGGCCGATCTCGCGCCGCACCAGCTTCAGGCTGCGGTCGGGCTGAAGGATATAGGTTTCCTCCACGCGCTGTCCCGTCCCGTTGTAGAACTGGTTGTAGACGGCGCTGCCGACCGGCGACTTGGCAAGCTTCGTTCGCGGCTGGCCGCCATAGGTAATGCTGCCGGGAATGGGATCCAGCGCCGGGCTATCGGCCGAGGAACAGCCGGCAAGCCCGGCAAACAATCCTCCGGCCAACAAGGCAGGCAGAAGCGCTTTCATCGTCATCATCCCTCTTTCGACTGCAGCCAGATATGGAAGCGGCGGCGCCTTTCGCCAAGGGTAGCCCATGCCACCGCGCAGGTATCGCTGTCGAGCAGGCTCTTCTTTTTCGGGGGACGCAACGAATGCGTCGCTGCGGCGTTAACAGACATCAACCAACATTAGGAAACGTTCACGGTGCTCGGCTTTCCAGCATTCACGGGGCATGGCGAGCCCGGCCGTCAGGGCCACAGCGATGCCGCGACGCGCGCCTCGGTGGAGAGCGCCCTTCATGCGGCCGCCGATATCGAAGCCGGCGAAATCACCGTCAGCATATCGGGCTCCTATGTCATCCTGGAAGGTTTCGTGCGCCGGCGGGGTGATGTCGAGCGGGCGATCGAGATCGCCGAGGGCGTCGTCGGCCGGGGCTATGTGCGTGCTCGCTTGCTGCGACGCTAGCCGGCTCGCGCTCATCTCTTTGCGATGCATGAAGGGAACCAAAATGCTCTCTCGCGTGTTGAAAGGCCGGACCTAAACGCTGGAGACTCTCATGCAGTTGCTTCCTCGCCTCTGGGCGACCTTGATAGTGGGTTGCGGTGTCTTTGCCGGCTCCGCCCATGCTTCGCTGGAAACCGGCACAAATTATTCCGCTTTGCCGAAGGACCAGATCGCCCTCAACGAATACACCGGGGCCGTCGCCTGCCAGCCGGTAGAGCCTCACTATCTCCCCTCCTTCATTCGCGCGGCAGATGGCACGATCATTGGTGTCGGCTATATCGAAGTGGAGAATGAGAGCGGCGCGGACTGCTGAGGCGTCCGCTTTGCTCGGACGAGGCTCGCCTGCGTTTCCGCAGAGGTGACGAGCCTCTAACCATCATCATGATGGCTGGTCGTCTTCTATTGATGCAGCTGTACCAGGCGCAACGCCCTTTGCACCAAAACCCGGCACGCATTTATTGCAGGGTTAAATCAAAATTAAAGCATTGTCCCGTTCCGGCACGCTTGCGCGCCCAGAAGGCGAAAATCGCCCGAAATTCCTTGCCGAAGTGCTAATGCAGCTTCAGCTTCGCCTCTTCGGCGGCCGCCAGGAACTCGGCTCTTGCTTCTTCCACGCTCTTGCGCCCATCGAGCGCTGCCCGGCAGGCGCTGCGGGCCTTGATATAACGAAGCCCGCGCATACTCGGCCACAGATCCGCCAGGCACTTCAGCGCATCGAACGGCCCATTGACCGTTCGCGCATCGGCACCGTCGAAACCAACCTTGACCGGGCTGTTCCATCTTTCAGTTGCCATTGACGCTCCTCCACGATTGTCGACAGAAACGAGCGCAGCATCTCCCAGTTCCTCCGGGGAGACTTTGCGATAGTTAATACTCTAGCGTGATTTTTGCCGTCAGCAATGGGCGGATCGTCGCTGATGCCGCAACGAATGGTTTCGCCTCGACCCATGACAGGAAAGCCTATGGCTGCCAGCTGATGAGAAACGCTAACTTATGAGGTGTTTTCGCCGGGAAGGGTAGAGTCGAGATTGACTGTCTTTTCAAGAAAACTGGTGCTGCCGAGTGGGATTGAACCACCGACCTCACCCTTACCAAGGGTGTGCTCTACCACTGAGCTACGGCAGCAGGACCAGTACCCGTGCGAGCCGTGTGGCTCAATCGCGAGAACGGGGGGCTATTGCCACAGCTTGGCGGCAAGCGCAAGCCGCAAATTCCAACTTCGCGTCGATTGGGATGAAGGGACTTTTGGATTGGCGCGAATTCAGCTAATCCTGTCGCATGAATGAAAAGACCGAAACCGGCCAGCAGAGCCGCAAACAGGCGATCGAAGCGCAGGCGAAACTGCGCCGCGACCGCGCCGCCGAAAAGCTCAGGGAAAATCTGGGGCGACGCAAACAGCAGGTTCGCGCCCGCCGTTCCGGCCAAGCCGACGAAACAAATGGGCTGCCCGCCGCAAAATTGGACGAATCGTAATGTTCCGTCCGTCGCGAATTGAAGCGTGTCGAGAAATCCCCTAAACACCTCACTCCTTATTCCAAGGCAGAACTTTCAGGAAAGGCGGGCGCTGCCCGTAAGCGCACATGGATCGTATCAGAATCGTCGGCGGTAATGAGCTGAATGGCATCATTCCGATTTCCGGCGCCAAGAATGCCGCACTGCCGCTGATGATCGCCTCGCTTCTGACCAGCGATACGCTGACGCTCGAAAACGTGCCGCATCTGGCCGATGTCGAGCTGCTGATGCGCATCCTCGGCAATCACGGCGTCGACGTCGCCGTCAACGGCCGCCGCGAGCGACAGGAAGATTCCTATTCGCGCACGATCCATTTCACCTGCCGCACCATCGTCGATACGACCGCATCCTATGAACTGGTCTCGAAGATGCGCGCCTCCTTCTGGGTCATTGGCCCGCTGCTGGCGCGCGAAGGCCACTGCCGCGTTTCGCTACCGGGCGGCTGCGCCATCGGCACGCGCCCCGTCGATCTTTTCATCGAGGGCCTGACCGCGCTCGGCGCGACCATGGAGATCGATGCCGGGTATATCAACGCCAAGGCGCCTGCCGGCGGCTTGATCGGCGCACGCTACACCTTCCCGAAGGTCTCCGTCGGCGCCACCCATGTGATGATGATGGCGGCAACGCTTGCCCGCGGCACGACTGTCATCGGCAATGCCGCCCGCGAGCCTGAGGTCGTCGATCTCGCCAACTGCTTGAACGCCATGGGCGCCAAGATATCGGGCGCGGGTACTGCGACGATCACCATCGAAGGCGTCACCTCGCTCTCCGGCGCTCGCCACCGCGTCCTGCCAGATCGCATCGAAACCGGCACCTATGCCATGGCCGTCGCCATGGCCGGCGGCGACGTCGTGCTCGAGAATACCGATGTGGCGCTGCTCGAAACCGCGGTGGAAACGCTGCGTCGCGCCGGCGCGGAAATCTCGTCGACCAACAATGGCATGCGCATCAAGCGCAATGGCGCCGGCATCAGGCCGGTCGATATCGTCACCGATCCTTTCCCGGGCTTCCCGACCGATCTGCAGGCGCAGTTCATGGCGCTGATGACCCGTTCTTCCGGCGTCTCGCATGTCACCGAGACCATCTTCGAAAACCGTTTCATGCATGTGCAGGAGCTTGCCCGCCTCGGCGCCAGGATCTCGCTGTCCGGCCAGACGGCGAAGATCGAGGGTGTCCAACGCCTGCGCGGCGCGCCGGTCATGGCGACCGATCTGCGCGCCTCCGTCTCGCTCGTCATCGCCGGCCTTGCCGCCGAAGGCGAGACCACGGTGTCTCGCGTCTATCACCTCGACCGCGGTTTCGAGCGGCTCGAGGAGAAGCTGACCCGCTGCGGCGCCATCGTCGAGCGCATCAGCGAGTAACGCGCCCTTTATCCTGGTTGCGTATTCGGTCGCCGCGCCTTATTTCCCTTGTCTGACGCATCGCCATTCCGGCGATGCCCGGTACTGACCGGTAATGGGATGAGGCTGAATGACCGACCTGAAACTTGTTGCGCTCGATGATGAAGACCTTGCGATCATTTCGGCGCATATGCAGGACAGCGTCTTCAAGGTCGGCGACATCGACTGGTCGCCGCGCGATGCGCAGTTCGCGCTTGCCGCCAATCGTTTCGTCTGGGAAGGTGCCGAGCGCAAGCGCAAGGGTTTCGAGCGTCGCCGTGCTGCCCTGGTCTTCAAACGCGTGATTGCCGTTCGCTCGCTCGGCATCGATCGCGGAAAACGCGACGAGGTGCTGTCGCTGCTGGCGCTGCGCTTCGAGAAGAAGGGCGAGGGGCCGGATGGTACGATCGAGCTGTCGCTGTCGGGCACGGCCTCGATTGCGCTCGATGTCGAATGCATCGAAGTCCAGCTGGCCGATATCGGCGGCGCCTGGGAGGCGTCTTCCAAGCCTCGCCACCGCTGACGTGACGCCCTAAAGTTTGAACATCGCAGTTTCGAGTTGAGAAGGAATATCGGCCTTGGCAATCTGGCTGGATCAGGCATCGGAAGGTTTCGAGCAGCATTTTGCCGCCTTTCTGACGACGAAGCGTGAAGTCTCCGAGGATGTGAACATCGTCGTTCGCGCCATTATCGATGACGTCCGCGCCCGTGGCGATGTGGCGCTGGCCGAATATTCGCTGAAATTCGACGGCATCGATTACGCCACCGTCCCGATGCGTGTCACGCCTGAAGAGATCGACGCCGCCGTCGAGGCGGTGCCTTCGGAAGTGTTGGGGGCGCTGAAGCTCGCAGCACTGCGCATCGAATCCCACCATCGCCGGCAGTTGCCGAAGGACGATATCTACGAGGACGACATGGGTGTCAGTCTCGGCTCGCGCTGGACGGCGATCGAAGCGGTCGGGCTCTATGTTCCGGGCGGCACCGCGAGTTATCCGAGCTCGGTGCTGATGAATGCCGTGCCGGCCAAGGTCGCCGGTGTCGATCGCATCATCATCGCCGTTCCCGCCACGGGCGGC
Source organism: Rhizobium sp. WYCCWR 11128 (assembly GCF_013416305.1). Lineage (NCBI taxonomy): Bacteria > Pseudomonadati > Pseudomonadota > Alphaproteobacteria > Hyphomicrobiales > Rhizobiaceae > Rhizobium > Rhizobium sp. WYCCWR 11128. The sequence goes on from NZ_JACCEZ010000002.1 coordinate 610,802, forward strand.
GCCGTCAATCCGGCGGTGCTTGCCGCCGCCAAGCTTGTCGGCGTCACCGAGATTTATCGTGTCGGCGGCGCCCAGGCGATCGCGGCTCTTGCCTATGGCACCGAGACGATCGCCCCGGTCGCCAAGATCACCGGCCCCGGCAACGCCTATGTCGCCGCCGCCAAGCGCCATGTCTTCGGCACCGTCGGCATCGACATGATCGCCGGTCCCTCCGAAGTGCTGGTCATTGCAGACAAGGACAACAATCCGGATTGGATCGCAGCCGACCTCTTGGCCCAGGCTGAGCACGACGTCAGTTCCCAGGCGATCCTGATCACCGATGATGCCGCATTCGGCAAGGCGGTGGAGCAGGCGGTCGAACGCCAGCTGAGGACGCTGAACCGCGCCGAGACGGCGGCGGCAAGCTGGCGCGATTTCGGCGCGGTCATCCTGGTTGACGATCTGAAACAGGCCATTCCGCTGGCAAACCGTATCGCTGCCGAGCATCTGGAGCTCGCCGTCGTCGATCCCGACCGGCTGCTCGACGGCATCCGCAATGCCGGCGCGATCTTCATCGGCGCCCATACGCCTGAAGTTATCGGCGATTATGTCGGCGGTTCGAACCATGTGCTGCCGACGGCGCGGTCGGCGCGCTTCTCCTCCGGCCTTTCGGTGCTCGATTTCGTCAAGCGCACATCGATCCTGCGCCTCGGCCCACAGCAGCTTCGCACCCTCGGCCCGGCGGCGATCGCTCTTGCCGTTTCCGAAGGCCTCGATGCCCATGCGCGATCGGTCGCGATCCGCCTCAACCTCGAAAGGTGAGGGCATGGCGAAGGGCGATTTCCGGCTTTGCGACGTCGTCCTTGACGATACGATCGGCCGTTCGACGCCCGATGTCGAGCATGAGCGCGCTGTCGCCATCTTCGATCTGATCGAGGAAAACAGCTTCGAGCCGCTCGGCCATGCCGGCGGGCCTTACCGGCTGAACATCTCGCTGGTCGATTCGAAGCTGGTTTTCGCCATCACCACCGAAGAAGGCGGCGGCGTCGCCACCCATATCCTGTCGCTCACGCCCTTCCGGCGGATCGTCAAGGATTACTTCATGATCTGCGAAAGCTATTACGAAGCGATCCGCTCGTCGACGCCGAGCCGCATCGAGGCGATCGACATGGGCCGGCGCGGCATTCACAATGAAGGTTCGCAGACGCTGAAGGATAGGCTGGCCGGCAAGATAGAGGTCGATTTCGACACCGCCCGGCGCCTTTTCACGCTGGTCTGCGTGCTCTACTGGCGCGGATGACGGCAATGGAGCGCGCCGCCGACGTCGAGGAGGGAAAGCGGCCGGGCGCCATCCTCTTCATGTGCGGGATGAATGCCATTCGCTCGCCAATGGCCGAAGCGATCGCCCGTAGCATTTTGCCGGCCAATACCTATATCAGGTCTGCCGGCGTTCGCGCCGGCGAGCGCGATCCCTTTGTGGATGTCGTGCTCGAGGAGATCGGGCTTTCCCTCGGGCGCCGCCAGCCGCAGACGCTGGAAGAGCTCGAGGACGATTACTTCGATCTGATCATCACGCTGTCGCCGCAGGCCCATCATGCAGCACTCGAGCTGACGCGGTCGAGTGCGGTCGATGTAGTCTATTGGCCGACCATGGATCCGACGGTTGCAATCGGAACGCGCGAGCAGATTCTGGAGAGCTACCGCGAGGTCCGCGATCATCTGGCCGGCCTCATCGAAAGCCGGCTACTCAAACGAAATGGCATTGCCGCGCAATCGGCATGAAAACAAATAAAGGAAAGCTGATCAACGAGGTTCACAAACCTGCGTTGATTGTGTAGTTTCCGCCCAAATTTTAAAGGCGCGCGCTGCGCTGCCTATTCAACCCACAGGAAGAAAACACTTATATGCCTAAAGAAGAAGTCCTCGAATTCCCGGGAATCGTCACCGAACTTCTGCCGAATGCGACGTTCCGCGTGAAGCTCGAAAACGAACACGAGATCATCGCCCACACCGCGGGCCGCATGCGCAAGAACCGCATCCGCGTTCTCGCCGGCGACAAGGTGCTTGTGGAAATGACGCCCTACGATCTGACCAAAGGCCGTATCACCTACCGTTTCAAGTAAGTTTGCCCGAAGGTCCCCGCAAGGGTTTTTGCTCCCGTCTGACGATGGTCGAGGTTCCATGGCGCTGAAATACAAGCTCATTCTGGCCTCGGGCTCGCCCCGTCGCGTTGACCTGCTCAACCAGGCCGGCATCGAGCCCTCGCGCCTGATGCCGATGGATATCGACGAGGCGCCGAAGAAGTCGGAGCATCCGCGTTCGCTGGCCCGCAGGCTTTCGGCTGAGAAGGCTGAAGCTGCCCTTGCCGCCATCAAGGGCGATATCACCTGGAAGGGCAGCTATATCCTGTCTGCCGATACGGTGGTCGCTGTCGGCCGGCGCATTCTCGGCAAGGCTGAGTTCGCCGACGAGGCATTGAACTCGCTGCATCTCCTCTCGGGACGCAACCATATGGTCTACACCGGCGTTTGCCTGGTGACCCCGGATCGCAAGGTCCGTCAGAAGATTGTCGAGACCAAGGTACGCTTCAAGCGTCTCTCCGGCTTCGAGATCGAGAACTACCTGGCCTCCGGCCAGTGGCGCGGCAAGGCAGGCGCCTACGGCATCCAGGGCCTCGCCGGCACCTTCGTACAGAAGATGGTGGGCTCCTACACCAATGTCGTCGGCCTGCCGCTTTATGAAACCATTCTGCTTTTGACCGGCGAAGGCTTCGATGTGCATAGCCGGTGGCCCGAGGGCTGAGCCTGACGGCCGATCGCATAGGACAAACCGATATGCCTGAAGACAAGAAAGCGGCCGCCAAGGTCGAACCGCTGCGCAAGACCCGCCCTTGCCCCGAATGCGGCAAACCTTCGAACCGCGAACATTACCCCTTCTGCTCCAACCGCTGCCGCGAGGCCGATCTCTCCCGCTGGCTGACCGGCGCCTACGCCATCCCGGTTGCCGACGACGAGACGAAGGCCGATTATCGGGATGAGGAAAACTAGAGAAATCCACCCGCGAAGCTCTTATTTTTCCTCATGAATCCGGAAAGCCGGCAAGACCGTCAAAAAAGAGTCATTTGACGCTTGCCATGGGCGAACAAGATGCTATAACCCCGCTCGCTTCCGGGGTGAACCAAGGCCCCACGGTTCCTTTTCCGAAAGGGACCATCGGAAGCAGGTTAGCCCAGGTAGCTCAGTTGGTAGAGCAGCGGATTGAAAATCCGCGTGTCACTGGTTCGATTCCGGTCCTGGGCACCATTAAATTCCGCTAAGTATTTTGAGGCTCGGTGTGAGACTGTTCACGACTTCGTGAGCGTGGTGAGGCACTTGATAGTCGCCGGGCCTCGTGACGCAAACGTTGCGAATGTTGGCCAGCAACTCTTTGTTGCTACCACCTATCGAAGCTAGAAGGCGGCTTGGATTGAGCGGTTCATGGTCCAGATGGATTTGAAGCAACCATAGCAAGAGATGCGGCTGCCAAAACAAGGATAGTCACCAAAACAATGACGGAGGGCTTTTCTAGCCACGATTGTCCCATCTGGTTCACCCGAACTGCGAGTCTGATGTTTTCGCGCGACGCGGTCCCCGAGCTATGTGGCTTGTTTTGAGACATTGCGGGTGCGGCCGCTTCAGATATTGCGATGGCAACCTTCGTCTGAGCTTTAGCGAATACGTCAAGTTCGCTTTGATTTGTGCCGCCGAAAGAGGGGTTGGGAAAAATCCCACGTCGGGATATGTTGCCTTTCCTTTGATCGGGAACTTGAAGTTGGGACCTAACCGCTTTTGCCCGATAAGTTTCTCTGATGACGCGATCCATGATTTCGCGAATATCCTCGAAACTTAGGATTTCCGATGCGGTCGGGGAGCCCGACTCCAATGCTTTGATAAGCGCGCCGGAGAACATTGTATAAGGCTCATCGCGAATTATTACGGCGACATCGATGGGGCTAGAAGCGCATAGTAAGGCCGTTCCAGTTTCTGCCATGGCATCGATCGCGTCTATTTCAATTTTCTCGGCTATAGAGGAAAGAAAGAGCCAATCCGGCGCGGCGGCAGCAGAATAACATGCGTCCAATATGACAAAACGTCTGGCAGCGGGCACGCTTTTGATGACCGTCAAAGCGAGAGCCGTCATTCGATATGCAGAGCTGCTCAGGTTGCCAAACCTGCTGTTGCGCAACAGTATACAGTATTTGCGGCCGTCTTCCGTAAAACTCCCATGTCCGACGTAGTAAATGATTAGATCAGTAAGGGGCTCTTGATTTTTCTCTTGGTACGCTTCGAGAAATTGATCAATCGCCAAGTCTATGTCGCTCATACCTCGGGGGTCGTCAAAGAGATTAAGGATATTGGATGTGGCAATCTCCAATCCGCGATTTGAAGCACAATAGTCGACGAACTTCGAAGCGGAGTTGGAAAACTGCGGTGCGGAAGGAAAATTTTGTGGACTTCGTGGCCACTCGCTCGCACCGAGCACAATTGCCGCAAATCCCCTCCCGCGCGATGGTGCAGTCATGACTTGAGGAAGTTCTGTAGCTTCTCTATGGCCCTGGGTACGTCATCACTATTGAGATTGCGTAGCGAAAACTGTTCTCCGGACGGAAGCAAAATCGTGACTTCGCTTTGGTTCCGGCGCTTCATCCACATCCACAAACCGTCGACGAATGCCACAATCGCAGGAGCAGCCAGGACAATTGAAACGAGAGTCCCCGCATCTTGCGTGTCAACGCGCTCTCGAGTTACCAAGTGGTTAACGTTGGGAAGATTCATCTTAATGTCGCGGGCTAAGTCTTGCGCCAATTGGCCTTTGACCGCGTCATTGACACCGGGAAACTGTACAACAACTTGCGTCATGAATTTCTCCCATTTTTACTTAAAGTGCTTCATTTCTCTTCGATGAGTCAAGTGAGTTGTCTCTCACAGTGTTACAGACAACGTCCAGGCTCTAAACTTGGTTTGCCAACTTCTTGGGTTGACGTAGACAATGCTGACTTTAGCGATGGCGACGACGGTCGCCATTTTTTACCAACCTTCGATTAGCGGTTCGTTTCTTGGCAGTGTCACTCTGTCGGGTGTACATTTGCTACATGAGGGGCCCCGTTCCTTCTGACGAATTGGGCGCCAACAAACTCCTCTGTTGAGGTTAGTTTCGCCCTTTCGATGTCTTCGCCAGCATCTCGCTCAGTGTTGCCGCCGAGAGCATGGATTCGGCCAAAAGCTTTTTGAGCTTCTGGTTCTCTTCCTCCAGTGCTCTCAATCTTTTGGCATGGAGACCGACGTTTCCGAACTGCAAGGATTGCCACCGATAGAAGGTCGGCTCGCTGATACCGTACCTGTGGCAAACATCTGCCACCGTCACTCCGGCTTGGTGCTCCTTCAGAATGCCCGTAATCTGGTCGTTGTCGAATTTTCTCTTGCCCATCACCGCTTCAGTCCTCACGAAATGCTCTGTTGAAACTGTCGAGAAGTGGTCTGACAGCATAGAGCGCCACGCTGCTTTTGCCTGTTTCGATCAGTGTCTGCGCGGGCATGCCCGCGACCAGTTCGACATCACGCATTTTCGCCAATCGCTCGTCCGTTACACGGATCGTCGCGGCAAAGTAGGGCTGGCCGCTCTGCGGATCGATGAGACGGTCCGCTGAAACATACTCGACCCGACCTTTCAGGAGTGGAACGCGCCGCTGATTGTAGGGAAGGAGGTGGACCTGTGCCTCGAGCCCCGCATGAACGAGATTGATGTCTTCCGGTCTGACGTGGGCAGACACGACAAGGCGATCGGAGCGTGGCAGAAGATCGACGAGCGGTTCACCGGCGCCGATCACCCCTCCTGATGTGTGGACGCGCAGATTCATGATTGTTCCATCGTCGGGAGCGCGGATGTCGGTCCTTGCGAGTTGGTCGTCGATCGCCCGCAAGCGCTCGCGCAGCTGCATGATCCGGCTTTCCGTATCGCGCATGCCTTGGGCGACTTCGCTCAACCGGTCGCTCTCAAGCTTTGCGAGATCGGCCTGTGAGCCGCTGATCACCTGGTAGGCGCGAGAGATCTGTGCCTCTACTTGACCCTGCTGGCCATCGAGGTCTGCTTTTTCCCGCTGGAGGTTGAGAAGTCTGCTTCTTCTTTCCAGTCCTTTGGCGCTGAGGATCGCAACCTGATCCAGTTCTTGGCTCGAGATTGTCGCTCTGTCGGCCAGTGCTGCCTTCTGCGCGCCAAGTCCGACGATTTCCTGCCGCACCTGCGCGATCTTTTCATTGGCGATCTGAATTTCCGCCTGCATGACGCGGCGACGGGCTTCGAAGATTTTCTGTTGCCCGATCAGAATCGCGCTGACCGAAGGATATCTGTCCATGGCTGCCCTGAGGTCCTCAGGATAGGCGACATGGTCGCCGCCCGTCTGCTCCGCAAGCAGGCGGGCGCGGCTTCCTTCGGCGTCCCAAAGTTGCCCTTGAATGCTGTCGCGCTCGGAGCGAGACTTCGTGTCGTCGAGTTCTATCACGATCTGTCCGGCCATGACCGCATCGCCGTTTTTGACGAGTATCCGTCGGACTATCCCGCCTTCCAGATGCTGAATGGTCTTGCGGCTGGACTCCGGTTCGATAACGCCCGATGCAATTGCAGCGCTTTTCAGCGGCGCCAGGACCGACCAGATTCCCAATCCGACGATGAACACCAGGATCAACAGGTTGCCTGTCCAAACAACGCCTCTGAGCCCCGGCATCGGCGAGGGGGGCGCGGGTCCGCGCTGTTTCGACTCGATCACCGGCAAATAGGCCGTCTGTTGCTTGACCAACCGCCGACCAGTCCTTGGCGAATTTGAAAATTTCGCCGGCGTTGCGTCCAGTTGAACAAGGGCCATGGCGGCGTTTCTCCCTATGTTCCTGTTCGAGACGGTGGTTGAAGATAAGTTTCATAAATCCGCTCGCTGTCGCCGAAGGCAGCCACCGTTCCGTTACGCATGATGGCAATCTTGTTGGTGACCGGCAGGATCCCCATCCGGTGCGTTATGATAACGACGGTCATCCCCCTGGATTTCATGCGCTCGATTGCCGCAAACAGCATGCGTTCGCCGTCATAATCCAGGCTCGAATTCGGATCGTCGAGAACGATCAGAGACGGATTTCCATAGGCCGCCCGTGCCAGTCCCAGCTGTTGGCGCTGAGCTCGAAGGAGCAGGTTTCCACCTTCACCGATATCGGTCTCGTAGCCCTGCGGCAGCCGCATGATCGCCTCGTGCAATCCAACCAGCTTTGCGGCGTCGATCGCTTTGCCGGGATCTCCTCCGTCCAGCCGGCCGATCACATCCTTGATCGCTCCGCCGAAGAGTTCGATGTCCTGCGGCAGGTATCCGACGTGGCAGGTCCCCCCGCAAAGGCGCAGAGCCGAGATATCGACCCCACCGAGAAGAGCATATCCGCGCGTTGCCGGCACAACGCCTGCCATGACGCGACCAAGTGTCGATTTTCCCGATCCCGAAGGACCGATGAGCGCTATGCAATCGCCGGGCGCGAGGCGCAATGTGATATCAGTCAATATCGGCCGATCAGCGAAGGGTTTGAAATAGCTGACATTATCGAGAACGAGGCCATTGGGTTCCGGCAGCGGCACCATTCGGGCATCGCAATCCGATGCAACTGTTATCAGCATTCTGTTCAAGCGATTGAAGGCATTGCGCGCAAACGTAAAGGAGCGCCATGCCCCTATTGCGCCCTCGATTGGTGCGAGCCCGCGGCCGAGCAGCAGGCTCGCAACGAAGATGATCCCGGGACTGCCGCTGTTTACGAGCACCAGCCATGTCGCGGATCCCATCATGAGGATCTGCGCCAGTGTGCGGATCGATTTGGAGAAACCAAGAATGATCTCGGTGCGATGCATCGCGATGTCCTGCGCCCTTCTTGCCATTTCCGCATCGCGATAGACGATCAGCGCTGCGCCATCCTGCATGCCCATTGCCCTGATGACCTCGATGTTTTTGAGGGCGGTCGCAAATCGCAGATAGCTCCTCGAAAGGGCAAGATTGGCGTGGGCAAGCGGCTCCCGCGTCGCCAGTTCCGTCATGAACGCAAACAGCAGAAGTGCAACGGCGCTCAGAAGACCGATGGTCCCAAGCAACGGATGAACAAGAAAGAGCAGGAGCAGGAATAGCGGCGCCCAGGGAACGTCAAAAAAGAGCGAGCTGGCCGGTGAATCGAGGAACTGGCGTAATGCAGCCAGGTCCCTGTAGCATTCCGTGGCGGCTCCCGTATCGGTGCGAGCGGCATATTCGAACGATGAGGTGAGCACCATGGGCCGTAGCCTGTGGTCCAGCCAACTGCCGATGCGCGAAAGAGCTGCCCTGCGCACGATATCCAGCGTGGATCCGACCAGCACGGCGATGGCGATGATCATCGTCAGCATCAGGAGCGTGTCAGCGCTTCGGCTCGACAGGACCCTGTCATAGATCTGCAGGAGATAGATGGAAGGCGCGAGAAGAAAGAGATTGTAGCCGCAGCTGTAGAGGAAGACCAACCCGAAGGCTCCGGCACAAGCCCTAAGCGCAACAACAAGCTGTGTCGGCGGGCGCGGTGGCTTTATGGAAATTGTTGTCATTATCAGATCTCGCTGCACTTGATTCTGACAAGAAGAGGCTGCGTGCTGATTCAGCAATTCAGGAGGGTCGCCAGCCGAAACCGGCGACCCTCAGAGTCAGAGTTCAGGAGCCGAGATGGTCGACGTCGATATGGCCGAAGGCGTTTATGAAGTGATCGAGAGTGTTGTTCACCGTCGTCGTCTCGGGATCCGTGTGAACCAAAGCTGACGAGATATCGCCGCCCAGAGCGTTGTTCCCGTTGCCGCCGTTGCCGCCGACACCTGCGAGGATGGTGGCATGCTGATCGGCCACAAGCTGCGTATATTGTGTCGCGGTCGTAGCCGCATTCACGGTAGCCGTGTCGCCGCCGCTCGAGTTTCCTTGGCTGCCGTTGGAGTTTGAATCTCCCCCCGCGCCGCCGTCGCCGCTGTTCGTGACCGCCGCCAGGAAGCCGTTCTTGGCCTGAGCAAAGCCACCGTCTCCGCCACTGCCGGCGTCCCAACCTGCCTTCTGCCAAACGTGATCGCCATTGTGCAGATCGGTCGTTGCCCCGTAGACCGTTTGCACGGGGTTTACATATGCAACCGGGTTGTAGTTGATGTTCCCATCGTTGTGGCCATCACCGCCGTTGCCGGCATTCGCGTCACCCGCATCCGGGTTGTTGAGATGAATCGTGTCGGATATTTGTGGAATAGGCATTGATGTCACTCCTTTACTTGGTTTCATCCGTGTTCGTTTTACGGCGTCCCCCTACGGCGTGCATTTCCAGCATGTCACCGCAGCCAATACAACCGCAGGCGAATATTGCCTGCGATTTAATCTGTGGCATATCTAGATATTCGGTGACATTCATTTGGGCGTATACTTGGAAGTGGCGGAGAGTTATTTGGATTAGTACTTATTGATTTGGTGCAGGGTGGCATGGTCGATCGTGTCTGCGACCTCGTCGAGGCGACATCAGGACCTCTGATCCATAGGCAGATTCAGTGCTCGCAAACTCGCACAACGGGCGCTGCGGCCATGACAGCCAAATGGCTACAGCACTAGCCGACAGGATGTAGACGAATTGCAGGCTCTGCTTTTCCCACGTTCAGATGCACAATGCCTGAACAATTCAGGCTGCATAGCGCCGCATGCTCGGTGGACGTGCAGTCGCCGGCGAATGGAGACGGTAATGGCGGAAACTCGTCCCTCATTGGAAGACCTGCCCAAGACGGGCAGCGATCAACACCTCGCCTCCAACGTGGCCGCGGGGCATCTGGCGCTGGTGCCGACTTGGCTTCCATTGGATGTCGCTTCCGGTCAGAGCCATAATTCAGCCGGCAGCGGTGGTGACGGGATCAGCGAAGGCGTGATCAGCAGCAACGCACTGGCCGTCTTCACGCCGTCCAATGCCGCCATTGCGGGACCTCATTCCGGTGCAGACGCCTTCCAGGGCAACGACGCGCTCATCAATCAGCATCCCACCGAAATGGCGGGGATAGGCGGGAATGGCGGAAGCGGCAATGTTGCCATCGGTAGCGGCGATGGCGCCAATCATGCCGGCAGCGGGGGCAATGGGCTTTTCTACGGTGGACTCGTCAGCACCGAAGTCGCGCTGTTTGCCCCCGTGAATACTGCCGTGGCTGCAGGCCCTGGCGCGACGGCTCACGCTGAGCAATCGAACAACGCACTGTTCCTGCAGGGCGCAACCCAGATCGGCGGCATGGGCGGCTCGGGCGGAGACCATAACGTCGCGAGCCACGGCACGTCGATGAGCCCGGGAACTGCGCTCACATTGACCGGCGACTTTTATGCGGGCCATGGCGGCGATGGATATTTCGTCGGCAGCATGGTCGATGTGAGTATTGCCATCTTTTCACCGATCAACATCGCCATCGGCGCCGCAGGCGGCTCCGCAGAGGCTCATCAGACAAACAATGTCATTTTCGATCAGGGCACTGTGCAGATCGCAGGCATCGGCGGCAATGGCGGTGGCTTCAACTTGTCGTCAGATACGATTTATACCGGCAATCACGCAGGTGGCGGCGGTGGGGACGGATCGTCAACCGGCAGCATGGTAGACGTCAATTTCGGCTATTTCCATCCCATCAACATTGCCGTTCCCGCCGGCGGGACGGCGGATGCCCAACAGACCGATCATGTTCTCTATGATCAGCAAGCGCTTCAGTTGGCCGGCATCGCGGGCCACGGTGGAGACGGTAACCTCACGGATGCCCATTCGGCTCTCGTAGACGACATTCTGAGCTTCATGCATGGCTAGAGCCTTTCCATTTTTCTTCGAAGCACGGAAATGCTCTATCTCTTTGTTTCCACGTAATTCCGGACGCAAAAACCGCAATGCACTTTTGCTGGAATTGCTCTAGCGAATAGCCTCCCCACTTGCATTGCGGAGGCTCAACCGCACGAAACCGTTCTTTGTGCCATTATCAGGCCATATGTTGAACGCTTCCTCCGCCGGGCTCTCGTCTTTTGGGCCGACATGGCACGCAACGGTCGGCTCACTCAGAACTGAACATTCCACCATGACCTCATCCGCATTGTCGCCGATTTCGGCCGCCAGGGGCCGTGACCTCCGGCCGCTATCGGTCGGTGCCGGCGCAGTGCTGTCTGCGGGAGAACAATGCTAACTGGTATTAATGCGTCATTAGAGCACAGTTTCACTAATCATAACGGGTAGTCAGCGATCTCAGGCTTTTTTGCTGTCGGGTCTGCGACTGCTTTGAATTGAGATATGGAAACAAAGCCGAGCCGATCGGCAACTCGTTATATCCAATGGCGCTTTCCGAAATGGGTCTGTAGCAGATCGGTTGCCTTTTCAGTGCCTTTGAAAGCTTTGTTGACGCGCTTGCCGTACGTGAATTCGGCGAAGCTGGAAAGTCTGCAGCGACAAGTCGAACCAGCAGGAATTCATGAAAAATCTCTTCAATGTGCTCTGCAAGCCCAGTTATCTATCGTTGATATCTTATAAACTATAAGAATTATCATGAGAGGTCAGACTATTAATATCCGAAATACACTCACTTTTTCTCATGACATGTAGTGAGAACAGGAATAATATGAATAGCTGTTGCGTTGCAAATATTCGTGGGGAGCACGCAAGTGTCCGACATTACTGGAACTAGGCGCCGTATCGGGCGCAATGCACCAACTGTGATCATCATCGAGAATTCTACATTGGCGCGCACCACCGTGGTGAAGCTTCTTGAGCGTGAACTCGCCGGGTGGAACGTTATAGATTTGATCTCAACCGAGAGTCTCGATAGTGCTCTTGGAGCAGAGGTGCGTTTGATTGTATTGGGCCTGGCTGGCAGAAGTGTTGAGAGCACCAGCCTGCGTGATGATCTCGCGGCGATTGCTGCACGTTTTCCTGAGGCTCCTGTCACGTTGCTCTCAGGTACGGATGACGCCATCATAGCCCGTCAGGCACTCAAGATGGGCATCCGCGGCTTATTCTCGACTTCACTTCCCATTGACATTGCTCTTGCCGGTCTTCGTCTCGTTCTGGCAGGAGGAACATTTTTCCCGCAGCTATTGGGAGCTGGTACAAACGGCTCAAACGAGCATAGTCCGGCCAGAAATGAAGCCGAAAAGAGCTTGGATGATAGGACGCAGTACTTGGCGATCGCTGATTTCACTCCCCGGGAAGCGGATGTCCTCGCAGAGTTGCAATGCGGCTGTTCAAATAAGGTGATTGCAGGAAAACTCAATTTGTCGGGGCATACAGTGAAGATGCATTTGCAACACATAATGCGCAAGTTGCAGGCGCAGAACCGCACTGAAGTGGTTGCCCGCTTAATTCAAAGAGCCGCCGGTGGGCCTGACGTCTCGCCGGGTTAGGCGGTGTCGCCAGTACCGGCGTTCGTTCGTTCGTTTCAACGGGTCTCATATCGTGATGGCCTGGAACAGGGAAGACCCGACCACCTCGCGTGACGACATCATCGATATCGCACGCTCGCTGGTGCCGCCGGCCAGGTGAGCGCATGGAACGTCAGCCGTTTCGCCGGGCCGGCCTCTTCACCTTGACCTTGATCTACGCGTTACATTGTGGACGAGTTCGCTGATGGTCGCGAACTCACCGAACAAAGCAGTAAGCTTGGCTTGCTCCTTGCCATCCAATCGGTGCTGCGAGCAGAAGTCCGCGATGCACCAGACCTTCGCCGCTACGATAGGCTCGGCAGTAATCGAATCAATGTGTTGCATTGTAGTCCTCCCGCAAAGGAAGCTAACGGAGTTCAAATTAGCTTTCAATGAAATAAGAGGTCTTCCGAAAACTGTGGTTCCCATTGCCCGGCGCGCCGCCTCTTCAGCGACTGGCGGACATGCGGCTTCTCCACTGGTTGCAGCGTCGAGCAGCCGCTCTCGTTTCTACGCCGCGAAACGGCATGCAGCCTTGTCGGATGCCTTCCGATCGGCTCCATATTGCGCGATGATCTTTTCTGCGTCTTCGACGCTGCCGCTGGTTCCGGACATCGAAGACAGACTGAGGGACGTCTGGGATCGCGCGGTGCCACGGATCGGCAGACTTCTCAATTCTCAGAGGTCCTACGATATTCCGTCGGTGCGCAGCCAACCGCATTTTTGAATTGGCTGGAAAAATGGAAGGCGGAATGAAAGCCGAGCAGGCCGGCGATTTCTTTTACCGATTTGTCGGTATTTACTAGGAAGTCGCGTGCTCGCTGAACACGGACGTTCATTTGATACTGTTTCGCCGACATCCCGGTTTGCTCACGAAACAGCCGGCGAAAATAGGGGTAGCTCACCCCCATCTCTGCTGCGAGATCCTCGACCGATTGTGAAGTTCCGCAGCGCTCCATCAGGATCATGCGCGCCCGATCGACGAGGCGCGCGCCGGCGCCGGTTGCCAGATCGTCCGGCCGGCAGAGCAGCGCAAGGAGCTGCAACCCGAGCGTGGATATCACCAGCTGATGAAGCACGGGATCCTGCCGCGCCAAGTCATGGATGGCGGCGAACACATGATTGATCTCATCGCTTGCCGGGTTGAGCGGGCGTTCGACATGCAGGAGGCCAGCATCCACTGCAAAGTCGAAAGCGGTTCCCCGGCACTCTATCCAGTGCTCGGTCCAGCCGGTTCGCCGATCGGGCGCGAACCTGTGCCACACGCCTGGGAACAGGAGAAAAATCGATCCTTCCGTGACGCGCACCTGTCGGCGCAGGTTGCCGAATTCGAGCTTCCCGTTGCCGGCGCTGATCAGCACGACCTGATAGGCCTGAAGGATGCGGCCGCGAGACCAGCTGAAGTGATGGTCGTCCGGATGACGGCTCGGAGGGTAATCGGAGTGCGGCGCAATGACCGAATAGCCCGTCGAGACAGCGGTGCAGCCCCATGCTGCAGAAATTCTGTTGTCAGGCATGTAGACGAAGTAGTTTTCCGTCATTTGACGTCGCCTTTTTAGGATCATTTTTTGTATGCAAATGATCACTTTTGTGGATTTTGGCGTCGTGTCAACAGGTGTGGCCGATGGTACCGTCATCAGGTCAGGGCAAAGTTGATCGAATTTTGCCGAACGCTGATTGCATCAGCTATCGCCGCTGCCGGGGAGGGTAGGGGCTGGGAGGAGAATAGATATGAAAACTCACGCCAGACTGCTGGTCGCAGCCGCTTGCCTCGCCGCATCTGCTGCCTATGCCGATGATTTCCACGGGTTCGATCCCGCGAAGTTCGACGGCAATATGCTTTCGGCCGAGGCTCTCCAGGCCATGGCCGCCGACGCGTCGAAAGTGACGCCTCCGAAAAACGGCAGCAAGTACAGCATCGGCTTCGCCAATCTTCAGCGTGACATCGCTTTCGGCGTGCTCGTGGAGAAAGGCATTCAGGCAAACGCGGATGCTGCCGGCGTGGAACTCGTCGTCGCCGACAACCGACTCGATGGCCCGACCGCGCTTGCCAATGCCAAGTCTTTTGCCGAACGCAAGGTTGACTATGTCATCGAGTTTCAGACCGACGCAAACTTCGGTCAGACCGTGATGGACGTGTTCAAGCAAGACGGCACCAAGGTCACGGCAATCGATATCCCCATGCCCGGTGCAAGTTTCTTCGGCGTGAACAATCCGAAGTCCGGTTTCATGGGCGGGTCCTACCTTGCAACGGCTGCGGCAAAACAGTTTGGCGCGGACACGGTAAAAAGCGGCTATCTCGTCATCGGCGCACTGCCCCAGTCGGGCGTCATCCCGCGCATGCGCACGGAAGGTCAGCGCGCCGGCTTCCTAGCCCTGACCAAGGATTTCCCGGCCGACCACATCATCGAGATCGATACGAAGAATACGCTGCAGGAATCCTATACCCAGATGAACAACGTACTCGGCCGCATTCCGCCAGGAGCGCCGATCCTGATCATCGCGATCAACGACCAGGCGACCATGGGCATGCTGCAGGCCGTCCGAGCAGCCGGACGTGTTGATCAGGCCATCGCCGTCGGCAACGGCGCGGATGAAGCCGAGGCGCTTGCCACGGACCCGAAACTCGTGGCGGCGACGGGTTCGTTTCCAGGCAGCTACGGGAATTATCTCATTCCGATTGCACTGTCTGCGCTCGCCGGCAAGGCCGTGCCGGAGGCAACCTTCGTCACCCACCAGATGGTAACCAAGGCAAACATCTGCAAATTCTACAAGGAATTCGCGTGCGCCGGTGAAGCCGACGGTTACACCTTTCCCGAGGCAGAGTTCGCAAGCTATCTCTCTGGTCTGAAAAAAGAGAATTGGTTGAAGGGCTACGAGGCAATTCTCCCCAAGCAATGATCTGGGGTCGGAGGAGATTTTGATGCAGACGGTATCGAGCACGGAGAGCCGCGTAGCGCGGCTCCAAATCACCAACGTCACGAAGTCCTTCTCCGGCGTGCAGGTCCTGAAAAACGTCACATGTTCGGCCGATGCCGGCGAGGTCGTGGCACTGCTCGGCGCCAACGGTGCAGGCAAATCCACGCTGATGAAGATCCTGTCCGGCGTCTATTCCTGCGACGCCGGACATATACAGATCGATGGGGCCGCAGTCGACATCACGTCGGCACGTGCGGCCATAGCATCGGGCATTCGCTTGATGCCGCAGGAACTGTCCGTGCATCCGGACTTGTCGGTCGCGGAGAACATCGCGTTGGGATCGATGCCCCAGCGCAAGATCGCCGGCATAAGTTTCGTCGACCGTGCCGCCATGCAGAGGCAAGCGACGACGCTGCTCGGCCGACTGAAGCTCGGTCATGTCTCTGCGAGCCGGAGAATGGGATCACTATCGCTTCCGGAGCAGCGGATCGTCGAGATCGCCCGGGCATTGGCCGGCCAGGCCCGTATTCTGATCATGGATGAACCGACTGCTGCACTCGGAGAAGCAGATGCCGAAACCCTGTTCGGGGTGATCGATGCGCTTCGCGCCGACGGCGTCACGATCATCTATATCTCCCACTACCTCGACGAGGTGTTTCGCCTCTCCGACCGGATCGTCGTGTTGCGGGACGGCGAGGTACGCGGACAGTTCCAGACGAGCGCCACCAGTCACGACGAGGTGCTGCGGGCGATGCTGGGAGGCGATCTCGGCGATCTTTTTCCGGCAAAGCCGCAATCCCTGCCGGACGAGACGATCCTGGCTGTCGAAGGACTGTCGCTGCCAGGCTGGCTCAGCGACGTGTCCTTTTCGGTGCGCCGCGGCGAGGTCCTGGGTGCGTTCGGCCTGATCGGCTCCGGGATTGAGAAGGTCGGCAGAGCCATTTATGGGGCGGAGCCCAAGGCGAAGGTCCGTTCAATCCGGATGGGGACAGCCGAAACGGCGTTGTCGAACCCGCGGGCAAGCATTCGAAGCGGTATTGGTTTCGTTGCAGCCGAACGCAAGCGGCAAGGCCTGATCGCCAACCTCACCGTCCGTACCAACACGACCCTTCCTTACCTCACGCGCTTTACGCGCTTCGGGCTCGTCGATGACAATCGGGAGCGGGCAATGTCGCAACACTGGATCCGCACCCTGCGCGTCAAGACGACGGGTCCGGAGCAGGAAATAAGACTCCTGTCCGGCGGCAACCAGCAGAAAGTGTGCCTGGCGCGATGGCTGCTCGGCGACCCCAAGCTGCTCATTCTCGAGGAACCGACCCGCGGGGTCGACCTCGGCGCTCGACGAGAGATTTATGAGGAGATCCGCCGGCTCGCAGCGAACGGATTGAGCATACTCCTCGTCTCATCGGACGCTGAGGAAGTCGCCGGTCTTGCCGACCGAGCGATCGTCTTCGAAGAGGGCCGGGCCGTGGCCGCATTGGGAGCCAATGCATCGGCGGCCGAGCTGATGCAGGCGGCGGAGTCGCACTCCGTGTCTGCTACGAACGAATTGGAGAAAGCATGAACAAGTCAAACTCGATCGTTGCAAGCGAACCCAAGACGACCAGCCAACGCCAGTCGATGACGGACATCCTTGCCAGACCGGCCGCCGGGATCGTGGTTCTGCTGGGCTTCTATGTCATCCTTCTTGCGACTTTCGCTATGCTGTCGCCGTTCTTTCTGTCGGTGAGCAATCTTGCCAATATCGGCACGAACATGGCCTTCATCGGGCTCATGGCCGCAGCCGGAACGCCGCTGATCATTGGCGGTGGACTCGACCTGTCGGTGGCTGCCGTTGCCGGACTGGCCGGCGTCATCGTTGCATTGATGCATTCCAACGGGATCAATATCTGGGTTGGATGCCTGACAGCCTTGGTCATCGGCGCCGGGGTCGGAATTTTGAATGGCGTGATCGTCACCAAGCTGCGCCTCAATCCCCTGATCGCGACACTCGGGACGATGAGCATCTTCTCGGGCCTGTCGATGGTCATGACGGGTGGCTTGAGCAAGCCGCTTTTCGTGCCGGCCTTCAACTGGCTTGGTTCAGGTCGCATCTTTTCCGTGCCGTTTCCCGTCATCGTCATGCTGATCGTCTTTGCCGTCCTTTGGCTCGTGCTTGCCAAGACGCCGTTCGGACGGTTTGTCTACGCAACCGGCGGCAATCCCGAGGCCAGCAGCCTTCTCGGCGTGCCTGTCGAGCGCACCCAGATGATCCTCTACGTGATCTCAGGCATTTCAGGCGCTGCCGCCGGTATCATTCTTGCAGCAATGCTCGGCGCGGCCGCCCCGAATGCAGCAAGTCAGCATCTGCTGACGATCATCGCCGCTATCATTCTTGGAGGCACCAGCCTCTTTGGCGGGCGGGGAAGCGTCTGGGGTACGCTGATTGCGGTGCTGATCCTCGGAACTCTGAACAACGGCCTGACCCTCATGAACGTGTCCAGTTTCTGGCAGGATGTCACGCGCGGTGTCGTGTTGCTTCTGGCCGTGGGCCTCGACCAGCTTCGTGTCCGCCTGCAGGGCTGACCCCGCTATAATTCCAGGAGAAATTGGAATGTCTGATCGCCCTTTGAAGGCCGGCCTGTTCGGTATCGGTCTGGAGGCCTATTGGCCGCAGTTTGCCGGTCTCGAAGCAAGGCTGCGGGGATATGTACATGTCGTCGCGTCCAAGCTGGAACGGCCCGGGGTCGAAGTCGTCAATCTTGGCCTCGTCGATACGCCGGAGAAGGCCGTCGATGCCGGCCATCTGTTTCGCCAGGCCGATGTCGATATCATTTTCCTTTACATCACCACCTACGCTCTATCGTCGACCGTCTTGCCGGTTGTTCGGCGTGCAAAGGTGCCGGTCATTATTTTGAATCTGCAGCCGGCTGGTGCGATCGACTACGCGTCCTTCAACGCACTCGGCAACAGGACTGCCATGACCGGCGAGTGGCTGGCGCACTGCGCTGCATGCCCGGTGCCCGAGATTGCCAATGTGTTCACTCGAGCGGGCATTCGGTTCCACCAAGTAACAGGCGTTCTCAACGATGACCCGTTTGTCGACAACGAGATCGAGGAGTGGATCGAGGCCGCACGGGTAGCCCACGTCATGTCGCATAATCGCCTTGGCGTCATGGGGCGCTATTACAACGGCATGCTCGATATCTATTCCGATCTCACAGCCCAAAGCACGGCATTCGGGACACACATCGAAGTGGTGGAGATTGACGAACTAGCACGCCTCAGACGCGACGTTGGCGAGGCGGAAGTGGCGGCCTGCTTGGACAGAATCCGAACGGAATTCGACGTGCAGCCGGATTGCGATCCAGACGAACTGGCGCGGGCGGCAAGAACTGCTGTCGCGCTGCGCAAACTCGTCGACGCGAAGCGTCTCGGCTCGCTCGCCTATTATTATGAATCGGTGTCCGGGCATGAATACGAGGACGTCATCACGTCGGTAATCGTTGGTTGTTCGATGCTCACCGCCGAAGGCATACCGGTTGCTGGCGAATATGAGATCAAGAACGCGCAGGCCATGAAGATCATGGACAGCTTCGGCACCGGAGGTTCCTTCACCGAATATTATGCAATGGATTTCGATGCAGATGTGGTCCTAATGGGCCATGATGGCCCAGGCCATACCAAAATTGCAGAGGGTCGAACCAAGATCCGTCCTCTGGAGGTCTATCACGGCAAGGTCGGCTCCGGCGTAAGTGTCGAAATGTCGGTTAAGAATGGCCCGGTAACACTGCTCTCCGTGGTGGAGTGCGCCGGAAAAGTGAAGCTGTTGTGCGCCGAAGGACAATCGGTGCCCGGACCGATCCTGGAGATTGGAAACACCAACAGCCGCTATCAGTTTCCAATCGGGGCGCGCGCGTTCGTCGAGAATTGGAACGCCGAAGGACCGGCGCATCATTGCGCAGTCGGCGTCGGACACATTGGGAGCAGCATCGAAAAGTTAGGAAAGCTGTTGGAGGTCGAGTTCGTGAGGATTTGCTAATTGTCAAAAATATTTCTCGCTGAGGGAACTGCTTGACGAATAAAAAGACCCCTCAAAACGATCGCAGCTCCTCCGCCTATCTTGCCGGCGTTGTTCATCAAATCTCAGACGACTGCCCGTTCTTGCCGCCTCACCGGCGGCGCGGTGATCGATAGTGCCATGCTGTGGCAGCGCCAAACCTCGCAGCGAGGGCATAAAAACAGTTCGGCCCGCGCGATGGCGGGCAATGTTATCGGCGAGCATTCGTTTCAATGGGTCTCATATCGTGATGCCCTGATGGGAACCGCGAGTCCGCCCGTCCGTTACCATTTGAGCAACGGAGGAAATGGACATGCGCAAGAAAAAAGCCATCGTCGAGGCGGCGCTTGAGTCCGAATACGAGCGCCAGGCACTGGGGATCATGAATACGGAGCAAGCTCTGAAGCTTGAGGATTCAGACGGACTTGTCTTCAGCCATCCGGATAAAGAGGCTGGCGTGACGGATCATTTTGTTGATCAGGATGAACTGCGCCGTTTGGTGCGGCGGTCAACCTCGCCGCATCCCCTATTGCAATCGCAGGCTCGTACGACACGTTCGTCCTGAACTTCAGGCAATCATGTAGCCGCCGTCCACCGGCATCGATATGCCATTCACCATGGCAGCCTGGTCGGACAGCAGGAAAAGAACAACCTCGGCAATGTCTGCCGGCTCAGCGAAGCGACCGACCGGAATTCGCTTCATCATCCCCGCGGCCTTCTCGGGATCGCTCCATGCCTTCACCGCCATTGGCGTCAACGTCACCGTTGGGTGGACGCCGTTTGCGCGGATGCCGTGAGGCGCAAGCTCCTTTGCCATGACGCGCGTCAAGCCATCCAATCCACCCTTCGATGCACAATAGGCTGCGTGGTCGGGGATGCCGACGAAGGATGCGACCGACGAGACATTGACGATGGCGCCTGGACGGCCTTCCTTGATCAGCGAGCGGGCATATTCCTGGGCAACGATCATCGGAGCACGCGTGTTGACCGCGACAAGGCGATCGAATGCTTCGACGGTTGTCTCCAGGAATGGCTGAAGCTCGGTCGTGCCGGCGCAGTTGATCAGGAAATCTGCGGGAAGGGCGGCGATCGCCGCCTGTCTGGTCGCATCGGCGTCTGCGAGATCGACCTGGATTGCCCGGCAGCCGAATTCCCCTCGCAGCGCGTCGACGTCGGCGGCACTGCGGGTCAGGGCGACGACCTGCGCACCCCGTTCGACGAGCATCCTTACAATTTCGCGTCCGATGCCTTTGCCGGCGCCGGTCACGATCACCGTCTTTCCTCTGAACTCCATGGGTCGTCCTCCTACAGTCTCTGGCCTGTTTCCCGATCGAAGATATGCGCACGTCGGGGATCGATGTGGAAGTACATCGTCCGTCCGGGGTCGACCTCGATACGCTCACGGATCAGGGCGTCGATCGGCACGCCTCCCGTGCGACCGAAGATCAATGTCTCTGAACCCGTCGGCTCGAACACCGAGACTTCGACGGGAACGCCTTCCTCGCCGATCGTGATGTGCTCCGGTCGGATACCGTAGGTCACGGCTCGTCCTTCATCCGCATTTGTGTCCGCCAGCGGAAGGGTGATGCCCTGGTCGGTGACGACGACCTTCCTGCCGTCGCTTGTGGCTATGCGGCCCTGAAGGAAGTTCATTGATGGGCTGCCGATGAAGCCGGCGACGAAGAGGTTGACGGGGAAGTCGTAGAGATCGAGAGGCTTGCCGATCTGCTCGACCCTGCCGTCGCGCATCACCACGATCTTGTTGGCCATCGTCATCGCCTCGATCTGATCGTGCGTGACGTAGACTGTGGTGGTCTTCAGCCGCTGGTGAAGCTCCTTGATCTCGACGCGCATGGTGACGCGGAGTTTGGCGTCGAGATTCGACAACGGCTCGTCGAACAGGAAGACCTGCGGATCGCGCACGATGGCACGGCCCATCGCCACGCGTTGGCGCTGTCCGCCCGACAGCTGTTTCGGATAGCGGTCGAGATAACGCGTCAGGTCGAGGATCTCGGCTGCCCTGCCAACCTTCTCGTCGATCTCAGCCTTCGGACGCTTGGCCATTTTCAGCGGAAAGCCCATATTCTCGGCGACGGTCTTGTGGGGATAGAGCGCGTAGCTCTGAAACACCATCGCGATGTCACGCTCCTTCGGGGGAGCGTTGGTGACGACACGGCTGCCGATCCGGATATCTCCGCTGCTGACCGTCTCCAGCCCGGCGATCATCCGGAGCAGGGTGGATTTGCCGCAGCCGGATGGACCGACCAGCACGACGAATTCGCCGTCCTCGATGTCGACGCTGACGCCATGCATGACCTGAAGAGAGCCATATTTCTTGGTGACGTCGCTAACCTGTACGTTTGCCAATGTCGTTCCCCCTAAAGCAGTGCAGATTGTGACTTGATGTCGTTGACGGAATTCATCATCTCATCCCTTCCAGACGATATAGGCGCCAAGGACTGCCGAGATCGCCGCCGCAAACCATACCGAAAGCCCGAACGGTTCGATGAACCGCATCCAGAACAGCGAGAGCGCGACCCAGATCACGATCGAGATGAAGAGCCGGTCGAACCAGTTCGTTTCGATCGGCAGGAAGCCTGGCTTGGGTTCGTTATTTTCTGATTGAGACGTCATCGTTTCATCCTTTCACGGCGCCGAAGGTCAGGCCGGCGACGATGTGACGCTGGACCACCGAAAAGACGATGAGCGCCGGAACCAATGTCAGCATTGAGATCGCGGCCATGATGCCCCAGGCCGTCCCCGTCGTCGTCACATATTCCGACAGGCCGGTGGTCAGAGTCCGCGCATGGAAATTGGTGAGCGTCGCTGCCAGCAGGTATTCGTTCCACGCAAACACCCAGGTCAGGATCAGCGTCACCGCAAGTCCGGGCCGTGCCAAAGGAAAGATGATATCATAGAGGACGGTCCATGGGCTCGCGCCGTCCATGTAGGCCGCCTCGTCCAATTCCTTCGGAATGCCTTCCACGGTCGGACGCAGCGTCCAGATGGCGAAGGGAAGGTTGAAGGAGCAATAGACCAGGATCATGCCCAGCTTGGAATCGGCGAGCGAGAAGTCGCCGATCCTGTAGACCTGCGTCAGCAGCAGGAAAAGCGGCAGCAGGAAGACCGCCGGCGGCGCCATGCGGTTGGTGATCGTCCAGAAGAAGATGCTTTCCTTGCCGGCGAGGTCGAAGCGCGTCAGGGCGTAGCAGGCAAGGAAGCCGAGCGTGGTGACGAGCAGCGCGTTGCCCGACGAAATGATCATCGAGTTGAGCATGTATCCGCGCAAGGTCGGATTGGTCAGCACGTCCTGGTAATTCTTCCAGAAGAAGCTCCGGAGAATGACATCGGGCGTCGAAAACAGGTCGAACGGCTGTTTCACCGATATGACGAAGAGCCAGTAGATCGGGAAAAGGGTCGCGAGGCTTATCAAGGTCCACAGGACGACCGGAAGCCAGGGAAAACGGGTCTTCATCACTTCAACCTCTCTTCACGCGGGGCGCAATCAGGCCGACATAGAGCAGCCAGCAGACGACGATGGTGAGATAGAGGACGATGACGGAGATCGCCGAACCGTAGCCGTAATTCGTCTTGGGAAAGACTTCCCTGAAGATATGGACGCCGATGTAGCGCGTCGAAGAACCCGGACCGCCGCCGGTCAGCATCAGGACTTCGTCGACGGTGCGCAGCGCGTCCATCAGCCTGATGAACACCGTGGCGAGCAGGGCCGGGCGGATCAGGGGGAGCGTGATGTGCCAGAAGATCTGGCTTTTGCCGGCGCCGTCGATCTGCGCCTGCTCGAAGGGGTCTGATGGAAGCGAGACGAGTGCGGCGATCAGCGAGAGGGTGACGAGCGGCGTCCAGTGCCAGATGTCCATGATGACAGTGACGGTGAAGGCCGCGACGGCGCTCTGGCCGATATTCAGATCGTAGCCGAACCAACTCCTCAGAAGATAGGGAATGATGCCGATGGACGGGGTGGTCATCAGCTTCCAGACTGAGCCGACGATGATCGGCGCCATGATCAGCGGCAGCGTATGGATCGTGCGAAACACCGCTTTTCCGGGAAAGTCCTTGAGCAGCGCCTGGGCGAGGATGTAGCCAAGGACCAGCTCCGACACGACCGCGAAGAAGACGAATGTCAGGGTTATACCGAGCGATGCCAGGAACTGCGGGTCGAAGACGAGCCGCCGATAGTTCTCAGCCCAGTTGAAAATCATGCCGGGATTGGCCGCGAACGGGTTCCATGAATGGAAAGAGACCCAGAGGACGTAGATGAAAGGAAAGATCCCGAACAGTCCGAGGATCACTATGGTCGGTGACAGCAACAGCCACCCGAGCTTCTGCGAATGCATCGCCTATCCCCCATTGAACGTTATGTGGACGTCCGCTCCATCTGGGAACGGAAGATGACGGGTCGTCGGAACGACCCGTCAAGTTGGGGAGGATGTTTTATTTGCGATAGCCGAGCGAGGTGAGCTCTTCTTCGGCCTTGGCCGCCATCTGGTCGAGGCCTTCATCGGGCCCGATCTTGCCGGTCAGGATGTCGTAGAAGATAGGAGCGGTCGCTTCACGCACCTGCGCATGGAAGGGGTAGGGGGGAGCGCCGGCGAAGAGCTTGCCGTCGTCCTTCAGCATTGTGTAGAAGCCGCCGAGCTTGACGTCCATCTCCTTCACCTTCGGATCGTCGAACGTCGCCGTATTGGTGATGCGCGGTGCGGCGATCGCCCAATCGGGCTGCACTTCGTTCTGGCCGATGAATTCGAGGAACAGCAGTGACGCTTCCTTGTTCTTGGACGTGACCGGCACGCCGAAGGCACCGCCATCATAGTAGCCGATATAGCCCTTTCCGGCTTTCGCGTCGTCCAGCACGCCCGGCTCGAGCGGCGGCAGAGCGAAACCGACCTGGCCGACCACCTTCGACTGCGCCGGATCGCTTGCGATCCACGCGGCATTCTCACCGTAGATCAGTCCCTGGGCGACGCGGCCTGCGGCGAAAGTCGTTGCAGTTTCCGTCCAGGTTGACTGCGTCGATTCCGGAGGAGCGATGTCGCGCAGGTGCAGCCAGTACTTCAACGCGGCCTTTGCCTTGTCGCCGTTCATCGCGCCGCCATGTTCGACCGTCGCCGCATAGTTGTTCTTGGCGTCGATGCCCCAATTGTAGACGCCGAAGGTCGGCGCGATGGACTCGAAGAATTCATACCAGGACGCCGGATGGCCTGTATGTGCCTGAGCGGTGGTGCCCCAGAGCTCCATGCCGTTGTCCTTGCCGTACTTCGTGAAGAAGTCGGCGATCTCGGTGTATTCCGCGTGTGTGGTCGCCGGCTTCAGGTCTTTGCCGGTTTCCTTCTTGAAGGCTTCCTTGATCTTCGGATCGTCGAAGAGGTCCTTGCGATAGAGATACGCCTTCAGGAAGGCTTCCATCGGAACGCCGAAGAGATCGCCGCTCGCGTCCTTGAAGTAGTCGGCAAAGCTGGTGAAGTTGGCGTCGTCGTAGGTCGGCGCCTTGAGATCCGGCTGGTCTTTCAGCGTCTTCGTGATGTCGACGAGGAAATTCCTGGCGAGATAGGAGTAGATGATGTCCTGCTCGATGTAGACCATGTCATAGATGCCGGTCTTGGCTTCCATGTCCTTGATGGCCTTGTCGTACATCTGATCCCAGGACGTCGTCTCGATGTCGACCTTGATGCCGGTCTTCTTTTCGAATTCCGGAGCCAGCACGTTCCTGATGTAGTTCGATGGCGGCGTGCTTTCGGTGACGCCATGCAATGTCACGCCCTTGAATTTGGCGCCGGCATCGGACCAGAAGTCAGCCCAGGCCGGCGAAGCGGTAGTGGCGAGGCTGAGCGTCAGCGCAAGCGCGCTAGCCTTCAAAGCATAATTCATTTTCAATCCTCCCAAAGTGCAGCGAGATCATTTCGCCGGCCTTTTGTGTAGGCCAAAAAAACCACCGACGCAACATTTGTTGTCTAAACATGCAAATCGTGGATCTATCCCTTTGATTTTTGCAGAAACTAATTTCCGTTGAAGGACGGAATGCGGTGTCCGAAGACTTAAAATATTGCGTTGCAAGGTAATTTTGCAAAGCAGCAAAAGATTTTAAGCCAAAATTATTTGTTGTCTTGCCAAACTAAATGGCATAGCACTGTCCGCAACCAAAGGCATTTTTTGGAGGAAACGACTATGCGTCGATTGGGTATCCATTCATTTGTATGGACAGGCGGCCAAACGCAGGAAGGGCTGGAAATGGCCCTCAACAAGACGGCCGAACACGGATATCGCACCATCGAATTTGCCTATCTGCGCCCCGAGAAATTCAATCTCGATCGACTGGCAAAGCTTGCGCAGTCGCTTGACGTCGAGATTGGCGTGACGATGGGTCTGCCGCTCGACAAGGACGTATCGAGCGAGGACATGTCTGCGGTATCCGCCGGCAAGCAGACGCTGGCCGACGCCGTTCGTGCGGTCCGTGATATCGGCGGCAACAAGCTGGGTGGAATTCTCTATTCCGCGCACACCAAGTACAATCGCCAGCCGACGAAGAAGGGCTGGGACAACAGCGTCGCCGCGATCGCCGCGACCGGCGAAGTCGCCAGACAGGCGAACGTCGACCTCGTGCTGGAGGTTGTCAACCGGTTCGAGACGAACCTGCTGAATACCACGGCGCAGGGGCTGAAGTTCATCGCCGAGACGGGATCGGAGCATGTCCGTCTCCACCTCGACACGTTCCACATGAACATCGAGGAAGCCAATCCGGCCGCGGCGATCCGCCTGGCCGGCGACAAGATCGGTTACTTCCACATCGGCGAGAGCAATCGCGGCTATCTCGGCGACGGTGTCATCAACTTCGATCTGATCTTCGACGCTCTGCTCGACATCGACTATAAGCGCGACGTCGTGTTCGAAAGCTTCTCGACGACGGTCGTGGACGAAGGCCTGTCGCTCGCCTGTGCGATCTGGCGCGACACCTGGGAGGATAATGATCCGCTTGCGGCGCACGCGAAGCGCTACATCGAGCTGAAATACGACGAGGCCAAGCGCCGCCGCGCCACAAACGCGCGGCCCTGATTATCCCTCTGACAGCCTGTTCCAGTCGTGTAAGGGTTGGGCCGACTGAAGGGAATTGAAATATGAACGACACCGTCTCCATCGGAAGCTCGCCGCGCAGGATCCGGCAGAACAATATCGTCGCCGCCTTGCAGACGATCTATGCCCACCGAAGCCTCAGCCGGGCGGATCTCGCCCGGAAACTCGGGATGAATCGCTCATCCTCGGGAGAGATCGTCGCCGAATTGACGGAAGGCGGGTTCGTTCAGGAGTCGGACGAGAGCGGCAAGCAGCGCCTGGAGCATTCCCGTGCCGGTCGTCCGGGCATCATGCTCGAACTGGTTCCCGATGCCGCATTCTTCGTCGGGATCGAGATTGGCGTCGAGCATATATCGGCTGCAGTTGTCGATCTCTCCGCCGAAGTCCGGGCATGTCGGAAGATCGCGTTCGACACGCCGTCTTCGACGGTGGAGGAGGCCGTGGC
Source organism: Rhizobium sp. WYCCWR 11128 (assembly GCF_013416305.1). Lineage (NCBI taxonomy): Bacteria > Pseudomonadati > Pseudomonadota > Alphaproteobacteria > Hyphomicrobiales > Rhizobiaceae > Rhizobium > Rhizobium sp. WYCCWR 11128. The sequence continues at coordinate 637,736 of NZ_JACCEZ010000002.1, forward strand.
GCAGGGCGTCGAGTTGATCGTCGGCGCAATGGCGAAGAGGATGATCGGACGGTGCAAGGGTCTCGGCATATCGGCGCCGGCCCACATCCGGCCGGACGGAATTGTCACCCTCGCACCCATCATCGGCTGGCGAGAGGTGTCGTTGAAGGAGATTGGGCGATCTGCCTTCCTGGCCGCCGTCCCGGCCGCTGTCCCGATCGCGGTTGAAAACGACGCCAACGCGTTTGCGATCGGCGACAGCTACCGTCACGGCGTCTCAGGCGTGACCCTGTTCCTGCTCATGGAAACCGGCGTCGGCGGCGGCATCATGATCGATGGCAAGCTGTTCCGGGGCGGCCACGGCCTGGCGGGAGAAATCGGCCACACCCTGGTGCCGGGAAGCGGCGGTCAGAAGTTTGAGCAACTGATCGGTCGCGAAGTGCTGATCAGGCAGTATCGCGAGGCTATTGGACGTAAGCACGTCGATCTGCAGGAATTCCTTGGCGACGTTCATGACCGTGTCCCGGCCGCGGTCAATATCGCCGAAACCTGGTCGCGCCATCTCGCTTACGCATTGCTGCAGGCCTGTCGTCTGCTCGACCCCGACAGGATCGTGCTGGGTGGCTCCGTGGCATCCCTCTACCCGATGGTGGCCGCCCGCGTGGCGGTCCACATGTCGGAGGGCCAGAATATACCTTTCCCCATGCCGGAGATTGTCGTGGACGATGATGCGGAGTTCGGCTCCGCCTTCGGAGCGGCATGCATGTTGCACCAGCGCTTTCTGTCCCTGGAGAGCGAGGAGTTCGGCAGCGAGGATGGTGCGCCGGTCCAGTCGGCGACGAGTTGACGACAAGAACTATCGAAAGCGGGATTGCAAATGACCTCAGTACTGGCTCCGGACCAGCTTGGTCCCACGGTTTGCGTAGGGGAGATCCTCGTCGAGATCGTCGCCACGACGGTCGGAGACGGGTTTCTCAAAGCCCAGCCGCTTGTCGGTCCGTTCGCGAGCGGGGCGCCGGCGATCTTCATCTCGCAGTGCGGCCGCCTCGGCGGAAAGGCCGCAATGGTCGGCGCCGTCGGCGATGACGATTTCGGTCGTGTCAATACCGATCGCCTCAAACACGACGGCGTCGATGTTTCGACGATCTCGATCGATCCGGACTATCCCACGGGAAGCGCCTTTGTCCGCTACCGCAAGGATGGCTCCCGGGATTTCGTCTACAACATCGCCACATCAGCAGCTGCGCGCTTCGGCTGGTCTCAAGCGGTCGGCGATCTCATCAATCGCAGCGGGCATCTTCACGTGATGGGTTCCGCTCTGTCGGTCCCTAGTGCGCGCGAAGTGATCGACAAGGCCGTCGACATCGTCAAGGCGCGCGGGGGAACGCTCTCGGTGGATCCGAACATTCGCAAGGAATTGAAGCTGAACGAGGACACCGAGCGCCGCTTTTCCAAGCTTGTCGCTGCCGCCGATCTGCTTCTGCCGTCCGGAGAGGAGCTTGAGCGTGCCGCCGGCGTCGAAGGCGAGGCAGAAGCGATCCGCCGCTTGTTCGAGATAGGCGTCAAGGAGATCGTGCTGAAGCGCGGAGCCGACGGCGCGACTTATTTCGGCAGGCAAGGAGACCGCATCGACGCCCCGGCATTTGTCGTTCAGGAGGTCGACCCTACGGGCGCCGGCGACTGCTTCGGCGGTGCCTATCTCACCTGCCGACGGCTCGGAATGTCTCCGCAGCAGGCTCTGACCTACGGCTCGGCCGCCGGCGCCCGCAACGTGACGGTCCTCGGACCGATGGAAGGTGCCGGCACTCAGCAAGAACTCGATGCGTTCATCGCTTCAACGGAAAGGCGACCGTGATGCAGGTGCATCTCAACGAACTGGCCAGGCTGAGGATCGAAGGCCATCCGAGAGGCGTGACCTCCGTATGCTCCGCCCATCCGATCGTGCTTCGGGCAGCACTCCGACACGGGAAGCAACACGAGAGCACCGTCCTGATCGAAGCCACCTGCAACCAGGTCAATCACCTCGGCGGCTACACCGGAATGACGCCAAGCGACTTCGCGTCTCTCGTGATGAAGATCGCGGCGGAGGAGGGGTGCCCCGAAAAACTCATCCTTCTCGGCGGCGATCATCTCGGCCCCAATCCGTGGCGTGACCGCCCGGCCGAAGAGGCCATGGCCGAAGCCGAGAAGATGGTTGCCGCTTACGTCGATGCCGGGTTTCGCAAGATTCACCTCGATGCCTCGATGGGCTGCAAGGGCGAGCCGGTGGCGCTCGACGACGAAACCACGGCCCATCGTGCCGCCCGGCTTGCGGCGGTCGCCGAGGCGTCGGCGAAGAAGAGCGGCGGCGCAATGCCGGTTTACGTCATCGGCACCGAAGTGCCGCCGCCAGGCGGGGCCGACCATGCCCTGACAACCATCGAACCGACGGCTGCCGCAGCGGCGCTGAAGACGATCGAAGTCCACCGCGGGGTCTTTGCGGAGGCAGGCCTGGCGGAGGCGTTCGGACGCGCCATCGGCCTGGTCGTTCAGCCGGGTGTCGAGTTCGGCAATCAGAATGTCATCCTTTATGACCGCAGCAAGATAGACCCGCTGAAATCGGTGCTCACCGACGAGCCGCAATTCGTGTTCGAAGCTCACTCGACGGATTATCAGGGGACACTGCCGTTGACCGCGCTGGTGGAAGATGGGTTTCCGATTCTGAAGGTCGGTCCCGAGCTGACCTTCGTCCTGCGCGAGGCGCTCTACGCGCTGGATGCCATCGCTTCGGACCTCTTGCCCGATTACGGCCAGCGTCCGCTCTATGCCGCGATGGAAGCGTTGATGCTCGATCAGCCCGGCAACTGGAGCCGCCACTACCACGGCACAAACGCCGAGATGCGCTGGCTGCGGCATTACTCGCTGTCTGACCGCATTCGCTATTATTGGGCGTCGGCTGAAGTCCAAGATCCCGTCCGGCAGCTGTGCGAGGCGCTTCGAGGGCAAATCGTACCGCTGCCCTTGTTTTGGCAGCACATGCCGGCCGCACAGGAATTCGCAGATGCGCCGCTCGATCCGGAACAGGTTTTGATCTGGAGAGTGACAAAGAGTCTCTCGGACTATCACGCCGCCTGCGGCGTCGGGAATAATTAGCAATCAGAATCAAGACAGGAGGAAAAATCGATGACGGAATTGAATGGGAAGATCGCGGCGGTTACTGGCGCAGCATCCGGAATAGGACTCGCTTCGACGGAGGCAATGCTCGCCGCTGGCGCGACGGTCGTGCTGGTGGATCGCGATGAGAAGGCCCTTGAGACGGTTTGTGCCCGGCTTGGCGAGCGCGCTATTCCGCTCAAGATCAACTTGCTGGATCCGGGCGAGTGTGCGGGATTGCTCGAGGGCATCCTGTCGAAGACGGGCAAGCTCGATATCCTGCATGCCAATGCAGGCACCTATATCGGCGGCGACCTGATGGAAACCGACCTCGATACCATCGATCGGATGCTCAATCTCAATGTCAACGTCGTCATCAAGAACGTTCGAAGCGTCATTCCGCACATGATCGAACGTGGCACTGGCGACATTGTCGTCACCAGCTCCGTCGCTGGACACTCGGCGATTCCATGGGAGCCGGTCTATTCGTCATCGAAATGGGCGATGACGTGCTTCGTCCAGACGATGCGACGCCAGCTTCTGAAAAGTGGCATTCGTGTGGGGTCGGTTTCTCCAGGCCCGGTGATCAGCGCTTTGCTTGCGGATTGGCCGGAGGAAAACCTTCGCAAGGCCAAGGAGGCCGGAGCCTTGATTGAGCCGAAGGAAGTCGCTGACGCGATCATCTTCATGCTGACCCGGCCGCGCAACGTCACCATCCGCGATATCGTCGTGCTTCCAAGCGCCTTTGACATTTGAGGAGACGTGACATGAGCTACCAGCAGAAATTTCGCCTCGACGGCGAACGGGCGGTGGTCACAGGCGGAGGGCGTGCGATCGGGCTCTGCTGCACCGAGGCGCTGGCGGAGGCGGGCGCCGCCGTCGTCGTCATCGAACGCAGCGAGGCCGACGCTGAGCAAGCGCTTGCGCTGCGCGACAGAGGCTACGACGTCGAAGTCCGGGTCGGCGACGTCACCGACGCGGCCCGAATGGACGCGATCGCGGCTGAGCTCGCCGACGGCGGGCGACCGGCGACGATCCTCGTGAACAATGCCGGAATTGGCCAGAGCGGCGTTCCGGCGCAGGATCTCACCGACGCGGATTGGCTGCGCATGATGGACGTCAATCTCAATGGCGTCTTCTGGTGCTCGCGCGCCTTCGGTCGTCCGATGATTTCGATGAAACGCGGCGCCATCGTGAACCTCGGCTCGATGTCTGGGCACATCTGCAACCGGCCTCAGCCTCAGACGGCCTATAACGTCTCCAAGGCGGCCGTCCATCACCTCACGCGCTCTTTGGCAGCCGAGTGGGCGCACCACGGCATCAGGGTAAATGCCGTCGCGCCCACCTATATCGAGACACCGATGGTGGTGGCCGTCGAAGCCAATCGCGAGCGTATCCCGCTCTGGCTCGCCGACACGCCGATGGGAAGAATGGGAACGCCGGAGGAGGTTGCCAGCGCCGTCCTCTTCCTCGCATCGGGCGCCGCCAGCTTGATGACCGGGGCGATCGTCAACGTCGATGCAGGTTTTACCTGCTGGTAGTCCTTCCTGGACGAGGTGCGAGCAGCGCCTCGTCCACACCTGGAAACCAGTATGGAAACGTTACCACATTATCTTGACTCGCATTCCTGCTGCGTTTATCCAGGTGTGGAAACGTTGCCATATTGGGAGGAAGCTGATGAAATCCGCGCGGTTGAACCGACTTTTCGGCGTGTCTGGAAACTGTTTTGACGTTGCTATCGATCACGGCATGTTCAATGAACGCACCTTCCTTTCCGGCATCGAGAACATGAAGACGGCCATCGAGGTGATCGCGAACGCGGCGCCGGATGCCATTCAGCTGCCGCCGGGGACGGCACCCCTTCTGCAGGCTATTCCCGGCAAGCATCGTCCGGCACTGGTGCTGCGCACCGACATCGCCAACATCTATGGCAATCCCCTTCCGTCTCAGCTGTTTTCCGAAATGATCGACAGGGCGGTGGAACAGGGCGTCGCGTTGGATGCTGCCTGTGTCGTCGTCAATCTCTTGATGCTGCCGGACCAGCCGGAAGTCTACCGCGCCTGCGTGCGCAATGTGAACAGCCTGAAGCGCGAATGCGAGATCTACGGTATGCCGCTGATGGTCGAGCCGCTTGTCATGCAGGACAATTCCAAGGGCGCCTACATGGTCGATGGCACGATCGACAAGATCCTGCCGCTGGTGCGCCAGGCGGCCGAACTCGGCGCCGATATCATCAAGGCCGACCCGTGCGACAATGTCGAGGAATATCATCGCGTGGTCGAGATCGCCCAAGGTCTGCCGGTGCTGGTGCGCGGCGGCGGCCGCGTTTCGGATCAGGAAATCCTGATCCGCACCAAGCAGTTGATGGAGCAGGGCGCCCGTGGCATCGTCTATGGCCGCAACGTCATCCAGCATCACAATCCCGGCGGCATGACGCGGGCCTTGATGGCAATCGTCCATGACAAGGCTTCCGTCGAACAAGCCTCGCTGCATATTGGCTGACGCGCGTCTGGGAGGAGATGTCATGACGAAAATATTCCGCTTCGGCGTCATCGGCTGCGGTCTGATGGGGCGCGAGTTCGCGAGCGCTGCGGCGCGCTGGCTGCATCTGGCCGATGTGAAGGCGCGACCGGAAATCGTCGCCGTCTGTGATACCAACGCGACGCTGCTCGACTGGTTCAGGGATCATGTGCCGACTGTTCGCCAGTTCACCGCCGACTATAAGGAGCTTCTGGCCAATCCCGAGGTCGATGCAGTCTATTGCGCAGTCCCGCATGTGCTGCACCAGCAATTCTACATCGACATCCTGAAGGCCGGAAAACATCTTCTCGGCGAAAAGCCCTTCGGCATGGACGCTGCTCAGAACCGGGAGGTCATGGCGGTTCTCGCCGAGCATCCCGAACTTCTGGTACGCTGCTCGTCGGAAATGCCGTTCTTTCCCGGCGCACAGAAGGTCATCGCGCTGGCAAAAAGCGGCGAGATGGGGGAAATCCTCGAAGTCGAGGCGGGTTTCTTGCACTCTTCGGATATCGACCGGCAGAAGCCGATCAACTGGAAGCGCATGGCCGACATCAATGGCGACTATGGCTGCATGGGCGATCTCGGCATGCATGTGCTGCACGTGCCGCTGCGTCTCGGCTGGCGCCCGACCACCCTGCATGCGCAATTGGTCAAGAAGGTCACCGAACGTCCTGACGGCAAGGGCGGCATGCTGCCCTGCACCACCTGGGACAATGCCACGATCAGCAGCCGTGTGCGCACCGGCGATCAGGATTTCCCGATGGTGCTGAAAACCTGGCGTATCGCGCCCGGCGAATCCAACACCTGGTACATCAGGGTTCTCGGCATGAAGAAAAGCGCATTCTTCAGCACGAAGTCGCCGCGCCAGTGGCAATGGATGGACTATAATGGCGGTGCGCAAGCCTGGAGCACCGAGGATCTCGGCTATGGCTCGCTGTTTCCAGCCATTACAGGCAAGATCTTCGAATTCGGTTTTGCCGACGCCATACAGCAGATGTGGGCGGCCTTCGTCGATGAGCTTGCCGGCGGCAACGCCAACGGTTTCGGCTGCGCGACGCCGGCGGAAGCGCAGGCGCATCATGCGGTCCTGACGGCAGCCCTCAAATCCGGCCGCGAGGACGTCGTGGTACCGGTCGCGTATGACGGGGCATCCGTCTGATGCAGCGCTCTGTGATCAACGCCGCCTTGCTGCGGGCAACCGAGACCCTCGAGCGCTGGCACTGGTCCCTGCCGGCATGGGGATATTGGACGGCGGCGGATTTTGCCACTCATCCCGAGGCTTCAGCCTATTTGCGCGCCCATCAGCTGGGTTGGGATGTCACTGATTTCGGCTCGGACCGGTTCGCCGAATGCGGCCTCGTGCTGTTCTGCCTGCGCAATGGCATCGTTGATATCGAGGGTGAGCGGACCTATGCCGAAAAGCTGCTCTTCGTCGAGGAAGGGCAGCTCACGCCGACGCACCGTCATGCGGCGAAGATGGAAGACATCATCAATCGCGCCGGTGGCGATCTCGTCATCGAATTCGCAGCAACCGATGCCGATGGCAATGTTCTGACGGAGGATGTGACGGTTCCGGTAGACGGGCTGCCGCGCCGGCTTGCCGCATGGGAGCCGCTGGTTCTCCAGCCTGGCCAGAGCGTGACGATCCGCACCGGGCTTTATCACCGCTTCTACGGCAGGAAAGGCGGCGGACCTGTCCTTGTCGGCGAGGTCAGCCAGGTCAACGACGACAACAGCGATAATTTCTTTCTGGAGCCGATCGGGCGCTTTGCCGCGATCGAGGAAGACGAGCCGCCGCTGAGACCCTTGTGGAACGAAGGAGCCAGCTGATGCGAGCCGGGGAGGAGGTTCACGATCGCGACAGTCGAAAGCAGGGCGGCATCGTCTGCGCGGGAAACTTCATTGTCGATCGCGTCCACACCCTGTCCTATTGGCCCGAACAGGGCAATCTCGCCCATATCCTGCACCAGGATCTGGGCGTGGGCGGCGGGGCGGCCAATGTCGTCACCGATCTGGCCTCGCTCGGATTTCCCGGAAAGCTGGCGGCGGCGGGATGCATCGGCGCCGATCAGGACGGAGAGATCGTCAAGGCCCGCCTTGCACCTGCCGGCGTCGATGTCGGTGGGCTGACGGCGCTTTCCGACCGCGTCACGGCGCATACGCATGTCATGAATGTGCCCGGCCAGAACCGGACCTTCTTCTATCATGGCGGCGCCAACGATGCCGTCACGGATGAGCTTGTCTCACCCGCAACCTTCGTCAAGGCCGGCTATCGGTTGTTCTATCTGGGTTATCTCATGCTGTTGCCGGGTCTCGACGGCATCGGCCCCGACGGCCGTTCGGGAGCATCGCGCCTGCTGGAGGCCGCGCGTCGCGCCGGGCTTACGACCTGCGTGGATTTCGTCTCGAGCGAAGACCCGGAATTTGCGGCCAAGGTCGGTGTGGCTCTGCCCTTCTGCGATTATCTGATCATCAACGAGATGGAAGCGGGGCGGGCAACCGACGTTGCCGTTCGCGATGCGAAGGGAGATTTGATCGAGGCGGGGCTTTTGGAAGCGGGCGAGCGCCTGCTTGCGGCTGGTGTCGCCAAGGGAGCGATCATCCATGCGCCGGAAACCTGCTTCTGGTTCGCGCCTGGCGCTTCCCCGATCATGACGCGTTCACGACCTGTCGATCCCGATGACATCGTCAGTACCGTCGGCGCAGGAGACGCTTTCTGCGCCGCCGTGCTCTACGGCCTGCATGAAAACTGGCCTGTCGAGCATATCTGCGCCGTCGCCCATGCCGCAGCTGCGCGTTGCCTCAAGGGGGCGACAGCCACCGATGGCATCCCCGACATGTCTGTCCTTCTTCGCGAGGCGCAGGAGACGAACCCGGAAACCGCTTAGCCCATTGGCGTCGCCCCAGGAGGGCGACTCCGATTATCGTTATAAAGGGGAGGAGCAAACATGAAGCTATTCATTATGGCAGCCGCGCACGGCACCTTTGCCGATTTAGGCGCGACCGCGGAGGCAGTGCGATGATATATGCGGAAACGGCGCGGCTCTCCGGCAAGGTGGCATTGGTCACAGGAGGAGCGAGCGGCATCGGCAAGGCGGTATGCGAACGTTTCGCCGCCGAAGGCGCGAGGGTTGTCGTGGCGGACCTTGACGGTGAACGATGCGCACGGGTGGCGGAAGCGATCGGCCCTGGTGCCTGGGGTGTGGCGCTTGATGTGACCAGCCAGGACAGCATCGAAGAAGCTGTCCGCTTCACTATATCAACCGCCGGCAAGATCGACATCCTAGTCAACGCCGCAGGCATTTACGACGTCGAGTCGATTCTGGAAATATCCCGGGAACGGACCGCGAGCGTATTTCAGGTCAATATCGAAGGCCTGATCTTCATGACGCAGGCCGTTGCCCGCCACATGGTGGAAAGAGGGGAAGGTGGACGCATCATCAACTTCTCGTCCCAGGCTGGGCGCCGGGGCGAAGGACCGGCAGTGGCTTACTGCGCTTCCAAGGCGGCCGTCATCAGCATCACGCAAAGCTGCGCTCTGGAACTGATCCGTTATGGGATCAACGTCAACGCCATCGCTCCCGGCGTCGTCGATACACCGATGTGGGACGTCGTTGATGCAAAACTCGGCAGCCGCGAAGGCTTGAAACCCGGCGACGTCAAGCGCCGCGTGGCCGCCGCCGTCCCCGCCGGACGATTTGGCGCGCCCCAAGAACAAGCGGCCATGGCAGCCTTCCTGGCCGGCCCCGATGCAGCATACATCGTGGCGCAGTGCTACAATGTCGATGGCGGCAATGTCATGAGCTGAGCGCTTGAGCCGCGTCGCGGGCGCATCATCCAGCAAGGCGGCTTCATCAGCACGAATAGGCAATCGAACTTGAGGTCGGGAGGAGTGAAATGAGGGCTGTACGCTTGGAGTCGATCGGGTCTTTGACCATGCGCAGCGTTGAGAAACCGGTTGCCGGGCCAGGCGAGCTGCTTGTCCGGATTGCGGTGGCCGGCATCTGTGGTTCCGATCGCCACATGTACAAGGGCGAGTATCCGACGGCGATCCCCGTGACGCTGGGCCACGAATTCTGCGGCATAGTCGAAGCGATCGGCGATACCGTTACCCGCTTTACCGGCGGTGAGCTTGTGACGGTCGACCCCAATATCGCCTGCGGCATCTGTCGGGCTTGCACGCAGGCGCGGCCGAACTTATGCGAGAGCTTGACCGCCATCGGCGTGACACGGGATGGCGGCTTTGCGGAATATGTGGCGGTGCCACACGCGCAGGCCTTCATCCTGCCGGCCGACCTCGATCCCGTTCACGGCGCCTTCAGTGAACCGCTGGCCTGTTGTATCCACGCGATCGACAAGGCAAGGATCCGTCCGGGCGACAGCGTCGCGATCCTCGGCGGGGGCGTGATCGGTCTGCTCATGGTGCAACTGGCCCGCCTGGCTGGGGCAGCTGAGATCATTTTGATTACGCGGCAGCAATCGAGACGCCAAACCGCTCTGAGCCTGGGGGCGACGCACGCCTTCGACCCGGTTTCTTCAGGCACAATCGCTTCCGTTCGAGAACTCACCAAAGGCGGCGCCGACGTGGTCATCGAATGCGCCGGCGTCAGCGAGACGCTTCAAACCGGTCTGAAAATGGCGCGGCGCGGTGGTGCCTTCGTGCTTTTCGGGGTGACGCCGGCGGGTGTCGAGGTGCCGGTTCTGCCCTTCGATCTGCTCGTAAACGAAGTCGATATCAGGCCGGCCTACCTCAACCCCTTCACCCATTCGCGCGCTGCGGCAATGGTCGCGAGCGGGGCGTTGGAACTGGACGCATTGGTCACCAAAACCATCGGTCTCGAGGAGGTCGCCGACGTGGTGGGCAACGCGCCATTGCCAGGCGAGATCAAGGTCATCGTCCGGCCCTAGCATCGGGGTCACATCTCAGTTGCGGACGCGACCGGTGGAATCGCGCTCGATCAGCGTGACCGGCACTTTTACGATCGCGCCCTGTCGAGATTCGTCTCCCGTTTGGTGCTCGTCGATCAGCGCTTCCAGCAGCCGTGCTGCCTGTCGCCCGACATCGCGGATCGGCTGTGCGACCGTTGTCAGCCGTGGAAAGACGTAGGCTGCCTCGGGCAGATCGTCGAAGCCCACGACCGAATAGTCGCTCGGAACAGAAAATCCGCGATCCTGGACGGCATGGATTGCGGCAATCGCCGAAACATCGGTCGTGCCGATGATTGCGGTGACCTCAGGTCGAGACGCCAGCAGCTCGCGCGCCAGCCGGTAGGTCTCTGCAAAGCTGTGCTCTTCTGCCATCGCCACGATGGCGGGTGCGATCCCATCTTTCGCCATCTCGGCCGTGATTCCTTGCAGGCGAAGCTGGATAGGCTGGCTGTGTGCCGGCGCGCCGACGATGGCGATCGCCCGGTGGCCGAGGTCGATCAGATGGCGCGCCATCAGCCGTCCGCCTTCCTCGTGATCGGCCATGACAGCGTCGTCGGCGATGCCGCTCAACTCGCGGTCAATGGCGATGATTGGAATGTGAGCGTCACGCAGCACTCCGAAATGCTCGGTGCTGCCGAAGGCGCTTGCCACGATGACGCCATCGACGCGCTGGGCGAGCAGCATGGAGATGTAGCGCACCTCATGGTCCATATTTTCCGCCGTGCTGCAGATCAGCGTCTGATAGCCCTGCTGAAACAGTTCCTGTTCGATCGCATGGGCCAGGATGCCGAAGAAAGGCACTTCAATCGACGGCAGCATCAGTCCGATCATCCGGCTTGGTGCACCGCGCAGCATACGGGCGCCCTTGCTGGGCGTGTAGTTCAGCGTTCGGATAGCCGCCTCGACCCGGTCCCTGAGCTCAGGTGAGGCATAGCCGCTGTTGTTGAGCACGCGCGAGACCGAAGAGACCGATGTTCCTGCAAGTTTAGCGATATGTCTGATGCTGGTCGTCACGTGCTCGCATTTCTTTCTCTACAGCGCCGCGCGTCTTTTCAGACGCGCATAGGAGGCTAGCACAGGAGCGGTCGAACATTCATCACACGGACTGCTGAAGTTCACCTTCATTTTATCGTCCACTAGATCACTCGCGGAACGCCGCATCAAGCGCGCCGCTGTTCGAAGACCTTTCTGTCGCTCCGAAACCGCAAAACGGCGTTATACAAGTCAAAAAGAAAATCACATAAAGCCACATTTATAAAGATTGGTTTGTGATTACGGTCTGATACTGTCGCTTTGGCGGGCGTCCAAGCCATTTTTTGAGAGAAGCAAAATGATCAATTGCCTCGTAGTCGATTTGGGCGCTGGCAGCGGGCGGGCGATGCTCGGCCGTTTCGACGGACAAAAGATCGATCTTTCGGAGGTCCACCGGTTCTCCGGGATAGAGATGCGCCTCGATGATGGACCTCACTGGGACCTCAATCGTTTGCTCAAGGAAATCAAGAAAGGCTTGCGGCTGGCACTCGAGCGCTGCGCGAAGATCGATTCCATCGGCGTGGATAGTTGGGGGGTAGATTATGCTCTCGTTGACGCCTCTGGAAAGCTGCAGGCTGCGCCTCACCACTACCGGCATCCCCGTTCCCAACGAGGCTATGACGCCTTTCCCATGACACCCAATGAAATGTTCGAACGGACCGGTTCGCAGGTTCTCCCAATCAACACGGTCTATCAGCTTTTCAGCGCAGGCAAGGAAGATCCATCGGTGATAGCCACCAGCCAGCGCGTGCTGATGATCGCCGATGCCGTCAATTATTACCTGACAGGGGCAATCGGCGGCGAGCTTACGCTGGCGCGCACCTCCGGCCTTCTCTCGTTGGACGGAAAATGGGATCGTTCCATCTGCGGCAGCGCCGGCATCCCCCTCGGGCTGCTTCCACCGTTAAAGCAGCCAGGCACGGTCCTTGGCCGGCTTCGGGAAAAGCTCCAATTGGAACTTCAACTACACAACCGAATTCCCGTGATCTCGGTCGCGGCCCACGACACTGCAAGCGCAGTATGCGGACTTCCCCTACGGACGCAGGAAGCATTCCTGATCTGTGGTTCATGGTCAATCATCGGCCGCGAGGTGCGTCAGGCGATCACTTCGGAGGACGCCCGGTTAAGCGGTTTCGGGAACGAAGGTGGCATTGAAGGTCGTCAGCTTTTCTTACGAAGTTTGAATGGGTTACATCTGCTGCAAAAGCTTCGTGCGCACTGGTCGGAGCGCGTAGGGCAGGAGATCAGCTTCGCTCAAATGTCAGACCTTGCGACCATTGCCTCCGCACGCGGGATGTCAGCCTCGATCAATCCGTCGGATCCAGTTTTCTTCGATCCGCCCGACATTGTGGCCGCTTTGATGCGCGTCTGCCCGGAACTCGCTGGATGCACCAATGACGACCTCGGCCCTCTCGCACTTGCCGTTTACCGCGGGTTGATTGAAGACGTTGCAGAAAGTCTTTCGGCGCTCGAACGGCAGACGCACGAGCCGGTGGCTCGCCTTCGGATCTGTGGTGGCGGAGGCCAGGACGCTCTTTTGTGCCAAATGATAGCAAACCGCACCAGCCGCATCGTCACCGTCGGACCAATCGAAGCAAGCGCTTGGGGAAATATCGCAATGCAGCTGATTGGCCTTGGTTTGATCGAAAACCTTGCAGCGGCTCGCATCGTGATTGAAAAGTCGGCCGATATCCTGAATTACTACCCTCAGAAATAACAATGGGTTTCCCCTAAAAAATGCTCGCAGTCGAACGAAGACAGAAAATTCTTGACCTGGTCTATCGTCACAAGACGGTGCAGGTCACTGATCTCAGCAAGTCTTTTGGCGTCACCGAAGAGACGATCCGCCGCGACCTGCAGACCTTGGATGGAAGCGGACTTCTGAGCCGCACACACGGAGGGGCGGTAGCAAGGGAAGTCGAAGCGGAAGATCTTCCCTACCGGATGCGTCAGGTCACCAATATCGAGGCGAAGCGGAAGATTGCCGCTCTCGCGGCTGCATTGGTGCACGATGCGTATGCCGTTATGATTGACTCCTCATCGACAGCTTTTGAGGTGCTCAGCGCGCTTAAAGATCATCACGACCTAACGTTGATTACCAATTCTGTACGCATTACCGCCAATCCCGGAGCAACGCAGCACACTATCGTGTCTGTCGGCGGCGAGCTGCGTAAGCAGTCGATGACCTTCGTTGGAACATTGGCGACGCAGGCAATCGCCAAATTCAATGCCGATATCGCGCTCATCAGCTGCAAGGCCATCTCGATATCGGGAGGCGTTATGGATGCGAGCCTTCCGGATGCTGAGGTCAAGCGTGCGTTCATTGCCGCCGCCCGAAAGGTGTGTCTCCTCGTCGACGGGGACAAGTTTGATGGTTCGGCGCTCACCAGCGTCTGCCCTGTTGATCAAATCAACGCTGTTATCACCGATCGTCAGCCTTCCGACGAATGGATCAAACATTTTCAGAAGCTTGATATCCCGGTTCTCTACTAAAAACAACATTTTCAAACATTAAATTTCTGTTTTTGTTGACTATGTCGCTGCCGCGGTTATGGTCCTCTCCGGAATTGAAGGTGAGGATCATGGAAAATAATCTCGAACTGCGTGAATTTATCTGCGAGGTGGGCCGACGCGCCTACGCGCGTGAGATGGGCGCGGCCAACGACGGCAATATTTCCGTTCTACTGGATGACGGTACGCTTCTTTGCACGCCGACCGGTGTCTCCAAGGGCTTTATGAAGCCGGAAATGATCTGCCATATCGATCGCAGCGGAAAGCCCATCGGTGATGGGCTATATCGTCCGTCCACCGAAATTGGCATGCATTTGTGTGTCTACGATCATCGAGACGATGTGCGTTCCGTCGTGCATGCGCATCCGCTTTACGCCACCGTGCATGCCATTTGTGGCAAGCCGCTGACCCAGCAGATCATGCCTGAGTCGACAATGTTTTTGGGCGAAGTCCCGTTGACCCCGTACGGCCTTCCGTCCACGCCGGAACTGTCCGACGCCATCATACCCTACCTGCAAAGGCACGATGCGCTTTTGCTCGAAAACCATGGTGCCCTGACTTACGGGCATGATTTGAACAGCGCCTATTTCAAGATGGAAGCACTCGATTACTACGCCAAGGTCGTCTACCTCGCGGCCTCCTACGGCGGCGCCAAGGAGTTCAATGCAGATCAGATCGAGAGGTTGCTCGATGTTCGCCGCAAGCACTTCAACCAGCCGGGCCGCCATCCGTTTTTGAATCTCGCAGAGCAAGTTCGTTAGGAAGATCATTGATCTTTTGAAGACTATGTGGAGGACGCAATGTACGCAGAAAAGTTTCGCCTGGATGGCAAGGTCGCCGTCGTTACCGGTGGCGGACGCGGCATAGGGCTAAGCTGCGTCGAGGCGCTTGCCGAACACGGAGCAAAAGTTGTCATTGCCGATATTGATAAGGCAATCGCCGATGAGGGCGCGGCGGCAATGAAGGCTAAGGGATATGATGTCGCCATCTACCAGGTCGACGTTACGAAATCGGCGGAAGTCGATGGGCTGGCCGACTGGGTGGTCTCGACCTATGGCAAGGTGGACATTCTGGTTGCGAATGCAGGGATTGCTCGTTCCGGCGTCGCCGCAGAAGAGGTGACCGACGAGCATTGGCTCCACGTCAATGACGTCAACTACAATGGCGTATTTTGGTGTAACCGCGCCTTCGCCCGGCATATGCTCAATGCCAATTCGGGCTCGATCGTCAACATCGGGTCGATGTCGGGTCTGATATCGAACCGCCCGCAGAAGCAAACCTACTATAACGCCGCCAAGGCTGCCGTGCACCAGATGACATCGTCGCTCGCGGCGGAATGGGCCGACCGTGGCATCCGGGTTAACGCCGTTGCGCCCACCTATATCGAGACTGCGATGACCACATATCGCCACGACAATGAGGGCATGATCGATGTCTGGCTGCGAGATACCCCGATGCACCGTCTCGGCAAACCTGACGAGATCGCTTCCGTCGTCCATTTTCTTGCATCGGATGCGTCAAGCCTCATGACCGGTACGACAGTCGTTGCCGATGCTGGTTTTACCTGCTGGTAGTCTATTCCGAATGCATTTTGGCGGCGATCAAACGACAGGTGAGAGGCGGCTGAAATCTGCAATGCATGCCTCAGCGAAGACATGTCCACGTCCCGAATATTTTGGCGATCACTTTCCCATTTTCGCGTCGCAACTGCCCATGGACAGCTTTTTGCTCGTCAGAAAAATCAACAAGGTCGAAGAAAACGCTTTCATTTTGTTCGATATTTCCAAGGAAGAAGACGTCCTTTCGGACGACCGGCCCCTTGCGGGGAAACCAGTTTTCCAAAGCGCGATCGGCCAATGCCTGATACTCGGCAAAGTAAAATAGTCCTGCGCCGTTGAACTCCTGGGAGGTGCTGGGATCAAACCGAAAGGTTCGGAGCGCTTTGTTGGCGGGGACCGGAAACCCGAAATGCGTCCCTAACCGCCCACTCCGGATGTCAGCAGCATTCTGGGCCAGACGGCTGGGCTGGAACCGCTGTCCCTGCGGCTCAGGCAACGTCACACGGGCAATCGAGTGATTGCTGTCTTTGATCGTTCTGTAAACGAAGGTTGAGATGAGTTCGACCGCGCCGACGCTTCCTCCGTGGACGGACAACTCGTGCCGGGTCGACGTCCGGGTTCGTGAGACTGCGGACAATCTCGAATGAATGGTCAAAATGTCGTTCGCCTGCACGACGTCGAAACATGCATCTGTCACGGACGTTGCACAGATAGCGGCATAAGCCTCCTCTCCATCGGCCGTTCTGAAATCCGCATTCTCGAGCCCAAGATGACAGGCGAGCATCAGCCAGTGACGATGGCCGAGTTCCTTCATCAGCCAGGTCTCCGATAACCCGCTTCCGTTCAGATGGGGCATGCCGAGCAGCACATGCGGATCAAGGGTACGTTCCATCAGGTCGCGTGCCGAAGGCCCTGCGGGCGGAAAATCGAGAAGGGCTGCGCTCATGATCAGGCGCTGACCGATTGCTTGAGAGACGATGTCTGTGCCGAACGTCGAGCCGCAAGATGCCCGACCACATGTTCGGCATCCCTGCCGACGCTGAGGAACCGGCCCGAGCCCCAGGTCCAGAGCCAGGGAAGTCCCAGCACGTAGACGCCATCGACGGCGGTGACGCCGCGGCGATGAACAGGATAGGCGTTGCCGTCGAAGATCGGCAGACCGACGAAAGACCAATCCGGGCTGAATCCCGTGGCCCAGATCACCGAGGTGATCCGCTCCGCCTTCAGGTCGAGTTCGGCAATCTCCGCCTCAGGCTCCCAGACAGGGACATAGGGGGATCCGGCCGGAGCATCAATGCCTTTTTCGGCGATATGCCGGTCAATCAGGGCATTGATGCCGTTATAGACACGGTCGGCGCCGTCGAGATTGGCCTTCAGGTTCGGCTCGAACAGCATCCGGCCGGCGGCGATGCCGGACATGCGGCCATATAGCGCCATGCCCTCCAGCGCGAACTTGCGCAGATCGATATCGCGTCCACGGTCGCGTCCTGTCAGGTAATGGTTGGTGTCGTGCTTCTTCTTCGTCATGCCATCATGTTCGACCGTGATGTCGTATTGGCCGATATCGGAAAGCCAGTCGACCACATCGCGACCGCGATAGAAACGGGCGCAACGCGGTGCGTTGCCGGTGACGAGATGCACCTTGCGGCCGGCAAGATGCAGATCCTCTGCAATCTGGCAGCCGGACTGGCCGGAACCGACCACGATGACGCCGCCGTCCGGCAGTTGGCCGGCATTGCGGTAGCCGGCGGTGTGGATCTGCATGATGTCCTCGGGCAGGCGCTCCGCCGCACGCGGAATGGCCGGATCTGCATAGAGGCTGGTGGCGATCACCACGGCATCGGCGGTCACCGCGCCAGCCGAGGTTTCGAGCCGGAAGAGGCCGCCATGCTTTTCGAGCGACGTCACGCCGGTTTGCTCGAAGATCGGAGCATCGACCTTCTTCACGAAGCGGTTGACATAGGCAAGGATCTCGTCCTTGACCATGAAACCGTGCGGATCCGTGCCGTCATAGGGATGATCGGGAAGCTGGCATTGCCAGTTCGGCGTCACCAGGCAGAAGGCGTCCCAGCGTTCATTCTTCCATTTATGCGCAACGGTCTTCTTCTCGAAGACCACATGGTCGATGCCGTGCCTCTTCAGGTAATGACTGGCGGACAGGCCGGCCTGGCCGCCACCGATGACGGCGGTGCTGTAATGCTGCTTCAGGTTCTGGGGCATGGACTAGTCCTTTCAGAGGATGAAGGTTTTGCAGTGGACGCGGGCATCTGCGTCATTCTGGAAGGCGACAGCGGCGCTTTCAATTCGGGCGAGTTGGTCGTTTGCGGATGAACAGGCAAAACCAAACTTCGCCTCCACGCGATCGCTGGCGATGGTAAGCGCCCTGCGGCTGCGATCGACGAAATCGGCGACCGAATAACTTTCACCCTCGGTGAAAAACTCACGGATGATCAGCGAGGGGGAATAACAGCTCTCTTCCTGGCCATCGGGCCAGGTTATGACAAAGCGCATTTCAGGCATGGTCGGGCTCCAGCAGCGTGTGATAGCGGGCAAGATGGGCGGTCGCGGTTTGCTGCCAGCCATGGCGGGCGGCAACCGCCAGACCACGGGGAATGATCTGCTCGCGGATCGGTGCGACCAGCGCCAGCGCCATGCCTTCGGCAATCGAGACCGGATGATGCGGATCGCACCAGATCGCATCGCCGGGACCCAGATATTCGGTGAAGGGCGCAATCGAGGATGTCACGACCGGAATGCCGCTGGCCATGGCTTCCAGAACGACGAGGCCGAAGCCCTCCTTGAGCGAGGGAAACACCAGCGCATCTGCCAACCGGTAGAGGCTGGGCATGTCGGCATCGGCGATCGCTCCGGTGATATGCACCGCTGCGGCGTCCCGACCGAGGCAGGCGAGGCAAGAACGGAACTCCTCCTGATAATCGCCATGGTCCAGGAGGGAGGCGCCGCCGGCAATGACAAGCTGGGCATCCGGCCGGATGGCGCGGACCTGACGAAAGGCTTCGAGAATACCAAGGGTATTCTTTCGCGCCTCGATGCCGCCGACACTGAGGAAAATCGGCCCGCTTGCGAGCCGCAACCTATCGCGCAGAGCGACCTGCTCGCCGCTCCAGGCAGGCGAGAAGCGGTTGGTGTCGACGCCATTGCCGACCACTGTCGCCTCGATGCCGCGGTCACCTCTCAGCCTGTCCCGCCAGAGGCGGCTGACGGCGAAGAAAATATCGGCCGCATCGATCGCGCGATCCTGCAAAGCCATCAGGCGCGGGTCGGCGAACTGGTCGATGTGGTGGACAGTGCGGGCAAAATTCGGGATCAGGCCTTCCAGCTTGAGCGTCGCCAGCGCATTGCCGGAAATGCCGTCATGGGCGTGGAAGAGGTCGAAGCCATTGGTTCCGGTTCTTCGGAAATAGTCGACATAATCGGCAATCCGCTGCTCGACCATTTGCGTCATGTCCGCGGGTGCCGGCGGCACGGCAATGCAGGCGGTGCCGCAGGAGGGTTGACGAAAGAAGCCCGCCCCCTTGGCATCGGGCGCGTGCAGGACCACCTCATGACCGAGCGAGGTCAGCGCTTCCGAAAGCTGCATGGCATGAATCACACCGCCACGCGGATTGGTGGAATGGGTCAGCATGGCAATGCGCAGCGTTCGGTGCGACGGGAGGCTCATGCGGCGACATCCTGTCGGCCGAGCTGCAGCAGAGGTGTCTCGGCATGATCGCGCACCACTGCACGGCTCTCGCCATCGACCAGCGCGACTTCGGCGCCAGCCACGACGGCGCCGATGACCGCAGCGTTGATGCCGCGCGCGGTGAAGCGGGTGAGGACATCGGCCACCCGTTCCGGCGCGACCGAGAGCAGATAGCCGAAGCTCGGAAAGGTGACGAGCCAGCGGTCGAGGCTCACACCGGCGGGCAGGGGAATGGCGGTGACGTCGATATCGATGCCGACATGCGAACATTCGGCCAGCATGATGGCCGTGCCGATGATGCCGCCCTGGCTGATATCCTTCGCAGACAGCGCCAGCCCGGCCTCGGCGATCTCTGGCAGCAGCTCGAGGTCGCCGCGCAGGCGCGCCGGCGCGGCATCGGTGGCGGCTTCCCAGTTGTTGAAGGGTTCGCGGTAACGGCCGCGATGGTCGATCGTCGCAACTAACACATCGCCCGGCTTTGCATCGAAGCTCGTCAGCAGCTTCCTGGCGCGACCGAGAATGGCGACCGACAATTGGCCGCGTTCGCTGCGGATATTGGTGTGCCCCCCGACGATCGGCACGCCAAAGGCGCTGGATGCCGCCCGCATGCCTTCGAGAACGGGTGTCGCGCCAGCCTCGCCATTGGCCCAGACGGCATCAACCACGGCGATTGGCCGGCCGCCCATGGCAACGACGTCGGAGATATTGACCATGACGCCGCACCAGCCGGCGAACCAGGGGTCGGCGGCGACGAACTCGTTCATGAACCCTTCGATGGCAAAGAGCAGATAACCGTCGCCATCGGGCAGCGCGGCGCAATCGTCGCCGACGGCAATCTGCTGCCCCTGCAGACCGAGCCTTGCCGCGATCGGGCCGATATCCTGCTTGGCGGCGATGCCGCTGCTGGCCGAGAGTTTTGCCGCCAGGCTCTTGATGTCGATTGCGGCCATCCTCACGCCGCCTTTCTGGAAAGGGCGGTGAAGCCTGCCTCGGGTGTGGCGCAGGGTGGATAATAGGCAAGGTCGGCCTTCATCCTGAGATGCGGCTTGCCGTAGACCTCGAACTCTTCGATCACATCCCAGTGCAGCCTGCGGAACAGCAGACCGTTCTGCACCTGCACATTGGCGAGAAACGTGTGGCATCCGATCGCATTGGCGGAGGACACGGCGAGTTTGATCAGGCTCGCCCCAAGGGCGCCGATCTTGCGGAAATCCTGGTGGACCGCCAGTCGCGAGCCCCACCAGAGGCCGGGTTCGGCCTGATGAATGCGCACCGTTCCGACCAGCTGATCGGCGGCAATGCCGAGCATGGAGAGCGCCACGATCGGGATGGCCTGATCGTCGATCGCGTCGCGGTCATCGCCCTCGAAGATCTGCTGTTCCTCGCAGAAGACGGCACGGCGCAGCGCATGCGCTTGGCTGCGTTCCCAGGCGGAGGTCGCGAACTTCACCTGGAATTCGCTCGAGCGATAGGGAGCAAAGGTTTCGAGCATCATTTGGTGAGCATCCTTTCATAGGTGGAAAGGGCGGAGCAGGCGCCGCATTTGCCGCAGCCGGCCTTGATATCGACGGCCTTCAAGCCGCTGGCGACCAGCATCCTGGACAAGGGCCCGAGGATCGAGTGCATGAAGTCGGGCCTCGGCGCCGGGTGGCTTTCGAGCGGCGTGCCGGAGATCGGCACGAAGGGCACGACGAAGGGATAGACGCCGAGCGCAACCAGCTTTTCGCAGATGTCCAGAATGGCTTCACGGCTGTCGCCGAGCCCCGCCAGGATATAGGTCGAGACCTGGCCGCGCCCGAAGACCTCCACAGCGGCCTTGAACGAGGCCATGTATTTGGCGATCGAGACCTGCGCCTTGCCCGGCATGATGCGGGCACGCACCTCCGGCGTCACGGCTTCCAGATGCATGCCGAGGGCATCGACGCCGGCCTCCTTCATGCGGGTGAACCATATATCGTCTTCCGGCGGCTCGCATTGCGCCTGGATGGGAATGTTGACGGCCGCCTTGATGGCGCGGGCGCTGTCGGCGAGGATCGCAGCACCGCGGTCGTCGCCCTTCGGTGTGCCGGTGGTCATCACCATATGCTTGACGCCGTCCAGTTCGACGGCGGCCTTGGCGACTTCCGCGAGCTGCTCGGGCGTCTTGTGGGCGATGGTGCGGCCGGCGGACAGCGAT
Source organism: Rhizobium sp. WYCCWR 11128 (assembly GCF_013416305.1). Classification (NCBI taxonomy): domain Bacteria; kingdom Pseudomonadati; phylum Pseudomonadota; class Alphaproteobacteria; order Hyphomicrobiales; family Rhizobiaceae; genus Rhizobium; species Rhizobium sp. WYCCWR 11128. Next base: position 659,277 of record NZ_JACCEZ010000002.1, read on the forward strand.
TGGCCGATTGCGCAGAACTGACAGGTCTTGGTACGGCTCTGATAGCGGATGCAGGTCTGCAGCACGGTCGTGGCAAGCACGTCCTTGCCGTGCAGAACGGCGATCTGCGAATAGGGAATGCCGTCGGCGGTCGAGCGCTCGTAGAAGCGCGGGCGCAGGGGAAAGGAAACCTCGCCCAGCACCGTGCCATCCCGGCTGATACGGCTGCGGCCCATCTCGTCCGGCTTTTCGACCAGATAGGGGCTCTCGAACGCAGGTGCGGTGTGAACCGGCACCATCAACGTCATGCCGTCAATGGTCAGTGCCTTGTGGTCGGAAGGTCCGGCACCACCGCGGCGGCTTTCATGTCCGGCCTTGGGGTCAACGAGCCGGGCTCCGTAGGACTGCAATTCGTTGATCAGAATCTCGGTCGGCAGACGTGTCATATTCTCCATCGGAAAGGGTCCTTGCTTCGACTGTGGGGAGGGATGGCTGGGTGGTGGTGACCATCGGCGCCGTGGCGCGGCCATCCATGACAAGATGCAGCAGCTCAGGTCGGGCATAATGGCCGACCGAATCCATCATCCGCTTGCGTTTGATGATCAGGCTCATGTCGAGATCGGCGATCAGGATGCCTTCGCCTTCTGTGAGCGGCGGCACGACATGTTTGCCTTCGGGCGAGATGATCGCGGTCATGCAGCCGCCGCGCAGGGCCTTCTGCAGGCCAGCGTCGGAGGTGATGGAGGCGATCTGCTCGTCGGTCAGCCAGCCTGTGGCATTGACCACGAAGCAACCGCTTTCCAGCGCATGGTGGCGGATGGTGACTTCCATCTGGTCGGCAAAAATCGGCCCGACCATGGAGCCTGGAAACTGGGCGATATGGATGTCTTCGTGCTGCGCCATCAGGGCGTAGCGGGCCAGAGGATTGTAATGCTCCCAGCAGGCCAGCGCTCCAAGCCGTCCGACGGCGCTGTCGACCACCTTCAGGCCGGAGGCGTCGCCCTGGCCCCAGATCATCCGCTCGTGAAATGTCGGGGTGATCTTGCGACGCTTGAGGATGAGCGTGCCATCGGCATCAAACAGCAGCTGGGCATTATAGAGCGATCCGTGGTCACGCTCGTTGACACCAAGCGCCACGACGATGCCATGCTCGCGGGCGACTGCCGAGACGGCATCGGTGGCAGCGCTCGGTACCGTGACGGCTTCCTCGTAAAGTCGCACGTGCTCCTTGCCAGAGAGAACAGGCGGCAGCACGAAAGAAAAATAGGGGTACCAGGGGACGAAGGTTTCGGGAAAGACGATCAGCTCGGCGCCTTTGGCTGCCGCTTCACGAATTGCATCCAGCACGCGGGCCAGTGATTTCTCGCGCGAGGTCAGATCCGGCGCGATCTGCGCGGCGGCAACCCGGACGCTCGGTTTTTTCTCCATGACGAAATCCTCGATTGACGGGTGGGGAGGCGGAGCGCCAAGGCTCCGCCCTTTATTCTTTGGGGCGCCTGGTGCTTAGAGCGTCCAGGTATCAAGGATGAAGGCGCCGTCGCGGCGATGGATCAGGATCAGGTCGAGAACGTCGAGCGGACTGATCGGCGTGATGCCGGGGATCAGCGCGCCTTCGCCATGGCCGTAAAGTGCCTGAAGGGCAAAACGGCAGGCATAGACCTTGCCGCCTTCTTCCATGAATTTGACGATCTGGTTGTTGAAATTCAGATGGCCGGGAAAGGCCTCCGCGCCGAGCGTCGGAAAACCACGCTGGACGCCGAGCGTCACGCCTGGGCCGTAGAGAAGGATCGAGGTCTCGAAACCCTTCCGCTTCAGGCGCGTCGCCTGCAGCAGGTTGACGAATCCGATCGATCCTTCGAAGGCCACGGTATGGAAGGTGACGAGAGCTTTTTCGCCTTCGCCGGCCTGTACGTCCTCGAAAACCTTGTCCTCGTAATCGACAAGAAAGTCGCCTTTTTGATTGGCTGGCTTGGTCACTGCGGGCATGGATGGCTCCTTGATTGAAATCCGATCCCCATCCGGGGAGCATCCATCCAATTGCAAGTGCCATGCCAGATTGATTATGCACAAATAGCAGTCAAATATACCAAATAATACATTCATTTATGCCATCAATTTTCAGAATGAAAATTTTAGAGCTGATTTTCTGTGCGACCGAATGCAAAAATCGAATGCACCAAGGCCCAAGTCAGATGCATTCAATTGGGCGTCAATCATTGGAGGAGCCGTGATATTTGTGCGGCGGGAGCCTCTGTCACCTGTTTACGCCGGGGCTTTGGGAAGGGTTGCCTAGACTCGCGGCCGCCTTCTGGTGTCGGCCGCAATGACAATGGATGCGCCTGGTATCCAAAGGAAGGTCCGCGTCAAGACGATATATCGCATCAATCGGAGAGGTCTAGCTATATTGAATGCAATCAATTAATGCAGTTGGATGTATATGTGGGACCGTTCGCAGGGCGGCTAACGGAGTACGCCGCCAAAGAGGATGCTCGGATTCCGTTGTCGCCGATCACGGCCGTGTCGCTCTTCCCAGGAAACAGGAGAAAACTATGAGTAATAAACCGACGATCATTCTGGTGCATGGCTTTTGGGGTGGAGCCGCACATTGGGGCAAGGTCATACTCGAACTGGCACAAAGGGGCTATCAGTCCGTTCACGCCGTCGAACTGCCGTTGACGTCGCTAGCTGAGGACGCTGAACGGACACGCAAGATGGTGGCCCAGCAGAAAGGGCCGGTCCTGCTCGTGGGTCATTCCTACGGCGGCGCGGTCATCACCGAAGCGGGAGATCAACCGAATGTCGCGGGGCTTGTCTATATTGCCGCATTTGCTCCCGACGCAGGCGAAAGTCCAGGCGGAATCACTCAACGGCATCCTCCTGCTGCCGTGGCCAATATCGAGCCGGACAGCGACAGCTACCTATGGCTCAAGGCTGACAAATTTCACGAAAGCTTCTGCCAGGATATATCCCCGGAAGGTGCTTTCGTTTTGGCGGCGACCCAAAAAGCGCCGCTCGCCGGCACCTTTGGAGACGTCATCACCGCCCCGGCCTGGAGGAAGAAGCCGTCCTGGTATCAAATGGCAAGTGAAGACAGAATGATTGCTCCTGAAAATCAAAAGGCAATGTCGGCTCGTCTCAATGCTCGGAAAGTCGCGACCTTGGAGGCAAGCCATGCTTTGCCGCAATCAAAGCCCCTGGAGGTTGCGGCCCTTATTGATGAGGCGGCCGTAGACGTCTCGAAGTAAGAACAAGGCGCTTGTGGCGGGGGTGTGAGAATAAGCGCACCCCCGCTCTCACGCCTTGCGTGCTCCGGTTTCGAGCACGATACGCCGCAACGAAACTGTTCGGATGTCTGGCCATTCCGCATTGATCGACAAGCTTCACCGCGAGAGCTACAGAATAGCTTGATCGATAGCAGCCCGTTGAGCGGACACATGATGAACGACACTGTCCTCCTGTCTCACGGCATTGCCCGGACGAAGAAAAGCATGGCGAAGCTCGCCAGCTTTTTGTCCGGCCAAGGTTATCGGGTTGTGAATGTCGGTTACCCCTCCACCAAGTTTTCGATCAGCGACCTCACCGACATCATTCGGCCGGAGATCGACGACGCCGTGAAGAAAGCAGGCGATGGCCGGTCCATTTCGTCGGTTATTCGATGGGTGGGCTGATCATCCGCGCTCTTCTCAGCAGCTATCGCCCAGCCAACCTGGGGAGAGTGGTCATGGTCGGAACGCCGAACAACGGCAGTCAGATTGCCGATTTCCTCAAGAGCTGGCCGCTATACAGGAAAGTCTATGGACCGGCGGGACAGCAGCTGATTACCGATCAAACCGCAATGACCGAGCTGTTCGGCACGGTCGATTACGAACTTGGCATCATCGCCGGGAACCGGACCATCGATCCGGTCTCTTCACTTATCATCGGCCTCAGGGTTCCGAACGATGGGAAGGTTTCGGTGGAGAGCACGCGCCTCGACGGCGCGGCTGCGCATATCGTCATACCGGCAAACCACACTTTCTTGCCCGTCAACAAGATGATGTGGAGCCAAGCCTTGTCGTTTCTGAAAGATGGGCGGTTTACAAGCTGAATTTCCAAATATTCAAACATCCGCCACATGCCCTCTGCTTAATTCCCCGCGGCACCGGTATCGAAGGAAATGCAATGACCGCCATCCTGCGAAAGAAAGTTCACGGCGCGTCTACACGCGGACAGGTCATCGATGGTGCGCCCGATGTTGGCGTCGCCTATCAGGTGTTTTCCGATACGGTGGTCGAAGACGTTATCGTCAAGAACTCTCCTCGAGGCTTCAAATTTCACAATGGCAAGAACCTCACCGTCAGGCGCTGTGAAACGGAGAATGTGAACGGCGACGGCATCTACCTGACGAAGACGACCCACGTCTTGCTGGAGAATAATCGCATCGGCGCGGCCTCCGGCGAGGGAGCAGACTGCTGCCAGTTCGCTTATCAAAACAGCGACGACAATATCAGCTCCGATATCGTGATCCGCGGCAACCTCTTCCTGCAGTCGCCGGCGAGCGCATCGAACAAGGGCGCGCTGGTCTGCGACAAAACGCGAAAATACCTCGTCGAGTACAATTTCATCGGCGGCAAGAATTTCTCCTTTTCGTCGATCGGGGATGACGCCGTGGTGCGCAGCAACATCATGCGCGACGGCAGAATGAATGACTATTCCTTCGGCTACGGCGTCGGCGACAAGGCCGACCACGCCGGCCATCACATTTATGACAACTGGATCGAGAACACCAATCGCGGCGTCAGTCTGAGCGGCTTTTCGGATCAGGAGCAGGCATTTCGCAAAGACATCGATATCCACGATAACGTCATTAGCCAATGCGACATCGCGTTCTTCGCCAACCGTCGGTGGTCCGGCAGCTTTCGGCGCAACATATTTCTGCGGTGCGAACAGGATATCGTTCTCAAGGGAAACGGCAAAGCGACCGCGGGTGATATCGATGGCAACTATCGCAACGATGGCAGCTTTCTGAATGTTACCCCGCCGCCGCTGCGCTTCAAGCCCGATGGCAACGCCTCCGTTGCCTCCGGCGAATGGACATCCGAGCCCGACGAAATCCGCATCCAATGGCGTAACAAGGGGATCGATATCCCAGGCGCCAACCGGCCCTCCATTACGGTCGAGCCTGGCATGGAATTGTCATGCGTCCTGCTGGCCCGCAAGGCGCAGAACTGGATGCTGGCGATCGCTGAGACTGCCTATGACGATTTCACGCCGCGCGCATGGCAGGAACACAGGCTGCCTTGGCAGAAGCGCTATCTCTCGATTTAAGCGGCGTATCGCTTGGCTGCACGGGGATTAGAGCGCCGTGCGTCCCTTCAGGCGGAGAAAGGACGCTCTAATTTGCCAAATCAGGATCGCCGCCAGCGAAGCCTCATGGCCTTTCCTGCGCTGAGCGCTTTGCGAACCGGTTCATCGTAGAGGCGGGTGACAACAATGGCCAATACGACGATCAGCGGAAGAACGATGGCAAAGATCGCCCAGGCCGGTGGTTGTCCCAGGCCAGCGGCTTTCCAGGCTCCCAACAGCAATCCGAGCAGCGGAACATGAATTGCATAGAGCGCGTAGGACGCCTCCCCCGCAATAAGAAGGGGCTGTCGCAGCACGCCATCGAAGTTGGCTGTGTAAAGGACAAGCACGGCGAGAGGAAATAAAGCAGTGATGACAATCAGGTCCTTTATGCCAACCAGGGCGGCTGGCGCCTGGAAGACGAGAAGAGCAGTCGCGACGACGATTGTTGTCACTGCGGCTGCTTTTCCGATGCCCGAAGGGGAAAGCCGCTGACGGTAGCGGTACATCAAGATGCCGAGGCTGAAAGAAAAGAGAACGCGGGGAAATCCGGAGAGCAAGGCGCCGTCGAGCGGAATCAGGTCGGCGCTTCCATGGGCCAGCGTTTGCGCCGCCAACCAAACCCATGACGCAAGCAGGATGACAGCGAGCACACCGTTGGACAGCAATCTCGCCGTATAGCCGTAGGCGAGGTTGATCACGATCTCCAGGAATAGAGACCATGACGGACCGTTGAAGGGGAACAGGTTCGGCGCCTTCAGCGATGTTCCACCGATCGCCGGCAGGAAGAACATCGAGGCAATCAACGAGGTGGCAAACAGCATCGGATCCATTTGCTGATTTCTGCTGAGCGACATGCCTGCATATGCGAGTACACCGAGCAACAAGCCGAGCAGATAGAGGGGATATAAGCGGACGAGACGCTTGATGGCGAAATCATTGGCAGAGAGCGAAGACTCTTGAATGAGTTTCCTCTCATAGGCGTGGCCGATCACGAAGCCGCTGAGACAAAAAAACAGGTCGACGGCGAGATAGGCAGCAGGTGCTGCATCAAATCCGACAAAACCTTCGGTGTGATGCACTGCCACACAAATAGCCGCCAAGCCACGAATCCCATCGAGGCCCACCAGTCTACGATTATCTGAAGTCATCTTTTTAGCCTGATGCATGTTGCGCGCCTGCCTGGGTCGGTTTGCGGAAGCGGGACAGGAACTCCGGGCCGAGGCTCGTAAGTGCGATCACGGTATGGGGCCATAAGATGAAGGGGGCGAGCATCATTCCGGCTTCGGTAAACGCGCCGATCAAGATCAGGAGGATGATGACAACCTCCTTTCTCTTGGTGATGGCGAGCGCTTGATTGAGGGGCGACGAGGTCATCTTCGCCACGAGCCGCACCACGACGAACGAGGTCCAGATGATGGTGGCGGGTATGCCCATGTTCAGCGCAAGTTCGATATAGGTGTTGTGGGTGGATTGAGCGTCCCACGTAAGGCGAACATATTGCTCCATGATGTCGGGTTGTCGGAACAAGGCAAATCCCCAGCCTGAAAGCGGCCGCTCGTAGATCAGCGGCAGCAACTGTTCCCAGACATTCGTGCGTCCGCTGAGCGTAAGGTCTTTCCCGAATGACTCGGCAATCGCCTGTGCCACACCCATCAACGCGACGGAGACGACGAAGCCCAGCAGGGCGAATGCAAGAAGAACGACGAAGGATCTGAAGATGCGGCCCGGAAAGCGCTGAATCCAGCTCATTCCGTAGTATACGGCTACTCCGATCGAAAGCAGGATGATCGCCGTCGATGATTTCGCCAGCACGATGAGCACGAGGTAGAGCAGCATTGCCGCCCATCGCAGGAGATCATAATAGCGCAGACGCCACATCGGCAGGGCTGGAAGCAGCAGGATGAAGTTTGTTGCCGAAAACTGGCCGAGCATGTTTTTGTGGTAGAACGCCCCCTTCACCATCCCGGCATAACTGCCTCTCATCACCGCAAACCGGGGAAAGGCTGCCGTGTAAAGAATATTGATGAAGGCCGTCGCAATGGCAAATTTCGCCAAGCTTTCAAATGTGTCAACGGCTCCATAACGGGCTCTGTAAAGAAGGGGTCCAGCTGTCAGCAATGCGACGGCGACGAGAGCCCGGAGCGAGGCTGTAACGCTGACGGAAAAAGCGATTGAGAGAAAGACACATAAGCAGACTATGCCGACCAGCGGCGAGGCGCTGCGGAGCAATTCAACGACTCGCCTGGGCTCCAGCAGGCAGTAGAGGCCAATGAGTGGAACGAGCGACATCAGCAAGAGTCGCATTGGCATGGGATCTTTGCCGACACCCTCCTGGAAGTCGGCGGGCAGCCCGTACCACATGCCAGTCGCTCTCCAGAGGGAAATATAAAATATTGCCGAGAGGAGGATCCGAACGAGGGTTTCACGCCGAATGCGATATTGCGCGCGAGCTCTGGGTCTATGTCTTTGCAGGCCAATCGGTTGGTAGCTGTCAAATGAGGTGCTCATGACATTCCGCCTTACGTTTTGGTAACCACCTGAGCGGCAAAAATCAAAGCTGTAGACCCGCTGTGGCGAGGAAGCTCGTGATCAGCTTGTATGCCCCTTCATTGAAATGAAGATGGTCAGGCTTGTAGTTGGAACATTCTTTATCGCTTGGCTTACCGCACCGCAACATATCATCGTTCATTTGAACAAACGTGACACCCGGCATTTCAGCCAATGACGATGCGACAAGTTGGTTGGCCGGAATTCTGACATCCTCGTAGAAGGCATAGCGCTTGCCCCGAGGCGGTATGGACAACGCATAAATATGGGCGCCCGGCCAAAGAGCGCGAACCTTGCTGACAACAGCCACGACACCAGCTGCCACTGCGCATGGCGTAGTTTTCGCACCCAGGTTGTTCGTGCCGATAAGCAAGACGACATCCGCGGGATGGAAATCCGGAAGGTCTAAACCATCGAGGCGGTACAATGCATTTTGCGTGGTGTCGCCGGCGACCGCGAGGTTCATCACCGGGCGCCTAGGAAAGCTGTCCTTGATCCAGGGCTGCCAGAGTTCGACGAGCGAATCGCCGACAAGAGCCAGATTGTATCGGGCCGATCTGGCGCGATAGATGGGAAGAGCGCGATTTAATCGCTTGCTTGCCTGCTTTTGTTGGGCCGAGGCATTCGTCGCTTTTGTCGGGTCGGGGCATTCCTGTGCGAAGGACGCGCCAGCATTGACGACGATGAGAAAGAAATTGCATGCGAGGACGATGACGAGGTTGGCGAAAAGTCGCAACATTCAGATTACCGATATCCTGACGTCTTGGGGCTTTCATTATTGAAGAGGAAAATGGCGGTGGCAAGGAAAGAGTGGCTCTGGTCTCTCCGCCTACAATGCTCGGCCCAACGGCAGCCGATCCATGAAATGGAAATGCACCGACCGTATCTGATCAACGAAATCTTCAATTGCCGGAACCAAAGACCGAACTCGCCGTTGATTGCCATGCTCAACCGTGTCCGGGAGACAGGACAGACATGGCACGTCAGACATTCTGGAAAGGTTATCTCAAGCTCTCGCTTGTCACCGCCGCCGTCTCGCTGACGCCGGCGACGACCGAAAGCAACAAGGTCCGTTTCCACGTCCTCAATCGCCAGACGAAGAACCGCGTCGAAAGCCGCTATGTCGACAGCGTCACCCACAAGCCGGTGGCCGAGAGGGACCAGGTGAAGGGCTATCCGCGCGGCGAGGACGACTATGTGCTTCTCGAGGACGAGGAGATCGAGGAGGTCGGGCTCGAAAGCACCCGCACCATCGAGATCGACAGCTTCGTGCCGCGCGGCTCGATCGATTGGATCTGGTACGACAAACCGCATTTTCTGGCGCCCGAGGACAAGGTCGGCGTGGAAGCCTTCTGCGTCATCCGCGAGGCGATGAAGGCGAATGACGTCGTCGGCATTGCCCGCCTTGTTCTCTATCGCCGCGAACGTGCGGTGCTGCTGGAACCGCTAGGCAAAGGCATCGTTCTCTGGACCCTGCGCTATGGCGACGAAGTGCGTGATCCCGTGGCCGAACTCGACAGCAAAACTGAAATCGACAGCAAGCTGCTGACGCTGATGACGCAACTGGTGAAGGAGGAGACGAAGGATTGGAGCCCGACCATGGTGCAGGATCCGATCCAGAAACGTCTGAAGTCGATGATCCGCGGCAAGCAGAAGAGCCTGAAGAAGGCAGCGCCCGCGCAAAAACCCGCACCGGTGAAATCGACCGGCAACGTCATCAATATCATGGATGCGCTGAAAAAGAGCCTGGCGGCCGAAGGCGGTGAGAAGCCGCGCCAATGAAAAAGTGGCCAGCGGTTTTGGGAAACGACATACATAAATCAAGGACTTAAAGCGCACCGCGGGAATCTACTTTGACGCGCTTCAGGTCCAGTGGCTTCGCCGGCGCGACAAACCGATGCATTCGAGCGAGGTCGGGTGCGTCTGAGATTGCCCATCGCCCGCCAGGGGGCGAGGCCATCTCAGCTTGCCTTCTTGCTACGGCTGTCGCTGCGCGCCGGCGCCTTCTTCTTCGCCGGGGCCTTCTTTGCTGGCGCCTTGCCGCTCATCTTGGCGCTCTGGCGCAGCGCTTCCATCAGGTCGACGACCTTGCGTTCCGGAGCCGGTTTCTTCTTCGGTGGCGCCCGGCCCTCGATCTTCGCCTTCACCAGCTCGACGAGGGCAGCCTCATAGCGATCTTCGTATGTGCTCGGTTCGAAGCTGCCGTGCTTGGTGCCAATTATATGGCCCGCAAGCTCGATCATCTCCTTGTCGAATTTGATGTCGGGAATGTCGTTGAAGACCGTATCGGCCGAGCGCACCTCGTAGTCGAAATTCAGCATCGTTGCGACGATGTAGTTGTCATGCGGGCGGATCAGCAGCGTCCGGTTGCGCCGGAAAAGCACGGCTTCGGCCAGAGCCGCGACCTTGCCGTCGCGCATGCCTCTGGCGATCAGCGACAGTGCCTCCTCGTCATGTTCGTCGACGGGCGCGAGATAGTAAGGGCGGTCGAAATAAAGTTTGTCGATATCGTCGTAGGCGATGAAAGCCTTGATATTGAGGACCTTGTCGCTTTCCGGCATGATTTCGGCAATCTCGTCGCCCTCGATGACGATGTAGTCGCCGTTCTCCATCTGGTAGCCCTTGACCTGGTCGCCCCGCTCGACCGGTTTGCCGGTCTCGCTATCGACGAACTGCCGTTCCACCCGGTGGCCGGTCCTGCGGTTGATAATGTTGAAGGAGACGCGGTCGGAAGAGGAAACGGCGGTGTAGAGCCCGACGGCGCAGGCAAGGTCGCCCACCTTCAGATGACCCTTCCAGCTTGCCCGAGCGGCCATTCCATCCTCCGTTGCAGATCAGAGCCGGCTGCCGCTCTTGTCGGTTTCGAGTTCCTGAAATGCCCAGCCGCGGCCGCCGGGCGCGGGATAGGCGAGCAGCGCATCGCCATTGCCGATCTTCTGGCGCGATGCGGCGTCCTTGGCATGCACAATCGCTTCATCCGCTGTCGCATAGGTTTCCGAAAGTGTCTCGCCGAGCTTATAGGCCCAGCCATTGTCATGCGGCACGACCTGATAGGTGATATCGGCCATCTCGGATCTCCTCTTCTCACTCAAATAGGGTGCATGTCGTCGTCGGCTAGTTCCGATTTGGTTTGCGCCGTTCATCGAGCGCAATGATCTTCTCTAGCGACGCGATATCCTCGCTGGTGACGACCGGAACCGGATCGGCAGCGATGGCTTCCAGCACCTCCTGGGAGACGGCGCCGTTTCGGATCGCCCATTCCAGCGTTTCGCGGGTTTCCCGCTCGGCTTTCAGCTGCGCATAGAGCGCAACGATCAGTCGATCGCGAGCATCCATCCGCCGGCCTTGGTTATCCATGCTGCGGACGTCAGGCATCGCAATCCACCTTTGTCACTGATTTCGTTCAGGTGTATTCAACTGATGACGGATGGAAAGGTTCCGAAACCGGCGGGCGTCCGTTACCATTGCCGCCTCAGGCGGAAATCACCATCTGCAAGATATTCGCAAGAGGATTTTCAACATGGCCGATCTCAAGGCACGTCCCCGCCCAACCGGCGCCACCGCCGTTCTCGGCCGTACCGGTTTCCCGCATGTCACCTCCGCCACCAAAGGCGAGATCGATATCGTCACCGCGCCGTCGCAGCCGGGTTTCAATCCGCTCGATCTGCTCTATTCCTCGCTCTCGGCCTGCCTGGTGCTCAGCGCCCGCATCGCCGCCAGCCAGATGGGTATTCTCGACAAGATCAGCGAGATCACTGCCGAGGTCACCGGCGAGAAGGCGACGGAAGGCCTTTCGCGCGTCGCCAAGTTTAACATCGCCTTTTCGATCAAGGGCGATATCGACGAAGAAACCCGGCAGAAAATCGCCCATGCCGCCGAAGACGAGATCTGCACGGTGAGCAACACCATCCGCGGCAATCCCGAGTTCTCGACGACGATATCGGGGTAAGGCTAAATCTACATAATAATTATAGACAATCGGGGGAGGAGGATTGCGTGACCAATGACCGGCTTCTATGCTCGGGCATCGAAAGCAATGATCCCGGTCACCATGCAGCCCAAGCCTCTCCCGACGTCTGAACAACCCGTCGTCGCCATCATCGGCGGCGGTGTCTCCGGCGCCGGCGTCGCCTATCATCTCGCGAGAGCCGACTGCTGCGAGCGCCCCGCCATTATGGTCTTCGAGCCGCGCGCCGAACTCGGCCGCGGCCTTGCCTATGACACGGCCGATCCGGCCCACCGCATCAATGTTCCAGCCGCCAAGATGAGCCTGCAGCCCGATGACCTGGGCGAATTCCTGGCCTGGATCGAAGCCCGCGACGCCGTCGCCGGCGACCCTGAGGCCAGGCAGCCCGATGGCTCGCTCTTCCCCCGGCGCCGGCTGTTCGGCGAATATGTCGCCTCCTTGCTAAAGCCGCTGCTGGAAGACGGCAGCGTGCGTCATTGCCGCGCTGCGGTGACGGGTGTCGAGCGCCGTGCCGGCCGCTGGTCGATCCTCGACGACAGAGGCGGCGTGACGGAGGCCGATATCGTCGCGATCGCCACCAGCCATCCGCCGCCGGCAGCCCCCGCCCGGCTTGCTGCCCGGCTTGCCGCCCATCCCCGTTTCGTCGCCGACACCACCAAGCCCGGCGCGCTCGACGTGATCCGCCCGCAGGACCGGGTGCTGGTCATCGGCAACGGCCTGACGGCCGCCGATGTCATTGCCTCGCTGGCGCACCGCGGGCATGACGGTCCGGTGACCGCGATCTCGCGCCGCGGTCTGCGGTCTCGCGGCCATCCGCCGGTACCGCAGGAGCTCTTCGGCGATTTCATCTCCGATGCGGCCCATTCCGCCGTGTCGCTGCTGAGAGGGATCCGCGCCGCCATAGGTGCGGCGAAGGCGCAGGGCATCAGCTGGCATGGGGTGATCGATCAGGTGCGGGCGCAGGGATACGATCTCTGGCAGGCGCTGCCGGTTGCCGAACGACGCCGGCTCGTCCGCCATCTGCGTCCCTATTGGGATGTGCATCGTTTCCGGATCGCCCCGCAGGTCGAGGCCGTGCTCGACGCGGCGGTTGCTGCGGGCCGCCTCGATATCCTGGCCGGGTCGGTTGCCGATGCGCGCATCGAGGGCGAGCTCATTCTTTGCACCCTGCAGCCGCGTCATCAGCGCCAGCCGTTGGAGGGACGCTATGACGCCGTCGTCGTCACCACCGGCCCGGCGCATGGCGGTATTCTCGAAACCCAGCCCTGGCTCGCAGCCTTAGCGGCAAGTGGCCATCTGACGCTCGACCCGACCGGCCTCGGCCTTGCCTGCACCGAGCGCTCGGAGGCGATCGGCTCGTTGGGAAAGGCAGATCCTTCGCTGCTGATCTCCGGTCCGCTGGCGCGCGGCACCTTCGGCGAGCTGATGGGTCTGCCGCAGGTGACAGAGCATGCCTTCTTCGTCGCGACCGAGATCGCCGAAAAGCTGCGGACCAGCGCGACGAATAGGCATCCTGCCTGATTTCCACCAATATGTCGCTCTTCGACTGTCCCCGGTGATCGACTTCTGATAGTCCCTCGGCCATCACTGCATAATTCCATAAATCGAAATCGATTTAAGGATAAAATTATGCAGCAATTTAAAGTGTTACAGCGTCCTTTGCGCGTCTGAAAAGACGCGCGGCGCTGTAATATTCCGCCGGCCCGGCATTTTGGGCGACCAGAAATATCGAGATCATGTCGCAGGCCGCTCCCACCCTTTCCGAAGCCTCGCCTTCCAACCGCTTCGCTCTTGCCGCACTCCTTCTCGGCGGGGCGGCGATCGGCGGCTCGCCGATCTTCGTCAGGCTGTCCGAAGTCGGTCCGATGGCGACGGCCTTCTGGCGCGTGGCGCTGGCGTTGATCCCGATCATGATCGTCTCGCTGCTGAAGAAGGAAAGGGGGCCGAAGCCGCAAAGCCTTTCCGACTATGGCATGCTGGCTCTCCCAGGCGTCATGTTGGCGCTCGATCTCGCCGCCTGGCACCTTTCGCTCACCATGACGTCGGTCGCCAACGCAACGCTGCTTGCCAATCTCGCACCGGTTTTCGTCACGCTGATCGCCTTCGCCTTTTTCAGCGCGAGGATCAGCCGCGTCTTCGCGCTCGGGCTTGTCCTGGCGCTATCAGGCGTCGTCATTCTGAAGGGCGGACCGGCAGCCATCGGCAATGGCGACCTTCGCGGCGACGGCATGGCGATGATCGCCGCCTTCTTCTATGCCTGCTACATCCTTGCGATCGGCAGGCTGCGCAGCCGCTTCGATACAATCCGCATCATGCTGTGGAGCACGGCCTGCGCTGCCGTCTGCATCTTTCCGATCGGCCTGATCTACGAGGGCCATATGCTGCCCGCGACCGTTTATGGCTGGTCGATCGTCTTCGGCCTGGCCTTTATCAGCCATGCCGGCGGGCAGGTGGCAATCACCTATGCGCTGGCCTACCTGCCAGCGGCCTTTTCCTCGCTGACGCTGCTGTTGCAGCCGGTCGTTGCGGCAATCCTTGCCTGGGCTCTGCTCAACGAGGCGATCGGGACGATGCAGGCGCTCGGCGGCGCCGTTGTGCTTGCCGGTATTATGGTTGCCCGCCGCGGCTGATCGTCAGCGATTTTCCTGCAACAGCCATTTCTGGATGATCGGAATGTCGGCATCGCCGAGATCGTGGCCGCCGGGGATGACGTCGGAATCGACGGTGGCGCCTGAACTCTTCAGCCTTTCTTCCAGTTCGCTCGCATATTTGCCATAGGCATCCGTCTTGCCGCTGATGACGAGCAGGTCCGTGCCTTTCAGATCGGCATGCGGATAGTCGCTCAGCACAGGCATGGAGCGGAGCAGCACCGCCTTGTGAACCAGGTTCGGGTGCAGGTAGAGCAGCGAGTTCAGGAGGTTGGCGCCATTGGAATAACCGACATAGACGACTTTCTGAGGATCGAGCCCGTAGGATTTGACGGCGCCCTCGATGAAGGCCGCGAAGGCCTCCGCCTCGGTCTTGATGTCGTTCTGGTCGAAGGAGAAGGGGGTGATGCGCTTGTACCAGCGTGGAAACCCTTCCTCCGTCGCCCGGCCGCGCACGCCGAGCAGCGTCGCCCGCGGCGCCGCCTTGTTCAACAGCGGCATCAGCGTCGTCTCATTGCCGCCGGAGCCGTGCAACAAAACGAAGACGCTGCCATCGGGATCTGGGGGCGTATAGAATCGGTGGACGAATGGCAGCTCGCGATAATTGACACGCGGCTGGCCGGGCATCGAAAATTGCGGCAGCATCACCTTCAGGTCATGGAGATTGGTAATGGCTTCGGGTGGCGCGAATAGCTTCCCCCCGAGGGCGGCCTGCTCTTCGTCCACGGTCATGCCGGGCTTGTCGGTGGCGAGTTCCACCAGCGTGCCGCCGGGCTCGCGGGCGTAGAGCGAGCGGAAATATTTGCGGTCATGCAAGTTGGTCGGCGATGCCTCGGTCGCCTCAAGAGCCTTGCGAACGGAAAGCAGCGTCTCCTCGTCGGCAGCGCGGAAAGCGACGTGATCGACCGTCCCGGTGCCCGGCGCGCCGGACCAGAAGCCGCGCGCATCGCGCACGTCGATGATATCGCCGGATTGCGACACCAGCCTGTCGATCGTGCCGCGGCTGGCCTGGAAGCGGTAACCGAAATGCGTCTCGAGGAAGCTGCGGCTTTCGGCGGGCTTCTCCGTCAGCATGGTCGCGCCGCGCACGCGCTGAACGGCATGCTCGACCGGGATCGAGGCGCCGTCCCAGGCGGCTGGCGATGCGAGGTTCCTTGCGCCCGCGAGCTTGAGGATGATGTTGTCAGGGTCCTTCAGCCGCAGGACAGGCTCGCCGAATTCGTCGGCCGGTCCCTCGGAGCTCAGACCGAAGCTCATGGCGCGCGTCAGCCAGTAGCCGATGCTGGTGGGATTGATCGACAGCGATATTTCGCTGATCTGCCCGTAACCGGCTCGGCCGGGCGCACCATCTTCCCAGGCAAGGAAGGTCAGCAGCGAACCCGGCGTCCCCACTGCATCGCCGTAGAACAGATGAAGCTGTGTCGCGTCCTCGTAACCGGCTGTCTGCTTGACGAGCCGCATGCCGAGAAATCCCGCGTAGAAGTCCACATTCGCCTGCACCTTGCGGGTGACGGCCGTGATGTGATGTATGCCTGATACCATCGAGAGCAGTCCTGATTGAAGCGGTGTCGTCAGGAGCGCGAGTATGAGAGCTGCGAAGGTCATACCGTTGCCAATGACGATCGCTTAATTTTGTTCCGCACAAAGCGCAAGCGAATCGCCGCGCTGCAACAACTCCAAATGTTCGACATCTTCAAGCGCCTCTTCCAGTTGCTGCAGGGTCGGCGGCTTGATCATATAGGCGCGCGCGCCGAGATTTCTGGCCCGCCGCATGTCGCTCTCGTCGCTGGACGTGCTGAGGATGCAGACGGGAATTTGCTTGAGGCGGATGTCGGCTGAAAGTGCATGCAGCACCTCGAAGCCGTCCATGATCGGCATGTTGATGTCGAGCAGCATCAGGTCGATCTGCGGCACATCGGCGATGCCGGCGCGCTCTTCGAGCAGCCGCATCGCCTCGCGTCCGTTGGTGGCGACATGCAGGTTGAAGTTCACCTTGTCCCGCCGCATCAGCTTGATCTTCAGAAGCTGGATGTCGGCCGGGCTGTCTTCGACCAGCAGCACTTCGGCGAGCCTGCCCGAACCTTCGCCTGGCTGCTCCGCTGGCCTTGTGCTGTGCGGCACGGCCGATGCGGCTGATGGCACGGGCCTCGCCTCGGCGAGCGGCACTTCGAGAATGAAGGTGGCGCCCGGCCCATTTTCTGCCTCGCACCAGATCGAGCCGCCATGCATCTGCGCGATGCGGCGGCAGATGGCAAGGCCGAGCCCGGTGCCTTCGATGCCGCGGCCGACGAGACGCTTGAACGGCTGGAAGATCAGCTCGCGGTGCTCGGGGTCGATGCCAGGCCCGTTGTCACGCACGGTGAGGCGGCAGGTATCGCCCAGCGCTTCGCCTGTGATGCTGATCTCCGGAACCTTCTGCTCGCAATAGCGGACGGCATTCGACACCAGGTTCTGCAGGAGCTGGGTCAGCAGCGTCGCATCGCCCATGACCTCCGGCAGCGCCCCGCGGATGATGACGGCTCCGCGGCTTTCGGTCTGCTGGCGCAGATTGTCCTCCACCTGGCCGAGCACATCGGAGAGCGAGACCGGCCTGAGCTCCAGCCCGCCGGAGGCCTCGAGCTTGGTGAAGCCCGAGACCTTGACGATCAGGTCTTCCATATGGTCGGCGGCGCTGAGCACGTAATCGAGCAATTCCCGGTCTTCGGCCGGAAGCGCTGCAGAACCGTGCAGGATGCGGCTGAAGGATTTGATCGTCCGGAGCGGCTCCTTCAGATCATGGGCCATGGCGCGAGTGAAGATCTCAAGCGATTGCCGCTTCTGCTCCAGCTTTGCTTCCAGCATGCCGTGCATGATGGCGTTCTGAATGCAGCGATGCAGTGTCTCCGGCGACAGCGAATCCTTTGTCAGATAGTCGCGCGCGCCGCTCTTCATCACCTCGACGGCGACGGTTTCGTTGCCCTGGCCGGTCAGCATGATGACGTTGGCGGCGGGATCATCCTCCAGGATATCGGCAAGAACGCCGAGCCCGTCGCGCCCCGGCAGCGAATAGTCGAGCAGGATGCAGTCCGGCCGTTTCCGGCCGTTCAGCGCACGACCCTCTTCGCCCGTCTCCGCCTCCACGACGGTATAGGCAGTGCTGGAAACGCGGCCCAATATGCGGCGATAGACCTCGAGATCGTCGATGTTGTCGTCGATGATGAGAATAGAGCAGTGTTCTGCCAATCTGTCAGTCCTCGAGTGGCAGGATCGCGATTTCGAACCAGTATTCCTTCAGCCGCTGGATCGCGGCGAAGAGCCCGTCGAGATCCACCGGCTTCTGCACATAGGTATTGGCGCCGAGCGCATAGCAGCCTTCGATATCGCGTTCGTCGTCGGAGGTGGTCAGGATCACCACCGGGATCTTGCGCCAGCCGGCGTTCGACTTGATCGCCTCCAGCGTCTTGCGGCCGTCAAGACCCGGCATGTTGAGGTCGAGCAGGATCAGCCCCGGTTTCGGCACCATCTCGGCGAGCATGTCGAGCGCCTCCTGACCGGAGGCCGCCCAGCGGATCGAATTGCGCAGATTGGTGCGTTTGAAGGCGCGCATCGTCGCTTCGAAATCGTCTTCGCTGTCCTCGACGATCAGGATCGGTTGCGTATCACGCTGCTGCATTCTGCCCCTCGCGCTTTTTTCCCAGAGTGAAGTAGAATGTCGTGCCGGTGCCGACCTCGGATTCCAGCCAGATATCGCCATTGTGCCGCGCGATGATCTTGCGAACGAAGGTGAGGCCTGCTCCGGTCCCGTCGTCGGAATCCTGCGACTTTTCCAGCCGTTTGAAAATGCGGAAAATATCCTCGTGGAATTCCTGCGGAATGCCCTTGCCGTTATCCTTAACGAAAAACACGTTGCGGGCAACCGTGCCGTCCTTGCCGACGAACCGGTCAAGATAGCCGATCGAGACGAGCGGCGCCGGTTTGTCGTTGTATTTGATCGCGTTGGTGATGAGATTGCGGAACACTTCGGTCAGCCGCGGCGCGTCGCAGACCACCTCCGGCAGCCGGCCGTCGATGATCACCTTGGCGTGCCGTTCCTCGAGCAGCAACTCCATCGTCGCGACGACATCCTTGACGATCAGGCCGATATCGGTGCGTTTGACCGCCAGCTGCTGGCGTCCGAGCCGGGAGAAATAAAGAAGCTCGTTGACGAGCTTCTCCATGCGCTGGCTGAGACGCACGAGCCGGTTCAGCCGGCGCACGCCGTCCACGTCAAGCTTGTCTTCATAATCCTCCAACAGGAAGCGGGAGTGGTTGTGCAGGCCGCGCAGCGGTTCCTTGAGATCGTGCGAGGCGATATAGGCGAATTCATCGAGGTCGTGGTTGCTGCGCTCGAGCTCGGCCGTATAGGCCTCGAGCTGGGAAAGCGTCGTTTTCATCCGTTCTTCCTGCCGGACGCGCTCGCTGATGTCGCGCACGATACCGACGAAGGTCTTCGTATGGCCGGTGGCGACGGCGCTGATGGAAACATCGATCGGAAAGACGATGCCGTTCTTGCGTCGTCCGGAGACCATGCGCGTCGTACCGATGATGCGCTCCTCGCCGGTCTGCCGGTAATGGGCGAGATAGCCGTCGTGCTCGGAATGGTAGGGTTCGGGCATCAGCATCTTGATGTTTTTGCCGATTGTCTCCTGCGGGGAGTAACCGAACATGCTTTCAGCCGCCGGATTGAAATTCTTGATCGTTCCACGCTCGTCGATGACGACGACGGCATCAGGCGTGCCGCGCACCAGCGCGCCGAAGCGGACACGCTCGGTTTCGAGGCTATAGTTGTTGCGCAAGAAATAGAAGACGAGAAGCGCGATCAGCCAAAGCGTGGCAGCCGTAATGGTGCGGTTGGCGATTTCCTGCCAGAACGCCGCCTCGTTGTGCCTGACGGCGAAGAAGCCGAGCATCAGGAGCACGGTGCAGGCAAAGGCGAAGAAAAGCGGCGCGTTCCGGTTGCCGAACCAGAGCGCCGTCAGAACCAGCGGTACATAGAGAATGCCGTTGGCGACACCCAGCGGCGTATAGAGATCGACGAGAAGACCGGTGAAGCAGACCGCAGCCGGGATCCAGAGCGGGATCTGCGCCCGGTTTGCCGGCTGCATCCACCAGGAGCGGGCGAGAAGTCCCGAGCCGAAGATCACTATGCCGACCGCCGTATGCAGCGCCATCGCCGCATAAGGCCCCCAGCGGTAGCCCTGTTCGGCATCGGTGACATAGCTGGCCAGCGCGATCATGCCGAGGGTGATAACGACATAGCTCGTCAATTCCTGCACCACCTGGCCTCTCGACTTCTCCACCTGGAGCGAGAGCAGCAGCGAAAGATTGGCGATCAGGAAGACCAGCGCCGTGTTCGGCCCCATGCCGCCGCCGATCTCAGCGATGAAATCCGGCGAAACCAGGAAGCGCGAGATCAACACGTCGACATTGTGAAAAGTCCGCCCGATCATGACGATTTCCACGAGCCGGGCCGCGGCGATCGCCGCCGCAAGCCCCGCCGTGATCGTCGCCGTTATTCGAAAACGGCGTGCGGCGAGTGTCGAAGCGGCAAGCCCCACGCCGGAAAGCACGAAGCAGAGCGCGGTATTGAAGGCCATCGATGGAAAGCCGGGAACCAGCGAAATGACAATCTCGACCTGCAACAACCAGCCGGCAAGGGCGGTCAGGCCAAGGAGGACCATCAGGCAACCGACGGCAATCGCAAAGGCACGGTAGTGCCGCCTTCGCTGGTCCTGCAGGCCCACGTCGCTGCTATCCTGCACCCGTGTATTCTCCTTGGTTTGCGCGGCCATTTTTTCCGAAATCAACGAATACTCAATAGGCAAGGGAAGGCGATGCCGCGCTTTTTGCGAAATGCCTTGCGGTAAGGTATATCGAATTTTCGTGAAACCGCGGTATCGTGATTTCTAAGGACAGCGACGTTCGTTCGAACAATATCCAATCACGGTGGTGGATGCCGACCCTATTTTACGTCGACGACAGCAGGGATGACCTTTTCTATCTCGACTATATCAGCCGGAAGCAGCAGATAGACGTCGATCTACTCTGCTTTTCGACCGCCGATATGGCGCTGGAGGCGTTGGAGGCGCGCGCGGCGGAAGGCAAGGCCGTGCCCGATCTGCTGATCACCGATCTCTACATGCCGCTCGACAGCGGCACTGGCCTGGTGATGAGCCTGCGCCGGGATGTTCGGTTCAAGGCGATGCGGCTTGCGATCTGCAGCGGCTCGGATGCCGATGAGGATCGCGCGCGTGCGCTCGAGGCCGGCGCCGATTTCTATCTCGAAAAACCGCTTGACCTTGCCGCAATCATTCTCAATCTGGAAGTGTAGGAAACGACGCAAGCCCGGCGGCCCGTTCTCTGCCGCTCGCCCGGAGCATGCGACAAACCGCAATTGACAAGGTGGGGAGCGCATCACAAGATGCAACCGAAGCGAAGGAAATGGAACGCAAAATAAGCGCTGAGAGAACCGATCAACCCGCGTTCGCCGCCACGAACATCAGCCAACCCCTTAGCTGAATGGGTCTATCGGTTCTCTCGCGCTTACGTCTGGCACTGCCTTCTCGCATTCATGGATGTTGAACACGAGAAGATTTACGATACCCAGGTAAGAACTACTGCCCCTCAGTAAAATCTGCCCGTGCATCACCTGTCGTTGAGATAATTGATGATTTCCGCCGTAAATATCGAAAGTCCCCGTTTTCGATATCTCTCATCAACTTGTCTCGCAATTTTTGTAGCTCTTCGCGTCTAAGACGTATATCCCAAGATTTCGGGATTAGAGGTATTGGCGGGAGGAGAGGAAGAGTGGGAATGAACAATGCCCCGGCAACTCCCTTTCACGCCGGACCGGAACTGAGCCGGGCGATCAACCGCACCGATTTTTTCCGTCTGCTGAAGTCGGCGGCGCAGCATTACAACTTCGACAATTTCGCGCTTGCCCGCATTTCCGAGGCTTCGGCTCCTTTCGGTGAACGCGATATCGTTATCACCAATGTCGCCGAGCGGCGTGTCGGCCTTTTCATCACGACATTGAAGGAAGCGCTGGGCACCGTCCGGGCAAAGTCCGCCCAGTTCCTGGCAACGCCGGTCCATGGCCGGAGCGCACAGCCGGAAGATTATCCGTCCGATCTTATTTTCAACGAGTTCCTGGGCGGCGTCTTTCTCTTCATCCCGCTGTTCACGCCGGAAGGTCGGCGATATTGCCTCGTGCTCAGCGGCGAGCGTCAGGAGCCGGATCAGAGTGAGATCGCCGACATGCTTCTCGACACCATGCGCATTTTCGACAAGCTCTACGAGGAAATCCTGACGCCGGAAATGTCCGGACGGCTGACCCAGCGCGAATCGGAAATCGTCAAATGGACGAGCGAAGGCAAGACATCGGCGGAAATCGCCATCATTCTCGGTCTTTCCGAACATACGGTCAATTCGCACATCACCGCGGCCGCGCGCAAACTTGACGCTGTGAACCGCGTTCATATGGTGGCGATCGCCTTGAGGAATGGTTTGGTTTCGTGAAGTTGGTTTCGGGATTGGGGAAATGAGACGATGATCACCGAAACGAGCCGAAGGAATGCCGTAAAGGTTCTCTTTGTCGACGACGAATTCATCGAATTCCGCGCGCTCAAGAAGAAGATCGCCGATCTCTCCGAGCCGGCCGTCGAGGTTGAATATTCGCAATCGATCGGTGACGCGCTGGAAAAGATCCGCGCGGCGCGCTTCGATCTCATCCTGCTCGACAATCGCCTTCTGCCCAATGCCGATTTCCGCGACACGGTGCCGGAGTTGCGCGGCATCGGTTACACCGGTCCGATCGGCGTCGTCTCGACCGATATATCGGGCGGTTATTTCCAAGAATTCCCGGATTACGGCGTCGATTTCCGCATCGGCAAGGACGAAATCGATGCCCAGACGCTGCAACACATCATTCGCGAATATGTGACCTATGACGTCCCGGATTTCTGGAAGGACGATTACAGCATCTGATCTCAAGCGATGGGAAGGCGGATGATGAAGCGACTGCCGCTTTCATCCGAATGTTCGAGGCTGATATCGCCGCCGAGCGCCGTCAGAAACTCCCGCGTCGTCGTCAGTCCAAGACCGGCGCCCTGGACCGTTCCCGGCTTCGGCAATTTCCAGAAAGGCTCGAATATCCGCTCCCGATAAGCCGGATCGATGCCCGTGCCATTGTCGGAAATCCGGATGAACCAGTCCGTCCCCTCGCGCTCCGCGGCAATGGCCACATGCGGCGGCTCTTCCCCGCGATAAATGAGGGCATTGGTCAGCAAGTGCCGCAGCACCAGACCGAAGAGGGCAGGGTCGGTACGGATGGAGGGCAGGCCATCGCTTTCAAGCGTCGCCTCGCCGACCGCCGTCTCGTCGGTCAGTTCGCCCCAGACATTTTCGGAGAGCGCCTGCAGGTCGACCTCTTCAGGCGTCACCTGCGGTGTGCCGCCGGCAAGGCTCATCAATGCCTTGGTGAGGCGTTGCGCCGTCTGCGCCTTTTCCATGATCATCCGCAGGCTCTGAAGCTGTTCGCCGTCGAGCGTCTCCTCGAGATCGTCGAGCAGCAGCTCGGCATACATGGCGATATGGCGAAGCGGCGATTGCAGGTCGTGCGAGGCGGTTGCGAGAAAACGCTTGATGCGCTCCTCGCTGTCTCCGGCAACGGTGATTTCCGGCGGTCTCGTTGGGTCGGATGACATCTGGCGGTTTCCCCGATCTCTTACAGCGCCACGCGTCTTTTCAGACGCGCAAAGGACGCTGTAACACTTTGAATTGGCACATAATGCTGTAGCCGACAATAGAAAGAGGGCGCCGGCTCTGCAACCGGCGCCCTCTTCAAGGATGCGTTAACGGGATTTTAGCTCGCGGACTTGCGCGGGCGACCCTGTTCCGGCGGAATGATCTCGACTGCCTCATCGGTTGCCGCTGCCGCCTTGGCATGGCGGCGGCGCCAGTCGCCGAGGAAGAGCAGGATGGGTGCCGCGATGAAGATCGACGAGGCGCCGGCCACGAGAATGCCGAAGACCATCGGGATCGCGAAGCTCGAAACCGCGCTGCCGCCCCAGATCGCCATCGGCACCAGCGCGAGGAAGGCCGTCGCATTGGTGTAAAGGCTTCGCGCCAGCGTCTCGTTGATCGACTTGTCGATGATCTCGCGCAACGGCATCGACTTGTAGAGCCGCATGTTTTCGCGCATGCGGTCATAGACGACGACCTTGTCGTTCACCGAATAACCGACAAGCGTCAGGATGGCGGCGATCGCTGTCAGGTTGAAGTCGAGGCCGGTGATCGCGAAGAAGCCGATCGCCTTGGTGACGTCGAGCACCAGCGTGACGATGGCGCCGACGGCAAATGGCCATTCGAACCGCACCCAGATGTAGATGAGCATCGCAAAGCTTGCGATCACCACCGACAGGATGCCGGCCCAGGCAAGCTCGCCGCTGACCTTCGGACCGATGACGTCGGTACCTTCGACGGTGGCGTTCGGGTCGATCTTGATGACTTCGGCCTTCAGCTTGGTCACTGCAGCCGTCTGCGCCTCTTCGCCGCCTTCCTGCCGTTGGGCACGAACGAGAATGCTGCTTTTGTCGCCGAAGGACTGCAGCGTGATTTCGCCGAGGCCGAGACTATCAAGACCTTCGCGGAACTTCGCAAGATCGGCCGTGCCCTGGGTCTTGACGGCCATCTGGATGCCGCCGCGGAAATCGACGCCGTAGTTGAGACCGGGATGAATGAAGAGCACGACGGAGGCAATCGAAAGCAGCGCCGAGACGGTGACGCCGAAGAAGCGGGCCTTCATGAACTCGATGTGCTTGTCATAGGGGCTGAACGGGATCAACGGCCGGATGTTCAGCACCTTGAGCTTGCGGCGGCGGGTGATCTCGATCATCGCGACACGCACGAAGGCGACCGAGGTGAACATCGAGATGATCAGGCCGAGCGCCATAGTCACAGCAAAGCCGCGAACCGGTCCGGAGCCGAAAAAGAACAGGATGGCCGCAGCGATCAGGGCCGTCATGTTGCCGTCGATGATGGTCGAATAGGCACGGCGGAAGCCCGTATCGATGGCGGCAAAGGCGCCCTTGCCCTTGCGGGTCTCTTCACGAATACGCTCGTTGATGAGAACGTTGGCGTCGACCGCAAGGCCGATGCCGAGCACGACACCGGCAATGCCCGGCAGCGTCAGCGTCGCGCCAACCAGCGTCAGGGCCGAGAAGGTCAGGATCGTGTGGATCAGCAGCGCCACATTCGCCAGGATGCCCCAGGTGCCATAGAGAACGAAGATGAAGAGTGCGACGAGAGCAAAGCCGACGAGGCCGGAATAAATACCCATCTTGATGGCGTCAGCGCCGAGGTCGGCGCCGACGGTGCGTTCCTCGATGACCGTCAGCTTGGCGGGCAGGGCGCCGGCGCGCAGCATGGCGGCCAGCGTCGTTGCGCTGTCGGCCGAGAAGCTGCCCGAGATCTGGCCGGAGCCGCCGGTGATCGGCTCGCGGATAACAGGCGCGCTCAGCACCTTGTCGTCGAGGACGATGGCGAAGGGATTGCCGACGTTCTGGCGGGTGATCTCGGCAAAGCGGCGGGCGCCGGCGCTGTCGAAGCGGAAGCTGACGATCGGCTCACGCGTGTTCGGGTCGAAGCTGACGCGGGCATCCGAAAGGCGGTCGCCGGAGATTTCGACGCGGTCGAGGACCGGATAGGACCTGCCTTCATCGTCCTTCAGCATGGTCACGCCGGGTCCGGGCGCATTGTTCGGCGACAGCATATGGAACGACATCTTGGCGGTGGAGCCGAGAAGTTCGCGCAGGCGCGAGGGATCCTGCGCGCCCGGAAGCTGGACGAGCACGCGGTTGGCGCCGATGCGCTGGATGGTCGGCTCGGAGACGCCGACCTGGTCGACGCGCTGGCGGATGACCTCGAGGCTCTGCTGGACGGCATTGTCGACATTGGCAGCGATGCCGGCCCGCGAGAAGCCGACGGTGATGGTGGCGCCGTTCGCCGTGACATCAAGATCCGCCTGGCCGGCGCTGAGGCCGGTGCTGATCGGGTTGGCAAGCGTCTTGAGTTCGGTGACGGCAGCATCGCTCTGTGAGGCATCAGCGAGCGTCACGACGATCTGGTTCTGGCTGCGGACCACGGCTTTCGGCTGGATGCCCTTTTCGCGCAGCACGCGGCGCGCGTCCTGAAGCAGCGATTGCAGCCGCTCCTTGGTAAGGTCGGCTTCGTCGACTTCCAGAACGAGGTGCGAACCGCCGCGAAGGTCGAGGCCGAGCGACACCTGCTCATGCGGCAGCCAGGCCGGCACGCGCTGGAGGACGGATTGCGGCAGGACGTTCGGCAGGGCGATCAATAGGCCGAGTAGGATGATCACCGTATAGGTGACCACCAGCCATCGTGAAGTACGCATGTTGTATTCCTTGATATCGAGGGCCGGCGCGCGGGCGCTGGCGGCATGTCGTCAATGGTCGGAAGCGCCGATCGGCGCGAGCGTCAGGCAGCGACCGGCGGTGCGCGCGGCTGATAGGTCCTGGAGACTGCGGCCTGAAGCAAAGCTTCAAATGCCGGAAAAGGCGCGGCCATGGTCCAGCCGGAAAAATCGACAGCCGGGGCGGCGGCAAGGGCAAACGGTCCGGCGTCATGCGCCGCCTGCTTCGGTGCAAGTTTGCGTTCACTGGCAAGCAAGCCGCGCACGGCATCGCGCGCAGTCAGCTGCGGCGGCTGCGAATCCCGATCGGAAGAGGAAAGCGTATTGACGGCGGCGGCCGGCGAGATCGCCAGATTGCCGCCGAAAAGCAGGCCGAGATAAGCAAGGATGGCGACGAGGAGGGAAGCGGCGATACGGCTCGTCAGACGGCGCTGGTCCAGCTCCATCTTCTCCGTCCCGGCAATGTCACTCCCGTATCGGCTCAAAAGCGCGCCAATCTCTCATTCTCTTTCCGGCGGAGGGTCATCCGTCGGCATAATTGTATCAGGCCCATGCCCGTCTTCATAGGGCACACTCTCATGATGCACTTGAGCGAGCCGGTCAACCATGCCCAGCGCGATTTCACGCTCGCCCATGATGACCGTGTCGGCGCCATATTGCTTCAGCTCATCGACCTCGGCGTCGGAATGGGCGCGGGCAACGATGAGGATCGATGGATTGACGCTGCGGGCCTGCTCGACGATGCGGCAGGCTTCGAAGGCGTTCGGGATGGCGATGGCAATGCTGCGGGCGCCAGAGAGATTGGCAAGGTCGAGCGTTTCCCGCATCACCGCATTGCCCGACAGAGTTTCGATACCCTGCGCCTTCAGCTCGCCGATGCGCTTGTCGGAGTCCTCGATGACGAGAAAAGGTGTGGCCGACGACTTGAGATTCTGTCCGACGATGCTGCCAACCCGCCCGTAGCCGACGAGAATGGAATGGCCGCTGAGAGCGGTCGGGTGCACCTCGTCGTCTTCGGGCGGCATCTCCTCCTGCGCTGCTATGGCATCTGCAGCGGGAGCAGGGTCCGCCACGACGTCTTCGCGCTTTGCACCATCCAGCAGCGGCCGCATGCGGTCGCAAAGGAAGAACAGCAGCGGATTGAGGATGATCGAGATGATGGCGCCGGCAAGGATCAGATCGCGGCCTTCCTCCGGCAGCAGCCCCAGTTCGACGCCGAGGGCGGCGAGGATGAAGGAGAATTCGCCGATCTGGCCGAGGCTGGCCGAAATCGTCAGCGCCGTACTGAGCGGCTTCTTGAAGGCGAGCACGATGAGGAGCGCGGCGACGGACTTGCCGATGACGATGATGAAGATGGTGGCAAGGATCGGCAGCGGTTTGTCGATCAGGATGTTCGGATCGAACAGCATGCCGACCGAGACGAAGAACAGTACGGCAAAGGCGTCGCGCAGCGGTAGGCTTTCCTGTGCGGCGCGATGGCTGAGCTCGCTTTCGGCAAGCACCATGCCGGCAAAGAAGGCGCCGAGCGCCAGCGACACGCCGAAGAGCTTCGCCGCTCCGAAGGCGACGCCGAGCGCGATCGCCAGCACGCCGAGCCGGAAGAGTTCGCGCGAACCGGTATGGGCGATGCGGTGCATCGTCCAGGGAATGAGCTTGCGGCCGAAAACCAGCATCAGCGCCACGAACAGCGCCACCTTTACCAGCGTCATGGCGATCATGCCGCCGATGCCGAGATCGAGGCCGAACAGGCGGCTCAGCGCGGCCGACAGCGGCTCGACGGGAGCGTGACCCTCACCGCCGATGCTGGCTGCGGCCGGGATCAGCACCAGCGCCAGCACCATGGCGAGATCCTCGACGATCAGCCAGCCGACGGCGATCCTGCCGCGCTCCGTCTCGACCAGGCGCCGCTCCTGCAGCGCCTTCAGCAGCACGACGGTGGAAGCGACCGAAAGCGCCAGGCCGAAGACCAGGCTGCCGCCGGTCGACCAGCCCATGAAGGCGCCGAGCCCCCAGCCGAGCAATGTCGCAAATGCGATCTGCACGATCGCGCCGGGCACGGCGATGCCGCGCACCGACAGCAGGTCTTTCAGGGAGAAATGCAGCCCGACGCCGAACATCAGCAGGATGACGCCGATTTCGGCAAGCTCCGGCGCAAGGTTCTGATCCGCCACATAACCCGGCGTATGTGGCCCCACGAGCACGCCGGCGATCAGATAACCGACGAGCGGCGGCATCCGCAGCCGATGGGCGAAGGCGCCGAAGATGAAAGCCAGCACAAGGCCGCCGACGATTGTCGAAATCAAGGGCGTATCGTGTGGCATCATTGTCTCCCGATCTGGAAATCCCGTTCGTAATATGACATATATGGGTTATATCGACCAATATGGGCAACTTGAAATCATGGGTCAAGGCGCAAGAGAAACAATTCTCACTCCCGCTCTCTGCCGCGCGGCGCGCGGCCTGCTGGACTGGACCCAGACAGACCTTGCTGAAAAGGCCGCCGTCTCGCGCAGCACCATCCGCGAT
This sequence comes from Rhizobium sp. WYCCWR 11128, assembly GCF_013416305.1. Lineage (NCBI taxonomy): Bacteria > Pseudomonadati > Pseudomonadota > Alphaproteobacteria > Hyphomicrobiales > Rhizobiaceae > Rhizobium > Rhizobium sp. WYCCWR 11128. The sequence continues at coordinate 687,721 of NZ_JACCEZ010000002.1, forward strand.
TACGAGGGCCGGCACCACGACATCCATCGTGCGACGGAGGCGCAGCTGCGCCTCGCCTTCGAGGAAGGCGGCGTCAAATTCGTGGAGATCGAAGGGACGGGCACCGGTCTCTGCCTGCCCACTGCCCAATAAAATGATGCAGCAATACAAAGTGTTACCGCGCCGCGCCTCTGAAAAAAGCTTGGCGCTGTCATAAAACGGGCTGAAACCTCAGGGCGCCAGGCAGGTGGCAGAGACTTTGTAGATGGAAAGCGTCTTACCCTTGTAGTTGCCCTCCGTCGGCTGCCAGTTCTTCAGCACCTCGGGCGTCTCGGTGGCGCAGGTAAGGGCCCCGTCCGTTAGGAAAAGCACCTTGCCGGTGATGCCGGCGGGCAGAGCGAATTCCTGCTCGTAATAACTTTCCGGAAGGCCGGCGGGCGCTCGCGCATAGATCCTGTAGGATGCATCCCGCAGCGTATAGAAAAGATCGGCGACCATGTCGCGATTGTCGGTGACGATAATGTCGGTGCCGGCCTGAGCTGCGAGTGCTGCGGCCTCGCGGCTGACCTCGGCGCGGCCGAGATAGCGCTTCATCAGCGCGTCGCCGTTCGGCAGCAGCAACTGATGCGGAAAGATCGTCGCCAGCGGAAAGAGCAGGCTGGCGATGCCGTTGATGGTGAGCGACAGCCTGAGCCCCTTCGGCCACTTCAGGTAGAGCAGCCAGACGGCAAGGATGGTGCCTGCGACATAGGCGGTCACCGCCCAGTTGGCATAGGCCTTGGCGACCGTTGCCTGCAGCGTGATGAGCAGCACGACCGGCATCGACAGCCAGACCAGCATCTTTTCCCGATCGTCGCTCCTGCCTCTGATCATCCGGTAGACCGCCCAGAGCATCGCAAAGAAGATGATCGGCCCGACGACGCCGAATTGGGCGGAGAAGAATTCAAGCCCGCGACGGAGATTGATGCCGAGTTCGCTCCAATGGGCGATGTCCTGGGTATGTCGCACCGTCGTGTTGTCGTGCTGCAGGTTCCACCAGAGGTTCGGCAGGGCGACGACCGCCGCGACCGCGACCGCGATGATGAAATCGCGAATGGCGATGCGGGCCGCCGGAATGAGGAGGAGGGCAATCGCGCCGCCCGGAACGACGAACAGCACGGCATATTTCGTCAGGAAGGCGAGGCCGACGCCAAGGCCCATGACGAGCGCCAGCCCGACCGAGCGCCGCTGCGTCAGGCCGAAATAGGCAAGCAAGGCGATCGCGATGAAGAACAGCAGGATCACGTCGGTCGAGAAGAACACCGAAGAAAGCGCCACACCGGGGAGCGTGATGTAAGTGGCGCCCGTCCAGCCTTCGATCTCCGGCCCGACGAAACGTTTTGCCGTCTTCATCAGCACCAGTGCTGCTGCCATGTGGATCAGCGGTCCGAGCAGCCTGATCCAATAGATGGCGTTGGAGCCGGAAAGCTCGGTCATCGCCCGGATCACCCACGCAATCATCGGCGGCTTGGAATAATAGCCGAGGTCGAGGTTTTGCGACCAGAACCAGTACTGCGCCTCGTCGACGAAAAGGTCCGTCGTATCGAAATTGAGCATGACGACGCGCCAGAGCGTGAAGCCAAGAACGATGAGGAGACCAGATCTGGGGGACATGAACCGATAGTTCCGCTGACATGAAAGGCGCGAGTGCGATACACCAAAGGTGCCGGACTGCCAACGGGGAAGGGTGGGTCTAAAGCATGTCACGCAAAACTGTGCAGCGGTTTTGCGACAACGACATGGTGGAAATAAAGCCTAAAGCGCGCGGAGCGTATCTGAAAGATTGCGACGCGGTTAGAACACCCGAAGGGCGCGGATGTCGCGGTTTGCGGCGATGGAATCGAGGCGGGCGACGGCGGCAAGCAGCGTCATTGCAATCAAGCAGGCACCCAATCCGAGAACAATCATTGCTCTGTCCTTGTCGACGTCATGTCTTGGTTATCGACCGGCATATAACACGGAGCTTGCGTGTGCCTTGTAGCAGCCATGCAACTCCGCAACAGTATTTGCTGCGAACTGCCTTGAATTGCTTGAAAAGCCTGTCCTCCGAAAGGCTTATTAACCTTCAAGCAAGGAATTAACCATAAACATTGGTCTACACGTCGGAATGGGAAGATGCACTCGTTCCCACCAGGCATGACGCCGTCCCGCCGTACCGGGTTGATCCGGTATCCATCTCTTCAGACAGCTCCGAAACATAGCTGATCAGGGGGCTTCGCTCCGCCGGTTGTAACCGGTGGTGAGGACCGTCTCAACGCTTCGCGTTCATCGGATGCTGCACAAGTTTTTGGCCGGGCTTTCGCCCGGAAAGTGGTTGGGGACAGGCGTTGAGGCAGGACATGCCATCAGATCAGGCTCGTGGAGCGCAGGCAGGCAGCTTGCGCGACCGCCTGCGCTTTGCCGGTCTCGATGCCGACCAGTGCGAGCTGGTGCGCCGTAACCGGCCGGCGCTTGAAGCCCATCTGAAGGCGGGCCTCAGGGATCTCTTCCACCGGTTCCAGTCATTCCCAGACGCCTCGCGCAATTTCGAGAGCGAGCGCCAGGTCGAGCGCCTGCACGATCTGCAATCTTCGCATTGGGACGTGCTGACGGATGCACGGTTCGACAGCCTCTATGCCGAGCGCGTCAAGGTTCTCTCCGATACCGAAAGCAAGATGGGTCTTGACCCGCGCTGGCACGTGGCCGGCCATGGCGTCATGCTGGAGCATCTCGTTTCCGGCCTCGCCGAAGTGATCGCCGGCCGTCCACTGCTGCCGTCGGCCAAGCGCCGCACCCGCGAAATCTCCGACCTGATGACGGCGATCATCCGCATCGTCATGGTTGATGTGGAAATTGCCGTCTCGCTCCGCTTCAATGCGCTGCGCGCCGGGGAGCAGCGCGCGCTCGCCGATCAGCGTGCCGCCAACGAGGCCGAAATCATCCGGATCTTCGGCGATGTCATCGACGGCCTGTCCGCACGCGACCTGACGCGACGCGCGCCGGTCGACAGCGACGGCGCCTATGGCGGCATCGCTGTCGCGCTGAACAGTGCATTGGATGGCCTCCAGGCCGAATTCACCACTATTACCGAGCGCACGGTCAAGGCCGAAGCGGCGACGGGCTCACTTGCCGGTCTGTCGCGGCAGTTTGCAAGCACGGCGTCCGGCCAGGCCGACCGGCTGCAGCTTTCCGCCGTTGCCCTTGCCGGCATCGCCGGCAGTGTGCGCGACGGCGCCGCCGACAGCCGTGCTGCCGAACAGGCGGCCGCCACGACGCGCGCTGCCGTCGAGGAAAGCGGCGAGGTCGTCGGCCGCGCGATCAGCGCCATGGCCGATATCGAGCAGTCGGCCGAAAAGATCGGCCAGATCATCGGCGCGATCGACGAGATCGCCTTCCAGACCAATCTTCTGGCGCTGAATGCCGGCATCGAGGCCGCCCGCGCCGGCGATTCCGGCCGCGGTTTTGCCGTCGTCGCCCAGGAAGTCCGCGCCCTTGCCCAGCGTTCGGCCGAAGCCGCCCGCGAGATCAAAACCCTGGTGACGACGACCAAGGCGCAGGTCGATGCCGGCGTGCAGATGGTTGGCCGCACACAGGATTCGATCGGCAGCATCGTGCGTCAGGTCACCGACATCAACGCCGCGATATCAGGCATCGCCACCCGAACCGGCGAACATGCCGCAAGCCTCGACAGCGTGACAGCCGACGTCAAGGGCCTGGGTGGCGAGGTGGCCGATAGCGCCGGCCTTGCGGAGCGCTCGGCCGAAGGCGCCGACCACCTCCACACCGTCATTCTCGAGCTCGGCCAGACGATTCGCGAATTCCGCATCGCCCGGGAAAACGCCACTGCCGGGCGCCCGGCGCCGGTGCGCGTGACACCGCCGCGCGCCCTTGAGGGCGCTACCCGCCCGGCACCGGTCGTCGACGAATACGAAAATGAAGATTTTGGCCTACCACAGCCCTTCGCAAGCGTCGGAGGTGGGCGGAATGTTTACTAACCTATCGGATGATTGCCTCAGCCTGTCTTTTCGGGCCGGGGACAAGGGGACAAGGAAAAGCTGATGGCAGCAAAGAAGAGTGGCAAAACGCTGGATTTGACAGCGGTGCTCGACCTCAACGAGGCTTCCGCCTTGCGCGATAAACTCCTTTCTCTCCGGGGTAGCGGTCTTTCGATAGACGCTTCCGGCGTCGAACGGATCGGTGCGCTTTGCGCCCAGGTTCTGATGTCCGCCGAGAAGACCTGGGAGCAGGACAAGCAGCCGTTCACCTTCTCCAAGGTGTCCGACGCATTTCAGAAAACCATGCAGCTGGTTGGCGTCAATATTGACCACCTGCTTGCCAAGGAGATTCGGCAATGAAGAAAAAAGTGCTGACCGTGGATGATTCCCGCACCATCCGAAACATGCTTCTCGTGACGCTGAACAATGCCGGCTTCGAGACGATCCAGGCGGAAGACGGCATCGAGGGCCTCGAGGTTCTCGAAGAGTCCAATCCCGACGTCATCGTGACCGACATCAACATGCCGCGCCTCGACGGTTTCGGCTTCATCGAAGGTGTCCGCCGCAACGAGAAATATCGGGCGATCCCGATCCTGGTCCTGACCACCGAAAGCGACGCGGAAAAGAAGAACCGCGCCCGCCAGGCCGGTGCCACGGGCTGGATCGTCAAGCCTTTCGACCCGGCCAAGCTGATCGATGCCATTGAGCGTGTAACCGCTTAAACCCAGGATTTGCTCCTATGGATATGAACGAAATCAAAGAGATCTTTTTCCAGGAGTGCGAGGAACAGCTCGCCGAGTTGGAATCCGGTCTTCTGAAATTGAATGATGGCGATCGCGATCCGGAAACCGTCAATGCGGTGTTCCGTGCCGTGCATTCGATCAAGGGTGGCGCCGGCGCCTTCGGCCTTGACGATCTGGTCGCCTTCGCCCATGTCTTCGAGACCACTCTCGATTGCGTTCGATCCAACAAGCTTGAGCCGAACCAGGATGTCCTGAAGGTGATGCTGAAGTCGGCCGACGTGCTCGCCGACCTGACGAATGCTGCGCGCGACGGCGGCAGCGTCGATGAAAGCCGCAGCCGCGGCCTCGTCAAGGAGCTCGAGGCGCTGGCCAACGGCGAATTGCCGTCTCCCTCTGCGTCAGCCGAGGCGCCCGCGCCGAAGGCCGCCGCAAAGGCAGCATCGGCCGCTCCGGCGCCGACCCCCAAGCCGACGGACGACAGCGGCTTCCAGCCGGTCCCCTTTTCCTTCGACGATTTTGGCGGCGAAGACGATGCGGGCGGCATGCCGACCTATGAAGTCATCTTCAAGCCGCGCTACGAGCTCTATTCCAAGGGCAATGACGCCACCCTGCTGCTGCGTGATCTCTCGCGCCTGGGTGAAATGACGATCTATTGCAATACGGATGACCTGCCGGGCCTTGAGGAACTCGATCCGGAAGGCGCTTATTTCTTCTGGAACGTCACGATCAAGACGGACAAGGGCGAGGACGCCATCCGCACCGTCTTCGAATTCGCCGAGTGGGATTGCGAACTGACGGTCAAGCCGGTCGAAGAAGCAAGGGCTGACGCGACCAGCAACGACGAACTGCCGATGGTGCCGGTTCCCTTCGATCTGTCGATCCTGGACGAAACGGGCGCAATGGAAGAGGTTTCCGCCGGAGACGCGCGGGCCGAGGAGACGGCTGCAGCCGTTGCCGCCGCCGAGACTGCCTCCAACGTCACGCAGATTGTCGCCGCCCGCGTCGAGAAGAAGGAATCGGCAGCCGCCGCAGCGGCCGCAGCAAGTGCCGCCGCCCAGAACAATGCCGCCGGTGCCGGCCAGACCATCCGCGTCGATCTCGACCGTGTCGACCGCCTCATCAACCTCGTCGGCGAATTGGTCATCAACCAGGCGATGCTGTCGCAGAGCGTCATCGAGAATGATACGACCGGCACCTCCTCGATCAATATGGGCCTCGAGGAGTTGCAGCAGCTCACCCGCGAGATCCAGGACTCGGTCATGGCGATCCGTGCGCAGCCGGTGAAGCCGGTCTTCCAGCGCATGTCGCGTATCGTTCGCGAAATCGCCGACATGACCGGCAAGTCGATCCGCCTGATCACCGAAGGTGAAAACACCGAAGTCGACAAGACGGTCATCGACAAGCTGGCCGAACCGCTGACCCACATGATCCGCAATGCCGTCGACCACGGCATCGAAACGCCCGAAAAGCGTGCAGCCGCCGGCAAGAACACCGAAGGCACGGTCCGCCTGACCGCCAAGCATCGTTCGGGACGCATCCTGATCGAGCTTGCCGACGACGGCGCCGGCATCAACCGCGAGAAGGTCCGTCAGAAGGCGATCGACAACGACCTCATCCCGGCCGATTCCAACCTGTCGGACGAGGAAATCGACAACCTGATCTTCCTGCCGGGCTTCTCGACGGCCGATAAGATCTCAGACATCTCCGGCCGCGGCGTCGGCATGGACGTCGTCAAGCGTTCGATCCAGGCGCTCGGCGGCCGCATCAACATCACCTCGAAGCCGGGTCACGGCTCGGTCTTCACCATGAGCCTGCCGCTGACGCTCGCCGTCCTCGACGGCATGGTGGTCACCGTCGCCGGCCAGACGCTGGTCGTGCCGCTGACGGCAATCGTCGAAACCCTGCAGCCGGAAGCGGCCGCGATCCACTCCTTCGGTGCGAACCACCGGCTGATCTCGATCCGCAACAGCTTCTGCCCGCTGGTCGATGTCGGCCGCATCCTGAACTTCCGCGCGACGCAGGCCAATCCGGTCGAGGGCGTGGCGCTTCTGGTGGAATCCGAAGGCGGCGGCCAGCGCGCCCTGATGGTCGACGCCATCCAGGGTCAGCGCCAGGTGGTCATCAAGAGCCTGGAAGCGAACTACACCCATGTGCCGGGCATTGCCGCCGCCACCATCCTCGGTGACGGGCGCGTCGCTCTCATCCTCGATGTCGACGCGGTCGTCGGCGCCTCGCGCGGCCAGTCGCTCAAAGCGGAAATGTCTTTAGCAGCGGTGGGATAAGGGAATGTCGTACACTGTAAAAAATCTGAACGAGGGGGATCGCGAGCTGATCGCGTTCCGCATCGGGGATCAGGAATTTTGCGTGAACATCATGTCGGTTCGCGAAATCCGCGGCTGGACCCCGGCAACCGCGATGCCGCATTCGCCTGGCTATATGCTGGGTGTCATCAACCTGCGCGGCGCGGTGCTGCCGATCATCGATCTTGCGGCCCGGCTCGGCATGAAGCCGGCCGATCCGACTGCCCGTCATGTCATCATCGTCGCCCAGGTCCGGCGCAAGGTTGTCGGCCTGCTGGTCGATGCCGTTTCCGATATCCTGACGGTGACCGACGAAACCATCCAGCCGACGCCCGAGATCTCCTCCGAACTCGAGCGTCAATTTGCCCGCGGCGTTCTCGCCATCGAGAAGCGCATGATCTGCCTGATCGAACTCGAATCCCTCTTTCCAGAGACCGAAAGCGAAGCCGCATGAGTGTAATGGGCGCAAAAGATCAGAGGCAGGGATCCGACGAGGTCCTGGCAAGCGGAGAATATCCGCTGACGCGCCGCGACCTCACTGAGATCGCCGCGATGATCTATTCAGATGCCGGCATCTTCCTCAACGAGACGAAGGCGTCGCTCGTCTATTCGCGCCTGTCGAAGCATATCCGCAATCTCGGCCTGTCCGGCTTCCGGGAGTATTGCGACCTCGTCGCCTCGCCGGCGGGTGCTGCGCCGCGCCGCGAGATGCTCTCGCATCTGACGACCAATTTTACCCGCTTCTTTCGCGAAAACCACCATTTCGACCATCTGCGCGACCATGTCCTGCCGGAGCTTCTGCAGCGGGCGAGATCGGGCGGCAGGGTGCGCATCTGGTCGGCTGCCTCTTCCGACGGGCAGGAACCCTATTCGATCGCGCTGACGGTGCTGTCGCTGATGCCGAATGTCGCCGATTACGACTTCAAGATCCTGGCGACCGACATCGATCCGAAGATCCTCGCGATCGCCCGCGCCGGCGCCTATGACGAAAATGCGCTCGAAACCGTGTCACCGGCCATGCGCAAGCAATGGTTCAGCGAAGTTGAGGTGCAGGGCCGCAGGAAGTTCCAGGTCGACGACCGCGTGAAGCGGCTGATCACCTACAACGAGCTGAACCTGATGGCGCAATGGCCGTTCAAGGGCAAGTTCGACGTCATCTTCTGCCGCAACGTCGTCATCTATTTCGACGAGCCGACGCAGATGAAGATCTGGCAGCGTTTTGCCGGTCTGCTGCCGGAGGGCGGTCATCTCTATATCGGCCATTCCGAGCGTGTTTCGGGTGAGGCAAAACACGTCTTCGACAATATCGGCATCACGACCTATCGCTATACGGCCAAAGGTCTCGGGAGGAAGGCATGAGCGCTCCGGCAAGAGTTCTCGTTGTTGACGACTCGCCGACGATGCGGGGCCTGATCACCGCCGTGCTGAGTTCCGACCCCGAGGTCAACGTCATCGGCCAGGCCGGCGACGCTCTGGAAGCGCGCGAGGCGATCAAGCGGCTGAACCCCGACGTCCTGACGCTCGACATCGAGATGCCGAACATGAACGGCCTCGATTTCCTCGAAAAGATCATGACGCTGCGTCCGATGCCGGTCATCATGGTATCCACGATGACCCATCGCGGCGCCGAGGCGACGCTTGCGGCGCTGGAGATCGGCGCGTTCGACTGTGTCGGCAAGCCGGCGCCGGGCGAACTCAGGCCTTTCGGCGACCTCGCCGAGAAGGTCAAGGCAGCCGCCCGCACGCAACGCCAGTATTCCCAGCCCGTCGCTGCCGTCGCGCCACCACCCTCGGTCGCCGACTTCCGCGTCGGCCGCAAGATCGTCGCGATCGGCTCGTCGACCGGCGGCGTCGAGGCACTCATTGCCGTGCTGCAGAAATTTCCGGCGAATTGCCCGCCGACCGTCATCACCCAGCATATGCCGCCGACCTTCACTAAGAGCTTTGCCGAACGGCTGAACCGCCTCTGTGCGCCGGTGGTGCAGGAAGCGACCGACGGCGCCCGGCTCGAAATCGGCAAGATCTATCTGGCCCCCGGCGGCGAGCGGCACCTGCAGGTCAGTGGTGCCTCGGCACCGTGCTGCCGTCTCATCGACCGCGCGCCGGTCAACGGTCACCGCCCCTCGGTGGACGTGCTGTTCGATTCGGTCGCGGAACTGGCGGGCCGCAACGCTGTCGGCGTGATTTTGACCGGAATGGGCCGCGATGGCGCCGCCGGATTGTTGAAAATGCGCCACGCCGGCGCCAGAACGCTCGGCCAGAACGAAAAAACCTGTGTCGTTTACGGAATGCCAAGGGTTGCTCATGAACTTGGCGCCGTTGAGCAGCAGCTGCCGCTGTCTGCCATCGGTGAAGAAATATTGAAAATGACAGCCGCCCGAAAGGAAGGGACCGAATAAATGTCGATCGCGGAGAAAATCAAAGTTCTGATCGTCGACGATCAGGTAACGAGCCGGTTGCTGCTCAGTGACGCGCTGACCCAGCTCGGTTTCAAGCAGATCACGTCGGCCGGCGACGGTGAGCAGGGCATGAAGATCATGTCCGAGCAGCCGCACCACCTGGTGATCTCGGACTTCAACATGCCGAAGATGGATGGCATCGGCTTCCTTCAGGCGGTGCGCACCAACCCCAACACCAAGAAGGCGGCCTTCATCATCCTGACCGCCCAGGGCGACCGCGCACTGGTGCAGAAGGCGGCTCAGCTCGGCGCCAACAACGTGCTCGCCAAGCCATTCACGATCGAGAAGATGAAAGCGGCGATCGAAGCCGTGTTTGGAGCCCTGAAATGATCACTGAGGGGGCAGCCCGCCGCGTGCACATCATTCAGGGCGAGTACAAGGTTCTGAACGATCCGAATGCGGTCCTCTCGACCATTCTCGGTTCGTGCGTGGCTGCGTGCCTCAGAGATCCTGTCGCCGGTGTCGGCGGCATGAACCACTTTCTGCTGCCCGGTTCGGCGACGTCGCCGACATCAGGCGGCGATGCAACGCGGTACGGCGTGCATCTGATGGAACTGCTGATCAACGGTCTCCTGAAGCAGGGCGCCCGGCGCGACCGGCTGGAGGCAAAGATCTTCGGCGGCGCGAAGACGATCTCGACATTCTCCAATGTCGGTGAGCAGAACGCGGCCTTCGCCGTGCAGTTCCTCAGGGATGAAGGCATTCCGGTGGTCGGTTCCTCGACCGGCGGAGAACACGGACGCAAGCTTGAATATTGGCCGGTCTCCGGTCGTGCCCGGCAATACCCCCTGACCGGCGCCGAAACGCAGAGAACCGTCGCTCTCGAGCAGCGCCCCGCCGCTCCGCAGAAACCCGTCGAAACCAGTATCGAATTTTTTTGATGGCGAGGATTTTCATATGACATTTACCCAGATGATGGAGCCGCCTGCGCCTGTCGAAGCGCTGAGCGACATCCTGATGCGCATCGTGTCCGAACTGCACGATGTCGCCTACCTCATCGAGCGCATCGAGCCGCAGCTTCTCGAAATCGGCGGCGCCGAAATCCTGAATTCGCCGGATGCCATGAAGGTCATGCAGGGCATTGATCTGGCCGTGCAGAAATCGCGCGGCCTTGCTGAATTCATCGATACCATCACCGGCGAAATCCCGCACGGCTGGGCAGTCGACGTCGCAACCGCGCTCAGCCTCGTCAAGCTGGCAGAGATGCAGAAGGCATTGGGCGGCGCCACACGCCACGGCCACTCCCAGCCATTGAGCAAGGCAGCCGGTGACTTCGATTTCTTCTAAAGCGCGTCGCGATCTTTCAGATTCGCTCCTCGCGCTTTAGGTCTTTGTTTTTACGCATGTCGTTGTCGCAAAACCGCCGCACACTTTTGCGCGACATGCTTTAGAACGCCCCCGTTTTTCTCCGAGTCACGGAAACGCTCTCTCTTTATTCTTGCGCAATTCCGGACGCAAAACCGCTGCGCACTTTTGCTGGAATTACTTTAGGCATATTCGCTCCCGCACGCTCTCACGAAACGCTCGCACAAGTTTCGCCGACTATTCGTCTGATGAGGCAATAAGCCTGCTTTGTCTTTGACGGATCGTGCGAGAACAGAATGAATCTGTTAAATCAATTAGTTCAGATCTTTAAGAACTTCGGTTCCCTGGGCCGAACACGCCTGATGATTCTTGGAGGCGTCGGTGCCGTTTCCATTGCAATCATCCTTGCGGCCGCCCTTTTCGTCAACAAGCCGGCACAGGAAACGCTCTATGTCGGTCTGGATTCGCCCGATCTCAACCAGATCAGCATGGCGCTTGCCGAAGCCAACATCAATTTCCAGGTCGGCACGGACGGCACCAGCATCAGCGTTCCCGCGGGGATGACGGGCAAGGCCCGCCTGATGCTTGCCGAGCGCGGCCTGCCGAACAGCGCCAATGCCGGTTATGAACTCTTCGACAATGTCGGCTCCCTCGGCCTGACCTCCTTCATGCAGGAGGTAACGCGGGTTCGAGCGCTGGAAGGCGAAATCGCCCGTACCATCCAGTCGATCTCGGGTATCACAGCCGCGCGCGTCCATATCGTCATGCCGGAGGTAGGAAACTTCCGGAAAGCGGAGCAGAAACCGACCGCATCCGTCATGATTCGCGCAAGCGCCACCACCGGGCGCAGCGCGGCGACCTCGATCCGCCATCTCGTCGCCTCGGCCGTGCCGGGGCTCGACGTCGATGACGTGACCATCCTCGATTCCGCCGGCCAGCTGCTCGCTTCCGGCGACGAGGCGAGCAACAGCTCGCTGAACCGCTCGCTCAACATCGTCCAGAACGTTCAGCAGGAAGTCGAATCCAACATCGACAAAGCGCTGGCACCCTTCCTCGGCATGGACAACTTCCGCTCCAGCGTCACCGCCGATCTCAACACCGACGCCCAGCAGATCCAGGAAACGACCTACGATCCCGAATCCAAGGTCGAACGCTCGGTCCGCTCGACGAAGGAAGCTCAGCAATCGCAGCAGAAGCAGTCCGATAGCGCGACGACGGTCGAGCAGAACATTCCGCAGGCGGCGCCCGAAGCCGGCGGTTCCGCCGGGCCTGAATCGCAAGACAAGTCCGACAAGCGCGAAGAGCAGACCAACTACGAAATCAACAGCAAGACGACGGCGACGACCCGCAGCAGCTATAAGGTCGAAAAGCTTTCGATCGCCGTGGTGGTCAACAAGGGCCGCATCGCCAAGATGGTCGGTGAGCCCGCCGACCAGACCAAGGTCGACGCCTATCTTGCCGAAATGCAGAAGATCGTCGCTTCGGCGGCCGGCATCGACGCCAAGCGCGGCGACGTCGTCACCGTCACAGCCATGGACTTCCTCGAGAACCAGTTGCTCGAAGACGCCACCGGTGGCGTCCGCGTCATGGACATGCTGAGCCGCAACCTTGCCGGCATCATCAACTCGCTCGCCTTTGTCGCGGTCGCCTTCGTGGTGGTCTGGATGGGCCTGCGGCCCCTGGTGCGCAGCATCAACGGCAACGGCAGCTCCGCGGCTTTCGGCGACGCGACGCCGGAAGCGGCAGGCCTCGAGCTTCCGGACTTTGCGCCTGCATCGGGAGCACCCGGCGGCGCTCTCATGGACGGCTTCGGGTCCGACTTCGGCTTCGACAGTACCGAGGACCTGCTCAGCCTCGGCGACGACGATGGAAACTTCAATCGCCGCGTCAAGGAAGGCCCGGAACGCAAGCTTTCCCGTATGGTCGAGATCAACGAGGAACGCGCCGCGAAAATCCTCAGGAAATGGGCGATCGACGAAGCAGCGTAAAGGAAAGGCCGGGCAACCGGCCTTTTTTCATGTCGGTACCGAAGCTGGATCCCTAACCGCTGTTTGCTGAAAAGCCGTGACTGGAAATGCGAAAGACCCGACCACTGAAATGCGGCTGTAGGGCGATATGATGAGATGGACTCGCGTAAAACGCGAAGCAAGTTGCGATACCGCCAGAATCACCTTAGCCTCCCTGTATCTTGAAGGCTGGAACGAGCGGTCGAATCAGTGCATTGGCGACAGCGAAAGTAAATCCCTAGAAGTCGGAGATGGTGATTTGCATCGGCTGGCTTACCCTTGGGTGATTCGAAATGGGATTCGAGCGGGACTTGAATTGAATCCCTTGCAGAAAAATTGCTGTTGCACCGAGTTCGATCGTTTCTCAGCCGCAGGACATTGCCAATGGATATGAATGTAATTCAGGCGAGCAAAGGCGAGAGGCATATGGCGAATTTCGCGAATGCGGTGGTGCCGGATCTGTTGCCGCGCGATGAGCTGCTCCAGCGCCTCCACGGTGTCGCCAGCACCGGCAGGTTGCAGTCTGGTTTGCGCGCATTGACGGACTACGTGGGTGCGTCGCACTACCTTCTGGCGCGCTGCGATCTTCTTCAGGAAAGTGGCCTCGATTTCATCGTTTCGTCTGACTGGCCTTTCGATCTGGTCAGGGACATCGCCAATGATCTGGTTCGCGGCTATGCCCGGTCGACGGAGCTGGAAAAATGCATGCAGGTCTTCCAGCCGAATTTTGCTCTTCTGCCTGACAGTGCCGAGATTCCGGATGGCGCCAGCCGTCAATATTGTTCGGTGACCTTCAATGTCGGCCGGTCGCGGCTGGCCTTGATGTTCCTGTTCGGCGAGGGGTTCATCCTTTCGCCGGAGCGCCTGCGGGACGTAGGACTGCTTGCAGGTTATGTCGCGAGCTTCCTGCGCTGCGGTGGGACGAAGGTCGATCGCGATTTCGAATTGACCGACCGCGAGCTGGAATGCCTGTTCTGGATCGCCGAGGGCAAGACCAGCGACGAGATCGCGATGATCCTCGGAATCTCTCGCAATACCATCAACAACTACATCACCAGCGTGATGCGCAAGACGGCGACCAAGACCCGGTCCGAGGCCATAGCCTTCGCCGTCCGCAATAATCTCGTATAGGGGGATCCATGGGCTATCCAGCAGGCAGGACGATGAGCAGCGCCGAGCAGCTGCGCACGGTGCGTGTGAACAGGATTTCCAGCCGGTCCGATCTTTTTCCGCGGCTGATCGCGATGCAGAAGCTCGCCGATGCGCAAGGCTTCGCGATCTTCCGCGTCAGCGGCTCGGGCCTTCCGGCAAAGCAGCGGCTTGTCTGCGAGCTTGAGAACTGGGGTTCTTCCAATGCCGGTTTCGGCAAGGCCTTCACGGATGCCTACGGCGATATTCTTCTCGATCATATCGACAAGTCGCTGCTGCCGCTTTCATGGGCCGGCGGTTACGACCGTGCGGCACCCGGTCCGGCAGACTTCTCGCCGTTCATGACGCGGCTGCAGGACGGTATTCTGCCCTTCTCCGGCCTTGCCTTTCCTGTGCGCCTCGGCGCCGTCGGCAATGGTTTCATCCTTTTCACCGGCGACGAGATCGATCCTTCGAGCGATACCATCGTCGAGCTACACGGTCGCTGCTGCCATATCATGATGGATCTGCTCTCGCTCGACGAACGCCGCACGGCTGCCGCCGAGGCGCTCAGCGAACGCGAGATCGCCTGTCTGCAGCTTGCCGGCGACGGCCGCATCAGCGAAGAGATTGCCGACAAGCTCGGCCTGTCCGTGCACACGGTGAACGCCTATCTCGGCTCGGCGACCATCAAGCTCGATTCCGTCAACCGCATCCAGGCGATCGCCAAGGCGATCCGGCTCGGTTATATCAGCTGAACCCACGCGTTGTGCCTTTCAGCGCCGCGCGTCTTTTGAGACGCGCGAGAGCATGTCGCGCAAAAGTGTGCATGGAAGAAAGTCAGCCGGTCAGCGCCTGCGGCGGCTGGTTGACGCTGTAACGCGCTTCCCGAAGGCTCTTTTTGAGGAAGATGGTGTTTTCGTCCGGATCGGCCGAGGGCTCCTGGAAAGCGATATGGCTGATCTCGATGCCGGCGTGATCTTCGGCAAGAGTGAGCTGTGCGTAGACGGTGACGCCGCGCGGCTTGATTTCCAGATCGAGAACGACTTCGGGCTTGCCGCCCCACTCCAGAGTATAATTGCCGCCCAGGCCGAAATTCACCGTGCCCGGATGAAAGAAAAGCTCCGCCGCCGAAGCGACGAGATCGGAAAGATTGCCGTAATACTCGAAGCGCAGCAGTGAAATAAGGTCAGAAGCATCCAGAAGTCGCAGTTCGGTAGCGACCGGGCTGATCGCGTCTGCAAGGATCTTTTCACGCTGCGTAGAGTGGGGGCATTTTTTCATTCGGCTTATCTCACCCGTTTGTTCCTGGCGTCCGCAGCGTAGACCCGGTGGATGAGCTCCGCTACCGCCTTATAAAAGACTGACGGGATGACACTATCGATCGAGACTTGCGCAAACATGGAGCGCGCAAGTGGCGGATCTTCGAACACCGGTATGCCGTTCTTCTCGGCGATCTCCCTGATTTTGAGCGCAATCAGGTCCTGACCCTTGGCCAGCACCACCGGCGCATCGTTCTCTTCGCGCGCGTAACGCAGCGCCACCGCATAGTGCGTCGGGTTTGCAATCACCAGCGTCGCGCGGTCCACGTTGGCGATCATGCGCCGGCGCGCCCGGTCGCGCATCAGCGAGCGCTGCCGGCTCTTGACGAAGGGATCGCCCTGCGCCTGCTTGTTTTCTTCCTTCACCTCGTGCCGCGTCATTTTCAGCTCGGTAAACCAGTGATGGCGCGTCCAGAAAAGATCGGCGATCGCCACGATAGCCGTGGCGATCAGCATGACGATGATGATCTTGCGCATCGCCGCCATCATTCGCACCAGGATCGTCTGCGGATCGGAGAACATCGCGTCGATCGAGCCGAAATATTCGCTCCTGAGCACGAAGAACAGGATCACCCCGACGACGACCACCTTGAACAGCGACTTTCCGAATTCGACCAGGCCGGGCACGCTGAACAGCCGTGACCAGCCTTTGATCGGCGAGATCCGCGAGACCTGCGGGCGGATGCGTTCGAGCACCGGCGTCGGCAGATTCTGAAAGACGGAGGAGGCGACGCCGAACACCATGAACAGGATGAAGGCGGGCGCCACCAGCGCGGCACTTGCCCAGCCGATCCGGACGAACAGCGCGAGCACATCCGGTCCCGTCTCGATCTTCCACTGGTCGGGCTGCTCGAAGATGTCGCGCAGCATTTCAGTCATGCGCCCGACACTTTCTGGAAGGAAGAATACGAGGTAAATGAAGGTCGCGAGGATCGTCGCAAAGATCGAAAGTTCGCGCGAAGACGGCACGTTGCCCTTTTCCGCGGCATCGCTTTGCTTTTTCGCGGTTGGGGCTTCTGTTTTGCTGTCCTTGTCATCGTCTGCCAAGTCGCGGCCCTCTTCAAAGAAATAGGCCGCAGCTAATGCTTGTCGCCCAAAAACGTGCAGCGGTTTTGGGATAATGACATGCATCAGAACAAAGACCTAAAGCGCGTCGCAGGAACCGAGTTCTATGCGACGCGCTTTAGAGCGCGGTCTGTTGCTGGAAGGGTAGTCGCCTGTGGCACGGCGATCAACAGCCGCCTTTCGGCATGCCGGATTTGTCAACAGTCTCGACGTGTTAGGCGGCCGCCGAAGCGTCGCCTTCCTTTTCCTTGAGCTCGATCTGGCCGGAATTGGCCAGGCGAATCGCTTCCTGCGCCACGGCGCGGCGGGCAATCGCGATCTCGCGCGGATTGACGCCACCCATGCCGCTCTGCAGATCCGATTCGATCATGCGGCGCTGGCGTGGGCTGATGGCGGAGAGAACCGATTCGCGGATCTCCGGGGGCGACCCGCGCAGCGCGACGGTGAGCACGTCCGTCGAGATGTCGTTGAGCAGCATGACGCGGCTGCGCTGCGGCATGTACATGAGGTCCTCGAACAGGAAGATCTTCGGGCGGACCTTGTTGACCGACTCGCGGCTGATCGATTCGAGCGAGCTGAGCAGCGTGTCGACCTGCGGCTTGTCGAGCTCGTTCATAAGATCGGCGACCTTCGTCGAGCCGGCTGCATTGCGCTCTGCCTCGACCTCGGCAAGCAGCGTCATGACCTGGTTTTCGATGATTTGCGCAGCCTTCGGGCTGACCGCCTTCATGTTGACCGTTCTGTTCATGATGTCGGCGCGGCGGTTGTCGGGAAGCTGCAGCAGCACCTTGGCGCCGAAGGAGGAGGGCATCATCGAAAGGATATAGGCGACGGTCTGCGGATGTTCGCGCAGCAGGAACTGTGCGATGAATGTCGGCTCCGCCTCGCTGAGGCGATCCCAGATCGAGGTTTCGTAGGCCTGGAATGCGGTGCGGCGGCCGAGCAGGCTGTCGACCTCGTCGGGCGTCAGGCCTTCTTCAAGAATGGCCTCGATCGCCTTGGCGTTGTCCATCAGTCCGGCGCCCTCGGTGAAGAGGTCTTCGAACTCGGAGACGAGCAACAGGAGCTCGTCCGGCGGAATAGCGCGCAGCGACTGGGCGGATGAGATAATGGTCTGCAGTTCGGCCTGGGTGAAATATTTCAACAGCCGGCCGGCGACGCCCTTTCCCATAGCGAGAAGAACAGCCGCCGCCTTTTCAGCCTGGGTCAACGGTTTCCCGGCTAGTGCGCCGCCGAAATCGTCAAAGTCCATCATGGTCTAACCTCTCCGTCCCACACAGGGATCAGGCTTTTTTCGTACTCAAAACTTCAATCAGTTTCACACCGAATCGCGTGTCGTCGTTATCAAGCACCGTAATTTCGCCGCGGGCAATCCTGCGGCCATTCACCATGATCTCGACCGGTTCACCGATCTTCTTGTCGAGGGCGATCGTCGCCCCTTCATTGAGGTTCATCAGACCGGAGACCTGCATGCGGCTGGTGCCGAGCATGATCTGGACGTCGATCGGGATGTCCATGATCAGGTCGAAGTTGGAATTCAAAGCGCTGCCGAGCGGGGCCGGCGACGCCTCGAAGGAGGGGCTGCTGCCGAAATCCATGCCGGCCGCCGGGTTGGCATCGCCGCCGCCGAAGTCGCCGCCGAAATCGTCGCTGCCAAACGGGGTTTCCGAAGTCTCGCCGCCAAAGGCCGCCAGGTCCGTTCCTGCTGCGAAGGGGTCGCTCTGCAGGTCGTCGCCAAACTGCGACAGGTCGCCATCGGCATCCTGCTTCAGCACGCCGCGCAGATCGTCGATCGCCTGATCGAGATCGGCTTCGCTGCCCGGAAGATCCAGGGAGAGGTCGCTGTTCTGCTGTGTTTTCTTCGTAGCCATGAAATCACTATTCCAGTTGAAACTTGCCTCAAACTGCCTTTGCAGCCCAAAAGCCAGAGAACCGATTAATTCATTAAATGACGGATGAGTTCGTCATCCGAGTTCATCGTATCCTTGACGCGGACCATGTAGTTTTCGCCTGAACGCCCGAACTCGCACACATACAATTCCTTGCTGTTGGCGCTGACCTCGACACGCACGTCGCCGTGGTCGCGGAACGGAATGACGTCGCCGACCATCAGCTTCGATATCGTGCGCAGCGTCAGGTCCTGCAGCCTGATCTTGGCCTCGAGCGTGACATGTGAGCGGCGGACCTGGTCGCCGAGCTGTTCGGTCCATTCCGCTGAGTTGCTGCTGGCCTGGCGTTTCGGCTTCGGCGGCGTCACCTTGGTCTTGAGCAGTGCCGTCTGCGGAACGATCAACGAAAATTCCGAAACGATGCCGGCAAGCGTGATCGACATGTTGATGGCAGCGGCGAATTCATCCGGACGATCCTCCTGCGGCCGGGCGCGCATGTCATGGGCGTACGGGGCCGAAAGGCTCGGTTCGAAACCGCCCGGCGCGTTGACGGCCGAGCGCAGCACCTTGGCGATCTTGTCGAAGACCATGACCGCCAGATCGAGCTCGATGATCGACAGCAGCCGGTCGGCCGGTTCCTCGATCGTATCGGCTGTGGCGCCGAGCAGATGCTCCATCAGCGTGATGACGAAGCCGTTGCCGCAGGCAAGCGTAATGTTCTGCGACCAGTTGCGCAGCGTCGCGTCGACGAGTGTGACGTTCGCGCTCAGGTCTTCGATGAGGTGGTTCTTGTAGCCGATCTCGCAGCCGAGATAGTTGACCGTCACGTCGAGGCCGGTCTCGCTTTTGATGACGTCGGGAAAGAATTCGCTGTAGATTTCCCCGAAGGAGCTGCAGATCTTGGCGACCCTGCCTCTGTCGCCAAGCCCGCCTGTCAGCTTGGCGAGGAGGGCAGGATCCATTGCCGGTTTGTCGTGCGAAGCATTGCTCATAGTCATTTAAGCCGCCTTGTTTTCGCCACCTGGGTTCATCATTTCCTGCTCGACCGCATCGATGGACGGACGCTCGTAAGCCGAGATCGTCTTGCGACCGTATTCGAGAGCGACCTGCGGCACCGAGCCATTCATATAGGCAAGCAGCGTCTGCTTGACGATGACGTAGAGGCGGTGCTGCTTGTTGCGTACGACCTTGATCTGGGAGACCAGCGGCGAGCAGACGCAGTAGGACAAGAGAATGCCGAGGAAGGTGCCGACGAGCGCCGAGCCGATCAGGTGACCGAGCACTTCGGGCGAATCGTTGATGTGGGCCATCGCTTTGATGACGCCGAGAACGGCCGCGACGATACCGATCGCAGGGAAGGAATCGCCCATGATCTGGATCGCGTGGTAGGGCTTCATCTTGTCGTGCATGATGGTGTTGAGCTCTTCATCCATCAGCGCCTCGATCTCGTGGCTGCGGGCGTTGCCGATGATGATCAGGCGCACGTAGTCGCAGATGAACGCCGTCAGTTCCTTGTTCTTCAGAACGGTCGGAGCCGATTGAAAGATCGTCGATTCGGCCGGATTGTCGATATGGGCTTCGATTTCGTTTCGCGACTTGGTGCGCAGGTCGCGCATCAGCGAATAGAGCACGCCGAGCGTATCGAGATAGTTGCGTTCCTTCGGCACGGCATGCTTGAAGGCTTCGCCGAGCGCCTTGCCGGAATCCTTCACCACCTTCATCGGGTTCGCCATGATGAAGCTGCCGAGACCGGCGCCACCGATGATGACGAATTCGAAGGGCTGGAACAGAGCGTTCACGTCGCCGCCCATCGCCATGAAGCTGCCGATGACACAGCCGCAAGTCACTATAAATCCGATAATGATGTTCATCGTCAGCCCAATCTGAACGTTGCTTTTCATTGAGACCGATAGGGTTTCTGCCTTGCGTGAGGCTGATGAAAGGCCCGCTCGCGAGGCATTTCCGCGTGCCAGCTTCGCGCAAGCATCTGCCGTCAGTCTAAAGGGGACGAATGGGTGCCCGCGCCCGTTTCTGAGATGCCGCCTCAGCGAAATCCCGGCCGAACCACATGAGACGACGCCCGGCTTTTCGTCCCGTTCATCGCCAATGCTTGGAGCTTACCGACATGCAATCCGGTCTTTATGTTTCTCTGTCGTCGCAGATGGCCCTCGAAAAGCGCCTGACCACCATCGCAGACAACATGGCGAACGTGAACACGACCGGTTTTCGCGCCACCGAGGTGAAGTTCGACGAGATGGTGGCGGCCACCAAGAACAAGCTGAACACCAAGGTCGCCTTCGTTTCCCAGGGCAACGACTACCTGAACGAGGGAAATGGCGAGTTGCAGCACACCGGCAACATGCTCGATTTCGCTATCAAGGGTGATGCCTGGTTTGCGCTCGACACGCCGGCCGGCCAGGTTCTGACGCGAGACGGCCGCTTTACGATCAAGGATACCGGCGAACTCGTCTCGATCCGCGGTTACCCGGTTCTTGACGCCGGCGGCGCGCCGATCCAGCTCAACACGACAGGCGGCGAGCCGGCCGTCGGCACAGACGGCATCATCTATCAGGGCGGACGCCAGATCGGCTCGCTCGGCCTGTTCGAGGCCGATGTCAGCAAGGGTTACCTGCGCTACGAAAACAGCGGCATCATGACCACCGACCAGCCGCGCGCCGTCGTCGACCGCTTCAATGTCGGTGTCGAGCAGGGTTATCTCGAAAACTCCAACGTCAACGCCATGCGCGAGATCACCCAGCTGATCGAAGTCAACCGCGCCTTCGAAAGTGTCTCGTCGCTGATGCGCGACAGCGAGGATTCCTTCAAGGAAGCCGTTCAGACGCTTGGGGGCAGCCGCTAATGCATGTCGCCCAAAAGTGTTCGGCGGTTTTGGGAGAACGGCGTGCACAAGAACAAAGATCCAAAATACGTCGCATGCAGCAAGCTGCACGCGACGTATTTTAGGGCGGGATTTGAAGCATGAGCACCACGCTACTATCAGTGGACGGTCTTTCTCCGAAGCTGGCGCATCTGGCGGACCTCGTCGAGCGATACGCATCGCCGGAGTTCGCGGTTGCCCATGGCGGCCGCGTGCAGACCATCGCTGCCGGCCACTACACGGTTCACGGTCTCTCCCGCCATGTTCGTCTCGGCGAGTTCGTGGCCCATAAATCGGCCACCGGCATCCATCTCGGCGAGGTCGTGCGCGTCGAGCCGGAATTGATCTATGTCTGCCCGATCGAACCCGGCGAACCGATCGGTATCCACGATACCGTCATCCGTAAGGGCGCCTTCCGCATTTCACCGACGGACAGCTGGTGCGGGCGCACCGTCAACTCGCTCTGCGAGCCGATCGACGGGCTGGGCCCGATCACCGAGGGCCTCGATCGCCGCTCGATCTCCAATACCGCGCCGCCCTCGATGACCCGCAAACGTGTCGAGACCGGCTTCAAGACCGGCGTGCGCGCGATCGACATCTTCTCGCCGCTCTGCCTCGGCCAGCGCCTCGGCATCTTCGCCGGTTCCGGCGTCGGCAAGTCGACGCTTCTGTCCATGCTCGCCCGCGCCGATGCCTTCGACAAGGTTGTCATTGCGCTCGTCGGCGAACGTGGCCGCGAAGTGCGCGAATTCATCGAGGATACGCTCGGCAGCAATATGAAGAAGGCGATTGCCGTCGTCGCCACCAGCGACGAGAGCCCGATGCTGCGCAAAATGGCGCCGCTGACGGCGGTCACCATCGCCGAGCATTTCCGCGACAAGGGCGAGAACGTCCTCTTCATCGTCGATAGCGTCACGCGTTTCGCCCATGCGATCCGCGAGGTGGCGACCGCCTCCGGCGAGCCGCCGATCGCGCGCGGTTATCCCGCCTCCGTCTTCACCGAGCTGCCGCGCCTCCTGGAACGCGCCGGTCCCGGTCCCGAGGGCGCCGGCACCATCACGGCGATCATCTCGATCCTCGTCGACGGCGACAATCACAATGATCCGATCGCCGATTCGACCCGCGGCATCCTCGACGGTCATATCGTCCTGCAGCGCAGTCTCGCCGAAGAAGGGCGGTATCCGCCGATCGATCCGCTCGCCTCGATCTCGCGTCTCGCCCGCAAGGCTTGGACGCCGGATCAGGAAAAGCTGGTATCGCGGCTGAAGGTGCTGATCCATCGCTTCGAAGAGACGCGCGACCTGCGCATGATCGGCGGTTACCGCCAGGGTGCTGATCCCGATCTCGACATGGCGATCAAGCAGGTGCCGATTATTTACGACGTTCTGAAGCAGTCTCCGGGCGATCGCGACTCGCTCGATGCTTTCGCCGATCTCGCCGGCGCGCTCAAGGCTGCAGCCGGCATGGGCAATCAGGGCGCCCCTATTCAGAGGAGAGGCTAGACGTGGCTGATTTCGACGACGAACGTATCGCTTCCCTGAAGCAGCGCAGGAAAGCCGCCATCCTGGATCGGTTTCTGACCTTCTCCGGCCTGGCGCTTGCCGGCGCCTCCGCCTTCTTTCCCTGGTACGTCTTCTTCAACGCGGACAAATTCGGCATCAATGTCGCCGCCAGCGAGAATTCGCGTGAACTGCCGGATTGGCCGGCCCGCAACGTTTTCAGCGTCTCGCCGCTTGCCATGGTCAACAAGAACGAGGCGGACAAGAAGGCCCCGCCGATCGATCCGCTGACGACGGCGACGGTCTCCGATCTCGGCAAGGAGCGCGCTGGCCGCGCCATACAGGAAGATCAGCCTTTCCCCGGAAAGTCTTCCTTCCGTCTGCTGCATGTTTCCAACGGCCGGGCGCTGATCGAGGATCCCTCGGGCATGTATGTAGTGCGCATCGGCTCGATCCTGCCCGACGAAAGCCGCCTTGCGACACTCGAGCAGCGCGACGGCAAATGGGTGATCGTCACCTCCAAGGGCGAGATCTACCAGAACAATTGAACCTGTCCGCAAACGCCAAAGGCAACAGGGCTCCGCCGCGAATCGGCCGGAGCCCTTTTTTCTGCGCGATTCCTTAGATCCATTCCGATTTATGGAATGACGCAGCAATTCAAAGAGTTACAGCGTCCTTGCGCGTCCGAAAGACGCGCGGCGCTGTCAAAGCGGCGGCCTTCGCCGAAAACCGCCTCGAAGCCTGAATTCCCCGTAAGTCCCACGCAAGATTACCGCACTAGGTTCGGGACAGTAAAAACGGAGAGTTCTCATGCAACCGATCCAACTTTTCGACTTGGCTTCGCGGCAGGCGGAATGGCTGACGATCCGTCAGCAGGTTGTTGCCGGCAACATCGCGAATGCCAATACGCCGAAGTTCCATGCCAAGGACGTTACGCCCTTTGATGCGGTGCTCGACAATGCCAATATCAACATGGCGCGCACCAATCCGGCGCATCTCAGCGGCAACGATTTCAGCGACAGCGGCGATATCGACGTCAAGGACGCCGCACTCGACCAGGAAATCGGTGTCCAGGAATCCGGCAACACGGTCGGTTTGGCCGAGGAGCTCTCCAAGTCGGGCGATATCAAGCGCCAGTACGATCTGAACACCTCGCTGGTCAGTTCCTTCAACCGCATGATGTTGATGACGGTCAGGAGGTAAAGTCATGGATCCGCTTTCAGCAGCAATGAAAATCGCCGGTTCCGGGCTCGAGGCGCAGTCGACGCGCCTGCGCATCGTTTCGGAAAACATCGCCAACGCCCGCTCGACCGGCGACACGCCCGGCGCCGACCCCTATCGCCGCAAGACGATTACCTTCGGCCAGCA
The DNA here is from genome assembly GCF_013416305.1 of Rhizobium sp. WYCCWR 11128. Classification (NCBI taxonomy): domain Bacteria; kingdom Pseudomonadati; phylum Pseudomonadota; class Alphaproteobacteria; order Hyphomicrobiales; family Rhizobiaceae; genus Rhizobium; species Rhizobium sp. WYCCWR 11128. The sequence continues at coordinate 711,675 of NZ_JACCEZ010000002.1, forward strand.
GATGGATCGCAGCAACGGCGTCGAGACTGTCGGCGTCAAGAAGGTCGGCGTCGACGAAGGCGACTTCAGCACTGAATTCGACCCCAGCAATCCGGCTGCGGACCAGAAGGGCGTCGTCAAACTGCCGAACGTCAATATCCTGGTCGAGATGGCCGACATGCGCGAAGCCAACCGCTCGTATGACGCCAATCTGCAGACCATCAAACAGACCCGCGATCTCATCTCCTCCACGATCGACCTCCTGAAGAGCCAATAATAATGATCAGCAGCGTCCAGAATGTCAGCAACCTTTCGATGACCCGTGCGCTCGGCGCCGTCGACACCGAAAATTCCGCCTCCTCGTCTGCCGCCACCATGTCGGGCGCCGCAGGTGCGGCCAATGGCATGAGCTTCGCCTCTGTCATGGGCAACATGGCGAGCGACGCGGTCACCAGCCTGAAGGGTGCGGAAAGCATGTCCTTTGCCGGTATCAAGGGCACGGCGACGACGCGTGAAGTCGTCGATTCCATGCTCCAGGCCGAGCAGACGCTGCAGACCGCGATTGCCATCCGCGACAAGGTCGTCTCGGCCTTTCTCGAAGTCACCAAGATGCAGATGTAACTGATTTGAGGACGAACACATGAGAGCGCTCGCCATCGCAGCAACGGGCATGGATGCCCAGCAGACCAATCTGGAAGTCATCGCGAACAACATCGCGAACATCAATACGACCGGTTTCAAGCGCGCCCGCGCCGAATTCTCGGATCTTCTCTACCAGACTGAACGTGCCAAGGGTGTCGCCAACCGCGCCAACCAGGCCGTCGTTCCGGAAGGTGCCAATATCGGTCTCGGCGTCCAGACTTCGGCGGTCCGCAACCTGCATCTCCAGGGCGAACTGACCCAGACCGGCAACGATCTCGACGTGGCGCTGATCGGCAAGGGCTTCTTCCAGATCCAGTCGACCGACGGTACGACGCTTTACAGCCGCGCCGGCGCCTTCAATAAAAACGACCAGGGCCAGCTCGTCACCATCGACGGCTACGAGGTCCTTCCCGGCATCACCATTCCGACGGGCTCGACCGAACTGACGATCAGCCGCTCCGGCCAGGTCTCGGCCAAGCTGCCGGGAGCGACGGAGGCAACCGAGCTCGGCCAGTTGACCCTTGCCGACTTCGTCAACGAGGCGGGTCTCCAGCCGCTGGGCGACAATCTCTTCCAGGAAACGCCGGCCTCCGGCGAAGCCGTCATCGGCAATCCTGACGAGGAAGGTTTCGCCTACATGAAGCAGGGTTATCTGGAATCTTCGAACGTCGACCCGGTGAAGGAAATCACCGAGCTGATCTCGGCCCAGCGCGCTTACGAAATGAATTCCAAGGTGATCACCACCGCTGATGAAATGGCCTCCATCGTCAGCAAGAACCTGAAGTAAAGGGAAGGGCCGAAACATGATGTTTTGCCGGGCAGGACACATCTCAGGATGGGTGGCGGCAGCCACGATCGCAGTCGCGGGCATTTTCTTGCCCGCGGACGTGGACGCCGGCATGGGTTATGCCGTCGTCCCGACGACGATCATCTACCCCGGCGACACATTGTCGTCGAGCCAGCTTCAGGAGGTCGAGGTCACCAACCCCAACCTCGCCGGCGATTATGCCAAATCCATTTCCCAGGTCGAAGGCATGGTTTCCAAGCGCACGCTGTTGCCGGGCCGCACGATTTCGGTTTCGGGTCTGCGCGAGGCCTATACGGTGACGCGCGGCTCTTCGATCCGCCTGGTCTTATCGCTCGGCGCGATGACAATCTCCGCCGCCGGCACGCCGCTCGAAGACGGCACGATCGGGCAGGTCGTCCGCGCACGCAATATGGACTCCGGCGTCATCGTCAGCGGCACGGTGCTTGCGGACGGCACGGTCCATGTGAGGGCAAAATGAAATTGTTCTTCCGTTTCGTCACCCTTGTCGCGGTTCTCGCCATGAGCTTGGCTGATGTCGCGCCCGCCTGGGCGCTGACCTCCCGCATCAAGGACATCGCCTCCCTTCAGGCCGGTCGCGACAACCAGCTGATCGGATATGGTCTGATCGTCGGCCTGCAGGGAACCGGCGACGGCTTCCGTGCCTCGCCCTTCACCGAGCAGTCGATGCGGGCGATGCTGCAGAATCTCGGCATCTCGACGCAGGGCGGTCAGTCCAACGCCAAGAACACTGCGGCCGTGATGGTCACCGCCAACCTGCCGCCCTTCGCAAGTCCCGGCAGCCGTATCGACGTGACGGTGAGCTCGCTCGGCGACGCGACGTCGCTGCGCGGCGGCACGCTCGTCATGACCTCGCTTTCCGGCGCCGACGGCCAGATCTACGCCGTTGCGCAGGGCGCCGTCATCGTCTCCGGTTTCCAGGCACAGGGCCAGGCGGCGACCGTGACCGAAGGCGTCACCACCGCAGGCCGCGTGCCCGGCGGCGCGATCATCGAACGAGAACTGCCGTCCCGCTTCAAAGATTCGGTCAATCTCGTCCTGCAGCTGCGCAACCCAGACTTCTCGACGGCGATCCGTATCGCCGACATCGTCAACGGTTATGCCTCGGCGCGCTTCGGCGGCCCCGTCGCCGAAGCCAAGGATTCGCAGGAAGTCGTGATCCAGAAGCCGCGCGCGGCCGATCTCACCCGGCTGATGGCCGACGTCGAAAATCTCATCGTCGAAACCGACACGCCGGCCAAGGTGGTCATCAACGAGCGCACCGGAACGATCGTCATCGGCTCCGACGTCCGCGTCTCGCCGGTCGCCGTCAGCTACGGCACCCTGACTGTCCAGGTCACCGAGACGCCGCAGATCATCCAGCCCGAACCCTTCTCGCGCGGCCGGACCGCCGTCCAGCCGCAGACCGATATCGCGGCCGAGCAGACCGGCGGGCGCGTCGCCATCATCGATGGTCCAGATCTCAGGACCCTTGTCGCCGGCCTCAACAATATCGGTGTGAAACCGGATGGCATCATCGCCATTCTCCAGGGCATCAAGTCGGCAGGCGCCCTGCAGGCGGAGCTTGTGCTGCAATGATTGATATCATCAACCCCGACATGACGGTTCTGCAATTGCTGCGCCGGCTGGCGCTGCCGGCCGCAGGCCTCGTCCTTCTGTCGATCCCCAGCGCCTTCGCGCAGGAACATGCGCCGGCAGGCGACATCACCTCGCAGGATGAAATCAAGCAGTTCTGCACCAACATCGCCGAGCCCGCCCGCGACCAGCGTTACCTCCTGCAGAAGCAGGAACTGGAAAAGCTTCGCGCCGACATCGACGCCCGCATGGAAGAAATGGACAAGCGCAAGGCCGAATACCAGGACTGGCTGAAGCGGCGTGACGATTTCCTGAGGCAGGCGGAAGCCGGCCTCACCGAAATCTACAGGAAGATGAAGCCGGATGCGGCCGCACTTCAGTTGCAGGACATGAAGATCGAGGTGGCCTCCGCCGTGATCATGCGGCTCGGCCCGCGTCAGTCGAGCCTCATCCTCAACGAGATGGACCCTGAGAAGGCCGCGGTCATCGCCAGCGTCATCGCCAGTGCGTCCGATCCCAATACGTCGAAGGATCCTTCATGAATATGCGTTTCCCGGCCGCGATCGCCGCCCTCGCACTCCTTGCAGGTTGCCAGTCTCCGACTGCGGTCAGCGAGATCGGCCGTGCGCCTGCCATGAGCCCGATCGGCAGCGGCCTCGCTTACGGCCAGACGCCACAGATGGCGCTTTATCCGAAGCAGCCGCGCGCCGTGGCGCAGGGCTATTCGCTGTGGAGCGATTCGCAAGCTGCCCTCTTCAAGGACGCGCGCGCGCTCAACGTCGGCGACATCCTGACCGTCGACATCCAGATCAACGACAAGGCCTCCTTCGACAACGAGACCAACCGCAGCCGCACGAATTCGAGCGGCATGAACTGGGATGTCAACGCCCAGATCTTCGGCTGGACGCCCGAGTCGAAGACCGACCTGACTTACGGCTCCGACACCAGCACCGACGGCAAGGGCAAGATCGAGCGTACCGATAAGCTCACCCTTCTGGTCGCCGCCGTCGTCACCGGTATTCTCGAAAACGGCAACCTCGTCATATCGGGCTCGCAGGAAGTCCGCCTGAACCAGGAGCTGCGCATCCTGAATGTCGCCGGTATCGTTCGTCCGCAGGACGTCAATGCCGACAACCAGATCTCCTACGACAAGATTGCCGAAGCCCGTATCTCCTACGGCGGCCGCGGCCGTCTGATGGAAGTGCAGCAGCCTCCGCGCGGCCAGCAGGCCGTCGATCTTTTCTCGCCGCTTTGAGGCTGAACGACGATGGCAGAACCAGACGCAAGCGCAGGTCAATCGCAGAAGAAATCCGGCTCGCTGATGACGATCATCGGCATCGCCGTCCTGACCCTGCTCGGCGCCGGCGGCGGCTGGGCGGTCGGCACGATCGTGGCGCCCAACGTCAAGGGTGCCAAGGAGGTCGAGCAGGCCAAGGATGAGGAGGCGAAGAAGAAGGCCGAGGAAGGCCTGGCGCGCATCTCGACCGAGGCCAACAACGTCGTCCAGCTCGAGCCGATCACCTCGAACCTCGCCTACCCCTCAGAAAACTGGGTGCGACTCGAAGTCGCGCTGCTGTTCAACGGGCCGCCGGATGTCAAGGTTTCCGAGGATATTCACCAGGATATCCTCGCTTATATCAGGACCGTTTCCCTCCAGCAGATCGAGGGGCCGCGGGGCTTTCAATATCTCAAGGATGACATACAGGAACGTGTTGACCTTCGCTCGCAAGGGCGGGTATCGAAGGTCATGTTCAGGACATTTGTCATCGAATGATTCGTCTCATAGTTTTCCTTGCCGCCATGATGGCGGTACCGGAACTGGCGGTGGCACAGCAGCTGCCGACTGACTTGTTGAACGTGCCGGTCGATGGCTCCGTCGCCGCCTGGATCATCCGCACATTCGGCCTGCTGACCATTCTTTCGGTCGCGCCGGGCATCCTGATCATGGTGACGAGCTTTCCGCGCTTCATCATCGCCTTCTCGATCCTGCGCTCAGGGATGGGCCTCTCCTCGACGCCCTCCAACATGATCCTCCTGTCGCTGTCGCTGTTCATGACCTTCTACGTCATGTCGCCAACCTTCGATCAGGCCTGGCAGAACGGCGTGCAGCCGCTGCTTGCCAATCAGATCAACGAGACCGAGGCGGTCCAGCGTATCGCCGAACCCTTCCGCACCTTCATGGCGGCCAATACCCGCGACAAGGATCTGGCGCTCTTTGTCGATCTGGCGCGCGAACGCGGACAGAATATCCAGACGACCGATCCGATCGACTACCGCGTGCTGATCCCGGCCTTCATGATTTCCGAGATTCGCCGCGGCTTCGAGATCGGCTTCCTCATCGTGCTGCCGTTCCTCGTCATCGACCTCATCGTCGCGACCATCACCATGGCGATGGGCATGATGATGCTGCCGCCGACCTCGATCTCGCTGCCTTTCAAGATTCTCTTCTTCGTGCTGATCGACGGCTGGAACCTGCTCGTCGGCAGCCTGGTGCGCTCGTTCAGCTGACCGGCTACCGCTTGATATTCACCAATGAAAAACACCCGCTGGATCGCTCCAGCGGGTTCTTTCATTATGCAACAATTCAAAGTGCTACAGCGTCCTTTACCCATCTGAAAGACGCGCGACGCTGTAGCGGTCGAAAAGCCTCACTCCGCCGCGAACGGCGCCGTGCGCGGCGGCAGCGCCGGAATGTCCATGTGATCGGGTGCGAGACCCTGCTTGGCACGCTCGGCCATGACTTCATAGGCCTTCTCCAGATGGTCGCAGAACCGTTCGGCATCGAAGAGCGGCGCGATATAACGCTTCTCCTTGAGATGCGCCTTGTATTCGGCGATCCGCCGGGGATTCTCAGCCAGTTCGACGGCCATATCCTCATAGGCCTGCAGGTCGGGCGCGACGAGATCGGGCAGGTCGATGGCCCTGAGCAGGCTCTCGCTGACGCGTGAGGCGAAGTTCGTGCCTTTGACGGTCAGGACTGGCAGGCCGCCCCAGAGCTGCTCCGAGGTGGTCGTGTGGCCGTTGACGGGGAAGGTGTCGATGCCGAGGTCGGCTGCTTGCTGACGGTCGATATGTTCTTCATAGGGCGCGCGCGGGCAGAAGATGATCCGCTTGGGCGAAATGCCGGCCGTCTGGAATTGCTTCAAGAGGTTCGCCTGGTTGCGCGGCGTATTTGCCATCAGCCAGAGCACGCTGTTTGGCGCACGCTTGAGAATGCGGCACCAGCTGTCGATCGTCTCCGGTGTGATTTTGCGATTGCCGTTGAAGGACGCAAAGATGAAGGCCTCTTCCGGCAAGCCGAGCTTTTCGCGGGTGACGGGGCGGGGCTTCGGGCGATGCATCGGGTCGTTCGGCTGGTAGCTCTCCGGCAGCCGGCAGAACTTCTCATGATAGAAGGGCTTTGCCACGTCGGGCAATACCGAATGGTCGCCGATGACATAATCGAGGTCGATATTGACCGTGCTGCCGGGAAAACCGAGCCAGCCGACATGCACCGGTGCCAGCGGCAAGTTGAAGGCCGTGGCGCGGCTGCCTGATGTATGGCCCTTCAGGTCGACCATGATGTCGATATTATGCTCGCGCACCGCTTCCAGCATCGCCTGGTCGGAGAAGCCGTGAATTGTGACGATCCTGCCCCAGCGGTTGCGGTCGGTATCGTTGTGCTTCAGGAACTCCGGGTCCGTATGGCAGAACAGCGTCACATCGAACCGGTCCTTGTCGTGCAGTTCCAGGATGCGCTGCAAGAGCTTCATCGTCGCGTGGCGATCCCAGAAGTCCGATGACATGTAGCCGATCCGGATCTTGTCCGACCAGCTGTGCGGCTGGCTGCGGCGGAAGGACACCCGTTCCGGGTTGAGGGGGGCGAAGCCGATCGTCGCATACCGGTTGAAGTCCTCGTTGCCGCACCAGTGCAGGTGATAGAACGGATTGTCCTTGCGCAGGATCTCGATATCCCCCTTTGCGAGTGCAGCGTCGATCACCGCCTGATGTTTGTCGGCCTCTTCGAACTCATTGAATTCGCGGGCGAAAACCAGATGCAGGAAGCGGAATGCGAGATTGCCGGGAAACCGCTTGAAAAGGTTGCGCGAGAGGCTCTGGTTGGTCGGGTCGTTCAGATCGTCGCTGAGAAGCAAGGCCGCCAGGCGCATATGATCGGGGTTTTGGCTCTGCGACAGCACCGTTTTGAACGGGCGGATGATATCCCGCTGCTGGCGCTTCAGATAGATCGCGGTGATGATGAAGGCGAGCTCCGGGTCTTCCTGCGCCTTGGCGAGGTTTCGCATGGCGATCAGCAGAGCATCGTCCTCGTTGCCGGTCTCGTAATGCAGCTTGGCAGCCTGTTTCTGGTATTCGTAGGCGTTTGGTCCTTCGCAATTGCCGGCCAGGCCATAGGCTTTCGCGGCATCGGCCTTGAAGCCGAGCTGCACGAGGTTCTTGGCCAGCAGCGCATAGGTCTTGGCGTCCTGCTGGATATCCATGAGCTGGTTGAGCGTCGCCAAGGACTGTGTGTAGCGGCCCATCTGGTAATCCTTGGATGCCGCAGAGAACGAAACTTTGCTGTTCAAAACCCAACTCCGTGAAGGAAATGTTCTGGCATGACTGTCGATCGCCGAAGCGCGCATGGACCGTCCTCCCAAAAACGGGGTCAGTCCGATGATGCTATCCCGGCATCTGCCATACTGGCATTCGAAGCTTGCTTGAAACCGGTGGCGCGATGAGCGCCTGCTTTGTCCGGAAAGCCTCGACTGTCCCAGGAAAGCGCCCCTTTCGCCGGTAAAGTTCGCTTTTGCCGCTCGAATTCGGATGCCAAAAATTATCTTCAGCAGGCATTAACTAAGCCTTGTGAGAAGGCATTAACTATGCCCTGCAAGGAGCCGGCCCAGGGTCTGCACTTTTAAGAAGTTGGCAAGCATTGGCTGCGAAATTGCCCTGGACATGACGGGTTTGGGCCAAACAAAACAGGCGCCGAGTAGCATGAAGCTGGTCCGTCATCGCCGGTACTATAGTCCGGTATGTCCTCCTTTTTGTATCTAGTTTTCCAGGGGACAGACTTATGACAAGCATTAACACCAATTCTTCCGCACAGGCCGCTCTCCAGACGCTGCGTAGCGTCAACCAGGGCCTCAACCAGACGCAGAACCACGTTTCGTCGGGCTATCGCGTCGAAAAGGCTTCCGACAACGCGGCCTACTGGTCGATCGCAACGACCATGCGTTCGGACAACAAGGCTCTCTCGGCCGTCTCCGACGCTCTCGGCGTAGGCGCTGCCAAGGTCGACACCGCTTACACCGCCATGGACAGCGCCATCGACGTCGTCACCGACATCAAGGCCAAGCTCGTTGCCGCAACCGAAAGCGGCGTCGACAAGGCCAAGGTCCAGGAAGAAATCGGTCAGCTGCAGCAGCAGCTCCTGAGCATCGCTCAATCGGCTTCCTTCAACGGCGAAAACTGGGTTGCCGGCGCAAACGGCACCAAGAGCGTTGTTTCCTCCTTCGTCCGCGATGGCTCGAACGCCGTTTCGATCAAGACGACCGACTACGTTCTCTCGAACACCTCCACCGGCAACGTCCTGTTCGGCATCAGCGGCGGCTCGGTCGAAACCTCCACCGGTATCCTCGGCACGTCGTCGGGCGCGACCGGCTCGATCTACGCGATGAGCATCACCAACTTCACCGCCGGCCAGATCCAGACGGCTTTGACCAACGTTGAAGCGGCTCTGAAGGCCATGACCAGCGCCGGCGCTGCTCTCGGCTCGCTCTCCAGCCGCATCGACAGCCAGGACGACTTCGTCAACGCCCTCAGCGACTCGATCGACTCCGGTGTAGGCCGCCTCGTCGACGCCAACATGGAAGAAGAATCCTCCAAGCTCAGCGCCCTGCAGACCCAGCAGCAGCTGGCGATCCAGTCGCTGTCGATTGCGAACTCCTCTTCGCAGAACATCCTGTCGCTCTTCCGCTAAGACCGGTCGGCACAAGGCTTCCAAGTTTCGCGGCCGGGTCATCCCCGGCCGCGAAATGTTTTAACATAAGGTTAATGAAAATCCTTCTAAGTCTCAGATATTTTTACGCTATTTCCAATTCGAATTTAGCTTTCCTTAACCATCTTGCTGTCATCTAGGCCCATCGAAACGGCGAGTTAACCCTAACAGGAATGGTTAACAGGCATGATGCTGATCGCTGTGGGCCGGCCGAAAATCCGGAATGTCCCTTCTTAAAATCTGCCAACAAGGGGCAAGCAAACTATGACGAGCATCAACACCAATAACGCTGCAATGGCAGCCCTCCAGACTCTCCGTGGCATCAACCAGGGCCTCCAGGAAACCCAGGCTCACGTCTCGTCCGGCTATCGCGTCGGCAAGGCTTCCGACAACGCCGCTTACTGGTCGATCGCAACGACCATGCGTTCGGACAACAAGGCTCTCTCGGCTGTCTCCGACGCTCTCGGACTCGGCGCTGCCAAGGTCGACACCGCTTACTCCGCCATGGACAGCGCCATCGACGTTGTCGGCAACATCAAGGCTAAGCTCGTTGCCGCCACTGAAAACGGCGTCGACAAGGCCAAGGTCCAGGAAGAAATCACCCAGCTGCAGCAGCAGCTCCTGAGCATTGCTCAGTCAGCCTCCTTCTCGGGCGAAAACTGGGTTGCCGGCGCAAACGGCACCAAGAGCGTCGTTTCCACCTTCGTCCGCGACGCCTCCAACGCCGTTTCGGTCAAGACGACCGACTACGTTCTCTCGAACACCTCCACCGGCAACGTCCTGTTCGGCATGAGCGGCGGCTCGGTCGAAACCTCCACCGGTATCCTCGGCACCTCGTCGGGCGCTACCGGCTCGGTCTACTCGATGAGCATCACCACCTTCACGCTCGGCCAGATCCAGACGGCTCTGACCAACGTTGAATCGGCTCTGAAGGCCATGACCAGCGCAGGCGCTGCTCTCGGCTCGATCTCCACCCGCATCGGCCTGCAGGAAGACTTCGTCAACGCGCTCAGCGACTCGATCGACTCCGGTGTCGGCCGCCTCGTCGACGCCAACATGGAAGAAGAATCTTCCAAGCTCAGCGCCCTGCAGACCCAGCAGCAGCTGGCGATCCAGTCGCTGTCGATCGCGAATTCCTCTTCGCAGAACATCCTCACGCTGTTCCGCGGCTAATAGCCCGCAGAAACATCGGGCCGCCGGTCTCCGGCGGGCATCTCGGAATCGAGCCGCGCTCCGATGGAGCGCGGCTTTTTAATTTTCGTTAACCAATGATTAACCATAATGCTGTCTTCTGCGGTCAACGAGACGGAGAGTTAACCAAATTTAAGAACCGGTTAACAGGCATGAGGCTGCTTCCCGTTCCCGGTAGCTTTCCGGAATGTCCCTTTTTTCCACACGCCAAGGGGCAATCATTTCATGACCAGCATTTTGACGAACGTCGCGGCGATGGCCGCTCTTCAGACACTCCGCGGTATCAACGACAGCCTTGAGACGACGCAGAACCACGTATCGTCGGGTTACCGCGTCGAAAAGGCAGCCGATAACGCCGCCTACTGGTCGATCGCAACGACCATGCGTTCGGACAACAAGGCTCTCGGAGCTGTTTCCGACGCTCTCGGCCTCGGCGCCGCCAAAGTCGACACCGCTTACTCTGCCATGGACAGCGCCATCGACGTCATCAGCGAAATCAAGGCGAAAATCGTCGCCGCGACCGAAAAGGGCGTCGACAAGACCAAGGTCCAGGAAGAAATCAGCCAGCTGCAGCAGCAGCTCCTGAGCATCGCGCAATCGGCTTCCTTCTCCGGTGAAAACTGGGTTGCCGGCGCCGACGGCACCAAGAGCGTCGTTTCCACCTTCGTGCGTGATGGCAATGGCAATGTCTCCGTCAAGACGACGGACTACATCCTGAACTCGAGCTCCACAGGCAACGTCCTCTTCGGCATGACCTCGGCCGGCGTGATCGACACGAGTTCCGGCATCATCGGCACATCATATGGAACGATCGGCTCGATCTACTCGATGGACATCAGCACTTTCGGCTCGGCTGAGATCTCCATGGCTCTGACGTCGATCGAGGCCGGCCTGGAGGCGATGACCAAGGCTGCATCGCAGCTCGGCTCGATTTCCACGCGCATCGATCTGCAGGAAAACTTCGTCGGCGCGCTCAGCGACTCGATCGAATCGGGTGTCGGCCGCCTCGTCGATGCCGACATGGAAGAGGAATCGAGCAAGCTGACGGCGCTGCAAACGCAGCAGCAGCTGGCCATCCAGTCGCTGTCGATTGCCAACTCCAGCGCTCAGAACATCCTCACGCTGTTCCGCAGCTAAATCAGGCGCTGAAGCTGGACCCAATCTTGCGCCGTCGTCTGGCAAGAAGTGCAAAGCATCCCGGACCGCGCCCGAAATGGCGCGGTTCTTTCTTTTATATCAATGCTTTGGTCGGAATTGCGATCGCTGCATCGGGCTCAGTGCTCCGCACTTGCCCAACAGGTTGGTATCGAGTTAACTTCGCCTCGAGTTGATTTGCTTTTGCGACACGCCGGTAGAAACTCTGCCGGAGGCATGACGCCACTTCAGTCGCCGCCGGCAATCCGGCCTGCCCTTTCACCCCGATTCCGAGACCTGTCGATGACCGTTAAGATTACCAACGCGGCCGCGGTGAATGCGCTTGCGGTGCTGCGCAGCATCAACAAAGAAGCCAACCAGACCCAGCAGCAAGTGTCCTCGGGATATCGTATCGAGACGGCCGCCGACGATGCGTCCTATTGGTCGGTCGCGACCGTCATGCGCTCGGACAGCACCAATCTCGGAACGATCGGAGATGCGCTCGGTCTCGGCGCTGCCAAGGTGGATGCGACCTACACGGCGATGAACTCGGCGATCGATCTCATAGGCGATATTCGCGCCAAACTGGTTTCGGCAAGAGAGCCCGGCGCCGACAAGGACAAGATCAACGCCGAGATTAGCGAATACAAAGAGCAGCTGCAGACGATCGTTGAATCGACGTCGTTTGCGGGTGAAAACTGGCTGTTGAACGGCGACACCGCTGCGCCGCCGACATGGCAGGTCATCTCTGGTTTCGTGCGCGCTCCGACCGGCGAATATCAGGCCCAGACCATCGATTTCCCATCGTCGCAGACCATCCTCATCGACAAGAACAATGCGAGCGGTGGCCTGCTGACCAAGTCGGTCGATGCCAATGCGATCAACAACAACGGTGCGACGTCGCGCAACTACTACCTTTTGAACGCCAACTCGACCACGCCGGCGACGGGTACGGAAATTGCGATCGACAACAACACGACCGGTGAGCAACTCACCGACATGCTTGACGTCACCGACGCGCTTCTCTCCTCGCTGACGACGACGGCCGCGTCCATCGGCGTGATGAAGACGCGCATCGACGATCAGATCGACTATACCGCCGATCTGGCCGATTCGATCGACAAGAGCGTCGGCGCGCTCGTCGATACCGACATGGACGAGGCTTCGATCCGGCAGAAGGCGATCGAGACCCAGAAGCAGATGGCGGTCGAAGCGATCTCGATCCTCAACACGGCCGCGAGCAAGATCCTGATCCTGCTGGAATAGGGGTGGGCGCGATCACGGGTGGCGGCGGCGCCATTCATCCTCGCGCAAGTTTGACTGCCTAGTTTCCGGCATGAAGGCATCGTCCGAATCCGTGCCGGTGCAAGGTCAGGCCCTTGCCCGTTTCGAAGGGGATGCCGGCGCGCAAGGTCACTTTGAGCGGGGGCGGGCATGCTGCATGCCTCCCGAATGCTGGATGGTTTTTTATGAGCATTACGCTTTCCCGGTATTTGAAGGATTTCGGTGAACCGGAATCGTCAGCGCCGATCCTCGACATGAACGATTTCGGCGGCGACGATTTCCCCGAAATGCCGAGCGAACCGGCGATCGACGTCGAGGCGGAGCGCCGCGAAGCCTATGCGGAAGGTCATGCCGCAGCGACCGTGGAATTGACCGAAAAATACGAACGCGAGGCGCGGACGCTGGCGGAGGTCCATGCGCGTGAACTCGAGGAACTGAAGCTTCGTTACGAAGTCGAGGCGGCGGCGGTCATTGCGTCCCGCATCCGCGATATCGCCGAAGAGGTCGCTCAGCTGGTCAGCGCCGGCGCCGCCCAGGCCATCGCGCCTGTGATGACGGAAGCGCTTGCGGCCAAGGCTGCCGAAAGCCTCGCCGCCCTGCTGCGTGATGCGATCCTCGAAGGCGCGGCCGGAGCGATCGTCGTCAGGGGCCCGCCCCGGCTTTTCGATATATTGAAGGCCGAGCTCGGCGAACATGCCGGCGCGGTTCGCCACTTTGAGACCGACGATATCGATCTTGCCGTCGAAATCGGTGATTCCGTCATCGTCACCCGTATGTCCGCCTGGGCGGCCAGCTTGAAGAAAGTTCTGGAATGAGCGAAGGCGAAAACCACCACCACGGCAAGAACGAGATCATCATCGTCAAGAGACATGGCGGCGGTGATCACGATGGCGCCCATGGCGGTGCGTGGAAAATTGCCTATGCCGACTTCATGACGGCGATGATGGCGTTCTTCCTGGTCATGTGGCTGGTCAATGCCGCCAATGAGGAGACCAAGGCTTCGGTCGCGACCTATTTCAATCCGATCAAACTCTCCGACGAAAAGCCGACCGAGAAGGGCCTGAAGAAGCCCGTCGACAATGCCGAGGGTGAGGAGAAGCAGGAGAAGTCGAAACAGAAGGAAGAAGATCCGAACGACGGCAAGGCCGCGGCGGATGGTGACGACCAGACATCGACCTCCGGCGACCAAACCAATTATTCCGAGGCCGATTTCTTCGAAAACCCTTATTCGGTTCTCGCCGAGATTGCCCAGGAAGTCGGCCAGCAGGCCAATGTCAGCGCCAAGGGCGATGGCGGTGCCGCCGATTCCGGCCCGGCCACCGGTGCCGATGGCGGCGAGGCCTATCGTGATCCCTTCGATCCGGATTTCTGGACGAAGCAGGTCGAGGTCACGACGGCCGGCAAGCCGTTGCCGCCCGGCAAGAGCGACGAGCAGGCGGTCGAGAGCGAGACGACCGAGATCGCCAAGCTTCAGGACGCCAAGCCGATACCGCTGACCACCGATCAGAAGGCCGCCCAGGAGACCAAAGAAACCAAGGAAACCAAGGGCGCGGTCGAGGCCAAGGACGGCAAGACGCCGGGTGGCAAGTCGCCCGAAGACAAGAAGGCCGAAGCTCAGAAGGACGCCGATCATCAGAAGGATGCGGACAAGAGTGCCGCCGAGACCGAGCAGAAGCAGCAAAAGGAAGCCGAGCAGCTGCAGGCGCAGATCGCCCAGCAGATCGGCGGCGTTGCCGGCAAGCTCGCCGAAGGCCTGACCGTGACGGCGTCCGAAGGCGGATTGCTGGTCAGCATCTCCGACCAGACCGACGATTCGATGTTCAATATCGGTTCTGCGGTTCCGCGCCAGGAAATGGTGCTCGCCATGGAAAAGATCGGCTCGATCCTGAAGGAGAGGGGTGGTGCGGTTGCCATCCGCGGCCACACGGACGGTCGCCAGTATAAGGGCGCGCAGAACGAGAACTGGCGGCTTTCGATGGACCGCGCTCAGAGCGCCTACTACATGCTCGTGCGCGGCGGGCTCGACGAGAAACGCATCTCCCAGGTCTCCGGCTTTGCCGACCGTCGGCTGAAGCTGCCGTCTGACCCGTTCAACGCCACCAACCGCCGGATCGAGATTCTGGTGCAGGCGGATCAAGGATAGTCGAATGGCGCGTCGGCAGCATTGTTACGTCGGATTTGTGGCTCTCGGCCTGGCGATGCTTTCGCCGGCCGCAGCCAATGCGCAGGATCCGGACGATCTCGCTCCCTACAAAATGCTGCGGTCTCTGCAATTCGTGCAGGATTCCGTCGTTACCGGCGATCATTCGGCCGGTGAGATGCAGCGCTTCATGCTGGGCACGATCGACACGCGGCTGCGCACCGTCGAACCGTCGATCTTCGACGACGACCGCAATGTCGACGCAGCGCTGATCTACACGATGAGCGGCGGCAACCCCCAGACGCTCGAATATCTGATCGCCCACGACGTCAACGGCTATTTCGACAACCGTGTCACCGATGTGCTTCGCAAATATTTGAGCGGCAAGGGCCTCCTCGTCGCCAAGACGCTGCAGGAGACGGCCAGGGAATATCGCGACAAGAAGATCGGCCCCTACCTTGCGCTGATCGGCGGCAACGTGCTGATCGCGACGAAACCGACAGACGCGCTGGATCTCTACGACCAGGCGCGCCTTGCCGCCCCGGGCACGATCGTCGAGGAGGCGGCGTTGCGCCGCTCCGTCGCCATTTGCGTCGACAAGGGGATGCTCGACAGGGGAATGGCCTATTCGCAGCGCTATGTCCGTCGCTTCCTGCATTCGCCCTATGCCAGCCAGTTCGCCGATCTTTTCGTCACCCTCGTCGTCGGCCACGATCACGACGTGAAGCCGCAGGATGTCATCGACATCCTGTCCTTCATGGACGCACCGCGCCAGCGCGAGGTCTATCTGCGCATCGCCCGCGCCGCCGCGATATCAGGCAAGCCGGAGCTGGCGCGCATGGCGGTCGGACGCGTGCAGTCGCTTGGCGGCGGCACCGACAATGCTTTCGGTCCGCTCGCGGATTTCTATGGCGGCATGGCCGGCCTTCCCACCGAGGATATCGATCAGGCAGCAAAGAATGTCAGCGGCATCGACGGCGACGCGCTGTCGCGGCGGGATCAGGCGCTGCAGGAGGCGGCGCGATCCGTTGCCGAGCAGATCCTGCGCGCTCCCGACCCGGCAAGCTTGACGCAAGCCTCCAATCCTAACACTGATCATCAAGAAATCACTTCTGAAAAGGCTGCGGCGATAGCCATGCAACCGGGAGCGCCAGGCGCGCTTCCCGAGCCTGTTCCGGGAGGTGTGGCATCAACTGGCCGAAGCCAGGATACCGACCCCTCATTCAACGCATTTGTGACGACCAGTCGATCCAAGCTCGACGAGATCGACGGTCTTCTGGCGCAAGAAGGCAACGAACAATGA
Organism: Rhizobium sp. WYCCWR 11128; assembly: GCF_013416305.1. Lineage (NCBI taxonomy): Bacteria > Pseudomonadati > Pseudomonadota > Alphaproteobacteria > Hyphomicrobiales > Rhizobiaceae > Rhizobium > Rhizobium sp. WYCCWR 11128. The sequence goes on from NZ_JACCEZ010000002.1 coordinate 727,726, forward strand.
TGGATATAAGCGTCTCGGGCGGAGCCTCCGGTACGGAGACGGCCGCGGTTGCGAAATCCGCGCGACTGGCCGGAAAAGGTGATGCTGACGGCCAAAAGAGCGGCTTCTTCGACGCGCTTGCCAAGGCAGGCAGCGATGCCGTCAATGACGAGCCCGACGATGCGCAGCCGGATCAGGGCGTGGCTGCCGATGGCGGCGCCGAGAAAGTGGCGCGGACGATCCGCGGCCGCAGCAGTGCAAAGCCGTTGATCGACCTCGGCGACGCCGCGCTGAAGGCACAGGCGGAGGTACAGCCGGAAACGATTGCCAGTATTGAAAAGGCCACGACAAAGCCCGTAAAGGCTGAGGTCAAAATGCCGGCCGATCTCGCCTTCGGCAAGCTCGATCCGAAGGACAGTCCCGCAGACGAGGTCGCTCCGGCAGCCAAGGGCGGCAAACACACCAAGGCCGACGCGTTGGAAACCGATACGGACAAGGTCAGCGACGATGATGACGGCGGCATTTCCGATGTCCTGGGTCTGTTGAAGCAGGAGCCTGCCGACGGGACAGTGACTTTGCCGGCGACCACCGCACATCACGTCTCCGCCAAGGTCGACGAGGCTGGAGCGGGCGACAAGAAACTCGATGGTATCGAAGCCAAGGCGGGCGGCCATGCGTCCGACGCTCTTGCCGCGGTCAGCGGCAATAACGAGAGCGGCAAGGCGAATGACATCAAGGTTCCCGGATCGGAGATTTCCGAAGCCGACGATGGCAAGACATTCAGGTTGAGCCGCGCCGATGGCCGCGGCGTGTCGATGGATGTCCACATCGGCACGGATCAGGCCGGGCCGAAAGATGGCTCGAAGAAGGCCGATGTCGAAAACGTTTCGGTGCTCGAATCGCGCCGCTATATCGGCCTGATGCAGAATACGAATTCCGCCGCCGTCACCGCCGCTCTCTCCGGCGATTCCGAATGGGCGCGCGCCATGGAGCCGAGCTCGGCGCTCTCCAACGCGGCGGAATGGACGAGCACCGGCAAGGTGGTCAATACTTTGAAAATCCAGATGAACCCGCTCGATCTCGGCCTGGTGACGGCGACCATGCGCCTGTCCGGCGACGCCCTGAACATCGACCTCAAGGTCGATACCGGAGCGGCCTATCGTCAAATGAAGGAAGATCACGGCAAGATTCTCGAAGCTCTGCGCAGCCAGGGTTACGCGGTCGAAAACGTCACCATCAGCATGGCGCCGGTCGAGCGTCCCGACGCCGGCAACCAGGGCCAGGCCTCTCAGCAGCAGTCGCTTCCTCAGCAGGGGCAGGGCGGCGAGGCGCGCGATCGCCACAATCAGACGGCACAGCGGACGGACGGAGGCTTCAATGGCGCAGGCGATACCAGTGTTGAAGACGCTCGTTCTGGCGGCAGCAGCGGCACTGGCGGCGTTTACCTCTGAGGCGATCGCCTCCACCGGCGCCTGCGAACGCGAGATCCAGTCGGCAGCGGCCAAATACGGCATCCCGGAAGGCATCCTTTATTCGGTTGGGCTGACGGAGACCGGCCGCAAGGGCTCGCTCTATCCCTACGCCATGAACGTCGAAGGCAAGGCGATTTTTCCGCCCTCGGAGCAGGACGCGATGCGGCAGTTCGATGTCGCCCGCAACAGCGGCGCGAAGCTCATCGACATCGGCTGCATGCAGATCAACCATTACTTTCACGGCGAGAAATTCCGCTCTGCCGAGGAGATGTTCGACCCGCATCGCAACGTGGAGTATGCGGCAAAATTCCTCCGCAATCTGCATGACCGTCACGAGACATGGACGATGGCGGTAGCCAGATACCATGCCGGACCCAACAACAATCCGGCGCAGAAGCAATATGTTTGCCGCGTCATCTCCAATCTCGTCGCCACGGGCTACGGCAAGTGGACTCTCAATGCGAGTAACTTTTGTCGAAATTGATTCAACCAAAGATGGAAGAGGCGTATTGTGACGAAACTGTGTCACAATGTGGCGGGAATCCGGCGTGAATCCCCTGCGCAAGTCATATTTAACCGACTGTTAACTTTTCCACGAAATTTTGGTGTGCATAATCAGGCGTACCCACTAGATATAGATCAAATCGCTACCCAGATCTTAATCAATTATTAGTTTCTGCCATTAACTTTAACGAGTTGTCGCCGATTCGTGCGATTCGTACCCATAGATCATCGAAGTGCCACACTGATTCGGAGGCGGACGAATGATCGTAGTGGTTGATGAGCGTGAGCTCGTGAAAGATGGATACACATCTCTGTTCGGTCGTGAGGGCATTCCCTCCACCGGCTTTGATCCAGCGGAATTTGGCGAGTGGGTACAGACCGCCGCCGATTCCGATATAGCTGCAGTCGAGGCCTTTCTGATCGGTCAGGGCCAGCGCAACTTCGAACTGCCCCGGGCGATCCGGGACCGGTCGATGGCGCCGGTGATTGCGGTCAGCGACCAGCACTCGCTCGAAAACACTCTTGCGCTTTTCGATTGCGGCGTCGACGACGTGGTGCGCAAACCGGTGCATCCCCGCGAAATCCTCGCAAGGGCGGCTGCGATCCGGCGCCGGCTGAAGGCGATCACCAATTACACCGAGATCGGCGGGATCCGCGTCTTCTCGGATGGTCGTGACCCCGAGATCAACGGCGAAGTCTTCGCACTTCCCCGGCGCGAGCGCCGCATCCTCGAATATTTGATCGCCAATCGTGGTCGCCGCGTCACCAAGACCCAGATCTTCAACGCCATCTACGGCATCTTCGATGAAGAGGTCGAGGAGAACGTCGTCGAAAGCCACATCTCGAAGCTGCGCAAGAAGTTGCGCAAAAAACTTGGCGTCGATCCGGTCGATTCCAAGCGCTTCCTTGGTTACTGCATCGATTGGGCCTGATTTCTCGGCCGGGCGGCGGCGCCCGGCTGAACTTCAATATCTGGCCTCGCAACTCGCCTGACAGACAGCTTCACGCAAGGCCCGACAAATACTCTCGTGCATAACAGGTAAAACGAGGTTTTCAGATGAGCATTTTCGGCAGCATGAAGACGGCAGTATCGGGGATGAACGCTCAGGCCAACCGCCTCAGCACCGTCGCCGACAACATCGCCAACGTTAACACCACCGGTTACAAGGCTGTGTCGACGAGCTTCTCGTCGCTGGTTCTGCCCTCCTCGGGCGGCAATTACAATTCCGGCGGTGTTCAGACCTCCGTCCGCCAGGCCGTCTCCGACCAGGGTGACATCTCCTACACCACGTCGAGCACCGACCTTGCAATCTCGGGCGACGGCTTCTTCATCGTCCAGGGTCCTGACGGCACGCCGGTCCTGACCCGCGCCGGCGACTTCACCAAGGACGACGAAGGCAACCTCGTCAACGCCGCCGGCTTCATGCTGATGGGCTATTCCTACGATTCCGGCGCTCCGGCCGTCGTCGTCAACGGCTTCGACGGCCTCGTTCCCGTCAATGTCAACCAGGATGGTCTGACCGCCATCGCCTCGACATCCGGTGTCTTCAAGGGCAACCTGGATTCCAACGCCAAGGTCGCTCCGGTTGCTCCTGCGACGCTGCCGAGCGACAACTTGGCCACGACGACGACCGACACCAAGAAGGTCTCGATGGTCGCCTATGACCGTCTCGGCAACAAGGTGATGTACGACTTCTACTTCACGAAGCAATCGGTCGTGACACCGCCGCCGGCGACAGGTACGGCCGCCACCTGGCAGGTTTCAATCTACCGCAACGCTGACGCAGCGGTGGGCGGCACGACCTCCTTCCCATACGCCCCGGGTGGTGCCGCTGCCGCTGTCGGCACGGGAACGCTGACCTTCGACCGCGATGGCAAGATGCTCACGGGCGGCGCCGTTAACATCGCCGATACGGTGACTGGCCAGACGATCGCCATGGATTTCTCCGGTTTCACCCAGCTCGGCGCCGCCTTCTCCGGCACCGGTACGCCGAACGGCCAGGCAGCGACCCCGGTCAAGGACGTCACGGTTGACGGCGACGGCATCGTCTACGCGAAATACGAAGACGGCAGCACCAAGCCGCTCTATCGCATTCCGCTGGCCAATGTCGCTAGCCCGGACAAGCTGACGCTGATGAGCGGCAACGTCTACAGCGCCAACGGCCAGTCGGGCGTCACCGTCACCGGCTTCCCGCAGACCAACGGTCTCGGCACGATCAAATCAGGCGCTCTCGAAGGCTCGAACGTCGACCTCGCCGGCGAGCTGACCGAGATGATCGAATCGCAGCGCAGCTATACCGCCAATTCCAAGGTGTTCCAGACGGGTTCCGACATTATGGACGTTCTCGTCAACCTCAAGAGATAAGCAAGGTACCGGGTAAGCCATGTCGCTCACATCCGCACTTAATACCGCGCAGAATATATTCAACAATACGGGCACTCAGAGCAGTGTCGTATCGAACAATATCTCGAATGCGGGCAACAAAGATTACGTGCGCCGGCAGGCGATGCTCACCACGTCCTTGAATGGCGCGCAGGTCGTCAAGATCGACCGCGCGCAGGAAGAGGCGCTGCTGCGCCAATACCTGAAGACATCCTCTCAGGACAGTGCCCAGCAGGCATTGCTCGGCGGTCTCGAGGACCTGAAGTCGATCGTGGGTGGCAACGACTACGAAACGTCGCCATCCACCTATCTCGGTGTTTTCCAGCAGAAGCTTCAGGCCTTCCGCACGACGCCGGGCAGCACCGTCGCCGCTCAGGGCGCCATCACCGCCGCCCAGGACGTCGCCAACTCGCTGAACAATGCCTCGCAATCCGTTCAGAACGTCCGCGCCACCGCCGACAAGCAGATCGCCACCGACGTCGATAAGCTGAACACGCTTCTCAGCGACTTCGAGAAGGCCAACAATGCGGTGAAGACCGCCACGGCCTCGGGTGCGGATGCATCCGGCGCCCTCGACGAACGTGAGAAGGCTCTCAAGCAGATTTCGCAGATCGTCGGCGTCAACGCAACGACGCGCGACAATAACGACATGGTGCTGAGCACGTCTGACGGGACGATCCTCTTCGAGACGATCCCGCGCAAGGTGACGTTCAAGTCTCAGGATGTCTATACCGCGACCATCGCCGGCAATTCGGTCTATATCGACGGTGTGGCGCTTCCACGCGGCAGCGGATCGACGACGACGGGGCAGGGAAGCCTTCAGTCTCTCCTCCAGGTGCGCGACGAAATCGCCCCGAACTTCCAGAAGCAGCTCGACGAAGTCGCCCGCGGCCTGGTCTCGCTCTTCAAGGAGCAGAACACGGCAGCTGGCCCGGCCTATGTGCCCGGCCTCTTCACCTGGAGCGGCGGTACGGTCGATACCGGCGCCACCGCGATTGCCGGCATGGCGGCGACCATCACGGTCAGCAGCCGCGTCATCACCTCGCAAGGCGGCGATCCGATGCGCCTGCGCGATGGTGGCGTCAACGCCACCGGCCTCGTCCTGAACACGTCAGGCGCCAGCGGTTATACGACTGAACTCGATCGTCTCTATACCGCATTGGGCTCCGACATTGATTTCGACCCAGCGGCGGGGACGCCGGTCGGGTTCGACGCCACGACCGGCATCGATTCGAACGTCAGCATCATGGAATTCGCCACGAATTCGCTTGGCTGGCTCGAGCAGTACCGCAGCAACGCCACGACGGCGGCGGAAAACACCTCGGCGGCGCTGTCACGCTCCGACGAAGCCTATTCCAATGAGACGGGCGTCAACCTCGACGAGGAGCTGACGCTGCTCCTCGACATAGAGCAGTCCTACAAGGCGGCGACCAAGATCCTGAACGCCGTTGACGAAATGTTGAAGTCATTGCTGGATATTGCGAGTTAAGCCATGAAGAGCTCATTTATTTCAAGTTCGGCCATTCAGAATGCGATGCGGTTGACGATCCGTCAGGCGCAGAACCAGATGACGAAGGCGACGATGGAAGCGACGACCGGAGTCTATGCCGATATCGGTGTCTCGCTCGGCGGCAACGCCGCTAGGAGCGTCGACTTCAGCCGCGAGGTCGACCGGATAGCCTCGATCAAATCAAGCAATTCGCTTGTCACCGCGCGCATGGAATCCTCGCAGCTCGGCCTTTCCAAGATGAAGGATGTCGGCGACGGCCTCGTTTCGAAGCTGACCGCTCTCCAGGGCAGCCACGACCCAGGCAGCATCACCGTCGCCATCCAGTCGGCGACCAGCGCCCTGTCCACGATGATGGACACGGCCAATACCATGGTAAACGGCGAATATCTGTTCTCGGGCATCAACACCGATGTGCAGCCGCTGACCGACAAGACGACCGCGACGAGCGCGGCCATCGTTACGGCGCTGAACGCTTATGCGGCAGGACTCCCGAAGGCGGTCAAGGATCTGACCGGCGCCGAAATGAGCACCTTCATCACCACGACGGTAGAGCCGATGTTCAACCAGGCCAACTGGACCGATCCGACGACCGGCTGGTCGCAGGCATCGAGCCAGAACATGACGAGCCGCATCAGCAACTCCGAAGTGATCGAATCCTCGACCAATGCCAATTCCGAGGGCATGCGTTACTTCGCGCTCGCCTCGGTAATGACCTCGGCACTGTTGGGCCAGGGCCTCAGCAGCGATGCGATGAGCACTGTGTCCAAGCAGGCGATCAGCTACACGACCAAGGCGACCAGCGGCCTCGTGACCCAGGCAAGCCAGCTCGGCCTTTCCCAAGAGCGCGTCAAGAAGTCCAACGACGCTCTCGACGCTCAATCGAACATCATCAAGAACAAGCTCGTCGATCTCCAGGGCGTCGATCCTTACGAAGCCTCGACCCTCGTCAAGACTTTGGAAACGCAGCTTGAAACCGCTTACACGATCGTCTCGAAGATCCAGCAGTTGAGTCTAGTAAACTACCTTTGATGAGCAAAGGCGCGCAATAAAGAAGGATGCATGAATGTATCAGTTCTCATATGCCGAAGTCATGCAGGACTCGGTGGCCGACGCGAAAGAGCGGGAATGGCAGGTTCTTGACCGGTCCATAGACCTGCTGGCGGCGGCGCGCGAAAAGGAAAAATACGGCCGGGAAGCCATTGAAGCCCTGTTTTATACACGCCGGGTCTGGATCAGCTTCATCGAGGATCTCAAACATCCCGACAACCAGCTGGAGATCGGGCTCAGGGCCAACCTCATCTCGATCGCGATCTGGATATTGAAGGAATGCGACAGGATCAGAAAACGTCAGTCTAATAACTACCAGGGCATCATCGACGTTACCACCATCATCAGGGATGGACTTAAATGAAAAGTACACTTCGCATTTCTCTGAAAGCCGGAGAAAGAATCTTCATCAACGGCGCCGTCCTGCGCGTCGACCGCAAGGTCGCGCTGGAATTCCTGAATGATGTGACGTTCCTTCTCGAAAACCACGTCCTCCAGCCGGAGGGAGCCACGACGCCGCTGCGTCAGCTCTATTTCATCGCGCAGATGATCCTCATCAATCCTGAGGGCAAGGACCACTCGACGGCGTTGTTCCGCAAGTCGATCACCATGCTGCTCTCCTGCTTCAAGAACGAGGAGATTCTCGCCGAACTGAAGCGCATCGATGCGCTCGTCTCGACGGGCCGCGCCTTCGACGCGCTCAAGGCGATCCGCGGCCTCTACGCGATCGAAGACAATATCCTCAACAACCACGAAATGCCGCCGACGATGGTCGAGCAGATTCGCAGGGAGATTGCACCATGGCGGTAGATGCAACATCGAGCGTGAGCACGTCGAGCACTTCCAGCACGACGAGCACGGCCCAGACGAAGGCGACGCTGAACTACGACAATTTCCTTCAACTGCTCATCGCGCAGATGAAGAACCAGGATCCGACCGATCCGATGGATGCCAGCGAGCAGATGTCGCAGCTGGCGAGCTTCTCGCAGGTCGAGCAGACGATCCAGACCAACACCAAGCTGGACACGCTGCTCGCAAGCTCGAGCCTCACCCAGGCCAGCAGCTACGTCGGAAAATACATGGAAAGTGCCGACGGCACCGTCAAAGGCACCATCGAATCCGTCAAGGTTTATTCGGACGGAATCATAGCGACGACCACGGATGGCGGTAATATACTCGTGCAGGCGGGAATCACTATTGCCGACAAGGCGCCGACCAGCGATACCTGATACCCACGGCGCCGGTGCGCCGCATAGCTCGGGTGATACCAATCAATGGCGGTCCGGCCACGGCGGGGCCGCTTCAAGGCGATATGAGGTTGCCTTCGGATGAATGAAGCTGATGCATTGGATCTGTTCCAGGCGGCGATCTGGACCGTCCTGATTGCCGCCGGTCCCGCCGTCATCGCGGCGATGGTGGTGGGTCTCGTCATTGCCTTGATCCAGGCGCTGACCCAGGTGCAGGAAGCGACACTGACCTTCGTGCCGAAGATCGTCGCGGTGCTGATCACGGTCGGCGTCACCGCGCCTTTCGTCGGCTCGCAGATCTCGATTTTCACCAATCTGGTCTTCTCGCGCATCCAGTCCGGTTTCTGAGCCACCTTCGCGCAAGCTTCGCCATTTAACTCTCGATCCGAATTGGGCGGGCTGCATGTCCGCCTCCTCTCATGAAGAGACGGAATCGTCATGGCGCAACCACCTGCACTCCCCATTCCAAAAGTCGCCCCGAGCCTGCGCGATGTCGGTTTTGCCCTCGGCATCATCGGCATCATCTGCATTCTCTTTCTGCCGATCCCGCCATTCCTGATCGATATGGGACTGGCCTTCTCGATCGCCTTCTCGGTGCTGATCCTGATGGTCGCGCTGTGGATCCAGAAACCGCTCGATTTCTCGTCTTTCCCGACCATTCTGCTGATCGCGACGATGACCCGGCTGGCGCTGAACATCGCGACGACACGCGTAATCCTTTCGCATGGCCATGAGGGTCACGATGCGGCAGGCGGCGTCATCGCCGGTTTTGCAAGCCTGGTGATGTCCGGCGACTTCGTCATCGGTCTGATCGTTTTCCTAATTCTCATCACCATCAACTTTATCGTCATCACCAAGGGCGCCACGCGTATCGCCGAAGTCGGCGCACGTTTCACCCTGGACGCCATCCCCGGCAAGCAGATGTCGATCGACGCCGATCTCTCGGCCGGCATCATTGACGAGAGGGAAGCCCAGCGCCGGCGCAGGGAACTCGAGGAGGAAAGCTCCTTCTTCGGTGCGATGGACGGTGCGTCGAAGTTCGTGCGCGGCGATGCCGTCGCCGGCCTGATCATCACCTGCATCAACATCTTCGGCGGCATCATCATCGGCTATTTCCGCCACGGCATGCCGATCGGCGAAGCCGCTGACGTCTTCGTCAAGCTCTCGGTCGGCGACGGCCTCGTCGCACAGATGCCGGCTCTCATCGTCTCGCTCGCCGCCGGCCTTCTCGTCTCTCGCGGCGGCACCACCGGCTCCACCGACCAGGCGGTCGTCAACCAGTTGAGCGGTTATCCCCGCGCGCTTTCCGTCTCGGCGGTGCTGATGTTCATCCTGGCCTTGATGCCGGGTCTGCCGTTTGTACCCTTCGTGGTCCTCGGCGGTCTTCTCGCCTTCGGCGCCTGGTTCATCCCACGTCAGGTCGAGGCAGAGAACATGCTTCGCCGCGAGCAGGAAGAAAAGAAGGTCGTCCAGAACAAGGAACTGGAAAAGGATTCGGTCAAGGCAGTGCTGCGCACCTCCGAAATCGAGCTCGCACTCGGCAAGATGGTCTCGACGCGCCTGCTCGGCGCCCACCAGGAGCTCGCCTTCCGCGTCGGCAAGATGCGCAAGAAGTTCGCCACCCAATACGGCTTCGTCGTGCCCGAGATCAAGGTGACCGACGATATCGCCATCGCCGAGAAGTCGTATCAGATCCGTATCCACGGCACGACGGTCGCCTCCAACTTGCTGCGTGTCGGCGAAGTCCTCGTCGTCACCGGCGCCGGCCGCCGGCCGAGCATTCCCGGCGACGAAATCCGCGAACCCGCATTCGGCATGCCTGCCGTCTCGATCCTCGAAAATTTCGCCGACGATCTGAAACGCGAGGGCTTCCAGCCGATCGACAATGTTTCCGTCGTGCTGACCCATATGAGCGAGGTCATCCGCAACAACCTGCCGCAGCTGCTGTCCTACAAGGACGTCAAGGTGCTGATCGATCGGCTCGATCCCGAATACAAGAAGCTTGCCGACGAGATCTGCTCGTCGCACATGTCCTATTCGGGCCTGCAGGCAGTGCTCAAGCTGCTGCTTGCCGAACGTGTCTCGATCCGCAACCTGCACCTCATCCTCGAGGCGGTGGCCGAGCTCGCCCCGCATGTCAGGAAGACCGAGCAGATCGTCGAGCATGTCCGCATCCGCATGGCCCAGCAGCTTTGCGGCGATCTCGCCGACAACGGCGTGCTGCGCGTGCTGCGGCTGGGCAGCAAATGGGATCTGGCTTTCCATCAGGCGCTGAAGCGCGACGCCAAGGGCGAGGTGATCGAATTCGACATCGATCCGCGCAGCCTGGAGGAGTTCAGCGAACAGGCCACCAAAGTTATCCGTGAGTTCATGGATCGCGGCCTGCCATTCGCACTTGTCACGTCGCCGGAAACACGCTCCTATGTGCGCATGATCATCGAGAGGCTGTTCGCCACGCTCCCGGTCCTGTCGCATGTCGAACTGGCCAAGGGCATCGAGATAAAGATTTTGGGCTCTATTTCATGATAACAGACCCGCAAGGGACCGTTCTCGCGCTGTTTCTGGTTTTCTGCCGGATCGGTGGCTGTGTGCTGGCTCTTCCGGGTTTTTCCTCGGCGCGCGTGCCCGCACAGCTGCGCGTCTTCATCGCCGGCGCGCTCTCGATCGCCGTCATGCCGTTGCTCTGGGATACCGTCTATCCGGCCGTTCACACCGGTGCCGGAACCTATATCGGCCTGATCTTCAGCGAATCGCTGATCGGCGTGATGTATGGCATGTTGGCGAGGATCTACACGCTCGGCATGCAGTTCGCCGCCTCGATCACCGCCATGATGGTCGGCTACACCCAGCCGGGCTCCGCCGACGTCATCGAAGATACGCCTGAGACCAGCCTGTCGGCCTTTATTACCTTTGCCGGCATGATGATTCTCTTCATCATGGATTTCCATCACATCGTCTTCCGCGCACTGATCGATTCCTACACGACCATGCCATTCGGCGGCATGATGCAGATGCGCGCGACGCTGATCTCCTTTACCGACACGCTGGAGCAGACCACCTACATCATGCTGCGGCTGTCGAGCCCGTTTTTGATCTATGGCCTGATCTTCAACGTCTCGATTGGTTTCATCAACAAGCTGGCGCCGCAGATCCCGGTCTACTTCATCTCCACGCCCTATCTGCTGATGGGCGGGCTCTTCCTGATCTATTTCTCGATTGCGGCGATGGTCAGCCAGTTCGGCCAGTCCTTCGGCTCGATCTATATCGGGCGATGAGGCTGATATGATCGAAAAGAAGCGCTCCCAGAAGCTCAAGCGGCTGCTCTCGGTGCAGCGGCATATCGAAAGAATGGCCGAGAACGACCTGGCCGAAACCAGCCGCCAGCGTGTCGAGGTTAATGTGGCGATGGACGACGTTATCCTCGCGCTCGGCTCGATGGACCCCGTCCACCACGCCTTCTCGCAGAATTACGCCGACCGATTCGGCAGGCTCACCATCAAGGACCAGCAGCTGACCGGCATGCAGCAGATCCACGAGATGCGGCTGACGCGCGAGCGCGCCAAGGGCGACCGCCTCGAAGACGGCATGAAGGAAGCCCTAGAAGTCGAGCGCCGCGAGGCCGATGACAATGCAGTCTACGATGTCATCGATCAGCAATTCGCAACGCCAGCCTCCAGCAAGCTTCAAAAACCATAGTCGTTGCAATCTTAAATTCAGAGGATTGTAACGTGGCTATTTCGCCTCCCAGTGATCTGGTCCTGGACGTTGTCAAAGCTGCCGACCCCATGGAGGTTCAGGCGGCTCAGGAAAAGTTGAAGGCAAATCGTGCGGCCTTTGCCGCAACGAGCCTCGCCGAGAATGGCAAGGGCTTCTCCAATACGGTCGACGTTCTCGATCATGTCGGCCAGAAGAGCGGCCTCGCCAACATCCAGAACCGCACCAAGACCGAGGAAGTTCCGGAAAGCTACCGGAAGTTCGAGGCCATGGTCCTGCAGAATTTCGTCAAGTCCATGCTGCCGAACGAAAGCGAAGACGTCTACGGCAAGGGCGCGACCGGCGATATCTGGAAAGGCATGATGGCCGAACAGCTCGGCAACGTCATGGCCAAGGGAGACGGCATCGGCATCGCCAAGCAGATGTACAGCGAGCAGCTGCGCCGCCAGGAAGGCAAGATCGTCAATGCCTCCACCGACGACGATGACCGCAACACCGCGCTCAGCATGATCGACGACTTCCAGCGCAAGACCTTTGGCACGCCGACGGCGGACGCCAAGGCCGATAGAACCGGATGATTTTAGGCCCGTTGGCCTAAAATCTGAATTCTGTTCTAAATTAAATAGTTAGAGCATGATGTCGTCCGAAAACCGCGCACACTTTTCGGCATCATGCTCTAAGCGACGCATAATCGAGGGTACAATGGAAATAATTTCGAACGAATACAGGATCAAATCCGTTCTCGGACGCCTCGAAATGATCATCGACAATGAGAACACCCGGATCGGCAACGATCCGCAGTTCGATCTCAAGGTCTCCAATGCGCATAAGAGCCGCTGCCTCTACGAGCTGTCGATGCTTTTCCGGGATACCGATCCGGCCGAGCTTGCCGCTGCCCATCTCGATCAGCTGCACGGCCTGAAGAAGAAGCTGGTTCTCAATGCCCGTCGCGTCGAGGCGCATCTCGAAGCGGTTCGCGCTGTCGCCGACCTGCTGAAGAACGCAGTTCAGGACGCCGACGCCGACGGCACCTATTCCCAGGAACAATTCGCCGCGCGTGGAAACTGATGATCAAGCTCGTCCTCACCGGTGTCTGGGTTTGCGCCATCACTTTGGCATCGGTCTATTTCTCGGTGTACCTGGCGACCGCGCCGGCGCCCGCAGCAACGGATTCCAAGCAGAGCGCTCTTGGACTGGTGAAGGGCGAAACGATCACGGTGCCGATCATCGGCAACGGCGCGATCACCGGTTATTTCCTCGGCCGCGTTTCGTTCATGATGAACAAGGACATGCTGAAAGGCGTGACGCTGCCGCTGAGCGAGATGACGACGGACGAGCTTTTCAGTCTGCTCGTCGGCAACAAGATGGTCGATATCGCCCACATCAAATCCTTCGATCCGAAGGCCTTCCGCGAGGAGATCAAGAAGGGCATGAACGAGCGCCTCGGCGGCGAATACGTCGCCGAGGTGATGCTGGAGCAGCTCGACTATCTCTCCAAGGAAGAGGTCAAGGAAAGCTCCGCCGGTCAGCCGAAGAAGGTGGGCAAACCTGTCAACATCGTCGAGACCGCACCGGCCGCCGAAGCACCGGCGCCAGCGGCCCACTAAAGCGCGTCGCGGTCTTTCAGATTCGCTCCTCGCGCTTTAGGTCTTTGTTTTTACGCATGTCGTTGTCGCAGAACCGCTGCACACTTTTGCGCGACATGCTTTAGACATCATTCGATCATCCACGACAAACGGCGCCCGAGGGCGCCGTTTGTCGTTGGCGCGCGTGGTTAATAAACGACTTATGCGAGCATGGAAATTCAAGGAATTTTCCTAAGGGTTGTTTGAAACCGTCCTGTTATATCAGGTGTCACAGCTTGGCATGCGCCGCTTATCCGAAATCGGAGCGACGCCGTCCCGGCGGGACGCGACCGGTCCTTTCGAGACCTCCGGTGCGGAAATATGGGCTTGTTTTCCGGGATGTCGGGCGCATGCAGCACCCTCGGCAGGAGGTAGGAATGAATCTGATTGCAAACTTCGCGGTGCTCGCATCGCGGCGGACGATCTTCGATCTGCCGGTCTGCGATCTCGGCTGGGACGATGCCCTCGTTTTCATCAACGAGCTGGCCTCCATTCCCGTCGGCCAGACCGTGGTTTGCTTTGTCAACGCCCACAACATGCTGACGGCGCTGCGCGACGACGAATATTACCGGATCATGTCGCACAATCTGGTGCTGCCTGATGGTATCGGCCTCAACATCGCATCGCAGATCGCCCATGGTTCGCCGTTTCCCGCCAATCTGAATGGCACCGATTTCGTGCCGGCCTTCCTCACCTTCATGGAGGCCCCGCGCCGCATCGGCCTCATCGGCGGCGAGCGTTCGGTCGTCGAGGCGGCGGCGGAAAATTTCCGCAGGCACACGCCCTGGCACGAATTCGTCGTCGTTTCCGACGGCTACTTCGACAAGGTCGATCCCACAGATGTCATCGAGGAGCTTGAGCGCCAGAAGGTCGATATCCTGATCGTCGGTATGGGGACGCCGCTGCAGGAAAAATGGGTTCACGATCATATTCGCGCCGATCATGCACGTCTGGTGCTGACGGTGGGCGCTCTCTTCGACTTCGTCTCAGGCGCCGTCCCACGCGCGCCGAGGACGGTGCGGATGATGCGCCTGGAATGGGCCTATCGCCTGCTGCAGGAGCCGACGCGCCTCTGGCGCCGCTACATCATCGGCATCCCGGTGTTTCTCTTCCATGTCCTGCGCTACCGCTTCCGCCGGCGCGAAAGGATCCTCAGCCATCCGGAAGAGCACGGCAGCGCGCTGCAGCCGCGGTCGGACCATAAGAAGGCGAGCTGACCTTATAGCGCCGCGCGTCTAACAAGATGCGCGGCTTAGCAATTCTTGCCCGCTGCGGTTAACCATTTCTTTGCTATGAATATTTAGAGTCACTTAATCATCTGCATTCGTGCGGATGAGTGAACTCGGCCATCATGTGCATGAGATGTGGCGCAAATGTACGATATCAGGGCCAGAAACAGCTTCCAAGATCGCGCAGCCGAAAGGCCGCGCCCCCATGACGATTCCTATGGGGCGCCCCGGTCGAGTCGGCCTGATATCGCGCCGCCCGAGGCCGAATTGCTGCGCGCCATCGGCCGCGCGCTGGAAGAACAGCGCACAAGAGCGGCGCGCACCGCACCGCTGGTCGACCGCATCGAAACCATCCTCGGCAATCGCCTCCGGGCCGCCAACGACGTCGGCCATCCGATTCTTCAGGAGCCGGCGGGCGATGAAGAGCTGAGCGTTCCGGCCGACGAACCGATGATCTCACCTGAACCGCTGGCCGCGGTCCGTGAAGAACCCGCCGAGCCCCAGCCGGCAGCGCCGCGGCGTCGGGCAAGCGGGATCGGCCTTGCGATGATGGTGGGCGCCGCGACGATCATCGGCGCGGGCTTGCCGGCGCTGATGCCGGCTTCGCCGGCCCTCTACCGCGCCGAAGCGACGCTTGCAGTGAAGAGCGATGCCGCAAGCCGCGCTGCCTTCACCCAGGCCGCGGCCAAAGGGCTGCTGTCGGCGCGGGTGGTTGCTTCGACGGTCGCAGCCCTGAAACTCGATCATGATCGCGAATTTGCCGGCGCCAGTGCCAATGCGCTCGGCGTCGCGCTCGATCTCCTCTCGGCGACCGGCGCGGCTGCCGATCCGGCCTCGCGCGCCGAGGCGACGCTGAAACATGCGGTCGAGATACTGCCCGATGCCGCCGCCGGCACCATCCTCGTCAAGGTGACGACCGGCGATAGCGGCAAATCCATGCGCATCGCCGCAAGGCTTGCCGAAGCGGTGTCCGCAGCAGACGGACCCGGCGGCAACGTCGAGACCGATACCGCCTTGCGCAAAACCTATGACGAGGTCAAGGCCGAGCTTGCCGCCTTCACGGCGAAGAGCGGCGAGGGCAACGTCAAGGTGGCGATCGATCTTCGCCGCCAGATCGACCGGCTCGATGCCGATCTGAAAGCGGCCGACCAGAACATCCTTGCCGCCAAGGCGCAGGCCGACCAGCTCAAGGCCGCAAAACTTGCCGAAGTGCTCGACGGTTCGCTCCCCTCCGATATGCTTTCGCCGGCGCTGCAGGACTGGCGTGACAAATATGCCATCGCCAAAACGACGCTTGCGCAGCTTTCGGCCGAGCTCGGCCCGCGCCATCCGCGCCTCTTGCAGCAGCAGGCCGAAACCGACGGCCTGAAGGAGAATATGGGCAAGGAGCTGACCCGTCTTGCCCAGAGTGCCAACCTCGCCGCCAAAGCCGCCGTCGATGCGCGCAAGGGCCTGAACGATCGCCGCAACACGCTGATCGCCCAGAGCCGGGACACCGGCGTCGATTTGTCACGCCTGACCGAGCTCAGCGAAAAGGCGAAAGCCGCCCGCTCGCGCCTCGAAGAGGCGACGTCCACAGCGGTGGAAGCGGCCGCCGACGGTCGTATCGTTCTCCTGAAGCCGGCATTGGCAACCGCAGTATCGGGAAGCGATGGTCTGATCGGCCGCGCGCTGACCGGTGCCGCGGCGGGCCTTGCGATAGGCCTTGCTGCGGCTTTCCTGCTCCGGCTGCGTAGGCCCGTCGCCGATTCCGCAAGCGAGAAAATGATCGTATCCCGGCCGCAGGCCCCGCTGCCCTCCATGCCTGCGCCGGCCCCCGCGCCGGTCGACGAAATGGAGCTGCTGCGCTCCGAAATCTCCGGTCTGCGCGACCGGCTTCGTGTTCATTCGCTTGAAGCGCGGCAGCCGCTGCGCTGAACGAACATTTCCTTGCAAGCTTGCTATTGCATTGCCGCTTTCCGACAGGATAGGGCGTTAGCGGGCAATTGACGCTCGCCGAGTATCCATAGATTGACGCGAAACAGGGCGGAGAGACGCGTGACGACAGTAATCGACGGCAAGAACGTAGCTGCATCGGTCATTCAGACGGTCAAGAGTGCGACGGCGGCGCTGGAAAAGAGCAGCGGTGTCACCACCGGCCTTGCGGTCGTCATCGTCGGCGACGATCCGGCAAGCCACGCCTATGTCGGCTCCAAGGGCCGCATGGCCAAGGAGTGCGGCTTCAAGTCCGTTCAGCACACGCTGCCGGCCGACACGAAGCAGGAGGATCTGGCAGCTCTCGTCGCTACCCTCAACGCCGATCCGTCGATCCACGGCATTCTGGTGCAGCTGCCCTTGCCGAAGCCGCTCGACAGCGAGGCGATCATCCAGTCGATCCTGCCGGAAAAGGATGTCGACGGCCTGAGCGTCGTCAATGCCGGCAAGCTTGCCACCGGCGACCTGAAGACCGGACTGGTCTCCTGCACCCCGGCCGGCGCCATGGTCTTCGTCCGCCGCACCCATGGCGAGGACCTCTCCGGCCTCAACGCCGTCGTCATCGGTCGCTCCAATCTGTTCGGCAAGCCGATGGCGCAATTGCTGCTCAACGCCAATGCGACGGTGACGATTGCCCATTCCAGGACCAAGAATCTCGCCGAGGTCTGCCGCAACGCCGATATCCTGGTGGCCGCTGTCGGCCGGCCGGAGATGGTTAGGGCCGATTGGGTCAAGCCCGGTGCAACGGTCATCGACGTCGGCATCAATCGGGTGGCAGCCCCCGAAAGAGGCGAGGGCAAGACCCGGCTCGTCGGCGACGTCGCCTTCGAGGAGGTCTCGGCGGTCGCCAGCACCATCACTCCGGTTCCCGGCGGCGTCGGGCCGATGACCATCGCCATGCTGATGGCCAACACGGTCATTGCCGCCCATCGCACGGCAGGGCAGACACCGCCGCAGTTTTGATTAGAGCATGATGCCCAAAAGTGTGAGCGTTTTCGGACGACATCATGCTCTAACTATATGATGCAGAACAGGATTCAGACCTTAAGCCGATCCAGCCTAAAATCATCCTGTTCTAGGCCTGGGAAACAGGACCGGTCGAGGCCCTGACGATCAGCTCGGTCTTCCAGAGCTCCTGGTCGGGGAAGGGGCCGGCCTGCTTCACCGTGCCGATCAGCCGCTGCGCGATGCGAACGCCCGCCGCCCGCAATGAAGAGCGTGTCGTCGTCAGCGGCACCGAAAAGCTTTCCGGTTTCAGCAGCGGCAGCACGTCGTCATGGGCGATCAGCGAGATATCCTCACCGAGCCGCAATCCGGCCTGATTGACCGCGCGGATCGCGCCGAGCGCCAGCACCGTGCTGGAGCAGAGGATCGCCGTCGGCCGCTCCGGCAATTGCAGGAAGCGTTCCATCGCCAGCAGGCCTTGTTCGTCCGTCATCAGCGCGTGGCTCATGCTATCTTCCTCGAGCGTGAGCCCGCGCTCGGCAAGGGCCGATACGACGCCGTTCTTCCTGCGGATGGCGAAATCGAGATGCATCGGTCCATTCATCAGCGCAAAGCGCGTATGGCCGAGCTGCAGCAAGAGCCGCGTCGCATCGTAGAAGGCGCCTTCATTGTCGATGTCGAGATAGGGATAGTCCGGCTCCGAACCGAAGGACCGGCCGTGCACGACATAGGGCATGGAGAGCGATTTCAGCATGGCGAGCCGCGGGTCGTGGCCGCGCATATAGGCAACGAACAGGGCATCGACATTGCCGCTGATCGCAAGGCGGCGCAGCGCCGCCACCTCGTCATCCGGGTCGGCAGGCATGATCACGAAGTGGAAATCGTGGCGCACGGCCTCTTCGCCGAGCCCGGCCAGGAATTCACCGAAATGCACGTCGGACTGGTGGCCGGGCGCCGTCGGCATGACGAGGCCGATCGAGCCTGCCTTGCCGGTCGCAAGCCGCTGCGCCGCCTTGTTCGGCCTGTATCCGGTTTCCTTGACAGCCTGAAGCACGCGCTCCCGGGTTGCCTCGTTGACCTCGGGATAGCCGTTGAGCGCCCGGCTCACCGTCGTCTGAGACAGCCCCAGCAATTGCGATAGCTGTTTGAGATTCACCTGCTATGCTTCCTCCGAGCCCGCCCCTCAGCCGTCTTGAAAAGGCCTGCCGCCTCCCAGCGGCATCCAAAGCGCTTTCAAGTATGTATCATCTGGCGCGCTTGACTCAAGAAAAATCGCTCCATATTTCCCGATAGGCGCTGTTGCGCCGCGATATTTGGCGTGTTCACAGCGGGTTTTCGCGAATTGACTTGACTCCATTCCACCGAAAGTGGAATGAGTTGGGTGTCAAAGCGCTTTGAAATTTCTTTATTGAAGGAATTCAGCGCGGTTGGGATTGTGATGGGAGGATGATCACATGAAAAAGTCATTTTTGATGGGCGTTGCCGTGGCAGCGCTTTTTGCCGGTGCTGCGTCTGCGGCCGAACTGAAATTTGCGCCGGGGCAGGATGCCAAGTTCAACTGGAAGAGCTATGACGAATTCAAGGCTGCGCATGCCGATCTGAAGGGTCAGCCGCTGACGATCTTCGGGCCGTGGCGCGGCGAGGACGAGGCGTTCTTCATGAGCGTGCTTGCCTACTTCACCGAAGCCACCGGCATCGATGCCAAATACTCTTCTTCCGAAAACTACGAACAGCAGATCGTCATCGACACGCAGGCGGGCTCGCCGCCGAACATTGCCGTTCTGCCGCAGCCGGGCCTCCTGGCCGATCTCGCCAGCAAGGGCTTCCTGACGCCGCTCGGCGACGACAACTCGAAGTGGATCAAGGACAATTACGGCGCCGGCGACAGCTGGGTCGGTTACGGCACCTACAAGGGCAAGGATGGCAAGGAAGCCTTCTACGCCTTCCCGTATAAGGCCGACGTAAAGTCGCTCGTCTGGTACGTGCCGGAGAATTTCGAGGAAGCCGGTTACAAGATCCCGACGACCATGGAAGAGCTGCATGCCCTGACCGACCAGATCGTCAAGGACGGCGGCGTTCCCTGGTGCATCGGTCTCGGTTCCGGCGGCGCCACCGGCTGGCCGGCGACCGACTGGGTCGAGGACATCATGCTGCGCATGCAGCCGCCGGAAGCCTACGACAAGTGGACGACCAACGAGCTGAAGTTCACCGATCCGGCCGTCGTTGCCGCGATCGACGAGTTCGGCAAGTTCGCCAAGAACGCGAAGTACGTCGATGGCGGCGTCGCAGCTGTGGCCTCGACCGATTTCCGCGACAGCCCGAAGGGCCTCTTCGCGGTTCCGCCGAAGTGCTACATGCACCATCAGGCCTCGTTCATCCCGTCCTTCTTCCCTGAAGGCACGAAGCTCGGTCAGGATGCCGACTTCTTCTACATGCCGACCTTTGCTTCGCATCCCGAACTCGGCAAGCCGGTTCTCGGCGCTGGCACGCTCGTCTCGATCGCCAAGGACTCGAAGACGGCCCGCGCCTTCATCGACTTCCTGAAGACCCCGATCGCCCATGAGGTCTGGATGGCGCAGTCGAGCTTCCTGACGCCATATAAGAGCGTCAGCACCGAGGCCTATGCCAACCCACAGATGAAGAAGGAAGGCGATATCCTGACCTCCGCCACCACCTTCCGCTTCGACGGTTCCGACCTGATGCCGGGCAAGATCGGCGCCGGCGCCTTCTGGACGGGCATGGTCGATTTCGTCGGTGGCAAGTCCGCTGAAGAGGCCGCTGGCGAAATCCAGAGCGCCTGGGACGGCATCAAGTAATCCTTCAAGACGATGCTGCCGGCTTGCCGGCGGCATGGCTTGCATGACTGGCCGGGCTCGCAAAGAGCCCGGCCATCGCAGGATATATTGTGATCAGGCAATCAAAGAGATTGACGGTGACTGAGGTCGACCCGTCAGAATTAAAAACCGATCGGAATAAGATCAGGGAAGCAGGGGAGGGACGAAATGCTGTTGCAGATAGTGTCCGCTTTGGGCGTCGTGTTCGCCGCCGTGATCGCGTGTTCGGCCTATTTCTATTTTTCAAATAAGATTCTGGACATGGCTCTGCCGGTGAAGGATGGCGACATCCGAGCGGCATCGCGCAATCTGAACCGCCGCGCGCTCGTCCGGCCATGGCTGTTCATCGGCCCGGCGCTCTTCCTGCTCGTCGTCTACCTCGTCTATCCCGTGGTTGCGACCTTCATCCTCTCCTTCTACGACCGCGCCGGTCTGCAGTTCGTCGGCCTCGCCAATTACAAATGGGCGCTCGGTGACCGCGAATTCCGCCAGTCGATCTTCAACAACATCCTCTGGCTCGCCGTGGTGCCGGCTGCCTGCACCTTCTTCGGCCTCGTCATCGCCGTGATGACCGATCGCATCTGGTGGGGCAATATCGCCAAGAGCATCGTCTTCATGCCGATGGCGATCTCCTTCGTCGGCGCCTCGGTCATCTGGAAATTCATCTATGAATATCGCGGCGGCAACGATGTCCAGATCGGCCTGCTGAACGCCATCGTTCAGACCTTCGGCGGCACGCCGGAGGTGTGGATCTCCATTCCCTTCTGGAACAACTTCTTCCTGATGATCATCCTGATCTGGATCCAGACCGGTTTCGCGATGGTCATCCTGTCGGCGGCTCTTCGCGGCATTCCGGAAGAGACGATCGAAGCCGCCGTCATCGACGGCGCCAATGGCTGGCAGATCTTCTGGCGCATCATGGTGCCGCAGATCTGGGGCTCCATCGCCGTCGTCTGGACGACGATCACTATCCTCGTCCTCAAGGTCTTCGACATCGTGCTGACCATGACCAACGGCCAGTGGCAGACGATGGTGCTGGCGAACCTGATGTTCGACTGGATGTTCCGCGGTGGCGGTGATTCCGGCCGAAGTGCGGTCATCGCCATCATCATCATGCTCGCCGTCACGCCGATCATGGTTTGGAACGTGCGCCGCGCCAATCGCGAATTGAAGGGCCACTGAGATGACCGCTATCGGAAGTTACTTCAAGATAGGCCCCGCCCGTCTCTTTGTTCACGCAGCCGTTCTGCTGATCGTCATCATCTGGCTCATCCCGACCCTCGGCATCTTCGTCAGCGCGCTGCGCGACAAGGACCAGATCGTCGTCTCCGGCTGGTGGACGGCCTTCGTCGGCTCGACGCAAACCGCCGCGGTCCGCCTCGGTACACCCGACCAGCAAAAGCAAGAGGGCGCCAGCTACGTCATCTCGGGCAATGTGCTGGAAGGTCAGGCCGGCCGGGCGGTGAAGGCCTTCGGCAACCGCATACAGCAGCCGGCCGCCTTTAAGGCCGGGGAGACCGCCGATCTCGGCGACGGTGAAACCCTGCAGATCAACAGCGATGGCAGCTACCGCTATGTGAAGAACACCGCCTTTTCGCCCGACCAACGCCCGAAGCGCATCTATGCATCCGTCTCGGCGCCGCCGGAATTCACGCTGCAGAACTACAATACGGTTCTAAGAGGCGAGGGTATCGGCCAGTCCTTCATCAACTCGCTGACCGTGACGATCCCGGCGACGATCATCCCGATCCTGATTGCCGCTTTCGCCGCCTATGCGCTCAGCTGGATGGAATTTCCCGGCCGCGGGCTGCTGATTGCGCTCGTCGTTGGCCTCATCGTCGTGCCGCTGCAGATGTCGCTGATCCCGCTGCTGCGCCTCTACAACGAGATCGGCAACATGCTCGGCCAGCCGTCGAAGACCTATCCCGGCATCTGGCTTGCCCATACCGCTTTCGGCATGCCGCTCGCCATCTATCTCTTGCGGGCCTATATCGCCGGCCTGCCGAAGGAGATCATCGAATCCGCCCGCGTCGACGGCGCGAGTGATTTCGAGATCTTCGTCCGCATCGTTTTGCCACTGTCCTTCCCGGCACTCGCCTCCTTCGCCATCTTCCAGTTCCTGTGGGTGTGGAACGACTTGCTCGTCGCCATGGTCTTCCTCGGCACCGACAAGGACCACATCGTGCTGACCGGCAGCCTGAACGCGCTGCTCGGCTCGCGCGGTGGCAATTGGGAGATTTTGACGGCGTCAGCCTTCGTCACCATCATCGTGCCGCTGCTCGTCTTCTTCGGGCTTCAGCGTTACCTGGTGCGCGGTCTGCTGGCGGGTTCGGTCAAGGGAGGCTGACCATTCCCGAACGTGACTTCAAACAGGATATTCCATGAACGTGGCTTCCCAATCGATCTCGACCCCTGACAAAGACTGGTGGCGCGGCGCGGTGATCTATCAGATCTATCCGCGCTCCTACCAAGATTCGAACGGTGACGGCATCGGCGACCTCAAGGGCATCACCGCCCGCCTGCCGCATGTGGCAAACCTTGGCGTCGATGCGATCTGGATCTCGCCTTTCTTCACCTCGCCGATGCGCGATTTCGGTTATGACGTTTCCGACTACGAGAATGTCGATTCGATCTTCGGCACGCTGGTGGATTTCGACACGATGATCGCCGAGGCCCATCGCCTCGGCATCCGCGTGATGATCGACCTCGTCATCTCCCACAGCTCGGATCAGCATCCCTGGTTCGTGCAAAGCCGCTCCAGCAAGACCAACGCCAAGGCCGACTGGTATGTCTGGGCCGATGCCAAGCCGGATGGCACGCCGCCGAACAACTGGCTGTCGATCTTCGGCGGCTCGGCATGGGCGTGGGATCCGACGCGCATGCAATATTACATGCACAACTTCCTGACCTCGCAGCCGGACATGAACCTGCATAACCCGGAGGTGCAGGACCGTCTGCTCGATGTCGTGCGCTTCTGGCTCAATCGCGGCGTCGACGGCTTCCGCCTCGACACCATCAATTTCTATTTCCATGACACGCAACTGCGCGACAATCCGGCGCTTGCGCCCGAGCGCCGCAACGCCTCGACGGCGCCGGCGGTCAATCCCTATAATTTTCAGGAGCATATTTACGACAAGAACCGGCCCGAAAACCTTGCCTTCCTGAAGCGTTTCCGCGCCGTTCTCGAGGAATTCCCGGCGATCGCCGCCGTCGGAGAAGTCGGCGACAGCCAGCGGGGCCTTGAAATTGTCGGCGAGTACACCTCCGGCAATGACAAGATGCATATGTGCTATGCCTTCGAATTCCTGGCGCCCGATCCGCTGACGCCGGAGCGCGTCGAGGAGGTGATGCAGGATTTCGAAGCTGCGGCACCCGATGGCTGGGCCTGCTGGGCCTTCTCCAATCACGACGTCATGCGCCATGTCAGCCGCTGGGGCGGGCTGGTCGCTGATCACGACGCCTTTGCCAAGCTTTATGCCTCGTTGCTGATGACCATGCGCGGCTCCGTCTGCCTCTATCAGGGCGAGGAGCTGGCGCTGACCGAGGCCGATCTCGCCTATCAGGATCTGCAGGACCCCTATGGCATCCAGTTCTGGCCGGAATTCAAGGGCCGCGACGGCTGCCGCACGCCGATGGTCTGGGACAGCCAAGTCGCCCAGGGCGGCTTCTCGACGGTCAAGCCCTGGTTGCCGGTGCCGGTCGAGCATATCCTGCGTGCCGTCAGCGTTCAGCTGGGCGACGAGGCTTCCGTGCTGGAGCACTATCGCCGCTTCATCGCTTTCCGCAAGCTGCACCCGGCTTTTGCCAAGGGCGAGATCGAATTCGAGGAAACACAGGGCGATAGCCTGGTCTTCACCCGTGAATACGGCAACGAGAAGCTGCTTTGCATCTTCAACATGAGCCCGACCGAGGCCGCCGTCATTCTGCCTGCGGGAGAATGGCAGGCATTGACGGGCCACGGCTTTACCAGCAACAACTATGGCGACAAGATCGATATTCCGGCCTGGGGGGCGTATTTCGCCCGTCTTGCCTAAGGAACATAGGCCTAAGGAAACACAGGCCCAGGGAACACAGGGAGAGAGAAATGACTGGACTGACGCTGAAGGATATCCGCAAATCCTACGGTTCCGTGGACGTTCTCCACGGTATCGACCTTGATATCAAGCAGGGCGAATTCATCGTCTTCGTCGGTCCGTCCGGCTGTGGCAAGTCCACGCTTCTGCGCATGATCGCCGGTCTCGAGGCGATCACCGGCGGTGAGATGTATATCGACGGCCATCTCGTCAATGACGTGCCGCCCTCCAAGCGCGGCATCGCCATGGTCTTCCAGTCCTATGCGCTCTACCCGCATATGACCGTGTTCGATAACATGGCGTTCGGCATGAAGATCGCCGGCGAAAGCAAGCAGGAAATCGATCGTCGCGTCAAAGCGGCGGCCGAGAGCCTGCAGCTGACCCAATATCTCGGTCGCCTGCCGAAGGCGCTTTCCGGCGGCCAGCGCCAGCGCGTGGCGATCGGCCGCGCCATCTGCCGCGATCCGAAGGTCTTCCTGTTCGACGAGCCGCTGTCCAACCTCGATGCCGCGCTGCGCGTCGCGACCCGCATCGAGATCGCCCGCCTGAACGAACAGATGGCCGATACGACGATGATCTACGTTACCCACGACCAGGTCGAGGCGATGACGCTGGCTGATCGCATCGTCGTTCTCTCCGCCGGCAATATCGAGCAGGTCGGCGCGCCGCTGGACCTCTACGAGCGCCCGGCAAACCTCTTCGTCGCGAAATTCATCGGCTCGCCGGCGATGAACATCATTCCGGCGACGATCGCCGGGACCGGAAGCCAGACGACGGTGACGCTGACCGGCGGCATGTCGGTGACGCTGGATGTGGCGACCGACGCGTCGGAAATGGGCAAGCAGGCAAGCTTCGGCGTTCGGCCGGAGGATCTCCGGGTTGCCGATGGCGCCGACTACCTTTTCGAAGGGGAAGTGTCGATCGTCGAAGCGCTCGGCGAAGTGACGCTGCTTTATATCGAGGGTCTGGTTCCGGGCGAGCCGATCGTCGTCAAGCTGCCCGGCATCTATGATGTGAAGAAGGGCCAGAGGATGCGGTTTGCCGCTGACAGGCAGAAGTTGCATCTCTTTGACGCAACCGGCCATACCTACCGGAAATGAGGCGGCCATTTTTGGGGTGATAGTCCTAAGAATTGTGCGGGGCGGGCCGAATTCTCACTTTCTGTTAAAGATCGGCTGCTACCTTTTCCCTGTCAATTTATGAGGGGGATAAGCAGGTGGCCGCTTCCAATCCGTCACAGCCAAAATCTCATTTCCTGAGCAAGGAAGAATCCTTCATGTATGACCGCGAGGCGCGGTTCAAAATGGAGGACACCATGAACGCCGCGCGCATCGAATATACGGAAAAGGGCGTCATGCACGCGGCTTCGCGCCGTTGCGATATTGTCCGGATTTCGATGAGCAGCGCGACGCTCGCGATCCTGACCCAGTTCAGCCTGCCGAAGCAGTTCTATCTGGATATTCCGGATGCCCGCATCACCAAGGTCGGCTGCCTGCTGATGAAGGTCAACGCCAACAACACAGTGGAAGTTCGCTTCCTGCGCCTGCTGACGCAGAAGGAGTTGAACAAGATCTTCGTCTACAGCACCCATCCGGCGCACCGCGACTACGTTCTCGATATTCGAGCCTGACGGATACCATCGGACTGGTATCGAAAACCCGCAGGGTGCTGCATGCGCCCCGCGGGTTTTTGTTTGTCCGAGCGATGCTCAGTGGTGGAAGAGTACGCTCGCGCCCTGATCCGAAGCTCCAACGGCGCGGCGGAACGGCGCGAAGAGCTCGCGGCCCATGCCGAATTCATTGTCGGAGAGATCGACGACGACAGGTTCGCGCTCGGCCAAATCCGCTGCATCGACGAGCAGCTCGAGCGTGCCCTTGATCGCGTCGAGGCGAATGATGTCGCCCTCGCGGATGCGGGCGATCGGACCGCCGTCGACCGCTTCCGGCGTGACGTGGATCGCGGCCGGCACCTTGCCGGATGCGCCGGACATGCGCCCGTCGGTGAGCAGCGCTACGCGGAAGCCGCGATCCTGCAGCACGCCGAGCGGCGGCGTCAGCTTGTGCAGTTCCGGCATGCCGTTCGCCTTCGGGCCCTGGAAGCGCACGACGGCGATGAAATCGCGGTTGAGCTTACCTTCCTTGAAAGCGTCCTGCAGCTCCTGCTGGCTGTGAAAGATGATTGCCGGGGCCTCGATGATGTGGCGCTCGGGCTTGACGGCGGAGATTTTGATGACCGCCTTGCCGAGATTGCCGCGCAGCATCTTCAGTCCGCCATTCGCCTGGAACGGCGTTTCGATGCTGGAAAGCACTTTGGGATCGACGCTTTTTTCCGGCGACGGCTCGCGCAGGACGGCGCCGTTTTCACCGAGTCGGGCATCGACCGTATAGGCTTGGAGACCCTGGCCGAAGACGGTGCGCACGTCGTCATGCACCAGGCCGTGTTTCAAGAGTTCCTTGATGAGGAAACCCATGCCGCCGGCCGCCTGGAAATGGTTCACGTCGGCAAGCCCGTTCGGATAGACGCGGGCAAGCAGCGGTACGATTTCCGAAAGCTCGGCAATGTCCTGCCAGGTGAGGTGGATGCCGGCTGCCCGCGCCATGGCGACGAGGTGCAGCGTATGATTGGTCGAGCCGCCGGTCGCATGCAGGCCGACGACACCGTTGACGACCGAGCGCTCGTCGATCATCTCGCCTGCCGGCGTGAATTCGTTGCCGAGCGCGGTGATCGCCAACGCCCGCTTGGCGGCTTCGCGTGTCAGCGCTTCGCGCAGCGGCGTGCCGGGATTGATGAAGGACGAGCCGGGCATGTGGAAGCCCATGATCTCCATCAGCATCTGGTTGGAATTGGCGGTGCCGTAGAAGGTGCAGGTGCCGGGGCCGTGATAGGATTTCGATTCCGCCTCCAGCAGCTCGGCGCGTCCGACCTTGCCCTCGGCGAAGAGCTGGCGCACGCGCGACTTCTCGTCGTTCGGCAGGCCTGTCGTCATCGGACCGGCCGGAACGAAGATCGACGGTAGGTGTCCGAAGGACAGGGCTGCGATCACCAGGCCGGGCACGATCTTGTCGCAGACGCCGAGGAAGAGGGCGGCATCGAACATGTTGTGCGACAGGCCGACACCCGCCGACATGGCGATCAGGTCGCGCGAGAACAGCGAGAGCTCCATGCCCGGCTGTCCCTGGGTGACGCCGTCGCACATCGCCGGCACGCCGCCGGCCACCTGTGCCACGCCGCCTGCTTCGGCTGCCGCCTCGCGGATGATCGCCGGATAGGTCTCGAACGGCTGGTGGGCCGAGAGCATGTCGTTATAGGCGGTGATGATGCCGAGATTGGGGATGCGGTCGCCGGCGAGCGCATCCTTGTCGGCGGGGGAACAGACCGCAAAGCCATGGGCAAGGTTGGCGCAGCCAAGTACCGAGCGCGCGACACCCTGCGAGGCGGCGGCGCGCAGGCGTTCCAGGTAGCGCTCGCGGGTTGGTTTCGAGCGTTCGACGATGCGATCGGTGATCGCAGAAATGCGTGCATGAGCGGACATGGAAAATCCCTGCCTTGTTCGTTGTCTCTATCTGTTTCGGCGGCTCTGGCCTGAATCTCGGTCGGGATGACGGCGGATCAGGGAGCCCAGTAGATCTCGACCGGGGAAGTGGCCCGGCGCAGAACGGCGCGGATCGGCATTTCTGCCTCGTCACCGCTGCCTTCCGCCTTGGCGAGAACGTCTTTTTTGCCTTCGCCCTCAATATGGAGAACCAGGAGTGCGGCATCCTGAAGACTGGAGAAGGTGAAGGTCAGGCGCGGCTCGCCGGCTCCTTCCGCTTCCATGGTGATGATGCCGCGCGGCGTCGATGCATCGATCGCCTTGGCAAGATTGCTGCCGCCGGGAAAGAACGAGGCGGTGTGTCCATCGCCACCCATGCCGAGGATGACGATGTCGAAGGGTGAACTGATCGCCCTGGTCTTCTCGGTTGCGAGCCTTGCCGCCTCCTCCGCGGAGGCAGCGTCCTGATAGAGCGGCAGGAAGCGTGCCGCTTTTGCCTTGTTCTGCAGCAGATTGGCATCGACCAGCAGATGGTTCGAGCGCGGATTGTCGGCCGGCACGAAACGTTCGTCGACAAGCGTGATCGTCACCTTGTCCCAGGCGATGTCGCGCGTCGAAAGCGCCTGGAAGAAGATCTTCGGCGTGGAGCCGCCGGAAACGGCGATGGACGCCGTTCCGCGGGCGGCAATCGCCGCCGAAAGCGTTTCCGCGACCTTGTCGGCGAGGCTGCCTGCGAGGTCTGCGGCGCTGGCGAAGGAATGCAGGGTCGATACCATCGATTTCGTCCTAGATTTCGTCATGCCAGGTGCGGCCGTCACGCTCGATCAGCGCGATGGCCTGGCTCGGCCCCCAGGTGCCGGCCGTATAGCCCTGCACTTGCTGGCCGGTCGTTTCCCAACCCTTGAGGATCGGATCCACCCATTTCCATGCGGCTTCGACTTCGTCGCGGCGCATGAACAGCGTCTGGTTGGAACGGATCACGTCCATCAGCAGGCGCTCGTAGGCGTCGGGATTGCGGACGTTGAAGGCCTGGGCGAAGCTCATGTCGAGCGAGACGTTGCGCAGGCGCATGCCGCCTGGACCCGGATCCTTGATCATCAGCGACTGCTTGACGCCCTCATCCGGCTGCAGGCGGATGATCAGCTGGTTGGCGTTGATGCGTCCGGCCGCCTGGTCGAAGATTGCGTGCGGGATTGGCTTGAAGGTGATGACGATCTCGGACATGCGCCCGGTCAGGCGCTTGCCGGTTCTTATATAGAAGGGAACGCCGGCCCAGCGCCAGTTGTTGATCTCGGCCTTGATGGCGACGAAGGTCTCGGTGTTCGACACGCCGCCTTCGAGCTCTTCGAGGTAACCCTTGACCGGGCCGGTGCCCGATGCGCCGGCGCGATACTGGCCGCGGACCGTCGCCTGCTCGACGTTGGAGGCATTGAGCGGCTTCAGCGCGCGCAGCACCTTCAGCTTCTCGTCACGCACGGCTTCCGAATCCATCGACGAGGGTACTTCCATCGCCGTCAGGCAGAGCAGCTGCAGGATGTGGTTCTGCACCATGTCGCGCAATGCGCCCGCCGTGTCGTAATAGCCGGCGCGGCCTTCGAGGCCGACCGATTCAGCCACGGTGATCTGCACGTGGTCGATGTAATTGGCGTTCCACAGCGGCTCGTAGAGTGCGTTGGCAAAACGCAGCGCCATCAGGTTCTGCACCGTCTCCTTGCCGAGATAGTGGTCGATGCGGAAGATCTGCTCTTCCTTGAAGGCGCGGCCGATCGTGTCGTTAAGCTGCAGCGCCGAGGCGAGGTCGCGGCCGATCGGCTTCTCGACGACGATGCGGGTCGACTTGGTGATCAGCTTGTGGTCGTGGATCTTCTGCGAGATATCGCCGAAGATGCCCGGAGCGACGGCGAGGTAGAAGGCGCGCACGCGATCCTTGCCTTCGTCGAGCAGCTTCTTCAGCTGATCCCAGCCGGCATCCGTGCGGGCGTCGACCGAGACGTAGTAGAGGCGGGCACAGAATTTCTCTACCTCCGCCTCGTCATATTCACCCTTCTTCAGGTGCTCGTTCAGCGCGTCCTTGGCGAATTTGCGGTATTCCTCGTGCGTCAACGGGCTGCGCGAGGCGCCGATCACGCGGGTCGGTTCGCTGAACTGGCCTTCGATCTGGCGATGATACAGGGCGGGCAGAAGCTTGCGTTCTGCAAGGTCGCCGCTGCCGCCGAAAACGACGTAATCAAAGGGCTCAACGGGAATGATTTGGCTGCTCATGAGCTTGTCTCTCAATCAGGCTGGTTGGCGGCCCTTTTAATCTAATCGATTTAAAAAAGCCAGTGTGCAGTGCAATGAATCTCTCAGGAACTGGTTTTAGAGCGAATTTCCGGAAGAGGAAATCCGCAATCGGACTAAAACTTGTCGCGAAGTGCAAACCACGACAAGGCGAGGAAAAGCAACGGCGCCCGCATGCGGGCGCCACCGGGAAAGGCTGGAATATCAAGCGATGTGAAGAGGTCGAGATCGCCAGATTTTCCAAGCACCGTTTCCGCATAGAGCTTGCCACAGTAGTTTGACAGCATGACGCCATGGCCGGAATAACCGCCGATCGAGATGACGCCGGGCATGACCTCGCGCACGAAGGGCTGCCGCGGCAAGGTGATGCCGACGCTGCCGCCCCAGGCATGGGTGATCTCGATGTCCTTCAGGTCGGGATAGATCTCGGCGATCTGCCGGCGGATGTGCTCTGAAATGTCGCGCGGATTGTCCGAGGTATAGGCCTCGCGCCCGCCGAACAGCAGGCGGCCGTCGCCGAATTTGCGGAAGTAGCGCACGACGAAGCGCGAATCGGCCACGGCCTCGCCGCCTGGCAGTATATCGGGATGGCCGTCGAGTGGGGCAGTCGCGCCAATGAAGGAGCGGATCGGCATCACATGGCTCGCCGTCACCGGTTCGAGGTCGCCGATATGGCCGTTGCAGGCGATCAGAGCGCGCTCAGCGGTGATCGTCCCCCTTTCGGTTTCGATCGTCACCTTGCCGCCGCTTTGGCGGATCACCGTTGCTTTGGTCATCTCGAAGATTTCAGCACCGGCATTGGCAGCGACCCGCGCCAGCCCGACCAGCAGTTTCAGCGGATGAATGTGGCCGGTGCCGACATCGCGCACGCCGCAATGGAAACGCTTCGAACCGAGCCTCTCCTGCGTTTCCTTCTCGTCCATGAAGCTTAGATGCGGATAGCCGTAGCGTAAGGCGGCGATTTCGGCATTTTCGTAATAGTCGCGTTTGTAGCTCGCCTTGTGTGCGACGTTGAGCTGGCCGGGCACATAGTCGATCTCGATCTGATGCTCGCGGGCGAAATCGATGAGATGGCGCTTGGCCGCTTCGGCAAGATCGAACAGCGCCTTCGAGCGTTCATAGCCGATCTTCTCCTCGAGTTCTTCCGGCCACCATCGCTGACCGGTGCCGAGTTGGCCGCCATTGCGCCCGGACGCCCCGTCGCCGAAGCGGCAGGCCTCGATCAGGACCACCGAAACGCCTGATTTGGCAAGATTATAGGCGGCCTGCAGGCCGGTATAGCCGCCGCCGATTATGGCGACGTCTGATGTTCTCGAGCCGTCGAGAGCGGGGTAGGTGGGGCGCTCCCCGACGGTTGCCTGATACCAGGACAGCCCGGGCGCGATCGGGCTCTGCCACGTCTCCTGCGATGCCATGATGCTTCCCTCACACGTTGAGCAGAAGGAATTCCCGCTCCCAGGGGCTGATCACCTGCATGAAGGTTTCGAACTCGCCGCGCTTGACGCCGGCATAAAGGCCGATGAACTGCTTGCCGAATATCTCCTCGAAAGCGGGTTCGTCCTCGAGCAGAGCCACGGCTTCCAGCAGGCCGCGCGGCAGGTCGATCGAACCCTCATTGGCCGAATCCTCGGTCGGCGCCGTCGGCTCGATCTGCTTCATGATGCCGAGCAGGCCGGAGGCGAGCGAAGCGGCGAGCGCGAGATAGGGGTTGGCGTCCGAGCTCGGCAGCCGGTTTTCCACGCGCCGCGCCTGTGGATCGGAGACCGGGACACGGAAGGCGGTCGTCCGGTTGTCGTAACCCCAGGCATTGTTGACCGGGCAGGACATATCGGGCTGCAGGCGGCGGTAGGAATTCACATAGGGCGCCAGCATCGCCATCGCGCTCGGCACGAATTTCTGCATGCCGCCGATGAAATGGAAGAATTCCTTCGAAGCCGAGCCATCGGCATTGGAGAAGATGTTCTTGCCGGTCTCGATATCGACCACCGATTGGTGGATATGCATCGCCGAGCCCGGCTGGCCCTGCATCGGCTTGGCCATGAAGGTCGCGTAGATGTCGTGTTTCAGCGCCGCCTCGCGGATCGTCCGCTTGAACAGGAACACTTGGTCGGCAAGCTCGATCGGATTGCCGTGGCGCAGGTTGATCTCGAGCTGCGCCGGTCCCTCTTCATGGATCAGCGTATCGATCTCCAGCCCCTGCTTCTCCGAGAAATGATAGACGTCGTCGATCAGCTCGTCGAACTCGTTGATGCCGGCGATCGAATAGCCCTGGCCGCCGAGGATCGAGCGGCCGGACCGGCCTTTCGGCGGGTGCAGCGGATAGTCGGGATCGTCGTTCTTGGCGACGAGGTAGAATTCGATCTCGGGCGCCACGATCGGTTTCCAGCCGCGCTCATGATAGAGGCTCATGATCCGCTTCAGCACGTTGCGCGGCGTATAGGGCACTTCTCCGCCGTCCGAATCGACGATGTCGCAGATCACCTGCGCCGTCGGGTCGGTTTCCCAGGGCACGACGGAAAGCGTCGAAAGGTCGGGCATCAGCTTCAGGTCGCTGTCGCGCGGTTCGTAGCGAAAGCTTTCCGTTTCGTCGGGATATTCGCCCGAAATCGTGTGCCGGTAGATCGCCGACGGCAGTGCCAGCGAAGTGTTCGAGGTGAATTTCGAGCTCGGCATCATCTTGCCGCGCGCAACGCCGGCAAGGTCCGGCGTGATGCATTCGATGTCTTCGATGCCCCTGTCCCTGAGCCACCGCGCTGCTTCCTTCCAGTTCGCAACGCCGCGCAGGGATCCGGGCTCCGGGGGAGTTTTCTTCGAGGCGGGTACGTTTCTGGCAGGCTTCAGCGTCGTCTTTTTTGGGGACATGACACACCGGTTTGCGTTGATCGTGGCGCCATCATAACCAGACTTTGCCAATTGGCGAGGGGTGGCAAACGTTGACTTTCGCCCTTTGATGGAAAAAGAAGACGCGGGTTTGATCGGGGAAACGGGTTTGCAGCGCAAAAGCGACGTTATCGTCATCGGCGCCGGAGCGGCGGGCATGATGGCGGCCATCCGTGCCGGAAAACGCGGCCGCTCGGTCGTCATCCTCGACCATGCCAGGGCGCCTGGCGAGAAGATCCGCATATCAGGCGGCGGCCGATGCAATTTCACCAATATCCATGCCGGACCGAAGAATTTCCTCTCCGCCAACCCGCATTTCTGCAAGTCGGCGCTTGCCCGTTTCACGCCCGCCGATTTCATCGCCATGGTCGACGGCCACGGCATCGCCTGGCACGAAAAGACGCTGGGCCAGCTTTTCTGCGACGATAGCGCCAAAGACATCATCCGCATGCTGCTGGCGGAGATGCGCATGGCCGGTGCATTGCTGCATCTTGGCACCGAGATATCAGGCGTCGAAAAGACCGAATCCGGCTTCCGGGTATCGACGAGCGAAGGTCGCTGTGAAGCATCGTCGCTGATCGTCGCCACCGGCGGCAAGTCGATCCCGAAGATGGGCGCCACCGGCTTTGCCTATCGCCTCGCCGAGCAGTTCGGTTTGGCTGTGCTCGAAACCCGACCCGGCCTCGTGCCGTTGACGCTCGATCCCGGCCTGCTGGAAAGCATCGCGCCGCTCGCCGGCATCGCCGCCCCGGCCGAAATCCGCCACGGCAGGACCGCCTTCCGCGAGGCGCTGCTTTTTACCCATCGCGGGCTGAGCGGCCCCGCCATCCTGCAGATCTCTTCTTATTGGCGCGAGGGCGACGAGGTCGTGGTCTCGATCGAACCGGATATCGACATTGCCGCCCATCTGAAGACGGCAAAACAGCTCAATGGCCGTCAGTCGCCGCAGACCGCACTCGGCGATATCCTGCCGAAGCGGCTGGCACAATTTCTCGTCGAGCGCGAAAAGATCTCCGGCAACATGGCCGACCTGCCCGACAAGGCGCTGCTGCGTCTTGCCGCCGGCGTCCAGAACTGGGCGGTCAAACCGTCCGGCTCGGAGGGCTACCGCACCGCCGAAGTGACGCTCGGCGGCATCGACACGGCAGCGCTCGATTCCCGCAGCATGGAAGCAAAAGCCGTTCCCGGCCTTTATTTCATCGGCGAATGCGTCGACGTCACAGGCTGGCTCGGCGGCTATAATTTTCAGTGGGCCTGGGCCTCCGGATTTGCCGCGGGCGAATGGGCCTAGAAAAGCCGATTCAAGACTTCTTAATAGAGGTGCGCCATCCTGTCTCAATTGGCGGTTTGTAAGGTCGTTCCTAAATTAAGCTTTACCGGCAAGCCGATTTGTTGGATTGTTGTTGTGTCAGAGAGAAGTGAGGTTTCGCCATGAACAGAAACGCACGACGCGCCCGCGCCATCGCAATTGCCGA
This sequence comes from Rhizobium sp. WYCCWR 11128, assembly GCF_013416305.1. Lineage (NCBI taxonomy): Bacteria > Pseudomonadati > Pseudomonadota > Alphaproteobacteria > Hyphomicrobiales > Rhizobiaceae > Rhizobium > Rhizobium sp. WYCCWR 11128. Next base: position 762,429 of record NZ_JACCEZ010000002.1, read on the forward strand.
GGCAAAGCCGAACGCCCGGATGGTCGCCCTGCGCTATCTGATGCTTGCAGCCGGCGCCACCGCCGCCAGCCTCGCGCTGCTGCTCTCACACTTCATCTGATCCTGTCCGCAGATCTGGAACGAACGTTGCGGCGTGTTCATTGTCGCACCGCGGCGTCGCGGCCCATAATTTGCAACTATTTCACTGCCTTGGCTTAACCCGCCATAACCGCTTATCCGAAAATTAATATCTAATCTGACACAATTGCTCGCGAATATTTGGGCATCTCCAAGTTGTTTGGACGTGAACTGGCAATGACTGCCGCCTGGCCTCCGGGTTCCCCAATGTAAAATAAGAACAGCTCGATGTGCACCCGGCTGGCGCCATGTGGCCGCCTGCGGGAGGAGTGGTGTATGAAAGGCCCGGAACGCCATGTTGATTGACAAGATTCTTTCCCGCTTCAGGATCAAGACCAAGGTTCTGATCTTCGTTCTGCCTTTCGTCGTCACCATTTCGGCGGTGGGCCTGACCGGCCTCTACGCTTCGGGACTTCTGCAGGGCCGGATGGAAATATCCAACAGCGTGCTGCAGTCGCTGAGCGGCTTCAAGGATCTCTATGGCTCGATGGACGATTTCCTGCGCGTCACCAGCCAGCAGGCGCGCGATAAGCTGATTGCGGATCTGAAGACCCAGCAAGGCGTGCTCGACCAGACGCTGAGCCAGGTCGGTGACGAGGCCGCCGGTCGCGACAGCCTTGCGGAAGCATCGCGCCGCACCAAGGAAATTTCGGGCGTCGTCGACAAGCTCTGGGCCCTGCACGAGCAGGAACAGGCATTGCATGAGCAGATCGACGCAGCCCAGAAGAGCGTGATCAGCACCCGCTTCACCGTGTCCTACCAGGCCGAGCAGTTGCAGAGCACCGTCCAGAGCGACGAGAGCGCCGCCACCAGCACTCTTCGCACAGCCGACCGCCTGCTGAAGGGCGGGGATTTCCTCGGCACCGTCGCCAGCGGCTTCAGCAAGCCGCAGACACCGCAGGACAAGATCGCCTTCATCAACGAACAGATGCCGGAGATCATCAAATCGCAGCGTCTGATCGCGATCTCGGTTCCGAGCAATCAGAAGAACGTCATCGACGCGCTGGCTGCGACCATCGACGGCATCAAGGCGATCGTCCAGACGCCCAATCCGACCGACGAGACCGCCACCGAACTCGGCCGTCTGATTTCGCGCTTCCGCCAGACCTCGACCTATACGCAGCTGACCGCAACGCAGAAGATGCGTGACGCGACCCAGGAATTCGCCGCGCTCGACGGCCGGATTGCCCAGGCCAACTCGGTCCTGCAGGATACGAGGCGTCTCGAAAATTCCGTCTATTCGCTTCAGATCGTTCTTTCCGACTTTCTCGCCGATTCCAGCAAGGAAAATCTCGTGCGCCTGCAGCAGCAGGCCGGCACGCTCGGCAAGGACATGCAGGTGCTGGTCACCAGCGCCAAGGGCATGGGCTTTGCCGAAGGCATATCCGGCGCGATCCAGCCGGCGCTTGACATCATCTCCGGCGGCGGCTCGAAGATCGTCGACACGATCGGCGAGCGCGTCACCGCCTATGCCGCGGCGCGCCAGGAACTCGACCAGATCTGGAAAAAGCTCACCGATTTCGCCGAGCTGCAGAAGCAGACGGCCGGTACCGAGCGCACCCAGGCAAACAGCATCTCCGTCATGACCACCGGTCTCGGCATCCTTCTGTCGATCCTCGGCGGCATTGCCCTGGTGCTGACGCTGCAGCGCCCGATCAGCCATATCACCGGCGCCATGCGCCGCATCGCCGAAGGGGCGCTGGATACCAGCATCTCCGGCGAGCAGCGCCACGATGAAATCGGCGACATGGCCCGCGCGCTCGGCATCTTCAAGGAAAACGCCATCTCCAAGATCCGCATCGAGGAGCAGAGCGACGAGGAACGCGCCGCCGCCGAACACGAGCGCCAGCGCAACGACGCCGAAAAGCGCGAGATGGATCGTCAGATCGAATTCGCGGTCAATGCGCTTGCCGCCGGCCTCGAACGCATGTCTCAGGGCGATATCTCGACGACGATCGAAACGCCCTTCATCGGTCGTCTCGAACAGCTGCGCCAGGATTTCAACGGTTCGATGATGCGCCTGCAGGCGACGATGAGCCAGATCCGCGACAATGTCGAACTGATCCAGGGCAACGGCAACCAGATGGCCCAGTCGGCCGAGGACCTCTCCAAGCGCACCGAACAGCAGGCTGCCTCGCTCGAAGAGACCGCGGCCGCCGTCGATCAGATCACCGTCACGGTCCGTTCGTCGGCCGAACGCGCCAAGGATGCCGACCAGATCGTCCGCCAGGCCAAGCGCAGCGCCGACGATTCCGCCGTCGTCGTCAGCAATGCGATCGACGCGATGAGCCGCATCGAAGGTGCCTCGCGCCAGATCGAGCAGATCATCGGCGTCATTGACGAGATCGCCTTCCAGACCAACCTCCTGGCGCTCAACGCCGGCATCGAGGCAGCGCGCGCCGGTGAAGCCGGCAAGGGCTTTGCGGTGGTCGCGATGGAGGTCCGCGAATTGGCCCAGCGCTCCGCCGCCGCGGCGCAGGAGATCAAGGGGTTGATCAACAAGTCGACCAACGAGGTCAATTCCGGCTCGCAATTCGTGCAGGAGACCGGCACGGTGCTCGCCAAGATCAGCGCCCAGATCGTCACGATCAGCCAGCATGTCGAGATGATCGCCCGCGCCAGCCACGACCAGTCCAACGCGCTGCAGAGCGTCAACGCGACGGTCAACCAGATGGATCAGATGACCCAGCAGAACGCTGCCATGGTGGAGGAGACGACTGCCGCCAGCCGCGAACTGGCCGACGAGGCCGATTCTCTGCGCAGGCTCATCCAGCAGTTCAAGATCGACGGCGAAGCCACCGGTGCGCCGGTCTACCGCGCCGCCTGATCATCGACCGACCCGACTTCATTCGAACGGCCCCGGACTTTCCGGGGCCGTTCCTATTTCTGCAAAAATAGGCTGCGACTGAGAAGATTTGAGAGGTCGAATGCCGGGCAGTCTATCAGGCCGGGATAATCGTAAAACGCCCGGGAATGAGGCGATGAATATCTCCGGTGGTCATGATTTACGGAGAATCTTCCTTAACGCTTTTAGTCTAATTTAACCTTGGTCTATCTCCCGGGGGTCTTAATGCTGCGCCTTTTCTCTACGTCGATCGTACGCCAGATCGTTGCGATCACGCTGTTTCTGCTGGCAATCAGCACGGCCGCTATCGTCGGTGTGACCTATTACAATCTGAGCCATCATGTCATGGACGGGGCTGTCTCCGACGCCAGGGATGCCACCCGCGCGATGGCCGTCCTCTACGGCGCGGCCGATCAGGCTGCAAAGATCGAGCTGAAGGACAATCAGCTCTCCACTGTCACGGAAGACGCTATTCCCACCCTTGCCGACCATTCGCTGGTCGACCGCACGGCGCAATCGATCGCCGGTGTTGCGACCATCTTTCAAAAGCAGGGCAGCGACTACGTCCGCATCTCTACCAACGTCAAGAAGGAAAACGGCGACCGCGCCGTCGGCACCAAGCTGGTCGCCGAGCACCCGGCCCAGCCGGTTCTGGCCAAGGGAGAGGCTTATTACGGTCCGGCGGAGCTTTTCGGCCGCAAGTTCATGACCGGTTATTTCCCCATCAAGAATGCCTCGAACGCCAATGTCGGCATTCTCTTCATCGGCATTCCGATGGAGCTCTATTACCAGCGCATGTATGAACTGCAGATGCTGGTTCTCGGCGTCGGCGCCATCGTCATGTTGATCGTCGGCGTTCTCGCCTTCTATGCGATCCGCCTGTCGGTGAAGCCTTTGCAGGCGCTGACGACCAGCGTCCACTCGATTTCCGCGGGTGATCTCGAAGGGGCGATCCCGTGTGTCGAAAAGAGGAACGAGTTCGGCGACATCGGCCGGGCCTTGGCGCTTTTCCGCGACAGTGCCCGCGCAAGACGCGACCTGGAAACCCAGGCTGCCGAACAGCGCGAATTGAGCGATGCCGAGCGCGCCAGGAACGACGCCGACAAGCGCTCGCTCGACGGCCAGATCGACTTTGCCGTCAACCAGCTTGCCGCCGGCCTCGGACGCCTGTCGCAGGGCGATGTCTCGCAGACGATCGGCACGCCTTTCGTCGGCCGGCTGGAGCAACTGCGCGTTGATTTCAACGCTTCCCTCTTGCGGCTCCAGGATACGCTGTCCGGTATCCGTGACAGTGCCTCGACGATCCAGCGCAACAGCGGCGCCGTCTCCGCCTCTGCCGGCGAGCTTTCGAAACGCACCGAGGCGCAGGCGGCCAACCTCGAGGAGACCGCGGCCGCGGTGGAAGAGATCACCGTGACGGTTCGTTCTTCCGCCGAGCGTGCCCGTGAAGCCAACAATGTCGTGGCTGCGACCAAGAAGACGGCCGACAATTCCGGCGCCGTCGTCGGCGATGCCGTCGCCGCCATGGATCGCATCGAGCAGGCTTCGCAGCGTATCGAGCAGATCATCGAGGTGATCGACGACATCGCCTTCCAGACCAATCTTCTGGCGCTCAATGCCGGCATCGAGGCGGCGCGGGCCGGCGAGGCGGGCAAGGGTTTTGCCGTCGTCGCCCAGGAAGTCCGCGAACTCGCCCAGCGCTCGGCCGATGCGGCGCGCGAGATCAAGTCGCTCATCGAGACATCGAGCCGCGAGGTGACGGCAGGGTCCGAACTGGTCCAGAAGACCGGCAGTGTCCTTGCCTCGATCAGCCAGGAGATCATCGCGATCAGCGGCCATGTCGAGACTATCGCCACCGCCAGCCGCGATCAGTCGGCCGCGCTGCAGGAGGTCAACGGTTCGGTCAACGCCATGGACCAGATGACCCAGAAGAACGCGGCGATGGTCGCCGAGACGACGCAGGCAAGCCGCCTGCTTGCCGGCGAAGCCGATACGCTGATGGCGCTGATCGAGCGGTTCCGCATCGTTGCAGAATCGGCACCGGCTCATCTCGGAGCAAGAAGAGTCGCCTGAACTGCGCAGCCGCAGCCGCTAAGGGATTGCGCCGCGCCCTTGCGGCGCCTTCCTAGATTGAGGTCGAGCGACGTCAGCCAGGCCATAAAGCCAATGAGGCGATTGTTTCCGAACTCGGCATAGAATCTGTCCTCTTCCGCCTTGCAACCGCTTCGCTGGGGATAGTGCCGATAGCCGATAGTGCCTGCGATGGTGATCATGTCGATCATGACAATGTCCTTTCCTGTGTAAGACATCACCTGATCTAGGCGTCGAATTTCTCTTTATAAACGGGAAAAATCCCGCTATGTTTTTCATTCATGAAAAACGCGAGTTGGGATTCCTATCAGCTTTTCCTGCAGGTGGCCCGGCTCGGCGGGCTGACGGGGGCAAGCACCGCAAGCGGGCTCAGTCCTGCGACCGTCGGCCGGCGCATGCTCGATCTCGAGCAGGAGATCGGCCGCGCATTGTTTTCGCGCAGCCAGACCGGATACCGTCTGACCCAGGATGGCCAGGCGCTGCTCGACCATCTGCAGGAAATGGAGGCCGCCGCCCGCAAGGTGGCGGCGTGGCGGCAATCCGGCGAGGGCGCCATGACCGTCAGGGTCGCTGCCGGCACCTGGCTCGCCTGGCTGCTGACCGAGAATTTCGCCGCAATCCGCATGCCGGGCGATGCCTTCGCCATTTCGCTCACCATCGGCGAGGCGCGGGCGAGCCTTGCCTATCGCGAGAGCGACATCGGTATTCGCGCCTTCGAGCCTGAGGAGGCCAATCTTGCCGCACGTCTGCTCGGGGAGGTGGCCTATGCCGTCTATATCAGGCGCAACGCCGCCGAGACCGACGAGCGCTGGATTGCCGTCGCCGAGGAAGAGGCGATATCGGCCTATCTGCGCTGGCCGCACGCCCATGCCGGGATGGCGATCATCGCCACCGTCAATCGGCCGCGTTCGCTGCCGGATCTGGTGCGTGCTGGCGCCGGCAAGACCGTGCTTCCCTGTTTCGTCGGCGATCTCCATCCCGAATTGCAGCGGCAGGGCGGCGAGTTGCCGGAATTGCGCCACCGGCAATGGATCGTCATGAATGCCGAGGACCGCCACCGCCCGGAGATCCGCACGGTCGCCGACCGCATGACCAAGCTGATCAAAAGTTATGCCGATCTCTTCGCCGGAAAACGACCGAGCCGCGGCTGAAGCTTATGGCATCAGCCGGCGCACCAGCGCCCACCGCGCTCGCCTGAGCGCATATCCGCGTACATCCTCCGACCGCTGGTCAGCGCGAATTTGTCACTTCGCCTGACCATTTGAGAGAAGTAACCGGCTTGCAAGATCGGCAACTCCGATAACTCCAGCCCGTGCAGCCAGTTTAGCGGGCACTATGTTCGATCTTATGGCGGAGGGGGCTTGAATGCTGATATCGCGAACCAGATCGAGATAGCCTTCGGCAAGGCCGACACCACCTCCAATCACAATCTCCGCGGGATCGAGTATAAGTTGAATATCCCGGCAAAGCATGGCGATCCCACGCGCAGATCGTGAAACGATCGCTTTCGCCCAAGTTTCGTCGTTCCGCGCAGCGTTAAAAATGTCGGGGGCGGGCGTGGCGCCAAATCCCTGTCGCGCCGCTTCTGCCTGCATCCAGCGCCCGGACACTTGGTCCTCCAGATAGGTGGAACTACCGCCAAAACTTTGCATCAGCCCGAAATGCCCAGCGAGACCGCCAAGTGGCCGACCGTTGATGACGATACCTCCACCGACACCCGTCGATACGGTCAGAAAAACCAGATCGCCACCAGACCCGGCGCCAAAGCGATACTCGCCCCACGCCGCCGCCTGAGCGTCGTTCATCGCAAGGGCGCGTGCGCCAAACAAGGCCGAGGTTTTGTCGACCAGAGGGTAGTTTTCAGGTATTCCGAGTGTCTCAGGATTCATGGCCGACCAAAGCCCATTGCGGATGAAGCCCGTCACAGCAAGGCCGATTGCATCATACTTACCATGCCAACGCTCCGCGGCAGCGTGGGCGTTGGTGAGCCAGGTATCCGGTCCGTCAGAACGCTGTGTTGGAACGGTCACCGCCTCAAGGACTTCGGCGTCAGACACGAGCGCCGTCATCGTTTTTGTTCCACCGATATCGATGGCAAGCACCGGCCTCGTCACGCGTCAATCTCCAACGCCAGTATGCGATCAAGCTCGTGGGCGGCGTCCCTGTCCAGCACAATGGTCGTATGGGCATGGCGTGCGAGCGCGGAGCCGGGAACGGCATCTGTTATTGGCCCTGCAAGGCTTGCCGCAACCGCGCTGGCCTTCTCGATGCCGGTCGCCAGAACAACGATTTTCCGCGATTCCAGAATAGTGCCGATTCCCATCGTGATGGCATGCGTGGGTTGGCGTGAGCCCGGCTCGAAATAGCGCGCATTGGCTTCCATCGTCGAGGCTGACAGCGCAACCCGCCGGGTGCGGGTGTCATGCGGAGATCCCGGTTCGTTAAAGCCGATGTGGGCGTTGCGGCCAAGGCCGAGAAACATCAGGTCGATGCCTCCACGCGCTGCAATCTGCGTTTCGTAGCGCGTGGCTTCCACGCTCGCATCCGCAGCTGAACCGTCCGGAATATGGATATTTCTCTGCATGAAATCGATGTGCCGGAACAGGTTTTCACGCATGTAGAAGGCATAGGATGTAGTATCGGTGCCTGGAATCCCAAGATACTCATCAAGATTGAAGGCGTGGGCACGATTGTAGCAACCACGGCCGTTTTGAAAGTCCTCAATCAGACAAGCGTACACCCCAAGCGGCGTCGCTCCCGTCGGCAAGCCGAGCGCGCTGTCCGGTTTTTCTTTGACTTGCCGAAGCAGAATTTCCGCGACGATGGCAGAGGCTTCGTCGACTGTATCCTTGACGATGATTTCCATGGTTTTTCCGTTCAATTCAGGCGTTGTCCAGTCGCGGCGTCGAAAAGGGACGCTTTCTCGGCCGCTATCTGTACCTTGATCGTCTGCCCAGGGGCGGTGCTCCCGGTTTCCAGCCTGGCTGTCGCCGTCTGTCCGTTGATCGATAAAGTGACGTTGTCCTCAGGGCCTGTCGACTCGACCAGGTCGACGATGGCGTCATGACCCTCCTCATCGTGACGGGCCAGCTTTATGTGTTCCGGCCGCACACCAAGAATGACGTCTCCCGAAATGCCTTCGGAAAGTCCTGGGAGTGGAAGAGGCAGTTTCCAATCCTTTCCATCCGTGAAGATCACTGCGGTCCCATCCATAACAAGGCGGCCGCTGATAAACTGCATGGACGGCGAGCCGACGAACCGGGCCACAAAGGTGTTGGCCGGTTTGTGATAGATCTCATAGGGCGAGCCGACCTGCTGAATATCGCCCTTGTTCATCACGACAATTCTGGTCGCTAGTGTCATGGCCTCGATCTGGTCGTGTGTCACATAGACCATTGTCTTTCCGACGCGCTCGTGCAGTCTCTTGATCTCGGCGCGTGTCTCGACACGCAACGTCGCATCAAGATTCGACAGCGGCTCGTCAAAGAGGAAAATCTTCGGGTCGCGCACAAGAGCCCGTCCGATGGCAACACGCTGGCGCTGGCCACCCGAAAGCTCGCGCGGCTTCCGCTCGAGAAGCGGTTCAATTTGCAAGAGGCGTGCGACCTCCGACACCCTTTGCGAAATTGTCTCACGCGAGAGTTTGCGCATCCGGAGCGGAAAGCCGATGTTCTGCGCAACCGTCATGTTCGGGTAGAGCGCATAGGATTGGAACACCATTGCGACATCGCGCTCCCGTGTCGGAATGTGTGTCACTGGTCGACCCTCGATCACGATTTCTCCAGAGTCGATCGAATGCAGACCCGCGATCGCATGCAGCAGGGTGGATTTGCCGCAGCCGGAGGGGCCGAGAAGGACGACGAACTCGCCTTCATCGACCTCGACATCAATCCCTTTCAGCACCGCGATCGGGCCATAGGATTTTGTGATTTTCCGTAGGGAAAGCGACTGCTTGCTGGCCTGGATCATGCCGGTCATCCTTTTATACTTCCGAGTGACATGCCACGTACGACCTGGCCTTGAACCAACATGCCGAGAACGAGCATCGGCAGCATGACAAGCGTTGCGGCTGCCGTCAGCGGTCCCCACTGCACCCCCTGAAAAGTCAGGAACGACGTGATGCTGACGGGCAGTGTCTGGGTGTCCCGCCCGGTCAGGACGAGGGCGATGAAGAACTCATTCCAGGTAAACAGCACACACAGGATCATCGTCGCGACGATGCCGCCCTTGGCAACCGGCAGGAACACGTTCCAGAAGATCGTCAGTTCGCGTGCGCCGTCGACTTTTGCCGCGTCGCGCAGCTCCTTCGGTATGTCCTCGAAGAAGGTGATGAGCAGCGATATGGCAAAGGGCACATTGATGAAGGCGTAGACCGCAATGATCACCCAGTGATTGTTGAGCAATTTCAACTGCGCGGCCAGAAAATACGTGGGAATGATGAAGATCAGGGGTGGTGCTATCCTGAGGCTCAGCACGAACTTTTCATTGCTGCGGCGCACCGGTTCTTCCTGTGCCACGAGCCCATAGGCGACAAGCGCACCGATCGCCACCGATATAGCGCTTGCCGTAATGGAGATAAGGACGCTGTTCATGAAGGCACGAATGAAGACGCCATTGTTGAGAACGCGCTGGTAGTTCTCCCAGGTCGGTTCGAAGAACCAGACCGGTGGGATCGCAAAGGCGTCCTTCGTCGTCTTTACCGATGTGACGACCACCCAGTAGAGCGGAAACAGCACGACCACGATGAGGGCGAGGATGGCGATATAGAAGGCCATTTTGCGCATCATACGGCTCCCCGCGCTTGAGCCTTGAAGGCCAGGTTGTACAGCAACAGCAGCGCGACATTGGTGAAGATCGTCAACACCATGGCAACGGTCAGGGCGTAGGAAATGTCGAAATTGGTGAATGCCGAAATATAGCCGTAGAGATTGAGTGTTTCCGTCGATAGCGCTGGCCCGCCGCGGGTCATGATGTAGAAGATGTCAAAGGTCTTCACACTGTCGATGGCGCGGATGAGGGCGACGACAAGAAGCGCGCGGTGAAGCGCTGGCAAGGTGATGTGCCAGAGAACCTGCCACTCCCGAGCGCCGTCGACACGCGCGGCGTTTTGCGGATCGCCCGGCAGCGCTTCCAGTGACGCCATCGTCAAGAGCACGACAAAGGGTGTCCATTGCCAGATGTCGGCAATCATCACTGAGAACAGGGCGACGTTTGGATTGCCCAGCCAGTCGACCGGACCGAGATGAAGCAGGGACAGGAGGTAGTTCGCCATACCGCTCGACGGGTCGAACATGAAACGCCATGTCAGCCCGACGACGATGGGCGTCATGACGATGGGCACGAGCATGATAGCTCGCGCGATCCTCTTGCCATGGAATTCCCGGTCGAGCAGCAAGGCGACGAAAAGGCCGATGATCAGTTCAATGGTCGTGGCCAGCACCGTGAAGAGGACCGTGCGCCAGAGAGCATTGAGGCCGCGTGGGTCGAGCAGAAGCCGCAAGTAGTTGTCCAGCCCGATGAACTGTTCCTGCCCTGGCCGCATCAGACTGATATTGTGCAATGTCAGCCACACGACATAGATCGTGATGACCACCGAGACCGCGCCGAAAAAGGCAATCACCGGCTGATAGAAAAGCTTTGTCGCGTCGTTGAGCATAATGATCCCCGCAGTGTAGCCACGTCCGGAAATCCGGACGTGGCGCCCGTTTGTTAGCGGGCGAGTGCTGCGTCGTTGGCCGTGTTGGCTTCCGCCAGTGCGTCCTTTGCCGAAGCGGTGCCGGCAAGCGCCTTGGATACCGCGATACCAGCATTGTTGATGATTTCGTTCGCAGCAGTGACAGTCGGCAAATATTGCGGATTGCCCTGGTTGATCGAAGCCAGCATCGCTTCCTTGAAGGCTCCGTAGCGCTTGTTGAATTCATCCGAATTCAACGCAGCTTCAGACGTGACACCGGAGTTGGGCGCGATGCTAAACGACTTGATTTGCTGCTCCTTCGCCGTTGCCCATGACACAAATAGCCATGCCGCTTCCTTCTGGGCGGAGGCCGAAGTGATATAAAGGCTGTGCACAGCGAGGGACGATGAGCCACCCTTCAATGCGTCGGTCTGTTTGGGAACCGGCACGTAGCCAACCTTACCGACCACTGACGACACAGCCGGGTCCTCGTTGAATGCTCCGTTGACCGTTGCATCCATTGTCATGCCGGCCTTGCCCTGCTGGAACAGAACGTGGTTTTCTTCCCAACCGAAATTGGCAGCACCGACGGGACCGTAGTCGCGTAGGACTTTTGCAAAAGCATCGAGCGAGGCGGCGGCCTCTGGCGTTCCAAGGGCTGATTTCCCATCCTTGGTGAGGAATTCGCCGCCGTAACCCCACAGCCAGCCCGCCCAGACATAGACGTTCTGGATACCTTGGGCGCCACGCATGGTAATGCCTGCGATCTCGCCGTTGGACTTTTCCTTGATGGTCTTGGCGGCGCTGATAACCTCGTCAAAAGTCTTCGGCGGGGTGAGACCGTATTGCTCGAACAGATCCTTGCGATACATCAGGAACGTGCTCTCGCCGTAAACCGGCAGGCCGTAAAGTTTGCCGTCGACAATATTCGTGTTGAGGTAGCCGGGCACGAAATCGGCGCGGTCCAGATGTTTGGGCAGCTTTTTCGTCAGATCGTCGAGTGGATCGATATAGCCGGCCTTAACGAAGCCCGGAATATAGATGATGTTGTTTTGGACGACATCGTAGCGGCCAGAGCCGGAGGAGAACTCCAGGAGCATCTTCGCTGTGATGTCGGATTCCGGGATGACCTCGAGTTCCACCTCAATGCCGGTCTCCTTGGTGAACTCCGGTAACAGCTTCTGAATGCCGTCGGTTGTCGGGTGGCCTTCCATCAGAACCGCAATATGCGTTCCCGCATAGGGCTGATCGGCGTTCTCAGCCATTGCCGGCAAGGCCGATGAGGTCACAAGTGCAAGCGTGAGTGCAAGTAGTTGGCGTCGTTTCATGTCATTCCCCTTTTTTGAACTATCCATGCGTTGCATTGAATTGCTTGATCGATGATGCGCTAGAGTCTCTCCACCTCGCCGCTTTCCGCCGAGCGGATGAGGGCTCGGGTCAATTCCAACGAGCGAATGGCTTCCTCGCCGCTGGCCACCTGAGAGGGGCCGCCGTCGAGCCATTCGAGAACGCTGGCAAGCTGGAGCTTGAGGTCGCCGCCAACCCGATTTTCGACGGTCGGCCAATGCTGGGTGTCGATCTCGCGCGATGTCTGGCTGTCTGCGAAATAAAGGCCACTATCGCCGCACTGCACTTCGAACGAACCCTCGGTGCCGATGAGTTCCAGGCGTGCGTCGATCATGTGACGAGCGCCGGCAGGTAATGACCAGGCGCTTTCAAACGTCACGACGGTTCCGCCCGAGAAGCGTACGACCGCCGCGATCGTATCCTGCGTGCCGAGCGATCCGAGGAGAATGTCAGTCTGCTGGGCGTAGACGGAAACCGGAGTCTGACCCTCGAGCATCCAAAGCACCATGTCGACATCATGCACTGTGACATGCAGTGCGAGCGGCAAGGTGCCGCCGTATCGCTTGGGGCCTTCGGTTCTGGCGCTGTTGCGGCGGGCATAGATGTGAATAGGCGTGCCGATCTTGCCCGACGTAATCAGTTCGCGGGCCTTGTAGTAGCGTGGGTCGAACCGAAGCAGATAGCCGACCCCCAGCTTGACGCCCGCCGCCTTGCACGCCGCGACGATCTGGGCTGCATCTTCCATGGTCGAGGCGATCGGTTTTTCAACGAAGAGATTTATGCCTTTCGCCGCCATGGCGAGCGCCGGATCGAGATGAAGGTGATCCGGGGTGCAGATACTGACCAGATCAAGCTCTTCGCCAGCCAGCAGTTCCAGATGGGAGCTGTAGGCTTTGACGTTGCCGCGCAACTCACCTGCCAGCGCAGCGGCGCGTCCGATGTCGCTATCGACGACGGCGACGAGTTCAGCGCGGGGTTCGTTTGCGAAAATCGAAGCATGCATCGAACCCATGAAGCCGGCTCCGATCACGGCAACGCGAAATTTCCTTGTCATCTGCTTTCTCCATTGAATTCAGGCGTTGTGCGCGCACCGGCCACGGCATCCGCAAACCGCCGCGTGATCACATCCGGACGGGTGATGGCAGAACCGACCACGACAAACGCTGCGCCATATTCGATGGCTCTGCGTGCATCGGTGGGTTCCCAGATGCGGCCCTCGGCCACAAACGGGATGCCCGCGCGGAAAAGATCTTCCATCAGCTTAAAATCCGGCGCCTCGGTCTGTGGCGAATAGGGCGTGTATCCAGACAGGGTCGTGCCCGCGAAGTCGGCACCTGCGGCAACCGCCGCCCGCCCTTCGTCCAAGGTGCTGATATCGGCCATGGCGATCCGGCCCGCCTGATGCACCGCCTCGACAAGGGCAGCGACGCTGCAGGGTCTTGGTCTCGCCGTGGCGTCAAACGCCACAATGTCTGCGCCCGCCTCGCAAAGCTGGCGAACGTCTTCCAGCGTCGGTGTGATGTAAATCTCTGAATCCGGATGCTCGATCTTGGTAATGCCGATGACGGGGACGCTGACGGCATTTCGCACGGCGGACACATTTGCGACGCCCTCGATACGAACCGCCTTCGCGCCGCCCAACACCGCCGCCTTGGCAAGTGCCACAATGTGATCTGTCGGCTGCAAGGGGCTGCCGTCAGCCGCTTGACAGGAAACGGCAAGTGTTCCGCGCAAGGCTTCAAGGATGCTCAAGTTCCAATACCCTTCGTCTCAAATTCGAGGTCACGGTATCATAGTGAAATAAACCGTCAAGAAATTATTTATGATGAAAATTTCCGCCAAACCGTAAGAGCAAAAAAACAACCCGGCGAAAAGCGCGCTCGCAGGGGTCTTACGCAGGGGTCTTAAATGTTGCGGTCGGTAACGCTTTGGGCGGTGTCGAGAATGGTAATAAGGCGGTCCGGCTCAGCCATCGTCATATAGGACGCCAGAGCATCGACAATCAGTAACTGGCTGATCTTCGAGGGAAAGGCGCCCCCCGTAAGCGGTGTCTCCGGCCAGGATGCCAACAGCACATGCGTGCACGTGGCTGCCAGCGGGCTTTTCGATCGATTGGTGATCCCGATCACGCGTGCGCCCCTCGCATGCGCAAGCTCGGCAATCTTGACCGTATCAAGGGTCGAGCCCGAACTTGAAATCAGGAAATAGACATCAGCGGGATTTGAGGTGGCAGCAGCCATCGTTGCCAGATGCGCGTCGCGGGCGATGTGGGAATGCACACCCAGGCGTGCGAGCTTGTATTCCAGATATTGCGCTGTGATCGCCGAAGCGGCGACGCCAAAAATCTCGATATGTTTTGCCTGCAGCAATTCCTGGGCAACGGCTTGTATTATCCTACGGTCGAGCAGCCGCTCGGTTTCATCGAGGGCCGTTCTTGCGGTCTCCACAAGGTTCTGAACCGGATCTCCCGTTGATATCGGGACGCTGGTTTGGCTCTGTGTAGCCAACTCCTGCGCCAAAGCCAGCTTGAAATTCTGGAACCCAGTGAATCCCAGTTCACGGCAGAACCGCATCACGCTGGCTTCCGAGGATTGCGCGTCTTCTGCAAGCTCGGTGATACTTTTGTAAAGTACCGCCTGCGGGTCTTCCAACGTGTAATCTGCGACACGCTGGAGCGCGCGCGTCATGTTCGGAGCGCGGGAGCGAATACTCGCAACGAGAGCCATATGCGGTGTCGGATTCACGTGATGTCCTTAAAAATGTTCTCCGACCCAGGGGGGCGGGCCGGAAAATATGCGGTCGCATGCCATTACGCCATCACGATCACCGTTTATCCACCCCGCTCTTGCAAGAAAACTCGCGGAGCGAAAGCCGCTATAGAGAGTTGCAAGATGTTCACTTGCGATTTTCACGATGGGTGAGCCGGCTTCATGCGTTCGGCAATACGGTGTGCCGTTTTCGATGGAGAGCGATAGCGTCTCGACCTGATCGCCCTTCATTATCTCCAACGTGACCTGTTCGGTCACTGAGTTGTAGCCACGCGCCAGAAGCGCGTCCCTTGCGGAAAGGACCCGCATTAGAAACTCCTCCTGATGGACGAGACGCCATCCCTTGTCCGGCATCGCGAAAACCAACTTGTCCTGCGCCGAACCGTGCCACCGCACCCGCGGGTATACGGTCGAGAATGTCCCCAAAAACCGCAATATGCACCGAGCCGCCCGTCCCGACAGCGCCGCCCAATCCCGGATGATCATACATTCGGGATTGCTCGTATCGATGATCACATATGCAACGTCCTCGTCACTGTCGAAGACGTAAATGGATGTCGCGGGATCCGGCCACGTCAAAAGAAGGGACCATTGTGCCGCACTACGCTGCAGATTGCCTGCCTCCACCACGCATTGTCGCTCATGGATAGAGGCTAAGGTCGCCAGCGCGGCAGGCAGCGTCAACTGACGGCAATGGTACTTTTCCTTGATTTTATAAAGCTCTGACGTTTCCGCTTCGTAGACAATTTCCGATCCGGCCAATTCATATCCGCCTCTCCGATAGACGGGGCGGGTTGATGCAAACAAGGTTGTCAGGAGGGCGCCTCTGCTGGCAGCGATCGCACCTGCATCCTCCAGGATGGCATCTGCGAGACCCAGGCCGCGATATTCGGGTAGAATGGCCACATGTGCAATGTTGCATGCTGGCACGGCTCTACCACCGAACCAGTGCCCGGTGGCGATGAGAGCGAAGACCGCCGCCGGCCTATCCTCATGGTCGGCGATATAGAAATTTTCGAGGCCCACCTTGCCCACATAGGCTTCAGTCTGTTGCACCCTAAACCCGAAGGACGTTGCGTAGGCCTCTACGATGAAATCCGCATCTTGTGTTGCTGCAATACGTGATGTCATGTTTCGCCTTGGTGATAATTGCCAGAAAAATTGAAGCTCTGAAAAATATTTTTATATGAGCGATGCGGAGCTGTCGAGGGCCACTCCAGCTGATCTGAACGGTCCTTAATTTTCGATCCGGCAAAGGTTAACCGATGCGGCACTGTGACCACGCATCGTGCGACCCGGCGCGCAAGCCCCAGATCGGGATGAGTTTTCGAAAACGATGAGCGCCCACGCGTCTCTCTGACGCGCAGGCGCTTTGATTGAGAAATGGGGCCGACGTCATCGGCCCCGCTACTGGCCGCTCTTCGTCAATGTCGGTTGGTGACGACGACGGGGATCAGCAGGTCGCCCCAGTGGCCGTCGCCGCCGTGATGACGGGCCGAGCGCACCAGTTCGACCGAGACACCGGCCTCGACGGCCTTCATGACCGATTGGTTCAGCCGATGCAGGTCGTTGGCGAGCATGCGGATCGTCGTCTGCTGATCCTCGCTCATGCTGGTCGCCTGCTCCTCGGCCCGTTCCCTGACGCGTGTAATGGATGCCATGTTCTTCTTCTCCTCTTCTTCGATTTATTCCGCAGCCGGCTTGAACTGCGCATGTTCGGTCGAGCCGTGCATCGCCGTGGTCGACGACCGGCCGCCGGTGATGGCGAGCGACACGGCGTCGAAATAGCCGGTGCCGACCTCGCGCTGGTGTTTGGTGGCGGTATAGCCATTGGCCTCGGCGGCGAATTCCGCCTGCTGCAGCTCGGAATAGGCCGACATCTGCCGCTGCCGGTAGCCGCGCGCCAGTTCGTACATGCCGTAGTTCAGCTGGTGGAAGCCGGCGAGCGTGATGAACTGGAACTTGTAGCCCATTGCGCCGAGTTCGCGCTGGAACCGTGCGATCGTCGCCTCGTCGAGGTTCTTCTTCCAGTTGAAGGAAGGTGAGCAATTATAGGCGAGCAGCTTGCCGGGATGGACCTTGTGCACGCCTTCGGCAAAGCGCCGCGCCTGATCGAGGTCCGGTTTCGAGGTCTCGCACCAGATGAGATCGCAATGCGGCGCATAGGCGACGGCGCGCGCGATGCAGGGCTCGATGCCGTTTCGCACCTGATAGAAACCTTCGACCGTACGGCCGGCATCATAGTCGACGAAGGGCTGGTCGCGCTCGTCGATGTCTGACGTCAAGAGCTTTGCCGCTTCCGCGTCGGTGCGGGCGATGACCAGCGTCGCAACGCCCATGACGTCGGCGGCAAGCCGCGCGGCGTCGAGATTGCGGATATGGGCGGCCGTCGGGATCAGCACTTTGCCGCCGAGATGGCCGCATTTCTTCTCCGAGGCGAGCTGGTCCTCGAAGTGAACGCCAGCAGCGCCGGCCTCGATATAGGCCTTCATGATTTCGAAGGCGTTGAGCGGTCCGCCGAAACCTGCTTCCGCATCGGCAACGATCGGCGCGAACCAGGTCTCGACGGAAAGCCCCTGGGCTTCCGCGGTCTCGATCTGATCGGCGCGCTGCAGCGTGCGGTTGATGCGTTTGGCCAGTTCCGGACCGGCATTGGCCGGATAGAGGGACTGGTCGGGATACATCGCCGATGCCGTATTGGCGTCGGCCGCCACCTGCCAGCCGGAGAGATAGATCGCCTTCAGCCCGGCGCGCACCATCTGCATGGCCTGGTTGCCGGAAAGTGCTCCGAGCGCATTGACGAAATCCTCCTGATGCAGAAGCCGCCACAACCGGTCCGCGCCCATTTCTGCCAGCGTGTGGCGCAGCGCCACCGAGCCCCGCAGCCGCTGCACGTCATCGGCCGAGTAGGGTCTCTCGATGCCGTCGAAACGACCAGCCGATGTGTTGGGGACAAGTTTGTAAAAATCGGTCATGCTGCTCTCCTCACTAAAAGCCCCGACAAAGGTGCTGCGTGACAAGATTGACAATATGACGCGCTGTGACCAGAAAAACCTTTGATTTCCTGGATGGAAAGAGGTTAAGATGAGGAGGATTGACAGAGCGGCGCTGTGAATTTGTAAAATTTTGTAAATATGAGCGCTCCTTCCTGTCAAAGGGTGTGACATGGCGGAACGGAAGATATTCGCAGGCCCGAAAGTCAGGCGCATCCGCAATGCGCTGGCGCTGACGCAGACCGCCATGGCCGAAGCGCTTGAAATATCGCCGTCCTATCTGAACCTGATCGAGCGCAACCAGCGGCCGTTGACGGTGCAACTCCTTCTCAAGCTTGCAAGCGTCTACAGGGTCGATCTGGAAGAGTTGCGGGGACAGACCGGCGGCAGTCTCGGCCAGCTCAAGGAGGTCTTTGCCGATCCGCTGCTGTCGGGCGAGCTGCCGGGTGATCAGGAGTTGGTGGAGGTGGCCGAGGCGGCACCCAATGCCGCAAGCGGCATGATCAAGCTTTATCGCGCCTATCGCGAGCAGGCCGCAAGGCTGTCCGATCTGACGGCGCTGATGGCCGCCGAAGGGCATGCGCCGGTCGCCGCCGGCCGCTTGCCGCTGGACGAGGTGCGCGAGACGCTGGAGCGCCGGTCTGGTTATTTCGGACGGATCGAGACGGCGGCGGAAACCTTTGCCGCAACGCTCCCCGGCGGCCTCGATCTTGCCGCCGGGCTGAAGGATTGGTTGCGTTCCGAGCGCGGCATCGCGGTGCGTGTCTTGCCCGTCCATGTCATGCCGGATCTGCGACGCCGTTTCGATCGCCATTCGATGCGGCTTTTCATCTCGGAGCGCTTGTCACAGGCCGACCGTGCGCATGAGATATCAATCGAGGCCGCGACTCTCGCTTTGCTGCCGGCAATCGATGCCGAACTCGCCGATCTCTCGCTCTCCTCCGCCGAGGCGCGCCGCATCGCCCGTTTTGAGCTTGCCCGCATAGCCGCGCTGGCACTTGCAATGCCCTACGAGGCCTTTCTTTCGGCGGCGAAAGCGACGCGCTACGATATCGATATTCTGCGTGCGCGCTTCGGCGTCTCTTTCGGCCATGCGGCTGCACGCCTTGCCATGCTGCAGCGCCCAGGCGCGGCCGCCATTCCCTTCTTCCTGATCGAAATCGATGCCGCCGGCCACCGGCTGCGCAGGGCCGGCGCCCAGGGCTTTCCGCAGGCCCGTTTCGGCGGCGGCTGTCCGAAGCTCAATATCCATGCCGCCTTCCTGCAGCCGGGCCAGATCCTCGCCGAAACGGTCGTCATGCCTGACGGTGCATCCTTCCTGACGGTCGCCCGCACGCTGGAGGGACCGAGCGTCGAATTCGGCGAAAGGGTCAGGCGCACCGCGATCCTGATCGGCTGCGATGCTGCCCTTGGCGAGGGCGTGGTCTACGGGCAGGCGATGGCGCTCGATCCGGTCGCGATCGGTCCGGCCTGTCGCCTTTGCGAGCGCCGCGGCTGCCTTTCCCGGGCCGAGCCGCCGGTGACGAGACCGCTCGGGCTCGACGAGATGGTGGCAGGCCTTAGCGCCTTCGATTTCCAGTGATTGTGAAATCATTGAGGGCGCAGGATTTTGCGCTTGTGGGCTGTGAAATTCCTTCTTAGTCTGCGTCGAAAACCAGAGGGAAAAGATACCCCGGGTGCGGAATCTTTGAACAAACAGGAGAAGTCATGAGGTCAACCATCCTATGCGTGACGGCCGCCGCCGTTACCGCACTGCTTGCTGCCGCGCCGGCCTATGCGCAGGAGCGCGTGGTCAACGTCTACAACTGGTCGGATTATATCGACGACTCCATCCTGACCGACTTCACCAAAGAAACCGGCATCAAGGTCGTCTACGACACCTTCGATTCCAACGAGACCGTGGAAACCAAGCTGCTTGCCGGCGGCACGGGTTATGACGTCGTCGTTCCCACTGCCGACTTCCTGCAGCGCCAGATCCAGGCCGGTGTCTTCCAGAAGCTCGACAAGTCGAAACTGCCGAACATTTCCAACATGTGGGATGTGATCCAGCAGCGCACCGCCGAATATGACGCCGGTAACGAACACGCGGTCGATTACATGTGGGGCACGGACGGCATCGGCTACAACGTCAAGAAGGTCGCTGAAATCCTCGGTCCCGATGTCAAGCCCGGCCTGGAAGTGATCTTCGATCCGAAGGTCGCCGAAAAGTTCAAGGATTGCGGCATCTACGTTCTCGACACACCGAAGGACGTCATCTCCACTGCGTTCCGTTATCTCGGCCTCGACCCGAACTCCACAAAGGCTGAGGATTTCAAGAAGGCCGAAGAGCTGCTGACGGCCGTCCGCCCCAATATCCGCAAGTTCCACTCGTCCGAATACATCAATGCGCTTGCCAACGGCGACATCTGCATCGCCTTCGGCTATTCCGGCGACATGCTGCAGGCTCGCGACCGTGCGGCCGAAGCCAAGAACGGCGTCGAAGTCAATTATTCGATCCCCTCGCAGGGCGCCCAGATGTGGTTCGACATGATGGCGATCCCCGCCGATGCACCCCATGTCGCGGAAGCCCACGAGTTCCTGAACTACATGATGAAGCCTGAGGTCATCGCCAAGGCGAGCGACCACACCTTCTATGCCAACGGCAACAAGGCTTCGCAGCAGTTCGTCAGCAAGGAGATTCTGGAAGACCCGGCGATCTATCCGACCGAGGAGGTGATGAAGAACCTCTTCACGGTCAAGCCGTGGGATCCGAAAACGCAGCGCCTGGGGACGCGCCTCTGGACGAAGGTCGTCACCGGCCAGTAATTCAGCCTTGGGCCCGGACGGAAACGTCCGGGCCTTTCAATTACCGGCCGGGGTGGAGGCCGGCAGAACCTTGTATTTCGGGGAATAATATGAAGTCTCTCGGCAATATCCGCCGCGCTTTTGCGCCTTGGACCGATCCGTCTGCAAAACCCTTCATTGCTTTCAAGAATGTCACCAAGCGCTTTGGCGATTTTACCGCCGTCGACGATCTGTCGCTGAACATCTATCACCGTGAGTTCTTCGCGCTGCTCGGCGCGTCGGGTTGCGGCAAGTCGACGCTCCTGCGCATGCTCGCCGGTTTCGAGCAGCCGACCTCGGGCGAAATCGTGCTCGACGGCACCGACATGGCCGGCACCCCGCCCTACAGGCGGCCGGTCAACATGATGTTCCAGTCCTATGCGCTTTTCCCGCACATGACGGTCGAGAAGAATATCGCTTTCGGCCTGAGGCAGGACGGCATGTCGAAGGACGAGATGGCCGAGCGTGTCTCGCAGATGCTGAAGCTGGTCAAGCTTGAGCAGTTCGCCTCCCGCAAGCCGAACCAGCTTTCCGGCGGCCAGCGCCAGCGCGTGGCCTTGGCCCGTTCGCTTGCCAAGCGCCCGAAGGTGCTGCTGCTCGACGAGCCGCTCGGCGCACTCGACAAGAAGCTGCGCGAGGAAACCCAGTTCGAACTGATGGACCTGCAGCAGAACCTCGGCCTCACCTTCGTCGTCGTCACCCACGACCAGGAAGAGGCGATGACCATGGCCGACCGCATCGCCGTCATGAGCCACGGCAAGGTCGTGCAGGTGGCGACGCCGGCGGAGATCTACGAGGCGCCGAATTCCCGCTTCGTCGCGGATTTCATCGGCGACGTGAACATCTTCGACGGCAAGGTCGCCTCATCGGGCAACGGTACCATCGAGATATCAATCGACAGCGGATTCAGCGTGCGCGTCGCCGCCGCCGAGACACCTTCGGCCGGCAGCGCCGTCGGCTTCGCCATCCGGCCGGAAAAGATGCGGGTCGGGCGCACGCCTCCCGCCAACGCTTCGGTCAACGCCGCCAGGGGTGAACTCTGGGACATCGCCTATCTCGGCGACATGACCGTCTTCCATGTAAAATTGCAGAGCGGCACTGTCGTCAAGGCCTCGTCCCTCAATGCGCAGCGCTCCGTCGACGACCCCTTCACCTACGATCAGGAAGTCTGGGTCTCTTTCGATGAGAACGCCGGCATTCTGCTGAAGGATTGACATCATGGGCAAGCTCACGTCCGGCCTCTACAATCGCCTCGTCATCGCCATCCCCTATACTTGGCTGCTGCTCTTCTTCCTGGCGCCCTTCTTCATCGTTTTCCGCATTTCGCTCTCGACGACGGCAATCGCCATGCCGCCTTACGAGCCCGTCTTCTCGCTTGCCGACGGTTGGGCCGGGCTCTGGAGCAAGATCGGAGAGCTCTCCTTCGACAATTACAGCTACCTCACCGAGGACTCGCTCTATTTCAATGCCTATGTCTCGAGCGTGGTGATTGCCGGGATCTCCACCTTCCTCACGCTGCTGATCGCCTATCCGATTGCCTATGGCATGGCACAGGCGCCGCGCACCATCCGCCCGACGCTGGTGATGCTGGTCATCCTGCCGTTCTGGACAAGCTTCCTGATCCGCGTTTATTCCTGGATCGCGATCCTGAAGCCGGAAGGGCTTTTCAACCAGCTTCTCCTGTCGCTGCACATCATCGACAGCCCGCTGATCATCCTCAACACCAATACCGCCGTCTATATCGGCATCGTCTATTCCTATCTGCCCTTCATGGTGCTGCCGCTCTATTCGGCTCTGGAAAAGATGGACGGTACGCTGATCGAGGCGGCGCAGGATCTTGGTTGCACGCCGATCAAGGCCTTCTGGCGCGTCACCTTTCCGCTGTCGATCCCCGGCGTGGTGGCCGGCTGCATGCTGGTCTTCATTCCCGCCGTCGGTGAATTCGTCATTCCCGACCTGCTCGGCGGTTCGCAGACGCTGATGATCGGCAAGACGCTCTGGAACGAATTCAACGCCAACCGCGATTGGCCGGTCTCCTCGGCGGTAGCAACGATCCTGCTGATGATCCTGGTGATCCCGATCGTCTTCTTCCAGAACGCCCAGGCCAAGGCCGAAGAGCGGGGGAAATAAGTCATGCTGAGATGGACCCGTTTCAACATCATCTCCGTCACGCTCGGCTTTGCCTTTCTCTACCTGCCGATCGTGCTCCTGGTGATCTTCTCCTTCAACGAATCGAAGCTCGTCACCGTCTGGGGCGGCTTCTCCACCAAGTGGTATGTCTCGCTGCTCTCGAACCAGGGCCTGCTCGACGCCGCCTGGGTGACGATCCGTGTCGGCCTGCTGTCGGCAACGGCCGCAACCATCCTCGGCACGATGGCGGCGCTGACTCTGGTGCGCTACACGCGCTTTCGCGGTCGCATGCTGTTTTCGGGCATGATCTACGCGCCGCTCGTCATGCCTGATGTCATCACCGGCCTGTCGCTGCTGTTGCTCTTCGTCGCGATCGGCTTCGACCGCGGCTTCTGGACGATCACGCTCGCGCATACGACGCTGACCATGTGCTTCGTCGCCGTCGTCGTGCAGTCGCGCCTGTTGAGCTTCGATCAATCGATCGAGGAAGCGGCGCAGGATCTCGGCGCGCCGCCGGTGCGGACTTTCTTCGAGATCACCCTGCCGATCATCGCGCCGGCTGTGCTCTCCGGCTGGATCCTTGCCTTCACCCTGTCGCTTGACGATCTGGTGATCGCCAGTTTCACATCGGGGCCGGGCGCCACCACGCTGCCGATGAGGATCTACAGCCAGGTGCGCCTCGGCGTGACGCCTGAGATCAATGCGGTGTGCACGATCCTGATCGCGATCGTCACCGTTGGTGTCATCTGCGCCTCGATCGTCACCAAGCGCCGTGAAATCCAGCGCCAGCGGGACGAACGCGCGGCAGCCGCCGGCGCCTGAGCCTAAAGCGCCGCGGCACATTATTGCGCGACATGCTTTATTGCGCGCGGGGCGTATTGCCGAAAAGCGGAACCGGCGAGATCACCGGGTTTGGCCATGAGCCGCCGATGAAGAACGGCAGAAGCGGCAGCTCCGCTGCCTTGGCCGGATCGGTCGCCTCCAGCGATCCGGAAAGCGCCAGCCCGTTCGACTGATAGGTGATGACGCCGGAAAGTGTCAACGTCTGTGTGGCGCCGGCGATATGGGCGTCGTGCATCTCGGCCGAGCCATTGGCGAAATCGGCCTGAAGGTTGAGCTGGTTGAAGGCGAAGGCGCCGCCTGCTGCCGCGCTCAGCGGAAAGAACGGCTTTTCGGCCGCCTGCGTCCGAAGTGCTGCGGCATCGATGCCGGGAATCGTGCCTTCCCCCGTCCAGAAGTGCAGCCTGCCGGTGACATCGGCAAGACCGGTCGTCCAGATCGCCTTCGGCGACTGCAGGTCGAGATCGAGCGATCCGGTTGCAAGCGGCAGCGGACCCTTCAGCTGCAGGCGCTCGGCAAGGGCTGCGAAATCGGCATTGCGGATCGACAGCTGCAGCTTGCCGCCGCCGTCGAAGTCGCGCTGCGTCGCTTCCAGATGCGCGGTCATTTCACCGCCTTCGAACTGGCTGTCGCCAATATCGAATTTCGCCTCGCCGCCGGCAACGATCATGCTGGCGCCGACATCGGAGAGCTCGAAGAGACCCATCTGCGCGCGCCGCGCCGAAAGCCTGACGTCGACATCCAGCACCCGCAGCGGTCCGCTTATGCCGGCGGAGATTTCCTCCGCCTCGCCGGCTGCGAGCCTGAGCGCGAAGGCGTCGAGGAAGGGCTTGAGGTTCATCTGATCGAAGGCGAGCGTGCCGCCGATTTTCGGTCGTTTGCCGGGTTGGGTGAAAAGGTCCATCACCCCGGTGGCGCTCGCTTCGTTCAGCGAGAGGCTGAGATTGTTGAAGCGCAGCCCGTTGCCCGACGACATGATGTCGGATTCCAGCGAGGCGCTCTTCAGGGTTGCGATGCCGGGGATCGATCTGCCCGACCATGTCAGAAGTGCGGGCACATCGGGAATGCTGGCTGTGACATTGCCGGAAAAGGCCGAAAGGCTGGCGATGCTGGCAATGCCCTGGAAGTGGGCGGTCAAAAGGTTTGATGTGAGCGACGTCCGTGTCTCGGCATTCCTGCCGGCAAAGGCGAGCAGCGGCTGGCGCGAGGCGAAATCGACCTTCAGGTCCTCGCCGTTGATACGGGCGATGACCACCGCCGAGATCGCGCCGGATAGTCTCGGCCAGGCGATATCGGCGGTGACGCTGTCGAAATGATAGTTCGTGGCGGACTTGATGTCGGTGACCACAAGCGTGCCGTCCTCGACGGTCACCGCGCCGATCTCGGCATCGAGATCGGGATCGAGCACCTCAGCTCCGTTTTCGTAACGTACGCCGCTGATCGCCCGTGCGAGCAGGCCGGCATAACTCCAGTCGATCAGGCCTTTCTCGTCGCGCGTCAGCGCCAGGTTGGGGCGCACCAAATGGAATTCGTGGAAGCTTGTCCGGCCTCTCAACGCGTCGATGAGGCTGAAATCGGCCGACAGGCTTTCAATGCTGCCGAGCAGCTTGTCACCGCTTTCGCGCGGTTGGCGGATGGTGATCTGGTTCAGCGTGATGCGTGGCGTCGGCCAGAATTCGAGAACCGGACTTCCCTTGATCTCGGCATGGTAGCCGGTCCATTTGGACAGCGTGTCCTCGATGCCGGAGCGCACGAAACCGGTCGAGATGAGATAGGGGGCGGCAACTCTGAGCGCCACGAAAAGCGCCAGCGCGATCAGCAGGAACACCGTCGACAGGCGGGCGAAGGCCGGAAGCCAGCGCGAAACGGGTCCGATCTTCCTGCGCCACCTGCGATGTCTTGACGTGCTCATGATCTCCGCCGGCAAATTCAGCCGGTCATCCCGTTATGCGCTGATTTCGCCGGATATAGGAAATATCAGGCATATGCAAATCCCTACAGCGCCGCGCGTCTTTTCAGACGCGCAAAGGACGCTGTAACACTTTCAATTAACTAGTTGGAGCATGATGTCGTCCGAAAATCGCTCACACTTTTCGACATCATACTCTGGGCGTCGGATCGCGTCGGTTCCGCGCTTTATAATGCAATGCAGCATGATATAAGGACGGCATTGGGGAGGAGGATTGAATGCAGGATAACAGACCACTTTGGGTGCCCTCGGCGGATGCCGTTGCAAAAAGCCCGATCCATGCCTTCATGGAGCGCTGCAATGCCGATTTCGGGCTTTCTCTTTCAGGCTTTGAGGATCTGCATGCATGGTCGGTGGCCGAGCGGGAGAATTTCTGGTCGACCGTCTGGGATTTCTGCGGCGTCAAGGGAGAGCGTGGCGCAGAGGTGCTTGCCAATGGCGACCGCATGCTGGAAGCCCGCTTCTTTCCCGATGCGACGCTGAACTTCGCCGAAAACCTGCTGTCGGGCCGCGGTGAGGGCGATGCGATCATCTTCCGCGGCGAGGACAAGGCCGAGGACCGCTGGTCTTGGGACCGGCTGCGCGTGCTGGTCTCGAAGCTGCAGCAGGCCTTCGCAGCACTCGGCATCGGCAAAGGCGACCGTGTCGCCGCGATGATGCCGAACATGCCGGAGACTGTCGCCGCCATGCTCGCCGCCGCCTCGATCGGCGCCATCTGGTCGTCCTGTTCGCCTGATTTCGGCGAGCAGGGTGTGCTCGACCGCTTCGGCCAGATTGAACCAAGGCTGTTCATCGCCTGCGATGCCTATTGGTATTCCGGCAAGCTGCAGGATGTCGGCGCCAAGGTCGCCACGGTCGCAAAAAATCTGGGTGTGCCCACGGTCATCGTCCACTATGCCGGCGACGCGGAGGCCGTGGCGCGTAAGACGCCGGGGGCTTTAACGCTTGAGGCCTTTGTCGCGCCCTATGAGGCAAGGGAGGTCGAGTTCACGCAGCTTGGCTTTTCGCACCCGCTCTACATTCTCTTTTCGTCGGGCACGACAGGCGTGCCGAAATGCATCGTGCATTCGGCCGGCGGCACGCTGCTGCAGCACCTCAAGGAGCAACGGCTGCATTGCGGCCTGCAGGCGGGCGAGAAGCTGTTCTATTTCACCACCTGCGGCTGGATGATGTGGAACTGGCTGGTCAGCGGTCTCGCCAGCGGCGCGACGCTCTGCCTGTTCGACGGCTCGCCCTTCGCCCCCGATGGCAACGTGCTGTTCGACTATGCCGAGGCCGAGAAATTCGCCATCTTCGGCACCTCGGCGAAATATATCGACGCGGTGCGCAAAGGCGGGCTGACGCCGCGCGTCAGCCACGATCTCTCCAGCCTGCGGCTGATGACGTCCACCGGTTCGCCGCTGTCGCCGGAAGGGTTCACCTTCGTCTACGAGGGCATCAAGGAAGACGTACAGCTCGCCTCGATCTCAGGCGGCACCGATATCGTCTCCTGCTTCGTGCTCGGCAATCCGCTGCAGCCGGTCTGGCGCGGCGAGATCCAGGGGGCCGGCCTCGGCCTTGCGGTCGACGTCTGGAACGATGACGGCAAGCCGGTGCGCGGAGAGAAGGGTGAACTGGTCTGCACCAAGGCCTTCCCCTCGATGCCGGTGATGTTCTGGAACGACCCCGATGGCGCCAAATATCGCGCCGCCTATTTCGACCGGTTCGACAATGTCTGGTGCCACGGCGATTTCGCCGAATGGACGGAGCATGGCGGCCTTGTCATCCACGGCCGCTCGGATGCGACGCTCAATCCTGGCGGCGTTCGCATCGGCACGGCCGAGATCTACAATCAGGTGGAGCAAATGGAGGAGGTGGTCGAGGCGCTCTGCATCGGCCAGGACTGGGACGACGACGTGCGCGTCATCCTCTTCGTTCGCCTTGCCCCGGATGTGACGTTGACCGAGGATCTCATCAAGGCGATCAAGACCCGCATCCGCACCGGCGCCTCGCCGCGGCACGTGCCGGCGAAGATCATCGCGGTTGCCGATATTCCCCGCACCAAATCCGGCAAGATCGTCGAGCTTGCCGTGCGCGAGGTCGTTCACGGCCGGCCGGTGAAGAACCAGGAAGCGCTTGCCAATCCAGAGGCGCTGGGGCTTTTCGCCGGGCTAAGCGAGCTGAAGGATTGACAGCGATCGTAGATTACAAGCTTTCACCCTTCATCAATTTCCTGTCATGGAAACCTTTCGTTAAGAAAGGTTTGTCAAAGGTGAAGCTAACTTGGGGGCCGCACATGAACGATGCGGCCTGGGGCCTTCCGGCCTCCGAAACATGACGTTGATCGACTGAGCTCTTGTTGAACAGCACCAAATTCAAAGGCGGCCTCTTGGCTGCCTTTTCTTTGTCAACCGGCCAGCACCCGCTGCGACGGGAAGGTGATCTCGACGAGCGTGCCTTCGTTCGGCGCCGAATTGATCGAGAAAACCGCCCGGTTGGCATCCACCATCGCCTTGGTCAGCGGCAGGCCGAGCCCGGTGCCGTCGCCGCGGTGACGCGATTGGGTCGAGGAGACCTGCCGGAACGGCTTCATCGCCTGGTCCAGCTCGTTGCGCGTCATGCCGATGCCGGTATCGCGGACCCTCAACACAACGCTGCCATTCGCCTCATAGGACGTCGAAACGACGATCTGCCCGCCTGACGGGGTGAAGCGGATAGCGTTCGACAGGATGTTGAGCGCGATCTGCTTGATCGAGCGCAGATCCGCCACGACCTCGGGCACTGCATGCGACAGCGCCGTGCGGATGATGACGCGCTGGCCGTTCGCCTGCGGCTGTACCAGAGCCACGGCCTCGGAGACCGCCTCGTTGAGGCCGACGGCAGCAAAATCGAGATCCATCTCGCCCGCCTCGATCTTCGAAATGTCGAGCAGGTCGTTGACGATATCGAGGACATGCCGGCCGGAGCGGCCGATGTCATTGGCATATTCGATATAACGCGGATGGCCGATCGGCCCGAAGCGTTCGCCGGCCATCATGTCGGAAAAGCCGATGATGGCGTTGAGGGGCGTGCGGATCTCGTGGCTGACACGGGCGAGGAAATCGGTCTTGTGGGCGTTGGCGGTTTCGGCCGCACCCTTGGCGTTGCGCAACTCGTCCTCGGTGCGCTTCCATTGGGTGATATCGCGGATGACGGCGCAATAGCCATTGGAGGAGGTGAGCTGGCCCATCGTCATGAACAGCGGCACGAAGCCGCCGGCGGCCTCACGGCCGATCACTTCGCGCCCGTCATTCAACACGCTTGCCACGCCATGGTCGGAGAGGCCGTTCAGATAGTCGATGACTGCCTTCTGGCTTTCATGGGCAAAGAGCATGACGAAGGGTTTGCCGCGCGTCTCCTGTTCGTCGTAGTTGAAAAGCGCGCTGGCCGACCGGTTCATCGAGCGGATGTCGCCCTCGATGCCGATGACGACGACGCCGTCGGTCGCCGTTTCCAGGATCGAGCGCAATTCTTCCACTTCGACCTGAAGCTTGGCGACCTTCTCGACCATCCGCTCGGGGCGGCCTTCGGAGCGGGCCTCGGACCGGTTTACGTCGCCGCGGCCATCTTCCTTGCCTTCCACCGGCATCAGCGCCAGCATCAGGGCGTTGGCGTCTTCCCAGCGCACCGATTGCAGCCGCGCGGTCACCGGCGCCAGCGTATCATCGGCCTTGACGAGCATCATGGTGCCGGAGCCTGCGGCCTTCTCCTCGAGTTCGCGACGCTGAAGCAGGGCTTCGATGCCGCCCACTTCGCGCAATGCGTCGAGCGTGCCGTAGCCCGTCAGCCGCATGAATTCCGGATTGGCATGGATCAGCGCATCGCCGATATGGATGAGCACGGCAACAGGCAGTTGGTCGACCGTTCCCACCGAAAGCCCGTCCGTCATCTTGATGCGCGGCGGGATGAAGCTGGTGAGAACCTCGATCTGGCTGGCCGTCTCCTCAAGCCCTTCCGTTGCGTCGTCCTCGGCGATGACAGCCGGTTCTTCGGCGGCGGCGTCATCATCTTCGCGCTCCGCCTCGACGGCATTCTCGAAGATCGCCTCCTGCGACGCGATCTCCTCGACCGACGGTATGTCCGCCTGGTCGGTGGTGGGTGTTTCGGTCTCGAACGCTTCGGGTCCGGATGCCTCTTCGAAACTGGAGGTTTCGGTGGCGTTGGGTTCCGTCGGCGCCGGGGAGGCAGGCTCGTTCTTGTTGGCGCCGAAGGCTTCGAGGCGTTTGGCGATCTCGCGGAAATTGGCGTGTTCGGCGGCCGTCAGCCCGGCACCGCTGTTGTGGAGCTGAACGATCTTGTCGGAGAAGCGGCGATTGGGCGTTTCCGAAATGCGAAGTGCCGGCGGTTCTTGCGGAAGTTCCGCTACCGGCTCGGCGGCGGAAACGTCGCCGGCATCGGCGCTGCCTTCCACTTTTTCTGCAGCAATTTCCTGGGCAGGTGTCCCGATGGTCGCCTGCTCGGTGGCAATCTCTTCCAGCGCTGGCTCTTCCAGCGCTGGCTCTTCCGGCGCTGGCTCTTGCGGCGCTGGCTCCGTCTGCGACGGCTGATCCTCGACCTCTTGCGTCAGCGCGGGTTCGATCAGGGGATTTTCGAGCGCTGTCTCCGCTTCGCGTACCACCTCGGCATTGGTCTCGGCGGGTGGGCCGAGGCTCGCTGCATCATGGCCGATACCGTCGGGGCCGAGTGTCAGGCCGAGCGCCAGCGGATCTTCCTGCGCATCGGAAAGCCGCACGACACCGAAGCCGCGGAAACCATCGAAGTCGCGGTTGCGGGTATAGGTGGGCAGCGCCGCCAGATCGACCGGAACGACGAGGCTGGTGCCTTCGACCGGCCAGAGGATCGTCTTGCCCGACCATGTGTCGCGGCGGGCGAGCGCCTCGGAAAGCTTGCCGTCGGGATCGAGATTGAAGAGGGCGGCGACATCGCCGAAGGCAGAGCCGATGATGTCGGACGCATGCGGACCGACGGCCTCGGCAAATTCGTGGCTGACTTCGTTGAACCGGCCTTCGGCGTCGATCTTCCAGACGAAGCGCGTAGCGCGGCTGTTCGGTCTGAAGACGAAGCCGGGCTCAGCCTCAAGCTGAGGGGCAGGGGTGGCATCGGCGACCACAGGCGTTTCAATGGCTGGCTCTTCGTGGACCGCTTCCGGCGTGTCTTCGATAGGCGTTTCGTTGGCCTCAACAGGCGGTTCCGCCGCCGTTGCCGTTTCCACCGTCTCCGCAATGGAAGTCAAATCGTCCTCGATGACCGCGGCGGGCTCGGTGGCCCCATCCGCGCTGCTATCGATCATGCCCTCGTCGCTCTCCGGCTCCGCATCCGCGGCAGGATGCGTCTCTTCAATCGCCTCGTCTGCGGATGCCGGGGCCGCCTCGGCCGGCTGTTCGTTTTCGCCGGCGATCTCCTCGAGCGTCTCCTCGACCTCTTCGATCCCCGAGACCGCGTCGATGATCTCGGTGAAGCCTGCGGCGGCGACAGGTTCGTCTTGACGCACTTCGGCCGGCGGCGCGCTTTCTTCCTGTGCGGGCGTATCGACCGAGTCGAGCGCGGGCGTATCGGCCGGGTCGAGCGCGGGCGTATCGGCCGGGTCGAGCGCGGGCGCATCGACTGGATCGAGCGCGGGCGCGTTGAGCGGGTCGAGATGACCGATCGCGGTCTCCACCGCAAAGAGCAGATTGAGCGCCGGATCGTCGCTGAGCTTGCCGACCGCGGCCGGAAGATTGCCTCTGCTGGTGGCGACAGGTCGTTTGACCAATCGGTCGGGATGCGCGCCGGCAAGGTTGATCAAGGTCTTTGCCGTCTGCTCGGAGATCCCGAGCGAGGCAAAGCCCGGCGAAGCCGCGATGACCTCGCCATTGGCGCCGATCACCGCCATATGCGTGTCGGGATCATCAAGTCCCTGTAGCATCTGAGCGGCCGATGCGCCGGCCGCGAGTGGCTTTGCCGAGACCGGCACCGAAAACAGGATGGCCTTTTCGCCCTGGGAAAGCCGGATCAGTTCGGCCGCCGCCTGCACCTGTGCACGCTGGAAGCCCTTGGCGACGCGGATCATCAGGCTGCGGTTGTCACCGATATCGGTCAGCTGGCGCGCGGCGGTTTCCAGCTGACGGAAGGTGATGTCGGTGCGGTCGACCCCCTGATCGAGCAGGTCATAGACTGCCGAATGGCCGAAAAGCTCCGCACCTGCACCATTCGCCCAGAGCAGGCGGGCAAGATCGGCCGAAAACAGCACCATGGCCTCGCCGCGTGAAAAGCGTTCCCGCACCCGTGCATGCACGGCGATATCGATGAACGGATATTGGACTGCGGGCATTTTCGAACCTTGTCGCTGTCGGCCTTCTTAAATTAACGGCTTATTAATAACTGCGGGGCGCATGCCGGTCCAGAAGAGGAGGGGGTTTTCGGCCGGAAAGGTTAACGTCTTGTGCGCTGCACAATAATTGTTGCAATGCACAATGAAATGTCTTATATAAGCATCATCCAACTATCGCAGGCAGCGGCTGCCTCAACCCAAAGGATGCGACCCATGGCTACCATAAAGACCGACGACGTTTTTTCAATTGCTTCTTTCGACCCATCCAAGTTCACGGAATCTTTCCGTGAATTCGCCGAAAAGGGCGCTCAGCAGTCGAAGGATGCCTATGCCAAGCTGAAGACCGCTGGCGAGGAAGCCGGCAAGACGCTCGAAGCCACCGTCCAGACGGCACAGGCCGGCAGCGTCGAGATCGGCCTGAAGGCGATCGACATCCTGCGCATCAATTCCGAGAACTCGCTGTCGCACTTCGAAGCGCTGCTCGGCGTCAAGTCGCCGGCCGAATTCTTCGAGCTGCAGACCTCGTTCATCCGCAAGCAGGCCGAACTCACCGTGGAGCAGGCGAAGTCGATCCAGGAAACCACCAAGCAGGTGGCCGAAAAGCTCGCAAAGCCCTCCAAGGACGCCGCCGAAAAGGCCATGGCTTCCTTCAAGGTTGCCTGATCGATCCTTACCGATCGGAGATAAAAGGCTGGACCTCGCGTCCAGCCTTTTTGTATATTGACGAGGAATGGGGCTTGAATTCATCGCCAAGTCCTCGTATGTGACCCCCGTCGCGCCAAGCGCGATTTATGCGGTTGTAGCTCAGTTGGTTAGAGCGCAGGTTTGTGGCACCTGAGGTCGGAGGTTCGAGACCCCCCAACCGTACCATCTCCCCCACGATCAGAATGAAAACTTGGTTCCTATCGTTTCGATGGAACCCATGTCGCACCGGGTCGTTCTCCATGTTAACGGGAGAATACGCATGTCGAAAACCCTGCTCTACGGTGCGACCAAAATCGACGAGACGAACAGCGCTTATGCGCCGATCGAAAGCCTCGCTGAGTTCCAGTGGAAGAACCGCGTCTTCATACTTTTCGCCGACAGGGATAATTCCCGCGCCGCCCGGCAGGAAAATCACTTGCTGGCCGATCGCTCAGCCCTCGATGATCGCGACCTGGTGGTGCTGAAGATTTCCGGCGCCGGCGTTCGACCACTCTTCGGTGCGGCTGACGGCCTCGACGGTGAGGCCATCCGCCGTGATCTCGAGGCGCCGGAGGTCGGCGAATTCGCCGCTTTCCTTCTCGGCAAGGACGGCACCGTCAAGCTCAAGGCCAGCGAGCCGATTACCGATGGCGAGCTCTTCGCCATCATCGATAGCATGCCGATGCGTGCTGCCGAATCGCTGAAGCCGGACAAATAGCCCCGAACGTCGCGTAAACTGAAATCATGAAAGGGAGGCGGTCATGTCCGTGCCCAACGAACCCATTCCCGACCAGCCGCCGATGCCCGGGCCCGGCTGGAAGCCGGTACCTCCGATCAAGGAACCGGAGCCGGACAGGCTGCCTGACGAAGCACCGGTTCCCAATCCCGACGAGAACGACGAGCCGGCAAAGCACACTTTCGAGACTTAAAGGAAAATGTGCCGCTCGGCGCTGACGAGTTCCTGGAGAAAATCGGCGACGGTCCTGACGCGCATGAGGTCGCGCGCCGTTTCGTGATAAGTCGTCCAGTAGGCGCGCCGGATCGAAACCTCCGGCAGAATGCGCTGGAGTTCCGGATATTGCCTGGCGATATAATCGTGCAGGATGCCGATGCCGGCACCTGTTCGTACCGCCTCCGTCTGTCCGATCGCCGTCGAAATCTCGAAGCCCGCATCCCAGCTCCGCATGACTGCGCCGGAAAAATTCAGTGACGCGGTGAAGATCAGGTCTTCGACATAGCCGATGCGGCGATGCGCCTTGAGCGCGTCGACATCGGCGGGCGCTCCTTGTGACGCCAGATAATCCCGCGAGGCATAAAGGCCGAGCGTGTAGTCGGTGAGCTTGGAGGAGACGAGCCGGCCTTGTTCGGGCCGCTCCAGCGTGATGGCGATATCGGCCTCGCGCAGCGAGAGTGAGAAAGAACGCGGCACCGGTACGAGCTGGATCTTCAGCTCCGGATGGCGCTCGATCAATCTGCCCATGCGCGGCGCAAGAAAGGAAACGCCGAACCCATCAGGCGCGCCGACGCGCACGGTCCCGGCGATTGCCGTATCGGTGTGGCCGAGGCTGGTCTGTGCCGCGAGCATTTCCGTTTCCATCCGCTCTGCGGATGCCAGGAACACTTCGCCTTCGGCCGTCAGCTCGCAGCCATTCGTGCGGCGGATGAAAAGCCGCGTCTTCAGCGCCTCTTCGAGCGAAGTCAGTCGACGCGAGAGCGTGGCGTGATTGAGCCCGAGCCGCTTCGAAGCGGCAAGGATCTGCCCGGTGCGGGCGACGGCGAGGAAAATACGAACATCGTCCCAGTTCATGGCTTGGCAAGCATTGCGATCGGATCGACCTCGATAAGTGTCAGCGATGTGACCATGTGCGCCGTCTGGTTCTTGTACTTAAGGAAATGCGGTGTCCGCAGATGGGCCTCGTATGCTTCCTGGTCGGCGTAGACTTCAATGATACGGATCCGGTTTGGGTTGTTCCTGATGGAAACGGCGCTCAGGGAAAGCACGCCGTCTTCCAGCGCGATGGCTGCTTCGATTTCTTCCGTAAGCAATGCGCAATAGGTTTCAAGCGTGTCCGGATCGATCTCCAGCTCTGCCATTCTGACGACGGGTTTCTGGCTCATCGGTTTGACCTCCCCTTGAGGTTTGACTTGTTGGCGTGCCGTGCCAACTTTGGAAGCAACGGCAGCGCCTGATGCAATGATAGAGCTATAATTTGCGCACAACGGTTGCTTATATCAGCGCATTGATTTGTGCAAATTGAAGTGCGATTGTCGGCCATCGAAAAACAGGAGGAACACCCATGCGTGAGATCGGTCATTTCATCGGCGGCAAACAGGTTGCCGGCACCAGCGGCCGCGTAAGCAACGTCTACAATCCGGCAACGGGCGAAGTCCAGGCGACGGTCGCACTCGCAAGCGTCGAGGAACTGCGCGCCGCGGTTGAAAACGCCAAGGCTGCGCAGCCGAAATGGGCCGCCACCAATCCGCAGCGCCGCGCCCGCGTCTTCTTCAAGTTCGTCGAACTTCTGAACAAGCACATGGACGAGCTTGCCGAAATCCTCTCCAAGGAACACGGCAAGACGATCGAGGATGCCAAGGGCGACGTCATCCGCGGCCTCGAAGTCTGCGAATTCGTCTGCGGCATTCCCCATCTCGCCAAGGGCGAGTTCACCGAAGGCGCCGGACCGGCGATCGACATGTATTCGATCCGCCAGCCAGTCGGCATCGGCGCCGGCATTACCCCCTTCAATTTCCCGGGCATGATCCCGATGTGGATGTTTGCGCCGGCGATCGCTTGCGGCAACGCTTTTATCTTGAAGCCCTCCGAGCGTGATCCCTCCCTGCCGATCCGTCTCGCCGAACTGATGATCGAGGCCGGCCTGCCCGCCGGCATCCTCAACGTCGTCAATGGCGACAAGGGTGCCGTCGACGCGATCCTCACCGATCCCGATATCGGCGCTGTCTCCTTCGTCGGCTCGACGCCGATCGCCCGCTACGTCTATGGCACGGCGGCGATGAATGGCAAACGCGCCCAGTGCTTCGGCGGCGCCAAGAACCACATGATCATCATGCCCGATGCGGACCTGGATCAGGCCGTCAACGCGCTGATGGGCGCAGGCTACGGTTCGGCCGGCGAGCGCTGCATGGCGATCTCGGTTGCCGTTCCGGTCGGCGAAGAGACCGCCAACCGCCTCGTCGAGAAGCTGACGCCGAAGATCGAATCCCTGCGCATCGGCCCCTATACTGACGACAAGGCCGACATGGGCCCGCTCGTTACCAAGGAAGCCTATACCCGTGTTCGCGGGTTGATCGACCGCGGCATCGAGGAAGGCGCCAAGCTCGTCGTCGACGGCCGCGATTTCAAACTCCAGGGCTATGAAGACGGCTACTTCGTCGGCGGTTGCCTGTTCGATCACGTCACGCCTGAGATGGATATCTACAAGACCGAGATCTTCGGACCTGTCCTCTCCGTCGTTCGCGCCAACAACTATGAGGAAGCGCTGTCGTTGCCGATGAAGCACGAATACGGCAACGGCGTTGCGATCTACACCCGCGATGGCGATGCCGCCCGCGATTTTGCCTCGCGCATCAATATCGGCATGATCGGCATCAACGTTCCGATCCCGGTTCCGCTCGCCTACCACTCCTTCGGCGGCTGGAAGGCATCGAGCTTCGGCGACCTCAACCAGCACGGCACGGATTCGATCAAGTTCTGGACGAAGACCAAGACCGTCACCGCCCGCTGGCCCTCCGGCATCAAGAGCGGCGCGGAATTCGTCATGCCGACGATGAAGTAATCTTCACAAGTTTCCAACCTTCAATCTGCAATCCGGGGGCCTTTCCGCCCCCGGATTTTTCGATTCCAGGTTGTTGATTTTTGCCAGATTTGCTTTCAGATGAGCTGCCGGTCGCGTGATTCCCGTCATGAGCCGGTGGGCTTGTTATGCTTGGGGGAAGCAAAAATATGGATAATCGAGTGTCCGCGGGCGCCGCGGCGAACGCATTCGAGCGTGCAAGGTTCACCGGCACGGCATCGGAATATTTCGGCATCTGGATCGTCAACGTTCTTCTGACGATCGTAACGCTTGGCATCTATTCGGCCTGGGCGAAGGTGCGGCGCAATCGTTATTTCTACGGCAACACCGTCCTGCTCGGCCGCAGTTTTGAATATCACGCCACCGGCATGCAGATATTCATCGGCCGCCTGATCGTCTTCGCCTTCCTTGTCGTGGTCAACATTCTGGCGGCGATCCATCCGCTGTTCTCGCTTGTGACCACGATCCTTGTGCTCATCGCACTTCCCTGGCTGATCGTAAGAGGCATTCGTTTCAACGCCCGCGTGACCAGCTACCGCAACGTCCGATTTGATTTCACCGGCTCCGCCGGCGGCGCCTTCGTCTCCGTCATGCTCGGAAGCCTCGTCGCCGTCCTGTCGCTGGGTCTGCTGGCGCCCTTCGCCAGCCGCTGGCTCAACCGCTACATCTTCAACAATCTCCGCTACGGCAACCGACCGTTCCAAACGGATCCCAAAGTTGGCGCGCTTTACGGCGCGCTTCTCGTCCCGGCCCTGATGGTCGTGCTGGGCGCGGTCATGCTCGTCGGTTCGCTTGTGCTTATGCTCGTAGCGGCCCCCAGCGGCGGCTCCGACTCGATGGAAGACGTGGCTCTCACCATGGGGGCAATCTATTTGAGCTTCTTCGGCCTCTTCATCATCTACGGCCTTGCCGGCCTCTTTTATCGGGCAGCCGTCCACAACATCGTCTGGTCGTCGACTCAGGTCGACGGTCGGCATGTCTTGCGGAGCGATCTTTCCCGTGCACGCTATGCCTGGATCGCCATATCGAACGTCGTGGTGACGATACTCACCCTCGGCCTGATGCGCCCCTGGGCGGCGGTTCGGCTGGCGCGTTATGTCACCGAGCACACAGCGATCCGCATCGAAGGCGAGATCGGCGAGGTCTTTACGCAGTTTGAAGCCAGCGGCACTGCCGTCGGTTCGGAATATATGAGCATGGAAGGGCTTGATTTTGGGTTCTGACGGAGAAACCATCGCGACGGGGGAATGGTATCCGCCGCATTCGAGCGCCGCCGTTCCCGCCCGCCTGCTGTCGCGGGGCGGGCGCCTCATCGCCGTGACCGCGGAAGATGCGGCTCTTTCCGATGGCGCCATCGGAAAGGTCTCCTTTACGGCGCGCGTCGGATCGATCCCCCGGCGTGCGGTCTTTACCGACGGTTCGGTCTTCGAGAGCGCCGACAATGACGCAATCGATGCCTTTCTTCGCGCTGGCGGCAAAAGCGGATGGGTGCATCGGCTTGAAGAGTTTCATCCGCGCATCTTCGTCTTCGCGGTCGCGGTCGTTCTGCTTGCCGTCGGAATCTATCGTTATGCGCTGCCGGCGCTCGTCGAAGTCGCCATCTTCGTGACGCCGCCTGTCGTCTCTGAGATGATGTCCTATGGCGCTCTCAACACGCTTGATACGACGGCGCTGTCTCCAAGCCACATAAAGGAGATCCGGCAGGCCGAAATCGCCGATCGCTTCCGAAAGGTGGCGGCCAATGCCGAAGGCGGCGCCGACCGCTATGTCCTGAATTTTCGCAATGGCGGTTTGATCGGTCCCAATGCCTTCGCGCTTCCCGACGGCAATATCGTCCTCACCGACCAGTTGATCGAATTGGCGGGTGGCGACGACGAGATGATAACAGGCGTTCTCGCCCACGAGATCGGCCATGTCGAATACAAGCACAGCCTCAGGCAGCTCTATCGGGCCGCAGGCGTCGCCGGTCTCGTCATGCTGATTGCCGGCGATATCGGCTCCGGCGTCGAGGACATCCTGACGCAAGGCGGCGGCCTGCTCGCATTGTCCTATTCTCGCGGTGCCGAGGCTGAGGCCGACCGGCGCTCGGTCGAACTGATGCGCAAGGCCGGCATGGATCCCGTCGCGATCGCCAGATTTTTCGATCTGCTGGAGACCAAGCTCGGCGACCACTCCCGCACCAGCATGCTGTCCACTCATCCAGGCACGCCCGAGCGCAAGCAGGCGATTCTGGATTACGTCGAGATCCTGAAGCGGGATTGACGTCGCGGCAAATGGCCTCATAAGCTGAATGCGAATTTCATATTTTGGAATTGTTCAAAACTAGCAAACCGCCTATATAGGTCTGAACAGACGAGTCAGGAGAATGGCATGCGGTTGACGAAGCAGACCAACTATGCGGTTCGCATGTTGATGTATTGTGCTGCCAACGACGGACACTTGAGCCGGATTCCGGAAATCGCCAGGGCCTATGGCGTTTCCGAGCTCTTTCTTTTCAAGATCCTCCAGCCGCTCAACAAGGCGGGTCTGGTCGAAACCGTGCGCGGTCGCAACGGCGGCGTGCGCTTGGGCAAACCGGCCGCCGACATTAGTCTTTTCGACGTCGTTCGGGTGACGGAAGACAGCTTCGCCATGGCCGAATGCTTCGAGGATGACGGTGAGGTCGAGTGCCCGCTGGTCGACAGCTGCGGTTTGAATTCGGCGCTGCGCAAGGCGCTCAACGCCTTCTTTGCAGTGCTTTCGGAATACTCCATTGACGACCTCGTCAAGGCGCGTCCGCAGATCAATTTCCTTCTCGGAATCACCGGCGAGCCGGCCTATCGCAAACCCGCGATCGTTGCCCCCGCCGCCTGATTTAAAGATCAGAATTTGCTTCTGAACCGCGGTTGCCCTGGCAACCGCGGTTTTTGTTTTTGAGGCGTCTCATCGGCCTCCGAATGCTGGGAAATGCCGGTTGCATGTCGCGATGGGCGCGCATTTATACCAAATGCGACAAAATTTCGGTCATTTATGTCCGAATATTTCCAAATGCGGCTGATTTTTGACTGAAAATTTCTAAAATTGTCCAGCTGGAAAATTTTTCTGCATAGCCCGTTGCTTTCAGTAGATAAATATCGTTCCATCAACCGTCGATCGAGATGCATTCTACGATCTCCAAACATCAAGAAGAACAACCGGGAAACAATATTATGAAAAAGATCTCTGTCCTCCTGGCAGCGACGGCCCTGATTTCCGTCATGGCGACGTCGGCCTGGTCCAAGACCCTTGTTTATTGCTCCGAGGGCTCGCCGGAAGGCTTCGACCCGAGCCTCTACACGGCAGGCACGACCTTCGACGCGTCGTCGCGCACGGTCTATAGCCGTCTCGTCGAATTCAAGCATGGCGGCACCGAGATTGAGCCGGGCCTGGCCGACAGCTGGAGCGTTTCGGCCGACGGCAAGGAATACACCTTCAAGCTTCATCCGGGCGTCAAGTACCAGACCACCGACTTCTTCACGCCGACGCGTGACTTCAATGCCGACGACGTCATCTTCTCGTTCGAGCGCCAGCTCAAGGCTGACAATCCGTGGAACAAGTATGTCGAGGGCGGCTCTTACGAATATGCTGCCGGCATGGGCTTCCCGGAGTTGATCAAGTCGATCGAGAAGGTCGATGACCTCACCGTCAAGTTCACGCTCAACCATCCCGAAGCGCCGTTCCTCGCCGACCTCGCCATGGACTTCGCCTCGATCGTCTCCAAGGAATATGCCGACAAGCTCGCCGCCGACGGCAAGATGGCGCAGCTGAACCAGCAGCCGCTCGGCACCGGCCCGTTCACCTTCGTCGCCTACCAGCCGGATGCCGTTATCCGCTACAAGGCCAACGAAACCTATTTCAAGGGCAAGGAAAAGATCGACGATCTGGTTTTCGCGATCACCTCTGATGCTGCCGTCCGCGCGCAGAAGCTGAAGGCCGGCGAATGCCACCTCATTCCGTATCCGAATGCGGCTGACGTCGCCGAACTCAAGAAGGACGAAAACCTGACCGTGCTCGAGCAAGCCGGCCTGAACGTTTCGTATCTCGCCTACAACACCTTGATTGCTCCCTTCGACAAGGCCGAAGTCCGCAAGGCGCTGAACATGGCGATCAACAAGCAGGCGATCGTCGACGCCGTCTTCCAGGGTGCCGCAGCCGTTGCCAAGAACCCGATCCCGCCGACGATGTGGTCCTATAACGATGCCGTCGTAGACGACAAGTACGATACCGATGCGTCGAAGAAGATGCTGGCAGATGCCGGCGTCAAGGATCTGAAGATGAAAATCTGGGCGATGCCGGTTTCGCGTCCGTACATGTTGAACGCGCGCCGCGCCGCAGAATTGATGCAGGCCGACTTGGCCAAGGTCGGCGTCGATGCGGAAATCGTCACTCATGAATGGGCCGAATATCTGAAGCTCTCGTCCGACAAGAATCGCGACGGTGCCGTCATCCTCGGCTGGACCGGCGACAATGGCGACCCTGACAACTTCATGGATACGTTGCTTGGCTGCGACGCTGTCGGCGGCAACAACCGCGCTCAGTGGTGCAACAAGGAATTCGACGATCTGATGACGAAGGCCAAGCAGACGGCCGACGTCGCCGAGCGCACGAAGGCCTATGAACAGGCTCAGCTGATCTTCAAGAAGGAAGCTCCCTGGAATACGCTCGACCACTCATTGGTCTTCGTTCCGATGAGCAAGAAGGTCTCGGGCTTCTTCATGGACCCGCTCGGAATTCACCGCTTCGACGGTGTGGACATTTCCGAATAATAAAAAATCTGTAAACTGCCCGGTCAACGCCGGGTGCGGCCGGCGGTCAGGTTCCCCTGACCGCCGGAAACTATTGGAAAACCTGCTATGTTGCGTTTTTTCATCGGCCGCCTCGCGGTGCTGATCCCGACATTCCTTGGCGTTTCGCTGATAGCCTTCTCGTTCATCCGCATGATCCCCGGCGACCCCGTCATGCTTTTGTCGGGTGAACGTGTGATGGCGCCGGAACGTCACGCCCAGATCATGCACGATCTCGGTTTCGACCGGCCCATATATGTGCAGTATTTCGATTATCTCGGAAAAGTGCTGCAAGGCGATCTCGGCACCTCGATCGTCACCAAGCGGCCCGTTCTCGGCGAGTTCTTCACATTGTTCCCGGCAACACTGGAGCTTTCGCTCTGTGCCATCATTATCGCCGTCTGTCTTGGCGTGCCCGCCGGCGTTTTTGCGGCCGTCAAGCGAGGCACGTGGTTCGATCAGAGCGTGATGGGTGTTGCCCTCATCGGTTATTCCATGCCGATTTTCTGGTGGGGTCTGCTGCTCATCATCTTCTTCTCCGGCTATCTCGGCTGGACGCCGGTTTCCGGCCGCATCTCGCTGATGTATTTCTTCAAGCCGGTCACCGGATTCATGCTTGTCGACAGCCTGCTGTCGGGCCAGAAGGGAGCCTTCGCCTCGGCCGTCAGCTACCTCATTCTGCCGACCATCGTGCTGGCGACCATCCCGCTCGCCGTCATCGCGCGCCAGACGCGTTCGGCGATGCTCGAGGTTCTGGGTGAGGACTATGTCCGCACCGCGCGCTCGAAAGGCCTGAAGCCGCTGCGCGTCGTCGGCGTGCATGCGCTGCGCAACGCAATGATCCCTGTCATCACCACGATCGGTCTGCAGATTGGCGTTCTTCTAGCCGGCGCCATCCTCACCGAGACGATCTTCTCCTGGCCGGGCATCGGCAAATGGATGGTCGATTCGGTCTTCAAGCGCGATTATGCCGTGGTCCAGGGTGGTCTTCTGCTGATCGCCGGCGTCATCATGCTGGTCAATCTGATTGTTGATGTTCTCTACGGCTTCATCAATCCGCGCATTCGTCATTAGGAGCGGTCCATGAGCACGGTCACCGTCAAAACCGGCCAGCCATCCGCTCTTGCGGAGTTCTGGCATTATTTCTCCCGCAACAAGGGCGCCGTCATCGGCCTCGTGGTTTTCACCATCATCCTGGTCGTCGCAATCCTTGCGCCGCTCTTTGCGCCACATCAGCCGAACGAGCAGAACCGTGCGGTGCTGCTCGCCGTGCCGTTCTGGATGGAGGCGGGCAGCGCCTCCTTCCCGCTCGGAACGGATGCTGTCGGCCGCGATATCCTCTCGCGCCTGATCTATGGCGCGCGGTTCTCGCTCTTCATCGGCGTCGTCGTCGTCACGCTTTCGGTCATTTCAGGCGTCCTGATCGGCCTCGTTGCCGGATTTTTCCGCGGCAGGATCGATACGGCAATCATGCGCCTGATGGACATCATCCTGGCTTTCCCGTCGCTGCTGCTGGCTCTCGTTCTGGTGGCCGTGCTGGGACCCGGTCTCACCAATGCGATGATCGCGATTTCGCTGGTCAACCAGCCGCATTTCGTCCGGCTGACGCGGGCCTCGGTCATTTCAGAGCGTGAGAAGGAATATGTGATCGCCTCGCGCGTCGCCGGTGCCGGCACCTTCCGGTTGATGTTCAAGACGATCTTGCCGAACTGTCTTGGGCCACTGATCGTTCAGGCGACGCTCGCCTTCTCGGCGGCGATTCTCGATGCCGCCGCGCTCGGCTTTCTCGGCATGGGCGCCCAGCCGCCGACACCCGAATGGGGAACGATGCTGGCCGAATCCCGTGAGTTCATCTCGCGCGCCTGGTGGGTGGTGACATTCCCGGGTCTTGCCATCCTCATCACCGTTCTCGCCATCAACCTGATGGGTGACGGCCTGCGCGACGCGCTCGATCCCAAACTGAAGAGGTCGTGATGTCACTCCTCGAGATTGAAAATCTGACGGTCGAATTCCAGACCTCTTCCGGTCTCTTCCGGGCCGTCGACGGCGTATCGCTTGCCTGCGACAAGGGCGAGATCCTGTCGGTCGTCGGCGAATCCGGCTCGGGTAAATCCGTGGCCATGCTGGCCCTGATGGGGCTTCTGCCCTGGACGGCGAGGATCACCGCCGACCGGATGCAGTTCGATGGCAAGGACCTGCGCGGCATCTCCGCCCGCCAGCGCCGCAGGATCATCGGCAAGGATATGGCGATGATCTTCCAGGAGCCAATGTCGAGCCTCAACCCGTGCTTCACCGTCGGCTTTCAGCTCGGCGAGACCCTGCGCTTTCATATGGGCCTCAACCGCAAGGAGCGCCGCCAGCGCTCGATCGAACTGCTCAACCTCGTCGGCATTCCGGCGCCGGAAGAGCGCCTGTCGAACTTCCCGCATCAGATGTCCGGCGGCATGAGCCAGCGCGTCATGATCGCCATGGCGCTCGCCTGCAATCCGAAGCTCCTGATCGCCGACGAGCCGACGACTGCGCTCGACGTGACGATCCAGGCACAGATCCTCGATCTGCTCGTTCGCCTGCAGAAGGAGCAGGGCATGGCGCTGGTGCTGATCACCCACGACATGGGGGTCGTTGCTGAAACCGCCGAACGCGTGCAGGTGCAATATGCCGGCCAGAAGGTTGAGGAACAGCCGGTAAGGGCGCTGTTTCGCGATCCGCATCATCCCTATACCGCAGCCCTCCTCGCCGCCCTGCCGGAGCGCGCCAAGGTCGGCCAGCGTCTTCCCTCGATCGCCGGTGTCGTTCCCGGCCAGCACGGTCGCCCGACAGGCTGTCTCTTCGCGCCGCGCTGCGGCTTTGCCACGGTCGAGTGCGATCGCGGTGTCGTCCGTCAGGGACCGGAGCTTGGACTGGCGCTCTGCAACTATCCTTTGAAGGACAGCAAGCCGCTCGGGCACCCCGGCATCATGGCC
The DNA here is from genome assembly GCF_013416305.1 of Rhizobium sp. WYCCWR 11128. Classification (NCBI taxonomy): domain Bacteria; kingdom Pseudomonadati; phylum Pseudomonadota; class Alphaproteobacteria; order Hyphomicrobiales; family Rhizobiaceae; genus Rhizobium; species Rhizobium sp. WYCCWR 11128. The sequence goes on from NZ_JACCEZ010000002.1 coordinate 806,615, forward strand.
GTTGAAACTGCAGGAGATCTCGTATGACGGGCGCTGTTCTCGAGGGCAGGGATCTCGCCCGCTTCTACACCGTCAACCGCGGCCTCTTCAAAGCCGATGCCACGGTCAAGGCGCTGAACGGCGTCAGCTTCAGCCTGCATTCCGGCAAGACGCTCGCCGTCGTCGGCGAATCCGGCTGTGGCAAGTCGACGCTCGCCCGTCTGGTCACGATGATCGAGAATCCGACATCGGGGCAATTGCTGATCGACGGCAAGCCCGCCCATGTCGGCGATCGCAGCCTGCGCAGCCAGGTGCAGATCGTCTTCCAGAACCCCTACGGCTCGCTCAACCCGCGCCAGAAGGTCGGCTCGATCCTCGAAGAGCCGCTGAAGATCAACACCAGTCTCGACGCCGCCGCCCGCCGCCGCAAGGTGGAGGAGATGATGGCCCGCGTCGGTCTGCGGCCGGAGCATTATGGCCGCTATCCCCATATGTTCTCGGGCGGCCAGCGCCAACGCATCGCCATTGCCCGCGCCCTGATGCTGCGGCCGAAGGTGCTGGTGCTCGACGAACCGGTTTCGGCGCTTGACCTGTCGATCCAGGCGCAGGTGCTGAACCTGTTGATGGACCTGCAGAAGGAGATGGGGCTTGCCTATCTCTTCATCTCGCACGGCCTGTCCGTCGTCCATCATATCGCCGACGAGGTGATGGTAATGTATCTCGGCCGTCCTGTGGAAACCGGTCCCGCCGCCGAGGTTTTCGCCCGGCCGCGCCATCCCTATACGGCAGCCTTGCTGTCGGCGACGCCGATCGCCGATCCCGATCGCGAAAAGACCCGCATTCGCCTGCAGGGCGAACTGCCTTCGCCGTTGAAGCCGCCGTCGGGTTGCCACTTCAATCCGCGCTGCTGGAAGGCACAGGACTATTGTCGCCAGGTTTCACCCGAACTAAGTGGTGAGGGTGCACAACAATATGCCTGTCACTTCCCGCTCGATTGAGCGGGAAGGCAAGCTAAGGAGGAAATCATGTCGGAGCAGATGAACAAATCCCATGCGATCATCGTCATGGGAGTCAGCGGCTGCGGCAAATCCTCCGTCGGCGAGAAACTCGCCGAAGCCCTGCACTTGGCCTTCGTCGAAGGCGATGCGCTCCATCCCGCCGCCAATGTCGAGAAGATGTCGAAGGGCATTCCGCTGACCGATGAGGACCGGATGCCCTGGCTCGACCGCATCGGCGAAGACATGAAAGCCTCGATAGAGAAGAGCGAGGGCATTATCGTCTCCTGCTCGGCGCTGAAGCGCATCTATCGCGACAGGCTCAGGGCTGCTGTCGGCGGCAATCTGTTCTTCGTCTATCTCGAAGGTTCCAAAGCGTTGCTGATGAAGCGGATGGGCGAGCGCAAGGGACATTTCATGCCGGCCTCGCTGCTCGAAAGTCAGCTGGCGACGCTGGAACCGCCGACCGGCGAGCCGGGCGTCGTCACTGTCGATATCGACGACACGATCGAAGGCATCGCGGCAACGGCGCTCAAGAGCCTTGCAGCGCTCGGTATCACGGGTTGAAACGCCGCGGCGAATAGGCCGCAATATCGATGAACGGCGCCTCACCGGTGATGAGTTCGGCAAGCACGCGGCCGGTCACCGGCCCGAGCGTCAGCCCGTGATGGGCATGGCCGAAGGCAAACCACAGGCCCTGATGGCGCGGCGCCTTGCCGATGATCGGCATCATGTCTGGCGTGCAGGGCCGCGCGCCCATCCAGGGCTCGGGATCGAGCCGGTCTCCAAGCGGGAAGATGGTGCGCGCCACGGCTTCGGCGCGGTCGAGCTGGACCGGCGTCTTCGGCGCGTCGAGCGTTGCAAACTCCGCCCCTGTCGTCAGGCGTATGCCGCGGCGCATCGGCGCCAGGAGATAGCCGCGTTCGGCATCGAGCGTCCAATTGTTGAGCACGGCATTGCCCTCGGCGGCATAATGCATGTGATAGCCGCGCTTGACGCCGAGCGGGAATGAATAGCCGAGCCGGCGCGTTGCAACGGCCGCCCAGGGGCCGAGCGCTATCACCGCATCCTCTGCTTCGAGCGGACCTTCCCTCGTCAGGATCTTCCAGCCGGAGCCGTACGGGCCGAGCGAGGCGGCGTCACCCGTGACGAAGCGGCCGCCGATACTTTCGAAATAGCGGCGATAGGCCGATGTCAGCGCATGCGGGTCGAGCACCGACCAGGGATCGCGCCAGCGGATGCCGCCGGCGAAATCGCCGGTAAGATGAGGTTCCATGCGGGCGATATCGGCCGGACTCAGGCTGTCATACTCCACGCCGAATTCATTCTGCCAAAGTGCTGCCTCCGCAAGAGCCCCGTCGCGCTTGGCTTCAGTGCGGAAAATCTTGATCCAGCCGTCCTTGCGGATCAGCGCTTGCGCCTGCGAAGCCTCGATCAGATCCTTGTGTTCGGCAATCGAATTTTCGATCAGCGGCGCATAGGCCCGGGTAATGATCGCGTGGCGGCGCGCATTGGAGTTCCACCAGTAGCGGGCGAGAAAGGCGATCTGGCTCGGCAGCGTGCGCAGGTGATAATGCGCGTCGATGCGGTTATTCAGCGCATAACGCAGCAGAAGCCCGAGCTGCTGGGGAAAGCCGTAAGGCGCCACACCTTCCCGCTGGATCAGGCCGGCATTGCCGAAGGAGGTTTCGTTGCCCGGATCCTTGCGGTCGATCAGCGTCACCTGCCGGCCGCGCCGCTGAAGATGGATGGCCGTGGAAACCCCGACGATGCCGGCGCCGAGCACGATTGCGTATTTCGTCATTTCCGCTTGCATTCCGCTTAAGTTTATCGGGGTGAAAATGCCCCTGTCGACAAGGCGGCGCAAACGAAAAATCGCCTTCATTTCAAAATCATTGCGCTTTTCAGTGCGGCATTTTCAGCCTTCAGGCGGACATGGAGGATAAGCGCGTTGAGAAGTGAAAAGACGATCGCGTAAAGCGGTAGGCCGAAGGCGAGGGGAAGGGCGGCGATCTCGCCGACGACGATCGCATAGTTCGGATGGCGGAGGAAGCGATAGGGCCCGGAGCTGACGAGCGGCGCGCCGGGCAGGATGATGATACGCGTCGTCCAGCGGCCTTTCAGCGTCGCCAGCACCCAGAGTCGCAGCGCCTGCAGCCCCATGAACACCAGAAACCAGAAGAGCTCGACCGGCCTACCGGGGGCGAGCAGCCAGAGACCAATAATCCAGCCGGCATGATGCGCTACCATGACGGAATAATGCTCGGGTGCCACCTCTTTGGCGCCTCTGGCAAGAAGCACCGCCGTGTTGCGCCGGGCGAGCACGAGTTCGCCCAGGCGCTGCAGCGTCACGAAGGCCAGAAGCGCGATCGACGGCCACATCATGCCACCCTCCGGAGCGTCACGCAGCTCGCCGAAAAGCCCGGCCCCATGGCGATCATCGCGGAGCGCGCAGGCAATCCGGCGCGGATTGCCCGCTCCAGCACGAACAGGATGGTCGGCGAGGACATGTTGCCATATTCGGCAAGCACGGCGCGCTCGTGATCGAGTGTGCCCGGCACCATCGAAAGCGCGCTCTCCATCGCGGCCAGCACCTTCATGCCGCCGGGATGGCAGATGAAGCGGTCGATATCCTCCACCCTCAGCCCGTTGCGGGCCAGAATGGCCATTACCGCCGGGCCGAGCTCCTTTTCGGCAAACGGCGGCAGCGATTGCGCCAGCACGATGCCGAAGCCGCCGTCATCGATCTTCCAGCCCATGATATCGAGCGTGTCGGGAAAGAGATGTTCGCCAGTCGACTCCACTTCCGCCAACCCGTTCTCGCCTGATCGAAGCACGCAGGCGGCAGCGCCGTCGCCAAAAAGCGCCGTCGCGATGATGTTCGGCCGCGTCAACTCGTCCAGCCGGAAGGCCAGCGTGCAAAGCTCGATCGAGACGAAAAGCACAACAGTGCCCGGCCGGCTTCGCGCCAGCCGCGAGGCGATCGCAAAGCCTGACACGCCGGCGGCACAGCCGAGCCCGAAGACCGGCACGCGCTCGATATCGGGTCTGAAACCCATCCTGCGGCTAAGCTGCGCATCAAGGCTCGGTGTCGTAAAACCGGTGGAGGAGACGGTCACGACACAGTCGACATCGCCGGCCTCAAGGCCTGCCTGGCGAAGGGCCGAGCTGGCAGCCTCGACGAAAAGCCCGCCGGCCACTTCTGCAAAGGCCTGCATCCGGTCTTGCCAGCCATGTGGCTCGTCGAACCAGGCAAGCGGCCGCGCCGCATGGCGCTTTTCGATACCGGCGCTGTCGAAGACGCGTGCAAGGTGTCGAAAATCCTCGAAACGGTCGGCAAACAGCCGGGCTGAGGCTTCGAGCGCCTGTTTTTGGAAAATGATATGTTCGGGTGTGGCGACGGCGAGGCTGACGAGTTTCACGGTATCGGTCACGGAATTCTCCTTGTCGTTCCCGGCGGAACGAAAAACACGCGGTGCCGATGATTTATTCGACCTCGTCTGCTTCACGAAGCAGTGATGGAGAAAGTGGGAAGGTTGCCGAATAAAGCCAGGCGCAGCGGTGTTCTCTCCTCGCAACGTCACTTTCGAGGAGTTTCCCCATGACGATCATGACAGCCCGCATCGCTTCCCTCCTTCTCGGCGGCTGCCTCGCCGCTTCTGTTTTCTCCGGTCCGGTTTTTGCGATCGGCGATGACAGCAGCACGACGCCGGTCTGCAAGAAGGGCGAGATCTACGACCAGAAGACCAAGAAATGCGTCAAGCAGCAGAGCGCCAACGTCTCCGACGAGAACCGCGCCGACTATGCCTATTCGCTGGCCAAGGCCGGCCGCTATGAGGAGGCGCTTGCCGTGCTCGACACGGTCAAGGATCAGAACACCGCCGAAGTGCTGAACTATCGCGGTTATGCTACCCGCAAGCTCGGCCGCACCGACGAGGGCATTTCCTATTATCTGCGGTCGGTAAAGATGGACCCGCAATATGCCAAGGTCCGCGAATATCTCGGCGAAGCCTATGTCATCAAGGGTCAGCTCGATCTCGCCAAGGACCAGCTGAAGTCAATCAAGGCGATCTGCGGCACGGGCTGCGAGGAATATCAGGATCTGAACGCTGCAATCCTCGATCCCTCGAAGATCTGATCAGCGGGCCATGGGGCGGGAAAATGGAAGCACGAAAGGGATGTAAGAATGTCGGTCGCGCACACCCATTTTCCTGCCTATAGTCGCGCCAGAATGGAATCGCCGCTTCATCCGGCGGTTCCGAAGAGTGCAGGATCGGCGGAGGCGGCCATCGCGAGCGAAGCGGATATCAGGAGTGGCCTGACGGAAAATCTGGCAAGGCTCTGGCGTTATGGTCTCGTTCTCTCGCACCAGCGCGATGTCGCCGACGACCTCGTGCAGGCGACCTGCCTTCGCGCGCTCGAGCGCGCCGATCAGTTCATCCCCGGTACCCGGCTCGACCGCTGGCTGTTTTCGATCCTGCATTCGATTTGGCTGAACGAGATCCGCTCGCGCCGGGTGCGCCAGGGCCAGGGTTTCGTCGATGCCGGGGAGACGCTGACCTTCGACGGCGCCCACGACACCGAAACGCATGTGATGGCGAACCAGGTACTGAAACAGGTGAATGCGCTGCCCGAGGCGCAAAGGACGGTGGTTTTCCTCGCCTATCTGGAAGGACTTTCCTATCGCGAGGTTGCGGGCATTTTGGATATTCCGATCGGAACCGTGATGAGCCGGCTGGCGGCCGCGCGCGCCAAGCTCTCCGACGCCGGACCGGAAGGGGGACGGCAATGACGAAGAAACACACCATTCCCTCCGACGAGGAGCTGACCGCCTTCATCGACGGTGAACTGACGGCTGAAGAGGTCGCCCGCATCGAAGCCATCGTGAACGAAGACGAGAGCACCGCCGAGCGGCTGGAATTCCTGGCGCGCGCCAGCCTGCCCTTCGAACAAGCCTTCGCCCCGCTGCTCGCCGAAGCCCCTCGCGAGAAGCTGGAGGCGATGCTCGCCGCCATCCCGGCGCAGCAAAGCGCCAGTTCCGCCTCCACGCCCGCATTCGCCAGCCGCCGCCGCTTCCTCGGCGCGCTCGCCGCCTCGCTGGTCGCCGGCATCGCCATCGACCGCGCCGTCATCGGCATTAGCAAGGGCTTGTCGGCAAAGGACGAAAACAGCGAATGGCGCGCCGTGGTCGCCGATTATATCTCTCTCTATACCGCCGAAACGCTCGCCGGCCCCGCCCCCAGCAGGGAGGATCAGGCCGCCCAGCTCGCCGGTCTTGACGAAAAACTCGGCCTGTCACTCTCCCCCGAAGCCGTCTCGCTCCCAGGCATCGATTTCAAACGCGCCCAGTTGCTGCAATATGACGGCAAGACGCTCGCCCAGATCGCCTATCTCGACCCCGAGACCGGGCCGATGGCGCTCTGCATCGTCAAGTCTGACAAGGGGCCGAAGGCACCGGACCTCGAAAGCCGCAAGGGTATGAACGTCGTCTATTGGTCGAATGCGACGCACGCCTTCATGCTGATCGGCCGCATCCCCGTAGACCGGGTGCAGGAATTGGCGGAGAACGCCCGGAGCAGGCTTTCAAGCTGACCAGCTCAGCGGGATTTCAGCTTCGCCCATTTTTCTTGGGGAGCGCGTTTGATCTCCAAATTGCGCTTTGAACAAGGACATCGGCTTCACCACGGTCGGACAGGACGCTCTCGTCAAGCTCGAAGCATTTCCCTTCACTACGGAACGATCGCAGCCCACGTCACCAAGATTGCGGCAGATGCGATCCTCGTATCCGACGCGGCAAGCCGTGAGGGCGACCCCGCGGCACGACAGGCGAAGACAACGTTCGGCGGCGCCGAAACAATGCGGACCTCTCGCTCTCCCGATATCACCAAGCCTGAGACTTATTAAATTTCAGCAGATGACCGTAACGTCAATTTAAGTGCCGCCGTGGCAGCAATTGCGAAGGTTCGAACGGGCGAGCACAGGATCCTGGAATATGTCTTCTGGCCTTTGGTAGAGGTTGCGGCGGAAGCGCTTCATGAGCGTTAGTTACTAAGGTCAAAAACTTTTCCGAAGCGAAATAAAGCTTTTAGTTGAATTTTCCTCTGATTTCGGGCAGAGGGAAACTGGCATTAGGCGCGGCCGAATGGCGTGCGCAAACGGGGACTTTATGACGGACGTTAATAATTGGACCACGTACGTCTTCTCGACTGGGGATCAGAAGGTAGACGGGCTCTTGAGCAACTTTGCCTGGGGCGGAACGATAACCTATGCGTTTCCCACGAGCTCGTCATCGTATGCCTATGGTGACGAAAAATACCATTCTTTCTCTTCAATTTCGTCCCAGCAGCAGTCTCTCGCCTTGTACTTTATGGAGCAGTCTTACGGGAGTGCGGCAAATGACGGTTTCTCCGTCGAGGGATTCACGAACGCCAACTTTGAGGCGGGAAGCGCGGGTACCGCAACGGTGCGGTTCGCTCAATCGTCTCTGCCTGACACGGCATGGGCCTATTTACCAATTGCCGGCTGGCCGGGTGGTGATGTCTGGTTCGGGACGGGATATGCTGGCACCGAAGATGATCTTCGCTTTCCGAGGTTCGGCAACTATGCGGGCCATACCTTGGCGCACGAGCTGGGTCACGCTCTCGGACTGAAACATGGTCACGAAGGGGAGATAGTCGTTCCGAACGCCTACGACTCGCTCGAATATACGATCATGACCTACCACACATATGTCGGAGACAGTTTGAGTGGGTACAAGTATGAGCATGATGGCGCGCCACAAAGCTTCATGATGCTCGACATCGCCGCCCTGCAGGAGATGTATGGTGCGGACTATACCACGAACAGTGGCAATACCGTCTACAAGTGGAATCCGAACCAGGGCATCACCTATGTCGACGGCGTTGCGGCCATCACGCCCGCTGCCAACAGGATCTTCGCGACAATCTGGGACGGCGGCGGTATCGATACCTACGACCTGAGTGCCTATACGACGGGCCTCAAAATCGACTTGCGAGCAGGGGGGCACTCGGTTTTTTCCCAGGGTCAGCTGGCCGATCTGGGCGGAGGTCCGAATAATGGCTATGCCCGCGGCAACATTTTCAACGCCCTTCTTTATCAGGGCAATGTTGCATCGTTGATTGAGAACGTTCAGGCCGGCTCCGGCAACGATTCGATTATAGGTAATGAGGCGGACAATACGCTCTGGGGCAATGCCGGAAATGATTCGCTTTCCGGCGGTTCCGGCAATGACACATTGATCGGCGGAACGGGCAACGACACCTATATTGTCGATGATCTGGTCGACGTGGTCACCGAAGGGCTGAATGAAGGGACCGATCTGATCAGGACGGTGCTTTCTTCCTATGCCTTGACCATCAATGCCAATGTTGAAAACCTGACCTTCACCGGCACTGGCGCTTTTACCGGAACTGGAAGTAGCCTCGCCAACACGATCACCGGCGGCGCCGGCAACGACACGCTGGATGGCGGCGCCGGCAACGACACGCTGATCGGCGGTGCCGGCAACGACATCTATGTGGTCGACGCTGGCGTCGATTTTGTGGTCGAGAGTGCGAACAAGGGGACGGACACCGTACGGACGGCGCTTTCAGGTTATATTCTCAGCAACAATGTCGAGAATCTGATTTACACGGGATCCTCCAGCTTCACCGGCACCGGCAATGCGCTGGCCAACACAATCACCGGCGCCGCCGGCAATGATGTGTTGGATGGTGGGGCCGGTGCCGATAGCTTGATCGGCGGAACGGGCGACGACACCTATGTCGTTGACAATGCCGGCGACAGCGTTGCCGAAAACGCCGCCGCGGGAACCGACACGGTTCGCACGATACTGGCCGCCTACACACTGGGAGCCAATGTCGAGAACCTCACCTACATCGGAACGGCAGCCTTTGCCGGGACAGGCAATAGCCTTGCCAACACGATCACTGGTGGTGTCGGTAATGACATCCTGAATGGCGGGGCAGGTGCTGACACGCTGATCGGCGGAGCGGGCAACGACATCTATGTGGTCGACAGTGCGAGCGACGTCGTCACCGAGTTGGCCAGCGCCGGCACAGACGAAATCCGCACGTCGCTTGCGACCTATTCGATCGCTACACTGATCAATGTCGAGAACCTGAGCTACACGGGATCGGCCAGCTTCACCGGCACCGGCAATGCGCTCGCCAACAGGATCACCGGCGGCGCCGGCAACGATCTGCTGGACGGCGGCGCCGGCAATGACACGCTGAACGGCGGTGCGGGCAACGACATCTATGTGGTCGACAGTGCGAGCGATGTCATCGCCGAGTTGGCCAGTGCCGGCACCGATGAAATCCGCACGTCGCTTGCAGCCTATTCGATCGCTGCACTGATCAATGTCGAGAGCCTGAGCTACACGGGATCGGCCAACTTCACCGGCACCGGCAATGCGCTCGCCAATATGATCACCGGCGGCGCCGGCCATGACACGCTGAATGGCGGGGCAGGTGCCGATAGCTTGATCGGCGGTGCGGGCGACGACACCTATATCGTCGACAATGCCGGCGACAGTGTTGCCGAAAACGCCGCCGCGGGAACCGACACGGTCAAGACCGTGCTGGCAAGCTATACGCTTGCCGCCAATGTCGAGAACCTCACCTATATCGGAATCGGAACGGCAGCCTTTGCCGGCACCGGAAACGATCTCGACAATGTAATCACAGGGGCGGCCGCCGCTGATACGCTGTCAGGCGGCGACGGCAACGATACGCTGAATGGCGGGGCAGGCGCCGATACGCTGATCGGCGGTGCGGGCGACGACACCTATATCGTCGACAATGCCGGCGACAGCGTTGCCGAGAACGCCGATGAAGGAACCGACACGGTCAAGACCGTGCTGGCAAGCTATACGCTTGGCGTCAATGTCGAGAACCTCACCTACATCGGAACGGCAGCCTTTGTCGGGACAGGCAATAGCCTTGCCAACACGATCACTGGTGGTGTCGGCAACGACACGCTGAATGGTGCGGCAGGTGCCGACACGATGATCGGCGGTGCGGGCGACGACACCTATATCGTCGACAATGCCGGCGACAGCGTTGCCGAGAACGCCGGCGCGGGAACCGACACGGTCAAGACCGTGCTGGCAAACTATACGCTCGGCAACAATGTCGAGAAGCTGAGCTACACGGGATCCGCCAACTTCACCGGCACCGGCAATGCGCTCGCCAACACGATCATCGGCGGCGCCGGCAACGATCTGCTGGACGGCGGCGCCGGCAATGACACGCTGAACGGCGGAGCGGGCAACGACATCTATGTGGTCGACAGTGCGAGCGACGTCATCACCGAGTTGGCCAGTGCCGGCACCGATGAAATCCGCACGTCGCTTGCAGCCTATTCGATCGCTGCACTGATCAATGTCGAGAACCTGAGCTACACGGGATCGGCCAACTTCACCGGCACCGGCAATGCGCTGGCCAACACGATCACCGGCGGCGCCGGCCATGACACGCTGAATGGCGGGGCAGGTGCCGATAGCTTGATCGGCGGTGCGGGCGACGACACCTATATCGTCGACAATGCCGGCGACAGTGTTGCCGAAAACGCCGCCGCGGGAACCGACACGGTCAAGACCGTGCTGGCAAGCTATACGCTTGCCGCCAATGTCGAGAACCTCACCTATATCGGAACGGCAGCCTTTGCCGGGACCGGGAACGATCTCGACAATGTAATCACAGGGGCGGCTGCCATCGATACGCTGTCAGGCGGCGACGGCAACGACACGCTGAATGGCGGGGCAGGTGCCGATAGCTTGATCGGCGGTGCGGGCGACGACACCTATATCGTCGACAATGCCGGCGACAGCGTTGCCGAGAACGCCGCTGCGGGAACCGACACGGTTCGCACGATACTGGCCGCCTACACACTGGGAGCCAATGTCGAGAACCTCACCTATATCGGAACGGCAGCCTTTGCCGGGACAGGCAATAGCCTTGCCAACACGATCACTGGTGGTGTCGGCAACGACACCCTGAATGGCGGGGCAGGTGCCGATAGCTTGATCGGCGGAGCGGGCAGCGACATCTATATCATCGATGATCTGGCCGACGTGGTCACCGAAGGGGTGAATGAAGGAACCGATCTGATCAGGACGGTGCTTTCTTCCTATGCCTTGACCAACATTGCCAATGTCGAAAACCTGGCTTTCATCGGCGCCGGCGATTTTATCGGCACCGGCAATGCGCTCGCCAACACGATCATCGGCGGCGCTGGCAACGATCTGCTGGACGGCGGCGCCGGCAATGACACGCTGAACGGCGGTGCGGGCAACGACATCTATGTGGTCGACAGTGCGAGCGACGTCGTCACCGAGTTGGCCAGTGCCGGCACCGACGAAATCCGCACGTCGCTTGCGACCTACTCGATCGCTGCACTGATCAATGTCGAGAACCTGAGCTACACGGGATCGGCCAGCTTCACTGGCACCGGCAATGCGCTCGCCAACACCATCACCGGCGGCGCCGGCAACGATGTGCTGAATGGCGGGGCAGGCGCCGATACGCTGATCGGCGGTGCGGGCGACGACACCTATATCGTCGACAATGTCGGTGACAGCGTTGCCGAGAACGCCGCCGCGGGAACCGACACGGTTCGCACGGCCCTGGCCGCCTACACACTGGGAGCCAATGTCGAGAACCTCACCTATATCGGAACGGCAGCCTTTGCCGGCACGGGCAATGCGCTGAGCAACGTCCTGACCGGTGGGGCAGCTGCGGACAATCTCAGCGGTGGCGTCGGCAACGACACATTGATTGGTGGTGCTGGTTCCGACACGATGTCAGGCGGGACGGGTGACGACCTTTATGTCGTCGATATTGCGACCGACCTTGTGATCGAGAATGCGAACGAGGGGACAGACACGGTCCAGACGGCGCTTGCCAGCTATACGATCGGCAACAATGTCGAGAACCTCACCTACACGGGATCGGCAAACTTCACCGGCACCGGCAATGCTCTCGCCAACACGATCACCGGCGGCGCCGGCAATGATGTGCTGGATGGTGGCGCCGGCGCCGATACCTTGATCGGCGGGGCAGGCAATGACACTTACATCGTCGACAATGCCGTCGATATCGTAGCCGAGAACGCTGACGCGGGGATCGACACGGTTCGCACGACACTGGCGAGTTACACGCTTGGCAGTGATGTCGAGAACCTCACCTATATCGGAACGACGGACTTTGTCGGAACAGGAAACTCGCTGGACAACCTAATCGTCGGCGGTAGCGGGACCGACACCATTGCCGGTGGCGCCGGCAACGACATCCTCGTTGGTGGCGAGGCGGCAGACTTGTTCGTTTATTTGTCGAACTGGGGCCACGACACGATCATAGACTTCATGGCAACCGGCACGGCGCACGACACGATCAGAATCGATCACAACATTTTCGCCGACTGGGAATCGCTTTTTGCTGCATCCAGTCAGTATGGCAACGATACAATCGTTACAGCCGATATCGACAACACCATAGTGTTGAGGAACGTAGCCTTGACGAGCCTAGACTCGGGGGATTTCCTTTTTGCGTGAACCCAATCGGACCTCCTGGTACCCCGGGGGGAGATCGGGCATGCTGCGGCGGAGCGGATGACGGCGATTGCGGACGGGTTCGGGGAGGGTGGCGGTGTGAAACCGGCCATCGACGGCGGCGTGGATTTACGCTTATAAATCCTGCGATCGATTGCGCATCAGGAACTGGCCCAACCGGTTCACGATCTTAAAGACCCAGAACATTGATGTTGAGACCTTCAGGCCGTGGTCGGCAAGGGCGCACAGCACCTCCTTGTTCTGACGCGATATATTTTGAACGTTCTTGTTCGTGGCCCCCCCTAAGCGCATCCTGACCAGGACTCGCGGGATATAGATTGTTCTGATCCGCGCGACTTCCAAAAATCGCATCATAAGCTCGACGTCGGCTGCAAGCCGATAACGCAGATCAAACCGCCCGAACTGTTCATAAATGCTACGGCGAACATAAAATGTCGGATGCGGTGGACACCAGCCACGGGCGAACGAACCGGACCTGAACGTACGCGATTTCCAGTAGCGGATCTTGCGGTCGATATGCCGGTTGGAAACATAGACGAGATCGCCGTAGCAGCCATCATACGCTGGATCTTCCAGCGCGGCCGCCACGGTTTCGAGGGAGTCGCTGCTCTCGAAAGTGTCGTCCGCATTCAAAAAGCCGATGATGTCGCCGCTCGCAAGGCCAATCCCCTTGTTCATCGCCTCATAGATACCTCCGTCCCGTCCCGAAAGTACGCGGCGGTTGTCCGCCGGCGCCAAAGCGATGATGGCGAGCGTGGAATCGCTTGAGCCCCCGTCAATGATGATGTGCTCGAAATCGCGGTAGGTTTGCGTGTCGATGGACCGCAACGTATCGGCAATGGTCCGCTCGGCGTTCCAGCAAACGGTGATGAGGCTTATTCGGGGAATACGTGGATCGGCAGTGTCTGCAGCCATCTTGACGGGTGTCTTGCTTACATTTTAAGGGGCGAAATCTGGCCAACCCGTAGCAGACGGAAAGGCGGCGTCGCAATCCAGTACTGCAGATTATCCTTGATCAATGCAGGAGATCCCGAAGAAAAAGCCGCGCAAGGCCATCTTTCTAGCCGGGGCCTCGAGCACTCGGCTCCATCCTGCGACCCTCGCCAGTTCGAAGCAACTTCTTCCGGTTCTTGACACGCCATATGTCATTGTATCCAGGCCTCGCGGCGTGAGCTTGAACTGCACCCATGCCTGCATATCCGCTCCCATGCAGTCGGAGCGTTATGTTGAATTCTCCTACCTGCGATCGCCTGACCTTGCGGGAGAGCGGGGTGGAATTTCTAGATCGGCCTCAGCACGAAGAGAAGGCTGTCGCCCTTGCCTGCGGCATCCAGAATTCGATTGCCCAATCCCATCACCATCCCGGCCCCACGTGCGCCACGCGATAGGGCTACGTTCTTCAGTCGAGTGAAGAACGGTGGCCTGACTTGGATTGCATCAGCATTGTGCGTCCAGGTGGATGATGACTTGCCCTCCTGCTTCCGCTCGCGTGCGGTGCGTAATTGCAGGACCGACCAGAGATTAGGCGTAACCGTTCTGACGTTTTCGACCTTGTAACCAAACTTGCCGGCGAGCTTGGTAAAAGAGGTGCGGTTGAAATGATTTTGGTGATAGGGAATGTGCCAATTGATCCAGCGGTCTTTCCAGATCTTGTGATGAAACGAGCCCGTATTGGGGAACGCCATGATCACGCGGCCCTGGGGGGTGAGACGTTCTCTTACCGCCTGCAGCATGGCCGAGGGATCCGGCACATGTTCGAGCACCTGATTCAATACAATCAGGTCGAACTTCATGTCGGGAAAAGGCAGATCGTAAATGTTGCCGATATGGACTTGCAAACCGAAGTGATCGGCAATCGTCCGTACATTCGGATCGGCCTCAATCCCCCAGCTTTCGATACCCTTGTTCCTCATTTCGAGCAGCGAAATGCATGAGCCGCAACCGACATCCAGTACCTTCTCACCAGGCTGCGCCAGATAGTGGCCTTGGTGATCGGTGCCGGCCATCCAACGATTGAAAGCGGCGAAAGGCTTGTTTACCAGCGCAGCTTCTCGCTCTATGGCGGAGAAATCGACTTCCCGGCGCGGATAATAGGTGCTGTAAAGCCCAGGCAGGTCTTCTTCCGTCAGCGGCGGTGTCGTCGTCATATGACCGCAAGACACGCACCTCTCGATCGAATATACACCGGGGCAGCCGTATCGATCGTCGGATATGCGCTCGATAAATGTTTCCATATTCGAACCGCAGGCAATACACTGCATCTGATGATCGCTCTTCATCGCGTCGTTATTGTCCTTTTTCATTTCTTCGCTCGCAGAGTGTGGGCCGTCCGGATAATCATGAAGGCCGCCATGCGCAATGGCGCTGTCAGCCGTTGCAAAGGCGTGCCGATCAAAGAATAGAACGCGGCCCGCTGAAATACATTGTGGGGCGAGCGCCGGCCAAAATGCTTCTTCCACGAAGACGTATTCGACACGTGAGCGCCGTAGACTGGCGGTGAATAAACTATGGCTTCGCTGGAAACAAGGAGTTGTACGCCCGTTCGTGCGAAGCGCATGGATATTTCGTAATCGGCCATATAATGCGGCAGGAAACGCGGACGCATGGTTCCATGTCGTTTGAACAGTTCCGCGGGAAACAACGTTCCGCGACCGCTGAGCGCGTCCGCCTTATAGAGCGGCTTAGGATTCCGGCGCTCCTCTTCACTCAACTCGGCAAGAATGTCCCATACCGCAATACGATTTATGTTCAAGCGCGGTCCCACGCCCGTCAAAGGTGGGTCGCTCTCCTCCTCATGAACGACGCTGCCGACAATGGCATCCCCATTTTCGCGTGAACACCGTATCAATGTCTCGACATAGGTCGGGCCAAACCACGTGTCATTGTTGACGAACAGGATGTAGTCTTCGGGACCGCAGTCGGGCAGAACCCGCTTCAGACCGACCTCTATGGCTCCGCCCCACCAAAGATTGCCGTCGCCTCTTATGCTCGTCACGTCAGGCTGCGCCGCGAGGAACTCAGCCGTTTCATCGGTTGAGCCGTCATCAATGACGACAATTCGAATACTGTCGACAACGGTTTGGGCCCTCAAGGCCGCGATAACTTTGCGAGTGTGCTCAAGTCGGTTGAAGACCGGAATTAGGACCTTTACGCGCATCAAATATTGTCGTCTTTCCTTACGAACCAACAGAAATCTGGCCGTTGCGCAAAAGACACATCGGCGACAGCGAACCGCGCGTTTGTTCTATCAACCAGTACTGACGCAGGATGAAGGCGCTTCATTCTTCGAACCAAGCTTGGAAAGGCCGCCTCTCAAATTCGTCCAGTGCTCCGCCGGGTGTGGAATTGACGACGCGGATACCATTCGCTTTGGCAATATTTGCGATGGCTCGATACTGCCGCCACAGCCGCGCCAGCTGCTGAAACTCGTCGTGACGGCTCCTTGTCAGGGTGCCGTCCGCATTGACGGTGAAATCTTTTCCCTTTTGCACCTTGAGGTCGAACGCATATTGGTAGGTTGATGACAGGAAACGATCGTGGTCGACGCCGAGCAGGATGATCTCTTTGAAACCAAGATACATCGCTATCATCAAGGCCATCACCGGCACCGACTCGACACGAGGGACCGGTTGAGAGATATCGACGATTTCCTCTGATGTTCTTTCGTCGAAGCTTTCACCGAGCAGGAGATACCGAACCGTTCGCCCTGAAAACAGATTGTGTTTTCGAACGAGCTCCGCTTCAGTAGAACTGAGAAACAGTTCCGCGGCGCCCAAGTGCGAATGCATCTCGTTAAACCAGTCGATCACGTCCTCCGATGTCATCGTCACGTAGGTAATCTGCGGGACACAATGATAACGAGACTGGAACTTGCCAAAATCGGAGTGCAAATAGCCGTTGGAAACGGTTATAACGGCTTCGCCATGAAGTCGCGACAGATCCAAGCCCTTGACGCTCGGGCCGTTCCCTAAAATAAAACAGCGGCCACCCTCGTGCTGACCAGCAAGCTGTCTATTTTCTGCCAGTGATCTCGCGACATCAGCAGAGAATTTGTGGCGAGTACTTAGCCTGCGCCTCAACTCATGCACACCATAGGGGAGCAGCATGGAGCCAAAGGTCAAAATCTTCCTCAAAGCTGCAGCCACTTCACCACCTCAAAAACCTCCGCGTATTTTACACCGATGCGCTGGCCGGCGTTCTCGGCTTCGTTGCGGAAGAAGCTCACCCATTTCCGCCCCGTGCGCTCCATCTCGGATTCATGGGCAAGGATCGCCTTTTCCTTCTGGTCCCAATGGGAGGTGATGTCGACGTAGAAATTCCCCCTGAAATCGACCGTCGAATGGTACCAGTTGCTGCGGTACATCAGCAGACGAGGCACATGGCGGCAGCTGTGCAGCGATGCGCGCGACAAGGCCAGGTGGTCATGGTGGATGTCTCCGACCCAGTGGGTGTAGACCATATCGATCTTCAGATCCTGCACGAGCTTGAGGATCTCGATATTCAGCGGATCGACGAATTCGATCTGAAGGGTTTTGAACTCACCACAGAACATCTTTTGGACGCCGAGAATTTCCATCGCAGCATCCGCTTCGGCTCTAGCGACCTGGCTGCTGCGGACGGACTGGTCATACTGGTTGGAAAAGCCGGATACGGTCGCGACATAGACATAAACCGTGTCGCCGTTTGTAGCGTGACGCGCCAATGCACCGCCACAGCCTAGTTCCACGTCGTCAAAATGGGCACCGATCGCGAGAATATTCATTTGCAACTCCAGAGCAGGTCACGCGTGCCTGCAATACCACAATTCAGCAGTGTGTCGAGGATGCTGAGATAGGGCATGAACTCGCCGAAGGGCTGTGGATAAACCGGATGGACGAAATGCTGCCATTCGATTTCGATCCCGGCTGCCTCGAACAGTTCAGGCTGCATATAGCCGCGCGCGCCGAGACCTGAGAGATAACGTGTTGCTCCTACCTTGCGCAGCAGTTCGATAAGCAATTCGTTCTTATGCCCCTCCGGGCTTAACGCACTCGACCGCACTGTTGGCATGGTGATTTGAAGCATATCCAGGATGCCTTCGAGGAAATGCATGTTGAAATCGGCCAGCAGATCGAACCGCTTGCCGTAGAGAGCCTCGATGCGCGGAAAGACCTCGCTCCAACCGGCGGACTTGCGATAGTTTTCGCGAAGCAGGGAAAGGTTTTGGTCAATCCATTCGGTGCCGGGCGCCATTTCCACCTCGTTGATCCGGGTGCCGAGCCTTGGCTTTCTGATTCCGACGGTGAGCCACCGATCGCCCTGTGCCGTCTTTATTTTATCACGATGCGTCCAGCTCTTGCTCGTGCCATGGACAAACTGAACGTGATCGAGAACGATATAGAGGTTGGCATTCAAAAAACGCTGAAAAAAGCCGAGATATGAAGCGAAATCCGGCTGGTGAATAACCGCTGTGATGGTCATGCAGCCAGTCTTTCAAGCAAATCGGCAACGCGGCCGACGCCGCCAAGGTCAACCTTGGCCATGGCAGTCTCGCTCATGGTCCTGATGGGGATCGGCTTTTCCAGGATGCCGAGATCGAACGCCGAGTGATGCCCGGCAAAGAACGCCGCTCCTAACCCCTCGAGTGCACGCCCGACCGGAATTTCGAAAGGTTCGTTGGCGATCACCACACATGGCAAGCCAGCCGCACAGGCTTCGAATGGGGTCACACCGCCGCCGGTAATCGCCAGATCGTGGCCATGCATCTCTGCCGCAAGCGACGGCACCTGGTTGAGCAGTTTGAACCGATCGGGTGCCGCGGTCGCGACGACCTCTTCAAGCTCCGCCATGTGTTGGAAGCTCGGGCCCGTGACGATGGTGACAGGAAAAGGCTTGTTGCTCAGCCATTTGGCGACGCGGACAGTCACGCCGTAGGTATCGGCGCCGCCGAGCGTGACCAGGATCGACGCGAGGCTTTGCCGAAGCCTGCGAAACGCCGCGATTTCCGGATTGAGTATCATGTACTCCACCCCCAGCCGAACATCCTTGCCCTTGAGATCCTTCGTCTTTTCGAACAGGAGAGCGCAGATGTTGATGTCGGCAAGTTCCGCGCCATCGCCACGATCATCAAAGGTAACGAGCTTGGCGCCCAAACGCTTGATCGCTTCACTGTGGGATCGCTGCGTATTGAGGCGGTCATTGATCCAGACCGAGGATGTTGCATCGGGTTCGATAAAGCCATTCTCCCATCCGGTCACGGAGGCGAGATCATAAAGCGCCACGTCAAAGCCGCGTTCCCGGATGATCCTCAACGAATTCGGATGATCGTTCGCTAGAAATAGGACCGGATGACCGCGCGAACGCAGTTCGGTGGCGAGTGTCAACGATCGAAACAGATGCCCCATTCCGCGTGCATGCGAACTTTCTATGCAGAAGACGAACATAGTCTGATCGCTTCTTCTGTCCCGAGCCAGTTCCCACCCCCGCGCGCTGTAAGAGCACAGGCACGTCTCCAGTCTTCTTCAGTATCTACCGTCAGGCGCAGTTCGGGGGATATTTTAGCCGGCGGCACGTCGAGCTGGCCGATCTTGAACAGTTCCGGCCGGTCGGTGAAGTATTCATTCACGTGCTCGCGATGGTGCGGCAGTTTTCCCTCGCGATGACTGCGCGACAGCGCTTCGAAGGTAAATATTTCGGCGCCGACGCCTATAGGCAACTGGCCGAACGCATGCGTGTAGTCGAATCCCTGTCTTTGGTGCAGATCGATCAGCCTTTCGAGCTCCTCGATGTCAGTGAAAGGATTATCCGCGGTCAATCGAACAATGTCGGACATTCCGAGCGATTTTGCGCATTGAAAATAACGATCGAGAACATCGGCTTCGTCGCCACGAAAGCAGCTTACGCCATGCTCAAGGCACCAGGCTTCGATCATATCGTTCTCGCCGGCCGATGATGTTGCAACGACAACCCTAGCAGGCCGCGTCAACATCTGAAGCCTACCCAGGACATGTCCGAGAAGCGGCTTGCCGGAAATGTCGCGAAGCACCTTTCCCGGCAATCGGGTCGATCCCATCCGCGCTTGGATAATGATGCCAAGCGTCACGCCAGATCGCTCCACTGGAGAACGGCGTCCGCATCGAGATCCTTCACGAGCCGTCGCCCCGCAAGAGTGTCGAGATGCTTAGGTTCAATCCCTGTCCCAGGTCGTTTGACCGAGATATCGCCAGCAGAGATGACATCGCCGGCATTGAGCGGTCGATTGACGACAATGCTCTTGCGGTTGTTCAATCTGGTCGTCGCTTCACTGGCTGCCGGTTCCTTGCGACCAGTGCCTTTCATGACCTCGAACGCACGTATCGCATCCACAAGCCATTTCATTTCCGCCGGATCGGCCGAGAGTATGTGGTCGGGACCGTCGGCGGTTTTGTCGTAGGTGAAATGCCGCTCTATAACCCGCGCGCCCATCGCGGCGGCACAAAGGCTGGCGACCGGGGTCAACGTATGGTCGGAATAGCCAACGTCGAGATCCGGAAACGCTTCCATCATCGTTTGCATGGCGCGCAGGTTCACATTTTCCGGATGCGTCGGGTAGCTTGTGATGGCGTGCAGCAGAATGAGCTTGTCGTTGCCCGCCTCCTTGATTGCCGCAACGGATTCCCGAACTTCGTCGAGCGTCGACATTCCCGTCGACAGGATTATCGGCTTGCCCGTTTTTGCCAGGTAGCGGAGGAAGGGAATGTTGACCGCGTCGTCAGAGCCCACCTTGTGGGCACCAACCCCGCACTTCTCCAGCAGATCGACATCCGTTTCGTGTGAGGGTGACGAAAACCAGTCCAGCCCATGCTCCTCGGCATAGCGGAAAACCGCTTCGTGAAGCTCGTGCCCGATTTCATATTTACGGAAAAGCTCGAATTGCGAGGTAACGCCGGTGTTTTCCATATCGAACATGGCATTGCGGCTCGACAGGGTCTCTGCCCGATAAGTCTGGAGCTTGACAGCGTCCACGCCGGACGCCTTCGCCTCATCGATCAGCCGTCTTGCCTGATCAAAAGTCGTAAAATTCCCGCCGATTTCGGCGATAATATAACACCGGTCGGGTCGGTAGTTCCGGAACATCTGCTACTCCTGCAATTCACTCTACAGCCGGCGTTCCAGTAGCGGTAGCACAGCTTAGTCCCGCTCTGTGCGATGTCATCCCGCACGCGACCGGCATGCAACTCCCGGCTGCTGCTCTACTTTCCGATTTCCTGAGCCCGATCCACGTAATTTCGAACAATCACTTTCCGGCCGCAGATTTCTGTCGGCTCGTCATCCGTCAGGCGAGGCAGGTAGCATCGGCGGCATACTTCGCTTTTCAAGAAGCCCTGCGGTTCCTTGTGCAAAGCACGCACTGCATTCATTTTTTCGCCGTGCCAAATCTGGTGTACCGTCTCCATCGTCGCGTCACCAATGACTTCGCGATTTTCCTCGTCGTTCGAGCACTTCATCACAAGCCCGTCGGCGCCGATAACGAGGCGCTGGTATTGCTGCGGGCAGGTGAAGTTATCCAAATATTGAACGTCAGAATCGTTGCCGAGATAGTCGATCAGCGGATTGAAGGCGACCAGATCCACGTGAGGTGCAAACGTCTCATAGTAAAGATCCGGATTTTCCCTGATCGCCGGCCAGATGCCCTGCACCTTGATGACCGGACGGTGGAGACCACGCTCGTCTTTGTACTTCTTGATGTCTTTGATCTTATCGAGCAGGGCCTCGAACTTGATCGGCTTGCGTATCTTCTCGTAGGTCTCACCGGTGCCATCGATCGAAACGGTGATCCAGTCGATGCCGGCATCGACAAGCTGAGCGAAATAGTCTCTGTTGAGCTTGAAGCCGTGCGTGAGGGTCGAGACTTCCTTGATCCCATGATCCTTGGCATAGCGCACACAGTCGGCGAAGCGCTTGTGCAGCGTGGCCTCGCCCCGCAGCGACAGACGGATCGCAGGAACCTTGCCGCCGATCTCATCGATGATGCGGCAGTAGAGATCCCAGTCCATCCGCGTCGTGTTCACACTTTTCTTGAACTCGTCACTGATCGTGTAGCACATCGGGCAGCGCAGATTGCAGATCGACGCCAGCTCGAGATCGACCAGCAGCGGATAATCCGAAACCTGCTGGTTCAGGGCATATTCTGACCACTTGCGACGGTAATCTGCGTATTCGGCTTCCCACCCTTCGCCCCGGAATTTGTCGAACGCGGCTTCGCGCTCGACCGTGTCCATCGAGTAGTTGCCCTTGTTGATCGGAACGTAACGTTCGTTCAATTTACGACTCCTTCATCATCGCGCGCATCCCGGCCGGCAGATCCCATTCCGGCCGCCATCCGAGAACGGTGCGAGCCCGCGTGATATCGGCCCGCACGTCAGGTATTTCATTCCGCCGAACTGTGCAAGATGACACTACAGGTAGAGCAGTGCCGGCAGCTTCTTGCAAGATGTCGATTATTTCCTGCACCGAATACGACATTCCGGAGCCGATATTGATGCAATGGTAGCCTTCCACGACGTCCATGGCCTTGGCAAAGGCGCTCAGGACATCTTCAACGAAGATATAGTCACGCCGGGGACTGAGATCCAGGACCTGTATTTCCTGCTTCGTCCGTATCCGGTTCAGAAGCGTCGGTATCAGGAATTCGGGGCGCTGCCCTGAGCCGTATATATTGAAAAGGCGCAATACCACCACCGGTATCTGCTCGTGCGTGGCGGCGAACTCACAAAGCTGTTCGGCAAGATGTTTGGAAAGAGCGTAGGGGTTGTTCGGCCTGACCGGATCGCTTTCATGGATCGGCAGCCGGTCAGGCACCCCGTAAATATAGGCACTTGCGAACACGAGTTTGGCCTTGTGTCGCTTGCACCAGCTCAAAGCATGTTGCGTTCCAAGGACGTTGGCGGTCATGAAACTCGGTCCTTGGCTCCAGCTATCCGGAACGAATGTCTTGCCGGCAAGGTGAAACAGCGTGCGCGCCGCGGGAAGCTCCTGCCAAAGCTGCTCTTCGCTTATATCTCCGTGTGTTCGGTCAAGCGCAAGCACGTCAAAACCGGCCTGCTTGAGCCGTCTGACCAAACGCCTGCCGAGAAAACCGCCAGCACCGGTGACGATGGCATCAACCATTCAAGAACCTGGACTGCATGGATTCAAACTGCTCGATCGCCAAGGCATAATCGTCAGGCCGTCCGATATCGAGCCAATAGCCCGCAAAATCTCGAACCGTGGCCGGCTTGCCGGCCGCAAGAAGATCAAGCATCAACTGATCAAAGCCATAGGCGCCACCTTGTGGTATGTGCTCCACGGCCCTCGAAGACACCATGTAGACGCCCATGCTGACTTTGTATTCAGCCGTCGGTTTCTCGCGAAAACCGGTCAGCAGCCCGGCCTCGCCGGTGTCAAGAACGCCATAGTCTATACGATGCTGACGCGTCTTGGACGAGATCGTGAATATATTTCCGTCGCGGACGTGGGCATCATGAAAATCGGCATAGTTGAGATCCGTCAGAATGTCGCCGTTCATCACCAGGAAATTCTCCGGCAGATCCTTTATCAGCCGCAGCGGCCCCATGGTGCCAAGAGGCTCGTCCTCGAGCGAGTAATCGATACGCACACCCCACTTGTCGCCATCCTGGAAAAAAGCCTTGATCAGCTCGGCCTGGTGGTTGACGGCAAGCGTTATATGCTGAAATCCGCCCGATATCAGCTGACGAATGATCACCTCAAGAATAGGATAGTCGCCGATCGGCATCAAAGGCTTTGGAAGAACGACGGTATAGGGCCGCAACCGCGTTCCCATTCCGCCCGCCAGAATGACTGCGCGCCTAGACATTGAAGATATCCGCCTTGTATCTCGCCAGGTTCTGTGGCTGACGCAGCCAGTCGATCGTTGCCTTCAGACCATCTTCCAAGCTGTAACGCGGCGAAAATCCTGTCAGAGACTTGATCAGGCTGTTGTCGCAGCACAAACGTTCCACTTCGCTGTTTGCCGGACGCAAACGCTGTTCGTCGCATTCGATCTCCACGCTGACGCCGATGATGTCGGCGATCAGCCGAACGGTATCGCCGATCGATATCTCGCTGCCCGAGCCGATATTGACCGTCTGTCCGATGGCTTCGTCGCAGGCCGCGAGCGCCAGAAAGCCGTCGCATGTATCCTGCACGAAATTGAAATCCCGGGTGGGCGAGAGCGCACCAAGCTTCAGCGTCGTTCGTCCACTCAGAAGCTGTGAAATCACAGTCGGAATAACCGCCCTTGCAGATTGTCGCGGGCCGAACGTGTTGAAGGGCCGTGCGATCGTCACCGGCAGGTCGAAGCTCGAATGATAGCTGTAGGCCATCGCGTCAGCACCGATTTTTGACGCCGAATAGGGCGACTGTGCCTGCAGCGGATGACTTTCGCTGATTGGGACAAAGCGAGCCGTGCCGTAGACCTCGCTGGTCGAGGTCTGGATGACACGGCCAACGCCGGCATCGAGAGCGCCCTGAAGCACATTCAACGTGCCATTAATGTTGGTGTCTACATAGCTGGACGGCGCCTGATAGGAATAGGGAATAGCGATGAGCGCGGCCAGATGAAATATCGTGTCAACGCCTTTAGCGACGGCACGCATTTGTGCCGGGTCGCGAACGTCTCCAAGAATGACCTCGAACTTGCCGCGGTATTCAGACTGGTCCAGCCAGCCCCAGCTGGAAAACGAGTTGTACTGGCAGAGGGCGCGGACTTCCACGCCTGCCTTGACCAAGGTTTCAACGAGGTGAGAGCCGATGAAGCCGTCCGCACCGGTCACGAGTACTTTCTTCATTTCAATAAGCCTTCAGAATCGCGGAGGTAGAGCATCTTCACATCCCAGGGGAGCTGGATCGCCGAAATCGACGGTTTTCGCTGCTGCCCCAGCATCTGGATGATCCCGACATTGTCTTCGACTTCGAACCGTATGCCTTCAACCACCGAATAGATCGAAAAACGGCTGGAAATGCCGGCGCGGAGATAAAAGGTTCCGGTGTTCAACAAGCTAGCCGGAATGACTACTCGCGCCCGATAATAACCTGGGGACCGGGTGTCGAGGCGGCTTACGTCGAGTTCCGGATCAGACAGGCTGATGACCGCGGAATAACCATCCTCCATCATGATCTGCAGCCCGACGGAAAGCCCTGTCAGTGGTTCGCGCAGTTCATACTCCATCTCGATGACAAAATTCTTCGTGAGTTCAACTGTTTGTGCTAGCTCGCCATCTTCCTTTCGGATGGAAAGGCGAGAGATCACCGCCTTGCCGTCGACATCCTGTGGGTTGATTTCAAAATCTATCTTCCCGCTCAGTTCAGGCCGGTCGAGATAGGCGCGAATGACATCGGACGTACTGCCCACGGCAGCCACGCGACCGTCGGACAACAGAATGGATCGAGGGCAAAGACTGCTTACAGCCGTCATATTATGGCTGACGAACATGATTGTTCGGCCCGCCTTGGTCACCTCCCGCATTCGGCCCATACATTTGTTCTGGAAGTTGACGTCGCCAACTGCCAGAACCTCATCGACAAGAAGTATTTCGGGTTCCAGATGTGCCGCAACGGAAAAGGCAAGTCGAACATACATGCCTGAAGAGTAACGTTTGACTGGGGTGTCGATGAAATCGCCGATTTCTGCGAACTCGACGATCTCATCGAACTTCGCGCGAACTTCGGAGTGTGTCATTCCAAGAATGGCACCGTTTAAGTAAACGTTTTCGCGGCCTGTGAGTTCGGGGTGGAAGCCGGTTCCGACTTCCAAGAGGCTCGCAATCCGGCCTCGAATGCCAATATAGCCCGAGGTTGGACGCGTTATGCGAGACATCAGCTTCAGAAGGGTCGACTTGCCTGCCCCATTGCGACCGATTACGCCAACGATATCGCCGCGGGAAATCTCGAAGGACACATCATCCAGGGCGTGAAAAATGTCGTTCTTAAGCCGAGTCTTGTTCTGTCTGTCGGAAGCGTAATCCGACACAGAGGCATTGGGGTCCGGCAGATTGCGGAACCGCGCCCACCAGCTTTGGAGGTCGCGGTACAAGGTGCCGTGATTAATGATACCCAAGCGATAGTGTTTGCTGACATTCTCGGCGCGTATAACGATATCATTCATCAAACGGTATCCATAGCGGTTGCCTCAGCCCGCGCAAAAAGTATCAAGCCGCCAAACATAATAATCAGAGTGGCCGCGACATTCGCCAGGCAAATGCTCAGAGGAAGCGGCGACGCGTCGAAAAGTGCCCAACGGAATACCTGAACCGGAGTCGTCATCGGATTGAGGTAGTAAAACCATTGATATCGTTCGGGAACCTGGCTGAAAGCATAGACGACGGGTGTCGCATACATCCAAAGCTGCGTAACGAAACCGACGGCATAAACCAGATCACGATATCGAACTGTCAGCGCGGAAACCAAGAGTCCCATTCCCACACCAAGCGTTGCAACATATAGCAAAATCAATGGTGTCGCGAAAACGAAACGCAAGCTGATCACAATATCATCCTGACTAAGCCAGAGAACAAAAGAGATCGTAAGCAGCAGCGTGAATTGGATGGCAAATGCGACCAGGCCGCTCATCGCGACTGCGAGTGGTACGACTAGCCGGGGGAAATACACTTTTCCAAACAAGTTCGAGTTTTTCGAAAATGTTTCTGAGTTATTGGTGAGGCAAGCTGAGAAATAATTCCAGATAATGGTGCCGGACATATAAAAGACAAGCGGGGAAATTCCATCGGTGGAGAGATTGGCGATCTTTCCGAAGACGATGTAATAGGTGACCGTCGTCAGTATCGGTTGTATGAGATACCAAACCGGTCCAAGCACGGTTTGCTTGTAGAATGTCGTGAAATCCCTTTTGAAGAACATCCAGATAAGTTCACGATATTTCCACGCGGTCGTCAGCCCAACGCTGATGGTGCCGGACGGCTTGATGACTATATCCCAGGGTTCGGTGCCGCTTTCCCCTTCCTGTTTTGTCACGTGACCTGTCATATTAATGCGCTCAAACTCTCCGTTAGCCGTTGCTCGTGCCATATTTTCTACGGCCTCAGGGGACTGCATGGACCAACGCCATGTATCATGCGACTCGATCGAGGACACGCCCCAAAATTTCTCTCAGACGGTGGTCGAAATCTTCTTGCTTCCACAAGGAAGCTCTTTCAAGCCCCTTTTTGATCAAAGAGGAACGTAGGTCTTCATCTTCCCACAGGCGGCTCATTGCCCCTTGAATTTCCGCGACGGATTGCGGCGAGAAATAGAGAGCCGCGTCGCCGCACTGTTCACGCATACCATACTTGTCCGATATCAAAACGGGGCAACCGCACACCATCGCTTCAAGCGGCGGAATGTTTGTCGGGCCGAAAAAAGTCGGCATGACCAACCCTCTGGCACGACGATAAAACCCAGCCAGATCCGAATCCGGTACATAACCGACGAAGTGAACAGCTTGGGATAGCCCAAGCTCGCTTGCTATCGCTTTGACGGCCGCATATTCGCGCTTTGTATTGCCCGCCAAGACCAGTTCCATGTTCGGATGAGTCCTGCGCGCGGCTGCCAGCGCTTGTATGAGCCGCAAGTGATTCTTGTGAGGCCAGAATTGCGCCGGATAAAAATAGAATTTTTCCGGAAGCCGGTAGCGTTCGGCGAAGGCGGGCGTCTCGACCGAATCCGTAAGATAGTTCGGAGCGATATAAGGCAGCGGATATATGTAATCTTCTGGCGTACCGTAGCTTTCCATGACATGCCGCCGCCCGGTTTCGGAATCGACGAGCACGGCAGCGCTCTGGTTCGCAAGGTGACGGAACCGGCTTTCTCTCAGTTGAAAGCGCAACCAGCTTCCGGCTTCTGGAAAGCTGCGTTCATATCTGTGCATCAAATCGTGAATGGTTGCGATCGAGGGCTCCTTGATCTGCCAGGTCAGGGCGTCTTGAGCCGGAAAAATCCACAGATCACATTGGAGAGATGTCAATTCCCGCACGAGTGGGTTCACCCATCTCGCGATGTTACGCGCTACGGAGCCGGGCAGAACCATGAACAGCTTGGCAAGTGTCTCGCCCCGCTTCCAGTGCTGCAGCGGGACGGCCTTCAGCGGGCTGGCATCAAGTTCAGAGCGCCAGGCTTCGTCCCCATAGGCAACGATGACATCCACGTCCGTGCCGTCGATTGAAGTCAGGGCCTGCACAAGGCTTTGCGCGTACTGGAACATACCACCGGCATGGCGGCCTACTCCGAGATAGAAACCAATCCTCTTCCGGCGCAAGGTAATTCGGTCGTCCAAATGTATCGCCAACAGTCAGCCCGCGTTCTTGCGCGCTACGACACAGACGCCCCAGGTTTCGGTCCCCGGCGTCGAACTGGACATCCATTCTTCGGCAATCACACGGCTCATCCCCGCATTCGTCAGGAGGCGGTCTATCTCGTTCAGGAAGAGGTAGCGCATGCGGTGGGTTTCGCAAACCATTTCGGTCTTGGCGCTCAGCTTCTCCGTCGCGAAGATCGTGTAATTGACATCCACGACGTTCTCGGCGTCATGCACGACCGACTCTGCAACGCGAACGACTGAAATCTCATCGTTTTCCAAGCGTTTGACGCGGGTACTCGGCCGCTGCCAAAGGACTGCTGGTCCGTACCAGAAGTCGAAGATGAAAATTCCGCCGTCTTCGAGATGATGGGAAACAGTCTCCATCATCGCTTCGAGATCAGCATCGGACGTCTGATAGCTCAAAACATGAAAAAGGGAGATGACCGCCTGGAATCGCCGATCCGTCCGGAATGTGCGTGCATCGCCCAGCGTGAAATCAAGTTTGCCGCCCGACTGTGCCGCCTTCGGCATGGCCGCCGCAAGCATGGTTTCAGACAGCTCTACACCCAGCACCCCATATCCGGCTTCTGCGATCTTATCGGCGTGAATGCCGGTGCCGGAGCCTAGCTCCAGAATCTGCGAGATTGGGCCGGTGGCATAACGCTCCAGCAGAGCTTTCACATAAGCTGTTTCGCCCTCGTAATCCTTGTCCTGATAGAGAAGGTCGTAATACTGGGAGTACAATCCGAAACTGGGCGTCAACGGATGACCTCCGCGACGATACCCGCGACTTCGCGAATTTGATCTTCCCTCAGCGCCATGCCGCTTGGAATATAGAAGCCGCGGCGCGCAAGCTTTGCGGCGATGGGAAGATCTGCATCCTTGAAGAAGCCCATCTTCTGCAGAACGGGCTGCTCGTGCATCGGCCAGAAAAACGGACGGCAGCCTACGCCTTTAGCCGCTAATCGTTTCATCGCTTCGGCTGCGTCGAAATCGATCTCGTCCTTCAGCACGATGCCATAGACCCAATAGATATTCCGGGCATACGTTGTCTCGGGCAACGGCAGTTGAATGCCGGGCAGGTCCTGAAGCAGCTCGGTATACAGTTTGCCCATCGCACGTTTGCGCTCGACGAATTCCGGAAGGCGCTCAAGCTGCGCGCAACCCAAAGCCGCCTGCATATTTGTCATACGCATATTCCAGCCCAGTTCCTCGTGAACAAAGCGACGGGCAGGCAGGAAGCAGAGATTTCGCAGGCTTCGAGATCTGTCGGCAAGGGCGTCGGAATCGGTGACGATCATGCCACCTTCGCCTGTGGTAATGTGCTTATTGGGATAGAAGCTGAAAATGCTGACATCGCCGAAACTGCCGCAAGGCTGGCCGTTATATGTCTGTCCATGCATTTCTGCAGCGTCTTCGATGATCTTGAGGTCGTGGCGGCGGGCGATCTCGTTGATCGCGGCCATATCGCAGGGCAGGCCATAGATATGCACCACCATGATGGCGCGCGTCTTCGGCGTAATAGCTGCTTCGATCTTCGTCGGATCGATATTCCAGGTGAGAGGATCCGAATCCACCGCAACCGGCACACAACCCGCTCTCACGATGGCTGCTGCGCAGGAAATGATCGTGAAGGACGGCATGATGACCTCAGTGCCTTCCTCCAGGCCAAGCGCCATCATGCCAGCGTCGAGAGCCATCGAACCGTTCGCAACGGCGATTGCGTGCTTGCGGCCGACAGTCGCGGCAAACTCACGCTCAAAACGTGTGATGAAAGGGCCTTCGGAGGAAATCCAGCCGGTCTCGATACATTCCAGAAGATACTTGCTCTCGTTACCATTCAGCAGCGGTTCATTGACCGGAATCATTCGACACCCTTTATCTTCAGTTCCCGCACCGACGGTACAAATCGTGTCTTATCGGATTCTCCGGCATAAGGTCCCTGTTTGACTTCGATGATTTCAGCTTCTTCGATGATTTCAAAACCATGTCCGCCGAAGGCAAGCAGGATGACGTCGCCAGCGCGCAGGATCGCGCTTTCGTAGTATTCCTGCGCGTCGGAATAGAAGTCCACGCGGACAACGCCCGACTTTATAAGCAGGACCTCCTTCGTATAGAGGACCTCGCGCGCGACGGCGTTGTGAACGTGGGGTTGGATGACATAGCCAGTCGGTCGCTTCATATAGGCGAGTTGCTGCGAAAATTCGTCCGGCGTGAAAAATTGGATACCATCGAACGTGTAGTTCGACCGCAATATCATGGCCTGCAGTTCGCCACCGTTCGTGATCTTTTCTATCATGTTTCTCTTTCCCAAATCGACCGATGCGTCAGGATGCCGCCAAACCGACTACTTTGCGTATGCGCTTGACCCCGGCCGAGAATACGAGCTTGTAAAAATCATTCATCCGCTGGCGGCGCATCTTTGCGAAAAAGCCCAACACGCGCAGTCGCATTTGTTCGTTAACTTCAACGGGGATCTTTTGCAATTTCCCCGGCGCATGCCCGAGGCTGCCGGCGTAATAATCGACATCGCTGCAGTGGACTCCGCTGTCGTCAAACCCTGAGTTCTCCACAAGGCTCTGGCGAGGGTAGAGAGTCAGCATATTGTCCAGATAAGCGCTGGCATGCCACCTGATCGCCCAAGATTGATTCTTGCCTTTGACTTGATTGCGCAGCATCGCCAGGAAAAAGGCGTTCCCATCATAGTCGAAAGCTTTGGCAAGGCCTTTCTCTTTCAGGCCTATCAGAAGCTTAGCCCCATTGGGTTCGAAATGTTTCCATGCCCGGGCCCACGTGGCCCAGCCCCAACAGTCCGCCCCACGTAGGAAATAGCTCTCGGGAGCATCGTCGTTGGGGACCGGATAGGCGTAACCGTGAATGCTGGCGACGCGCTCCTCATCTGCATAAAGATCCAGCCCCTGGTTCATATAGCGCAAGAAGTCAGGCGAGGTTATCAGGTCATCCTCGACGACGATGACGCGGCCATATTGTTCGCACAGACGGCCCACGCCATCGATGATGGAGCCTGCAAGGCCATAGTTTTTTTCACGCTCGACGATAGTGACTGACTTGAAACCCGTTACCGTCTTTGCCTGTTCACGGACCTGGCGCACGCGCTCCGCTTCTTTTTCATTGCGCTGACCGTCGCAAAAAATGAACAGCGGCGTCTGTTCCGCCAATTCGTTTGCCTGCAATGCAGCGATAGTCCGTGCCATATGCATGGGACGATTGAAGACAAAAAGTATGACTGGTGCGCATTCCATGATTATTCCCAGCATTTCCTGCGTTGCGCAAATTGCTCGAGTCTATGTACGAATAGGGTCTCGGCTTCGAGCCGCTCCGTGTCGATCGCTTTTAGCTGCTTACGCCCTTTTTCGATCAGATCAACTGCCACCGCAGGATCCCGAATGCGCAACATTGCGTCGGCCCACTGCTCTGCGTCATTAGCGTCGGCAAACAACGCCGCATCGCCGACCTGTTCATTGAGGTGCGCCGAATAGATCAACGGGCGGCCGACTGCCCACGCTTCCAACGGCGGTAGATTGGTCGGGCCAAAATAAGTCGACATCACGACGGCCAGAGCGCCTTCGTAAAGCGCGCGCATGTGATCAACCGGTACAAAGCCGAGAAACGTCACATTGTCAGAGACGCCTAACCGCTGCGCTTGCTGCTTGATCCAGGCCAAATTACCGCTGTCCGCACCCGAAAAGACCACGCGTATGTCGGAATTAACGGCCGCCTTTTGCTTTAACAACGAGATCGCTTCAAGAATGCGTATATGGTTCTTATGAGGCCAGAATTGCGCCGGATAGAAATAATAGCCATCCCTCAGCCCGTAATTGCCGAGCACGGCTGTGCGATCAATCGAATGCGCTTCACTTAAGAAAGGAGAGGGCTCGAACGGCATCGCAATCATGCGCTCTTCGTCAACTCCGTAGCGAACGACAATCCTCTTCAGTAGCTGATGTGATGCCACCAAGACGGCGACCGCACGTGGCAGGCATGTGGAAAAGTGCCGCTCTCGTTCTTCGAATCTGCCTTCGGAGCTGACTTCCGGAAATTCGAGATCGTCCCGATGACAGAGATCAAGGACTGTTGTGACGTAGTTGAGCTTGCCGAAATAGTTCGGAGTTGAGGAATGTGTAACGAAATACCCCAGATCCATGCCTGCTTTCAGCAGCGCATTTTCGATCTTGTTTGCCATCCACGCTTTGCCAATTTCCTTGCGGATTAAGCGGCGCAACACGGCGAGTGCAATTCGAGATAGCCTTCCGGCGGCAGGCAGGTATTCTGCGGGAACTCCAAGCCGCTTGAGATGCTGAAGATTGGCTTTGATTGTCGTGAAAGCCACGACCTCATGCTGTTTTCCGATGATACGCTGGAGTTGTACGATCGCATTGATTGCTTGATTGAATCCGCCACCGACCTGAATCGGGTTTTCTAACAAGATGCCAATTTTCATGCTTTGACTAACCTCAGCCTCCGCGCCAGCAGACGCCTACTTCACATTTCGATCAGGCCGGAGAATCGCGTCGTTTTTCACAGATAATCTGACACAGCGGATCTCGCTCCTCAATTTCTCGTCCCTTTGTAAAAGGGTCACAGCCAGCGGATGCTGTCACGAATTGATCGTCACGGAGATCCGCAAAAGGGCGCTCTCACCAATTGGGGCGAGGGGCCATCCGCGTCATCCATTCAGTTGCACCTAATTAATTCCTGGTATTGGCCTTAGCATATCCTGCGATCACGACAACACCCACAACGGCCCGGTCACAAGGCAAATTTGGACCTGTTTGGAGGGTGTCGTTGCAATCTTGAGACAGTGATCGACAGTTTCTTCTATGGTGCTTGAATGGCCATCACGGAGGTAAGGTTTTCAAGATTGCCGGCATAGGTGAGCGCATCGAGGTTGACGACTGGTTCATCGTGAAGCGCAAGCTCAGCCGAGCACGAAATTCGCACCGATGAAGCCGACTCCTCCCGTCACCAGGATCATATTTAGCCCTTGGACATCTGACAGATGAAAGCTCTAGTCTCATTGTGCCAGTCTCACGTCAGCCGAAGAGGTCGACGATACTCATTTCGCCGACCTGCCCGCAGTTACATGGGGGTTGCACTCGTTCGGTCGTTTCCATAAACACGACCCGAAGATTGTATCGAACGACGATGTGAAAAAATGACAAAAACCGCGCTTATTACTGGGGTGACTGGTCAGGATGGTGCCTATTTGGCCGAATTGCTTCTGAGCAAGGGCTATACGGTGCACGGTATCAAGCGGCGGTCCTCGTCTTTTAATACCGGCCGCATCGAACATATCTATCAGGATCCGCATGAGACACATCCTCGCTTCATTCTCCACTATGGCGATATGATCGACTCGACCAACCTGCTGCGGATCGTGCAGCAGACGCAGCCCGATGAAATCTACAATCTTGCCGCACAAAGCCATGTGGGTGTCAGCTTCGAAACGCCTGAATATACGGCGGATGCCGATGGCATCGGGACGTTGAGGTTGCTCGAAGCGATCCGTATCCTGGGGCTCGAGGAAAAGACCCGATTCTACCAGGCATCGACCTCGGAACTCTACGGTCTTGTGCAGGAAGTGCCGCAGAACGAGAAGACGCCCTTTTATCCGCGTTCTCCCTATGCCGCAGCCAAGCTCTATGCCTACTGGATCGTCGTGAATTATCGCGAGGCCTACGGCATGCATGCGTCGAACGGCATTCTTTTCAATCACGAAAGCCCGCTTCGCGGCGAAACCTTCGTCACGCGCAAGATCACGATGGCGGTGGCTGCCATCCATCTGGGGCGGCAGGATAAGCTTTTCCTCGGCAATCTCGACGCCAAGCGTGACTGGGGCCACGCGCGTGAATATGTCGAGGGCATGTGGCGCATGCTGCAGCAGGACAAGCCGGATGACTACGTCTTGGCGACCGGTGAGACGACGAGTGTCCGCCAGTTTGTGGAGTGGGCTTTTGCCGACGTGGGCATTGCTTTGGAATGGAAGGGGTCCGGCGTCGACGAAAAGGGTTATGACGCCGCGTCCGGTGCCTGCCTTGTGGAAATCGACCCGCGGTATTTCCGCCCGACGGAAGTCGACCTTTTGCTTGGCGACCCGACCAAGGCACGTCAGAAATTGGGCTGGCACCACAAGACCCCGGTTCGCGAACTCGCCGCCGAAATGGTGCGGGAGGATGTCAAGCACTGGAAGGCTCAAAACAGCCGGAAAGAGATCTGAGTGTCCGACCTGTCTAACAAGAAAATCTGGGTCGCCGGTCATCGCGGCATGGTCGGCAGCGCGCTTGTGCGCAGGCTTCACTCAGAAAATTGCACTGTCATCACGGCAACGCGACAGGAGCTTGATCTCAAACGGCAGGACGAGGTCGAGAGATTCGTCCAGACGAACAGACCGGATGCGATCATCCTCGCTGCTGCAAAGGTTGGCGGTATTCTTGCGAACGATACCTTCCCGGCCGATTTCCTCTACGATAACCTGATTATTGAGGCCAATATCTTCGAAGCCGCGCATCGTAACGGCGTCGACAGGCTTCTGTTTCTGGGCTCAAGCTGCATTTATCCTAAATTCGCGCCGCAGCCGATTTCTGAAGATGCGCTTTTGACCGGACCGCTTGAGCCGACCAACGAGTGGTATGCTATAGCCAAGATTGCCGGGATCAAGCTGGCCGACGCCTACCGCAAGCAGCACGGACGCGACTATATTTCTGCCATGCCCACCAACCTCTATGGTCCGGGCGATAATTTCGATCTGCAATCCAGTCACGTTCTGCCGGCGCTAATTCACAAAGCGCACCTCGCAAAGGTGACGGGGGCATCCGAAATTGCCATCTGGGGAACCGGAAAGCCACGACGGGAATTCCTCCACGTTGACGATTGCGCTGATGCGCTGGTTTTCCTGTTGAAGAACTATTCGGACGCGCAGCACGTCAATGTCGGTTCGGGAGAGGACATTGAAATCATCGAGCTCGCGCGGTTGGTTTGCCGTGTTGTCGGTTACGAAGGAAAAATTGCCCACGACCTCTCCAAGCCTGACGGGACGCCGCGTAAGCTCATGAGCACCGACAAGCTGAAGAACATGGGCTGGAAGCCACGCATCTCGCTGGAGGAAGGTATCCGCGCAGTGTATGATTGGTTCCTGCAGTTCGAAGGCAAAGCCGCCGTAGCGCGACAATAGCTGTCGGGCATCCAAAACTCCAAAGGGCGGTGATTGGCGTGACGTGTGAGCCGTCAGCTTTAGGCGACGTTGCTGCTACCCTTGATCGAGACAATGGGGTATGCCGAGGATCCGGACTTGAACACCAAGTTTACCGTCGTTCCCGGCGTCCGTCCGCTCAAACTCATGGAGAAGCGGAAGACGTTCGACCAGCGTTCGGCTGAGAACTTGCAGTTCGTTCGGATTGCCTGGCGTGCGGCGGTACCAGGAAATCGAGGAGACCGTCGCCCCGTAGGTCGGCGGTTCTCTTTTCCAGAATGTCACCAATCAGGGTCGTCAGAAATTCTGCTGTCAGATGGTTCCAGTCTGTGATGAACGGAACACCCCTGCTGCTCGTGAGGCATTTCTCCTTGTCGTAATCGCAGTGAAGCTTGACGATATCGACGTAGGTGAACGCAAGATCGGATGGGAAAAATGGCAGTTGCTCTAAAGGCTGGTTGGCCGGCGGATAGGTCGCTTCCCGCAGGCATATAGAGGCATCGGATTTTCTCTGAAACATGAGCCCTAGGCACGAGTGCGATTCGTCGAGCTGGAAATAATTTCCGAAAACGAAAATGCGCGCGTCATCCGAGTGGCTTTTCATCCAGGAAAGAAGCTCGAACCGGAAGGGGTTGACGGTGTACTCGAAAGGCCGAAGGCTCGTGAGGAAGATCGCTTTCGTTCGGCTGAGCAATGACTTGTCGTTGATATATTTTTCGAAGGGAATGCAGTATTTATCGTAAATGCTGGCCCGAGAGGGGGCCTTAACGATATCGTTCTTGATCTCCACCATGCAGTTCAAGTAGCTGATTGCCACGATTTGATATCGGTCGGTATCGATGTAATTTTTTAGCGCGATCGACCAGTTTCTGGCGTGCGAGTCCCCAATGATGAAGATAATTGGTTTCCCAGCTTGAATGTTGTCGTTCAGGCTTAGAAAAGTGCTTTCGAGCCGTGCTTCGTTCGTCTGCGCGAGAGGTGAATAGACTTCATCCAGCCTGTGAGGAAAACCGGCCATAGTGATTGCTGACAGGACAGCAGCCGTGATGGTGACAACGGATAAGCTCAGGGTGATCCAGAGAGCGCGGCTTCTCCTGGTGTGGCGAAGGGGCTTTTCGATGACGACAAAGCTGACGACCGCGACCAAGACCGTCACTGCGATGG
Organism: Rhizobium sp. WYCCWR 11128; assembly: GCF_013416305.1. NCBI lineage: Bacteria > Pseudomonadati > Pseudomonadota > Alphaproteobacteria > Hyphomicrobiales > Rhizobiaceae > Rhizobium > Rhizobium sp. WYCCWR 11128. Next base: position 842,866 of record NZ_JACCEZ010000002.1, read on the forward strand.
CGAGAAGCTTGTCACCATTGTCGAAATTCAAGCTTGTCAACCGCCAGAAGGCAAAGACCGGATAATGCCACAAATATAAAGAGTAGGATACCAATCCGGTGAGCGCCGCAGGCCGAGAAGCCAACAGGCGCCCGGCTGCGTTCTGCTGACCGGCGAATGCGAGCACCAGACAGGTCCCGATGACTGGGATCAAAGTCAACCGGCCAGGATGAACCGTATCCTTTCCAAAAAAGATGAGTGAGCCAAGAACGAGGATAAGCCCGGCCGCCGCGAGTAACGGCCGAGGGCGGGTTCGTCCACGCCTCACTTCGTGATAGGCGAGAAGTGTTCCGGCCAGCAGTTCCCAGGCCCGGGTGAGTGGCGAGTAGAAGGCCTGTTGCGGATCATGCCGCACCGTCACGATACACAATACAAAGCTGAGGGCTGCCACGAGCAACACGTATGGCAAGAATTTTGATTTCAAGTATCGGCGCACGATCAGCAATAAGACCGGAAAGCCGATATAAAATTGTTCTTCGACGCTCAACGACCAGGTGTGAAGAAAGGGCTTGAGAAGGGTATTGGGCTCCCCGTACAGAGCCGCAGTAAAATAAAAATAGATATTCGATCCAAACAGGAGCGACGACCCTATGGAGTTCGCGTAGTCTGTGAGTTCCAATGGTAACAAAAAATAATAGGCGAGGGGAATTGTCGCAAAAATGACTGCGAACAACGCCGGCAAAATTCTCCGCGCGCGCCGAGCATAGAATTTAACGAAATTGATACGCCCCGTTGCTTCGATTTCCGTCAACAAAATTTGGGAAATCAGGAAGCCGCTGATCACAAAAAATACGTCGACGCCAATGTATCCGCCCTGAAGTACCGTGTGGCCGGCAACCGTGAACCCGGCGTGGTAAAGAATGACCGCGATCACCGATATGGCCCGTAAGCCATCAATCTCTGGTCGGTAAACCTTCAATGTGCCTGCCTTCGATATCGAGAGCGTACTTTGGTCGCGCGCAAGATTGGCGCTTTTGGGGTGCCTAACACAGAGATCTTGGAGGGAGAACAGTGTGGCCTGATAAAAGATTTGTGGGCGGGGCCGATTTCAATCTTTATTTTCTGCGCTGTTGTAAATCAGCATTCCGGAACCCTCATTAGTTTGCATTTGTTTTTCCAGTCGCTGACCAATTTTGTCGATGGGCCGTTCCAGAAGCCAGAAGACGTCAGGCCGACGCCAATAGCGCTACCATCGCTGCCCACCACGGCGCGCCCGAAATCAAAAGAGATCGAAATGGGCGCGTGTAATGCGTAGATGCTGCAAGATGCTCGCCCGAGGCAGGATGTCGGATTCGCCGACATGCTGCGCCAATCGATCCAAGTGATCAGGGCAGCGAAAAGGAAGCAGGCATTGGAGGAGGGGACGGGGAGGGCAGATAAAAGCAAACCCGTTTTGCCGTAAAATCAATCGCTTAGTGAAATATTGGCTGGGGAACCTGGATTCGAACCAAGATTAACGGAGTCAGAGTCCGTCGTTCTACCATTGAACTATTCCCCAGCAGTTGCCGCCGAAGCATGGCTTGGCTGCTGTGCGGCGCTTATAACCAAAAGCCGGCAGATTGCAAATACCCGTTTTGAAAAAATTCAGTGCTGTGCGAAAGGCATGAAACCGCTGCAAATCCCCTGTCCAAAAAAGAATTTGGTGATTTTGGCGGGCGCTGATATTCTTGCCGCAACGCAAAAATCGAATGAGCGCCTGCTGCATATCTCAAGACTTGCGCGGCGCGGTGGAAAAAGAACGTGGAAGACCCCGAAGGCGGCGCAAAGCCGCAATTTGACGGGGCGTCGGCGGCAGGGCGCAAGGACGGCAAGAAGTCCAGGCGCCGCAAGGGCAAACGTGGCGGGCAATCCCGCAACGCGGCTCATCCCGCTTCGCATGAGCCTTCCGGCGGTGCCGGACAGCCTGCGCGCCCGATGGAAGATGCAGCCGGGAATCCGGCCCGCAAGCGCAAGCGTCGCCGTCGTGGCGGCCATGGTGCCGTGCAGGATGGTTCACCTCTCCCCCAGGCAATGGAACAGACGGCAGCGGCAGGCAATGCTGTCCGCTCCGATAGCGATTCAGCGCCGAGCCGTCGCAATCGCCGCAAAAACCGCGGCAAGCGCGGTCTGCAGGGCCGGCCGCTGACACCGGCAAAACCATCAGGCGCCCAGCAGCAGGAAAGCCGCGCAGAAGAAACCGTGCTCAGGGCCGAACTGCGTGAAGCACTGAATGGCGCAAGCGCCAACCGCAGGGGCCGCCAGGAAAGCCAGTCCCATTCCGGGCATCCGGGGGATCGTCAGGCCGGCGAGCATGTGTGGCCGGAGGAGCTCTACGCCGCCCTCGATCTCGGCACCAACAATTGCCGCCTCCTCATTGCCCAGCCGACTCGTCCGGGTCAATTCCGCGTCGTCGATGCTTTTTCCCGCATCGTGCGCCTCGGCGAAGGCCTTGCGGCAAGCGGCCGTCTGTCGGATGAGGCGATGGAGAGGGCGATCGAGGCGCTGAGGATCTGCGCCTCCAAGCTCAGGAACCGGCAGATCCGCCGCATGCGGCTGATCGCCACCGAAGCCTGCCGCCAGGCAGTCAATGGCGAGGAATTCCTCAGCCGGGTCGTTGCCGAAACCGGCCTCGCGCTCGAGATCATCGATCGCGAGACAGAGGCGCGGCTTGCCGTCTCCGGCTGCTCCTCGCTGGTCGGTCGCGAGACGCGCTCCGTCGTGCTTTTCGATATCGGCGGCGGCTCGTCGGAGATTGCCGTCATCCGTATTGGCGACAATCGCTTCAGCCGCCTTGCCAATCACATCACCCACTGGACCTCGCTTCCGGTCGGCGTCGTGACCCTGTCGGAGCGCCATGGCGGGCACGACGTCACGCCGGAGGCCTTCGAAGGCATGGTGCGTGAAGTCGAAGGCATGCTTGGAAGCTTCAATTGCCCGGAGATCGAGGTCGCCCAGAGCGGCGACTTTCACCTGATCGGCACATCGGGCACGGTGACGACGCTTGCCGGCGTGCATCTCGACCTACCGCGTTATGACCGGCGCAAGGTCGATGGCATCTGGCTGTCCGACGATGAGGTCTCCGCCATGCAGGCAAAGCTTCTCTCCTGGGATTTCGCAAGCCGCGCCGCCAATCCCTGCATCGGGCCTGACCGGGCCGATCTGGTGCTCGCCGGCTGCGCCATTCTCGAGGCGATCCGCCGCCGCTGGCCGAGCCCGCGCATGCGGGTTGCCGATCGCGGCTTGAGGGAAGGCTTGCTCACCGACATGATGGCCGATGACGGCGTGTGGCGGCGCAACCGCAACCGCCGCGGCCAGCGCGTGAGATCGTGAGATAAGGAATAGGCATGACCAAGGCACCGATCGCGGGAAACCGCACCGGCCGCAAGCTCGGCCAGCGCGTCAAGAACAAGAAAATGAAGGCCTCCTCCCGCCAGTGGCTGGAGCGTCACATCAACGATCCCTATGTGCAGCGCGCCCAGCTTGAGGGATATCGCGCTCGTGCCGCCTTCAAGCTGCTGGAGATCGATGAGAAACATCACATCCTGCGCGGCGCCAGGCGCATCATCGATCTCGGCGCTGCCCCCGGCAGCTGGTCGCAGATCGCAGCCAAGGTCACCGGCTCGACAGATGATGATATTCGCGTGGCTGCGATCGATTTCCTTGAAATGACCCAGCTGCCGGGGGTCAAGATCCTGCAGCTCGATTTCCTTGATCCCAGTGCGCCGGAAAAGCTGTTGGAGGCGGTCGGCGGCACGCCCGATCTTGTCATATCGGACATGGCTGCACCAACCACCGGCCACCATCGCACCGATCATCTGCGCACCATGCATCTCTGCGAAGTCGCGGCACATTTCGCCGTCGAAGTCCTGGGGGAAGGCGGGCATTTCCTCACCAAGACCTTCCAGGGTGGCACCGAGCGTGAGCTGCTCGCCATGCTGAAGCAGAACTTCCGCCAGGTCGTCCATGTCAAGCCGAACTCGTCGCGCGCCGAATCGGTCGAGATGTTCCTGCTGGCCAAGGGGTTCAAGGGGCGCAAGGCCGAAGGCGACGCTGAAGAAGCTTGATCTTCGGGTCGGTCCTGACGGATGATGGCGATCGACTGCATAACTCCTTAAAACGGTATCGATTTGAGGATAAGATATGCAGCAATGGAAAGCGTCGCCGCGTCCTTTGCGCGTCTGAAAGGACGCGCGGCGCTGCAAGGATTTGAACCTGATCCCATGCTTCTTTACGTCACGCTCGGAACCAACGACCTTTATCGCGCAGGGCATTTTTATGATGCCGTGCTGTCTCCCCTCGGCTATCGCCGCCAGCGCTCTTCCGAAGAGGAAATCGGCTATGCCGCCGAGGGCGATACGCGCTGCCGCTTTTGGGTGGTGACGCCCTTCAATCGCCGCCGGGCGACCTCGGGCAATGGCGCCATGGTGGCACTTGCAGCCGAAACACGGGCCGATGTCGACGCCTTCCATGCGGCGGCGATCGCGGCAGGCGCCGTCGATGAGGGCGAGCCCGGCCTGCGCTCCTACCATGCCCATTTCTACGCTGCCTATGTGCGTGATCTCGACGGCAACAAGCTCTCTGCCGTCTGCGAAAACCCGCATTAACGGCTGCCAAAAGCTCGTCGCAATCTTTCAGATTCGCTCCTCGCGCTTTAGGTCTTTGTTTCCACGCATGTCGTTACCGCAAAACCGCTGCACGCTTTTGCGCGACATGCTTTATTTCACCGCGTGCTGTTCGGCTTCGACAGTTGCTGCCGCTATCGTCTTCAAGCGGTGGCCGGAAACGAGTGCGCCGGCATTGCGGTCCATCCGGATGAAGGGAATGGTCGCAATGACCGTCAGTCCGGCAATGATGTAGAAGGCGAGGTGGAAATCGGCCACTTGCAGCGCTTCGCCGCGGAAATAGATCGAGCTCTCCAGGATCGCGGCGGCGACCGCAACGCCGAGCGCCAGGCTGACCTGCTGCATCACCGAACTCATCGATGTCGCTTGGCTTGCTTCCGCATCGTCGATATCGGCGAAGGCAAGTGCATTGACGCCGGTGAACATGAAGGAGCGGGAGAAGCCGCCGAGCAGCAGCACGCCGATGATGACGAGATGCGGCGTCGACGGCGTGAACAGGCCGGTGACGACAGTCACCAGGGTCGTCACCATGGCGGCGCCGAGAAGCGTGGTGCGGAAGCCGGCGGCGGCGAAGACGCGCTTCGCCATGAACTTGGTGGTGATCGCCCCGATCGCGCCGGCAAAAGTGATGAGGCCGGATTGGAATGGCGTCAGCCCGAAACCGAGCTGCAGCATCAGCGGCGTCAGGAAGGGCATGGCGCCGACGCAGATACGGAAGAGCGTGCCGCCCAAGGTGGAGGTTCGAAACGTCGGGTTCTTGAACAGGTTGAGGTTGAGGATCGGCGCCGGATGCCGCTTGGCATGGCGCACATAGAGAAAGCCGCAAAGCACGCCGATCAAGGTGGCGGTGACGCCTATGATCGGGGGCAGGGCCGGCAGACTGACCACCGACAGGCCGAAGACGACACCCGCGGCCGAAAGCGAGGTCAGCACGAAACCGGTGAAATCGAGCCGCGGCGGCGCCGTCGCTTCCACCTCCGGCAGAAAAATCGTCGCAAGCCAGATGCCGATGATGCCGACCGGCACGTTGATCAGGAAGATCCAGTGCCAGCTGAAATAGGTGGTGATGAAGCCGCCGAGCGGCGGTCCGGTGAGCGGGCCGACAAGTGCGGGGATGGTGAGCAGCGCCATGGCCGAGACCAGATCGCTGCGCTTGGTGGTGCGCACCAGCACGAGGCGGCCGACGGGCGTCATCATCGCGCCGCCCATGCCCTGGAGGAAGCGCGCAAGCACGAATTCGACGAGGTTGGACGAGATTGCGCAGAGGATCGAGCCGATGACGAAGACTGAGATGGCAAGCCGGAAGATCTTCTTGGCGCCGAACCTGTCGGCCATCCAGCCGCTCACCGGGATGAATACCGCAAGCGCCACCATGTAGGAGGTCAGCGCCAGCTTCAGCGTGATTGGCCCGACATGCAAATCCGCCGCGATCGCCGGCAGCGCCGTCGCAATGACGGTGGAGTCCATCTGTTCCATGAAAAGGGCGACGGCGAGGATCAGCGGGACGATGCGATTCATAGGCGGGAGCCTTGATGGGGCAGCGGATTGGAGCTGGAAAGGCCCGTGCTGTTTAGTCCCAGTGGCGGGTTCTGCCAATCCCCAAATCCGGGTCGACGACACGTTTGCTTCACGTCTGCGTGAGACGGCTTGCGCAACAACGTCGCCAGTCAAGATTGACATATGTTTACTTGGCCGGGGCAAGAAATCCGGTCGGAATCGACACTGGGGGCCGTGCGGCGACGCACCGCACGTCATAAGAGGATGGACATATGGCAATTTCATCGGGAATAAAACGACGTACCCTTTTTGCCGCAGGCCTTGGCCTGCTCGCGGCGCCGGTCATTTTAAGAGAGAAGGCCGAAGCGGCCGCAACTGGAGAAAGCAATCATATGGATGGAACGCTTTTGCCCGAGATCAATCAATTCAAGCTCGGTTCCTATAAGTTCACCGTCGTCCGTGACGGCACCAGCATTGTCGAAAAGCCCTATGAAACCTTCGGCACCAATCAGGATCCCGAAACCGTCAAGGCATTGCTGACCGCAAACTTCCTGCCGGCCGACAAGTTCATGAACGGCTATATGCCGGCTCTCATCGATACCGGTTCGGATGTCATCCTCGTCGATACCGGCTTCGGCGCTGGCGGCCGCGCACGTGGGGCCGGCCAACTGACCGAAGGCCTGAAGGCGGCGGGATATTCGGCCGACGACGTCACGTTGGTGGCGCTCACCCATCTGCACGGCGATCATATTGGTGGCCTGATGGAAGACGGTGCTGCTGCCTTCAAGAATGCCCGCTATGTCGTCGGCCAGGCCGAATATGACTTCTGGTCGGACAAGGCGCGTGAGGGTACGCCGGCTGAGGGCGGTCACAAGGCGGTGCTCGCCAATGTGGTGCCGCTTGCCGAAAAGACCACTTTCCTCAAGGAGGGTGATAGCTTTGCACCCGGCATAACGGCGATGCTGGCGGCCGGCCACTCACCGGGACATATGGTGTTCCACGTCGAATCCGAGGGCAAGCGCCTTGTGCTCACGGGCGATACCGCCAACCACTATATCCTGTCGCTGCTGCGGCCGGATTGGGAGGTGCGCTTCGACATGGACAAGACGCAGGCAGCCGCCACCCGCCGCAAGGTTTTCGAGATGATTGCGAGCGAAAAGATCGCCTTCCTTGGCTACCACATGCCGTTCCCGGCAGTCGGCTTCGTCGAGCGGCAGGATGGCGGGTACCGTTTCGTGCCGAAGACCTATCAGTTCGACATCTGATCCGAAGCGGTTCAGCCTTCACGGAAGCGCTGAACCGCGATAACATTGTTTTTACAACGTTCTGGACAGAAAATTGCCTAGCGTTATTCCCGGAATGCTCCTGGCGCATGGCACCCATGACGAGCCGGGCGGGCAGGCCGGGCTTTTTGCTATTTCCTTCCTGTCATAGACGTGTTACCAGCCCTCGCCAACTTCCAAGCAACCCATGCAGACCGCCGGGGCGGACGATTCGTTTCCGGACAGGGTCGCATTTTTATTAAATGAAGGAATTTGGCCATGGCACGCATCATTGAAACGGCAACCGGCGCAGACGCGCTTACCTTCGACGACGTGCTGCTGCAGCCGGGACATTCCGAGGTCATGCCGGGCCAGACGAATATCTCCACCCGCATCGCCCGGGATTTCGAACTCAACATCCCGATCATCTCATCAGCGATGGATACCGTCACCGAGAGCCGCCTGGCGATCGCCATGGCCCAGGCCGGCGGCCTTGGCGTCATTCATCGCAACCTGACGCCGATCGAGCAGGCCGAGCAGGTCCGGCAAGTGAAGAAGTTTGAAAGCGGCATGGTCGTCAATCCGGTGACGATCGGCCCCGATGCGACGCTTGCCGATGCGCTCGGGCTCATGAAGTCCTACAGCATCTCCGGCATCCCCGTCGTCGAGAAGTCCGGCCGCCTCGTCGGCATCCTGACCAACCGCGACGTCCGCTTCGCTTCCGATCAGGAACAGAAGATCCATGAACTGATGACCAAGGACAATCTGGTCACCGTCAAGGAAAACGTCGATCAGCAGGAGGCCAAGCGCCTGCTGCATTCGCATCGTATCGAGAAGCTCTTGGTCGTGGACACCGAAGGCCGCTGTGTCGGTCTCATCACCGTCAAGGACATCGAGAAGTCCCAGCTGAACCCGAACGCTTCCAAGGATGCGCAGGGCAGGCTTCGCGCCGCCGCCGCCATCAGCGTCGGTGACGACGGCTTCGAGCGCGCCGAACGCCTGATCGAGGCCGGTGTCGACCTTCTGGTCGTCGATACCGCCCACGGCCATTCGCAGCGCGTCCTCGATGCCGTCACCCGCGTCAAGAAGCTTTCCAATTCGGTGCGCATCATGGCCGGCAACGTCGCCACCTATGACGGCACCAGGGCGCTGATCGATGCCGGCGCGGACGCCGTCAAGGTCGGAATCGGTCCGGGTTCGATCTGCACGACGCGCATCGTCGCCGGCGTCGGCGTGCCGCAGCTCGCCGCCATCATGTCGGCGGTGCAGGCCGCAAATGATCAGGATGTGCCCGTCATCGCCGATGGCGGCATCAAGTTCTCCGGCGATCTTGCCAAGGCGATCGCCGCCGGTGCTTCCGCCGTCATGATCGGCTCGCTGCTTGCCGGCACCGATGAGAGCCCGGGCGAGGTCTATCTCTACCAGGGACGTTCCTTCAAGGCCTATCGCGGCATGGGCTCCGTCGGCGCCATGGCCCGCGGCTCGGCCGACCGTTACTTCCAGGCCGAGGTGCGCGACACGCTGAAGCTTGTGCCCGAGGGCATCGAAGGCCAGGTGCCGTACAAGGGGCCGGTCTCGGGCGTTATCCACCAGCTCGCCGGCGGCCTCAAGGCGGCCATGGGTTATGTTGGCGGCAAGGACCTCAAGGATTTCCAGGAGCGGGCCACGTTCGTGCGCATCTCCGGTGCCGGCCTTCGCGAAAGCCACGCCCATGACGTGACGATCACCCGCGAGAGCCCGAACTATCCGGGCGCTGGCCTCTGATCATGAAGGCGGGCAGCGGGATTCCTCTCTGGATCGTCGCGCTGCTCGCAGCTCTCTGTCTTGCCGTGCTCGCCTGGACGACCTTCGGCTTCGTCGTCCCGTTCAAGCACGAGACCGGCCAGGCGGTGCTCGACACCTATTTCGCCGGTTACGACGAGTCGGCGGTCTTCCACATGCAGAAGCTGCTCGATGAGAACGAGACGGCGACCGGGCTGCTGCGCGCCATGTATTTCGGGCCGGAGCTGATCTTTCCGGCATTGCTGACGGCGCTGCTGTTCCTCGCCTTCCTCAAGCTCGGTCCTGTCGGTTCGTGGTTCGGCCAATCGGTGCATCCGGTCATTGGCAAGGCGGTCTACTTGCTGCCGTTCATTTACGGCATCGCCGACTACGCCGAGAACATCTCGAGCCTTATGGCCTTCGGCAAGGGTGCGTCCGCAAGTCTTGCAACACACCTGCTGCCGTGGATGACGCGGCTGAAATTCGCAAGCCTCGCCATCTGTTTCATCGTCATCGCCCGGCTTGCAATTGCCCGCTGGCTCTCGCCGCGCCAGGACTGAGGCGCCGTTATTCCATCCAGCTCCATGTCGAAAAGCCGGGACACCTGTGCCGACGTGCTTTAGCGACGCAGGTGCCGATGGGGCGTTGCCCTATGCTGGTATCCAGCTCCCCTTTCGGCTAATGCTCGCGACGAAAGCGGAAGCGGAAAGGAAACGGCCACACATGACCGGCTATCAAATCTTCTGGCCACTCCTCGCCCATGTGGCCCTGGTCTATGGTCTTTATGCGCTTCTTGGGCTTCGGCGCGCAAAAATGCTCCGCGCCGGCAGCATCGCGAAATCGGATTATCGCGAAAACCGTGACGAGCCGGCCGAGAGCCTTGCCGTCAAGAACTGCCTCGCCAACCAGTTCGAACTGCCTGTGCTCTTCCATGTCTGCTGCATTCTTCTTTATATCGCGGACGCCGACAATATCGTCACCGTCGGGCTTGCCTGGATCTTCGTCGCCCTGCGCTACGCCCACGCCGCCATCCATGTCACCAGCAACGATCTGCGTTATCGCAGCCCGATCTTCGCTGCCGGTTACCTGGTGCTTGCCGCCATGTGGGTCTGGCTTGCCGCATGGATGGTGATGAGCTGAGGCGACAGGCGCTGCCGCCCCATCATTTGCCCGTAAGTGTTGCAGGCCGACGACGCAAAATGCCGGCATCGGCGCCTAAATGGCCGCCGGACGATGAGTCATTCCCAACGATATTGCTTTCACAGTGAAGAGGCGGTGGACCAGTCAAAACATGCGCCTAAAGCGTGCGACGTAAGGCTGTTGTTCCCGCGGCCGATGAATATTTCAGTAACATGGTTACTAATATTTAAATTGATTGGTCTATTTCTGCGCGAGCGAATGACGGTGGGGACGATTTGCGAGCGAGCATGGGCGAAAGGATGTGTGGAGCGGCAATCCATGGGATGGCCATGCTGCGACTTGCGGGTTTGGCGAGCACTGCGGCGCTGGTCCTGGCCGTGCAGCCGGGATGGGCGCAGGTCATCACCGGCAATGACACGGAGATCGTCGATGGCAACGATCCGGGCGGTGCCGGCCCGGGCACGCAACCGAGCCCATGGACAATCAATACCGACCTCCTCGTGGGCGACCAGAACGGCGACGACGCAGCCCTTATCATCCGCAATGGCGGCGCCGTCAGCAATGACATCGGCGTGCTCGGCGTCGACCCGGGCGCCAGCGGCACGGTGACGGTCACGGGGGCAGGCTCAACCTGGACCAATGCCGACGACCTTTATATCGGCAATGAAGGCACCGGCACGCTCACCATCGAAAACGGAGGTGCTGTCGACAATATCAACGGTTATATCGGCTATTTCTCCGCCGCTGCCAGCGGCACGGTGACGGTGACAGGCAGCGGCTCGACCTGGACGAATTCGCAGGATCTCACCATCGGCGATAGCGGCGCCGGTACTCTGATCATTTCCAATGGCGGAACGGTCAACAGCGCGTCCGGCTATATCAGCAATGATTCCACCGCCATCGGCGAGGTCATCGTTACCGGCCCGAACTCGGTCTGGAGCAACTCCACCGAAGTCTCGGTCGGCACGGCCGGCGCGGGATCACTGACCATTTCGAACGGCGGCTCGGTCACCGGCAGCCTGGGTTATGTCGGCTTCAGTACGAACGGCAGCGGCGTGGTCAGCGTGACGGGCACGGGATCGAGCTGGATCAGTTCCAGCGCGTTGTTTGTCGGCGAATTCGGCTCGGGCAGCGTGACGGTCGAGAACGGCGGCATGATTTCGGCTTCCGGGGTTGTCATCGCCGACGATTCGGGCGCCACGGGAACGGTAGAACTTGTCGGCAGCGCCGGAAGCGGACGCGGCGTCCTGGAGACCGGTTATATCGACAGGGGCGCCGGTGACGCCGGCCTCGTCTTCGATGGCGGTATTCTGCGTGCAACGGGCAATGAGGCGAATTTCCTGGGCGGGTTCAACGCCGGAGATGTCATGCTCGATGCGGGCGGCGCCTTTATCGACACCAACGGCTTTGCCATCGGCATTGGGACGGATCTGCAAGGTGCTGGCGGTATGACCAAGCAGGGCGCCGGCACGCTGACGCTGTCGGGCGCCAGCAGCTATGGCGGCGTGACCACGGTCGAGGCCGGCACTTTGCAGGCGGGCAGCGCCAGCGCCTTCGTGCAGAACGGCGCCTATGCGGTCAATGGCGGCATACTCGATCTCGGCGGCTTCGACCTGGCCATGGGAGAACTTTCGGGAAGCGGCGGCGAGATCGCCATCGGCGGCGCCGAACTCACGCTCGATCAGACGAGCAACACCACTTATGGCGGTATATTCTCCGGCAGCGGCGACGTCACGATGCTGGGCAGCGGCACCTTGCGTCTGACCGGCAACAGTTCGGGCTATGCCGGCACGACCACGGTTTCGGACGGACGCCTGATCGTCAATGGCAGCCTTGGCGGCATCTTGATGATGACGGGCGGCACGCTGGCCGGGTCGGGTCATATCGGTACGGTGACCGCCGGCGCGGGCGTCACCATCGCGCCGGGCAACTCCATCGGAACATTGACCATCGGCGGCAACCTCACCCTCAATCCCAGTTCCACCTATGAGGTCGAGGTCGATCCGGCTGGCACTGCCAGCGATTTAATCTCGGTCACGGGCATCGCGTTCCTCAATGGCGCCAGCGTTGCCCATGTCGGGATGAATGGCGACTACCAGCCTTTCTCGACCTATACGATCCTGACGGCCGCCGGCGGGATCAACGGAACATTCGGCGCCGTCACGTCCGATTATGCCTTCCTCTCGGCGAATCTGTCCTATGATCCGAACAACGTCTATCTGGAAATCGAACGCAACGACGTGCGTTTCAGCGACATGGCCCGGTCGCGCAACCAGATGGCAGCGGCAGAGGCTGCAGAGAATCTCGGAACTGGCAACGATATCTACGACGCCATCGTCACATTGCCCGATGACGAGCCGCTGATCCAGGCCAGTTACGACGCGCTTTCCGGTGAAATCCATGCCTCGATCAAAACGGCGCTGATCACGCAAAGCCTCTTTGTCCGCGAGGCCGCCAACGAGCGCCTGCGTTCCGCGTTCGGCGATGCCGGTGCCGGCGTGATCCCGATTCAGGCTTTCTGGCCGGGCGGCCCGGAACTCGTCGCTGCCGATCCTTCGGACGCGCCGGTTTTCTGGAGCACGGCCTTTGGCGGCGCAAGCGAGACGCGCACGGACGGCAATGCCGCCACACTCAACCACCAGACCGGCGGGTTTCTCGCTGGCGTCGACGCCATGTTCGATGACGTCAGGCTCGGCCTGATGGCCGGTTACAGCAATTCCCGATTTGATCCGAGGCACCGGAGCTCATCGGGATCAAGCGACGATTATCACCTCGGCCTTTACGCCGGCACGCAATGGGGCGGTCTCGTCTTCCGCTCCGGCATCGCTCATACGTGGCACGAGATCGAGACCAGCCGCAGCGTCTTTATCGGGAGCTTCGAGGACAGGCTGGAAGCGAGCTATAATGCCGGCACGCTGCAGGCATTTGCGGAGCTGGGCTATCAGTTTGATACGGCGGCGGCCTCTTTCGAGCCCTTCGTCAATCTCGCTCATGTGGGTATTCGAACGGCGGGTTTCACCGAAGAGGGCGGGGCGGCTGCGCTCCACAGCTCCAGCCGCATGACCAACACCACGATCACCACGCTTGGGCTGCATGCTGAAATGGAGATCCGCCTGGGTGAGACGAACGCCACCCTGCGCGGCATGTCAGGCTGGCGGCACGCCGCCGGCGACATCGTTCCGCTGTCGACGCAGGCTTTTGCCGGAGGCGACGCGTTCACCGTCGCCGGCGTGCCGGTGGCAGAGAACGCCTTGGTTCTCGACGCCGGGCTCGACTTCGACCTCACCGGAAGCGCCATCCTCGGCATCGCCTATTCCGGCCAGATTGCCGATAACGCGCAGCAGCATGGGGTTAAAGCGGCGCTGTCGGTGAAATTCTAGAAACGTCCCGATTTAAATACGAGATGCATTGCAGCGCCCCCGCGTCTTTTCAGGCGCGTAAGGACATTGCAACACTTTGAGTTGCAGCATAATGCCGTAGAGCCCCGTTTTTCATACGCTTTTGCCGGTCGTTAAAATGCGAGTGTTTCCATTTACGGCCGATGAAGACCTGCATGTCATGCCTTCCGGCGCGAACAAAAAGAATGGGAACGACATGGGCGCGGAAAGCATGGATCGGATCGGCTTGCGCAGGAAGCCGAAGCAGGAGCGCAGCATCCAGAGGCTGGACCTCATTCTCGCCGCCGCCGCCAAGATCATCGCCGAAAAGGGCGTCAGCGCCATGCGGATGACGGAACTTGCCATCGCCGCCAAGGTGCCGATCGGTTCGGTCTACCAGTATTTCCCGGAGAAGGCGGCGATCGTCAAAGCCCTGTTCGACCAGCACGCCTCGGCGATCCAGGCGAAGATGGCGGCGATGTTTGCCGACGTTCAGTCACTCGACCAGGCGCAGGACGTCGTCTGCGCCACCATCGACTGGTATTACGATTCCTACCACAACGATCCCGTCTATCTCGGTGTCTGGATGGGAACGGAGACCGATCAGGATCTGCTGCAGTTGAATATCGAGCACAGCGGTCACGTCGCCGGCATCTTCCATGACGCCGTGCGTCAGCTGGCTCCCGACCTTTGCGACGAAGAAATGTATGCGCGCACTTACCTATTCAGCCACCTGATCGGCGCCGTCATCCGGCTTGCCGCCGTCAGCGAGGAGGCCTTGGCGCGGCGTATGCTCGATGAGTGGAAGCGCGTCATCCGCGCCTCCCTTTTCGCCACGACCCTGCCGCGCGCCGCCTGAGAGCGGCTACCAGCTTGGGACCATATTGGCCGCCTTCAGCCGCGGATAAAGGCGCGCCTGGGTAGATTTGACGTCTGCCTCGAGGCTGTCGTCGACGACAGTGGGCGTGATGTTGTCGAGGCAGGCGGTGATATGCGCGGTGATCGCGTTCATCAGCGAGAGCGAAACGCCCGGTCGCTTCATGATGCCGATCTGCACCGGCGGCAGCGCCGGGAAGCCGTCCGCCTGGCTCAACACCTTCATGCCCGTCCGCAGCGCCGATTCCGGCATCACCGAAACCGCCATGCCGGCAAGCACAGCAGCGGCAACGACGGTGCAGGACCAGCTGGTGAACAGGATCTGGTGCTCGCGCCCCACAGCATCGAGCGCCGAGCAGGCGAGCTGGCGCCACTGGCAGTCACGCCGGCCGACGGCAAGCGGCACCGGCGCGTCGTCGCGGATCGGATGGTTGGCCGAACCCACCCAGCAGAGCGGCTCGGTTCTCACCACATCGGACATGCGCTCACGCGGATTGTGGGTGACGAGCGCGATGTCGAGCTCGCCCTTATGCATGCGTTCGGCAAGATCCACCGAGGGCTCGCAGACGATATAGAGCTCGACATTCGGATGCGTCTTGGCGAAGCGGCCGATGATCTCGGGCATGTAGCGGTCGGCATAGTCATCAGGCGTGCCGATCCGCAGCGTCCCTTCCAGCCTGTTGTCGTCGAAGGCCGCGATCGCCTCATTGTTGAGGCGGATGATGCGCCGGGCATAGTTGAGCAGCTTTTCGCCCTCGACCGTCAGCCGGTTGCCGCGGCCGTCCTTGATGAACAGCTGCTTGCCGATGCGCTCCTCGAGACGGCGCATCTGCATGGAGACGGCCGATTGGGTCTTGTAGACCCTGTCGGCGGCCTTGGTGAAGCTGCCGGAATCGACGATGGCGATGAAAGTCTGCAATTGGTCGAGATCAAGAGGCGCGGACATGTTGTCACCCATAAAGATAGCTGATGATAATCATTAGAAACATTCGTTGGACTGATCAATAGGTCTTTGGCATCTTCGGGATGCAAATCAAGCAAAGTGAAGGACAGACACCCTGCCTGTCCGAGCGAATTCAGCCTTGCTCCTTCCCGCACGACCTCGCGGGAGGGGTGGGTTGTTGCGCGCCTGAAAGAAATCGAAAGAAAGGAGAGTCCCATGCGGATGACAGACAGAACAATAGAACTCGACTGCGGCAAGCTCACCCCGACGTTTCCCCAGCGTCTGGCAGCAGGCCTCGCACCGTTGACCTCCCTCTTTCGCGGGTTCCGCAATCGGATGGAGATCAACACGCTGCACGATCTGAGCGACGCTCAGCTGAGGGATATCGGCCTTAGCAGGGCCGACCTGACCTCCGCGTTCCTGGCGTCGACCTTTTTCGAGGACCCGTCGGAACATCTGACGCGCTCGGCGCGCAATCGCTGGCGCCTGTCGCTCTTCCGCTCCTACGAACAGTAGGAGCGGCGAGTTTCCCCGCAGGGTGATAGCCAATAGCCCTGCCGCTTGACCCGGTGATCGGCTTTCCCAAGCCATCTCCGGGTTTTTTTATGCGCTAAAGCATGTCGCGCAAAAGTGTGTCGCGGTTTTGCGATAACGACATGCGCAAAAATCTAAAGCATGTCGCGCAAAACTGTGCCGCGGTTTTGCGGCAACGACATGCGCGAAACCAACCACCTAAAGCGTGGCAAGCGAATCTGAAAGATCGCGTCGCGCTTTAGAGCGCTATTCGCCCTTGTCCGAGGAGGGCTTCGGCCGATAGGTTTCGAAGATCGCTTCCAGGTTCCTCTGGTAGTTCTTCTGCACTTCCAGTCCGCTGTCGAACATGGCGTTCAGCATCTCGGTATAGCTGTCGGCATTGAGCTTCGCCTCTTCCTTCGGCGCCTCCGGCGTCTTGGTCTTGGTCGGGGCCGCCGGCTGCTGGCCGAGCCCGCCCATCATCTCCTGGAACGCCTTGGCAAAGGGATTGTCGAGGAAGGGGTTCGGTTGAGATGTCGCTTCCGGCTTCGGCACCGAAAACATCAGCTGCATCGCCTGCGTGAAGGGATTGTCGAAGATGCTGGGTTCCGGAGCGGTCTTCGGCTTCGGCGCAAAGCCGGTGCTTTCCAGCCACTTCTGGATGGTCTCGTTCATCGCGGTGTTGACGAAGGGGTTGACCGGCGAGGCCATCTGGCCGGTCGTCTGTTTGAACAGCCCGCCCATCAGCGTATCGGCGAGCACCGGCAGCATCCGTTTGTAGATATCCTGGCCGATGCCGGTCATCTGCGCGGCCTGGGCCGCGACCGCACGCGAAACCTCCTTCGAACCGAAGAGTTGAGCAAGGATATTGTTGCCGTCGGAAATGCCCTCCGGCGTGAACGCCCGGTTCATATCCTCGAAATATCGCGCATAATTGCCGGAGGAGACCGCCTGCATCAGCCCGACGAAATCATAGGGATTGCTGGTGCTGCGCTTCAGCCCTGCGGAAAAGGCCGGCATCAGCGCCGCCATTGCCTTCGTCGCTTGTTCCTGCGCAAGGTTGAACTGCCGGGCGATCGCCTCCATCGCCGCGCCGTTCTGCGCCTGCATCATCATGTCGAAGAGTGGCAGCATGGAGGTCCCTTTCCCCGAGTCGTGACGCGTGTCACGTCACTATATCCGGAAATGGTAATGTGCAAACGGCTTTTTGCCATAAGAACTTAGGGAGGAATTTTTTTGCTGGAGCATGCGGTCGAGCCTCAGCGGCAGATCAGTGGAACACCGCCGCCGGCCCTCTCGCTTTAGGACATCATCGGTTCGGGATGGGAGGCGCGTGTCGGGCAGTGTTTATGCTCTGCTCGGCAAGGCGGGATGTTTTCAGATGCTGCCGGAAAAATGTCTTGAAGTCGCGAAAGCTCGCAAATCCGAGAGCGGTGGCAACGCGAACGACGGTGGAGGGGGAGACGGAGCACTTGAGCGCGACAGAAGCGACGGTCCCGAACGCGATCAGTTCCGGATTTGTGAGCGCCATGCGGGCAGCGCGTTCCTGCTGTTCGGGCAGCGTCAAGCCTGTCTTGACGATCATGGCCTTGAGTTCGGTCAGATCGGTCGGCCGCTTGAGATTTTCCTCAGAATTCATGACCGCGGTTCCTTCGAGATGCAGTGCGCCGGCTCCGGACGCACCGCGGTTGGCCTTCAGTCCAGCGGGATTGCCTGCTTTTTCGAAACCGATGCGATGCAGGCAAGCGCGATTGCGAGTGCATTGCGAGCATCCGTACCCGTCGGCCCTTTGGGTAGTTCACGGTTACGAACGGCGCGAACGAAAGAGGCGAGCTGGGCCGTATAGCCGTGAACGAAGTGCTCGGTGTCGCGGCGCCATGTGTCGTTCGAGACGCCATTGCCGTCGAAGAGCGTCATGCTAGAGCGGCGCACGTCGCCCATCGTGACCATCCCGCCGGAGCCGAAGACTTCGCCGCGAATGTCGTAGCCGTAGAGGGCGGAGAAGTTTGCCTCGGCGACCGCGATCGAGCCATTGTCGAACCGGATGGTCACTACAGCCGTATCGAGGAAGCCTTTCTCCCGGGCATCCGGCCGGATGAGGGCGTCGGCCATTGCATGGACCTCGACGGGCTTTGCTCCGGGATTGAGCCAAAGCAGCGTGTCAAAGTCGTGAATGAGGGTTTCGTAGAAAATCGTCCAGAGCGGAATGCGATCGGGATCGGCGCCGAACGGGCCGGGATCGCGCGTCAGCGAGCGGATCAGCTGCGGCGCGCCGATCTTTCCCTCGTCGATCGCGGCACGGCCTTCGGCAAAGGCCTGATCCCAACGCCGGTTGAAACCGACCTGAAGGGGAACGTTGGCCGCGCGTGCCGCTGCAATAGCGCGATCGGCATCCTCCAGTGTCAGCGCCATCGGCTTTTCGCAGAAGATCGCCTTGCCGGCTTCGGCGGCCTGGACGAGGATATTGGTGTGGAAGCGGGCAGGTGTGGCGATGATCACGGCATCGAGCCCGGGATGGGAAAGAAGCTCCGCGACGCCGGTATAAGCGGTCTCGACGTCGAGCGTCTCGCCGAGCCTGGCGGCAGCGCCCGGTGCGGGATCGGCGATGGCGACGAGATTGGCGTTGACGAGGCGGCGGGACACGGTCTCCCCATGAAAGGAACCGATGCGGCCGGCGCCGATGAGGCCGAGATTGACGGGTTTGTTGGCTGGCATGGCAGCAATCCTGTGCGTATCGAGATGGATCAGAGGGTGAAGGCGGTGCGGAAGGCTTCAAGCGCGGCTTCGGGATCGCCCGCCGACCAGGCTTCCATGCCGACCGGGCCGGAATAGCCCATGGCGTTCAGCGCGCGGGCGATGCCGCGCCAGTTGATTTCGCCGGTCCCCGGCTCGCAGCGGCCCGGCACGTCGGCCACCTGGATTTCGCCGATCCAGGGCAGGCATTTGCGGCAAAGCTCGATCAGGTTCCCTTCGCCGATCTGGGCATGGTAGAGGTCGAGATTGAGGCGAAGCCGGGGGTGATCGACGCTCGAGACCAGCGCCAGCGTGTCTTCCGCGCGTCCGAAGGGCACGCCCGGATGATCGACCGGATTGAGGTTTTCGAGCGTGAAGGTGACGTTTTCCTCTTCGGCCATGTCGACGATCCGGAGGAGCGTGTCGCGCGCTTTCAGCCACATCGCGCCGGTGACCACTTCGACCGGCTGGACGGGTAGGCCCCCATCTCCGAGGCCGGTGCCGTGCAGGTTCAGCCGCTGCACACCGAGCCGCTTGCCGATCTCAGCGGTTTGGCGCGCCGTCCTTAAAAGTTCGGCGGCGCCCTCGTCGTCGGTCAGGCGGCCGGTGAGATAGCCGTTCATGATCGTGAAGGTCGCGCCTGTTGCCTCCAGTTTGGCGAGGTCGTGCTCCGGCCAGTTCCAGAGACCGACGCCGAAGCCCATTTCCTTCAGGCGCGCGGCGCGCCATTCGATCGGCTTGTCGCGCCAGAGCATTTCGGCGCAGGCGGCAAGCGGGAAGGGGGAAGTCTTGGCAGCACTCATGGCAGGGTTTCCATATCAAGGGTCTGAGGTGGTGAGAGCGGCGCGAGCGCCGCATCGTAGTTCGGGGTGAAGGTCGGTCAGATCGTTCCGCCGAGTTCTTCCGACAGGGTCTGCAGCTCCTTGCCGCCGGCCATCAGGTTTTGAAGGTCCTCGATGCCGATCTCGCTCTTCGAATAGGTGCCGAGCGTGCGGCCGCGGTTGAGCGCGGTGAAGCGGTTGCCGACAGCATAGGCGTGGCGAACATTGTGGGTGATGAAGATCACGCCGAGGCCCTTGCCGCGGACCTGGTTGATGTATTTCAGTACCATCGATGTTTGCGCCACGCCGAGTGCCGATGTCGGTTCGTCGAGGATCAACACCTTGGCGCCGAAATAGACCGCGCGCGCGATCGCAACGCATTGGCGCTCTCCGCCGGAAAGCGTGCCGACGGCCTGCTCGGGATCGCGCACATCGATGCCGATCCTGTGCATCTCGTCGCGCGTCACGTTGTTTGCGTGTTCCATGTCCATGCGCTTGAAGGGGCCGAAGCCTTTGAGCGGTTCGCGTCCCATGAAAAAGTTCCGGGTCACCGACATCAGCGGGATCATCGCGAGATCCTGATACACGGTGGCGATACCGGCATCGAGCGCGTCGCGCGGACCGGCAAAGGCGCGCGGCTGCCCTTCGACCAGGAATTCTCCCGATGTCGGCTTGAAGACGCCGGCGAGCGTATTGATCAGCGTCGACTTGCCGGCGCCGTTATCGCCGAGAAGGCAGAGCACTTCGTTGGCATTGACGGTGAGCGACACGCCGTTCAGCGCAATGATGGAGCCGAAGTGTTTGACGAGGTTCTTCACCTCGACGAGGGGCGTCTGAGACATGCTCATCAGCGTTCTCCCGTGACGCGTTTGCGAATGACATTGTTGAAGATCACCGCGATCAGCAGCATGCCGCCGAGGAAGACGAGGTACCAATCCTGGTCGATCGAGGTGTAGGTCAGGCCGATCAGCACCATGCCGAAGACGATCGAACCGAAGAATGCGCCGATGGCCGAGCCATAGCCGCCTGTCAGCAGGCATCCGCCGATGACGGCGGCGATGATGGCCTCGAACTCCTTCTGGAAGCCACGGCGCGCATCCGTCGAGCCTGCGTCGAGCACGGTCAGGATGGCGACCAGCGTGGCGCAAAGGGCGGTGATCACGAAAAGCGTGGTCTTGACGCGGGCAACCGGAACGCCCGATTTTCTGGCGGCGCGCGGATCGCCGCCGGCTGCGAAGATCCAGTTTCCGAAGCGGGTTCTGAGCAGGACCCAGGTGGCAAGAACGGCGATGCCGAAGAACCACAGGATCTCGACCGGAATTCCCGGCACTTTCGGCGTGCCGTTCGGGAAGGTCTCGATGATCCCGTGCCCGGCGAGCCATGAGAACAGGCCGATAAAGGCGTCGCCCGAGAAGAATGGCGCGAGCGGACTGCCGGCTGCGGCTTCCTTCATGCCGCGCAGCTGGGTGGCGCCGCCGCTTGCCCATTTCAGGCCGACGAGCGTCAGGCCGCGCAGGATGAACAGGAAGGCGAGCGTGACGATGAAGGAGGGAAGGCCGGTCCGCATGGTGATCTGGGCGTTGGTCACGCCGATCACGGCGGCGAAGGCCAGCGCAACGAGGATCGCCACGCTGAGCGGCAGGTGCAGAACGACGAGGGCGGTGCCGAAGACCAATCCGGCAAAGGCCACCATCGAGCCGATCGACAGATCGAATTCGCCGCCGATCATCAACAATGCCGCGCCGATCGCCAGAATGCCGAGCTGCGCGGCCGGCGCCATGAAATTGATCACGCCGGCCAGCGTGAACATGGCGGGATTGGCGGTGAAGAAAAAGAAGATGGTGACGAGCACCAGACCGGCGACGGCGCCGAGTTCCGGCCGCCGCAGCAGCGCGGTCAAACCCGAAACCTTTTTCAGCCGCTCATCGGATCGGGTGGCAGCCCCATTCTGTTCATTGGCGAGCGTCATGGTTCATTCCTCAAGGATTGGTCGTTGCCGTGCGTGCGCCTTCACGCGTGGAGGCGCGGCGTTGGAGGCAGCCTCCGCCCAGGCGGAAGCTGCCGCGGCTCCGCCTCAGCGGATGCCCTGGGAGGATTTCTCGATGACCGATGCGGCCGCATCCTTCTCGACGAAGCTCGGGCCGGAGGCGACGTTGCCTGCCGGGATCGTGCCATATCGAGCGTTGAGCGCCAGGAAGGTCACGGGGAGATAGCCCTGGAGGTATGGCTGCTGGTCCACCGCGAACAACGCCTTGCCGTCGGCGACAGCCTGCAGGAAGCCGGCGGACAGATCGTAGGATGCGACCTTGACCTTGTCGCCAGCGCCCATCTTCTCGACGACGGCGACCGCACGCTCGCCGACGAGCGGAGCCGACAGGCCGAGAACGACATCGATGGACGGATCGGAGGTCAGAGCCGCCTGGATCTTCGCTTCAATTTCGGCCGGATCGGCCGTGGTCGGCAAAACGGTTACCGTGCCGCCTTCAAAGCCCTTCTCGGTGCCGGCGCAACGCTGATCGAGCGCCGCGTTGCCAACTTCCTGGTTGACGCAGAGGACGTGCTTCAGGCCGAGAGATTTGAGCTTGGCGCCGACCTTGACGCCTGCCGGCAGTTCGTCCTGGCCGACATGCAGCTTGATGCCGAGTTTTTCGGCAGCGGAAATGCCGGAGTTCATCGAGATGACCGGGATGCCGGCGGCAACGGCCTTTTCGATCGCCGAACCGAGCGCATCGGGATCGGGGTTCGAGATGACGATGCCGGCAGGGCTCTGGTTGACGGCGGCTTCTATCAGCTGCGCCATCGCCACCATGTCGAAGGTTTCGGGAGCGCGATAGTCGACCTTGACGTTGCTGTCCTTGGCCGCCTGCATCATGCCGTTCTTGACGATCGACCAGAACGGATCGGACGCCTGGCCGTGGGTGACGGCGATGATCGTCGGCTCCTGGGCCTTGGCTCCGACAGCCGCCGTGGTCGCAACGCCAAGGGCGAGGGCGCCGAATGCGAGCTTCTTCAAAATAGATGTCATGTCTTCCTCCTCTAGGCCATCCACTCCTCAGGATGGCAAAAACGAATGCTACCGGGTGCAAACGTGCTTGCTACCGGGTGCAAACGGGTGCATCTTATTCACGGATGCGCTAAAATCAAGCATTCATTTCATCTGAATCATAAAATGGAATGTTTGTTTCATTTTTTTTGCGGGGAGGCATCATTGCGAAAAAGAGCGACGGCCAAAGAGGTCGCGGATGCGGCAGGCGTCTCGAAGTGGACGGTCATCCGGGCATTTACGCCGGGCGCCTCGATCACCGAGGAAAGCAAGCGTAGGGTTCTCGAGGCGGCGGCCGTGCTCAACTACACGCCCAACCTGCTCGCCCGTAGTCTCGCGACCAATCTGACGCATCAGGTCGCGGTCTTCGTCGACGACTTCGCCAATCCCCAGAAGCTGCCGTTCCTGGAAACCCTGACCGAACGTTTGCAGGCGGAAGGCCTGGTCGCGGTGCTGATCAATATCAACAATCACTTCGATCACGTCCATGCGCTGCTGAACGCCGATCAGCGTCAGGTCGACGCCGTCATCCTCTTCGGCACCGCCTTTCGCAACGAAACGCTGAGCGACCGGCAATTGGGCAGGGGCATGCCGCCGATGTTCGTCCTGGCTCGTGACAGCCAGATCGACGGCGTGCCGGCCGTCGTCTGCGACGCCGAACTGGCGCTGCGCGACATTGTCGACCACCTCTATGAAAGGGGATACCGGCGTCCCGGTTTCATGACCGGTGCGCCGGCGCTATCGACGGCGCTGCGGCGCCGGCAGCATTTCATCGATTTCTGGAAGGGGAAGGGGGTGGACGAGATCGCCATTCTGTCCGCCGACAGATACAGCGCCGAAGCTGGGGCAGGATCCGTCCGTCACTATCTGAACGACATCGACCCGGCCGCAAGGGTCGACGTCCTCATGTGCGAAAATGATATCCTCGCCCTCGGAGCGATGGACGAGATCCGCGGCAATTTCGGACTGCGGATACCTGATGACATCGCCGTCGTCGGCTTCGACAATTACGAACTCGGCGGCGCCTCCTGCTACGGCCTGACGACCTATGAGCAGCCGAGGATCGAGATGGTGCAGGCGGTCATCGGCATGATCAAGGGCCGGCTGGAGCCGGAAACCGTAACCCTTCCCGGCAAGCTGGTCGTGCGAACATCCACATAGGCCATTTCCACATGGGGCGCTCCTTTTCGCGGCCACCAAGCGGCACTCTCAAGACATATCTCGGAGGAAATATCGATGACTGGACATATCACTGCCTTGCCCGTTGGCGTGCGTCTGGCGGTCAGTCCGCTGTCATGGGCCAACGACGTTCTGGAAGACCTCGGCGCCGACATATCGCTGGAAACCTGCCTCCGGGACGCTGCCGAGAGCGGCTATGAGGGGATCGAGCTCGGGCGGAAATTCCCGCGCGAGGCAGGAGCGCTCCGCTCGCTGCTGGACAGCCATCGGCTTGCTCTCGCATCCGGATGGCATTCCGGCGAGTTGGCCGAGCGCAGTGTCGACGACGAGATGAAGGCCGTTGCCGGGCACGCCGCGCTGCTGCGAGCGATGGATTGCAAGGCGATGGTCTATGGCGAAGTCGCGATGATGACGCCTGGATCGCCGCTGGATGCACCGATGTCGCAGCGGTTGCGCATGCCGGCGGCCGAAGTGGCGGGATATGCCGGGCGCCTGACCGATTTCGCCGGACGCCTGGCGACGGAATATGGTCTGACGCTTGCCTACCACCATCACCTGATGATGGTCGCCGAAACGTTCGACGAGATATCGGCAATCTTTGACAAGACAGGCTCGGAGGCGGGACTGCTTCTCGATACCGGCCATGCCGTCGCCGGCGGCTTCGACTATGCCAGGCTGATCGATCGGTTCGGCGATCGCATCGTGCACATTCATCTGAAAGACATTCGAGGTCCTGTTATCGACGAGGTGCGTGCGGGTGACATGAGCTTCAATGCCGGCGTGCGCGGGGGCATGTTCACCGTCCCCGGCGACGGCATCATCGATTTCAAGCGGCTTGCCCGTTTCGTCAGGGACAGCGGCTATCGCGGATGGCTGGTCGTCGAAGCCGAGCAGGACCCCGCCGTCGCTGAACCACGCCCCGCCGTCGAGCGGGCATTTAAGCATGTGCAGGCAAATTTCCGGAGCTGAGCCGATTTCTTCGCGGCATGATATCCTCGCCGGAAACCGATCCCTGCGCGCCGGCGTTCTCCTTCCATGGCCGAAACGAAATCCCCCGCTGATCACAACGAGGCGCCGCCGAGTGAAGACGGTGTGAAGCCGGGCGCCGACATTTCCTTCTCCTATGACAGGATGACTGTCGAGCAATTCCGAAGACGTTTCCCCCGTGCCCGCTGGAGTGATGCCCGCAAGGCCTGGTTCGTTCCCGGGCGGACGGCGTCCCGCCGCATCGGGCGATGGCTTGCCGAGATGGAGGCTGAAGCCGACGCCCATGCGGATGCGAAGGGCCGCGACGCCTTCGCCTTCGATCCCATCGACAGTTCTTACCTTGAACTCGGCAAGGCAGGCTTTCGAATTCGCACGCCGTATTCGAAGACCGTCGTCGACGAATTGCGCGAAGTGCCATTCTCGCGATGGGACGGCGATCTCAAGATATGGCACGTTCCCTTCCGGTCCTATGAGGAACTCAGACGCCGGTGGCAGGAGATCGAGGCGGCGGCGCGCAGAAACGAGCCAGAGGAGAGACGGCGTCGAGCCGAGGAGCGGAAGGGGACCGAACAGGATATACGCAGCAAGCTCCGCTCTGCGGAACGGAAGCGTCATCGCTACCCGCTTCAGAGCGACGACTTGCCGCCGATAGGCCGCCCTGTGGTCACCGCCTACGGAATCGTCGTCTTTACCGAGATCACCGGCGAACTGGTCGACCCGAACGTCGTTACGGACTTCTATGCCGGCGTGACCGAGGATCATGTCTGGGGATATTGGCGGGTCCCCACATTGGAAGAACTCGTCCGCACCTGGCCTGCGAAGATGCCACCAGTTCAAGACGCCGAGTGGTGGCTGCCGACGATCGAGGAACTGAGGCCCGCTCGTCGCACGGCCAGATTGCGCGAAGCCAGGAAGCGCGCGAAGGCGCCGTGACCACAGCTTGCCACTGCATATTCCTTGAATCGGTTCCGATTTAGGGAATTATTCAGGGCTCAGTTCAGTACTGATAGTCCTCGAACACCGGTTCCACGGAGCCCCGCCAGCGGCCGTGATAGAGCGACAGCAGATCCTCGGCGAGTGTCGCCTTCTTGGCGAGCACCTCTTCGAGAGGCGCCAGGAAGATGCTCTCGTCCTGGCCTTCGCGGTTGAGCCTGCCCCGCGCCTTGAGGCCGGCCCTTGATATGCCGATCACCTCGCGCGCCATGTCGAAGAGCGGATGTCCGCGGAATTGCGCCTTCAACCCTTCGGCGGGAACGGCGTTGCGCAGCGCACCGATCTCGGCAAAGCTCCAATCCTTCGTCAACTCGTCGGCGGCGTCGAGTGCCGCATCGTCGTAAAGCAGGCCGACCCAGAAGGCCGGCAAGGCACAGATGCGGCGCCATGGGCCGCCGTCGGCGCCGCGCATTTCGAGGAAACGCTTTAGCCGCACGTCGGGGAAAAGTGTCGAAAGATGGTTTGTCCAGTCACCCATCGTCGGCGCCGGATCGGCGACCTCGCCCTTCAATGCGCCGTTCATGAACTGGCGGAAGGTGACATGGGTGCAGTCGTGATAGCGGCCGTCGCGGACGATGAAATACATCGGCGCGTCGAGCGCCCATTCGGCATAGTCACGGAAGCCGAAATCGTCGCGGAAGGTGAAATCGAGCAGGCCGGCGCGCCGGTTGTCGACATCGCGCCAAATATCGCCGCGCCAGGAGAGCAGCCCGTTCGGCTTGCCTTCGGTGAAGGGCGAGGATGCAAATAGAGCGGTCGCCAGCGATTGCAGCTTCATCGAGACGCGCATTTTCTTGCGCATGTCGGCTTCCGAGGAGAAATCGAGATTCACCTGGATCGTGCAGGTGCGGTACATCATGTCGAGACCCTGGGTGCCGACCTTCGGCATATAGCGGGTCATGATCTCGTAGCGTGATTTCGGCATCTGCGGGGTTTCCGCATAGGTCCATTTCGGACTGCCGCCGATGCCGAGGAAGCGGATGCCCATCGGTTCGGCGATTTCGCGCAGCGTCGCCAGATGCTGGTTCGATTCCCGACAGGTCTCATGGATCGTCTCCAGCGGTGCGCCGGAAAGTTCGAACTGGCCGCCAGGCTCGATCGAGATCGCGCCCATGCCGTTCTGCTCGGCAAGCCCGATGATGTTGCCGCCGTCGGTGATCGGCTCCCAGCCGCTTTTTTTCTGCAGGCCGGTCAAGAGGGCCGAAATGCTGGCATCGCCGAAATAGGGAACCGGGCTGTTGTCGGCGCGAAAGAAGGCGAATTTCTCGTGTTCGGTGCCGATCCGGAAGCGCTCCCGCGGCTTGTTGCCGGCCGCGATATAATCGGTCAGATCCTGGACCGAAGAGAGCGGTGTCTGGTCGGTAGTGTCGCGGGCCATGCGGGATACCTGTATTCAAAAAGGCGCCCAGGGGGCCGGGCAATTGGAAGGGTGATTTGGACCCAAGCCACCCATGTTGCAAGTGAAATTCTTTCAATGACGCATCAAAAAAATAACAGTGATTTCCATGTCAACCCGTTTTCGATCTTAGTTCCAGTCGCCGATCGCGGCCTGGACCACTGCCAATGCCGCAACGGCTGCCGTATCGGCCCGCAGGATGCGCGGTCCGAGCGGAATGGCGGTGACGAAATCGAGGCTTCGAAGCCGCGCGCGTTCCTCTTCCGAAAAGCCGCCTTCCGGCCCGACGAGCAAAGCGAGATGTCTTTCCTTGATCGCCGACAGCACCGGCAGCGGGTTTTGCCCGGCATCGCCCTCGTCGCAATAGATGATGCGGCGCTCGCTCGGCCAGCGGTCGAGCAGGTCGAGAAGCCTCACCGGCTCGGCCACATCGGGAATGCCGAGGATGCCGCATTGCTCCGCCGCCTCGACGACATTGGCGCGCAGCTTGTCGAGATTGGTGATCTTGCCCTGGACGTGCTGGGTCATGACCGGCTGCAGCAGGCCGGCTCCCATTTCGACCGCCTTCTGCACGAGATAGTCCAAGCGGCCGACCTTGAGCGGCGCAAAGAGGTAGTGCAGGTCGCAAGGCAGCGGCTGCGGCCGCGTCTCTTCGGTTGCCGTCAAAAGGATGCGTTTGCGCGTGGGGAAGGTAAGGGTCGCCTTCCACTCGCCGTCGCGGCCGTTGAAGAGCAGGATCTCCGCACCGTCCTCCATCCTCAGCACATTGCCGAGATAGTTGAACTGATCGGCATTCGCCTCTACGACGGCGCCGCTGGAAAGCGGCGCGTCGACGAAAAGCCGTTGCATACGGAAATTGGCGCGCATTTAAAAAACTCGGGATCTCAGACGAAGAGCGCGAACATAACCCAATAAATCATTGCCGCAAGCGCTGCCGAAACCGGCACGGTGACGATCCAGGCGGCGATGATCGTCATGAAATGCGAACGGCGCACGAGATAGCGCCGCCGGGTCTCGTGGATATTCGGCTCTTCCGGCTCGTCAATGTCCCAGCTTTCGGCCTTGCGTCTGATATAGGCGATGCGGGCCTTCGAATGGCGCGTGTACCATTCGCGGAAGAAGCCGACGCCGAAAACGGCGCCGACGGCGATATGCGTGGTGCTGACCGGCAGGCCGAGCCAGGAGGCGACGATGACGGTGAAGGCGGTCGACAGCGCGACGCAATAGGCCCGCATCGGATTGAGCTTGGTGATCTCCTCGCCTACGAGCCGGATGAGGCGCGGCCCGAAGAGCAGCAGGCCGACGGAGATGCCGAAGGCGCCGATCAGCATCACCCAGAGCGGCGGATGCCCGACGCCACCGTCTCCGCCGATGCCGACCGAATGGACGATCGCCGAAAGCGGCCCGACCGCGTTCGAAACGTCGTTGGCGCCATGCGCGAAGGACAGCAGCGCTGCGGAGCCGATCAGCGGCAGCTTAAACAGCACCCGCAGCGAGCTGTTGCGGTTTTCGAGATCCCGCGCTTGGGCGAGAATGAGCGGCCGGGCGGCAAGCCAGCTCACCAGCCCGATGCCGATCCCGATGAGGATGATGGTGAAAGACTGAAACCTGCCCGTGGGCGACAGCTGCAGCACCATATAGGCCATGAAGCCGCCGGCCATCACCGCGACCAGCACCGGCACCCAGCGCTGTGCGGCCGCGATTTTGTCGTCGCGATAGATGATCAGGGTCTTGACGAGATAAAGCAGCCCGGCCGCGATCAGCCCGCCGATCAGCGGCGAGGTGATCCAGCTCGAGGTGATCTCCAGCATCACCCGCCAGTTCACCGGCTCCGGCCCGACGGCTGAGATGCCGGCGCCGATCACCGCCCCGACGATCGCATGGGTGGTGGACACCGGCGCGTTCATCCAGGTTGCGAGGTTGATCCAGAGGGCCGCCGCCATCAGGGCCGCCATCATGATCCAGCCGAGCAGCGCCGGCGGTACCTGGACGGCGTCGACAATGTTTGCGGAAATCGTCTTGACGACCTCGCCGCCGCCGATCGTGGCGCCAAGAACTTCGAAAATCGCGGCGATGATGAGTGCCTGGCCCATCGTCATGGCGCGCGCGCCCACGGCGGCGCCGACATTGTTGGTCACGTCATTGGCGCCGATGTTCATCGCCATGTAGCCGGCAAGGGCCGCCGCCGCGATGACGAGCATCGCTCCCGGCCGGTCGAATACGTAGACGCCCGCAAAGAGCATGGCCAGACCGACGAAGATCAGCCCGAGACCAGGCGTCACCAGCCGCCGCAAAACATGCTTCGCCGCGTCCTCGGCATGGGTGATCTTGTCGAGGTCCTTGTCGAGCGTGCGTTTCGTGAGGACTGCGGGACGTGGCGGCATTCTTTTTCCTGAGGATGAATCTGCTTCTACGCTGCTTTCCTAGCAGCGCAAGATGGCAGGATTCATTCTGCCGGAATTTGTTTCACTTCTGGAATTTGTTTTGCAGCCTTGGCCGAAAGCCTGTCGGCCATCCTTTGTTTGAAGGCGAGGAAAAGGTGGCGGAGTTCCGGTTCGCGCACGCGCCCGGCCGCCTCGTCGAACGAGACCCATTCGATGCGGCGCTCGCCCTTTTCCTTGAAGTTTTTCGCCATGTCGGTGACTTCGAGTGCATAGACCTGCACCTTGCAGATCACCTGCACGCCGTCGCGCAGCACCTTCGAATAAGTGTAGGCGCCGAGCGTCTCCGTTTCGACGACGCCGCGGACGCCGGCCTCCTCGAAGGCTTCCTGCATCGCGACCTCATGGGCGCATTTGCGCGTCATCGGCCAGCCCTTGGGAATGACCCAGCGGCCGGTATCGCGGCTGGTCATCAACAGTACCTCGACCTCGCCGCTCTTCTTCTTTACCCGATAGCAGAGCGCACCATATTGCTGTCGCGGCGGACGCCGGAACATCAGTTGCACATCGGAAGCCAGTCGGGCGAGAAGAGTCAATTGTCGGGTCACCTTCGCAGTCGTCGTTAGGAATCACTCATATAAGTATATCACGGAAAGCTTACTCAATCCAAAATAGGCGTGACGATCGAAACGCGATTTGATCGCCGTTCATAGGGAAATCGAGGTGGGACAGGTTCGGAAAATCCGCCACATCCTGTCTCGAATGCGTCACATTGCACAGCTGTACAATATGGCGTGATCTTGCCTTTCGTTCAATGGCGAGATCTAGTGATCCACTATGATTTTGTGAATGTCGTCTCCATGCGTCTTCCACCGCTCAATGCCATCCGCGCCTTCGAGGCCGTCTGCCGTCACGGCAGCATTCTGAAGGCTGCCGAAGAGCTGAATGTGGTGCGCGGCGCCGTGCGCCAGCAGATCGACACGCTGGAGAATCACTTCGGTCGCAAGCTCTTTACGCGTGACGGCCGCAGGCTGGTCCCGACCTTGCAGGCCAGCGTTTTTGCAGCCGCCGCGAGTGCGGCTTTCGACATTCTACAGCGCGCCGCTTCGGAACTCGAAGGTGTGGTGCCAGGCCGCATCCGCCTTGGCGTGCCCTCCGCCTTCGCGGTCTGGTGGCTGATGCCGCGCGTCGGGGACATGCAGGCGAGCCTCGGTCATACCGTCGACATCGTGCCGATGACCGTGGTCGAACCGCTGCAGATGCATCCCGAATTGGACGCTGTGATCATGGGCGGCGAATACCGGCCGGCCGCGGGCATCACCGCCCTGCGGTTCATGGAGGACGAATTCGGCCCGGTCGCGACGCCTTCGCTTGCCGCGACACTATCGAGCGGCCCGGCGGCAATGGGTGCGCTGACGATGCTTGTCAGCCGCAGCGTTCCGAAGCTCTGGGACGAATGGTTTGCCGAAAGCGGCACGCCGCCGGTCGTCTTTTCCCGCGCCCAAGAATTCGAGGATCTGCTGCTGGCGCTGGCTGCTGCCCGCTCCGGGCTTGGCATCGCGCTTGCGCCACGCGCTTCGATCGAAGACGATCTCCACCGCGGGCATCTGGTCGCGCCCTACGGTTTCATCTCCCGGCCATCGGGCTATAGCCTCTGCTGCCGCACGCCGGATGCGAAACGGACGGCCTTTGCCGCCTTATCCGGCTGGCTGCTTCGTTGCGGGACACCGGCCTGAAAGGGCAGATTTTCTGCCCCTTCGCCAGAATTACTTCCATATTCGCCGCCCTGTTGCTCGGCTAAAAATAGCACCAACACGCAAATAGGAAAGAGATGATGGAAAAGAGCGCAACCCGCATCGACTGGATCGGCAACAGCTGCCGGCTGCTTAAGGCGACGGCCGCCGAATTCGAGCGGACGCGTCCTTTCGAGGCCCTGTCGATCGGCACCGGCATTCATCTGGAGCCGAAGACGGTAGCGCTGCTGATGACGCTTCGCGCCGGCGGCGCCCGTCTCGTCTGCACCGGCAATCTCAACAGCACCCAGCCTTCGACGGTCGAATTCCTGCGTTCCCAAGGCATCACGGTTTTTGCCTCGCAGACGACCGATCCCGCCGCGCATCATCAGAGCCTCGAAGCAGTGATCGCCGAACAGCCCGATTTGCTGCTCGACAATGGCGGCGATCTTTTCGCCATCGCGGCGGAAAAAACCTACGCCAATCTCCGCGGCGGCACCGAGGAAACCACCTCCGGCCGCACCCGGCTGCTGCCGCTGCGCGAGCGCCTGAACATGCCGATCCTCGTCATCAACGACAGCCCGATCAAGCAGTTCGCCGAAAACAGGCATGCCGTCGGCCAGAGCCTGTTCGAAAGCTACCTGCGCTTCACCAACCGCTCCACCAACGGCAAACGCGTGACGGTCTTTGGCTACGGCGCTTGCGGCAAGGGCACGGCCGCCTGTTTCCGCAATGCCTTTTCCACCGTCAGCGTCGTCGATACCGATCCGGTGACGACACTCGAAGCCCATCTCGACGGCTTCGTCACGCCGCTGCGCGATGCGGCGATCCGCTCGGCAGATATCATCATCACCGTCACGGGTTTTGCCGGTATCGTCACGGCGGCCGACCTGCCGCTCGTCAAGGATGGCGCGATCCTGATGAATGGCGGTCATTTCCCGCATGAGATCGATGTCGAGGCTTTCCGCCGCCATCCCGATATCGTCGGCATCGACCGCTATGAGGCCGATCACATCGAGACCTTCCATCTCGGCGACGGCCGCTCCTTCCATGTGCTGGGTGGCGGCCACATGGCCAACCTCGCCGGCCCGCGGCCGCTCGGCAATACCGTCGAATCGATGGATCTCGGCTTCACCCTTCAGGCCCGCTGCCTGGAACGCATCGCCAGGGGCGAAGCCGGTCCCCAATCCTGCCTCGTGCCTGTGCCCGCCGATATCGATGCGATGGTGGCGAACGCCTATCTCGATCTGGCGCGCTGAAGCGGCGTCAACGCTCCCAATAGGGGACAGGCCCATAAAGTTCCGCCAGATAGTCGATGAACAGCCGCACCTTGGCCGGCAGGAACTGCCGGCTGGGATAGACGGCCGACAGCGCGACATTGTGCGAGCTCTCATAGGCCGGCAGCACCTGCACCAGCCGGCCACCCTTGAGCTCTTCGCCGATATCCCAGGTGGAGCGCAGCGCGATCCCGAGGCCGGCGATCACAGCCTCGCGGATCACCTCGCTGGAATTGGTGATGAGCAAGCCTTCCGGCCTGAGACTCAGCGCCCCGTCCGGCCCCTTCAGCCGCCAGGTGTCGTTATTGTGGGCCGGCAGGCAGCGATGGTGTTTCAGCTCGTCGATGTGCTTCGGCTCGCCATGCGCAGCAAGGTAATCCGGCGAAGCGCAGAGCAGCCGGCGCACCGGCGCCAGCCGCCGGGCAACGAGGCTCGAATCGGTGAGTTCGGCGATGCGGATCGCCAGATCGAAGCCGCCGCCGACGATGTCGCTGAATTCGTCGGTCAGCACCAGGTTGATCGCAAGCTCCGGATGCGCCTCCATGAAATCCTTCAGATACGGCGCGATATGCATGCGCCCGAAGGAGGTCGGGGCTGAGATCTTCAGCGTGCCGTGCATCTGCGCCGAGCGGCCGGAAATATAGAATTCCGCCTCTTCGAGCCCGGCGAGAATGCCGAGAACGCGGTCGTAGAAGCCCTGTCCGGCCTCCGTCAGCGAGATCTGCCGCGTCGTGCGCTGCAGGAGCCGGGTACCGAGCCGGTCCTCCAGCCGCTTGATGCGTTTGGAGACGACGGCCGGCGAAAAGCCGAGCGCCCGCCCGGCGAGCGACATGCTTCCGGTTGAAACGACCTTGGCAAAGATTTCGAGATCACCCAGATTGGTCATAAGGTTTTGCGATTTTTTCCTCTTTTGGCATAAGTGCTTAGCATTTGCGCCACTTTCGGGAAAGTGCTAGAGCAATTCTAGGAAAAGTGCGAAGCGGTTTTCCGTCCGGAATTGCGTCAAAACAAAAAGTTAGAGCGGTTCTGCGCTTCCATGAAAAGCTGAACCGCTCTAAACCGGTCTATCGGCGGCAGGGAGGTTCGCGGCCGGTTTCCGTTATCATCTTCCCGCTGTCATTCCCCGTCGTCAGGGCCAGGGAGAACGCCATGTCCGACGCCATTTCGTTTCTCGAGCCGCGCGCTGACGTGCTGGCGCGCCGAGCCCAGATCGTTGCCGATCTGACCGATCTTCTGCCGCCGGAATGCCTGGTGCATGAGGCGCGCGAGCTGGTGCCGTTCGAGACCGACGCCTTCGTGTCCTACCGCCGCCTGCCGCTCGCCGTCGCCCTGCCGCGCACCACGGCTGAGGTTTCCGCCGTCATGCGCTATTGCAACCGCTACGGCATTCCCGTCGTGCCGCGCGGTGCCGGCACTTCGCTCTCCGGCGGCGCCATTCCGCAGGAGGATGCCGTCGTGCTTGGCCTGTCGAAGATGAACAGCATCCTCGAAATCGATCTGCCGAACCGCGTCGCCGTGGTCCAGGCCGGCGTCACCAATCTTAATATTTCCGAATCCGTCTCCGCGGACGGCTTTTTCTATGCGCCCGATCCGAGCTCGCAGCTCGCCTGTACCATCGGCGGCAATATCGGCATGAATTCCGGCGGCGCCCACTGCCTGAAATACGGCGTCACCACCAATAATCTGCTCGGCGTCAGGATGGTGCTGGTCGACGGCACCGTGATCGAGCTTGGCGGCAAGGCGCTGGATGCGGCAGGCTACGACCTACTCGGCCTCGTCTGCGGCCACGAAGGCCAGCTTGGCATCGTCACCGAGGCGACGGTGCGGTTGATCGCCAAGCCGGAAGGCGCGCGCCCGGTGCTCTTCGGCTTCGAGAGTTCGGAGGAGGCGGGCGCCTGCGTTGCCGATGTCATTGCCGCCGGCATCATCCCGGTTGCGATCGAATTCATGGACAAGCCGGCGATCGAGATCTGCGAGGCCTTCGCCCATGCCGGATACCCGCTCGATGTCGGCGCACTGCTGATCGTCGAGGTCGAGGGGTCGGAAGCGGAAATGGACGCCGCGCTGAAGGACATCGTCGAGATCGCCCGACGGCACGCTGTGAAGACCGTGCGCGAATGCCAGTCGGCGACCGAGGCGGCATTGATCTGGAAGGGTCGCAAATCCGCCTTCGGCGCCACCGGCCGCATAGCCGACTATATCTGCATGGACGGCACCGTGCCGCTCAGCCAGCTCTCCCACGTGCTGAAGCGGACCGCCGAGATCGTCGATCATTACGGCCTGCGCGTCGCCAACGTCTTCCATGCCGGCGATGGCAATATGCACCCGCTGATCCTTTTCAACGCCAATGATCCCGATGATGCCGCCCGCGCCGAAGCGGCCGGCAACGATATTCTGAGGCTCTGCGTCGATGCCGGCGGCTGCCTGACCGGCGAACATGGTGTCGGCATCGAGAAGCGCGACCTGATGCGGCACCAATATTCCGAGGCCGATCTCACCCAGCAGATGGCGGCGCGCGCTGCCTTCGATCCCGGCTGGCTCCTCAACCCGTCGAAGGTCTTCCCGCTCGAAGGGCGCCCCGCCGCATGATCGATCTGATGCCGAAGACCGAGGAAGAGGCAGCAGTGATCGTCCGCGCCCATGCGGAAAGCGGCCAGCCGCTCGCGATCTGCGGCGGCGATAGCCGCTCGGGCTTCGGCAATGCGGTTGCCGCCGAGGACCGGCTGCGCTCGACCGAAATCTCCGGCATCGTCGCCTATAATTCCGGCGAAATGGTCATGACCGTCCGATCGGGCACGCCGCTGGCCGAAGTCGAGGCGGCACTTTCGGAGAACGGCCAGATGCTCGCCTTCGAGCCGATGGATCATCGCCCTGTGATGGGCACATCCGGCGAGCCGACCATCGGCGGCGTCTTTGCCGCCAATGTCTCCGGTCCGCGCCGGCTGATCGCGGGTGCCGCCCGCGACAGCCTGCTTGGCGTGCGCTTCGTCAACGGCAAGGGTGAGATCATCAAGGCCGGCGGCCGGGTGATGAAGAATGTCACCGGCCTCGATCTCGTCAAGTTGATTGCCGGCTCGCACGGCACGCTGGGCTTCCTCACCGAAGTCACCTTCCGTGTGCCGCCGCGCCCGAAGACGGAGCGGACGGTGGTGCTATCGGGTCTCAACGACGCCGAGGCGGCAAATGCCATGGCGGCGGCGATGGCCCTGCCGGTGGAAGTCTCGGGCGCCGCCCACCTGCCGCTGACGGTGACGTGGAAATTCCTCGCCGGCAAATTGCCCGAGGGCGAGGCGACCGTTCTGCGCATCGAAGGCCTGCCGAGCTCGGTCGACGTGCGCATCGAAAAGCTTGCGGCGGCCATGTCGGCCTTCGCCAGGGTCACGCGGCTGGAACAGCCGGAAAGCCAGAAGCTCTGGCAGGAAATCCGCGACGTGCTGCCCTATGCCGACGGCAGCGTGCGGCCGATCTGGCGCGTCTCGGTCGCCCCCGGCACCGGCCATCAGCTGGTCGCAGCACTCCGCCTCGAGGCCGCCGTCGACGCCTTCTACGACTGGCAGGGCGGCCTCGTCTGGATGCGCATGGAGGCCGGCCCCGAAGCGGAACTGGTCCGTCGCTACATCAAGGCGCTCGGCGGCGGCCACGCGACGCTGATTCGTGCATCGGGTGAGGCGAGGGCGGTTACACCCGCCTTCCATCCGGAGCCCGAGGCGGTGGCGACGTTGTCTCGGCGAGTGAAGGAAAAATTCGATCCGGCCGGTATATTCAATCCGGGCAAGATGGGGTGAGAAACAAGATGGGTCTGCGTCTGAGGTACCCCCCTCTGTCCTGCCGGACATCTCCCCCACAAGGCGGGAGATTGGCTGGGGGCTACGACTTCCCCAAACAATTCAGGCACTGCGACTCCGACACGGCAGATAGGAAGCGATGGTCCAACCTCTTGCCGATCTCCCCCCTTGTGGGGGAGATGTCCCGCAGGACAGAGGGGGGTATTTCGAGCAGAACCTCCAATATCCCTTGGGAATTCCGCTAGATGCAAACCAACTTCACCCCGACCCAGCTTCTCGACCCCGATGTCGCCGAATCCGAGCAGATTCTGCGCAAATGTGTCCATTGCGGCTTCTGCACCGCCACCTGTCCTACCTATGTGACGCTCGGCAACGAGCTCGACAGCCCGCGCGGCCGCATCTACCTGATCAAGGACATGCTGGAAAACGGTCGCCCCGCCGATACCGAGGTCGTCACCCATATCGACCGCTGTCTCTCCTGCCTTGCCTGCGTCACCACCTGTCCCTCCGGCGTCGATTACATGCATCTGGTCGATCACGCCCGCGCCCATATCGAAAAGACTTACAAGCGCCCGTTCATGAACCGGCTGACGCGCGCCATCCTTGCCGCTGTGCTGCCCTATCCCGGTCGCTTCCGCCTGGCGCTCAATATCGCCCGCCTCGGCCGTCCCTTCGCCGGCCTGATGCGTGGTGGCGCGCTGAAACCCTTCGCCGCCATGCTGGCGCTTGCGCCGCGCCGCATCCCCGCCGCTTCGGACTTCGCAAAACCCGGCAGCTATCAGCCCGAAACGGAACGGCGCGGCCGGGTGGCGATCCTTTCCGGCTGCGCCCAGCCGGTGCTCGATCCCGGCATCAACGCAGCGGCGATCCGGCTGCTGACGCGGCTCGGCGTCGAGGTCGTGGTGCCGGAAGGAGAGGTCTGCTGCGGCTCGCTGGTCCATCACATGGGCCGCGCCGAACAAGCGCTCGAAAGTGCGCGTGCCAATGTCGATATCTGGACACGCGAGATCGACGGGCGGGGCCTCGACGCGATCATCATCACCGCCTCGGGCTGCGGCACGACGATCAAGGATTACGGCCACATGCTGCGCCTCGATCCCGCCTATGCTGCAAAGGCGGCCAGGGTCTCGGCGCTCGCCAAGGACGTCACCGAATATCTCGCAACCCTCGACCTGCCGGCGCACAAGCCGAAGGGCGTCACGGTCGCCTATCATTCCGCTTGTTCCATGCAGCACGG
The DNA here is from genome assembly GCF_013416305.1 of Rhizobium sp. WYCCWR 11128. Classification (NCBI taxonomy): domain Bacteria; kingdom Pseudomonadati; phylum Pseudomonadota; class Alphaproteobacteria; order Hyphomicrobiales; family Rhizobiaceae; genus Rhizobium; species Rhizobium sp. WYCCWR 11128. The sequence continues at coordinate 880,440 of NZ_JACCEZ010000002.1, forward strand.
CCAGCGGATCACGCTTGCGCCGAAGCAATTGCTGAAAGCGGCGGGCTTTACGGTGCGCGATCCGGCCGAAGGCCATCTTTGCTGCGGCTCTGCCGGCACCTACAACATCATGCAGCCGGAGATCTCGGCTGCGCTGAAGGCGCGCAAGGTCAAGAACATCGAGGCCACCAAGGCCGATATCATCGCCACCGGCAATATCGGCTGCATCACCCAGATCGCCACCGGCACCGGCATGCCGATCCTGCATACGGTCGAGCTTCTCGATTGGGCCTATGGCGGCGCTGTGCCGGAAAAATTAACAGGTTTGCCGTTAGGCTGAGACCTATTGCAGCGCCGCGCATCTTTTCGAGAGCCGCAAAGGACGCTGTCTCGGGAGGTTGGGCGATGTGGCGTGGAATGATCGTATTTGCGGGACTGCTCGGTGCGGCAGGCACCGCCCATGCCGACAGTCGTTTTTTCTGTTCCGCCGATGACAAGGAAGCGCGCTTCACGCTGGAAAGCGGATTCGAAAGCGCTGCCGGCCACAAGCTCAACCATTTCCGCGGCGCGCTGATCGTCAAGGATCCGGCACAAGAAGCCGTGTTCGGAAAGCGTGTTTTCGAATCGCAGCATCTGACCAACCATTGGTCGCGCAACGGCGAACTGCTGATGGAAGTCTTTGACGGCGGCGAAGATGACACCGGCGGCGCAACGCTGGATCTGGTGGTTGTCGCCGGCGAGCGCGGCAAGCCGTCGGCAAATTTCAGCGGCAGCTATTCCCTGACGATCGAAGGCGGTGAAAAACCCTATGCCGTCGAGGGCAAGGTCAGCTGCGGCACCAAATAGCACCGCAGCTGAAATTTGTTACCAGTGGAACGATACGCCGACGTTGACGGCATTCGTGAAGATGTTGGTCTTCAGGTCCACGCCGCTGTCGATCGGAACGTCGATGCGCGAATAGGTTCCCTTGTATTCGACGAAGGTCGACCAGCGCTCGGTTACCTTGAAGTCGACGCCGGCCTGGGCCTGCAGCGTCACGCCGCCGAATTCATAGGCCCAGGTCTTGCCCTCAGGGCGAATCACTTCGACATGCGGAATGTTCACTCCGATACCGGCGCCGAGATAGGGCGTCCAGCGGCGGGTCGGATCCTGGAAGCGATAGAGACCGTTCACCGTGATCAGGTTCAGGCCGTCGGTGAATTCGAAATGCGACCAGCCGGCCTTGGCGAGCGTATCGTCGTCCGCATAGACCTTGTCATGGGTATAATCGAGCGAGATACCCCAGTTCGGCTTGTTGAAGTTCTCGAGCCACCAGGTGACGCGGGCACCGTAATAAGGCGGGCTGCCGAAGGACTTGCCTTCCCAGCCGGCGGTGAAACTCGTTCCGTCGGAAAGATCGACGCCGCTGTGCGGTGCGGTCTGGTAGCCGCCGTAGATGGAGAATTGCAGGTCTTCCGCCGAGGCGGAAACTGCTGAACAGATGGTAAAAAACGCGATGCCCGCAAGCAGGGAAGCTGAGGAACGCAGCGCAGATGTCATTGAATAGCCCCGAAATAAATATGTCGACTCTTAGGCACGTGTGCCAGCTTTTCGCCGCAAAGTCTAAGCAAAACAAAAGGCGCGTCAAACTGCGCCTTTCGTTTTTTTGGTAAGTGTTGCTCAGCCGCCAAACATGGTGCGCAGCACGTCGATACCCCTGTCCTCGAACGCCACCTTGCCCTGCCTGTTGCCGGGGCCGATGACGATCACCTTGGTGCCGACAGGCGCGCGATCGTAGAGATGGGTCACATCCTGGTTCATCATCCGGATGCAGCCGGAAGACATGTTGAGGCCGATCGTCCAGGGCTGATTGGTGCCGTGGATGCGGAAGATCGTGTCGCGGCCGCCCTGGTAGAGATACATGGCGCGGGCGCCGAGCGGATTGTCCTCGCCGCCTTCCTGGAAAGCAGGAATAATATGTCCTTTGGCGGCTTCGCGGCGGCGCATCTCGGCCGGCGGCGTCCAGCTCGGCCATTCGGCCTTGCGGCCGATCTTGACGACCCCCGACCAGCCGAAGCCGTCGCGACCGACGCCGATGCCGTAGCGGGTGGCGCGATTGTTGCCTTCGACGAGGTAGAGATATTTGTTGTTGGTATCGATGATGACGGTGCCGGTGGCTTCCGTCGTTACCAGGCGCACTTTCTTGCGCTTGAACTGCGGCTTCACATATTTCGGCATCTGCGCGACGCGCACGATCTGCGCCGGGCGCCGTGCATTGTCGGACGCGGAGCCGGCGGGTGCAGCAAAGGCGGATGTGGACATCAAGGATAGGACAAGTCCGGCAGCAGCCAGACCCGGCATTAGTTTGATCATGATCGATTCCCCTCAAGCAAATCCGCTCGAAGCTACATGAACTTCTGCCCGATTCAAGATCGGTGTGGCCGGATAAAGCATTTTTGGAGAAGGGGAGCCGGATGTTCTTGCGGCCCCACTGCATAATTTATCCTCAAATCGGAATCGACTTAAGGAGAAATTATGCAGCAATTTAAAGGATTACAGCGCCCTTTGCGGATCAGAAAAGACACGCGGCGCTGTAAGTATTGCGCCGCCGTTACATGACGATGACGCGGGTCCCGACATTGACGCGGTCGTAGAGGTCGACGACGTCTTCGTTGCGCAGGCGGATGCAGCCGGAGGAAACGGCGCTGCCGATCGACCAGGGGGCGTTGGTGCCGTGGATGCGGTAAAGTGTCGAGCCGAGATACATGGCGCGGGCGCCGAGCGGGTTTTCCGCCCCGCCATCCATGCGCGCCGGCAGGTAATGGCCCTTGGCGGCTTCGCGGCTGATCATCTCGGAAGGCGGTGTCCAATCCGGCCATTCGGTCTTGCGGGTGATCTTGTGGGCGCCTGCCCATTCGAACCCCGGCTTGCCGACGCCGACGCCGTAGCGCCGCGCCTTGCCGCCTTGCATCACCAGATAGAGGAAGCGGTTGTTGGTATCGATAACGATCGTGCCGGGCTTTTCCGTGGTGTCGTAATCGACCATCTGCGGCAGGTATTGCGGTTCGATCGGACGACGGATCGACGGGATGCCGGGATTGATCGCCGAAACGGTCTGCGGTGACACCTGCGGCGCCCGACGGATGATCCGGCGCTGGAAAAGGCCGCGCTGCTGCGGCTGGATGACCGGCCGCTGATAGACGACGGGACGAACCCTGCCGCCGCCCAGCTGGTTGATCCAGGGCGCGGTCAGATCGGGGCTGAGCACGACGGGCGGGCGGGTGGCGTAGCGGTCGTCTGCAAGGGCGGCCGTGGAGAAGATGCCGAAGAGGGCTGCGGCAAGAACAAGCTGTTTCATCATCGGACGAACTCTCTACAAATGACCGAAAATGCGCTGGCGGAGATGTTCCGCCCGGGAATGACGCTGCCACCCGATCCGCCAGCGAATGGTAAAGATCGATTCATGAAAAGCCGACCGACCGGATAAACTTTTCGTCAGGGTTACCGTTCGGTTTGGAAAGACGGTTTGCAAATGGTAAAGCCGGAATCATGAGCAGAGAACGAAGCGGATCCCCGCAGAATGAAGGATCATGAGCGCGACAGGCATCATCATCGGAGAGGACGGCAGGAGCCGCTGCCACTGGCATGCCAATCTGCCCGACTATCTCCGCTATCATGACGAGGAATGGGGCCGCCCTGTCACCAATGACATCCGCCTCTTCGAGAAGATCTGCCTCGAAGGCTTTCAGTCCGGTCTTTCCTGGCTGACGATCCTGCGCAAACGCGAGAATTTCCGCGCCGCCTTTTCAGGTTTCGATTTCGACAAGGTCGCCCTCTTCGGCGAAGGGGATGTCGCTCGCTGTCTTGCCGATGCGGGCATCATCCGCCATCGCGGCAAGATCGTCTCGACCATCAACAATGCCAAGCGCGCAATCGAACTCAAGGACGAATTCGGCTCGCTCGCCCATTATTTCTGGCGCTACGAGCCCGGCCATAACGAGCGGCCGGCGGTGGTCGACCGCGAGCATATCATCGCCAATCCGACGACGCCGACATCGGTGGTCATTTCGAAGGATCTGAAGAAACGCGGCTGGACCTTTGTCGGCCCGACCACAGTTTATGCTTTCATGCAGGCGATGGGTCTCGTCAACGATCATCTGGAAGGCTGCTTCTGCCGGCCCGAGGTCGAGGCGATGCGCACCGCTTTGGTTCGCCCATGAAAGATCATTCCGTGAGAACATTGATCGCCGCTGCTGCCCTTTTCCTTCTGACCGTCTCCGCCATGGCGCAGACGCCGCAGCTCGATCCTGGCGAGAAGCTGGAAAAGCTGCAATTCCCGGCCGTCACCATGCAGTTGAAGGGCTGGACGAAGTTCGGCAATGGCCATGTCTATACGCTGCCGGTGCGCGCCGGCCAGCACCTGAAGATCAGCTTTTCGACGAAAAGCAAATTTGCCTTCCTGGCGATTTTCGACCTGTCGAAACCCGATGACGAGGCCTTCTTCGGCACCGACGAGGACGGCATGAGCTTCGAGACGACGATCAAGGAAAACGCCACCTGGCTGCTGCGTCCCTATTATTCCAAGGTCTCGCCGCGCCGTGGCCTCGGCGCTCCCTTCAGCATCCTGATCGAGCCGCTGGCGGCTGCCCCGCAGCAGCCGAAACCGCCGGCCGAGCCGGAGCGCCCCTCGCTGTTCCCGAAGGCCCCGCCGAAGCCGCAATGAGGCAGAGGTAGCGCCCGGCTTAGAGCAATTCCAGGAAAAGTGCGAAGCGGTTTTCCGTCCGGAATTGCGTAAAAACAAAAGTTAGAGCGGTTCTGCGTTTCCGTTAAAAGCTGAACCGCTCTAGCCGAGCCGGTCGATCAGGTCGCGCAATTCGCCGAGGTGGTCGATCTTGCGGAAACGCGGCGCCTCTTTCGGCTCGTCCACATGTTCCAGCACCCAGGTCAGTTCGTGCGGCACGAAAACGCCGTAGCTGCCGGCGGCGATTGCCGGCACGATGTCCGATTTCAGCGAATTGCCGACCATCATCGCCCGTTCCGGCCCATCGCCGACCTTGGCGAAGATGCGGCGATAGGTGACGGCCGTCTTGTCGGAGACGATCTCGACGGCATCGAAGAAGTCGCCGAGCCCGGATTGGGCAAGCTTTCGCTCCTGATCGAAGAGATCGCCCTTGGTGATCATGACAAGCAGGTATTTGCCGGCAAGCGCCTCCAGCGTGTCGCGCACATGCGGCATGGTCTCGACCGGATGGTTGAGAAGATCGCGGCCGGTATCGAGGATCTTGGCGATCACGCTCGCGGGAACCTTGCCCTCGGTGATCTCGATCGCGGTTTCGACCATCGACAGCGTGAAGCCCTTGATGCCGAAGCCGTAGTGGCGAAGATTGCGTTTTTCGGCTTCCAGCAGCCGTTCGGAAATCTTCGGACCCTCGGCGAAATCGGCAAGAAGCCCGGTGAAATGCGCTTCCGTCAGCCGGTAATATTGTTCGTTCTGCCAGAGCGTATCATCGGCATCGAAGCCGATCGTGGTCAGTGGTCGCGTCGTCATATGCGTACCTCTTAAAATGTGGCCGGCAATCTATCGGCTGCCTGTGTCGAGACAAGGGCGTTCTGGCGCGGCATGCGCGGCGTTGAAAAGCGCCGCCGCCGCACTACATGGAAATCGCCTCACTTGCAGCCAGCCACGGCTGTGCCTGTCATATGCAGGCCAATAATCAAAAAATGAAGTTCAGCAGTTCGCAAGCCCCTCTTGCGGCAGACACAAAGGAATTTTTCGACATGCGTTACAATCAACTCGGAAATACGGGACTTTTCGTCTCGGAAATCTGCCTGGGCACCATGACCTTCGGCGAAGCCAAACAGGGCAGTATGTGGGGCGCCATCGCCGATGTCGACCAGAATGCCGCCGACCGGATCGTCGAGCGCTCACTTGCATCGGGCGTCAATTTCATCGACACGGCCGACGTCTATTCATCCGGCGAGTCCGAAAGGTTGCTCGGCCAGGCGCTGAAGAACCTCGACGTCAAGCGCAAGGACGTCGTCATCGCCACCAAGGTCTACGGCGTCATGGGTGACAAGCCGAACGACCGCGGCGCCTCGCGCGGCCACATCATGGATTCGGTCGAGGCGAGCCTCGAACGCCTGCAGACCGACCATATCGACCTCTATCAGATCCACGCGACCGACACGGTGACGCCGATCGAGGAGACGCTGCGCGCTCTCGACGATCTCGTGTCCCGCGGCCTCGTGCGTTATATCGGCGTCTCCAACTGGCAGGCTTGGCGCATTTCCAAGGCGCTCGGCCTCTCCGAACGCCGGGGATTTGCCCGTTTCGAAACCGTGCAGGCCTATTATTCCATCGCCGGCCGCGATCTCGAACGCGACATCGTGCCGATGATGCAGGAGGAAAAGCTTGGCCTGATGGTCTGGTCGCCGCTCGCCGGCGGTCTGCTCTCCGGCAAGTACGGTCCCGGCGCGCCCGGCAATGGTGAAGGCCGCCGCGCCAGTTTCGATTTCCCGCCCGTCGACAAGGACAAGGCCTGGGCCTGCGTCGCCGTCATGCGCGAAGTCGCCGAAAAACACGGCGTCAGCGTCGCCACCGTGGCGCTCGCCTATATCCTCGCGAAACCTTTCGTCACCACAGTCATCATCGGCGCCAAGCGTGTCGACCAGCTCGACCAGAACCTTGCCGCCGTCAAGCTGAAGCTCGATGAAGACGATATCAAGAAGCTCGACGAGGTGAGCGCGCTTGCGCCCGAATATCCGGGCTGGATGCTGGCACGACAGGGCGCCGGCCGCCGCCCGGCCGATTTCGAGCCGAAGGACTGACCTCGCCAACATAAGTCTTTGGGAACGCCTGGCATTTCCGGCGTTCCCCTTTTCATCAACGATCGACTACTTGCCGTGGGCTTTGAGCCAGGCGTTCATCTCGGCGATCTCGGCCTCCTGCGCCTTGATGACGGCTTCGGCGAGTTTGCGGATATCGGGATCTTTTCCGTATTGCAGCTCGATCTTGGCCATATCGATCGCGCCCTGATGGTGCGGGATCATGCCGCGGACGAAATCCGCATCGGCATCGCCGCTATACTCGATCATCATATCCTTGTGCATCTTGGCATTCGCCTCGCTGAAGGCGTGGCTTGCCGCATCGTGGTTGCCCATCGGCTTGCTCATGTCCATCGGCTTGTCTTCGGCAAGGACGGGAGCGGCGACGATCGCGAGCACTGCGGAGAGGGCGATGATTTTCAGAGACATGAGAGTTCCTTCCTCTGTCTGACATAGGTTTCCAGGTGGCCGAGCCACCTGATTGGCATGGATAGTCGTCGTGTCAGGACAGTCGGGGAGGGGGCGGCTGCGGTGTCGGCTTGTCGTCATCCAGGGCGCGGGCGAGCGCCGGAGCGGGATAGCCGAAAATGGACTTTCCGCCATCCATGACCGTGACCGCCGGTGGTAGCAGCAGGCAGGCGGCGCAAAGCGGCATATGCGCAGAATTGCCGGTGGCGCAGGGGTCTTTCAAGGGAGCGGCCTTGTCCGCCGCCTCGGACATAGCCACGCCGTGCATTTCGTGGTGCATGCCGGTTTCGACGGCGACCGGCGCATTCATTGACGCGCATGTCGGACAGCCCGCCCATGCGGACATGGCGCTGTAGACTAGCCAGCCGAGAAACATCGTGATGAGGGCGAGCAAACGCATGCTGTTTTATAGGCGAAGGCTGGAGACAAGCCAAGCCGAACGGCGATCACATCCCGATCACTGCAGCGCCGCGCGTCTTTTCAGACGCGCAAAGGACGCTGTAACACTTTCAATCCTCGCATCGTGCTAGGCGGCAATGACCTTGTGCTCGATCCTATAATCCTTGCTTTCTTCGCCGAGCGGCGCCACCGGCCATGTCCAGGCGGCTTTTGCCGGCGGCGGTAAAACGCCGTGCAGCAGGTCGGCCTCTTCATGCGTCTTGCCATTGCGGTCGATGACGGCATAGGCGATGTCGGTCACCAGGCAGCTGCGGCAGGGAAGGCCGGAAAGCCCAGCCAGGTGTGCGGCGATCAGCCTTTCCACCGTGTCTGCAGGCATCCGGTCGGTCTCTGCCTCGTGGCGCCGTTTCACGCCGCGACCGATCTGCGACAAGAGGTTGGCGGAAACCACGAAATCGAGATAGGGCACGCCGCGCAGGAAGCCTAGCGGTTCGGGCTCGCGGCCGGCGGCGAGGTCGTCGTAGCCGGAGAGATCGCGCTCGATCAGCCGGACATTGCGATAGCCTTTGGCCGACAGCCACAGGCGCACCGAAGCGAGATGAACGAGATCGACCAGAACGACGGTGTCGAAATCTCGCGCCAACACCTCGATCGGCACGTCGCGCAACAGGCCGGAGCCGAGGACGACGGCGGTCCGCTTCTGCCTGAGATCGGCCGTCGCCGCCAGGATCGCCTTCCGGCTCATCTCCTCATGTTCGGCCCAATCCGCCGCGCAGCGCCCGGCCCGCGACCAGAGATTGACGGAATAGCGGATGAACTTTCGATGCGGCTTGCCGGTCAGCGGCAAGGTTGCGGCATAGAGAAGCGCCTCAGTGATCATGAGCATATCCGCATTTCTGATGGATGCCTTTCGTTCAATCGATTCTCGCAGCCACATCAAGACCCTTCGCCCTTGCCGCTCCCCGCCCAATCCGCTAGGAAACCGCCACTGTCACAGTCAGTGGAACTCCCGGAAATGAACGACAAGCAGAAGAAACCGCAAAAGCTCAAGGCCCGCCTGCCGCGCGGCTTCGTCGACCGGACGGCCGGCGATATCCGCGCCGTCAACGAGATGACGGCAAAGATCCGGGAAGTCTATGAGCACTATGGTTTCGATCCGCTCGAAACGCCGCTGTTCGAATATACCGATGCGCTCGGCAAGTTTCTGCCCGACAGCGACCGGCCGAACGAGGGCGTGTTCTCGCTGCAGGACGATGACGAGCAATGGATGTCGCTGCGTTACGACCTGACGGCGCCGCTCGCCCGTCATGTCGCCGAGAATTTCAACGAAATTCAGCTGCCCTACCGCACCTATCGCGCCGGCTACGTCTTCCGCAACGAGAAGCCGGGCCCAGGCCGGTTCCGCCAGTTCATGCAGTTCGATGCCGACACCGTCGGCGCGCCGGGTGTTCAGGCCGATGCCGAAATGTGCATGATGATGGCCGATACGCTGGAAGCCCTCGGCATCAAGCGCGGCGACTATGTCATCCGCGTCAATAACCGCAAGGTTCTGGATGGCGTGCTCGAGGCAATCGGTCTCGGCGGTGACGACAAGGCGGGGCAACGGTTGAACGTGCTGCGCGCCATCGACAAGCTCGACAAGTTCGGGCTGGATGGTGTTCGCTTGCTGCTCGGCGAGGGACGCAAGGATGAATCCGGCGACTTCACCAAAGGTGCTGGTCTGAATAAAGAGCAAATTGATCGACTGGAAAAGCTCTACGCGATCCAAATCGAAGATCGAAAAGACTATTTCATGTTTATGCCGATTTCAGAGGTCTTGAGCGATGATGTTATCGTCAGTCCGTCAGAAACGATGGCGAACAGCCCACACGTCGGGGACTTGGTCTTAGGTAACCCGCGCGTTCTTGATATTTTTGCTGGTCTATTCCCAGAAAGCGATAAGCTTAAAGAAGGGATTGAAGAACTAAAAATCATAAGCGGCTTAGCCCGGTCTGCAGGTTATGGTACGAAACGAATCCGCATAGATGTTTCTGTCGTCCGCGGCCTCGAATATTATACCGGCCCGGTCTACGAGGCCGAACTGCTCTTCGACGTGACGAACGAAAAGGGCGAGAAGGTCGTCTTCGGTTCGGTCGGCGGCGGCGGCCGTTATGATGGCCTCGTCTCACGCTTCATGGGCCAGCCGGTTCCGGCAACAGGCTTTTCGATCGGCGTCTCCAGGCTGATGACGGCGCTGAAGAACCTCGGCAAGCTCGGCGCCAGCGAGGTCATCGAGCCGGTCTTGGTCACCGTCATGGACGGCGATGTCGAGGCGATGGGCCGCTATCAGAGGATGACGCAGGAACTGCGCGCCGCCGGCATCCGCGCCGAGATGTACCAGGGCAACTGGAAGAAATTCGGCAACCAGCTGAAATATGCCGATCGCCGCGGCTGCCCTGTCGCCATCATCCAGGGCGGTGACGAGCGCGCGACAAGCGTCGTGCAGATCAAGGATCTGATCGAAGGCAAGCGGCTCTCCGGCGAGATCGAGGACAATGCCAGCTGGCGCGAAGCGCGCGTGGCGCAGGAGACGGCGCCGGAAGCCGACCTCGTCGCCAAGGTCAGGGAGATCCTTGCTGCGCAGGCCGAGGATCGGAAGCGAGCGGCCATCGGCTTCGCAATTCCATATGATCCCGCTCAAGTCGGTGACACTGATGACAAAGATTGAGAGGGATCTCCCCTTCTCCCCTCGGGGAGAAGGTGGCCCGAAGGGTCGGATGAGGGGGCATCACGGCAGAAGCTGTCCTTCGCTCGCCGCTCAGGACATTCGTCGTTTACACTCCTCATCCCCCTCATCTGCCCTGCTGGGCATCTTCTCCCCGCTGGGGAGAAGAGGGAAGTCAAGCCAATGCCCCTGATCAATCTCCCCGAATTCGCCAACGACCTCATCGCCGAATTCATCGAGCGCAACGCCGAGCGCATCGATACGCCGGTCATTCAGCCGGCCGAACCTTTCCTTGATATCGCCGGCGAGGATCTGCGCCGCCGCATCTTCATGACGGAGAGTGAAACCGGGGCCAGCCTTTGCCTGCGTCCCGAATTTACCATTCCCGTCTGTCTGCGCCACATCGAGACGGCGACCGGCACGCCGAAGCGTTACGCCTATCTCGGTGAGGTTTTCCGTCAGCGCCGCGACGGCGCCAACGAATTCTATCAGGCCGGCATCGAGGATCTTGGCGATATCGATCTGTCAAACGCCGACGCTCGCGCCATCGGCGATGCCACCGGCATTCTCGCCCGCCTGCTGCCGGGCCGGCGCTTAGCCGTGACATTGGGCGACCAGGCAGTGTTCGAGGCTGTCGTCCAGGCGCTTGGCCTGCCGCTCGGCTGGCAGAAGCGCCTGATCCACGCCTTCGGCAATATGACGCAGTTGGAGGCGCTGCTTGCCAGCCTCGTCAGCCCGCAATTCGTCACCGGGCTGGACGACGATATCGCCAGGCTTGTCGCATCAGGCGACGAGCAGGCGCTGGTCGCCCATCTCGAGCGCGAGATGCAGAAGACCGGCTATTCGACGAATGCCGGCCGCTCGGCCCTGGAGATCGCCCGACGGCTCAAGGAAAAGCTCATCCTGTCCGAAACGCGCCTCGACGATGCCGCCTTCCATGTGCTGGAAGAGTTCCTGTCGCTCGACGTGCCGCTCGTCAATGCGTCCGCGGCCCTTTCCGGTTTCGCCGATGCTGCCGGCCTGAAACTCGGCAACGCGCTTTCCCGTTTCAATGGCCGCGTCGCAGCACTTTCCAATGCCGGCGTCGATCTTTCCTGCCTCGACTATCGTGCCGCCTTCGGACGGCCGCTCGACTACTACACCGGCCTCGTCTTCGAGGTGACGGTCGAAGGTTCGACCGCGGTTCTGGCCGGCGGCGGCCGCTTCGACCGGCTCCTGACCTTCCTCGGTGCGACGGACCGCATTCCGGCCGTCGGCTTCTCCTTCTGGCTCGACCGCATCGAAACCGAAAGGGCAGCCGCATGACCATCACCATCGCGCTTCCCTCCAAGGGCCGGATGAAGGAGGACGCTTCGGCGATCTTCGAACGTGCCGGCATGACGATCTCGGCTGTTGGTAACGACCGCTCCTATCGCGGCCGCGTCGAAGGCTGGGACGATGTGGAAATCGCTTTCCTCTCGGCTTCCGAAATCTCCCGCGAAATCGGCAACGGCACCGTCGATTTCGGTGTCACCGGCGAGGATCTGATGCGGGAAGGTTTTGCCGAGGTCGACAAGCGCGTCGAATTCTGCGCCCGCCTCGGATTCGGCCATGCCGATGTCGTCGTCGCCGTGCCGGAGATCTGGCTCGATGTCGACACCATGGCCGATCTCGTCGATGTCGCCGCCGATTTCCGCGCCCGCCACTCCAGGCGCCTTGCCATCGCCACCAAATACTGGCGGCTGACCCAGCAGTTCTTTTCGAGCCAGCACGGCATCCAGCTTTATCGCATCGTCGAAAGCCTGGGCGCCACCGAGGGTGCTCCCGCCTCCGGCTCGGCCGATATCATCGTCGATATCACCTCCACCGGCTCGACGCTGCGTGCCAACCACCTGAAGGTGCTCCAGGACGGCGTCATCCTGCATTCGCAGGCCTGCCTCGTGCGCGCCCGCAAGGAGAGCCATGCGGACGAACCGGCGGTCCAGGCGATCATCGACGCGGTGCGCGCCGCCCTCTGATCCCCGTCATCAAGGCACAAGAAAACCCGCCGTCGGGTGACGGCGGGTTTTCGCATTTATGGGAGGATGTCTGCTGGTATCAGGCGGCTGCGTAGGCGCCGCGGCGTGCGTCGATCGAATAGGCACCGGCACCGACGGTGGCGAGCAGTATGTACGCGCCGGCCAGCGTGATATTCTTCATGACCATGATCTGGTTGAGAATGTTCACGAGTTCCGTGCCACTCGCGTAGGGCAGGTGGAAGGCAATGCCCGTGAAGACACAGAAGGCGGCGAGCAGCCAGCCGGCAATGCGGACCTGGAAGCCTGTAAGAACCGCAAGGCCGGCCAGCAGTTCGAAAAGGCCTGCGACATAGGCCAGCAGGGTTGCTGCCGGCAGGCCGGCACCGGCGATCATGCCCGCAGTACCGGCAGGATCGGTGAGCTTCATGAAGCCGGAAAGGATGAACATGAAGGAAAGAAGAATACGGGCAATCAGGATGATGACGTTGTTCGACATGGACGTTGTCTCCGTTTCAAGGACTTTGGAGATCTTGGTGCCCCAGCACCGGTTCGACCTCGGATGCCTCTATGTCGCTCTTTTCTTGCGTTGTGGAAAGATAAACGAAAGGGGACACTTCGTTCACTAATATGGAACGATCTCCAAAGCGCGCCGCGTTCGACCGGATTCATGCGACGCGCTTAGATCTTTTGTGGTCATGCATGTCGTTGGCCCAAAACCGCCGCACACTTTTGGGCGACATGCATTAGCTGCCCCCCGCTTGCCTTTGCCAAGCCCGGTCTTTTATGGTCGGCGCCCAACATGGAGAATCCGATGGCAGATCTTTCCGCATTTCCGATCACGACGCGCTGGCCGGCGAAAAATCCCGATATCATCCAGCTCTATTCCCTGCAGACGCCGAATGGGGTGAAGGTCTCGGTCGCCCTCGAAGAGCTCGGGCTCGCCTATGAGCCGCATTATATTTCCTTCGCCGCCAACGAGCAGAAGTCGCCGGAGTTCGAATCTCTCAACCCGAACGGCCGCATTCCGGCGATCATCGATCCGAACGGCCCGGACGGAAAGCCGATCGGCCTTTTCGAATCCGGCGCCATCCTGCTTTATCTCGCCGAGAAAACCGGCAAGCTCATCCCTGCTGATGCCGCGGGTCGCTACGAAACCATCCAGTGGGTGTTTTTCCAGATGGCGGGTATCGGCCCGATGTTCGGCCAGTTCGGACATTTCCATAAATTCGCCGCCGACAAGGTCGCCAACAATTCCTATCCGGTCGAGCGATATCGCGATGAATCCAAACGGTTGCTCGGCGTGCTCGAAGACAGGCTGAAGGGTCGTCAGTGGATCATGGGCGATCTCTATACAATCGCCGACATCACCACCTTCACCTGGGTTCGCGGCGCCGATATTTTCTATGGCGGCCGAGAGGTGCTCGAATATGCGAAATTCCCCGCTGTCTCGGATTGGCTGGAGCGTTGCATCGCCCGTCCGGCAAGTGCCAGGGGCCTCAACATACCGGTCAAGCCGGAGTAACGGACGGATCGCTGGAAAGCACGAAGGCCGCCCTCGAGGCGGCCTTTTATCTTGATTTCCGGCCTATCGCCGACTTGTGATCTGCTTTGTGCCTTCCAGCTTGAATCGCGGAAAGACGAAGACGCCGACCATGCTGCCGCTGTATTTCTGCTCGAGACCGTTGGACTCGCCCATGCAGAAGAGCGGCTGGCGAAAGCCGTTCGGCATGATGATCGTCGTCGAAAAACAGAAGGAGGAGCAGAGTGTCGCCGCCTGCTCGAACAACTCCAATATGTGGCTGCGGTCCTTGGCATCATAGCAGCGGATCAGGCTGAGCAGTCCGCATTCCCGTGCGGCAAGGCCGTGCAGCATCGCGCTCCATTCGCCGAGACGGAGCATGCCGCTCGAAAAATCTCCAGTCCAGGCTTCGGAAACGGAAAACTGCGCCAACATCTCGTGATTTTGATTGGCGTCATCAAACGAGCCGGGCGTCAAAGGTACGGCTACATTGGCTCTGGCGATCTTAAACAAGGCGTTCCCCCGTTCGGATGCGGCTCCCGCCGCACGCTCGGCAAACACAAAGAAACAGGATCACGCAGCAGCGGGCATGATGTCCGCGCTTCATCCGGCGATGATTGCCACGGCCATCTGGCCTCCGTAAGCGGAGCCCTTCGAAGCCGAACGTTCACGTATCGCCTTCCGCGCTCCGGCCTCGTCTATTGGCGAAAAATTATCGCCGGGCGCGCTTTAATTGCAGCGCGGATTTATAGGAGCTTTTGGATAAACGGCAACGGCTTTTTAAGGGGTATTCGGATCGGCCTCATTTCTTAGGATGCCTGCATCTTCGGCCTATTTCGCCAGAATTGGCACAGGAGGATCATCTTTGAGAGCGTTGCAAACGTTTTCACGCTGCGTCAGGCCGGAAATCGTGCCGCAACTCAATGATCTCTCGCATGTCGGTGGGCGGAGAAAGACGTGGGCAACGTAAGCCTGGCGCAAGCTTCGCGCCTGGGGCTGCAGTAGAGAGCCGGGCAAACGTTTCATCGGCTATGCCAATCGGTCCTACCGCACGTCGAATCGCTTTGGTCAAAAGAAAAGGGCGACCCGAGGGCCGCCCTTCCTGTTCCGGATGCCGGAATGGTAGTCAGTGATGGCTTTCGCCGATCACATCATGTCCATTCCGCCCATTCCGCCCATTCCGCCCGGCATGCCACCGCCAGCCGATTCTTTCTTCGGCAGTTCGGCAATCATGGCTTCGGTGGTGATCAGCAGCGATGCGACAGAAGCAGCGTTCTGCAGCGCCGTGCGAACGACCTTGAGCGGGTCGACGATACCCATGGCGATCATGTCGCCATATTCGGACGTCTGGGCGTTGTAGCCGTAGTTGTCTTCGTTCTTGTCGAGGACCTTGCCGACAACGATCGAGGCTTCGTCGCCTGCGTTTTCAGCGATCTGACGAACGAGCGACTGCAGGGCGCGGCGAACGATGTTGATGCCGGCTTCCTGGTCGTCGTTTGCACCCTTGACGGTGATCTTCGTGGAGGAGCGGAGCAGAGCGATACCGCCGCCGGGGACGATGCCTTCCTGAACAGCAGCGCGGGTCGCGTTGAGCGCGTCGTCGATGCGGTCCTTCTTTTCCTTCACTTCGACTTCCGTCGAGCCGCCGACGCGGATGACGGCAACGCCGCCAGCGAGCTTGGCAAGACGTTCCTGCAGCTTCTCGCGGTCGTAGTCCGAAGTGGTTTCTTCGATCTGCGCCTTGATCTGGGCAACACGGCCTTCGATGTCGGTCTTGGCGCCCGAACCGTCGACGATCGTCGTGTTTTCCTTGGAGATCGAAACCTTCTTGGCACGGCCGAGCATGTCGAGCGTGACGGATTCGAGCTTGATGCCGAGGTCTTCGGAGATGACAGTGCCGCCGGTCAGGATGGCGATGTCTTCGAGCATGGCCTTGCGGCGATCGCCGAAGCCAGGAGCCTTGACGGCAGCAATCTTCAGGCCGCCGCGCAGCTTGTTGACGACGAGCGTAGCAAGAGCTTCGCCTTCGACGTCTTCAGCGACGATGAGGAGCGGCTTGCCGGTCTGGACGACAGCTTCGAGAACCGGGAGCATCGACTGCAGGTTCGAGAGCTTCTTCTCGTGAAGGAGAATGAAGACGTCTTCGAGGTCGGCGATCATCTTTTCCGGGTTGGTCACGAAGTAGGGGCTGAGGTAGCCGCGGTCGAACTGCATGCCTTCGACGACTTCGAGTTCGGTTTCGGCGGTCTTTGCTTCTTCAACCGTGATGACGCCTTCGTTGCCGACTTTCTGCATGGCTTCAGCAATGTCGAGACCGACCTGCTTGTCGCCATTGGCCGAAATCGTGCCGACCTGTGCAACTTCTTCCGAAGTCGAGATCTTCTTGGCCTTGGCCTGGAGATCCTTCACGACGTCGGCGACAGCAAGATCGATGCCGCGCTTCAGGTCCATCGGGTTCATGCCGGCTGCAACGGCCTTGTTGCCTTCGCGAACGATCGCCTGGGCAAGAACGGTAGCCGTCGTGGTGCCGTCGCCGGCGATGTCGTTGGTCTTCGAAGCAACTTCGCGGACCATCTGGGCGCCCATGTTTTCGAACTTGTCTTCGAGTTCGATTTCCTTGGCGACCGAAACGCCGTCCTTGGTGATGCGCGGCGCGCCGAAGGACTTGTCGATGATGACGTTACGGCCCTTCGGGCCGAGCGTGACCTTCACTGCATCGGCGAGAATGTCGACGCCGCGCAGCATCTTTTCGCGCGCGGTGCGGCCAAACTTGATTTCTTTAGATGCCATATTCTTAACTCCTGAATTCGAGTTGTTCGGGCAAAAGGCCCGTCAGCCATTTCGGGAAAGCAGGTCGGCCGATCAGCCGATGATGCCCATGATGTCGGCTTCCTTCATGATCAGAAGGTCTTCGCCGTCGATCTTGACTTCGGTGCCGGACCACTTGCCGAACAGGATGCGGTCGCCAGCCTTGACGTCGAGTGCGACGACCTTGCCGGACTCATCGCGCGCGCCGGAGCCGACGGCGACGATTTCGCCTTCCTGCGGCTTTTCCTTGGCGGTATCGGGAATGATGATGCCGCCCTTGGTCTTGGCTTCGGACTCAACGCGGCGAACAACGACGCGGTCGTGAAGGGGGCGGAAGTTGGTGCTTGCCATTGTCTAATCCCTCGATCGAATGACATTCGCGGACCGGAGTGGCCCACATGGATAGATGTTAGCACTCCCTTGCGGTGAGTGCTAGCGACGAGCATTTAGGGATGGCTCCGAGAGGAGTCAATGAGAGCAATCACGAATTTTTGTGCCGGAATTGTGAAGAGGCTGGAGAATAGTACGAGATTGCGGCCGAAACCCGGGTGCTGCCGAACTTTGCCGAACTCGTCCGCCGTCAGCGATCTGCCGCTTCGCGATAATCATCAAAACCCTTTGCCCATCCGCTTCGCCGGATCGCCGTTCAAGCTCCTCGCATTGGTCCGGCAGCGAAGAAAATGCCTTGCCATCGCCTTGCGCCTTTGCAATGTCACCGGTGACTGAAGCAAATCGGGAAATCGGAATGGCCAAGCGGATAGAAAACTTCTCGGAGATATCAGGTCACTATGATGTGGTGCTCTGCGATGTCTGGGGCGTCGTTCACAACGGCGTCGATCCGTTCCCGAAGGCGGCCGCAGCCCTTGAAGCGGCACGCGAAAGCGGCCTCGCCGTTGTCCTTATCACCAATTCACCGCGCCTTTCCTGGCAGGTGGTCGAGCAGTTGCGCCAGATCGGCGTTCCCGACAGCGCCTATGACAGGATCGTCACCTCGGGCGACGTCACGCGCGGTTTGATCGCAGAGGGGCCGAAGACCGTCTTTCTGCTCGGCCCCGAGCGCGACAAGGCGCTTCTCGAAGGCATTGGCGTCGAGCGCCGGCCGGCCGGCGAAGCGCTATCGCTCGTCTGCACCGGCTTTTTCGACGACGAGACGGAGAAGCCGGAGGACTACACCGATATGCTTCTCGATTTCAAAGCTCGCGACGTGCCGATGATCTGCGCCAATCCCGACCTCATCGTCGAGCGTGGCCATCGCATCATCCCCTGCGCCGGCGCCATGGCCGCCTATTACGAGCAGCTCGGCGGCAGCACCCGCATCGCCGGCAAGCCGCACCGGCCGATCTACGAGGCGACGCTAGCGGCTGCCCGCGAGCTTAGCGGCGATTTCCCGGTCGAGCGTGTGCTGGCGATCGGCGATGGCATGCCGACCGATGTGCGCGGCGCCTTGAATTACGGCCTCGACCTCCTCTACATCAGCGGCGGTATCCACGCTAAGGAATATACTCTCAACGGTGAAACCGACGAGGCGATCCTCAACGCCTATCTCGAACGGGAAAACGCCGCGCCGAAGTGGTGGATGCCCCGCCTTGCATGAGACACGCCTTGCATGAAGAGAAGCCAGCCGATGACCGTCTTCCACCGCAATGAAACCCGGGAACCCCTACCCGCCCATCTGAAGGGCGGCGTCATTGCCATCGGCAATTTCGACGGCGTGCACCGAGGCCATCAATCGGTGCTGAACCGGGCGCTCGAGATCTCCAAGGCGCGCGGTATCCCCGCGTTGGTGCTGACCTTCGAGCCGCATCCGCGCACGGTCTTCCGGCCGCAGACACCGGTCTTCCGCCTGACGCCGGCGCCGCTGAAGGCCCGTATCCTGGAAACGCTGGGCTTCAGCGCCGTCATCGAATATCCTTTCGACTACGAGTTCTCGCAGCGCTCGGCCGATGATTTCATCCACTCGATCCTGAAGGATTGGCTCGGCGCCTCCGAAGTCGTCACCGGCTTCGATTTCCATTTCGGCCGCGGCCGCGAGGGCGGTCCCGCCTTCCTGATGAATGCCGGCCATACCTACGGCTTCGGCGTCACCCTGATCGATGCTTTCCGCGACGAAAACGCCGATGTCGTCTCTTCGAGCCATATCCGCGCGCTCCTGAAGGAGGGCAATGTCAGCGAAGTCGCCGGCATGCTCGGTTACCGCTATACGGTGGAGGCTGAGGTGATCGATGGCGAAAAGCTCGGCCGGCAGCTGGGTTTTCCCACGGCCAACATGCGCCTGCCGCCGGAGGTCGATCTTGCCGCCGGCATCTACGCCGTCCGCTTCCGCCGCCAGGACGGCACGCTCCACGATGCCGTCGCAAGCTACGGCCGCCGCCCGACGGTGACGGAAAACGGCGCACCGCTGCTCGAAACCTATCTTTTCGATTTCAGCGGCGATCTCTATGGCCAGCTCTGCTCCGTCTCCTTCTTCGGCTATCTCCGCCCTGAGCTGAAATTCGACGGCCTCGATCCGCTGGTCGCCCAGATCAAACGCGATGAGGAAGAGGCGAGGGCGCTGCTTGCGGGTGTTAAACCAATCGGCGCACTTGATCAGAAACTCTGCTTTTCCTGAGGTCGCCTTGGCTATCTCCGGCTCAGCGGAAACTGACCGGGATCGTTCGTCCATGGATCGAAGATCGCCGCGCCGGAGAAGCGCGTATCCCTGACGTTTCGCGTCACCAGATAGAGATTGTGCTCGATTGCGGTTGCTGCGAGCATCGTGTCGACAACCGACGGCGCATGTCCGGTCTTGAGTTTCACCTGCCCTGAAATGACGCCCCAGTGCCTGACGGCTGAGTCGCTCAGCGAAAGAACGCGCTGCGAAAACCTTTCCTCCAGCGCATCGCGGGAGGCCGCATAACGATAGCGGTTTTGATCGTCGTCCGGCAGGTTTTCGATGCCTTTGTCATATTCCGCCAGTGTGAGGATGCTGATGAACATCCGCTCCTCGTCTTGAGCCGCAGCCCAGGATTTGACGGAGGGTGCACCGTTCGGATTGATCAGCGCGGCAATGACGTTGGTATCGAGCAGCCAGCCGATCACAGCTCTGCATCCCGCCCGTAATCTGCTTCTCGCTCGAGGTCGAGCTTTTTGAGGTCGAGGCTCTCCATGAAGGCGACGAAAGGCTTTTTCGGTTCGGCTTTGGTCAGTTGGTCGAGCTCTTCGGCGCTGATGACGACGACGCTGTCCCGGCCGCGAACAGTCACGCGCTGCGGTCCTTCGCTGTGTGCACGACGGACCACCTCGCTGAAGCGCGCTTTCGCGTCTTCGAGCTTCCAGCTTTGCTTGGTGATTTTTTTCATGGCTCTGGCTCTCGATCCAAATCTGGTCAGATAGTCAGATATATACCACAAGCCGCATAGACTTTCCAGCCATAGGCTTTCCGGAACGATGCGGGCACCGGCGATTCCAGCCGTTGAAGCCGATTGCGGGCAGCGAATTCTTCTCTTCCTTTTGCCGGCAAAAACGCCTATGAACCGGCGCGATGAAGAAATATCGGCTGGCAATGATGATGCGAATTATCGGCCCGGCCTTCCGCGCGCGCTAAGCGGCCGGAAGGTCCGGGTTTTTGGCGCTTGGATACGAGCGCTTCCGTCACCAGCTATTTCACGCCCGTTGCGCCCTTTCCTGGGCCGCCAAAAAACGATTGTCAGACATGACCGACACAGCCGAAAAGATCGACTATTCGAAGACCCTCTATTTGCCCGAGACCGATTTCCCCATGCGCGCCGGCCTGCCGCAGAAGGAGCCGGAACTCGTCAAGCGTTGGCAGGAGATGGGTCTCTACAAGAAACTGCGCGCGTCTGCCGCCGGCCGCGAGAAATTCGTCCTTCACGACGGCCCGCCCTATGCCAACGGCAACATCCATATCGGCCACGCGCTGAACAAGATCCTCAAGGACGTCATCAACCGTTCGTTCCAGATGCGCGGCTACGACGCCAATTACGTGCCCGGCTGGGATTGCCACGGCCTGCCGATCGAATGGAAGATCGAGGAAAAGTATCGCGAGAAGGGCAAGAACAAGGACGAGGTCCCGGTCAACGAATTCCGCCGGGAATGCCGTGAATTCGCCGCCGGCTGGATCAAGGTCCAGGCGGAAGAGTTCAAGCGTCTCGGCATCGAGGGCGACTTCGACAATCCCTATACGACGATGAACTTCCACGCGGAATCGCGCATCGCCGGCGAACTCTTGAAGATCGCCGCAAGCGGTCAGCTTTATCGCGGCTCCAAGCCGATCATGTGGTCGGTCGTCGAGCGCACCGCGCTGGCCGAGGCAGAAGTCGAATACCAAGACTATGAGAGCGATACGATCTGGGTGAAATTCCCCGTCGTCGAAGGTCCGGCTGCGCTCAAGGATGCGTTCGTGGTCATCTGGACGACCACGCCCTGGACCATCCCCGGCAACCGCGCGGTCTCCTTTTCGCCGCGCATCTCCTACGGCCTCTACGAGGTGACGGCCGCAGAGAACGATTTTGGTCCGCGTCCGGGCGAAAAGCTGATCTTTGCCGATAAGCTGGCCGAGGAATCCTTCGCCAAGGCAAAGCTGCAGTACAAGCGCTTGAGCGATGTCACTGCGGCCGACTTCGCAACGATGACCTGTGCCCATCCCTTCAAAGATCTCGACGGCGGCTACGAATTCCTCGTGCCGTTGCTCGATGGCGATCACGTCACCGATGACGCCGGCACCGGCTTCGTGCACACCGCACCCAGCCACGGTCGCGAAGACTTCGATGCCTGGATGTCGGCTGTCCGCACGCTTGAGGCCCGCGGCATCGACACCAAGATCCCGTTCCCGGTCGACGACGGTGGCTTCTATACCGCCGACGCTCCCGGCTTCGAGGGTGCCCGCGTCATCGACGACAACGGCAAGAAGGGCGATGCCAACGACCGTGTCATCAGGGAGCTGATCGCCCGCGGCGCGCTCTTTGCCCGCGGCCGGCTGAAGCACCAGTATCCGCATTCCTGGCGCTCGAAGAAGCCGGTCATCTTCCGCAACACGCCGCAATGGTTCGTCTATATGGACAAGACCCTTGCCGACGGCACGACGCTGCGTTCGCGCGCGCTCAGTGCGATCGACGATACGCGCTTCGTGCCCGCCGCCGGCCAAAACCGCCTGCGCGCCATGATCGAAGGCCGCCCGGACTGGGTTCTTTCCCGTCAAAGGGCATGGGGCGTGCCGATCGCCGTCTTTGCTGACGATGAGGGCGAGGTTCTGGTCGACGAAGCCGTCAATGCCCGCATCCTCGAAGCCTTCGAAGATGAGGGCGCCGACGCCTGGTTTGCCGAAGGCGCCAAGGAGCGTTTCCTCGGCAACGACCACGACCATTCCCGCTGGACCCAAGTCATGGATATCCTCGACGTCTGGTTCGACTCTGGCTCGACGCACACCTTCACGCTCGAAGACCGCCCGGACCTGAAGTGGCCGGCCGACCTTTATCTCGAAGGTTCCGACCAGCATCGCGGCTGGTTCCATTCGTCGCTGCTGGAATCGGCGGCCACCCGCGGCCGTGCGCCTTACAACGCCGTCCTCACCCATGGTTTCACCATGGACGAGAAGGGCGAGAAGATGTCGAAGTCGAAGGGCAACGTCACAGCACCGCAGGAAGTGATGAAGGATGCCGGCGCCGATATTCTGCGCCTTTGGGTGATGACCTCGGATTATGCCGACGACCTGCGCGTCGGCAAGACGATCATCCAGACCAATGTCGACGCCTATCGCAAGCTGCGCAACACCATCCGCTGGATGCTCGGCACGCTCGCCCACGACAAGGGCGAGGAGATCGCGCTTGCCGATCTGCCGGAGCTGGAGCAGCTGATGCTGCACCGGCTTGCCGAGCTCGACGAGCTGGTGCGCGAGAACTACGATGCCTTCGACTTTAAGAAGATCGCCCGGGCGCTGATCGATTTCGCCAATGTCGAGCTTTCGGCCTTCTATTTCGATGTCCGCAAGGATGCGCTCTATTGCGATGCGCCGTCGAGCCTGCGCCGGCGCGCCAGCCTGCACGTCATCCGTCAGATCTTCGATTGCATGGTGACCTGGCTCGCCCCGATGCTGCCCTTCACCACCGAGGAGGCCTGGCTGTCGCGCAACCCGTCCGCCGTTTCTGTGCATCTTGAGCAGTTTGCTCCGGTTGCAAAGGAATGGCGCAACGATGCCTTGGCCGAGAAGTGGAAGAAGATCCGCGCCGTGCGTTCGGTTGTGACCGGCGCTCTGGAAATCGAGCGCAAGGACAAGCGCATCGGCTCCTCGCTGGAGGCGGCTCCTGTCGTCCACATCGCCGATCCTGAATTGCTGCAGGCGATCGAAGGCCAGGACTTCACCGAGGTCTGCATCACCTCGGCAATCGAGATCAAGGCCGGCGAAGGACCAGTGGATGCCTTCCGCCTTGCCGACGTGCCTCAGGTCAGCGTCGTGCCGAAGCTTGCAGAGGGTGAGAAATGCGCTCGCTCCTGGCGTATCACCAGGGATGTCGGTTCCGATCCCGAATATCCTGATGTTTCGGCCCGCGACGCTGCTGCCCTTCGCGAGCTTGCCACGCTCAAGTGAAGAATATTGCCGGATGAATTGCGTTTTCGCGGTTCATCCGGTAAAAGCTGCCTGAAAATGGCCGGATTTTTGCGTCAGGGGGACGGTTGTCCGGTTGGGCGATGATTGCACCGGCAGGGCTGGAAGGGTTTTCATGTTAGCAACGCATTGGTTCCGTATGGGCGCCTGCCTGTCTGTTGTAGTGGCGGGATGCTCCCTGGTGTCCGGTTGTGCCAGCAGCCCGACCTACGGCACCGACAAGACCGCCGTGGAACAGTTGACCGACGATCTCGGCCAGTCCGTGTCTTTGACCGGCCCGGACCCGAAGAACAAGGGCGTCAAGTACACGCCGCGGCCGACGCTGGTTCTGCCGGCACAGGCGCAGAAGGAGACCCTCGTTGCGCCGCAGCAGACGGTCGCCAACAAGGACAATCCGCAATGGCTAGAATCGCCGGAGGAGACCCGCGCCCGTCTCGTTTCGGAAGCCGACGAGAATTCGGACAATCCGAATTACCGCTCGCCGCTCGCCAGCTCTGCGATCGAAGGCGGCCGGCGCACGACGGAAGCCCAGACCAAGGCCTATCGTGAAGCCCGTGCCCTGCAGAAGGGCTCCTATGTCGATCAGCGCCGCTATATATCCGATCCGCCGCCCGGCTACCGCACTGTCGACGATCCGGCAAAGCTCGATGATGTCGGCGAGCCCGAGCTCAAGAAGCAGAAGAAGCGTAAGAAGGATGCAGCTGTCGCCAACACCGGCAAGCAGTGGTGGAACCTCCTGCAATAGCTTTATCGGCGCGCCGCCAAGGATGACGGCGCCGCGCACCGGCGCTGGGATTACGGCGCCTCTCTCCTTTGTGAAAAGAACTTTCGCAGCAGATCGGCCGATTGGACCTCGTTGAAGCCGGAATAGACCTCCGGGGCGTGGTGACAGGTCGGCTGCCCATAAAATCGCACGCCATTGTCGACGGCGCCGCCCTTCGGGTCCTCGGCGCCGTAGTAGAGCCTGCGGATACGCGCAAACGAGATGGCTGCTGCGCACATGGTGCAAGGCTCCAGCGTCACGTAGAGATCGGCGCCGGTAAGACGTTCCTGTCCGAGCGCTTCGCCGGCGAGCCGGATCGCGGCGATTTCGGCATGCGCGGTCACGTCTTTGAGCTCGCGCGTGCGGTTTCCCGAGCGTGAAACGGCAATATCGTCGACAACGACGACGGCGCCGATCGGCACCTCGCCGCGTTCTCCGGCGGCACGCGCTTCTTCGAGCGCCATCTCCATGAAACGATTTGTCTTCACGATCGCAAGAATTTCCACTTAACCGCAGATGCGTGACCTGATAGACAGGCCCAAAAGGCAGGCAAACAACAAATGACACCCAAAGACAAGCCAAAACGCCCGGGCGCAAAGCCCCTTTCACGGGATATCAGGTCGAAAGCCGGCCCGAAGGCGGACGGCGACAAGCCGGCAAAGCCTGCGGTCGCACGCGCAATCGCCGCTGAAACCGATGGTGACGCCAAGGCCGAACGCATTTCCAAGGTGATGGCGCGCGCCGGCGTCGCCTCCCGCCGTGACATCGAACGCATGATCATGGAAGGCCGTGTGACGCTGAACGGCAGGGTTCTCGAAACCCCCGTCGTCAACGTCACGCTCGCCGATCGCATCGAAGTCGACGGCGTGCCGATCCGCGGCATCGAGCGCACCAGGCTGTGGCTCTATCATAAGCCCACCGGCCTGGTGACCACCAATGCCGATCCGGAAGGCCGCTCGACCGTCTTCGACAACCTGCCGGAAGAATTGCCGCGCGTCATGTCGATCGGCCGCCTCGATATCAACACCGAAGGCCTGCTGCTCTTGACCAATGACGGCGGTCTCGCCCGCGCGCTCGAGCTGCCGGCCACCGGCTGGCTGCGGCGCTACCGCGTCCGCGCCCATGGCGAGATCGATCAGGACGCGCTCGACAAGCTGAAGGACGGCATTGCCGTCGACGGCGTGCTCTACGGCTCGATCGAGGCGACGCTCGACCGCACCCAAGGCTCGAACGTCTGGATCACCATGGGTCTTCGCGAAGGCAAGAACCGCGAAATCAAGAACGTGCTCGGCGCGCTCGGCCTCGACGTCAATCGCCTGATCCGCATTTCCTATGGCCCGTTCCAGCTTGGCGACCTGCCGGAAGGCCATGTCGTCGAAGTGCGCGGCCGCACACTGCGCGACCAGCTCGGCCCGCGCCTCATCGAAGAAGCCAAGGCGAATTTCGACGCGCCGATCTACAATGCGGCGGCGGTCGCTGCCGAGGAAGAGGCAGAGCCCGCAGCACCGGAAAAGCGCGAGCGTCCGCGCCGTGACGAGGACAAGCGCGAACGCGCGCTGAGCCGTCTCGACACCAAGCGCGATGACCGCCACGGTGGCGCGCGCAAAGAGGACGACCGCCGCGATGGCGGGCGCCGGGACGATGAAAGGCCAAAGCGCCCCCAGCCGCTCGGCCAGCGCCGCAGCGCCAATGTCTGGATGGCGCCGGGCGCCCGGCCGCTCGGCGAAAAGGCAGCGGCGAAAGCCGCCAAGAATGCGCAGACTGCGCGCCGGCGCGGCGAGCAGGCGCCGGCAAAGAATGATCGCATCGAGGATCGCCCGCGCACGCAGGTGAACCGTGTGCGCGAAGAGGATGGCGAATGGATCCGCTCGAGCGAGCAGCCCCGCGGCAAGGATGAGGGCGAAGGCTTCGGTCGTAAGCGTTCCTTCGGGGATCGACCCGCCCGCGAAGACCGCGGTTCTGGCGACCGCCCGGCGCGCGGCGACCGGCCGTTCGGTGATCGTCCCTCGCGTGGGGATCGGCCCTTCGGCGACAAGCCGCGCGGTGATCGCAAGCCGCGTGCGGATGGCGACGAGCGTCCTCGTGCCGCGAGAAGCTCCGCAGGTGATGCCCGTTCTGAGCGTCCGCGCGGCGACCGGCCGTTCGGTGATCGTCCCTCGCGCGGGGATCGGCCCTTCGGCGACAAGCCGCGCGGTGATCGCAAGCCGCGTGCGGATGGCGACGAGCGTCCTCGTGCCGCCAGAACCTCCGCCGGTGAGGGCCGCTCGGAGCGTCCGCGCGGCGACCGCCCCTCCGGTGATCGTCCTTCGCGTGGAGACCGGCCCTTCGGCGATAAGCCGCGTGGGGATCGCAGGCCGCGCGAGGACGGTGATGAGCGTCCGCGGGCAGCCAGAAGCTTTGCCGGCGAGGGCCGCTCCGAGCGTCCGCGCGGCGAAAGATCGTTCGGCGACAAGCCCTCGGGTGACAGGCCTTCCGATGACAGGCCGCGCGGCAAGGGCTTTGCGGCCAAGCCGGGTGGGGCCAAGCCTGGCGGGGTCAAGAGTTTTTCCGGCAAGCCGAAAGGCGCCAAGCCGGGCGGGGACAGGCCGGGCGGCGACAGGCCTGCGGGCGGGCCGTCCAGAGGTGGTGCTAAAGGAAAAGGAATGACGCGCGGTGCGGATCGTCGGCGGTGAGTTTCGCGGACGGCCTCTCGCCGTGCCAAAATCCAACGAGATCCGGCCGACTGCCGACCGGACGCGCGAGAGCCTGTTCAATATATTGAGCCATGCCTATCCGGAATGCGTCGACGGCACCCGGATTCTCGACCTCTTTGCCGGAACCGGCGCCGTCGGCCTCGAAGCGGTTTCACGCGGCTGTCGCCATGCGCTCTTCGTCGAAAACAGCGTTGAGGGCAGGGCGCTGCTCTGGGAGAACATCGATGCGCTCGGCCTGCATGGCCGCACGCGGATCCTGCGCCGGGATGCGACCGATCTCGGCAGCGTCGGCAATCTCGACCCCTTCGACGTGATCTTTGCCGACCCACCCTATGGCAAGGGTCTCGGTGAGAAGGCGATGGCGGCGGCGGCCGAGGGCGGCTGGCTGCGGCCAGGCGCAATCGCGGTGCTCGAAGAACGCGCCGATATTGTCGTTTCCGTCCATCCTTCCTATGTCTTCCTCGAAAGCCGCATCTTTGGCGATACGAGGGTGCATTTCTTCCGATATCAGCCGCAATAAGCGGGGGCGGGCGTGCAGCAGGCAGAGATCATCAGCCCGAAATTGCCTGCGATCAGCGATGTGCCGACGGTCGCCGTCGCTTTTGGCGGCGGCGGTGCGCGCGGACTTGCCCATATCCATGTCATCGAGACGCTCGATGAACTCGGCATCCGCCCGGTGGCGGTATCAGGCTCGTCGATCGGCGCGATCATGGCGGCCGGCATGGCGGCCGGCATGTCAGGCGCCGAAATCCGCGAACATGCGCTGACGACCGTCGGCAACAAGACGGCCGTCGTCGCCCGCATCTGGGGCCTGAGGCCGGCGACGGTGCGCGATGCGGTGGCCAAGGGTATCCGCATCGGCCAGTTCAATCTGGAGCGGATCCTCAAGGCCTTCCTGCCGTCCGAGCTGCCGGCCCGCTTCGAAGATCTGCTGGTCCCGATGAAGGTGATCACCACCGATTATTACGGGCAGTGCGAAGTCATCATCGAGCAGGGCGAGCTGTTTCCCGCACTCGCGGCTTCTTCCGCCATCCCCGCCGTCTTCATGCCGGTGCGCCTGCGCGACCGCGTGATGATCGACGGCGGCATCAGCAATCCCGTGCCCTATGAATGCCTGATGGATCTTGCCGACATCGTCGTCGGCATCGATGTCGTCGGCGCGCCGGAAGGCGACGGCACCCATATTCCGAACCGTATGGAGAGCATCTTCGGTTCCGGCCAGCTGATGATGCAGACGGCGATCTCGCTGAAGCTGAGGCTTCGCCCGCCGCACATCTTCCTGCGCCCGACGGTCGGGCGCACCGGCGTCATGGATTTCCTCAAGGCTCGCGAAGTCCTCGCCATGTCCGTCGGCGTCAAGGACGACCTGAAATTCGCCCTTGACCGGGAAATCGAGGCTCGGCTGAAGCGCTAAATCGCGTCGCGATCTTTCAGATTCGCTCTTCGCTCTTCGCGCTTTAGGCTTTGTTTTTGCGCATGTCGTTATCGCAAAACCGCCGCACACTTTTGCGCGACATGCTCTAGCTGTTTCTTTGCTTCATTGGGCATGGCCCTCATGGCCGGCGTGACCCGCACCGTTTGCAGCCTCGTTCATCATCACCGTGCCCTCGAAGCTTGAGAACAGCGCAAGCGCCGAAGAATCGAGGCCGGCCTCGGCATCTTCCAGTTTCGCAGCCAGCCCGGCGGCCTCATGTGCGGAAAGCCCGATCGTCTCCAGCATTGCGGTATCCTTGAGGCTGTCGCCGCTGCAGAGATAGATGCTCCAGCCGTGATGCGACTTCTTCATCAGGGCTCGTCCGCCGCGTCCATCCTGCCGCCAGCCGACGATCGCCCAATCGGCCTGAACGACGACCGGGGCGATATCGAGCGGCTTGTCTGGCCTTTCGAACATCACCTTCAGCCTTGCCGGGATCGCCTGTTGCGGATCGTCGTCCGCAGATGCCATGGATGCAAGCAGCACGCCGCCAACAATAGCGATGATCTTCTTCATCTGATGGCCTTCCTCAAGCGAGAACACGTTTCAGCAACGGTACGAACCGCACGACGATCTGGTCGAAGGCGATCATGGCGACAATCGCGAGCCCGCTCATCGGGAAGGTGACCGCGAAGATCCCGACAATCACCCACAGGCCGTAATAGATCGAAGGCTTCGGCGGCATGGGTGGCACACCGAGGCGGCCGATCGGGCGCCGTTTCCACCACATGACGATAGCGGTCACGCAGCTGAGCACAATTGCAAGGCATGTTGCGAGCATCAGCAACTGGTTGAAACGCCCCCATTCCTGTCCCTGGTGGACATTGATGCCCCATTCGATCGCTTTGCCGAGGAACGGATATTGATCGAAGCCGATATCGATCAGCGGTTTGCCGGAATACTGGTCGATATGGAGCGTGCGTTCGTCGGCAAGATCGTCGGGAAAGAGCGAGGCGGTATAGACACCCGTCTCGTCGGAGGGGATCGCCACGTCGAAGCCCGGCGCCATGCCCAGCCGTTTGGCGATCTCCACGGCTTTATCGAGGCCGATTGGCCTGGCTGATTGCGCTGCGGCGATATCGGAAAGCGGAACGGGCGCCTTCTCGACGATCCAGCCGCTGTTCGGAAGGATATCCTCGGTGACTTTTTGCGACTTCGGCACGTCGTCCCAGAGCTGGACCGGATAGCCAAGGCCATGTTCGGTCAGCCAGGCATTGGCGTTCGCCCCCCAATAGCCCGACCATGGCATGCCTGACATCGCAAGGAAGAAGATCAGGACACCGGCGAAGGCTCCGGTCACCGCATGCAGGTCGCGCCAGAAAACGCGGCGGCCGGGCGTTCCCCGCACGCTGACGACGCCGCCCGTCTGGCGTCGCGGCCACCAGAGATAGATGCCGGTGACGACGAGCACCATGGCAAAGCCGCCGGCAATTTCGATCAGCCGGTTCGTCAGGGTGCCGAAATAGGCGAGGCTATGGATGCGCTTGACGACATAATTGAACTCGTCGGTCGATCCGACCACATCGAGCACCTTGCCGTCATAGGGGTTGACGAAGACCAGCATCGAGCCGGCATCGCTGGCGAGGGTGACGATGGCCGATCGCTCGGGCAGGACCGGGTCTTTGTAGGATGTGACGGTTGAGCCCGGCACGGAGGAGGCGGCGATCTCTGCGATCCGCTCCGGCGACAGCGTTTCGCCAGCCGGCTGGACACTGTAGCGGTAGCCGAAGAAGGTGCTGTTGATCTCGTCCTTGAAGAGATAGAGCGATCCGGTGACGGCCAGATTGAGCAGGAAGGGTATGACGAGAAGCCCGGCAAAGAAATGCCAACGCCAGATGGCACGGTAGAGCGAAACGCCGTTTGCGGCGTCCTCTGCCGGTTCGGCAGCAGTAATAGTCGACATGAGAATGGATCCGTATCCACAACCGACGGCACGCATGCAGGTCGGCCGGCGTTGAAAGGCGCGTCACGGCGCCTGCCGCAACGCGAAGTTCAGGTAAGGATCGGATCGGAAGGAGGAGCCCGAGGACCGGTATTGGGCGGGAAAAGCTGGCGATGGAAGGCCTCGGTCCGGATCGGCAGTTCAACCGCAGCCGCAAAGGGTATGGCAGCACCGGAGATGTCCGCCGGCGCCGGCAGGAGAATGGCGGTGCTGATCCGGCAGGCTTCGCAACCGTGCGAATGCGACTTGTCGTGCTGGCTCTGACCGGATTTGTCCGTCGTGGTAACGCAAAGTGTCGGCAGCGTCCCGTCCGGAAGCACATATTGGGCGAGTTCAGCCGGATCGAATTCGCCAGCCGCTGCGGCGGGAAGCTGATGGGCGAAGCCGACGAACACCAGTGCGACCGCGCACAGGATGCGCAGCGCCCATTGTTCGATCTGTGCCGCCCGTCTGATCAAGTTTCCCTCTTGGATCGCTCCGATCGGACGTTTGATAAACGCCGCCTCCCTGATATTCAATGCGTCAATTTTGCAAGCAAGTCGGGGCGATCAGGCATCCGCCGTCGCATCCGCGGTCCCGGCCAGCGGATCGTCCTCGAAAGGATCGGCAGCACGCTTCGGCTTGACCAGCGGTTCGGGGCGAACAGGGTGGGAAAACAGCATGTCGCGCCCGGCCTGCAGCCCTTCCGACACCTGCAGCACCAGGCGCGCCTCGTCGCGCTTGCGGATATCCTCGCCGATTTCGTAGGCGTCGACCTCGGAAACGCCGAGCGCCTCCAGCGTTCGCCGTCCGAAGAGAAGGCCGGATTCCAGCGTTTCGCGCAGCTCGTAGTCGACGCCCTTGTTGCGCAGTTCGATCGAATGGATGCGGTCGTAGGAGCGCACATAGAGCCGGGTGTGGGGATAGTCGGCCTGCACCAGCTCCACCACCTTGTCGGTGATTTCCTTCTTCTGCGTGCAGACGAGCACGATCTTTGCCCGGTCGATGCCGGCCGAGCGCAACACGTCCTTGCGGGCGCCGTCGCCGAAATAGATGCGGAAGCCGAAGGAGGAGGCCTGACGGATGCGGTCGGCGGAAAAATCGATGACGGTGACGCTGCGCCCGCCGGCAAGCAGGATCTGGGCGGCGATCTGGCCGAAACGCGAGAAGCCGACCATCAGCACGTCGGCGCCGGCTCCCTCGAAATCCTCGTCCAGCTCCTCCTGTTCGTCGCCGTTGAGCAGCCGCTTCGAAAGGGCCGACCCGATCGGCGTCAGCGCCATGGACAGCGTGACGATCGCGACCAGCAGCGAGGCCGTGCTCGTCGACATCAGCCCGGCCGCCCCCGCCGTGGTGAACAGCACGAAGCCGAATTCACCGCCCTGCGGCAGCAGGAAGGCGATGCGGATCGCATCGTCATGCGAAGAGCCGGAGATCCGGCAGATGCCGTAGATGACGATCGCCTTGACGGCCATGACGATCGGCACGGCGACGATGACGAAGAGCGCGTTGTCGGCGAGAACGTCGAGCTCCAGCGACAGGCCGACGGCGATGAAGAAGATGGCGAGCAGCACGCCGCGGAACGGCTCGATATCCGCCTCCAGCTCGTGCCGGTAGGAGGATTCAGCAAGCATCACGCCGGATAGGAAGGCGCCCATCGCCATCGAAAGCCCAGCTAGCTGCATCAAGCTCGCCGATCCCATGACGACGAAGAGGGCAGCCGCGATCATTGCTTCGCGCGCGCCGGTCCGGGCGATGATCTGGAAAAGCGGCGTCAGCAGGTAACGTCCCATGACGATCATCGCCGCAACCGCGCCGACGGCGATAGCGAAATCGAACAGTGGCGCGTTGCTGCCCTTATCGCCGCCGTCGAGGATGGTGATCAGCGCCAGCAGCGGCACGATCGCCAGGTCCTGGAACAGCAGCATCGAAAAGGAGCGTTGCCCGTATCGCGTATTGACGTCGCCGTCGCCCTCGAGGATCTGCATGGCGAAGGCGGTCGAAGACAGCGCCAGGCCAAATCCGGCGACGATGCTGCCGCGCCAGTCGAGAACCTGGGAAAACCAGGCAAGCGCGGTCAGCGCTAGCCCCGTCAGCACCACCTGCGCCGCGCCGAGGCCGAAGATGTCGCGCCGCATCTGCCAGAGGCGGGTGGGTTTCAACTCCAGTCCGATGATAAACAGCAGGAAGACGACGCCGAGTTCGGCGACGGCGAGGATCTGTTCGCCATCGGTGATGCCGTGGAAGACCGGGCCGATGACGATGCCGGCGGCGAGATAGCCGAGCACCGTGCCGAGCCCGAGTTTCTTGAAGATCGGCGCGGCGACCACCGCCCCGCCAAGCAGCAGGATCGTTTCGGAAAAAAAGGCATTGGGCGCTGACATGCTGACAATTTCTTTCGACGGCGGGGAGCAAGCAGGCAGCCCGGATAAAGAATCGGTGACGGCGGCCTTGATGCTTGGGAGAGTGCACAATAAATGGAAGCCGAAGGAAAGGCCAAATCATGTCCTCTGAAATTGATTCCTCGACACTTCTTTCCCGCGCAAGTCAATTGATCGATCTGGCAAGGAAGGCAGGGGCCGATGCCGCCGACGCCGTCGTCGTCCGGTCGCGCTCGCAATCGGTCAGCGTCCGCCTCGGCAAGGTCGAGGGCACGGAATCCTCCGAAAGCGACGATTTCTCGCTGCGTGTCTTCATCGGCAAGCGTGTCGCCAGCGTTTCGGCCAATCCGGGCTTCGATCTTCAGGCGCTGGCCGAACGCGCCGTCGCCATGGCCAAGGTTTCTCCGGAAGACCCCTTCGCCTGCCTGGCGGATGAGGCGAGCCTTTCGAGATCCTATCCCGACCTGCAATTGCTCGATACCACCGAGGTATCCTCCGAGATGCTGCGCGAGGCGGGTCTTGCCGCTGAAGCAGCAGCACTTGCGGTCAAGGGTGTCACCAATTCTTCCGGCGCCGGCGCGTCGGCCGGCATGGGCGGCCTCGTTCTTGCCACCTCGCACGGTTTCGAAGGCAGTTACATGGCCTCCCGTTTCGGCCATTCCGTCAGCGTGATTGCCGGCGAAGGCACCGGCATGGAGCGCGACTATGATTATGACAGCCGTCTCTATTATGCCGAGCTCGACGATCCCGCTGAAATCGGCCGTCGCGCCGGCGAACGGGTGATCAAGCGCGTCAATCCGCGCCAGGTGCCGACCGGCAAGGACATCACCGTCATCTTCGATCCGCGTGTCGCCCGCGGCTTCGTCGGCCATATCGCCGGTGCGATCAATGGTGCTGCCGTCGCCCGCAAGTCCAGCTTCCTGCGCGACAAGATGGGTCAGCAGATCCTGAAGTCAGGCCTGTCGATCACCGACGATCCGCTGATCGTGCGCGGCCCTTCCTCGCGGCCCTTCGACGGCGAGGGCGTGTCCGGCGAGCGGCTGGTGATGATCGAGGATGGTGTTTTGAAGCACTGGTTCCTCTCGACCTCGACCGCGCGCGAGCTCGGCCTCGAAACCAACGGCCGCGGCGTGCGCGGCGGCACCGCCGTCTCGCCTTCCTCCACCAACCTCGCGCTGGAACCCGGCGAGATCTCGCCGGAGGATTTGATCCGCAGCGTCGGCAACGGTTTTTATGTCACCGAATTGATCGGCCACGGCGTCAACATGATCACCGGCGAATACAGCCGCGGCGCCACCGGCTTCTGGATCGAGAACGGCGAACTCACTTTCCCGGTCTCCGAGGTGACGATCGCCTCGAACCTCAAGGAGATGTTCATGCGCCTGACGCTGGCAAACGACATCGACCGGAAGTTCGGCGTCGCGGCCCCCACCTTCGCCATCGAAGGCATGACGCTTGCAGGGCGCTAGAGCAGGTCTCGCAAAAGTGTGCAGCGGTTTTGCGATAAAGACATGCGGAAAAACAAAGACCTAAAGCGTGGCAAGCGAATCTGAAAGATCGCGACACGCTTTAGAGCATGATGCCGAAAAGTGTGAGCGGTTTGCGGACGACATCATGCTCCAACTGTCCTTGAGAAATGGATTGATCTGATGAGCGACATGGAGAAAGCCCGGTGGCAGAGCGATCTCACGCTGATCGTCGATGCCGCGAAAGAGGCGGGTGCCGTCGCTTTCGGCTTCTTCAACCAGTCGCCTGAGGTCTGG
Organism: Rhizobium sp. WYCCWR 11128; assembly: GCF_013416305.1. Taxonomy (NCBI): domain Bacteria; kingdom Pseudomonadati; phylum Pseudomonadota; class Alphaproteobacteria; order Hyphomicrobiales; family Rhizobiaceae; genus Rhizobium; species Rhizobium sp. WYCCWR 11128. Next base: position 914,714 of record NZ_JACCEZ010000002.1, read on the forward strand.
TGGAAGAACGAGGACCGTTCGCCCGTCAGCGCCGCCGATTTCGCCGCCAACAAGACGCTCGAGACCATCCTGCGCAAGGCCCGGCCGGATTATGGCTGGCTGTCGGAAGAAACCGACGACGATGCCGACCGTCTCTCATGCGAGACGCTGTTCATCATCGATCCGATCGACGGCACGCGCGCCTTCCTCGGCGGGCAGAAGGTCTGGTGTGTCAGCGTCGCGGTGGTTCATCGCGGCCGGCCGGTCGCCGGCGTGCTCTATGCCCCGGCGCTCGAGGAGCTCTATGAGGCGGTCGAGGGCGGCGTGGCGCTGAAGAACGGCGTCCCCTTCACCGTTTCGGCGGCCGGACCGGAAGAGATGAGCCGCCTTGCGATCGGCGACGACCTGCTGAAGACCTTTCCACCGGAGTTCCGCGACCGGGTGACGCGCGAGAAATACATTCCCTCGCTCGCCTATCGCATCGCCATGGTAGCGGACGGCCGTCTCGAAGGCACCTTCGTCAAGGGCAATTCACATGATTGGGACCTTGCCGCTGCCGATCTGATCCTTGTCTGCGCCGGCGGCGGCCTCGTCGACATCGAAGGCCAACCGATCGTCTACAATCGCGCCGAAGTCACCCACAAGGTCCTCTGTGCGGCGCCAACGCCTCGCCTTGAGGAATTCCTCACGGCCTTTGCGGGACGACGAGACAGTTGACGTTTCCGTCAAAATCCCGCAGATGGGTGGCGGAGGAGAATAGGCAGAAAGAGAACAAAAAATGACTGACTCCGGTGACAAGAAGCAGCTTCTGCATCTCGTTTTTGGCGGCGAACTGGAAAGCCTCGATGACGTTCAGTTCCGTGATCTGCAGGGTCTCGATATCGTCGGTATTTTCCCGGATTACGCCACGGCGCTGACGGCCTGGAAGTCGAAGGCGCAGCAGACGGTCGACAATGCGCATATGCGCTACTTCATCGTCCACATGCATCGTTTGCTCGATCCGCAGGAAAAGCCCAAGGGCTGAGCTTAGCAAGTGCTGCCGGCCGGCCGGCCGCTCGTCGAGCGGGCTTTGCTGCATCGGGCGCGCCCGTCGATCCGGATTGTTTGACGCATTCTGAACAAATTAATCGGCCATTGCGGCCGCAACGATAATTAGGGAATGGGTTTGATGTCGATCGGTTTTGATCGGAGGCTGGCGCGATGAGTTCCCGGATGGCGCGGTTCGGTCTGAGCGCATACCGTCTGGCGGGAACCGTGGCCTCTCCAGTCGTCGGCCTCTATATCACCTACCGCACGGCCAAGGGCAAGGAAGACCGGGCCCGCCGCCTGGAGCGTTTCGGCTATCCGAGCGCCAACCGGCCGCAGGGCCCGCTCATCTGGTTCCATGCCGCAAGCGTCGGTGAAACCAACGCCGTCATCCCGCTGATCCGCGAAATCCGCCGCCGCGACATCCATGTCATCCTGACGACCGGCACCATCACGTCGGCCAAGCTCGCCGCCGAGCGTCTCGGCCAGGAAGCAATTCATCAATATGTGCCACTCGACCTGAAGCCTTCCGTCAGCCGCTTCCTCGATTACTGGCAGCCCGATTGCGCCATCATCGCCGAATCCGAGATCTGGCCGGCAACGGTGCTGGAGCTCGGCCGCCGCCGCATTCCGCAGATCCTGATCAACGCCCGCATGTCGGACCGCTCCTTTGCCCGCTGGCGCCGCCGCCCGGCGATCGCCGAAGCCTTGTTCGAGAATCTTGCCCTCGTCATCGCCCAGTCGGATGTCGATGCCGAACGTTTCCGCGATCTCGGCGCTGTGCCCGTCATCACCTCGGGCAATCTGAAGGTCGATACCGACGCGCCGCCTTATGACAGCGCTGTCTTCGCCCGCTATAAGAAGCAGATCGGCGATCGCAAGACCTGGGCGGCGATCTCGACCTTCGACGGCGAGGAGAATGCCGCCGCCATCGTTCATCGGGCGCTCAGGGAGCGCGACCATCAATTGACCATCATCGTGCCGCGCCATCCCGAGCGCAGCGATGAGATCGAGGCGGCGCTCGTCAAGCAGGGGCTGAAGGTCGCCCGCCGCACCCGCGACGATGTCTTGTCCGCCGATGTCGATATCTTCCTCGGCGATACGATCGGCGAAATGGGCCTCTATCTGCGCCTGACGGAAATCGCCTTCGTCGGCCGCTCGCTCTTTGCCGAAGGCGGCCAGAACCCGCTGGAGCCTGCCATGCTCGGCTGCGCCATTCTCTCCGGCGGCCATGTGCAGAATTTCCGCGATGCCTATCAGAAGCTTGCTCGCAGCGGCAGCGCCCGCATGGTGCGCGATACCGAAATGCTGGCCAAGGGCGTGCATTATCTGCTGATCAACGACGACGCCCGCCGCAATATGATCGAGGCCGGCATCACCGCCGTGCACGAAATGCGCGGCGCGCTGACAGCGACGGTGAAGGGCCTGGAACCCTATATCAATCCGCTGACGGTGAAGGCGCGGCTGCTGCCCAAGGCCGTGGCCCAGGTCTAAGGAGCTGAGATGTCGGCAGCGTCCCCTATCAAAGGCATCCTCTTCGACAAGGACGGCACGCTGCTCGACTATGACGAGAGCTGGCTGCCGGTCAATCGCGAGCTTGCCCGCATCGCAGCCCAAGGGGATCAGCTTCTCGCCGACCGGCTGCTTTCGGCCTGCGGCATGGATCCGGTGACCGGCCATATCGTTCCCGACAGCCTGCTTGCCGCCGGCAATACCCGCCAGATCGCCGAGGGTCTGGTTGCCGCGGGTTCGATGGTCGATGTCGGCGAGTTGACGGTCCGCCTCGACGAACTCTTTTCCAGCGCTGCCGAATTTTCTGTGCCAGTGACCGACCTTGCCGGCTTCTTCGCCCGGCTGCATCGGCGCGGCTTCAAGCTCGGCGTTGCCTCCAGCGACAATGAACGGTCGATCCGCCAGACGGCGGAACGTTTCGGTTTCGCCGGCTATATCGATTACATCGCTGGCTACGACAGCGGTTTCGGCGTCAAGCCGGAGCCGGGCATGGTGCTCGGCTTCTGCGCCGCGACCGGTCTTTCGCCTGAAGAGGTCGCCATGGTCGGCGACAACAATCACGATCTGCACATGGGTCTGAATGCCGGCACCGGCCTGAGGATCGCGGTGCTGACCGGCACCGGTTCGCGGGAGACGCTTGCCGCCGCGGCCGATCACGTGCTCGACGATATCACCGCCATCGAGACCCTGCTGCCGGACCTGCAGCCGGCCTGACGGGTAAGGGCTTGCATTTTTTCAGGTTTTGGCTTCTCAATCCGGGCCGGTCGAAAAGCAGGGGACTGGCTGTGGCTAAAGCAATTCCAGCAAAAGTGCACGGCGGTTTTGCCGGGAAAAGCGCGCAGCGACTTTCCCAAGGGATTGCGTGAGAACAAGCCGGACAGGGGAGCGGGACGGCAAGATGATATCTGAAGCGCCACCGTTCTGGTGGAGGAAAGCCGATTGGCGGGCCTGGCTGCTGCTGCCGCTTTCTTTTCTCTATGGCCGTATCGCCGGCCACCGCATGGCCCATGCACGCCGCGCTTCCGTTCCCATCCCGGTTATCTGCGTCGGCAATTTCACCGTCGGCGGCGCCGGCAAGACGCCGACGGCGCTGACGATTGCCCGCGCCGCCAAGGCGAAAGGGCTGAAGCCCGGCTTTCTCAGCAGGGGTTACGGCGGCTCGCTCGATGTGACCACCGTCGTCGAACCCGATCATCACCGCGCGATTGCCGTCGGCGACGAGCCCTTGCTGCTTGCCCGGGAAGCGCTGACGGTGATTTCCCGCCGGCGCGTCGAAGGGGCTCAGCGCCTGGTGGCAGAGGGCGCCGATCTCATCATCATGGATGACGGTTTCCAGAGTGCCCGGCTGGCGATCGACTATGCCCTGCTCGTCATCGACGCGACGCGCGGCCTCGGCAACGGCCATATCGTTCCGGGTGGCCCGGTCCGCGCGCCGATCCGCCAGCAGCTGCGTTCTGCGACCGCTTTGCTGAAGGTCGGTGGCGGCAACGCCGCCGACAGGATCGTCCGCATGGCGGCACGCGCGGCAAAGCCCTATTTCACCGCATCGCTGAAAGTTCGCGGCGACAATACGCTTACCGGCACTAAGGTGCTCGCCTTTGCAGGCATTGCCGATCCCGCCAAATTCTTCCGCACGGTTGAATCGCGCGGCGCCGAGATCGTGGTCGCCAAGAGCTTCGGTGATCACGAGCACCTGACCGAGGAGGAGATCGACGACATCCTGACGACCGCTGAACGTCAAGGTCTCCTGATCGTCACCACCTCCAAGGATTTCGTCCGCCTTTCCGGCCATCACGGCAAGGCGGCGCGGCTCGTCGAAAAGAGCCGGGTGATCGAGGTCGACATGGTCTTTGAGGATCACCTCGCCCCCAGCCTCATCATCGACCGGGCGATCGCCGCCTGCCGCGAGCGGCGCCTGCGGGAAATGAAGGCCGGGGTTAAAGCAATTCCGGGAAAGGCTGAACCGCTCTAAAGCATGTCGCGCAAAAGTGTGCAGCGGTTTTGCGACAACGACATGCGTAAAAACAAAGACCTAAAGCGCGACAAGCGAATCTGAAAGATCGCGACGCGCTTTAGCGGGCTGCTGCAAAACGTCTCGTCCTGCGCACATCTGTACAGGCAACGCGATCACGCGATCGAGCGAAGCAAAGTCTCGCGGGCGGAAGTCAGATGCAACCGACATGCGCGATCGATCGAAGCGATATTACGGCTTTCCAGGGCTTCGATCAGCGCGAGATGTTCTCTGATGGCGACCTCGTTCCGCGCGCGTTCATCACGCTTGTTCCATTGATAGTGATAGTGGAAGACCATGGTTATCACGTCTTGGAAGCTTTCGATAAAGCGGTTTGGCGCGACTGCCGTAATCAGCCGGTGGAACCGGCTGTCCAGCTCCGAGAAATCCTGAAACCGGGCGTCGATATCCGCGAGCAGTTCCAAATGTGCCGCCCGCATAGCTTGGATCTGCTTCCAGACGGGCGAGCCGTCGGGCAGGGCAGCGAACAGCCGTGCGGAGCGCATTTCGAACATCTCTCTGATCTCGAACAGTTCGAGCGCGAAACTGGCTGTGAACCCCTTAAAAACCCAGCCGGCATTCTGACGCTTCTCGATCAGCCCATATTTCTGAAATCGATTGAGAAACTCCCGGACGATCGTTGTCGCGACGCCGAATTTCCGGGCTAATTCCGCCTCATTGATTTCTGTGCCCGGACAGGCATCGCCGCGCAGCATCCATTCCATGAAGCTCGTCTCGACCTGTTCCGAAATTGCCAAGGTCTCTTCCTTCGGATAGCGCTCTATCTGCCGCGGCTGCTCACCTATGATCCGCCTGTGCGCTTCAGATATGATGATCCCACGGGCGGACATCCCCGCCAGCACCTTCCGCACCGTCGTTCTGCTCACGCCGAGCTGGGCGCGCAGGACGTTTTCGGACGGCAATTCCTCCCCGAGATCGAGCGTCCGAATGATATCGATCATATCGTTGAATGCCCGTTTGAAGGTCGTATCAGTTCTCATGATTCAACTCCCGGTATGATTAACTATCCATAAAAAACAAGTTGACGTACGTGTATCATATGTTTCTTATGTATAAAAAACGGGGGAGGCTAGGGGAATTTGGAAGACTCCGGGATTCTGCCTCAGAATTCGTCGCGGCCTGGCGGTTCGCAGGATGCAACCTTCCATCCGAGACAATCTGGCATCACATTGGGGCTGAGGCTATTGAGCCTGGGCCCACTATTGATCCTCATTATGCTCATCGCCGTCGTCAGTTTGATCACGCCGGCTTTCCTAAAGCCCATGAACCTCGGGAACATCCTTGCGCAGACGGCAGTGATTGCCGTTGTCGCAATGGGGCAGCAGCTCGTTATCCTGACGCGCGGGATTGATTTGTCTGTCGGCTCGAATCTTGCGCTCGCGACAGTCATTGGCGGGCTCGTCTACCAGCAGGTTGATTCCTCGATCGTCGTCATTGTGGCCATGCTGCTTGCAGGTGCGGCTGTCGGTGCGGTCAACGGTGTGGTCTTTGTCTATGGTCGGCTGCCGCACCCTTTCATTATTACACTCGCGAGCTTGAGTATCTGCCGCGGCCTGGCACTTGCATTGGCGCCCGGCCACACAACCATGCGCGGGATGCCCGATGCAGTGACTGCGATCGGTGGCGGTACGACGCTTGGTGTGCCCAATTCCTTCTTTGTCGTTGCGATGTTCGGGTTTCTTTTTCTGATCCTGACGAAGTCGATGGTCTGTGGCCGATGGATCTATGCGGTCGGCGGCGCGCCGAATGCCGCCAGAAGCATGGGTATACCGGTAAAGGGTGTTCTGCTCGCAACCTACATTATTTGCGGCTTTTGTGCAGGTGTCGGCGCGGTGCTGCTCGCGGGACGGACCGCCGCCGCCTCGCCAATCTACGGCAATCTTTTGGAACTCGACACGATTGCTGCGGTGATTATCGGTGGCGCCAGCTTCCTTGGCGGACGAGGCCACCTCGGCCACGCCCTGATCGGCGCCGTGCTGATCGGCGTCATCCGCAACGCCCTTAACCTTCTCGGCGTCGACGTGTTCTTTCAAATGATCGCGATTGGGCTCGTCATCGTCATCGCCGTAGAGGCTGATGTGCTTCGCAATCATCTCGAGGCGCGCGCACGCGTGCTTCAATCGGCGAGAGTACAATGAACCAGGCATCCACCACACCGGCACTTTCGGTTCGAAACGCGCAGAAGCGCTTTGGCGCCATCCATGCCCTGAAAAATGTAAGCTTCGATGCCTACTCCGGTGAGGTAACCGCTCTCTTGGGTGACAACGGCGCCGGCAAGTCGACGCTCGTCAAATGCCTCAGCGGGCTTCATCGTCTCGACGAAGGAGAGATCCTCGTGGATGGTGCGCCCGTATCGCTCCATTCAACGGCCGCCGCCCGCCGCGCCGGTATTGAAACCGTCTATCAGGATCTGGCGCTTTTCGACAACCTGACCCCCGTCCAGAATTTCTATTGCGGACGAGAAATCTCTTTCCCCTCCTGGCTTCCGCTTCCGCTCCGCTTCCTCAACACGGGCGTGATGAAACGTGAGGCGGCGAGTGTCATCGATCGCCTGAAGGTTAAGCTGCCGAGATTCGACGCGCCGGTCGCGCTGATGTCTGGGGGACAGCGACAGGCGATCGCGGTCGCGCGCGCCATTGTTTTTGCGCGCAAGCTGGTGATCCTTGACGAACCAACGGCCGCCCTCGGCCTTCGCGAGTCTCGCCAGGTTCTTGACCTTATCAATCAGCTCAAAGCCGACGGCAATGCCGTGATCATCATCACGCACAATATGGAACATGTCGTCGAAATCGCCGATCGGGCGGTTGTGCTGCGGCAGGGTCGCAAGGTGGGTGAACTGAAGCCGACGCAAGCCAACAAGCAGGACCTTGTCGCGATGATTGTCGGCGCCGAGGCTTAAGGGAGATCGCTGCTTCGTTGGGGCAGCGGACAACGAGATCGCTCTAGAGGAGGGCGGTCGAAACATGGGAGGTAAACATGAAACCGCAATCCCTGCTGGGAGCTCTTGCGCTCCTGGCCGTCGCTGTAGTCCCGTCCTTGGCGCAGGAGCCGGTGAAGCTCGGCTTTATAACCAAATTCCCGGTGCCGTTCTTCGCTACAATGGAGAACGCCGCCAAAGACTATGCAAAGAGAAATCCCGGCGTCGAGATCATCTACGGGCAGGGTACGTCGGCAACCGACATCGAGGGCCAGATTGCACAGATCGAGTCGATGGTGACACGAGGCGTGCAGGGCATTGCCCTGACGCCCGTCGATCCCACCGTGTCCACTGCCCTGGACAAGGCGGTGGCGGCCGGCATCAAGGTCGTGCTGATGGATAACAATATTCCGGATTGGAACGGCAGGACGGCGCTTGCCACGACCAACAACTTCGCCGCCGGCAAAATCGCCGGCGAATATCTCAAAACTGTTCTTAAAGCCGGCGACACGCTCGGAATTCTTGAGGGTGTGCCCGGTGTGCCGGCGCTTGATGACCGTGTGACGGGCATGCTTGAAGGGCTGAAGGGACTTGATGTCGAGATCGTCGGGAAAGGCGCAACAAACTGCACCGAGGAACTCGGGATCAGTGTCGCCGAGGATCTACTGACGAAGAACCCGGACCTCAAGGCCATTTATGCCGCTTGCGGCCCGCCCGCTGCTGGCGCAGCGCGCGCCATCAAGAATGCCGGCACTGCCAATGACAAGATTGTGCTGGTCGGTTTCGACTTCTGCTGCGGCGAAGAGGAAGCGCTGAAGAGTGGGGTCGAGGATGCGTCGGTGGCACAGTTCCCCACCAAGATGGCTGAACTCGGTGTGGATGCGTTGGTAAAATCGATTCGCGGAGAGAAGGTTGAGTCTTTGATTGACTCAGGCGCTGCGCTCGTGACGCCTGAGAATATGGCGAAATTCAAGTGAACGGTTGCCCTCCGCCGACCGCATAGGCGGCGGAGGCAAACCTCACCCGGCTGTTGGGTATCGTCGAGCCCTGTGGCCCGGAGCCACGCCGGCCAGTCGATGCGAGGTTGTCCTGGACGAGCCTATGGTATTTCAAGTCGTCGGGTGACCGAATGGATATTTTCCGTGCAGCAGCTCCGGGCTGCAGACCCGGAGAACCATCTCAGCCAGAACCTCCGGCGCGATCGCAATATCTAACGCCGTTGGTTCGGCAGCACGCCGGCGCGTTTGTCGGCTTCGATCGCCGAGATCACGTCGGCATAGGGTTCCTGCCGGGCGACGCTCCAATAGCGCAACTCGTCGAGCGGGATCTGTTTTCCCGTCATCGCGCAGACGACATAGGAACCGGGCGAGAGAATCTGGAAATCGCCATCGAGATACCGGATCTTCGCTTCGCGGTTTCCATGGCCTTCGAACAAATTCATGCGCTCCGATCCCTGCAGTCTGTCATCCCTTTGCCATACTCTCGAAAGGGCTGCTTTTCCAGCTTTTTTAGCTTCTGCCGAAAAGCCGCTCGATATCGCTGAGCTTCAATTCGATATAGGTCGGCCGACCGTGATTGCACTGGCCGGAGCCGGGCGTCACTTCCATTTCCCGGAGCAGCGCGTTCATTTCCTCCGGCCGCAGCCGCCGTCCGGAGCGCACCGATCCGTGGCAGGCCATGGTCGCCGCCACATATTCGAGCTTGGCCGACAGGCCGGACGCCGTGTCCCATTCGGCGATCTCGTCGGCAAGCTGGCGGATCAGCCCATGCGCATCGACCTCGCCGAGCATCGCCGGCGTCTCACGCACGGCGATCGCCCCGGGGCCGAAACGCTCGATCGCCAGGCCAAGCTCGGAAAGCTCGGCCGCATGCTGCATCAGCCGGTCGCAATCCTCTTCCGGAATATCGATGATCTCGGGGATGAGCAGCACCTGCGAGGCCAGCCGCTTCGAATGCAGCGCCTTGCGCATCGCCTCGAAGACCAGCCGCTCATGCGCGGCATGCTGGTCGACGATGACAAGCCCATCCTCGGTCTGGGCGACGATGTAGTTTGCGTGGATCTGCGCCCGCGCCGCGCCGAGCGGATACCTCGCGGTTGGTTCGGGGGCGGCCGGCTGCGGTGAAAACTGCGGCTCGGCCCGCGCCGTCGGCATCGAAAGCCCATCGAAGGAGGCCTGTGGCCGTTCGCCGAAACTCGCTGCCGGCTGATAGGGCCGGGAGGGCGACGTCTCGGCCGACCATGCCGTTTGCGGCCGCTGGCTATTCGGCTGGAAGCCGGGGCGGAAGGAGCGCAGCATGTCGCCCGCGCCGGTCGTTGCCGCGCGGCTGCCGTCGCGCGCCAAGGCCTCGCGGATGGCGCCGACGATCAGGCCGCGCACCAGGCCAGGGTCGCGGAACCGCACGTCGGATTTTGCCGGATGCACGTTGACGTCGACGAGAGCGGGATCGAGCGTGATTGACAGCACCGCCACCGGATGGCGTCCGGATGGGATCGTCTCGGCATAGGCGCCGCGGATCGCCGAGAGGATCAGCTTGTCCTGCACCGGCCGACCGTTGACGAAGGCATATTGATGGGCGGAGTTGCCGCGATTGAAGGTCGGCACGCCGGCAAAGCCGGTCAGCGAGATCTCTTCGCGCACGGCGTCGAGCGCAATGGCGTTGTCGCGGAACTCCTTGCCGAGCACCTGCGCCATGCGCCCCAGATGATCGTCGCCGGTCGCCGGAAATTCCAGCGTCGTGCGGTCCGAGCCCGACAGCACGAAGCGCACGGCGGGAAAGGCGATCGCCATGCGCTTGACGATTTCGGTGATGGCGCCGGCCTCGGCTTTTTCCGTCTTCAGGAATTTGAGCCGGGCGGGTGTGGCGAAGAACAGGTCGCGCACTTCGACGATCGTCCCGGGATTGGCGGCAGCCGGGCGCAGATGCGCGATCTTGCCGCCGGCAACGGCAATCTCGTGGCCGCCTGCGCTGTCGCGTCTGCGGCTTGCGATGCTGAGCCTTGCGACCGAGCCGATCGAGGGCAGCGCCTCGCCGCGGAAGCCGAGCGTGCGGATATCCTCGAGCGTCTCCGAGATCTTCGAAGTGCAGTGGCGCCTGACCGCCAGTTCCAGATCGGCCGCATCCATGCCCGAGCCGTTGTCGCTGACGCGCAGCAGCGCCTTGCCGCCGCCTGACGTGGCGATTTCGATGCGCGTCGCGCCCGCGTCGAGCGCGTTTTCGATCAGTTCCTTGGCAGCGCTCGCCGGCCGTTCGATGACTTCGCCGGCGGCGATCTGGTTGATGAGCGTTTCGGAAAGCTGTCTGATGGCCATGGGCTATTTTCGGGGATTCGCGGGCCGGAGGGAAGGGGTTTCGACAGGCTTTCCGGAAACGTGATCCGGGGCTCCCCCAAATTTGGGAATAGGTAATGTTAAGCCGGTTTTAACATAAAAATGGCATTTCTAATCACATACCTCCGGAAGCTGCGAAATCGAACAGATGTGGGACGCAATAGCATGAGTGCCGGCTTCGAAAAGGCGGACACATCATCAGAAATGGATGGGTCTCCCGCCGAGGCCGATCTGCAGACGGCGCTTTTCGATGTGGTGTGCGACAGCCTTTCCGCAGCTTTCATCATCTACGACAAGAACGATCATCTGATCTTCGCAAGCCGCCAGACCCTCGAATTCTTTCCGCTGCCCGCCGAGATGCTGAAGCCGGGCACGCGGCTTCGCGATTTCCTCGGCGCGATGTACGACACCGGCATTCGCCAGCAGTATGATGTCAGGCAGGGTGGCTCGCTGAGCCGCGAAGACTGGCTGTCGCAGAAAATCGCCTCGCATTGGCGCGAGCGTTTCGACGCCGTCGAGCGCCACGGTGCCGATAGCTGGGTCCGCTTCGTCAAGCGTAGGCTGCCGGGCGGTTACGGCGTCACAATCATCTCCGACATTTCCGAGAACAAGAAGCGCGAAGAGCAATGGCGCTCCGATCTGGAGCGGGTGCAGCTCACCGAGGACATTCTCGACAATCTGCCGTTCCCGCTGTTCGTCAAGGATCGCAACCTCATCTATGTCGCGGTGAACCTTGCCTTCTGCGAGAAATATCAGACGAGCGCCGACGAAGTGCTCGGGCGCAAGAGCGGCGATCTTTTTTCAGAAGAGATCGCCAAGCGCTTCGAAGAAAGCGACCGCCATGTGCTGGAGACCGGCGAGATGTCCGTCTCCCGCCAGCGGCAGATCTCCCGCGACGGCATCGAGCGCGATATCGTCAGCCGCAAGCACCGCATCGGCAAGCCTGGTCGCTATTTCCTGGTGTCGACCATGCAGGACCTGCCGCGCGACGGCGCCGATCTCGACGAGTTCGGCCAAGCATCCGCGATCACGGCCTCCAGCAATCAAAGCTATCGCCGCGCCTATGTGCCGGTACCAAGCGGCATCGCACGGCGCGAACCGGCGGCGATGGAAGCGATCGTTCCGGAGAATTTCTCCGGTCGCAAGGTCCTCGTCGTCACTGCCGACCTCACCGCCGAGACCGCCGCGCTGCGGACGCTGACGAAATACGGCTTCGAATCCTGCTCGGTCCGGGGCGAGGATGAAGAGGAGCGGTTCCTCGAAATCGCCACTTCCTCCGGCATCTCGCTTGATCTTCTGATCATCGACAACCAGATGGGCATGCGCTGCCTCGAGCTTGCCGAGCAATACGGCATCCCGGCGCTCGTCATGGACGGTTTCCAGATCGCCAACGAGCTCACCTTCCAGATCGCCCGCCATTTCAATCGCAACAGCCGCAGCGCCGCCGGTTCGGATGCGGATTGGGAAATCAGCATTTCCGACGATCCGGTCGGCCTGCAGGTTCTCGTCGCCGAAGACAATGATATCAACCAGATCGTCTTTTCACAGATCCTCGAAGGCCTCGGCTATCGCCACATGCTTGCGGCGACCGGCGACGAGGCCGTGCGCCTATGGGCCGAGCACCGGCCGCAGATCGTGCTGATGGATATTTCCCTGCCGGGTTTCAACGGCTTCGAGGCCGCGCGCCTCATCCGGCAGATGGAGGAAACCGGCGGTGGCAACCGCACCCCGATCATCGGCGTGCTCACCCAGGCCTTCGAGCGTGACCGCGCCGAATGCGTCAAATCAGGCATGGACGACGTCATCATGAAACCCGTCAGCCCTGATATGCTTGAGACTATATTTCAGAAATATCTAATGAATGAGGCCATGCGGGCCCGAAGCTGAAGCATGTCGCGCAAAAGTGTGTGGACGCCAAAATACCCGTCAACTCCCTAGATTTTGGGGAGGTTCAAGCGCCTATGCCGCTGATTTACTATCGAATTGTTAAGACCTGCCGGTCATTCTTCTGCATGGCTCCGGAGGAAAGCTCGGGTTTTGGATGATGAAATCGGCGGACATAGCTTTCTTGACCGTCGGTCAGAATGAGCTTCAGGCGATGGCCTATACCGATCCGCTGACCGGATTGGGCAACCGCAATCGCATGCGGGACAAGGTCTTGCAGATCTCCGCTGAGCGCGCCAACGATCCGGCCCCCTTCACCATCGGCATCGTCAACCTCGACAGTTTCAAGCCGATCAACGATCTGTTCGGCTCGACAGCCGGGGATGAAATCCTCTGCCAGGTCGCCCATCGTCTCAGGGCCTGCATTCCTGATGGCGCGCTGGTCACCCGCCACGATGGCGACGAATTCGCCTTCGTGCTGCCGTTGATCTTCGAGCGGGCGAGTGCCGAGAAATTCGGCCAGATGATCCGCGAGGTGCTGTCGGCGCCTTATGACCTCGGTGACCGCAACGTCCGCCTCTCCGCCTCACTCGGCTTTTCCATCTATCCCTTCGCCGGAGAGGATTGCGAGGAACTGCTGAAGAGCGCCGAAACCGCCCTCTACCGTTCCAAGCGCCGCGGCCGCGGCCAGATCACCGTCTATTCGCGCGAGATCGCCCAGGAAATGAAGCGTGCGACGCAGCTGGAGCAGGCGCTCAGAAATGCCATCATCTCCGACGCGATCGATGTGCATTTCCAACCGATCGTCTCGCTGTCCAACAATCAGGTCGTTGGCTTCGAGGCGCTCGCCCGGTGGAACGATCCCGATCTCGGCTTCGTGTCGCCCGGCGTCTTCGTGCCGCTCGCCGAAGAGCGCGGCTTCATCGACGCGCTGTCGGAGGCGCTGCTGCGCAAAGCCGCGGAAGCCGCACTTTCCTGGCCGCGCGAACTTTTCCTGTCGTTCAATCTCTCCTCGGCCCAACTGATGGATCCGGGCACGAGCAGCAGCGTCCTGTCGATCCTCGGCCGCGTCGGCTTCGATCCGCATCGCCTGGAGCTGGAAATCACCGAGACGGCGGTGATGAGTTCAGCCGATACCGCTCACCGCATCATCGCCGATCTGCGCGCCGCCGGTGTGCGCATCTCGCTCGACGATTTCGGCACCGGTCAGTCGAGCCTCGGGCGCCTGCGCGACTTCATCTTCGACAAGATCAAGATCGACCGCGCCTTCGTCTCGCGCATCAATTCCGATCGCGCCTCCGAACACATCATCAAGGCGATCCTTACCATGTGCGAGGGCTTGGAGCTGGAAGTCGTGGCGGAAGGCATCGAGGATTATGCCGAGGCCGTGAAGTTGCGCACGCTCGGCTGCGGCATGGGCCAGGGCTATCACTTCGGCCGTCCGGCCGACGGTATCGCCACGCTGCGCTTCCTGCACGAAAACTATTACGATCCGACCATGGCGGAGCGGGCCAGCGCATAAAGCGATGGCGCCTCATAAAACGATGGCGCCCCTGGGAGCGCCATCGCCTACGCTATACTACCGCGCACGGATTACTTAGGCGTGGTCGAGCCGGTCGCCGTGGTATCGGTACCGGTCGCAGCCGGAGCCTTTTCGGCCGACTGCATCGCCAGCGTCTTGAACTCAGGTGCGGCCTTCAGCGATTCAGCCGTTTCACTGGTCGTCAGCTTGACGCTGCCGTCCTGGGTGTTCTGCGCGACGGTGATCTTTTCCATCGGCACGGCGACGTTCTTTTCACCGATGCCGAGGAAGCCGCCGACGCCAACGATTGCGGCAACCATGCCGCCATCCTTCTTGAGGATCAGATCGTTGACGCTGCCGATGCTTTCATTGCTGCCGTTATAGACCGATTGGCCGATATAGGTGTTGGCGCTGACCTGGTCCGGAGACTGCTCGGTCAGATAGCCGGCCTGAGCCGTATCTGCCGTCGGTGCTGCGGCCGGAGCCTGTGCGGCATCGCCTGCGGGCTTGGTGACGTCAGGCGTCATCGGCTTCGGTGCTGCCGGATCGGCGGGAGCCGCCTGGGTCGGAGCGGCAGGGTCCGCAGGCTGCGGTGCCGTCTGCGAGAATGCCGCCGGTGCGAAAGCCGTGGCAAACAGGGCGCCAGCGGCAACGGTCGTCAAGAGTTTGCGTGTCATTTCGAACCTACCTTCGTTTTTTCTAGTGATCGCTGACCCGGCAACACCTGAGTCTCAGGTCTCGTTACCGCGGCAGTTCGAAGGGAAAATGACTGGTGGAGTGATTGGTTCCGGTTGAAAACACGGAAAATTTCTCGATTTTCACGGAACATTTATCGATGAGTGGCCACCAAAACAAGAAAAAGCGCCCCGGTGGGGAGCGCTCTGATCACCGATGGCCAGCAAAAATCAGATCACATAGACGGGATCGAACACGCCTTTGACGTCGATGCCGAGTTCCAGAAGCGCGCCGGCACTGGGCTGCGCCGACCGCGCATCCTCGTCGAGCCCTTCCCAGGCGGTCGTCACTGCGAGCCGGTCGGCATTGACGCCGATGAAGGCAGGGCAGGACGGCTGGACGGCAGGAACCATATAGCGCGAGATGCGCAGGCCGTCCGGACTGTAGCGATCGACGACGCCGGCGCCCCAGCGCGCATTCCACAGATAGCCGTCGGCATCGACCACCGAGCCGTCGATGCTGCCCGGGTCGTCCATGCTGTCGACGAGCACGATCGGCTCGCCCGAGGGCAGGCCGGTCAACGGATCGACCATGACGCGCATCAGCCGGTTGATGCGGGAATCCGTATAATAGCCGACCGTGCCGTCAGGCGAGAAGCAGATCGAATTCGGGATGCTGATGCCGTTGAAGATCTTCGTCACCTTGCCGCTGGCGACATGGTAGATGGCGCCGGCCTGGTTTTCCGCCCGCTTGCTCATCGTGCCGATCCAGAGCGCACCCGAAGGATGCGTGCGGCCGTCGTTCGAACGGTTTTCGGGCCTGTCGTTTTCGAGCGCGGCGTAGAAGGTGAGGTTGCCGCTCGCCACATCGCGCACGAAAAGCCCTTCTTCCGTCGCGATCAGCTGCCGCCCGGCGTCGATGCGGGCAAGCACGCTCGCCATCACAGGCAGCGGATGCACCTTTTTCGCGCCCGTCGAAAGATGGAGCTCGTGCAATTCCTTGCCGAGGATGTTGAACCACCAGACGGTATTGCTGTCCGGATCATAGGTCGGGCCTTCACCGAGAACGGAATTGGTATTGCAAAGTGTTTTGCCCTCGAACTCATAAATATCGGTCATACGTTCACGCTCCCAATGGCTGCATCATAGGCGTAAATGGTCGCCTTGGCGCGCTCGGCAACCTCTGACGCGGTCATTCCTGGCTTGTAGATGCTGGTGCCGAGGCCGAAGGCGAAGATGCCGGCCTTGGTGTAATCGCCGAAGTTCTTGTCCGAGACACCGCCGACGGCGGCAATCGTGAGCTCAGGCGGCAGGATTGCCCGGATCGCCGTGATGCCGGGAGGGCCGAGCACGCTGGCCGGAAAGAATTTGAGACCGGTGGCCCCGGCCCGCGCCGCCGCCAGCGCCTCGGTCGGCGTAAAGACGCCCGGCATCGTCACCATGCCGTATTCGCGCGCCCGGATGATCACCTCCGGCTCGACATTCGGGGTAACGAGCAGCTTGCCGCCGGCCGCATGCAGACTGTCGACCGCCTCGACGCTCAGCACTGTGCCGGCGCCGATCAGCACTTCGGCCGGCGCCATCTTCGCGGCGATCTCGATGGATTTGAACGGTTCCGGCGAGTTGAGCGGGATCTCGATCGCCGTCAGGCCATTTTCGATCAAAGCGCCGACGACGCTTTCGGTCTCGTCGGGCCGGATGCCGCGAAGGATGGCGATCAGCGGGCGCTTCATGTCGGGGAAGGGGATACGGTTCATCGTGTCAGCTTTCTCAATTCGGCCAGATGGCTTCGGCGGCAGCCGAAAGCCCGCGCCGCACGGCGGCGTCGGCGTCGATGGCGGTGAAGGCAAGGGAGAGGGTTCTGAAGGCCTGTTCGTAGAGCGCCTGCAGGCGCCCGGAGGCGACGAGGGTGATGGTGGTGCCGTTTGCCGCATCCTGCAGCGCCCCGGCGATTTCGAGGCCGATCAGCGTACCGGAAAGCCGGGCTTGCGCGGCAGCGGCAGAAATCCCGTGCAGGAGCTGGCCGGAACGGGCGGCAAAGAGCAGGTTGGAGGCATGGGCCGGGCGTGCGAAAGCGGCCGAGACCGCCGCCTCGAAGGCTACCGCATCCACCGGCTGTTCTTCCGCGCCGGCCACGGCATGCGAAAGGATCGTGTGCTTGCTGATGACGTCGAAAAGCTCGCCGGTCATGAAGGTCGAGAAGCCGGTTACCTTGCTGTCCGTCACATGCACCCATTTTGAATGGGTGCCGGGCATGCAGACAGCCTGCGCGCCCGAGCTCGCGCGGCCGAGCGCGCCGAGAAGCTGGGTTTCCTCGCCGCGCATGACGTCGGGCCTCGCCATGTCCCGCTGGGCAAGGCCCGGCAGAATGCGAATGTCGCGGCTTTCCCCGGGCACGGAGACCGCCCCGGTCAGGATCGAGGCGAGCGGCGCCGGCACGTCGATATAACCGGCCTCGACCCAGCCTTGCCTGGCGCCGGCCATGCCGCAGACGATCACCGGCAGGTTTTCCGGCGCCTCGATGGCGGCGAGATGGCCGGCAAGCACGGCGGAAAAGCCGGTCTTTGCGGCGCTCGTCATGCCTTCGCCGCTGCGGCGCTCGGCAAGGACGGTGCCGTCCCGACCGATCAGCCAGAGCCGGAAGCTGCTGGTGCCCCAGTCCACCGCGACATAAGCGGGATTAGCCATTACAGAACGCCTCCATCGACAATCAGGGACTGGGCCGTCATCGCCGCCGCACAGTCGGATGCAAGAAACAGGCAGGGACCGACGATCGCATCGGGTTTGAGCGCGACCTTCAGGCATTGGTCCTCGACCGAGCGCGCAATGCTCTCCTCGGTGAGCCAGTGCTGCATCTGCCGCTCGGTGACGACCATGCCGGGCAGGATGCAGTTGACCCGGATGTTCTCCGGTCCGAGCCTGCCCGCCAAGCTCTTCGTCAGCCCGACGACCGCAGCCTTGGCTGCCGCATAGGCGGGAAAGCCGCCCATGTTCAGCTTGAAGGCGATTGACGACATATTGATGATCGCCCCGCCGCCGGCCGTCCGCATCGACGGCACGACTGCCTGCGAGGTGAAGAATACATGCCGCAGGTTGACCGCCTGGTTGTTGTCCCAATAGGCCTCGGTCACATCGTCGAATTCATGGCGGTCGTCCCAGGCGGCATTGTTGACCAGCACGCGGATCGGCCCCGAGTTGGCAATGACAATATTGACCGTGCGCCGGATCGCCTCGATGTCGCGCAGATCGGCATGGTAAAAGGAGACCGGATGGGCCGTCTCCCGCGACAGCCTTTCGGCGAGCTCGCGGCCGGCGGCCTCGGCGATATCGATGAACGAGACCTTGGCGCCCTGGCGCGCGAAACCTTCGACGATCGCAGCACCGATGCCCGATCCGCCGCCGGTCACCAGCACGGCTCGGTCTTTGAATTCGGGAAATTGTGCTGCCATCATGGTCACCGTCGCCTCCCGACTTAAATGTTCCATTATTTGGAACTGAATTTGACTATATGGAATTATCCAATTACACTGCCCTTTCTGTCAAGGGCGGACGAGGCGATGAATTCAAACGGCGAAAGCACAGCACAGGCGCGCGAGACCGGCACGCTCGGCAAACTGATGGTTCTGCTCGATCTCGTCACCCATGCGGATGCGCCGCTGCGTTTCACCGATCTCCTGGGCCTTGCCAGCCAGCCGCGCGGCACGCTGCATCGCCAGCTCACCCATCTGGTGGAGGAGGGGCTGCTCGAGCTCGATGGCGACGGCCGTTATGCGCCCGGCCTGCGCCTGCTCGATTTCGCCGCGCGCAGCTGGGCGCGCAACGAGTTCCGCCTGATTGCCGAACCGCACCTCAGAGATCTGCAGCAGGCGACGGGTGAGACGGTGCATCTCGGCGTTCTCAGAGGCCAGTCGATCATCTATCTCGACAAGGTCGAAGGCCGTCAACCGGTGCGCATGTATTCGCAGATCGGCAATGCCTCGCCCTGTTATTGCACCGGCGTCGGCAAGGCCGCCCTTTCGCTGCTGCCGGCCGAAAGCCTCGTCGAACTGCTTGCCGGCCTGATCTTCACCAGCTTTACCGCCTCGACCCATGTCTCTGCCGAAACCCTGCTTGCCGAAATCCGCGAGATTGCCGATCAGGGCTATGCTTTCGACCGCGAAGAGCATGAGGCCGGCATCCGCTGCGTTGCCGCACCCGTCTGGTCGGAGGATCGGACCTTTATGGGTGGCATTTCGATTACCGGTCCGGCCTATCGGTTGTCGATGGAACTTCTGCACCAATGGTCCGTTCCGGTTCAGCTGGCGGCTGGGAGGATCATGGAAGGTATGCGCGTTCGTCTCGGTCCGCGCCGCTGAGGGAAAATTGCAATCGGCCCGCTGCTGGACGCAATCGCAGAGCATGCTTATGATGAGCGCGATATTGAGATTTGCCGACGAATCACCACAACTACAACGGTCCGCGAAATCTACAACAAGTCACCGGCCGAACGCTCAACGCTGAAGCCGTTTCCAACCAGCGATCGTCGTTCCCCGATGCATTCGAAACCCCCATGGCGGGCAGGTTTCGCAAACGGTTTGCCGGCCGCTGTGCCGAAGATGAAGAAATGTGATGGCACCCTTGTCGCAAACATCCACGGAAGAAGACGATTATGTTCAGGAAATAGCGGGCCTGAAGACCCAGTTCGATATTTTCCGTTTCATGAAACGGGTGACGGAAGCCTATCGCAGCCGTGCCTTCATGGTTCTCAACCTGCCGCCGATCACCTCCTTCGATCTTCAGGGCAGCACCGTCATCACCAGCTGGCCGGCCGAGCTTCTGGCGCTCTACGACCAGGAAGGCCTGATGGTGAACAGCCCGGTCCTCAGGCGGCTGAGAACATCCGCGCGGCCCTTCTTCTACGACATGTCCCGCCAGAACTGGTCGCGGGACGACGGCAAGTCCATTCTCGTCGCCTCCCTGTTCGAACGTTTCAAGATGATGCGCTGCGCCTATTTCCCGACGCATGAGCCCTCCGGCCTGCGCGGCGCCATCTCTTTCGCCGGCGACCGCGAACCCTTCAGCCCGGCTGAGATGCGCGAGCTCTGCTACATCTCCATCCATGTCTTCGACAGGCTTGCCGAGATCCGCAACCTCGATACGCGCATGACGGACACGCTGACCGACCGCGAGATCGATTGCCTCAACTGGACGGCGGCCGGCAAGACCAGTGCCGAAATCGCCGAAATCCTCACCCTGTCCGAGCATACGGTCAATCACTACCTCAACCGTGCCACCAAGAAGCTCGACACGGTCAACCGCACCCAGGCCGTCGCCAAGGCGTTGCGCATCGGCCTGATCAAATAAGTTGCAAAAAACAACCGACTGCTTTCGAAGCCGCCCAGCGCATAGGCAAGTCCTTCCCGTTGGAAGCCTGTCCCGAGCGCTTTTGCGCTGTTTTTCCTAATTTTCCATCTGGCACGCTTTCTGCATCTCTTGTGCGAGAGGTCCAGAGGGGACTTTGAGACCAGCGCCAGGAAATGGCGCGGCCGACACACCGCTGCCCGACGCCGATGCCGCTTTCTCCCGGCTCTTCGGTGTCGGCGGCGGTTGTTGCGTTTTGGCACCGCTTCTTTCCCGGCTGTTCGCGATTTAGTCTTCCCAGTTCACTTTTCGCTGGCCTTTTGCTCGGCTTGCTCTAGTTCGCCCCGGATTGCGCCGGTTCTCGGGGAGACCGTTGCGGCCATCAGGGCGAAAGCCCGGCGGACTTGATGGCCGCAACGGATTGCCAAGTCTCCCCGGCGCTCTTTTGGCGCGCCGGATTTTCCTCCCGTTGATTTTGTTTGGCGAAGGCTTCCGTCTCCACTATTTGTGATCTGCAAGCAGCAGTGAGGGTGGAATGGCCGACGTTACCAAGGAACAGGTTCTCGAAACGCTGAAGACCGTGCGTGGACCCGATCTCGAGCACGATATCGTCGAGCTCGGCATGGTCTCCGACGTCTTCATTTCCGACGGCAAGGTTTATTTCTCCATCACCGTCCCGGCCGATCGCGCCAAGGAGCTGGAGCCGATGCGGCTCGCCGCCGAGCGCGTCATCAAGGAAATGCCGGGCGTCAAGGGTGCCCTCGTCACACTGACCGCCGACAAGAAGGCCGCCGCCGCTCCGGCTGCCCGGCCGAACCCGCCTCACGGCCATGCCGGCCACGATCACCAACATGATCATGCGGGCCATGCCCACGCGCCTCAACAACCGCCGCGCGCCGGCAAGATCGGCGTGCCCGGCATCGGTGCCATCATTGCCGTCGCCTCGGGCAAGGGTGGGGTCGGCAAGTCGACCACCGCAGTCAATCTCGCACTCGGCCTGCTCGCCAACGGTCTTCGTGTCGGCATTCTCGATGCCGATATCTATGGTCCCTCGATGCCGCGGCTGCTGAAGATATCCGGCCGCCCGACGCAGATCGACGGCCGCATCATCAATCCGATGGAGAATTATGGCCTCAAAGTCATGTCGATGGGCTTCCTTGTCGACGAGGAGACGGCGATGATCTGGCGCGGGCCGATGGTCCAGTCGGCGCTGCTGCAGATGTTGCGCGAAGTCGCCTGGGGCGAGCTCGACGTCCTCGTCGTCGACATGCCGCCCGGCACCGGCGACGCGCAGCTGACCATGGCCCAGCAGGTGCCGCTTGCCGGCGCCGTCATCGTCTCCACACCGCAGGATCTCGCTCTGATCGATGCCCGCAAGGGCCTTAACATGTTCCGCAAGGTCGAGGTGCCTGTGCTCGGCATCGTCGAGAATATGAGCTATTTCATCGCCCCGGATACCGGCACCCGCTACGACATCTTCGGCCATGGCGGCGCCCGCAAGGAGGCCGAGCGCATCGGCGTGCCCTTCCTCGGCGAAGTGCCGCTGACGATGAACATTCGCGAAACCTCCGACGCCGGCACGCCGCTTGTCGCCTCCGAGCCGAACGGCGTCGTCGCAGGCATCTATCGCGGCATCGCCACCAAGGTCTGGGAACAGATCGCCGGTCAGTCCCAGCGTCCGGCACCGACAATCGTCTTCGAATAATGCATGTCGCCCGGAAGCGTGCCGCGGTTCCGGGATAACGACATGCATAAAACAAAATACATGTCGCCCGGAAGTGTGCCGCGGTTCCGGGACAACGGCATGCATGATACAAAGAGCTGAAGCGCATCGTATGGATCACCTGCGATGCGCGGCATTTTAGAGGGCGCCGAATCACCCCGGCGGATACCCCAAATTGTGGGTGAAACGTGGTGAAAAGCCGCGCTTCACGGAAGATGTCTTGATTATTTCACGGCTTTGCTTCATATGCCGCGGCGCCATGATGGCGTTTTGCTGCAGATGCTCAGTGACGGTTGTCTTCGTTTCGAAGAGGCCGGCCCGCCTGCAAGTTCGGAGTTGTCTTGTCGATCGAAGGATTGGGAACTGCGATGCGGTTGAGCACAACGCGCATGCCGGCCTTTAAGGTTGGATGCAGCCGGAGAGACGACCGGTGATCACCGCTTACTGTTCCAATTGCAGGTCGGTCGAGATCCGCGATCTGTCGCATGCCGCGTCCTTTCCCGAGGATGTTGTCTGGATCGACATGATCGAGCCGACCCGCGATGAGGAACTCTATGTCGAGAAGATTCTCGGCATCGAGGTCCCGACCCGCGACGACCTCAAGGATATCGAGCCTTCCGCCCGTCTCTATGTCGAAAACGACGCCGTCTTCATGACCGCCTCGCTGCTCTGGAAGGCTGACACCGACGTACCGACGCTGACCGATGTCGCTTTCATCCTGGCTGGAAATCGCCTGGTCACCATTCGCTACGCCCATCCCAAATCCTTTGCGCTGTTCATCGCCGCCCTCCACCGGCTGCCGGAAAATTGGCGCAGCGGCGCTGCCCTTCTTGCCAAGCTCTTGGAGACGATCGTCGACCGCACCGCCGAGATTCTCGAAATCTCCGTCTCGCGCATCGACATCCTGTCGACGCATGTCTTCGGCGACCGGGCAAGGAAAGTGCGTAAGCCCTCGAACTACCTCGAGGAGAAGTTGCGCGATATTGCCGGCCATCACCGGATGATCAGCAAGGTGCGTGACAGTCTCGGTTCGCTTGCCCGCCTGCTGACATTCTTTCACACGATCCCGGCGATCCAGCAGGATCGCGAGGCGAAGGAGCTCTGCCGCACCGTTTCCCGCGATATCCAGTCGCTATCGGAGCATGCTTCCTTCGTCGCCGCCAACATCACCTTCCTGCTCGACGCTTCGCTCGGGCTGATCAACATCGAGCAGAACTCGATCATCAAGATTTTCTCGATCGCCTCGGTGGTGTTCTTGCCGCCGACATTGGTCGCCTCCATCTATGGTATGAACTTTCAGGTCATGCCGGAGCTGACCTGGGCCGCGGGTTATCCCTATTCGCTGGCCCTGATGGCGTTATCCGCCGTCATCCCTTTTTTCTTTTTCCGCTGGAAAGGCTGGCTCTGAGGAGCCTGTTGAAACTTCATGTCCGAAGAGAGCCATCCGAACGAACGCCATATGACGCCGAAAAAGCTGTTCTATCTCGGGCTGGGTTCCGTCGGCGTCGTCTACGGCGATATCGGCACCAGCCCGCTCTATGCCTTTCGCGAGGCGCTGAAGCCCGTGGCCCATGACGGCGTCACCCGTTTTGAAGTCATCAGCCTGATCTCGCTGATGATCTGGGCGCTGACGATCATCGTCACCATCAAATATGTGCTCTTCCTGCTGCGCGCCGACAACGACGGCGAGGGCGGTACGTTGTCGCTGCTCGCCCTGCTGATGAAGACCGCCAACGGCCACACCGCCATCCTGATGCTGCTCGGCCTGATGGGCGCTGCTCTCTTCCTCGGCGACGCGATGATCACGCCGGCACTGTCCGTGCTGTCGGCCGTCGAAGGTCTGAAGCTCGTCACACCCAGGCTCTCTGAATATATCGTGCCGATCTCGGTCGTGATCCTGGCGCTGCTCTTCGTCGTGCAATCGCGCGGCACCGGCGCCGTCGCGAAGTTCTTCGGCCCGATAACCGCCGTCTGGTTCCTCGTCATGGCCGCCGCCGGCATTTCCCATATTTCGGACGATTACGGCATCCTTGCCGCCTTCAATCCCTATTATGCCGTCGCCTTCCTGCTGCATGAGGGCTTCTACGGCATTGTCGTGCTTGGCGCCGTCTTCCTGACGGTGACGGGTGCGGAGGCGCTCTATGCCGATCTCGGCCATTTCGGCCGCCGCCCGATCCAGTGGGCCTGGTTCCTGCTGGTCTTCCCGGCGCTGACGCTGAACTATCTCGGGCAGGGGGCACTGGTTCTCGGCAATCCGATGACGATGTCCGATCCCTTCTATCTGATGTTTCCGAAATGGGCGCTGCTGCCGGTCGTCATCCTGGCGACCGCCGCGACGATCATCGCCAGCCAGGCGGTCATCACAGGCGCCTTCTCGATGGTGCGCCAGGGCATCAACCTCGGCTTCCTGCCGCGCATGGAAATCCTCTTCACCTCGGAAACCAATACCGGACAGATCTTCGTGCCTTCGGTCAATGCCGTGCTGTTCATCGGCGTTATCTTCCTGGTCCTGAGTTTCAAGACGTCGGACGCGCTGGCGACCGCCTATGGCATCTCCGTCACCGGCGCCATGGTCGTCACCTCGATCATGGCCTTCGAATTCGTCCGCGCCCGCTGGAACTGGTCGCTTCCGGTTGCGGTGATCGCGCTTGCGCCGTTGGTCGTGCTCGAATTGATCTTCCTCGGCGCCAACCTTTTGAAGATTCACGACGGCGGCTATATCCCGATCATGATCGCCACGGCCTTTACCGTCGTCATGTGGACCTGGCGTCGCGGCTCGGCAATCCTGATGGAAAAGACCCGCCACACCGATATTCCGCTCGCCTCCTTCGTCAGCTCGATCGAGCGCAAGAGCGAACATTCGCCGGCCCAGGTTCCGGGCACGGCGATCTTCCTGACCAGCGATCCGGAATCCGCCCCCGCCGCCTTGCTGCACAATCTCAAGCACAACCATGTGCTTCACGACCGCAACGTCATCCTGACCATCCGCACGATCAACAAACCGCGCGTGCCAAGCCACGACCGCTACAGGATCGAGCAGATTTCCGAGCGTTTCTCCCGCGTCGAACTGCTCTTCGGCTTCATGGAATCGCAGAACGTCTCGCAGGCCTTGGCGACACTGCGCAAGACAGGACTGAAGTTCGACATCATGTCGACCTCCTTCTATCTCGGCCGCCGCAAACTGGTGCCGGACGCCAAGTCTGGCATGCCCTATTGGCAGGACCGGCTCTACATCGCGCTCGCCAACGCCGCCGCCAACCCCTCGGACTACTTCCGTCTGCCGGCAAACCGCGTGGTCGAACTGGGCTCGCACGTTATCATTTGATGGGCGGAGACCCCTCTGTTCCTCTTCTCCCCGCTGGGGAGAAGAGGGAGCAAGCTCGGACGAACGTACGAAATTATCCATCACATTAGAACATCCAAAAGTTCTCATGGGCACATTTCGGCACAGCCTGTTAACCGGACATCAAGGTTAATGCGGGATTTTTATCGGAATGTTCCCGCGTTCCATGCCCGGAGTCCGTGTTGCGTCGAAAGAGCCCTTCCCGTAGCAAGCTGCGTCTCATTCCCGAGAATTGGGTGTCGCCCGTAATCTTCGGTCTCGCCGGCTGGCTGATTTTCCCGAGCGTCGCATCTCATGCCGATCTCGCCGCGATGCTCGCCGGCCTCGATCAGGAGGGCGGGAACTGGCGTATGGTGATGACCAATTCTCCGGCCGGCTCCATCCACCAGGCCGAACTCGCCTTTGCCGAGCCGATGGTGACGGGTTCGATCGCAGCCGGCGCCGGCATGGTGCTGCCCGACGGCCGCAAGGTCGCCTTTACCGCCAAAGACAAAGGCCACGAAGACACGCCGGACGAGGATCGCGTCAATCGCCGCACCAAGAAGGGCCGCGTCGTCTCTGTCGAGAAGATGCAGCCGCCGAAGGATTTTTCTGCCGGCTCGATCCTCGATCGCACCAAGATGCTCTTCACCCCGAGCTTCGATCTCAAGGATCGGTCGGCCTTCGTCAAGCCGAAGATCCAGGGCAAGGAAATCGAGATCGCCACATCTTTCTATAAGACGCAGCCTGTTGTGACCGATAATGGCGTGCCGGCGATGCTCGCAAGCCTCGTCACCAGCAACAAGGCCGATGTGCTGGCCACCGCCTACGCACCGGCCGCACCCGACTATGCCCGCCAATCGCCATTCGATTCGATTCTGGCCGAACAGGATAGCGGCCGCTTCGTTCCGGAGATCGGCCCGCGCGATCACGCCTGGGCCGCAAGCGTGCTGGCACCCAGCGTCTTTTCCGCACGGGAACAGCAGTGCCTTGCCTCCGGCATCTATTTCGAAGCGCGCGGAGAATCGGTGAAGGGTCAGGCGGCCGTCGCCCAGGTCATTCTCAACCGCGTCCGCAACCCTTCCTATCCGAAGACCATCTGCGGCGTCGTCTATCAGAACGAGGATTGGCGCAACCGCTGCCAGTTTTCCTTCGCCTGCGACAGCATCAAGGACAGGGTGAACTCGGAATATCACTGGCGAGTCGCCCGCGACGTGGCGATGGCGGTGACATCAGGCAAGATCTGGCTGCCGCAGGTGGGGTCGGCGACGCATTACCATGCCGTCTATGTCAGACCGAAATGGGCAAAGACGATGGAAAAGGTCGGCCGCATCGGTCTTCATGTGTTCTATCGCACCTATGGCGGCGGCTGGAGCTGAGATAAATCGCCGGGGCAAGCCGATTTCCGGCCCGGAAAAGCGGATTCTTTCCGTCGAATTTCCGCGATCGACCCGGAGTCGATTTATCTCTTTGATTTGATGGAATTATTTTCTCGCTGGACAGAAGCTGTCTACGCCTTGACTATGCTAATCCCTAAAACTATGTTGCGCGCGACTTCAGAACGGGCCGGAAGGGTCTCAACCTTCGCGTCCGGGGTCCGAATGACCGGGGTAGCGGGAGTGCGGGCGACGGGCAGGCGAGGAGAGATCCATGGCGGACGACCGCGAGGAAAGTCTAGAAAAGCGCCGTGCGCAATTGGGAGCGAAACTCGCGACCAAGGGCGTCGAGACGGGAGAAGACGAGGCTAGGGAAGCCCGCGCCGAGGTAAGCCGCAAAGGTTATGCCCAGGCGATGAAGCTTTCCAGCGAGTTCATTTCCGCAATCGTCGTCGGTGCTCTCCTTGGCTATCTCCTCGACCGTTTTGTTGGCACGGCGCCTTGGGGTTTGATTGTTCTTCTGCTTCTCGGATTTTGTGCCGGCGTTCTGAACGTGCTGCGTTCTGCGGGGGTGGTGGCCCATCCCCTGGACGACAAGGACGACAAGAAATAAGGACCGGTTCCGGTCCAGTGCAATGACCCCGCGTCCTGCGGGCCAAAGAGAGAGAACAAGCGGTGTCTAACGATCCGACTCATCAGTTCCTGATCCAGAAGATTGTCCCGATCGAAATCGGCGGAATTGATTTTTCGTTCACCAATGCATCGCTTTTCATGGCCGTTTCGGCTGCCGCTGCCGCAGGCTTCCTCTATTTCGCGACCTCGAACCGCGCCATCGTGCCGGGCCGTTCGCAGTCGGTTGCGGAAATGTCCTATGAATTCATCGCCAACATGCTGAAGGAAGGCGCGGGCAAGCAGGGAATGAAGTTCTTCCCGCTGGTCTTTTCGCTCTTCATGTTCGTCTTGACGGCGAACCTGCTTGGCATGTTCCCGTATTTCTTCACGGTGACGAGCCAGATCATCGTCACCTTCGCCCTTGCCCTGCTCGTCATTGGCACGGTTCTCGTCTACGGTTTCTATAAGCACGGCTTCCACTTCCTGAATGTCTTCGTGCCCTCGGGCGTGCCCGGCCTTCTGCTGCCGCTGGTCATTGCGATTGAAATCATCTCCTTCCTGTCGCGTCCGATTTCGCTCTCGGTTCGTCTCTTCGCCAACATGCTCGCCGGCCACATCACGCTCAAAGTGTTCGCAGGCTTCGTCGCCTCGCTTGGAACCATGGGTGCTCTCGGTATCGGCGGCGCCGTTCTTCCCCTCATCATGACCGTCGCCCTGACCGGTCTCGAGTTCCTCGTCGCCTTCCTTCAGGCTTACGTCTTTGCGGTGCTGACTTGCATGTACCTCAACGACGCAATCCATCCGGGCGGGCACTAAGGATAACG
This sequence comes from Rhizobium sp. WYCCWR 11128, assembly GCF_013416305.1. Classification (NCBI taxonomy): domain Bacteria; kingdom Pseudomonadati; phylum Pseudomonadota; class Alphaproteobacteria; order Hyphomicrobiales; family Rhizobiaceae; genus Rhizobium; species Rhizobium sp. WYCCWR 11128. The sequence goes on from NZ_JACCEZ010000002.1 coordinate 942,786, forward strand.
ACATCGACGTCAAAGGGCGTCAGTCATTCGCCGCAACAACCATTTCAAAGGAGTTCAACATGGAAGCGGAAGCAGCAAAGTACATCGGTGCAGGCCTGGCTTGCTTTGGTATGGCCGGTACGGCTCTCGGCCTCGGCAATATTTTCGGCAGCTACCTCTCCGGCGCACTGCGCAATCCGTCTGCCGCTGACAGCCAGTTCGGCCGTCTGGTATTCGGCTTCGCCGTTACGGAAGCTCTGGGCATCTTCTCGCTGCTCGTCGCTCTCCTCCTCCTCTTCGCCGTCTGATATCGGCGAATAGATGGATCACGGCCTGCGATCGCAAGCCGTGATCCTTTGCATTTGCAGTCCACCTGGAGGTGAGCATGTTTTTTGTGACCCCGGCTTACGCTGAGGAAGCACCGGCGGCAGCGACGGGTACGGATGCGCACGCCGCTCCGGCCGCAGGCGAGGTCCATACCGAGACTGGTGTTGCCGAAGGCGAACACGCCCGCGGCCCTTTCCCGCCTTTCGATTCGACGACCTTCGCGTCCCAGCTGCTCTGGCTGGTGATCACGTTCGGCGTCTTCTATTTGCTCATGCAAAAGGTCATCGCGCCGCGCATCGGGGCCATCCTCGATCAGCGTCACACGCGCATTTCCCAGGATCTGGAAGAAGCAGGCCGCCTGAAGGGCGAAGCCGACGCCGCCGTCCAGACCTATGAAGGTGAACTGGCCGCTGCCCGCGCCAAATCCAACGCGATCGGCTCTGCCGCACGCGACGCCGCCAAGGCCAAGGCCGAAGAGGAACGCCGCGCTGTCGAGGCGAGCCTGTCGGAAAAGATCAAGGCTGCCGAGCTGCGTATCGGCGAGATCAAGGCCAAGGCCTTCGCCGACGTCGGCACCATTGCCGAGGAAACGGCGGCTGCCGTGGTCGATCAGCTGATCGGCGGCACCGTCGCCAAGGCCGATGTCGCCGCCGCCGTCGCGGCTGCCAAGAAGGAGGCTTGATCGATGGAATTTGCCTTTGACGCGACTTTCTTCGCCTTTGTCGGCCTCGTCCTCTTCCTGGCGCTGGTCGTTTACCTGAAGGTTCCGGGCATGTTGGCACGGTCGCTCGACGACCGCGCCGACCAGATCCGCAACGAATTGGCCGAAGCCAAGCGCCTGCGTGAGGAGGCTCAGCACCTGCTCGCTGAATACCAGCGCAAGCGCAAGGAAGCGGAAGCCGAAGCGGCCCACATCGTTGCCGCCGCTGAGCGCGAAGCCGAAATGCTGACCACTGAGGCTAAGAAGAAGACGGAAGAATTCGTCGCCAACCGCACGGCGCTGTCCGAGCAGAAGATCAAGCAGGCCGAGGTCGAGGCGATGAAGGCGGTGCGTTCCGCCGCTGTCGATCTCGCGATCGCGGCCGCTGAAACCGTGCTTGCCAAGCGGGCCGACGCCAAGATCCAGTCTGAGCTCTTCGGCAATGCTGTCGGCCAGGTCAAGACGCGGCTGAACTGAGCAGCTTCGAAAAAGATTGAGAGGGAAGGCCGGGCATGTCCCGGCCTTTTCTTTGTTGGCAAGGCTTGGTCTTTACTCGGCCTCGTGCCGAGGACAATGTGGTGCCGTTGATCCGGCATTGCCACCTTCGCCTGGGTCGAACCACGTGTCTCGTGCCGTCCTCCGAACCGTCGTAAACAGGGCGAAGGGACATGCCGCGACGTCTCGATTCCCTCTTCTCCCCAGCGGGGAGAAGGTGCCCGTAGGGCGGATGAGGGGGCCGGCGAAGCCGGTCTTTCCCCAGCAACGCCCATACGAGCTTCGACCGCGCTCTCGACTAGGTTCAGGTAGCTGTGGCGCGGCGGATAGGATAATGGGGCGGATGTGCCGTGCGGCCCCCTCATCCGCCTGCCGGCACCTTCTCCCCGAGGGGAGAAGAGGACATGCCGCGACCTCTCCGTTCCTCGCGCGCCCCTTTCACAGGGCATGTCCGGGCCTTTTCGTTTGCCCGTCTTTTCCTTGGGTGACCCTACTCGGAAAGCAGCTCGTCCGTCTCGGGACCATCCTCGGTCTTGCGCAACGGCCTGAAGCTCATCCGGTGGAGCGAACAAGGGCCGTGCCTCTCGATGCCGGCACGGTGTTGCGCCGTGCCGTAACCCACATGCGCTGCAAAACCGTAATCCGGAAATACATGATGGGCCCGCGCCATCATCCGGTCACGCGTCACCTTGGCGACGATCGAGGCGGCGGCGATCGAGACCGAGCGGGCATCGCCCTTGACCACGGCCTGTCCGGGGCAGTCGAGGCCGGGCGGCACGTCGAGCCCGTCGGTCAGCACGTAGCTGGCCGGAACGGAGAGGCTGCAGATGGCCCGGCGCATGGCGTCGAGGCTTGCCTTGCGGATATCCGTCTCGTCGATGCGCGTCGAACTGGAGGAGGCGATGGAGACGGTCGCAGTCGCCAGAATCTGCACGAACAGTTCCTCGCGCCGTTGCGCCGAAAGCTGCTTGGAATCGTTCAGACCCTCAGGGATGCGCTTCGGATCGAGGATGACGGCGGCAGCGACGACAGGCCCGGCCAGCGGCCCGCGGCCTGCCTCATCGGCGCCGGCGACCGGCCAATGGCCGGCCTTGCGGGCTTTGAGCTCGAGTTTGAAATCCGGCACGAGCGGAGCCGTGTCGAAAAGCAGGGGAGAATCGGGTGGCGTGCGAGGTTTCATGCGGCTGAACCTCGCACGCCAACCCGATTTCCCGCAAGTCCCCGGATCAGGGCGGCGGCCGGGGACTGGCCCGACGGATGGTGGCGGTCAAGGCCATCCGCGGGAATTGCGCTCGGGGCTCGAAAACAGGGCGGTTTTGTCGAGACGCCGATGCGCAAGCTTGAAGCAATTCCAGGAAAAGTGTGCAGCGGTTTTCCGTCCGGAATTGCGTAAAAGGCTAGAGGTAATTCCAGGGAAAGTGCGAAGCAGTTTCCATCCGGAGTCCTAAAAACAAAGGTTAGAGCAGCGACAGCTGCACGCCGCTGCCATCCGGCGGTACGAACAGATCGTCGCGCAGCGGCACGCTGCGGCGCGTCAGGCCGAAACGTCTGGAGGCCATTTCAAAGCGCCTTGCGATCTGCCAGGCATAGGGGCCGGCGCCCTTCATGCGCTTGCCGAATTCGGCATCGTAATCCTTGCCGCCGCGCATCGAGCGCACCAGCGACATCACGTGCCGGTAACGATCGGGGTAATGCTGCAGCAGCCAGTCGCGAAACAGCGGGCTGACCTCGAGCGGCAGCCTGAGGATGACATAGCTCGCCTCCGCGGCGCCGGCAGCCTTGGCCGATTCGAGGATGCGCTCCAGCTCGTGGTCGTTCAGCGCCGGGATGAGCGGGGCGGCCATGACAGCCGTCTGGATGCCTGCTTCGGCAAGGGTGTGGATCGTCTCCAGCCGCCGCGGCGGTGTGGCGGCACGCGGCTCCATCGTCCGGGCAAGCTTGCGATCCAGCGTGGTCACCGAGACGCCGACGCGCACCAGGTTCTTGCCTGCCATCTCCTGCAGGATGTCGAGATCACGCAGGATCATCGCCGACTTGGTGACGATCGATACCGGATGGTTCGCCTTGTTCAACACCTCGAGAATGCCGCGCATGATGCGCCATTCCTTCTCGATCGGCTGATAGGGATCGGTATTGGTGCCGATCGCGATCACCCGCACCTTGTAGCCGGGCTTGGCGAGCTCCCGCTCCAGGAGTTTTGCCGCATCGGGCTTGGCAAAGAGCTTGGTCTCGAAATCGAGCCCCGCAGAAAGCCCCATATAGGCGTGTGTCGGTCGGGCGAAACAATAGATGCAGCCATGCTCGCAGCCGCGATAGGGATTGATCGAGCGGTCGAAGGAAAGGTCCGGCGATTCGTTACGGGTGATGGCCGTGCGCGGCTTCTCGACCTGCACTTCCGTCTTGAAGGGCGGCAGCTCTTCCCATGTCTGCCAGCCACCGTCGATGGTCTCGCGCTGCTGCGCTTCGAACCGACCTGTCGGGTTCAGTCCCGCCCCACGTCCGCGCCGCCGATCGACCTCGACTCTCAGACCGGAGGAAACGATCATCGCATCGGCAATATCTGCCGTATTGGCAGGCGCGAATGCGGCCTGCCCTGCCAGGGACTGCTCTCTCATCGGATTCTCCCGCGGCGAAAGCCATCGCCTCCGCCCGTTTTGCTGATTAAATTCCTATCTGCAAAATAAGAACAATGCAAGAACAAAATGAGGAAAACGGTGCTGGCAAAAATTTGTGCGGCGCATTATAAATGGTCAATGTTGACGGTTGTTCTCGAATGTCAGGATCAGGAATCTGAGCTGGCACAGACTTTATCGGTATTGGTGGCAGGCGCGGTGGAGGGGCTTGTGAGCGACGTGGTCGTGCTCGATCACGGCTCGCGCGACGGCACCTCGCGGGTCGCCGACGCCGCCGGTTGCCGCTTCCATTCGCAATGGGATATCAAGGACATCGTCCGTTCGGCGCGCGGCGAATGGCTGCTCTTCGTCGAGCCGGGCGCCAGACCGCAGGCCGGCTGGATCGATGAGATCGCCGAATATGTCGCGCTGAACAAACTGCCGGCGCGCTTCACCGCATCGCGCGGCTATAGGCGCCCGTTCTTCCAGCGTGTCGGCCGAGCCGTGCCGCCGCTGGAACTCGGCTTTCTCCTGCCGAAGAAGCAGGCGCTCGCCATCGCCAAAAGCGGCATGCGACTTACCGAATTCGTCAAGGGCCAGAAGCCGCGCAAGCTCGCGAGCGAACTGATTCCGTCATGGGTTGCCCGCGCTGCACGCTAAGCAATTCCGCTCTTCGTCATCCTGCCTTCGCGCCAATGGCAGCCCCTCACCCTAACCCTCTCCCCGTAAAAAACGGGGAGAGGGGACGTGCCAAACGCAGCGTCGAGATTGAGGGAAGCCGGTGCGGCATGTCCCTTCGCCCCGTTTACGGGGAGAAGGTGGCGGCAGCCGGATGAGGGGCGGGTCGCCGAACCTCGGAGGAGTATCATGCTCCTCCCGTCGTCGCGCAAAAGATGGCGCCCAATAGGATTTCGCGCTATAATTCAAATATGGCGCCGTCGAAGCGCCTCGCTTCGCAACGGAATGGCCATGGAATGCCGGTGAACGGCAGAACAGGTCAGCGAAAATCTCCTCTTCTGCCGGGCTCCCGGCGAAAGGAGGTGCGTCATGGTACGCAGTATGATCTACGGCCTCATAGCCGTCATATTGCCGACATTGGTGATCGCGCATCCGCATTCGGCAGCATCGCAGATGATGCGCAGTTGCGCAGGCCGACCCGAAATCGTCAATTTCCTCGACAAGAACTTCGCCGAAAAGCTCACGGCAGTCGGACTGATCAACCAGAACGCCATTCTCGAGGTCTATGCCGCCGAAAGCGGCACCTGGACACTCATCGTCACGGATGTTCACGGCATAAGCTGCGTCCTGCTGTCGGGTGACAGCTGGGACACGATGCCGGTCCTGCCGGGTCTTGCGACATAGGGAATACGGCTGTTGCAGGCAGTCTACTTCGTCGCGCCGCGTTTCAGGTGTTCGTCCAGACGCGGCATGATCTCGACGAAATTGCACGGCGCGCTGCGGTAGTCGAGCTGTCCTTTCAGAATGCCGTCCCAGGCATCCCGGCAGGCGCCGGGCGAACCCGGCAGCACGAAGATGAAGGTCGCGTTGGCAACGCCTGCCGTGGCGCGCGACTGGATCGTCGCCGTGCCGATCTTCTCGTAGGAGATCCGGTGGAAGATGGCGGAAAAACCGTCCATCCGCTTTTCGAACAAAGGTTCCAGCGCCTCTGGCGTCACATCGCGGCCGGTAAAGCCGGTGCCGCCGGTGGTGATGACGACGTCTATGTCTTGGTTCTCAGTCCAGGCCTTCACCCGCGCGGCAATCTTTTCGCGATCATCGGGCACGATCCCCCGGTCGACCAGCCTATGCCCCGCCTCCGTAATCCGCGCCGCCAGCGTGTCGCCTGACTTGTCCGTCTCCGGCGTGCGTGTATCCGAGATCGTCAGAACCGCAATGCCGATCGCGATGAAGGGCCGCTTTTCGTCCAGACCTGCCATCATGCGCCTCCCGAAACCGTTTTCGCCGCCTGGAAATACCAGCCAGGGCGCTCGTCGTGAAGAGCTGCCGCTGCATGTTCGGCAGCAGTCATGCTCTCAAAGATGCCGAAACAGGTGGCGCCGGAACCGGACATGCGGGTCAACAGGGCGCCGTGAGCTTGCAGCATCGCCGAGATCTCCGAAATTTCGGGCACGAGTTCGCGCGCCGGCGGCTCCAGGTCGTTGCGGGCAGCAGCAATCGCGGCCAGCCAGTCGGCAGTCTGAGACGGTGCCAGGCTCAGGGCCGGATTGTTCTTTGTCGCCAGCCGGCGGAAAACTTCTGGCGTCGAGACGCCCTTTAGCGGATTGGCAAGCACCATGGCAAAGGCCGGCAGCTCCGGCACGGGTTCGATCTTTTCGCCGATGCCGCGGGCAATCAGCGGCCGGCTCTCAAGGCACATCGGCACGTCGGCGCCGAGCTTCAGCGCCAGCGTGGCAAGCGTCTCCGCCGATAATGTCGTGCCCCAGAGCCGCATCAGCCCGCGCAGCGTCGCGGCTGCATCGGCCGAGCCGCCGCCGATGCCGGAGGCGATCGGCAGGTTCTTTTCGAGATGGATACGGACGGGAAAGGCGAGGGGACCGATTGCCTCGCGCAGGAGGTCGCGGGCCTTCAGCACCAGGTTGGTGCCGCCGTCGCCGGCAAGCACCTCGCCGAAACGGCCCGACAGGGTGAATGCGTCGGCCGGCGACCGCATGAAGTCCAGCCGGTCGCCGTGATCTGCGAAGGTCACCAGCATATCGAGCAGATGATAGCCATCCGGCCGCTGGCCCGTCACATGCAGGGCCAGGTTGATTTTCGCGCGAGCTTCCTCGGAAACGCTGGAGCATGATGCCGAAAAGTGTGAGCGGTTTTCGGACGACATCATGCTCTATTTCTTTGATCGCACGCCGGCCGGGGCCTCGTCAGGCATGGTCCGTCAGGATTTCTTGTCGACCGGCGGCGGGGTGACGGGCGCCGGATCCGGCTGCTTCTTGTCGGCCGCCTTGGCATCGTCACTGACGGGAGGCAGGCCGTTGGCGACCTTGTCCTTGATCTTCGGGATCTCGGCAGCTTCGGGCTCGGAGGCGAGCGCCCGGTTCCACTGGTAGACGGCCTCGAGCTTGCGCCCGACGCGCCAGTAGGCATCGCCGAGATGGTCGTTGATCGTCGCGTCGCCGGCCTTGATCTGTGCGGCCCGCTCCAGCTCGTCGACGGCATCGTCGAAGCGGTTGAGGCGGAAATAGGCCCAGCCGAGCGAATCGATGATGTAGCCGTCGTCAGGGCGAAGCTCCACGGCCTTCTTGATCATGCCGAGACCTTCGTCGAGGTTCCGGTTCATGTCGATCCAGGAATAGCCGAGATAATTCAGCACCTGCGGCTGGTCGGGATTGAGCTCCAGCGCCTTGCGGAAGTTCGGTTCCGCCTGGTCCCACTTCTTCAGCCGCTCATAGGCAATGCCGCGCTGGAAGAAGACGCTCCAGTTGGCGCGGCCGGGAATGGGGCCGATCGTTTCGACGGCCTTGTCGTAATTCGTGGCCATCGCCTGGTAGTCCTTGGCGTCGGAGAGCACGCTGCCATAGGCGAGGTAACTGCGGATGTCTTTCGGGTCGGAGGCGATCAGCGCCTGCAGATGCTTGCGCGCCTCGTCCACCTTGCCGCCCTGGGCAAGGGCAAGGCCGAGCTGCAGCTCGGAGATGCGCCGCATCGGCGAATTCTCCGGCACCTTCTTGTAGAGCGCGATGGCGCGGTCCATCTGGTTCTGCTTCTCGGCAATGCCGCCGAGCAGCACCAGCGTATCGGCGCTGTTCGGATCGAGCGCATTGGCCGTCTGCAGGTAAAGCGAGACGATGTCCTCGGCGCCGTCGCGGTTCAGCGCGCCGCCGACCGAGAAGAGCACGCCGGCAGCGCCTTCTTCGGCCGTCTTGACCTGCTGTTCCTGCTTCTCGTTCTTTTCGATACTGTCGCGCAGCGCGTTCAGCGGCGCATAGTTCGGCAGCAGGTTGTCGCCGACGGAAACGGCGTCGAGCGCCTTCTGCTTATTGCCTTGTGTTGCTTCGAGGCGGGCAAGCGCCATCACGGCGCGCATGAAGGTGTCGGGCGCCGTAGCACCCCCTTCCTTGTCGAGCACGGCATCGTTCAGATGCTTGCGGGCGGATTTCACGTCGCCGATGGCAATGGCGATCGCCCCGGCATTGTAATTCTGGAAGATGCGGAACCAGTCCGGCCCCTTCATCTTCTCGACCATCGTCAGTGCTTCCTTGCCGCGGCCGGCGCCGACGCGGGCCCAGGCAAGCAGCAGGTCGTTCATCATCCGGTCGAGATCGTTTGGCCCCTTATATTTCAGGATGGCCTCGGCGGACTTGTAGTCGTCACGGCGCACGGCATCCATGCCGCGCACGATCGTGGTGATGCGCTCGACGGAAGGATCGCCCTTCAGGTCATTGGCATATTTGACGCCGTCCTTGATATCGCCATTGAGCAGCAGCGAGATCATCAGCCGCTGGCGAATCTCGGGATTGCCGGGCTCGATCTGCAGCGCCTTCTTGTAGAGTTCGATCGCCGTTTCGTAGTCATGATCGACATCGGCGGTGCGCGCAGCGAGAAAGGCGCCGGAGAAAGTGGTGACGCTGTCTGCATCGAAGTGAACGGCTGTGCCGGCATCGTCTGTCTTGGCCGCATCCTCGGCGTTCGCGCCGCCGACACCGCTGAGCGATAGGACAGCGGCCAGCGCTGCGCTCGTAAGAAGACGGATGGCAATTCTCTGCCGCATTAGGAAACCTTTCTTCGACAGCGTCCCGACAAATGGTGCCGGCCGCAAAACCAGTTGCGATCACTGATTCATAACAGGATGGCTTTTTTGAAGCGGCGCTGCAAGAAAATCAGCCTGCGATCAAGGACGTTTGATCAATTGACGCGCTCGATGCAGAAGTCGATCACTTCCATCAGGGCGGATTTCCAGACCGTATCGGGAAGGGGCGCAAGCGCATCGCGCGCGATCGTGCCGTAGTGGATCGCGCGGCCGATCGTGTCGCTCAGCGTGCCATATTTGGTGATCAGTCCCAGCGCTTTTTCGAGGTTGGCGTCGGTGCTGTTGCCGACCTCGATCGCATCACGCCAGAAGGCGCGCTCATCCTCGGTGCCGCGGCGATAGGCGAGAATGACCGGCAGGGTGATCTTGCCCTCGCGGAAATCGTCGCCGACATTCTTGCCGAGATCGGCGGCCTTGCCGCCATAGTCGAGCGCATCGTCGACCAGCTGGAAGGCGAGCCCGAGATTCATGCCGTAGGATTTCAGCGCATTGCGGCCGGACCGGCCGGCCTCGGCGACGATCGGCCCGACTTCGGAGGCGGCAGCAAAGAGAGCCGCCGTCTTGGCGCGGATGACGGAGAGATAATCGTCCTCCGTCGTCTCCATGTTCTTGGCGACGGAAAGCTGCAGCACCTCGCCTTCGGCGATCACGCAGGCGGCGGAAGACAAGACGTCCAGCGCATCGAGCGAGCCGACATCGACCATCATGCGGAAGGCCTGGCCGAGCAGGAAGTCGCCAACCAGCACGCTTGCCTGGTTGCCCCAGATCATCCGCGCTGTCGATTTGCCGCGGCGCAGATCGCTTTCGTCGACGACGTCGTCATGCAGCAGCGTTGCCGTGTGCATGAACTCGACCGATGTGGCGAGCTTGACGTGGTTTTCGCCCCTGTAGTCGAACAGCGACGCGGAAGCCAGCGTCAGCATCGGCCGCAACCGCTTGCCGCCGGACGAGATCAGATGGTTCGCCACTTCCGGGATCATCTGCACATCGGAGCCGGCCTTAGACAGAATGAGCTGGTTTACTCGCTCCATGTCCGCCCTGGTGAGATCGACCAGCGGCTTTATGGATGCCAGTTTGTTTTTGCTTTCTTCAAGCGGTATGACCACGCCCAACGACCCGGACTCCTATTCATTCATTGCACCTGACAATAGAAAGGGGCGATGGACGCGGCAAGGGGTGAATTGTCGCGCTGGGCGAAATTGGAAGGAAAACGACGGCAAATGCATGAGCTTATCCGCGCCAACGACCCCGTTCTTCTCTCTTATGCCGAGAGTTTGATGAAGGATGCCGGAATTCACTGCTTCATCGCCGATCAGGGCATGAGCGTGCTGGAAGGCTCGCTCGGCATGCTGTCGCGCCGCCTGCTGGTGGATGAGGAAATGGCCGATCAGGCGCGCCGCATCCTCACCGATGCCGGTCTCGGCGGCGAGCTGCGCGAGCGGAAGTGAGCTCCGATGACCGCCACTGATACTGTCGATGCCTTTCATCGCGGCGGCTTCCATGTAGTGCAGCCGAAGGGCAGGGGCCATCGCTCCGGCATGGATGCGATGCTGCTTGCGGCTCTGGTCGCCGACGATCGCCCGGTCAGGGTTGCCGATCTCGGTGCCGGCGCCGGCGCTGCCGGCCTCGCCGTCGCCTCGCGCCTTGCCGATGCAGAAGTCGTGCTTTTCGAACGCTCGGCCGAGATGGCCGATTATGCCCGCCGCAGCATCCTTTTGCCCGACAATGCCCATGTCGCCGGCCGCGTCAGCGTCGTCGAGGCCGATGTGACGCTGATCGCCAAGGCGCGCAACGATGCGGGGCTCACCGATGAGAGCTTCCACCACGTCATCATGAACCCGCCCTTCAACGATGCCGGCGACCGGCGCACGCCGGATGCGCTGAAGGCCGAGGCCCATGCGATGACCGACGGCCTGTTCGAAAGCTGGATCCGCACGGCGGGCGCCATCATGATCCCAGGCGGGCAATTGTCGCTGATCGCCAGGCCGCAATCGATCGCCGAGATCATCACGGCCTGCGGCCGGCGCTTCGGCGGCATCGAGATCACCGCCATCCATCCGCGTCCGGGTGAAAACGCCGTGCGGATCCTGGTGACAGCGATCAAGGGATCGCGGGCGCGGCTGTCGCTGCGTGCGGCGCTCATCATGCACGAAGAGGGGAGCCACAAGTTCTCCCCTCTCGTCGATGATTTCAACAATGGCCGGGCGGCCTATGCCAGGCTTTAGGCTGGCTTCACACTTTTCCTGAAAATGCTTCAGCCGGTGACGAAGTCGAGGAGCAGCTTGATGTTCAGTCCGGCGATGACGATCGCGATCAGATAGGCGAGGCCGCTCAGCCAGCGCGGTGCCACGAGTTCGCCCATCTTGGCCTTGTTGGCGGTAAACATGACAAGCGGGAAGACGGCGAAGGAAAGCTGCAGGCTGAGCACCACCTGGGTCAGGATCAACAGCTCCGCCGTGCCCTGGTCGCCATACCAGATGGTGACGATCGCCGCCGGCACGATGGCGATGGCGCGGGTAATCAGGCGGCGCACCCACGGCTTCAGCCGGATCTTCAGGAAGCCTTCCATGACGATCTGGCCGGCAAGCGTCGCCGTCACCGTCGAGTTGAGACCGCAGCAGAGAAGCGCGATGCCGAACAGCGTCGGCGCGATGGCGAGGCCGAGCAGCGGCGACAGCAGCGAATAGGCATCGCCGAGTTCGACGACGTCGGTCTTGCCGTGCGCATTGAAGGCGGCGGCTGCCAGGATCAGGATAGCGGCGTTGATCAGCAGCGCGAAACAGAGCGCAACCGTCGAGTCGATCGTCGCAAAGGTCAGCGCCTCCCGCTTTTCGGGAACGGTATGGCCATAGGCCCGCGTCTGCACGATGCCGGAGTGGAGGTAGAGATTGTGCGGCATGACGGTCGCGCCGAGAATGCCGAGCGCCAGGTAGAGCATCTCGGGATTGGTGACGATCTCGGTCGTCGGGAAGAAGCCGGTGAGAACAGCGCCCCATTGCGGGTCGGCCAGCAGGATCTGCACGCCGAAGCAGACCGCGATGACGCCGAGCAGCGCGATGATGAAGGCCTCCACCCAGCGGAAGCCGAGCTTCTGCAGGAAGAGGATCACGAAGACGTCGAGCGCGGTGATCAGCACGCCGAGTTCGAGCGGGATGCCCATCAGCAGGTTGAGGCCGATCGCCGTGCCAATCACCTCGGCGATATCGGTGGCGATGATGGCAATTTCTGCAAAGGCCCAGAGCGGCAAGGAGACGTATTTCGGAAAGGCGTCGCGGCAGGCCTGTGCGAGGTCGCGGCCGGAGGCGATCGCCAGGCGCGCGCAGAGCGATTGCAGCACGATCGCCATCAGGTTGGAAAGCAGCGCGACGGTGAGCAGCGCATAGCCGAATTTCGAGCCGCCGGCGAGCGAGGTCGCCCAGTTGCCGGGGTCCATGTACCCGACGGCGACCATGTAGCCCGGCCCGGCGAAGGCTGCCGCCCTTCGCCACATCGAGCTGTGACGCCCGGTTCCGACGGTGCGGTAGACATCCGACAGCGACGCTTCTCCGCGTTCGTGCCGCCAGCCGCTCTTTGTATTCGGATTGAGCACGTCCATGCGATTTCCACCTGTTTTATCGTGCGTGCACTATGACGAGTTAGAATGATAATGCAAGTCATTCGCAACAACAAATTCAAACGCAATGTTTTCAGGAACGCAGCCATTGCGTTTGTCGTTCCAGCGCATACATGGGTGACGATCGTGCGACCCGAAGCGAAGGATGGGAAATGGCCGGATTCTTGAGAAAACTGATGCCGAAACGGTTCCGCAAGGACGGCATCACCATTCCGGTCGTTCGCCTGCAGGGGGCGATCATCAGTGGCGGTGGCCAGTTCCGGCCGACCCTCAACCTCGCCAATGTCTCTCCGGTTCTGGAAAAGGCCTTCGCCATGAAGGACGCACCGGCGGTCGCCATCTCCATCAATTCGCCGGGCGGCTCGCCCGTCCAGTCGCGCCTGATCTTCACCCGCATTCGCGAGCTCGCCCGCGAGAAGCAGAAGAAGGTTCTGGTCTTCGTCGAGGATGTCGCCGCCTCAGGCGGTTACATGATCGCGCTTGCCGGCGATGAGATCATCGCCGACGCCACCTCCATCGTCGGCTCGATCGGCGTCGTCTCCGGCGGTTTCGGCTTTCCCGAACTGCTGAAGAAGATCGGCGTCGAACGCCGCGTCTATACGGCGGGCGAAAACAAGGTGATCCTCGATCCGTTCCAGCCGGAAAAGGAAAAGGACATCGAGTATCTGAAGAGCCTGCAGCTCGAAATCCACCAGATCTTCATCTCCATGGTGCGCGAGCGCCGCGCCGGCAAGCTGAGGGACGATGCGGCGGTCTTTTCCGGCCTGTTCTGGAGCGGCACACGCGGCCTCGAACTCGGCCTGATCGACGGCCTCGGCGATATGCGCCAGGAACTGAAGCGGCGCTACGGCCAGAAGACCAAACTGGAGCTCGTCACCGCCGGCCGCGGCCTGTTCGGCCGCCGGATTCCCGGTGTATCGCCGGTCTCGCTCGAAGGTGCTGCATCCGGTCTCGCGACGGGACTTGTCGAAGCGGCAGAAGAGAGAGCATTGTGGAGCCGTTTCGGGCTTTGAGAGGAGCAAGAGAGGGGCATGGCACAGCTTATTACGATCCTGGTCCTGGTTTTCTCAGCCTGGTGGCTCTACCGCCGCTTCGTCTCCGATGCCCGCAAGCTCGCCGAAAAGTCGCGCCGCGCTGAAAAGGAGCGCCAGACCGGCGCCATCGGCACGCTGGTCAAGGACCCGGCGACGGGAGAATACCGGCTGAAGCGCGAGGGAGAATAAGGGGCGTCGCCACTCATCTGCCTCTCATCCGGCTGCCGCTCCGGGCGCTCTGCAGGTGGGAAGCCCCCTCTGCCCTGCCGGGCATCTCCCCCACAGGTGGGGAGCTCGGCAAGTGGCGAAGGTTCCCCAAACAACGAAGCGCCTGCGCGGGAGCAGTCATGAAGGCCGAGACGTTGCTCCCAGCCGATCTCCCCCTTGTGGGGGAGATGTCCGGCAGGACAGAGGGGGTATTCCCTGCTGCCCCGTTGCCCGCTGCCACAAAGGTTAGGGTGAGAGGCGGCAAAGTCCTATTCCATATCGGCCTTCGCCGGCTGTCCGTCGCAAAAGTCTTGACCCCCGCCGCCCTCCATGGCACCTGTCGCGCCGATAAATCCCACGCAATCGGTGCCGTTCGATGTCAGCTATCCCAGACCATATGAACCCGAAGCGCTCCTTTCAGGCGCTGATCCTGACCCTGCATAACTACTGGGCGGACAAGGGTTGCGCGGTGCTTCAGCCCTACGACATGGAAGTCGGCGCCGGCACCTTCCACCCGGCCACCACGCTGCGCGCCCTCGGCCCGAAACCGTGGAAGGCGGCCTACGTCCAGCCGTCGCGGCGCCCGTCCGACGGCCGCTATGGCGAAAACCCGAACCGGCTGCAGCATTACTACCAGTACCAGGTGATCCTGAAGCCGAACCCGCCCAACCTGCAGGAGCTTTATCTCGGCTCGCTCGCGGCGATCGGTCTCGATCCGCTGCTGCACGACATCCGCTTCGTCGAGGACGACTGGGAAAGCCCGACGCTCGGCGCCTGGGGTCTCGGCTGGGAATGCTGGTGCGACGGCATGGAAGTCTCGCAGTTCACCTATTTTCAGCAGGTCTGCGGCATCGAATGCTCACCGGTCGCTGGCGAACTGACCTACGGTCTCGAACGCCTCGCCATGTATGTCCAGGGCGTCGACAATGTCTACGACCTGAACTTCAACGGCCGCGACGGCGACGAGAAGATCAGCTATGGCGATGTCTTCCTGCAGGCCGAGCAAGAATATTCGCGCCACAATTTCGAATTCGCCAACACCGAGATGCTGCATCGCCATTTCGTCGATGCCGAGAAGGAATGCCGGGCGTTGCTCGATGCCGGCGCCCCCGGCGACAACGCCAACCAGCGCCTGCACAAATGCGTCTTCCCGGCCTATGACCAGTGCATCAAGGCAAGCCATGTTTTCAATCTGCTCGACGCCCGCGGCGTCATCTCGGTCACCGAGCGCCAGAGCTACATCCTGCGCGTTCGCACGCTTGCCAAGGCTTGCGGCGAAGCCTTCCTGCTGACCGACGCCGGCGGCGTCAACCTGTCGAAAGAGGCGGCGTAAAAGCCGTCTAATTTCCGTCGCTTCCGGCGCTACGCTTCTTTTGTATTGCGCAAACCGCCCCCACATTGTCTTGTGGGTGTTGCGATCACGTATGGCTTCGGTATCTCGTTTGAAGAGCGGTATTCTTTACTTTAAACTTTTGTATGAAAATTCCGCCCCCAGGATGTTGCGCCTTTTAGCATGGCCCATCTTATGCGCCATGCTGTTCGTCCTGACTTCGTGCAGCAATTTCGACAAAGAATTCACCGTCTATTCGGCAAACACTACGATCGAAGTCTATACCGACGGCAGTGCGTTTGTGTCGGAAAACTTCGATATTTTGGTCAAAAGGGCGGAAAATTACGGCGGCGTCTACGTTGATATCCCTCAACGTTTCACGGATGCGTCAGGTGCTGTTCACTGGCGAGATTTCGAACTGGGCGCAGCCCGGCGTGACGGAATTGACGAATATTATTTCAAAGAAAACAATGTGCCGGGCTATTCGGTTTACATCGGAACGGAGCACTGCAAAGGCTGTTCTGCAGATCTGCTCACCGGTGTTACAAAGATCCAGATCGTTTACTGGCTCGGACGCCTGGTTCGTCAGGAAGGCGATCGCGAGGTTCTCTTCCTGCCGGCCTATATGGGCCGCGTGCACGGCCAGGGAGCGAAAAAAACGCTTACTCTAAAACTGCCGCCGGGCGGAACGGTACGCCCCTCGCGACAGGATCGGGCGGCGGCCTATGCCATTACGCGGAGCGCACCGAATGAGATCTTGGTATCTATTCCAGTAGGTAAAGCCGATCGAAAGCTACCGGACATCGAGATCGAATATCCCGCAGGGACCTTTGTGACCGTAACGAGCGGCAAGCGGGTGCAGTGGTGGCTCTCCGATCACTTTCTCCCATTCATAAGCATTTTGGGGCCGCTCCTCGCCGGCCTGTTTGTCCTCATGAGATTGGGGCAGAGCTGGCGATTGCCTGCACCTTCAGTTGCTGTCGATAGCAAGAAGACGGAGAGCATGTCGCCTGCTTTAGCGGCCTATGTGTTTTGGAACTGGAAGCCGGATACTGCAAAGGCGGCCTTCATGGCGTCTGTCTGCCATCTCGCAATGAAGAGACTGCTTCGCATTTCTGGCCTTGGAGAGAATGTCGAAGCTTCGGATTTGTCTGCCAGGCAGGTGCGCAAGAAGGGCAAGGTGGCGCGCGCCAGATGGTATGGTCTTCCAGCTGTGACACGTTCGGTATTTGGTCGAATTGAAGGAGAGCGGCCTGTCAATGATCGGCGCACCGTCGTATATGCCCTGTATGGTTTCGAACGTGACTTGCACCAGGTAGTCGCCGAGGAATATTGGAAAGTTAGAGGCGGCGCAGATCGAGCAGCGTTGACGACTTCGGCGACAATTCTAGTTCTTGGCATTGCCACTGCCTATTTGTCGGGCCTCTTGATTTTTTCCGCGGCCATCTGCGGGATATTGTTCATTGTTTTTCTGGTGGTAACAATGTTCCGCCATCCAGAGCGGTTTCCCGTGGCCACCGGCACCTCCGAGCAGTTCAAACAGGCGATTAGTTTGTTTGTGGGTCTTCCGGCCATACTGATTGTTGCGCTTGGCTATATTGGCATGACTGAGGTGATCGGCGAACAGCAGCCATATCTGGTGGCGATCTTGCTGCACATTGCCGGCATTATCGGCGTTTTGGCGATGCTGCGCATGCCAACGTCGAAGCAGCGACAGATGCGCAATAACATCCTCAGTTTGCACCGTTATTTCCACGGCGAGATCGATGGCCCGCCAATGTCGATCGAATGCTACGAGCACCATCTGCCCTTCGCCGTCGCGCTTGGTGTCGAGCAACGGTGGACCGAACGTTTCAACCTCTGGCGAGAGAGCGAGAAGATGGATGCCTATGCTCCGGATTGGCGAACAAGTTCTTAGGCGAGCGGTATTTTCAAAGTCTGATCGAAATCAGTCAAAGAGTGACTGCGCCACGATGACTTTGTTATGCCGAATCACTAACGTGCGATCAGCAAATCGGGGAGCTCATCTGCATGTTTGTGATACTCGCTATTATCGTTGTCATCGCGCTCTATCTCGTCTTCATCTACAACGGTCTGGTTCGCGCGCGGCAGATGGCGGAAGAGGCCTGGTCGGGCATCGATGTCCAGCTCAAGCGCCGCGCCGATCTGATCCCGAACCTGATCGAGACGGTCAAGGGTTATGCCGCCCACGAAAAATCGACGCTCGAAGAGGTGGTTGAGCTCCGCAACAAGGCGCAGGCCGTGCCGTCAGGCGATGTTGCCGGCAGGGCGCAGGTGGAAGGGCTGCTCGGCCAGGCGCTCGGCCGCGTCATCGCGCTCGCCGAAGCCTATCCCGATCTCAAGGCCAACCAGAACTTTGCGGAATTGCAGGCCTCGCTGGAAACCATGGAAGGCGAGCTGCAGATGGCCCGGCGTTATTACAACGGTGCCGCCCGCGACCTGAACGTCAAGGTCGAAAGCTTCCCGTCCAATCTCGTTGCCGGTCAGTTCGATTTTGCCAAGCGGGAATATTTCGAAATCACCAACGAGGCCGACCGCGCCGTCCCCACCGTGAAATTCTGACGATCCGGCATTTTGCCTTTGCGAGAAAGCGACTAAGAGCAAGGGCAGATCGCGACGCGCTTTAGGGTCGCCCTATGGACGGAAGAACAGCATGACACGCACAGCCAAACTCACGATCATCCCGCCGGGCAGGCCGCTTTCGGGCCGCGCCATGCCGCCGGGCTCCAAGTCGATCACCAATCGCGCGCTTCTGCTCGCCGGCCTTGCGAAGGGCACGAGCAGGCTGACCGGGGCGCTGAAGAGCGACGATACGCGTTATATGGCCGAAGCGCTGCGCGCCATGGGTGTTGCGATCGACGAGCCAGACGACACCAGCTTCGTCGTTACCGGCACCGGCAGGTTGCTGCCGCCGAAGACGCCGCTCTTCCTCGGCAATGCCGGCACGGCGACACGCTTCCTGACGGCGGCTGCGGCTTTGGTCGACGGCATCGTCATCGTCGATGGCGACGAGCATATGCGCAAGCGCCCGATCGGCCCGCTGGTCGAGGCGATGCGCACGCTCGGCATCGACGTCACCGCAGAGACCGGCTGCCCGCCGGTCACCGTCAAGGGCACCGGCCGCTTCCAGGCCGACCGCATCCGCATCGATGGCGGCCTGTCCAGCCAGTATGTCTCGGCGCTGCTGATGATGGCGGCCGGCGGCGACCGGCCGGTCGATATCGAACTCGTCGGCGAGGATATCGGCGCGCTCGGCTATATCGATCTGACCACCGCGGCGATGAAAGCCTTCGGCGCCAAGGTCGAGAAGACCAGCCCGGTCACCTGGCGCGTCGAGCCGACCGGCTATCGCGCCGCCGATTTCGTCGTCGAGCCGGATGCCTCGGCCGCGACCTATCTCTGGGCAGCCGAAGTGCTGACGGGTGGCGTGATCGATCTCGGTGTTCCCTCCGATACCTTCTCTCAGCCGGATGCGCGCGCCTATGACATCATCGCCAAATTCCCGCATCTGCCGGCGGAGATCGACGGCTCGCAGATGCAGGATGCCGTTCCGACCCTTGCCGTGCTTGCCGCTTTCAACGAGACACCGGTTCGCTTCGTCGGCATCGCCAACCTGCGGGTCAAGGAATGCGACCGCATCCGGGCGCTTTCGACCGGGCTCAACCGCATTGTTTCAGGCCTTGCCCGCGAAGAGGGCGATGATCTGATCGTGCAGTCGGATCCCGCACTGGTGGGCAAGCATCTGCCGGCGGAGATCGACAGCTTCGCCGATCACCGCATCGCCATGAGTTTCGCGCTCGCCGGGCTGAAGATCGACGGCATCACCATTCTCGATCCCGATTGCGTCGGCAAGACCTTCCCCGCCTACTGGCGGACGCTGGCAGCACTTGGCGTGACCTATCAGGACAAAGATTGACGAAACACGCAGCCGAGGCTGCCGGCGGGGAGACAGGGATGGGGCGTCGGTTTTTCGGATTTTGCTTTGCACTGCTCTTGATGCTGACCGCCCCAGTGGCGTTTGCCGCCGAGGTGATCGACAGTTTCGCCTCCGATATCGCGCTGGAAAAGAGCGGCGCGATGTCGGTGACCGAGACGATCACCGTCAATGCCGAGGGCAATCAGATCAACCACGGCATCTTCCGTGACTTCCCGCTCTATTTCACCGATGCCGACGGCCGTCGCCGCAGCGTCGATTTCGATATGGTCTCGGTCCAGCGCGATGGCGAGGAAGAGCCCTGGCACACCGAATCGATATCACGCGGCATCCGCATCTATGCCGGTTCTGCCGATGTGACGGTGACGCCGGGCCGTCATCGATATGTCTTCACCTACAGGACCAACCGCCAGATCCGCTATTTCGACGATCACGACGAACTCTATTGGAACGTCACCGGCAATGGCTGGATCTTCCCGATCCGCTCAGCCACGGCAACGGTGAAGCTGCCGCCCGGCGTCGGCGCGACGGAGACGACCTTCTTCACCGGCCCTGAGGGCGCGACGGGAAAGAATGCCCGCGTCAGCGAAACCGGCGCCGGCCTAGTTTTTTCCACCACCGCGCCGCTCGATGCCCACGAAGGCCTGACCTTTGCGATCCGCATGCCGAAGGGGTCGATCGATCCGCCAAGCGCGGATATGGAAAGCACCTGGTGGCTGAAGGACAACCGCAATTATTTCATCGGCTTCGGCGGCCTGATCCTCGTTTTCGCCTATTACACGCGCTCCTGGCTGAAGGTCGGCCGCGATCCTGCCCGGGGTGTCGTCGTGCCGCGCTGGGACGCGCCGGATGGTATCTCGCCGGCGCTGGTCAATTACATCGACAATAAGGGCTTCTCCGGTGAGGGCTGGACGGCGCTGTCCGCCACCGCCCTCAATCTTGCCGTCCGCGGTTACGTCAAGCTCGAAGACCTGAAGAATTCGATCGTCATCCAGGGCACCGGCAAGCCGCTCAGCAAGGAGAAATTCCAGGCCGGCGAAATCGAACTGCTGAAGGTTGCCGGCGGCGCCGGTTCGACGCTGACGATCGACAAGGCCAATGGCGAGCGGGTGAAATCCGTCGGTCAGTCCTTCCGCGCGGCGATCGAGAAGGAGCATCGCGGCAAATATTACAATTCCAACCTGGCCTATACCGCAGGCGGCATCGCGCTCAGCGCCGCGGCCCTGGTGACCCTGTTCGTTTTTGGTTCGCTGGAGCCCGACACCATCGCGGTGATGCTGATCCCGATTGTCATCTCGGTCTTCGTTTCGGTGTTCGTCGCCGGCCTCGTCAGGTCGCTGCATCGCGGCAATTCGCTGTTCGGCAAGATCATCGCCATCATCTCCGCCGCGATCGGCGTCTTCGTCGGCATCAGCATCCTGGCGACCATGGGGCTAGCGCTTGCCTCCTCGCTGGTGCAACTGCACGAAACGCCGATGCTCTTTGCCGTTGGCGGCATCGTGCTTTTGAACATTCTCTATTTCTTCATCATGGGTGCGCCGACCCCGCTCGGCGCCAAGATGATGGATGGCATAGACGGTCTGCGCCAATATCTGACGCTTGCCGAGAAAGACCGGATGAACACGGCCGGCGCCCCGGAAATGTCGCCGCGGCATTTCGAGACGCTGCTGCCCTATGCGGTGGCGCTCGGTGTCGAAAAACCCTGGTCGCGCACATTCGAAACCTGGCTTGCGGCAGCTGCAGCCGGCGCGGCGGCCGCCTATGCGCCCGCCTGGTATTCCGGCAACTTCAACAGTGGCAGCTTCTCCGATCGTATAGGCGGCTTTTCCTCGTCCATGGCCTCGACCATCGCGTCGACGATTCCTTCGCCGCCGCCGTCGAGCTCATCCTCCGGTTTTTCCGGCGGCGGCTCGTCCGGAGGAGGCGGCGGAGGCGGGGGAGGCGGGGGCTGGTAAGCTTTCCCGCTTGACCTTTCGGCCCCTGGCCCTTAACCGCCAGACAGAAAAGGAAAGGGTCGCGCATGAAGGTTCTGTTGATCGGATCGGGCGGACGCGAGCATGCGCTCGCCTGGAAGCTGGCGCAATCGCCGTTGATGACGGAATTCTACGCCGCACCCGGCAATCCCGGCATTGCCGAACACGCCGTCCTCGTGCCGGTTGACATCGAGGATCACGAAGCGGTCGCGGCCTTCTGCAAGGACAAGGCGATCGATTTCGTCGTCGTCGGCCCGGAGGCGCCGCTGGTTGCCGGCCTTGCCGACCGGCTGCGCGCCGATGGCCTTTCGGTCTTCGGTCCTTCCGCTGCCGCAGCCCAGCTCGAGGGTTCCAAAGGCTTCACCAAGGATATCTGCGCCCGCTACGATATTCCGACAGGCACCTACCAGCGCTTCAACAATGGACCGAAGGCGAAAGCCTATATCCGCGCCGAGGGCGTGCCGATCGTCGTCAAGGCCGATGGTCTTGCCGCCGGCAAGGGCGTGACGGTTGCAATGACGCTCGATGAAGCTTTGGCCGCGGTCGACGACTGCTTCGAGGGCGCCTTTGGCGCTGCCGGCGCCGAAGTCGTCGTCGAGGCCTATCTCGATGGCGAGGAGGCGAGCTTCTTCTGCCTCTGCGATGGCAAACATGCGCTGCCGCTCGCAACCGCCCAGGATCATAAGCGAGTGGGAGAGGGCGATACCGGCGTCAATACCGGCGGCATGGGCGCCTATTCGCCGGCGCCTGTGATGACCGCCGAGATGGTCGAGCGGACGATGAAGGAGATCATCGAGCCGACGATGCGCGGCATGGCAGAGAGCGGTCATCCCTTCTCCGGCGTCTTTTTCGCCGGGCTGATGATCACCAGGAAGGGGCCGGAGCTCATCGAATACAATGTCCGCTTCGGCGACCCCGAATGCCAGGTGATGATGATGCGGTTGAAGAGCGATCTCCTGCCACTGCTGCTCGCCACCGCCAACGGCACGCTCGATCAGGTCAAGGCCGAATGGAACGACGATCCGGCACTGACGGTGGTCATGGCCTCGAAGGGGTATCCCGGCGCCTACGAGAAGAACACGCCGATCCTTTCCCTCCCGGATGCAGGCGAGGGCGAGAAGGTGTTTCATGCCGGCACGGGTCTGAGGGATGGCACATTGGTTTCGACCGGCGGCCGCGTGCTGAATGTTACCGCGTCCGGCGGCACGGTCGCCGAGGCCAAGGACCGCGCCTACACGCTGCTTGACAGGGTGAGATGGGAAAACGGCTTCTGCCGGCGCGACATCGGCTGGCGGGCGATCGAGCGCGAAACCGGCTCGGCGTGAGTATAAACCGCCGCGTTCTTTAAATTTTTACCCTTTCCCCTGACGGGATGGAAACAAAGCTGCGCTAATTTGCTCCGAAGATGAGACGGAGCAACTTTGATGCGTCAGATTTTTCTCGGTGCGGCAATCCTGCTGATGGCAGGCTCAGCAATGGCGTCCTCGATAGAGGTGGTCGGCAAGACTGCGCCGTCCGCTGAAGGCAGCATCGTCACCGAAACCTGCGCCCATTGCCCACCGCTCCAGGCGGAGCTCACCAAGAAGGACTATACGGTGCCGGAGCTGAAGCCCGGCGTCCTCCAGGCAAGTGAAGTCCGCGATGTCGGCGGCGAAAAGAAGATTTACCGCACCGAAAGCTGGATGGGCGGCTCGCCGGTCGTCTTCGTCAGCAAGGCGACGCCTGAATCCATGATTGCGGCCGCGCCGCCGGCGGCGCCGGTAGACGGCATCGACATGAATGCGACAACCGCGGCCGTCATTGGCGGCGAAGCCAAGCCTGTCGCGGCCGGCATGACGGAACAACCGAAGAGCCTCGACGCTTCCGAATTCAAGCTGCGTTTCTAGGAGCAACTTCCAGGAAAAGTGCGCAGCGGTTTTGCCGGGAATTGCGCAAAACAAATAAGTTCCCTGCCCCTGCCTGATCAAGGTTTCGATCGATTGGGGTTCCACCACCGGTGGACCGAATGCACCCTCGATGAGCAGCGAGGGTGCATTCTTGTTTCAATGCACAATCAAAAACTGAATTATTGAAATTAAATAGAAGAATGCAACTTACGCATTTATTCGAGAATTTATATTTCGATCTTCCCAAGTCGTGCAAATAGAAGCCATGGATCGTTAAAAGATAATTTAGTCATTCACTCTAATTTTACCAATCGAGAGGCCGGAGGACGCATGATTGCGCTAGCTGCGCGGGCGATTTGAGACGTCCGCGGGTCGGGAGTTGACCGATCCGGAATTGTTTTGAATTCACCTGCTTTGCGAGGCACATCATGAAAAAGCTCAAGATTGCGCATCAATTGTTTGCGCTGATCGGCGTCCTAATGGCTGCTTTTGCAGTGGCTACTTATTTCGAAATCCGCACCTCCGAACAGGCGATCTACGACGAGCGTTTCGACATGCTGCGCACGCAGGTCGAATCCGGCATCTCCGTCCTCAACACCTTCTATGAGCGCGAGAAGGCCGGTCAGATGACCCATGAGGCCGCCCAGGCCGAGGCCTTCGAAATCCTGAAGCGCGTCTCCTTTCAGCCATCCGGTTATCTCTTCGGCTTCGACTACAACGTCATCCAGCTCTTCCATCCGAGCCCGGTCAATCTCGGCAAGGACATGAGCGGTCAAGTCGACAAGACCGGCGCGAAATTCAGCCAGGCGCTGGTCGACAACGGCAAGGCCGGCGGCGGCCGCACCTTCTACTATTGGACCAAGCCCGGTCAGCCGGAAGACCAGGTCTTCCTCAAGGGCGGTTATTCCAAGGCCTTCGAACCCTGGAAGATCGTCGTCGGTACCGGCGTCTATCTCGATGACCTGCAGCAGAAGGTGAATGCGACGATCTGGAAAGCGCTGACCGCTTCGCTGATCGTCTTCGTCTGCGGCATCGCCGCTGCCGTCTTCTTCATCCGCGGCATCTCCCATCCGCTGAAGGACATCCACAATGCCCTACAGTCGGTCGCCGAAGAGGACGTTTCGATCGCCATCCCGCATATCGGCATGAACAATGAAGTCGGCATGATGGCCAAGGCGACGCAGTCGCTGCAGGAAAAGATCAGGGAGCGTCATGCGATGTCCGATCGCGAGACGGCCCAGCAGCTGGCGCTGGAAAGCGAGCGCGAAAACAATCTGCGCCAGCAGCAGGACGAAGCAACGCTGCAGGCGCGCGTAGTGACGACCATCGGCCAGGCGCTGGAGATGATCGCCCGCGGCGATCTCACCGTTCGCTGCGCCGATCTCGGCCAGAAGTATGCCGCCCTTCGCGACAACTTCAACGATGCGCTGTCGCATCTCGAAGCCGCCATGGCCAAGGTCAGCGCCAAGGGCACCGACATCGGCA
>NZ_JACCEZ010000020.1:0-48486 GCF_013416305.1 Rhizobium sp. WYCCWR 11128
CAGGAACGTCCTTCCAGGCAAAACCTTCCTTCGAAAGATCCTGCTTCAAGACGTTCAAAGCCGCAGCCTCGCCGCCAGACGTCCACCAGTGCAGCATCTGCACTTCCTTGACGTCAGCGGCGTGGGCAGCACTGAGGCCAGCCATCATCACGACAGCAATTGCTGCCGAGCTCAAAAACTTGTTCATGAATTTCCTCCCGTTTGCAAATCGGCGACGGGACCTCCCTGCCGCCCGATGCTTCCCGCCATTGCAGCGGTCAGCATACGGCCGCGCTCCTCCGCGCGGTTGCTAATTTAAAACGTTATAAATCTTTGGTCGTCAAGCCCTTTCTCGACTCCCGAGAAAAATATGGTTATTTCACTAAGCCACTGAATATAATTCATATTTAATCTATGGCTAACAAAACGCTAAAATTTAAAACGTTTCCATTCGTCGATTGCGCGCCCGATTCATCGTGTTATGGTATCGGCAATTCCAGCATGGAAAGCCAAGGGTGACCGAACCGTCCCGGCCGCAACGCGGCGAAAATCTCGATATCACGCATAAGCGCGGCAAGCCGACCTTGCGAACGATCGCCACGATCGCCGGCCTTGCGGTGACGACGGTGTCACGGGCGCTTTCCGATGCGCCGCAGATTTCACTCGAGACCCGCCAACGGGTGCATCGCATCGCCCGCGAAATCGGCTATCTCCCTGACCGGGCCGCGCAGCGCCTGAAGACAGGCCGCACCAACGTCATCGCCATCCTGCTCGATTCGCACGAGGAAGTGGTCGGTTTCAGCACCTCGATCATGTACGGCATCGCCAAGGCGCTGAAGGAGACCTCCTACCATCTTGTCGTCGCCCCGAACTTCCTGTCGACGACCGATATCGAGGCCGCCGAATACATCATCCGTAACCACCTCGCCGACGGGCTGATCTTCACGCGCACCGAACCGCTCGATGCCCGTGTCCGCCTGCTGCTCGAAACCGGCTTTCCCTTCATCTGTCATGGCCGCACTGAATTTTCGACGTCGCACCCCTATGTCGACTACGACAATTTCACCTTTGCCTATGAGGCGGCGCGCCGGCTGATCGCCAAGGGCCGCAAAAAGGTGACGGTGATCCTGCCGCCGAAACGGCTGACCTTCTGCCAGCATATCCTGCATGGCTTCATGACGGCGGTGCGCGAGGCAGGCATCGCCTATGAGATCCCCGAGGCGGTCGATCTCGATACACCGGCAGACGTGCTGCGCGACTTCATCCGCAGCCGCGCTGATGCCCCGGATGCTCCTGATGGTTTCATCTGCCCCGGCGAAGTTTCGGCGCTCGCCGTCATCAGCGGCATGAGCGATGCCGGCCGCATACTGGCCGTCGATTACGATATCGTCGCCAAAGAGACGTCCCGCCTTCTCAGCCAGTTGCAGCCCAAGGTCGACACGATCCACGAGGATCTGACGGCGGCCGGCGAGGATCTGGGACGCATGCTGCTGCAGCGCATCAACAATCCGGATGCAGAGGATCTGCAACTCCTGCTGCCGCCGCAGATCAACTTTCCGATCGGTTAGACGACCTCGCGTTGGCATCAAACCTCGAGCTACGAAAACCGGCGTGAAATCAACGTCATCTCATCCCTTATGACGCTGACGCTTCAAAACTGTTTCCATGACGCGTGATTTGTCCTAGAAGCACCGCGCAATCCGGTCGCAGCCCACCCGGTCAAAACAAGGGATCCAAAATATGAAAACCATCGTCGTCTGCTCCGGCGGACTGGACTCCGTTTCGCTTGCGCACAGGGTAGCAGCGGAACAACAGCTTATCGGTCTCGTATCCTTCGACTACGGCCAACGGCATCGCAAGGAACTCGACTTCGCCGCCAGGTGTGCCTCACGTCTCTCCGTTCCCCATCATATCATCGACATCGCCAGCATCGGCGGCCATCTCAGCGGATCGGCCCTGACCGACAATGTCGAGGTTCCGGACGGCCACTACGCCGAGGAGACAATGAAAGCCACCGTCGTGCCCAACCGCAACGCCGTCATGCTGGCAATCGCATTCGGTTTGGCGGCCGCGCATAAAGCAGATGCCGTTGCCGTCGCCGTGCATGGCGGCGACCACTTCATTTACCCGGACTGCCGGCCGGGCTTCATCGATGCTTTCCAGCGCATGCAGAACGAAGCGTTGGAAGGTTATGCCAGCGTGAAACTGCTTGCCCCCTACGTCGATGTTTCCAAAGCGTCGATCGTGGTTGACGGCACAAAACACGGCACGCCGTTTTCGGAGACATGGTCCTGCTACAAAGGCGGCGAGCTCCACTGTGGGCGCTGCGGAACCTGCGTGGAACGCCGCGAAGCGTTCCATCTTGCCGGTGTTCCCGATCCCACGCAATATGAAGACCAGGATTTCTGGAAAGCGGCCGTGTCGCGATATTCGGCCACGGAGGTGCGTTGATGTACCGCATCACCAAGGAGTTTCATCTCTCCGCCTCCCATCAATTGGATCACCTGCCTACAGACCATCAATGTGCTCGGCTTCACGGGCACAACTACGTCGTCATCGTCGAGCTGGCTGCGGAAAGCCTGAATGATGATGGCTTCGTACGTGACTATCACGACCTCTCACCGCTCAAGCGCTATATCGACGAAACTTTCGATCATCGTCACCTGAACGACGTCTTCGGCCATTCGAAAGTCACGTCGGAATTTCTGGCAAGGCACTTTTACGACTGGTGCAAGCAGCGCTTCCCGGAGACATCGTCCGTTCGCGTCAGCGAGACGCCGAAAACCTGGGCGGAGTACAGGCCGTGAGCGTGGGGACCATTCGCGTCAGCGAGATCTTTGGCCCGACCATACAGGGTGAAGGCGTCTTGATTGGGCTGCCGACGGTGTTCGTCAGGACAGGCGGCTGTGACTATCGGTGTTCCTGGTGCGACAGCCTTCACGCCGTCGACAGCGCGTTCCGGGATCAATGGATTCCTATGTCCACTGAGGCGGTCTGGCATAAGGTCACCGAACTCTCCGGGGGCAAACCACTGACGGTTTCCCTTTCCGGAGGCAATCCGGCGATACAGCCCTTGAGGCCGCTGGTCGAGCTCGGCCATTCCCAGGGATACCGCTTTGCACTGGAAACGCAGGGAAGCGTAGCCCAGGCCTGGTTTCGCGATCTCGACATCCTTGTCATCAGCCCTAAACCGCCATCCAGCGGAATGCTGACGGATTGGGACCAGGTGGACTACTGTCTTCAACTGGCAGCCGGCGGTCCGGAGATCGCCTTGAAGATCGTCATCTTCGACGATGCCGACTACGAATTCGCCCAACGGGCGGGTGAGCGCTATCCCCAAATTCCACTGTTCCTCCAACCAGGCAACCACACCCCGCCGCTGCCCGATGAGGACGACGCAGGCATTGATATCGACGGCGTGATGGATCGCATGCACTGGCTTGTCGACAAGGTGACGGCCGACCAATGGTTTTCAGCCCGCGTACTGCCCCAACTGCACGTGCTGCTTTGGGGAAACAAGCGAGGGGTCTGAGCTACCTGGCCTCTGGAAAGGCGAAAACATCGACCGGCTCGCCGAGCCCGCGCAGCGGGAAGGTGCCGAGACTGTCCATCTCCTCCGCACAGCCCGCCATTTCGACGAAGGCCCGCGACAGGAGTACCGGCCGCTTGACCTCCTTGGTCAGGGTTTCCAGCCGCGAGGCGACATTGACCGCCGGGCCGATGACGGTGAAATCGAGCCGCCGGCGCGAGCCGATATTGCCGTACATGACGTCGCCGACATGCACGCCGACGCCGTAGCGCAGCGGTTCGCGTCCGTTGCCCGCATACTGCTGGTTCAATTGCGCCATCAACCCCTGCCCTTCGCGGATCGACTGCAGCAGATCGTGACAGGCCGTTTCCTTGCTCAGCGGGAAGATCGCCAGCAATCCGTCGCCCATGAACTTCAGGATCTCTCCGCCATAGCGTTCGATCGGGTCGGACATGGCGTCGAAATAATCATTGAGCAGATGGATGACATCGTCGCGCGGCCAGAGATCGGAGATCGCCGTAAAGTCGCGCAGGTCGCAGATCATGATTGCCGCACCGACGGTCGCACCGCTGCCGCGCGTCGTGACGCCCGCCAGGATCTGTTCGCTCGCATGCGGTCCGACATAGGTCTGCAGCAGCGTGCGCGCCATGATGTTCTTCAGCCGAATTTCGCTGACGAGGGTCAGGGCCGGCAGCAGGTCACGCAGGAAATCGACATGCTCGCTCGTAAAACCGCCGGGCCGGCTGGTGGAAAATGTCGCGACATGCCGTTTGCCGAAAGTATGCTCGAGCGGCCAGGCGATATACTCCGTGAGGCCGTCATCGCGCAGTTCCTGATAGAATGAATCCTCGTCGCCGTCGGCTGTACCTTCCAGATGTCTACGCACCTCCTCCGAACCCTGATGGATCGCGTTGACGGGACTCTTCAGGAACTCCGGCGTGTTTTCGACACCATAGGCGAAAGTGTTGATCTTCGCCTCTGCCAAGCCTTCCTTCCAGAGGATGCGGGCGCCGATCCATTGCGGATGGTTCGTCCTGAAATGCAATGTCGCCCGCGCTACCGGCACCCCTGCCGCCAGCAGCTTCTCGCACATTTCCACCAGGATATTGTCGATAAACCGCTCGCCGCGCGTATCGTTCACCAGCCAGTCGAGAATCCGTCTTCTGCGGATCGGCCAGACGCCCTCGTCCGCCTCGACGGCAGTCCCGGCCTTGTTCAAAAAAGACGACATCAAAAACTCCCGCTACGCCACATCATCGGCGAGGACCGAATTTAGTTTCCGCTGAATGTGGGCGATGAGAGAGCAAATGATAAGAGGGAGACTGCAATCATGCCTCAGAAATCCCAGTCCTCATCCTCGGTCGCGACAGCCTTGCCGATGACATAGGAGGAACCGGAGCCGGAGAAGAAGTCGTGGTTCTCGTCGGCATTCGGCGAAAGTGCCGACAGGATCGCCGGATTGACCTTGCAGGCCTCACCCGGGAACAACGCCTCATAGCCGAGGTTCATCAGCGCCTTGTTGGCATTGTAATGCAGGAATTTCTTGACGTCCTCGGTCAACCCGACACCGTCATAGAGCGCTTCGGTATATTTCGCCTCGTTGTCATAGAGTTCGAGCAGCAGCTCGAAGGCAAAATCCTTGATCTCCTGCCTTCTCTCCTCGCCGAGCCGCTCCAGTCCGCGCTGGAACTTGTAGCCGATATAATAGCCGTGCACCGCCTCGTCGCGGATGATCAGCCGGATCATGTCGGCAGTGTTGGTCAGCTTGGCGCGGCTCGACCAGTACATCGGCAGGTAGAAGCCGGAATAGAACAGGAAGCTTTCGAGAAAGACGCTTGCAACCTTCTTCTTCAACGGATCGCCGGAGCGATACTGCTCCATGATCAGCGCCGATTTCCGCTGCAGGAATTCGTTCTCCTCCGACCAGCGATAGGCATCATCGACATCTGGCGTCGAGCACAGCGTCGAGAAGATCGAGGAATAGGAGCGCGCATGCACCGCCTCCATGAAGGAGATGTTGGAAAGCACCGCCTCCTCATGCGGCGTCGCCGCATCTTCCATCAGCCGGATGGAACCCACGCCATTCTGGATCGTGTCGAGCAGCGTCAATCCGGTAAAGACGCGGATGGTGAGCTGCTGCTCGACCGGCGTCAGCGTCGCCCAGGAAGGAATGTCGTTCGAAAGCGGCACTTTCTCCGGCAGCCAGAAATTGCCGGTGAGCCGGTTCCAGACTTCGAGATCCTTGTCGTCCTCGATGCGGTTCCAGTTGATGGCGCGCACGCGGGACGCGGGTTTGATTTGCATGTTCATCGGGTGGTCCTTTTCCGGCGTCAACGTCTGCATGGCGAAGGGAACTGCGGAACCCCTCCCGCTTCTTGCAGCGTCAGCGGCAATCAAATCATAAGGTGCAGGATACGCAGCCCTGCACCTCAGTGCCGGACAGCGCCATCTGGCGAAGGCGGATGTAGTAGATCGTCTTGATGCCCTTCTTCCAGGCATGGATCTGCGCCTTGTTGATGTCGCGCGTCGTTGCCGTGTCGCGGAAGAACAAGGTCAGCGACAGGCCTTGGTCGACATGCTGGGTCGCCGCCGCATAGGTGTCGATGATCTTCTCCGGCCCGATCTCGTAGGCATCCTGATAATAATCGAGATTGTCGTTGGTCATGAACGGCGCCGGATAATAGACGCGGCCGATCTTGCCTTCCTTGCGGATCTCGATCTTCGAGACGATCGGATGGATCGAGGAAGTCGAGTGGTTGATATAGGAGATCGATCCCGTCGGCGGCACCGCCTGCAGGTTCTGGTTATAGAGGCCGGAGGCCATCACCGCCCTCTTCAACGCCGCCCAGTCTTCCTGTGTCGGAATGTGGATGCCTGACGTCTCGAACAGAGCCTTCACCGTCTCCGTCGCCGGCTCCCAGAGCTGCTCGGTATATTTGTCGAAATATTCGCCGGAGGCATATTTCGAATTCTCGAAGCCCTTGAAGCTCGTGCCGCGTTCGACCGCCAATAGGTTCGAGGCGCGGATTGCGTGATAGGTCACCGTATAAAAATAGATATTGGTGAAATCGACGCCTTCCTCGGAGCCGTAGAAGATGCGTTCGCGGGCGAGGTAACCGTGCAGGTTCATCTGGCCGAGGCCGATTGCATGGCTCTCGTCATTGCCCTTCTCGATCGAGGGAACCGAGGAAATGTGACTCATGTCGGAAACGGCCGTCAGCGCCCGGATCGAGGTCTCGATCGTCCTGCCGAAATCGGCCGAATCCATTGCCGCCGCGATATTCAGCGAGCCGAGATTGCAGGAAATATCCTTGCCGAGATGTTTGTAGGAAAGGTCGTCATTATATTCGCTCGCCTCGCTCACCTGCAGGATTTCCGAGCATAGATTGCTCATCGAAATACGCCCGGCGATCGGGTTCGCCCGGTTCACCGTGTCCTCGAACATGATGTAGGGGTAGCCGCTCTCGAACTGGATTTCGGCAAGCACCTGGAAGAATTCGCGCGCCTTGATCTTCTTCTTGGAGATGCGGGCATCATCCGCCATCTCGCGGTACTTTTCGGTCACCGAAATCTCGGTGAAGGGCACGCCATAGACGCGCTCCACGTCATAGGGCGAGAACAGATACATATCCTCGTTGTTCTTGGCGAGCTCGAAGGTGATATCGGGAACGACGACGCCGAGCGACAGCGTCTTGATGCGGATCTTCTCGTCGGCATTTTCGCGCTTGGTGTCGAGGAAGCGCATGACATCGGGGTGATGGGCGTTGAGATAGACGGCCCCTGCTCCCTGCCGCGCGCCGAGCTGGTTGGCATAGGAGAAACTGTCTTCGAGCAACTTCATGACAGGGATGATGCCCGAGGACTGGTTCTCGATATGCTTGATCGGCGCGCCCGCCTCGCGGATATTCGTCAGCGACAGCGCCACGCCGCCGCCGCGCTTCGACAATTGCAGCGCCGAATTGATCGACCGGCCGATCGATTCCATATTGTCCTCGACGCGGAGCAGGAAGCAGGAAACCAGTTCGCCGCGCTGCTTCTTGCCGGCATTGAGGAAGGTCGGCGTCGCCGGCTGGAAGCGGCCGGAAATGATCTCCTCGACCATGTCGCGGGCAAGGGCCTCGTCGCCGCGTGCCAAGGCCAGAGCCACCATGCAGATGCGGTCTTCGTAGCGCTCGAGATAGCGCTTTCCGTCGAAAGTCTTCAGCGTATAGCTGGTGTAGTATTTGAAGGCGCCGAGGAAGGTCGGGAAACGGAATTTCTTGGCATAGGCCTGGTCGAACAGATCCCGCACGAAATTGAAGGAATACTGGTCGAGAACCTCCTGCTCGTAATAGCCCTCGGTCACGAGGTAATCGAGCTTTTCCCTCAGATTGTGGAAGAACACCGTGTTCTGGTTCACATGCTGCAGGAAATATTGCTTGGCAGCCATTCGATCCTTGTCGAGCTGGATCCGCCCCTCATCGTCATAGAGGTTCAGCATCGCGTTCAGCGCATGATAGTCGAGCGTTTCCGCCGCTTTCAAAGGGCGTTCGCCGGCGGGATGAGCAAAAGTGTTATGCGGTTTTGCGCCCGCATCCCGCGTCAGAGGTGTTCCCGTGTCCAAAACCGTTCCATTCCGTGTTTGACGTTGGCGACGTCGTCTTCCGTGCCCAGCAGCTCGAACCTGTAGAGGTACGGCACCCGGCATTTCTGCGAGACCACGTCGCCGGCGAGCCCGTATGTCTCGCCGAAATTGCTGTTGCCCGCGGCGATCACGCCGCGGAGGTGTCCTCGGTTTTCCGCATCGTTGAGGAAACGGATCACCTGCTTGGGAACGGCGCCCTTGCCGCCGTCGCCGCTATAGGTCGGCACGATCAGCACGAAGGGTTCGCGGATATGGAACGCGTCTGCGCCGCCTGGCGGAATGCGCGCCGCGCGCAGTCCGAGCTTGGCGACGAACCGATGGGTATTCTCGGATCGGCTGGAATAATAGACGATCAGACCCATCGCCTTTCCTCAGGAAAGTGCGCTGATCATGTCGGGACGGAAGCCGGCCCAATGCTGCTCGCCGGCGATGACGACAGGCGCCTGCATGTAGCCGAGGCTGCGGACGCGATCGAGCGCTTCGGCATCCTGCGAGATATCGACGATGTCATAATCAACACCCAACCGGTCGAGGGCGCGGTAGGTGGCAGTGCACTGAACGCAGGCAGGCTTGCTGTAGACGGTAATGGTCATGATATTCCTCGTGACGACGCGATTGGGCGCAGGACATCGATCGGAAATCTGTCGATATCCGTCGAAAAATTCTCTGATGATTTGAGCTATGCGGCTGTTTAGCCGCTGGGCGTACTCCGCCCTCTACCTCGAGCGGGTGGCGGCCTGAACTGAGATACTGACATGACTTCACCCCGAAGTGGCTCATGCGGAGGTTCGGCCTGCGAAACGCGATGCGGATATCACCCGAGCCATGCAACGCGACCTTCCGGACACCCCGCCCGTGGACGTTTCGTTCGAGGCAGGTCTCCTGGCTCACGGGTCAAAGCTCCTGCCCAGCCTTCCCGGAGCATCATGCTCCAGTGACCTGAAATCGGACAGTTGCTCGCCGCTTACAGTTGCGGGGGCAGCTCCGGCATTGCCGCGCCATAATGGCGAAGCGCACCGAATTCCCGTCTTAGCCATCGATCCTTACGAATCGATGGAACCTCGA
The DNA here is from genome assembly GCF_013416305.1 of Rhizobium sp. WYCCWR 11128. Lineage (NCBI taxonomy): Bacteria > Pseudomonadati > Pseudomonadota > Alphaproteobacteria > Hyphomicrobiales > Rhizobiaceae > Rhizobium > Rhizobium sp. WYCCWR 11128. The sequence continues at coordinate 9,198 of NZ_JACCEZ010000020.1, forward strand.
ACACTAGATATAGTACGCCAATCCAAATTCGCGTCAACGGATGGTTTGTGCATTGCGTTACGACAGGTTTGAAATCGCTATGTTCCTGTGAAAAACATGGCTAACCAAAGCTTAAAGAAAGCAGGCTGTGGAGAAAGTCCCGAGGAGGAAAGCCTATTTATGGCCGGTCAAGCGATTTTCGATTCGAGATCGGGCCCGCATCGTTGACGGGAGATCCCGCCGGCGACGAGCGCCGGAGGGATGAAGTCAGGAATGTTTATATCTTTATCCGAAGCAGCCGCAGCGCGTTGATCGTCACCAGCACGGTGGCGCCGGTATCGGCGAGGATCGCCGGCCAGAGCCCGGTGATGCCGGCGATCGTCGTCACCAGGAACACCGCCTTCAGCCCGAGCGCGATGGTGATATTCTGCAGGATGTTGCGCATTGTGCGTTTGGAAAGTTCGATCATTCGCGCCACATCGCCGACGCGTCCGTGCAGCACGGCGGCATCCGCCGTCTCCAACGCCACATCGGTGCCGCCGCCCATGGCGATGCCGATATCGGCCGCGGCCAGCGCCGGAGCATCGTTGATGCCGTCACCGACCTTGGCGACGATGAAACCCTGGCGCTTCAATTCGACGACGACCCGCTGCTTGTCCTCCGGCATCATCTCGCCGCGCCAGTCGATGCCGAGCATGCCGGCAACGGCTGCTGCCGTCCGCTTGTTGTCGCCCGTCAACATCATCGCCTTGACGCCTGCTGATTTGAGGGCAGCGAGCCCGGCCTCGGCATCCTCACGCGGCTCGTCGCGCATGGCGATCAGGCCGGCCGCGATACCATTGACGAGCAGCACCGACACGCTTTTGCCCTCGTCGTTCAGCGCCGTGATGCGTGCATCCTGTTCCGCGCCGAGCGTCCCCCGCTCGCGGGCGGCAGGCGGCGACAGCAGATCCAGCGTCTCACCGCCGACTTTGCCGCTGACACCCTTGCCCGGCAGCGCTTCCAGCTCGAAGGCCGGCGGCACGGGAACGCCGTCCGCCTTGGCACGGTTGAGGATCGCCAGCGCCAGCGGATGGCTGGAACCCTGCTCCAGCACCGCCGCGCGTGACAGCACCTGCGCCTCGCTCAGGCCAAAGGAAATGATGTCGGTCACCTGAGGCTTGCCTTCTGTCAGCGTGCCGGTCTTGTCGAAGGCGACCATCGTCACCTTGCCGAGCGTTTCCAGCACCGCGCCACCCTTCATCAGCAGTCCGCGCCGCGCACCGGATGAAAGCGAGGCGGCGATCGCCGCCGGCGTCGAGATGACGAGCGCGCAGGGGCAGCCGATCAAAAGGATCGCAAGGCCCTTATAGACCCATTCGCCCCACGGCCCTGCCAACAGCAGCGGCGGAACGACCGCGACCAGCGCTGCGACCACGACGACGCCGGGCGTGTAATAGCGCGAGAACCGATCGATGAAGCGTTCGGTCGGCGCCTTCGATTCCTGAGCTTCCTCCACCAGCTTGACGACGCGGGCGATGGTATTGTCGGCGGCAGCCGCCGTGACGCGAACCCTGAGCACCGCATCGCCATTGACCGTGCCGGCAAAAACGACGGCATCGATGCCCTTGCGTACCGGCGTGCTCTCGCCCGTCACCGGCGCCTCATCGATCGCGCTCTCGCCTGAAATGATAATGCCGTCCGCCGAGATCCGATCGCCAGGACGAACCATGATGATGGCACCGACCGAAAGGCTTTCCGCCGCCACCTCCCGTGTCTGGCCATTGTCTTCGAGCAGCGCGTTCTTCGGCACCAGACCCGTCAGCGACTGGATGCTTTCCCGCGCCTTGCCCGCTGCCACCCCTTCCAGCAGCTCGCCGACGAGGAACAGAAACACGACAGTTGCCGCCTCTTCGCCGGCATTGATGATGACGGCGCCGACGGCGGCGATCGTCATCAGCATCTCGATCGAAAACGGTGTGCCTGAGAAGGCGGCCATGATGGCGCGCCGAGCGATCGGCACCAGCCCGATCAGCATGGCGACGATGAAGGCATAGGATGCAATCGCCGGCACGAGATGGCCGACGGCATAGGCGGCAACGAGTGCCGCCCCCGAAAGGATGGTCAGCCGGCCCTTCCTGCTTTGCCACCATGGACCGGCCATTGGCGCATGGTCGTGCCCGTGCAACCCCTCGATTTCCTGCTCGCCGTGATCGTGAGAATGGTCATGGTCATGGCTATGGCCTGCATGATCGTGCCCTTCATGGTCGTGGTCATGGCCCGCGTGATCGCCGTGATCATGTCCGTGGTCCTGACGATTCTGTGGGCTCGCATGCGCAGGCGCAGCACTTCCAGCAAGCGGCGCAACGGAATAGCCGAGCCCGGTCACCTTCTTCTCGATCGCCTTCAGATCGCTGCTGCCATCGTGCCGGACGGTCATCGTGCCCGCCATCACCGAAACGGAAACATCGGCGACACCCGCCACGCGTCTGACCGCCGTATCGATCTTGGTTGCGCAGGCGGCGCAATCCATGCCGCCAACCCGGTATCGTGTCTCGCTCTCAGCCATGATCCGCTTCCTTGTCAAATAGAAGCATCCCTCCTACATCCTCTAGCGACTAGAGGTGCAAGAGGAAAATCATGAAAAAGATCACGATCGGTGAAGCCGCCCGCCAAAGCGGCGTCAAGGTGCCGACGGTGCGTTATTATGAGAGCATCGGCCTGCTCGCAGCGCCGAGCCGCAGCGAGAGCAACCAGCGCTCGTTCGAACCCGCCGATATCAGCCGCCTCGCCTTCATCCGCCACGCCCGCGAACTCGGATTCGAGATCGGCGCGATCCGCACGCTGCTCACCCTGCAGGACGATCCGCACCAGTCCTGCGCCTCGGCCGACGCCATCGCCAAGGCCCGCCTCATCGAGGTCGAGCAGCGCATCCGCAGCCTGATGGCGCTGAAGGCCGAGCTGGAAACCATGGTGGAAGGCTGCGGCCACGGCCGCGTCGACCAATGCCGCGTCATCGAGGTGCTCGCCGACCACGGCCAGTGCACGCATCCGCACCACTAGAGCATTTCCGTTTTTCTTCGAATCACGAAAATGCTCTATCTCTTTGTTTTCCCGCAATTCCGGACGGAAAACCGCTTCACACTTTTCCTGGAATTGCTCTAATCCCTGCCCTTGCAGGCAATCCGAGCCCGCGCCAAAACTGCATGCAGACAGAATCGGGCGAGACATCAATGAACCAGAAGCAGATTGCAATCATCGGCGGCGGCCCGGCGGGTCTCGCGGCTGCCGAACTGCTTTCCCGTTCCGGTCATGCGGTGACCGTCTATGACGCCATGCCGACCTTTGCCCGCAAGTTCCTGCTGGCCGGCAAATCCGGTCTCAACATCACCCATTCCGAGGATTACGCCCGCTTCATCACGCGCTTCGGCGCGGCTTTCGCCCGCCTGCAAACCGCTCTTGATGCCTTTACCCCTGATGACATCAGGGATTGGGCAGCAGGGCTCGGCACCGACACCTTCGTCGGCTCGTCCGGCCGGGTTTTCCCGAAGGTGATGAAGGCCTCGCCTTTGCTGCGCGCCTGGCTCAGGCGGCTGGAGGCGCAGGGCGTCACGCTGCGCACCCGCCACCGCTGGGCCGGTTTTGCCGAAAACGGCTATGCTTTCGAAACGCCCGAAGGGCGCAGCATCGTCCATTGCAACGCAGCCTTGCTCGCGCTCGGCGGCGCAAGCTGGCCGCGCCTCGGCTCCGATGCTGCCTGGGTGCCTTGGCTGGTCGGCAGGGGTGTGGAAATTGCCACTTTTCAACCCGCCAATTGCGGCTTCGTGGTCGGCTGGCGCGGGAACTTCAGCGAGCGTTTCGCCGGCGAGCCGGTAAAATCAGTCACCGCCACGTCCGAGGCCGGCACTTTTCCCGGCGAATTCGTCATCACCGACAGCGGCATCGAAGGCAGCCTCGTCTATACCCATACGGCCGCGTTGCGCGACCGGCTGCTGAACCATGGCAGCGCCGTCCTGACGCTCGACCTCACACCCGGCCGCACCATCGAGAGGCTGAGCCGCGACCTTGCGCGGCAGGATGCCAAGTCGAGCTTTTCAAACCGCCTGCGCAAGGGCGCCGGCCTCGACGGCGTCAAAGCGGCGCTGCTGCGCGAACTCGCTCCCGAGCGCGACCGAATCGATCCGGAGCGTCTCGCCGGCATGATCAAGGCCCTGCCGGTGCCGGTGATCGAAACCCGGCCGATCGGCGAGGCGATCTCCTCGGCCGGCGGCATCCGCTGGAGCGGCATCGACGAAAACTTCATGTTGAAGGCGCTGCCGGGCACCTTCGTTGCCGGCGAAATGCTCGACTGGGAGGCGCCGACCGGCGGCTATCTCCTCACCGCCTGCCTGGCGACCGGCCGGGCGGCGGCCCGCGGCATAGAAGCCTGGTTGCAACACTAGACGCTGGCAGTCATCAGCACCGAGTGAGATCATCCCTCGATCAGGCCGAAGTCGGACGGAATGTCATGGCGAGCCCATTCATGCAGTAGCGAAGCCCGGTTGGCTTCGGGCCGTCATCGAAGACATGGCCGAGGTGACCGCCGCAACGGCTGCAGTGCACGGCGGTACGTGCCATGCTGAAGGTCGTGTCGCCGGTGGTGCCGACGGCATTTTCAAGCGGCGCCCAGAAGCTCGGCCAGCCGGTGCCGCTGTCGAATTTGGTGGTCGAGGAAAAAAGGTCCTGTTCGCAGCCGGCGCAGGCGAAATTGCCCTTTCGCTCCTCATGCAGCAAGGCACTGGTGAAGGGATGTTCCGTCCCCGCCTGGCGCAGGATGACATATTGATCCGGCGTCAGCAGCTTGCGCCATTCCTCCTCGGTGTGGGTCACCGCAAACGTCTCGCCGGCGATCGCCTTACCGGCCAGGCCTGAGCGAACCACAAGTGCGCCAAAAGCAGCACCCATCAGCAACAATCGTCTGTTCAGCATGGTCGGATCTCCTCGTCTGGCAAACCTTGCTTCTGCAAAGAACTACGAAAGCGAGGGTCTTTTGTTACGCCTTGGCCGCCCAAACACCGAAATGTGATTTCCGCCACTTTCGTCAGGAAGCGCCGCACGGTGACGACCGCCAGCGCCGGCAGATTGCAAACCAGCCATTTTTCCATCAGAATGTGCTGAAATTCGGTGGGAGGAGCCGATGCACGAACACTCAGCGCACGCCGAGCACGTCTACACGTCTGCCCAGCGCGATTCTGCGGCGGCGAGTTCTCCTGTTGTCGCCTCATGGCGGCGGTGCATGACCATGCACCAGCTCGCCCCCGAGGACCAGCGGGCTCCACTGCGCCTCACCGACCATGAATTCCGCCGTGCGCGCGAGCAGTCCGAACAGCTGATTGCCAGCGCGACGGAAGAGCTCGATCGTCTCTTTACCACCGTTGGCAAGGCCGGTTGCTGCCTGCTTCTAACCGACAAGAACGGCATTGCGCTGGAGCGTCGGGGCGCTGCCGGAGACGACAAAGAATTCCACGAACTCGGCCTCTGGACCGGCTCGGTCTGGACCGAGGCCAGCATCGGCACCAACGGCATCGGCACCGCACTTGCCGACGAGCGTGCCGTCGCCATCTTCCGCGATCAGCATTTTTTCAGCTCGAATACCAGCCTCAGCTGCACGACGGCGCCGATCCGCGATCATCGTGGGCGGGTGGCAGCAGCCCTCGACATCTCCACATGCCGCGAAGACGTCAACGAGATGACGCTAGCGATCGTGACGCAGACCGTGCGCGATGCGGCGATGCGCATCGAGCTCAACCTTTTCCGCTCGGCCTTTGCCGGCGCTCGTTTCCTGATGGTCCCGGCCGGCGCCAATTCCGCCGCCGCCCTGCTGGCCGTCGACAGGCACGATCTGGTGCTCGGCGCCACGCGCGCCGCCCGCGTCGCGTTGCTGCTGGACGACAAGCGCATCGCTGCCGGCATTCCGGCCGCCGATGCCCTGCATGAGGCTGGCGTCTCCCAGCAGGACGAGATCGTCGAGGCGGAGAAGGCGGCACTCTTGCGGGCGTTGTCGCGCGCCAGCGGCAATGTTTCGCAGGCGGCGATCGCGCTCGGCATCAGCCGCGCCACGCTGCACAGGAAGATGAAAAAGCTCGATCTCCACTGATCGGAGTAAAGGTCCCGCCCCTGGAGCAATCGTGACCCGATGCTGTCGCAGGTCTGCGACACTGTGCACTGCGGTATGGAAGACCCACCCTAGTCCCTGCGCCAAAACATGCTCATTTTCCTCCCACTGGTTCGTTTGGGAACCTGGATCATCAAGGGAGGATGACATGCTTCATCAGAAAATCGTCGAGTCGCCATTCAAGCTGAAATACGGCAACTATATCGGCGGCGAATGGCGCGAGCCGGTCGAGGGAAAATACTTCGAAAACCTCACGCCCGTCACCGGCGGCAAGCTCTGCGACATTCCCCGCTCCAATGAAAAGGACATCAACCTCGCACTCGACGCCGCTCATGCGGCAAAGGAAAAGTGGGGCCGCACCTCCGCTGCCGAGCGCTCCAATATCCTCATGAAGATCGCCCAGCGCATGGAAGACAAGCTTGAATTGCTCGCCCAGGCCGAGACCTGGGACAATGGCAAGCCGATCCGTGAAACCATGGCGGCCGACATTCCGCTGGCAATCGACCACTTCCGCTACTTCGCCTCCTGCATCCGCGCCCAGGAAGGTTCGATCGGCGAAATCGACCACGATACCGTCGCCTATCACTTTCATGAGCCGCTCGGCGTCGTCGGTCAGATCATCCCGTGGAACTTCCCGATCCTGATGGCCACCTGGAAGCTGGCGCCTGCGCTTGCCGCCGGCAACTGCGTCGTACTGAAGCCGGCCGAGCAGACCCCGGCCTCGATCCTGCTCTGGGCCGAGATCGTCGGCGATCTCCTGCCGCCCGGCGTACTTAACATCGTCAACGGTTTCGGCCTCGAAGCCGGCAAGCCGCTGGCGACCAGCCCGCGCGTCGCCAAGATCGCCTTCACCGGCGAAACGACGACCGGTCGGCTGATCATGCAATATGCCAGCCAGAACCTCATTCCGGTGACGCTGGAACTCGGCGGCAAATCGCCGAACATCTTCTTCGCCGATGTGATGGCCGAGGATGACGATTTCCTCGACAAGGCGCTCGAAGGCTTTGCGATGTTTGCCCTCAACCAGGGCGAAGTCTGCACCTGCCCGAGCCGCGCCCTCGTCCAGGAATCGATCTACGACCGCTTCATGGAAAAGGCCGTCAAGCGCGTCGAGGCGATCAAGCAGGGCAACCCGCTCGACACCGCGACGATGATCGGCGCCCAGGCTTCGACGGAGCAGCTGGAAAAGATCCTCGCCTATCTCGACATCGGCAAGCAGGAAGGCGCCGAGGTGCTGACCGGTGGCTCGCGCAACGATCTCGGCGGCGAGCTGGCGAACGGCTATTATGTCAAGCCGACGATCTTAAAGGGTCACAACAAGATGCGTGTGTTCCAGGAGGAGATCTTCGGACCGGTGGTTTCGGTCACGACCTTCAAGAACGAGAAGGAAGCTCTCGAAATCGCCAACGACACGCTCTACGGTCTTGGCGCCGGTGTCTGGAGCCGAGACGCCAATCGCTGCTACCGTTTCGGCCGCGAAATCCAGGCCGGCCGCGTCTGGACCAACTGCTACCACGCCTACCCGGCCCATGCCGCCTTCGGCGGCTACAAGCAGTCGGGCATCGGCCGTGAAACCCACAAGATGATGCTCGACCACTACCAGCAGACCAAGAACATGCTGGTGAGCTACAGCCCGAAAGCGCTTGGCTTCTTCTGAGAAGCTTCTAGCTTGGCGGGAGGGAGTGTCAAAACCCCTCCCCAACCCCTCCCCACAAGGGAGAGGGGCTTAATGCGTTGAATTGCCTCGCTCCAAAAACGTATCTTCTTGCCGAAACTTCAACGAGGTGAGCTGTCGGAGCGGCATCGTAAGTCCCTCCCCTTGTGGGGAGGGGTTGGGGAGGGGAATTCCTCCCGAAACTTTGGAGGAAGAATGATGGAAACCACCGTCAACGGCGAAGCGCGTGTTCTGGCAACCGACACAGCTCTCGATCTGATCGCAGAAATCAAGCGGGATCATCCCGATATCCTCTTCCACCAGTCCGGCGGCTGCTGCGACGGCTCCTCGCCCATGTGTTATCCGGCTAACGAATTCATGATCGGCGACAGCGACGTCAAGCTCGGCGAGATCGGCGGCGTACCTGTTTATATCAGCGCCAGCCAGTTCGAGGCGTGGAAGCATACGCAGCTGATCATCGACGTCGTGCCCGGCCGCGGCGGCATGTTCTCGCTCGACAACGGCCGCGAGAAGCGCTTCCTGACCCGTTCCCGCCTCTTCGGCGGCGGCGAGGCTTGCGCATTGCCTGATGTGAAGGTCAGGGCGATTTAATGGTCGCCTTATCGGGTGCGAATTTTGACTGTAGTATTCCCATAGTACCTGCTCTCCACAGCTCTTTGCTACTCTCCGCCAGTTGGTTTCAAAGGGAGGAAACGATGCCAGCTTCAAAGATCCTGATGATCACCGGTGATTTCACCGAAGATTATGAAACGATGGTGCCGTTCCAGACGCTGCTCGCCTGCGGCTATACGGTCCATGCGGTCTGCCCCGGCAAGAACGCTGGCGAGACCGTCGCCACCGCCATCCACGATTTCGAAGGCGACCAGACCTATTCCGAAAAGCGCGGCCATAATTTCGCGCTGAACGCCACTTTCGACAGTGTGCGCGCCGAAGATTACGATGCCCTCGTCATCCCCGGCGGCCGCGCGCCCGAATATCTTCGCCTCAATGCCGACGTCCTCAAATTCGTCCGGCACTTCTTCGACGCAGGAAAACCCGTCGCCGCCATCTGCCATGGCGCACAACTGCTCGCCGCAGCCGGCGTTTTGAAGGGCCGCACCTGCTCGGCCTATCCCGCCTGCCGGCCGGAGGTCGAACTTGCTGGCGGCATTTATGCCGACATCGCTATCAGCGATGCAGTCTCGGACGGCAATCTGGTCACGGCGCCCGCTTGGCCGGCGCATCCGTCGTGGCTGCGCCAGTTCATGGCCGTGCTCGATGCCGCAACACTGCTCGAAACCAACGCCGCCTGAGGAGGGCGGCACCGGGGAGGACGATATGTGTGAACTGTTCATCAAGGCGGATGCTCGGCTCTGGGAAAGCGCCACCCGGTCGCTGCGCATCGACGGCATGGTCACCAGCGTCAGGCTGGAAAATTTCTTCTGGTCGAAGCTGGAGGAAATCGCCCGCCGCGACGGCATGAATGTCGTCCAGCTGATCACCCGGCTGCATCATGAATCGATCGATGCAGGCCACGATCTCGGCAACTTCACGTCCTTCCTGCGGGTCTGCTGCGCTCGCTATCTCGACCTGCAGCTCACCGGCGACATCCCGGCCGATGTCACCCGTCCCATCGCCGGCCTCGACGCGCCTGTCATCCTCGGCCGCGAGCGCGAGAAATATCATTGAAAGCCGGTCCGGCAGACGATCAAAGACGAACGGCCCGCGGATAGCTCCGCGAGCCGTTTCGCAAACATCTGACCTTGTCTTGGGCGGCGGGCTTGCGCTGCAGCGCAGCCTGGATCAACAATGCGCGGCACCGTCCAGCGCGGGCACCGTCAGGAGATCGATTGTCATGAAAGACCAGAAAGCCGTGATCGTCACCGGAGCCGGCGGCAACCTCGGCAGCGCCGTTGTCCGCGAGCTTGCCAATGCCGGCGCAAAACTCGTCTGCATGAACCGTTCGAGCCATGAGCTGGAAGCCTTGGCCGGCGATCTTCCTGCCTCTACGGAATTTCTGTCGATCGCGGGAACGGATCTCACCGATTATGCTTCCTGTGCCGCCGCTGTCGCCCGGGCCGTCAAGCGCTTCGGCGGCGTGAGCGCATTGGTCAACACCGTCGGTGGTTTCCAGATGGGGCCAGTCGGGCCGGAGGCGCCCGCGCAGTGGGAGACGATGATGACTGCAAACGCCCGCACTGCGCTGACCATCAGCGCCGCGGTTCTCCCGACCATGAAGGCGGCCGGCTACGGCCGTATCGTTCATATCGCTGCCGCGCCCGGCCTGAAGGCCGGCGCCAAGCAGGCCGCTTACGCCGCCTCGAAAGCCGCCGTCATCCGGCTGACCGAGGCGATCGCTGCCGAATGCCGCGACGACCGCATCACCGCCAACTGCATCCTGCCCGGGACGATCGACACGCCTGAGAATCGCGCGGCCATGCCCGATGCGAAGACGGACGGCTGGGTATCGCCGCAATCGATCGCCTGCCTCATCGCCTTCCTGATTTCGCCGGCCGCAGCCGTCGTCACCGGCGCGGCAATCCCGGCGACCGGCCGCGAATAACGGAAGACGTGGCGTGATCGATCGCCCGCGATTGCTACTTTGTCGAGATCAGTGGGTGATGACACGACAGAGTCCTGCAAGTTTTATTCAGTGACACACGATCTGGCTTGAGCTTCGGTTCGCCTTGAGGCAGCCTCGTCTGCGTCCTGCTCATGGGACGGGCAGGAGAACAGCGGGCGGACACCATGGTGTTGATGATCGCATTGCGGCGGCATTTGCCAGAAGGCGGATGGTTTCGATGACGGAGGGTCCGGCATTGCGCGCCGTCGGCGCAACCAGCCTGGTGCGCGAGGAATGGTTCCTCGGCGTCAGCGTCGCGACCAGCCTGGCGTTCCTTACCTTCCAGGAGCAGCTCTTCGGGCAGCTTTCCGATCCCCTTTGGTTCACTGTGGTTTTCGTCTGGCTGTTTGCCGTCGTCCTCGGCTCCGCTCTGTCGGTCGTGCGGCATGCGGATCACCTGGCGGAGCGGTTGAAGGAGCCTTACGGCACCCTCATTCTGACGCTCGCCATCACCTCGATCGAGGTGATGGCAATATCCGCCGTCATGCTTCACGGCGAGAACAACCCCACGCTTGCGCGCGACACGCTCTTTGCGGTCGTCATGATCATCCTGAACGGCATGGTCGGCCTGTCCTTGCTGCTGGGCGCATGGCGGCGACCGGAACAACAGCATAACCTGCAGGGCGCCAACGCCTATCTCGGGGTCATCGTCCCGCTGGCGACCCTGAGCCTGGTGATGCCGACATTTCTTGCGGGCCCAGACGGACAGCATCCATCCGCATCGAGACAACTGATACTGGGTATAATATCGGTCGGTCTTTACGCTACGTTTCTGTTTCTTCAGGCCGGCCGTCATCGGGACTATTTCGCCGACGACAGCAATCGGCACGAGCATCATGGTGAACATGCTCCTCCCCGCGGGCCGGTCTGGCCTCATGCCATTCTGCTTTTCGCCTATATGGGTCCCGTCGTCTTTCTGGTCGAACAGCTTGCGCGGCCGATCGATTACATTATCGAAACCCTGCATGCCCCAACCGCATTTGGCGGTGTTGTCATGGCCATCCTTGTGGCGACGCCCGAGGCAATCAGCGCCGTGCGTGCATCCATCGCCAACAATCTTCAGCGCGCCGTCAACATCTTCCTTGGTTCGGTATTGTCGACGATCGGGCTGACCGTGCCGGCGATGCTTGTCATCAGCCGTCTTTACGGGCACCCGGTAACCCTCGGCCTGGAACATGGAGATCTGGTGATGCTCCTGCTCACTCTTGCCGTTAGCATCATCACCTTTGCCAGCGGCCGCACGCATCTCATGCAAGGTGCTGTCCATCTGGTGCTTTTTCTGGCTTACGTGCTGCTGATTTTCCAGCAATGAAACCCGCCCGATTGCGGCCGCACAAGATCAGGAAAGTAAAGAGTTCCGCGCTTGGTCTGTCTTCCGCTATGATAGCAGCACAGCTTGCAAGGTGACTGCAGGACTTACGTGGCGATACGGAGACAGGGCTTGGGCTCACTGTTGGTTGGCGGGCTTGTATTTGTTTTCCTGTCGATGGCAACATCGTTAGGATTGATGGTGCGCGGCCGCTTGCCGGATCACCATCTCAATGCAGAATCCAAGGACGTCATCAGGCTGGCGACCGCAGTGGTGGGAACGCTGTCGGCCCTGGCGCTCGGCCTTCTGATCGCATCCGCCAAGTCGTCCTATGACAATGCCGAAGTGGAAATGAGAACGGCGGCGGCACGGGTACTCCTGCTTGACCGGGTCATGGCGCAATACGGGCCGGAAACCGACAAGGCACGTCAATTGCTGCGTGAACTCATCGAGAAACGGCTGAGCCGTGGCTGGACTGCCGAGACCATCGACGAGACATCCGGCAATGCGCCGGGGGAATATCAGGATATCGAGGCGGTTCAGGCCGACCTTCGATCCCTGGCGCCGAGGGATGCCGTGCAGCACTCTCTCCAGGCGCGTGCGCTGGAAGTGAGCGGCATGGTGGCCGAGACCCACTGGCTGTTGGTCGAATCCGGCAAAGAGGGCTTGCCCTGGGCTTTTTTGACCGTTCTCGTCTGTTGGCTTTCGCTGCTCTTTGCGACCTTCGGGCTGCAGGCGCCGGCCAATCCGACGGTGCTGTCAATTCTGCTCGTCTGCGCCCTGTCCGTCGCCGGCGCCATCTTCCTGGTTTCGGATATGGCGAACCCATATGTTGGGCTGATCCGTGTTTCGGATGCACCACTACAGTTTGCCATCGAACGGCTGGGGAAACCATAGCCGCATCATGGCATCCGTCGAGGACGAGCTCACAGTTTAATTGTGCACCAGCAGCTATTGCAATTTTTAGCAATGCCGCGACATAATATCGCATGCCCGGAACTTTTCGGAGAGGGGTCGTCTCCACCGAGGCACGCATGAAGACTACGGCGCCGCGCGTCTATTCAGACGCGCAAAAGACGCAGTAGCTCGTTGAAATTGCTTCATAATTCAACAAACCGATTCGATTTGATGAATTATGTAGTAGGCTCGTAAACATCGGGGCGGCGGCAATGCGTGTGAGATTGTATCAGGGTCTGCACCTGTCTGTGGTGCTCGCCGGCATGGCAATTCTCAGTGGCTGTGAGGAAAGCGGCAATACTTACGTTGCCCCTCCTCCACCTCCGGTTCGGGTCGCCCAGCCGATCCAGCAACCGGTGACGCTCTATTTCGAACTCACCGGCAACACGGCGCCGCTCAACTCCGTCGATATCGAGGCGCGCGTCCAAGGCTACGTCCAATCGATCGACTACCAGGACGGCATGACGGTGATGAAGGGCACCAAGCTCTTCGGAATTGAACGCAACACCTATCAGGCGCAACTGGATCAGGCGAAGGCGTCACTCGCCTCGCAGCAGGCTTCCCAAGTCGGCGCAAAGCAGGAGTATGACCGCCAGCTCAATCTGTCGAAGCAACAGGTCACCACCCAGACCGCGGTTGACAGCGCCAAGGCGACCCTCGACGAAGCGAATGCATCCATCCTCAACGCTCAGGCCAATCTCGATCTCGCGACGATCAACCTCGGATATACGGAGGTGCTTGCCCCGTTCGACGGCACCGTCACCGATCACCTCGTCGATATCGGCGCGCTCGTCGGCGTATCCGGTCCCACCAAACTCGCCAGCATCGTTCAGACGGATCCGCTTTATGCCTATTTCAACGTCAGCGAAACCCAGGTGCTGATGATCAAGGAAACCCTGGCAAGGCAGGGGCGCACCTTCAAGCAGACGGATCTTCCAAGCATTCCGGCAGAACTCGGCCTGCAGACCGAGGAAGGCTACCCGCATAAGGGACATCTCGATTACGTCTCGCCGCAGCTCGATGCCTCCACAGGCACGCTTCAGGTGCGCGCCCTCTTCGACAACAAGGACCACGCCATGCTGCCCGGTCTCTTCGTGCGGGTTCGGGTGCCGGTCGGCCATAATGACAAGGCTCTGCTGGTGCGCGACGACGCCATCGGGACAAACCAGCTGGGCAGCTACCTGCTTGTTCTCGGCAAGGACGACGTCGTTGAGCAGAAGCAGGTCAAGACCGGCCAGCGTGAAGGTCCGCTTCGGGTTATCCAGTCCGGCCTCGATCCGGCTGACTGGGTGGTGACCCAAGGTATCCAGCAGGCCATTCCCGGCAGCAAGGTCACCCCCGAGAAGATGGAAATGAACCCGACGGCCAATGCCGCCGGCGATGCCAAGGCCAAGACCACCACGCAATGAATCCGCCGCCATGCTTCATCTGAACGTCTAAGGACACCAGCATGATCTCGCGTTTCTTCATCGAGCGACCGATACTCGCCAATGTTCTGGCGTTGGTTTTCGTGCTCATCGGCGCGGTGGCCCTGTTCCAGCTGCCTGTGGCGCAATATCCGAATGTCGTTCCGCCGACGGTGCTGGTGACGACGCGCTTCCCGGGCGCCAGCGCCCAGACCCTCGTCGATACCGTCGCGCTGCCGATCGAGCAGCAGGTCAACGGCGTGCAGGACATGCTCTATATGCAGTCGACGAGCGCCAGCGACGGCACCTATTCCCTGACCGTGACCTTCGCCATCGGAACGGATCCGGACCAGGCCCAGGTTCTGGTGCAAAACCGCGTCGCCATAGCGATGTCATCGCTTCCCGAAGCGGTGCAGCTTCAGGGTGTGACGACGCAAAAGAAGTCGACGGCGATCCTCGGCTTCGTCAGCCTGACCTCGCCCGACAGCCGCTATGACAGCCTGTTCCTGTCGAACTACGCCGTCATCAATCTGCAGAATGAACTCGCCCGCCTGCCGGGTGTCGGCAACGTCACGGTGTTCGGTGCCGGGCAGTATGCCATGCGCATCTGGATGGATCCGAACCTGCTGCAGGCACGCGGCCTGACGCCACAGGATGTGGTCAGCGTCGTGCAGCAGCAGAGCCAGGAGGTTGCCGCCGGCCAGATCGGCATTCCGCCGGTGCCGAAGGGGCAGGTCTTCCAATACACGCTGAACGTCAATGGCCGATTGAACGAGGCGGCCGACTACGAAAACATCGTCGTCAAGGTCGAGAGCGGACAGGGCGGCCGCATTACCCGCATCCGCGATATCGGCCGCGTCGAACTCGGCGCCCAGACTTACAGCCAGTCCTTCATGCAGAACGGCCGACCGGCGGCTGGGATCGGCATTTTTCAGCTGCCGGAGGCGAATGCCATCGCGGTGGCCCAAGCGGTGAACACGAAAATGCAGGAGCTCTCGAAGAGCTTCCCGCCGGGCCTCGAATATCACGTGCCGTTCGACACGACGAAATTCGTCGAGGCTTCCATTGACGAAGTTTACGTCACCTTGATCGAGGCCGGCGTTCTCGTTCTCATCGTCATTCTCGTTTTCCTGCAGGATTGGCGGGCGATGCTGGTGCCGGCGACCACAGTTCCGGTCACCATCATCGGCGCCTTCGCGGCCATGGCGGCACTGGGCTTCACCGTCAACCTGTCGACGCTGTTTGCCATCGTTCTCGCCATCGGCATCGTCGTCGATGATGCCATCGTTATCGTCGAGGGAGTCGCCCGACACATCGAGGCGGGCATGTCCGGCCGAAAGGCGGCCGAAAAGGCGATGGAGGAACTGCTCGGCCCGGTCATCGGCATCACGCTGGTGCTGATGGCCGTTTTCATTCCGGCCGCCTTCCTGCCCGGCCTGACCGGACAGCTCTACCGGCAATTCGCGCTCGTCATCGCCGCCACGGCACTGATCAGCGCGATCAATGCCGTCACGTTGAAACCGACGCAATGCGCCCTTTGGCTGCGGCCGCCGGCCGCGCCCGAGAAACGCAACATCTTCTATCGCGGCTTCAACAGGGTCTATGACAGGGGTGAACGCAGCTATGCCGGGCTGATCGGATCGATGACCCGCCACAGCGGCATCATGGTCATAGCAGCACTTGCGCTGATCGGTGTCGCCGTCTGGGGGCTCGCCCGGCTGCCGACTGCGTTTCTGCCCATCGAGGATCAAGGCTATGTGCTGATCAGCGCGCAGTTGCCAGATGGCGCGTCGAAGGAACGCACGGACACGGTGATGGAAGAGGTCGGCAAGATCGCCGAAGCCACGCCCGGCGTCGATCAGGTGCTGACCATCAGCGGCATTTCCGTTCTCGACAACAATGCCAGCCTGCAGAATGCCGGCGTCGCCTATGTCGTGCTGAAGGATTGGGACGAGCGCGGCAAGGAAAAGGGACAAGATCTGCTGTCGATCTACCAGCATTTGAATGGCGCGCTGCAAAGTGTGCTGGCCGCCAAGACGCTGGTGGTCGTGCCGCCTCCGATCCAGGGCGTCGGCAATGCCAGCGGCTTTACCATGCAGGTCGAGATCAGGAACGGCATTTCCGACTACCCGCTGCTGCAATCGCTTGCCGATACGATCGTCAAGAACGGCAGTGCCCAATCGTCGCTGCAAAGGCTGAGCACGCCTTTTCGCTCGAACGTGCCGCAACTCGCGGTTTCCGTTGATCGGATAAAAGCGGAGACGCTGGGAATTACGGTGGGCCAGGTCTTCTCCGCTCTCTCCGGCTATGTCGGATCGAGCTATGTCACCCAGTTCAACAAATTTGGCCGCACCTTCCAGGTCTATGCGCAAGCCGCTTCCGACTTCCGGGTCAGCGCTGAAGACATCCGCAATCTGAAGGTCAAGGCCGGTGACGGCACGATGGTGCCGCTCGGCACGGTCGTCGATGTCACGACGACACAAGGCCCCTCCCTGATCAGCCTCTACAATCTCTACCCGTCCGCAACCATCGTTGGCGGGCCTGCCGCCGGCTTCAGTTCCGGCCAATCGCTCGACGTCATGGAGCAGATTGCCGATCAGACACTGCCGCCGGGCACGGGCTTCGAGTGGACGGCGCTGTCCTATCAGGAGAAGGCCGTGGGCGGGCAGATCTATTTCATCTTCGCGCTTGCCATGCTCCTCGTCTATTTCGTGCTCGCCGGCCAGTATGAAAGCTGGCTCTTGCCGCTGGCAGTCCTTCTCGCCGTGCCGCTCGCTCTCCTCGGCACGGTGGCAGCGCTTATGGCAGCCGGCGTTGCCAACAACCTCTATACGCAGATCGGCCTTATCCTGCTGATCGCGCTTGCGTCGAAGAATGCCATCCTGATCGTCGAATATGCTAGGGAAAGGCGGGCGGAAGGCATGGAAATACTGGATGCGGCCGTCGAAGCCGCCCGCTTGCGTTTCCGGCCAATTCTGATGACGTCCTTCGCCTTTATCCTCGGCGTCCTGCCGCTGGTGCTGGCGACCGGCGCCGGCGCATCCGCCCGCAAATCGATCGGCATATCTGTTTTCAGTGGCATGATCGCCTCGACCTGCCTCGCCGTGCTCTTTGTCCCGTCCTTCTACGTCCTGTTGCAGCGCCTCGAGGAATATTGGAAAGGGCGCACAAAGACCGCGGGCCTCGCCGAAACGGAGATATCGAAGGTTCAGTAAGGCTGTGGCAACAGCCTGTCGCGCGATCACTTGCGGTTTCGCGCGGAAGCAGGTTGCCGTTGGGGGGCTCCTCAGCCGGAGATTCGAACAGACGCTATAGTCCCGAGGTCAGCACCCTATGACAGGCAGGCGACACGCGTTGCAGATTGTCCCGCAGGCAAGCCATAGCTCGCCCTCCGCCCAAAGGCACCATGCGACACAGCGCCTGAAAATCCGATCCGCAGGTTTCGCGCAGGATCATCAGTTCCTCGCGTGGCGAGAAGGCCGGCATCATGGCTCGAGGAGCAGGCGTCGTCGCAACCGTCGCCGCGGCACCGCCGGCGGCTGGGGTTGATCCGACTGATCCTCCGCCGGTTGATCCTCCCAATGCCGCAACGGCTTGCTGACACGGCGCCGACAGAGCGGCATTGTGCTGCTGCAGGCAACTGAGTGCTTCGGAGCCGCCCGGTGTGACGCCGGAGCATTGCGCCATGAAATCGCGTTGGCAGGCCGATTTGACGGCGTTGCGCTGCGCCTGCGTCGGCTGATGCGCCGGTGCGCCCGTCGCAGGTGCCGGACTGGTCGCCCCAGTCGTTGCTGGCGCCGCCGGAGCCGGCTCCGCAGATGTCGACTTGGGTTTGCTCACCGCCGACACCGCCTTCCGGCAGCCCGCTGACAGTGTGGCATTATGCTGTTGCAGACAGGTGAGCGCCTCGATGCCGCCCGGCGTCACCCCTGAACATTGCGCTATGAAATCGGAGCGGCATTCCGCCCTGATCGCATTGCGCTGCTCTTCAGTCGGCGCCTGCGCGGAAGCGACACCGGCAAAGAGCACCACGACAAAGAGCGCTGGCAATCCCGAGACTGTAAACGGAAGACGACACCTTGCGTGCGGAGCCGTCAGTAAAGAAGATGCCCATTTTCGCATTATTCCTCCCCCCATAAATCTCTGATCTACTTCATGAAGTCGAACACCCTGCTGAATAGGATAATAAACGCCCGCCAATTGGAGGGACGTTGCTTGCCGCTGCGAAAATATTAAAACGCCGGCTCCACGTATATTAGAATATTGCTATTTTAGCAACGATCGTGCGCCTGAAAACTGATCAAGGGAAACGTATCACTCATCAGCCTTCTGATCGGAAACCACGCATCTCAAAGCAAATTAACAGGTTCTGCGAATACATGCTGCTGTTATGCCGCAGCCTCGTACCCTCTTGAAGCCGGGCTCTCGCGGCCTTCAAGCCGAAAGCGTGCAATCATGTCGGTAAGTGCAAGCGCCTCGGACGATAGCTGTCGGGTGGCAGCATTCGTCTCTTCCACCATCGCCGCATTTTGTTGCGTCATTCGATCAATATCGTTCACCGATGCGTTGATCGAATGGAGTGTCGTCGCTTGGTCGCGGCTTGACGAGGCGATGAGCTCGATATGACCGACGATGTGGACGATCTCGCTGGAAATCTCCATCAGCGCATTGCCGGTGCGGCCGACGAATTCGGAGCCGGACGCAACCTCGCGGACGGAATTGTTGATGAGTTCGCCGATTTCCTTGGCTGCGCGAGCCGATCGCTGCGCCAGCTCCCGCACCTCCTGTGCCACGACAGCAAAGCCCTTGCCGGCCTCACCCGCTCTTGCCGCTTCGACTCCCGCATTTAGGGCCAAGAGATTGGTCTGGAAAGCGATGGCGTCGATGGCGCTGACAATCTGAACAATCTTGCCCGACGCGTCCTCAATCCGTCCCATGGCCGAAACCGCGTTTTGGACCACCGAAGCCGAGGCGTCGGCGCCCTGTTTGGCGCGTTGGACAAGCGCAAGCGCTGCTGCTGCCCGTCCCGAAGAGGTGTTGACGGCGGAAGAAATCTCCTCCACTGCCGCTGCGGTTTCTTCAAGTGCAGCCGCCTGCTTTTCCGTTCGGCTGGCCAGGTCATCAACGGCTTCCGCCATCTGTCGGCCATTGTCGCTGATAAGAGAAGACGTCTCGCGGATATCGCAGAGCGTCTCCCTGAGACCCGCCACCGACATGTTGAAATCGGTGCGGATCCGGTCGAGTTCGGAGGCAAAGGGCGTATCGATCGAAAAATTCAACTCCCCGCGCGACAGCCGTGTGAGTCCCTCTGCAAGCGCCTCGATTGCGGCGTCAACCTGGGCTTTGGCGCTACGTCGCTCGAGTTCGTTGAGGGCGCGCTCAGATTCCGCATCACTACGCGCGATCTCGGCCTGTTGTTCCATTTCGACATTCGACAGGGCATTTTGTTTGAAGACGGAAAGCGCACGCGCCATTTCCCCGATTTCGTCGCCCCGTGCCTCGCCGGTAATTGCGGTATCGAGCCTTCCCTCTGCGATCTTGCGCATCGCTGCGGTAATCTGGGTGATCGGTCCCTTCAGGGTGACGACCAGCGCCGCACCCGCGGTCATAGCGATCAGTATGCCGATGACAATCGCGCCGCCGGATATCCTATTGGCCTGTTGACGATCCTGCCCAGCATTTTGCCTCTGTGTCTCGGCGAATTGAGCAAGCAGGTTCCAGGTGTTGTCGATCTGCCCAGCAGCGCTGTCGAACTCAGCCAGCTTGCGCACCGCACCTTCGGAGAGCGCTGCCGCGTTCGCCGCAAGCAAATCGAGGACGGGTTGAGCCTTCTTCGGAATTTCGGCAAAGACCGGATCGTCGTTCACCACGCCGGCGAGACGGCCGAGCTCGGTCTGATACATGTAGATCGACTGCTGGACTTTCTTCACTCGCGCGTCGTCTGGATTGCCGGCGAGTTCGGCGAAGCCGACGCGGATCTCGTTATTGCTGTTAACGATGGCGCGCAGTTCGTTGCCGACATTCGTCGCCTGAGAGATATCCTTGTCCGACGCGGCAAGCGCAAGCACGGAGGTCCGCATCAGATCGTCGCCAATCGTCTTGAGACTGTCGCCAGTTGCAGCAAGATTGGCGACGGCGGCATCCGTTGTTGGGACATCCAAAGTGTCAGGCGACACCTTCGAAGCGTTGGCGATGGCATCCACAGCAGCGGCATACTGCGCGGCGAGGGCTTCGGTCGCTACAGCAGGCGAAAGCTGCTCCTTGGCCTTTTGCAAATCGGGCGCATATTTGGCTAGCAGGCTAACTTTGTCAGCCGGCGTCGTCGCGTTCGCATAGTCATTGCGAAGTTTTGTCGCGACACTGGCGGCGGCGCTGATGGAAACGGAATTGCTCAGGCCGCTCTTGTTGGCATTTTCCATCTTTTTCGCACTGGCCATCAGCATGAACGAGCGCTTGCCAACCTGCCCTTGCAGGTCAAGAAGTGCCGCGGAAGCAGCGTCCACATCACTGAGAATTTTCTGCTGTCCCGTTTCGATTTGCCAAATCGCTTCGATCTTTTGTGGAATGATTTGCGATTGATCAAGCGCCCGGTCAAGAAGCCCCACATCAGTCGTCGCCCTTAGCCTCTCGATCGTCTGCTTCAGGGTTGCCAGTTGCTCTCGGGCGTCCGCAAGCGCGGTATCACGAGCTTCCTGCGACGGCTTCATCAGAAAGCCGGTCATGCTGGAAGAAACATGTTTGAACCCGTTCAGGGACTGCAAAACGTGGTTGGAGATCTCCATCCGTCCCTCGAGAAGGCTGGACGCGTAGTACCCCGTCAGTCCCACTGCGCATAGGCTAATGACGAATGGCGCCAAAAGTACGAGCACCTTCGTCTGAATGCGAACCCGCGACATCAAACCATTTACCACGAATGCACCCTCGCCACCGATTGGAGCTAAGCTGTCATTCTTTGTTTAAGAACCGATAAATGGGTTGATTCGAGAACTATGCACGCTTCACCTATCGAGGCGAGGACGTGGTTCAGACGCTCGAACGGGCATATAGGCAGATCGGCCATTCATCATCGCCTGGCCTTGTTGCGGCCCCCTGCTGAGGGGTTAACTCCTCGATCACATCTGGAAACGCAAAAAGCCCTCCTTGTCGGAGGGCTTTTGTGTTTTGGTCTCTGGAGTGTATTGGGGAATCTGGTTGCGGGGGCATGCTTTGCCCCGTTCGGGTCTTAAAACAGTCCAGTGGACTGTTTTATCGGGCGAGGCCCGAGCGACCGCTCACCCTTCAGGTTATGAGCCTGGCGAGGCGAGGCGGATAAGTAATCGATCGAGTGAATCGATTGTCCGCCGAGCGGGCTGCTCCACGAAGAGCGTTTGATTTTTGGAAGGAAGTTTGGTTTCGGTTTCAGGATTTGTGTTTTCTGTCCCGCTGCGTCGGCTTCGCCTTCTTGCGGGGGCCTGAAGCCACAGAGACTTGTAACTTCGGCGAAACAGCCGGTGTTATTTGGAAGAAATTTCCCACTACGCCGTAACAAAACGTCGGTACCGACCGGCTCAAGCCATTTGCCTATGGAACAATAAAATCGGTACGGCGCTATCGAAAGCGCGCGCTTCGCAAGCGACCTTCGCCACATCCGGACCGACCCGGTCTTGCTCCGCCAATGACAATAATCTTGTGAAAAATCCAATATTAGGGCACAATTTGTGAACGCATCGGAAGTTGCGGCGCAATCTCAAATCCGGCCGTCTCGCGCCGGGTAGCGGTTCGCGTCGGAGGGTCGGCGTCGATGGATCCGGGGTTCTTTCTTCTGTTCGCTACGGTGTCCGTGATCACGGCCCTGACGGTGGTCTTGGCCCGGAATCCGGTGCACAGCGCATTGGCGCTGATGGCGTGTTTCCTCAACATCTCGGCAATCTTCGTTATGCTCGAGGCGCCGTTGCTCGCGGTGATCCAGATCTTCGTCTATGTCGGCGCGATCATGGTCCTGTTCCTGTTCGTGATCATGATGATCGATGTACGTGAAGCGGTGTTGCAGCGGTTCTTGCCGGGCCGCAACCTGCCGGCCATGGTGCTGCTCATCCTGCTTGGGATCGAGATGCTTGTGCTGGTGCTCTGGAGCGACCGCTTTTCGATCACGGAGCCCGCTGCCATGGGCGGCGGCGATCAGATCAGGCAGCTCAGCACGACACTTTTCGCCGACTATCTCCTGCCGTTTGAAGCTGCGTCCGTCATCCTTCTGGCCGCCCTGGTCGGCGCCATCGTGCTGGCGCGGAAGGAGCAGGGATGATGGTTCCGCTCTCGTGGTACATTCTACTCGGAGTGGTCCTGTTCGTGATCGGAGCAGCGGGCGTGCTGGTCAGGCGCAATATCCTGGTCGTGCTGATGTCGCTGGAGCTGCTGCTCAACTCGGTCAACATCAATTTCATCGCTTTCGGGCGTTACTACGGCGATTTCCGCGGGCAGATCTTCGCGATCTTCGTCATCGCAATCACCGCGGCGGAAGTTGCCGTCGCCCTCGGTATCCTGGTCGCCCTCGTGAGGAACAAATCCACCCTCAAGGTCGACGAAGTGACCATGATGAAAGGATAGCGGCTTTGGACCCGGTGATATCGATCCGGCCGCTGCTTGCCGTCGCCATAGCAGGCCTGGCGGCCCTTGCCGTTCTCCTTCTGCACAACCGCGAGAAGCTCCGCGATATCGTCTCGCCGCTCGCTGCAATCGCCATGTTCGCGATTGTCGTCTCGATGGCGCCCACGGTGCTGGCGGGCGGGACGGTCGATTTGCGCCTGTTCGAAATTTTGCCGGGGATAGACTTCGCTTTCCGGGTAGATGCGCTCGGCATGGTATTCGCCACCGTCTCGTCGCTTTTGTGGATCGTGGCGGCGATCTATTCCATCGGCTACATGCGCCACTTGAACGAGCATGCGCAGACTAGGTTCTTCGCCTGCTTCGCCACCAGCCTCGCGGCGGCCGTCGGGGGCGCCTTTTCCGCCAATCTGTTCACGCTGGTGATCTTCTACGAGATGCTTAGCCTCGTGACCTATCCGCTTGTTTACCACCACGAGGATGAACAGGGATGGGCGGGCAGCCGCAAGTACCTCGTCTATTTGATGGGCGCGTCGAAAAGCCTGCTTCTCGCGGCGCTGGCGTTGACCTACCACATTGCGGGGTCGCTCGATTTTGTGGCGGGGGGGCTGCTCTCGCGGGTCGATGCCTCGGCCCCGATGCTTACTGTCGTCTATTTCTGCTATCTCTTCGGTTTTGCCAAGGCTGCGGTGATGCCGATGCACGCCTGGCTGCCTGCCGCGATGGTGGCGCCGACACCGGTCAGCGCGCTCCTGCATGCAGTGGCAGTGGTCAAGATGGGCGTGTTCTGCGTGCTGCGGGTGGTATTCCACATTTTCGGCACGGGGCTGGTGGGCGGGCTGGGGCTGGGCATCGCCACGGCCTATCTGGTCTCCTTCACGATCCTGATGGCGTCCGTCTATGCCCTGACGCGGGACGACCTGAAGGCGAGGCTCGCCTATTCGACGGTCAGCCAGCTCTCCTACATCGTTCTGGGCGCGGTTCTGTTGTCGCCGGTCGCGATGGTCGGCGGCATCATCCACATTGCGGCTCATGCGTTCTCCAAGATCACCCTCTTCTTCTGCGCCGGCTCGATCTTTTGCGCGTCGGGAAAGCGGAATATCAGCGACATGGCCGGCATCGGCCGCAGGCTGCCTTGGACGATGGGTGCTTTTTTCGTCGCCTCGCTGAGCGTGATCGGGGTGCCGCCGACCGCGGGCTTCGTCAGCAAGTGGTATCTGGCGCGGGGCTCGGTGGAGGCGGGCGAAATTGCGTTCCTGGTCGTGCTCCTTGCGAGCTCGGTCCTGAACGCAGCTTATTTCCTGCCTGTCAGCTATGTCGCTTTTTTCGGGACGGAAGCGCAGGAGAGCCCGGCGACGGTCCGTGAAATTCCGATGATGACGATCCCGCTGATTGCGACCGCCATCTTGTCGGTGTCGATGGGCATCTTTCCCGGCTATTTCCTCGCCCTGGCGGAAGGAGTTGTCAGATGATCAAGCGTGTCGTCGACTTCTTTGGTGACGAGGAACATGCGAGCCAGCGCCGCCGGCTGTTCTATCTGGTGCTCGTTCTGATCGTCATCGCCGACTTTCTGGTCCACCGCGAACACGCCGAATACCTGTGGGACCGCCTGCCGGGCTGGTCGGCCGTCTACGGCTTCTTATCCTGCGTGCTGCTGATTTTCGTTTCCAAGTTCCTCGGCCATCGGGCTGGGCTCATGCGGCGCGAGGACTATTATGACTGACTTCGTCCATCCCGCCCTGCTGTTCATTCTCGGCGCCCTGCCGATCCCTTTCCTGAACGGATCGATCCGCAAAGCCTATCTGCTGCTGATCCCGGCGCTGGCGATCCTCGCCGTGCTGACGGTACAACCGGGAAGCTACGGCGCGACGCAGTTCATCGGGCAGGAAATCCTCATAGCCAAGGTCGACAAGCTGAGCATCGTCTTCGCCACCGTTTTCACCATCATGGCGCTGATCGGAACGGTCTATGCGCTACACCTGCCTCGCCCCGGCCAGCATGTCGCTGCATTTGTCTACGTCGGCAGCGCCCTCGGCATCGTGTTCGCCGGCGACTACCTGACGCTCTACCTGTTCTGGGAAGGCATGGCGTTTGCCTCTGCCTATCTGGTCTTCGCCCAAGGCGGCCGACAGGCGATCGCCGCCGGGTTCCGGTATCTCATGGTCCATATCACTGGCGGCGTCGTCCTACTGGGCGGCGTCATTCTCTACGGGTTCTCGACTGGCTCGCTGCTCTTCGGCCCGATCGCAGGCGAGATGGGCGTCGGCGCTTACCTGATCCTTGCCGGGTTCATGCTCAACGCCGCTGTGCCGCCGCTCAACGCATGGCTGACCGACGCTTACCCGGAGGCGACTGTCACCGGCGCGGTGTTCATGAGCGCCTTCACCACCAAGACCGCCGTCTATGTGCTGGCGCGGGCGTTTCCGGGAACTGAACTTCTCGTTTGGCTCGGCACCGCGATGGCGCTCTACGGCGTCGTCTACGCGGTGCTGGAGAACGACTGCCGGCGGCTACTGGCCTATCACATCGTTAGCCAGGTGGGCTACATGGTGGCGGGCGTCGGCGTCGGCACCGAGATGGCGGTGAACGGGGCCACCAGTCATGCCTTCGCACATATCCTCTACAAGGCGCTCTTGTTCATGGGTGCTGGGGCGGTGATTTACGTCACCGGCCGGCGCAAGCTCACCGAGCTTGGTGGGCTCTACAAGACCATGCCGGTGACCGTGGCGCTCTACATGGTTGGCGCTTTCGCGATTTCGGCATTTCCATTCTTCTCGGGCTTCGTCACCAAGTCGATGGTGGTGGCCGCCGCCGGACAGGATCACCGCGCTGTGATGGTGCTCGCGCTGACGATGGCGTCGGCGGGGACGTTCCTGCACACCGGACTGAAGCTGCCATACTACATGTTCTTTGGCACCGACCGTGGGCTGGAGGCGCGGGAGCCGCCCCGCAACATGCTGGTTGCGATGGGCATGGCGGCGGTGCTCTGCATCGCGATCGGGGTGTTCCCTCAGCCGCTTTACGATCTTCTGCCCTATCCGGTGGACTACGAACCTTACACCGGCGTCCATGTCACCGAGAGCCTTGGCGTGCTGATGTTCACCGCCTTGGGTTTTGTCATATTCCTCAGGGCGCTCGACCCCGAGAACACGATCAGCATCGACACCGATTGGTTCTACCGCAAGGGCGCACGGGTCTTCATGTGGATCGCCGGAAAACCGCTGGCGCGCTACGAGAAGGCGGTGAGCGACGTGTCCGAGACTGCTGTGTTGCCTTTCCTGCATGGGGCGGCGCGAATGGGACTGCGGATCGATGTCACCGGCGTTGACGCCGTCGTGAACGGTGTCGCCCGCTTGACCCTGCGCGGCGGCGGGGCGCTGCGGCGGCTCCAGACCGGCGTCGTGACCCATTACGTGCTGGCGATGATCGCCGGTGTGATCGCAGCCACCGTCGTCTTCGCCGTGGCGTGGCGGTAGGGGGTGCGATGGAGTTCCCGCTACTCAGTCTCATCATGTTCACGCCCGTCGCCGGGGCGGTGGTTCTGATGTTCCTCCACAGCGACGATGCGGTGCGGTGGACAGCGCTGGGTGTCACCGTCCTCGACCTTGCTCTCTCCATCGCTATGCTGGCCAGCTTCGACACAACGACCCACGCGATGCAGTTCACCGAGACGCACCCGTGGGTGCCGGCACTCGGGATAACCTATGCGCTTGGTATCGACGGGATAAGCGCGCTCTTCGTGTTCCTGACAGCGCTGTTGGGCTCTATCTGCGTGCTCGCCTCGTGGGTCGCGATCGATCGCAAGGTGAAGGAGTTCATGGTCAGTCTGCTCACCATGCAGGCGCTGATGCTGGGGGTGTTCTGCGCGCTCGACCTGTTCCTGTTCTACGTCTTCTGGGAGGCGATGCTGATCCCGATGTACCTGATCATCGGCGTCTGGGGTGGCGAAGGCCGGGTATATGCGGCGCTCAAGTTCTTCCTCTACACGCTGGCGGGCAGCCTCCTGTTCCTCATCGGTGTCATCGTGCTCTATTTCAACGGCGGCGAGACCTTCGACATCCTCGCGCTGACAGCGCAGGATTTGCCGTTCCCGGTCCAGTCCTGGCTGTTCTTCGCCTTCCTGATCGCCTTCGCCGTCAAAGTGCCGATGGTGCCGGTCCATACCTGGCTGCCGGACGCCCATGTGCAGGCGCCGACGGCAGGCAGCATCATCCTTGCAGGGGTGCTCCTGAAGATGGGCGCCTACGGGTTCCTGCGGTTCTCGCTGCCGATGCTGCCGGAGGCGTCGGTGTATTATTCGACGCTGATGCTTTCGCTTTCGGCGCTTGCGATCGTCTATGGCGGGTTGCTTGCGCTGGCGCAGGACGACCTGAAGAAGCTGGTGGCCTATTCCAGCATCAGCCACATGGGCTTCGTGACGATGGGGATTTTTGCATTGAACCTGCGCGGGCTCGAGGGCGGCATCCTGCAAATGTTCAATCATGGCGTAACGACGGGCGCCCTGTTCCTGTTCGTCGGCCTGATTTACGAGCGGACACATACGCGCAGCATCGCCGAATATGGCGGGTTGATGAAGGCGGCGCCGGTCTACACAGCGTTTCTCGCGCTGTTCACCCTATCGTCGATGGCGCTGCCGGGAACGAATTCGTTCATAGGCGAATTGCTGGTGTTGTCCGGCGGGTTTGCGGCCAACCTGGCCGTCGGCGCGGCGGCCGTTTCGGGCGCGTTGCTGGGCGCGGCCTATCTGCTTGGCATGTACAGAAAAGTCGCGCTCGGTCCCGCCAGCGTCGGCGCCCGGTTCAAGATATGCGACGTGAACGCCCGCGAGATGGCAGCGATCCTGCCGCTGGCCGTGTTAGTGCTGTGGGTCGGGCTCTATCCGAAACCCTTTCTCGGCATCATCGACGTCTCGGTGAAGCATCTGCTGGCTCAGGTGCACGATAAGGGGAGCGGCCCATGACCGCCGCAGCACTTTTCCAGTCGGCTCTCGCAAGCCTGCCCGAGATCGTGGTGATCACTGGAGCCTGCATCCTGCTGATCCTGGGACAACTTGTGCGCAGGGGGCAGGAATATTTCCTGGTCTGGGCTTCCGTCGCGATCGTGCTGATTGCCGCCTTGGCGACACTCATTCTTTCGAGCGAGGTGCGGCCGGCCTATACGGGCATGTTCGTCGCCGACCGCTTCGCGGTCTTCTTCAAGTTCGTGTTCTACCTGGCCACCATCCTGACATTCCTCCTTTCGCGAAAATATGCGGATATCGAGGGGATCGGGAGCAGCGAATACTATGTCCTGCTGCTCTTTGCGCTTTCGGGAATGATGATCATGGCCTCGGCGACCGATCTCCTCTCGATCTATGTGGGCCTCGAACTGATGGTGCTCTGCACCTATGTGCTGACCGGATTCCTGCGGCGAGAGCGGCGGTCAAACGAAGCGGCGCTGAAATACGTGATCCTTGGCGCGGTCTCGACCGGGATTTTCCTTTACGGCGTTTCGCTGGTCTACGGGCTCACCGGTACGACGCAGCTGGACGGGATGGCTGCGGCGGTCACCGGCGATCCGCTCGATCCCGGATTGTTGCTGGCGGTGGTCTTCATCGTCGCGGGGCTGGTCTTCAAGGTCGGCGCGGTGCCGTTCCATATGTGGTTGCCGGACGTCTATGAAGGCGCACCGACGACGATCACCGCCTTCATGTCGGTCGGCCCCAAGGCGGCGGGGTTCGCAGTGATCCTGCGGGTGTTCCTCAACCCGCTGGTAGCAGCCTCGGACGTTTGGATCATCGTCGCGGTCATTGCCGTGGTGACGATGGCGCTCGGCAGTTTCGTGGCGCTGGTGCAGGATAATTTCAAGCGGCTCCTCGCTTATTCCAGCATCGCCCATGCCGGGTTCGCCCTTTTTGGCGTGGTGGCCGGCGGTGCCGACGGGATCGCCAGCGTGATGCTCTACCTGCTGATATACTCTTTGATGAATCTCGGCATTTTCGCCACCGTCATCATGATGCGGAACGGCAATTTCTCGGGCGAGGTTATCGAAGACTACTCGGGTTTCGCCAAGTCCCGTCCCGGGCTCGCGCTTCTGATGCTGCTCTATCTGTTCTCGCTCGCCGGCATTCCGCCGACGGCCGGGTTCTTCGCCAAGTTCTATGTGCTGGTCGCGCTCGTCGAGCGAGGTTTCGTCATGCTGGCGGTGATCGCGGTGCTGCTGAGCGCCGTCGCCGCCTACTTTTACATCCGCATCGTCATGGTGATCTACATGCGCGAGCCGGAAAGGACGTTCGACCCGGCGCTGACGCCCTCGGTGCGCGCCACGCTCGCCTTCACCGCCTTGGGCACCATCGGCATCGGCCTGTTTCCCGCCTGGTTTCTGAGGCTTGCTCAAAACTCGGTGTTTGGCGGCTGACCGATTGAATTTGCAATGATCTGCCCGACGGAATAAACTCGAAGCTCAAGAAAGGATTGCCCAAGTCGATTCCCCGGGGCGACCGCATTACGGCCCTGAACAGGGGCGGCGGCCCGAGAAAAGCCTGCAGTGGGCAACCGGTGCAGTGATATGACTGCAATGGAATTCTTGCCGGTTCTTTTCATGGTCGCCGGAGTTGTTCTGGTGACAGGGGCGACGCTTTTTGTCTCCTCACTGCTGCGCCCGTCCAATCCCTATCCCGAAAAGAACATGCCCTATGAATGCGGCATGGACCCAGCAGGCGACGCCGCCGGGGGCCGCTTCAGGGTGCAGTTCTTTATTCTCGCGATCCTGTTGGTCGTCTTCGATGTCGAGACGATGTTCCTCTTTCCCTGGGCCGTTGTCCTGAAAGACATCGGGCTCGTCGGTTATGTCGAGATGTTCGTCTTCATAGTGCTGCTTCTTGTGGGCTTCGCCTACGCCTGGCTGAAGGGAGCGCTGGAATGGGAGGCGTAAACAATGCGATCCGCGACAGTGTGCTGTTCACCACGGCCGAGAGCGTTATCAACTGGAGCCGAAAATCGGCGCTGTGGCCCGAGACCTTCGGAATTGCCTGCTGCGCCATCGAGATGATCTCGGCGGGGTGCGCCCGCTATGATCTCGACCGGTTCGGCGTGGTGTTCCGGCCTTCGCCGCGCCAGTCCGACGTGATGATCATCGCCGGCACCGTGACGCGGAAATTCGCTCCCGTCGTGCGCAGGCTCTATGACCAGATGCCGGAGCCGCGCTGGGTTATCGCCATGGGCACCTGCGCTATCTCGGGCGGGGTCTACAATACCTATGCCGTGGTGCAGGGAGCGGAGACCTTCGTGCCGGTGGACGTGCATGTGCCCGGCTGCCCGCCGCGGCCCGAGGCGCTGATGCATGGATTCCTGCTACTTCAGGAGAAGATCAAAAAATCCCGAGCACTGGCCGGGACTCCTCTGGGTCGGGTTGCAGCGTCATGAGTGTGGAGACGCCCCTCATCTGCACTACGATCACGGAGCGTTTCGGCGAGGCAATCGACGATCTTGGCTTCGCGCATGGTGTACATGCCTTCGCCGCTCCGCCTGACATGATCGTCGAGCTTTGCCGGTTTCTGAAGGAACACCCGGCGTTGCGGTTCAACTTCCTGTCGGACATCTGCGGGGTCGATCATTATCCTGAGATGCCACGCTACGAGACGGTGTACCACCTCTATTCGCTACCGAACAAATTGCGCGTTCGCATCAAATGCCGCCTCGCCGATCCGCCGCGG
The DNA here is from genome assembly GCF_013416305.1 of Rhizobium sp. WYCCWR 11128. NCBI lineage: Bacteria > Pseudomonadati > Pseudomonadota > Alphaproteobacteria > Hyphomicrobiales > Rhizobiaceae > Rhizobium > Rhizobium sp. WYCCWR 11128. The sequence continues at coordinate 39,532 of NZ_JACCEZ010000020.1, forward strand.
GTCCCGTCGGTGACGGGGATCTGGCGAACCGCCAATTGGCATGAGCGCGAAGCCTGGGATATGTACGGGATCAGGTTCGAGGGCCACCCCGATTTGCGCCGGATCTACATGTGGGAAGGGTTCGAGGGCTTCCCGCAGCGCAAGGATTTTCCGCTCCGTGGCTACAAGGACAAGCTGAACCCGTTTGGCGCCGAAGGCACGCCACCGACGCAGCCCGACCTCGCCACCAAGAACATTCCATAAGGGAGGCCGCTCCACGCCGGGAACTTAAAATGACCGAAGTCACCGAATTGATCAGCCCGCAAGGCGAAGCGTTCGACACCAAGGAGGTGCTTCTCAATCTCGGCCCCCAGCACCCCAGCACGCATGGGGTTCTTCGGCTCGTCCTGGAATTGGACGGCGAGTACGTCAAGCGCGTGGATCCACACATCGGCTACCTCCATCGCGGCACCGAAAAACTGGCGGAGAGCTTCACCTACACCCAGATTTTTCCGCTCACCGACCGGCTCGACTACCTCTGTCCACCGTCGAACAACCTCGCCTTCGCGCTGGCGGTGGAGAAACTCCTCGGCATAGAAGCACCGATCCGCGCACAATATATCCGCGTGATGATGGCCGAGCTGGCGCGGATCTCCGGCCATGTCCTGATCACCGGCGCGCTGCCGATGGACCTCGGCGCCATGACCGCCTTGCTTTACGCCATGCGGGAGCGCGAAATGATCATGGACCTCCTGGAAATGATCAGCGGTGCGCGCATGCACACGTCCTTCTGCAGGGTTGGCGGAGTGCGCGAGGATCTGCCTGACGGTTTCCTTCCCAAGATCAGGGAGTTCTGCGACATCTTCCCGAACCGGATCCGCGACTATGAGCGGTTGCTCGAAAACAACCGGGTGTTCCTGAAGCGCACGCAGGGGATCGGCGTGATCTCCGCCGAGGACGCCATCGATCTTGGCCTGAGCGGTCCGAACCTGCGCGCTTCGGGCGTCGACTGGGACATCCGTCGCGACGAGCCCTATGAGATCTATGACCGGCTCGACTTCAACGTCATCACGCGCGACGAGGGCGACTGCTATGCGCGCTGGCAATGTCGGGTCGAGGAAATGCGCGAGAGCGTCCGGATCATCGAGCAATGCCTCGACCAGATGCCCGAGGGGCCGTTCCAGATCGACATGCCAACAATCGCCTTCCCGGTGGACAAGGACAAGGTGCATTGCTCGATGGAAGCACTGATCCAGCATTTCGACCTGTCGGCCTATGGCTTCAAGGTGCCGAAGGGCGAGGTCTATTCGGCGATCGAGGCGCCAAAGGGCGAGCTTGGCTTCTATATCATCAGCGACGGGTCGCCAAAACCATTCCGCATGAAGGTGCGGGCACCCTCGTTCGTCAACCTTCAGGGACTGTTCGGGGTGACCAACGCCCGCTATCTGGCGGACATGATCGCCGTGCTCGGCAGTCTCGACCCAGTGATGGCGGAGGTGGACAAGTAGCAGGGATTTGAATGCAATGACCATGCGCGAAAAGATAAAAGACGCAGCGGCGCGGTATCCCGACCAGCGCTCTGCGATCATGCCCGCGCTTCTGATCGCGCAGAGGGAGCATGGCCATCTGCCTGGTCAGGTGCTGGAAGAAGTCGCCGACATTCTCGGAGTCGAACGGATCTGGGTCTACGAGCTGGCGACCTTTTATACGCTCTTCCATACCGAGCCGGTGGGCATGTTCCATCTGCAACTCTGTGACAATGTTTCCTGCATGCTGTGCGGAGCCGAGGACCTGCTGAAGCATCTGGAAACGGCGCTGGCGATCAGGAAGGGCGACACCACGCCGGACGGGATGTTCACGCTTTCCTCCGTCGAGTGCCTCGGTGCCTGCGAGATGGCTCCGGTGATGCAGGTCGGCGACGATTACCATGGTGCCCTTGATGTCGCGCGGATAGATGCACTTTTGGACAACCTGCGGGCTACAACGGAACGGGTCGCGAGCATCGAGCCCTCTACGCGACCGCAGGGAGAGTAGCGCCATGTTCGAGCCGGTTCTCCTCAAGAATGTCGCCGCGCCGGACAGTCACCTGCTGTCGACCTACGAGGCTGGCGGCGGCTACCAGGCACTGGCGAAGGCGCTGCGCGAATACACGCCTGACGAGGTCGTTAACCTCGTCAAACAGTCCAACCTGCGCGGTCGCGGCGGTGCCGGATTCCCGACGGGCATGAAATGGAGTTTCGTGCCGAAGCAGGTCGACAAGCCGAAATATCTTTGCTGCAACGCCGATGAGGGCGAGCCAGGCACCTTCAAGGACCGGATCATCATGGAGCGCGATCCGCATCAACTCATCGAGGGGCTGGCGGTAAGCGCCTATGCGATTGGGGCCAAAACCGCCTATGTCTACATCCGCGGAGAATATGTGACGGCGATCCGTCGCCTGGAGCAGGCGATCGCCGAGGCACACGAAAAGGGTTATCTGGGAACGGGCATTCTGGGCTCGAATTTCGATTTCGCCGTCCACATCCACTGCGGCGCAGGCGCCTATATCTGCGGCGAGGAGACTGCGATGCTCGAGTCGCTCGAGGGCAAGCGGGCGCAGCCGCGATTGAAGCCGCCGTTTCCGGCCGTGGCCGGGCTCTACGCCAGCCCGACTGTGATCAACAATGTCGAGACGCTGGCCTGCGTGCCGCATATCGTGGCGCGGGGCGCGGACTGGTTCCGCGGCATCGGCCCGGACAAGAGCCCCGGCCCGAAGCTCTACTGCCTCAGTGGGCAGGTGCGCAAACCCGGCCTCTACGAGTTGCCGATGGGCATACCACTGCGCGAGCTGGTCGAGGAACATGCCGGTGGGGCCTTGCCGGGACGCAAGATCAAGGCGGTGATCCCGGGCGGGGTCTCAGCGCCGGTCATCCCTGAGCACGGGCTGGACGTGAGGATGGATTTTGACTCGCTGGCTGCCGCCGGCTCGATGCTCGGTTCGGCTGGCGTTATCGTGATCGACGATAGCACCTGCATGGTCAAGGTCGCCACCAGGATCATCGAGTTCTTCCACCATGAGTCCTGCGGCAAGTGCACGCCCTGCCGGGAAGGATTGAACTGGGTCGTGAAGGTCCTGCGCCGGGTTGAAGGCGGGGATGGCGCACCCGGCGATCTGGAGCAGCTGGAGATGCTCTGCAAGGGCATTTTCGGCAATACGTTTTGTGCCTTGGGTGACGGTGCAGCGATGGGATTGCGTGCAGCACTCGCGCATTTCCGAAATGAATTCGTCGCCCATGTCGAGGAGCGGAGGTGCCCGTTTCACTGAAGGAGTGCTGGATCAGGGTTGTGAGGAAACCATGCTTAAAGTCACGATCGACGAACAAACGCTGGAAGTTGAGGCTGGCTCGACTGTGCTGCAGGCCGCCCAGCGTTTGGGCATCGACGTCCCGACCTTCTGCTATCTGAAGCGGCTGCCGCCGCTGGCTTCGTGCCGCATGTGCCTGGTGGAGATCGAGGGCGTGCGGCGGTTGCAGCCGTCCTGCGCCACTGCGGTCACTGATGGCATGGTCGTGCGGACGAACACGCCTCTGATCGAGGAAACGCGCTCTTCCATGCTCGACATGCTGCTCGCCAACCACCCCCTCGACTGCCCGATCTGCGACAAGGGCGGCGAATGCGAGCTTCAGGACATGGTAATGGCCTACGGGCCCCGCGAAAGCCAATTCCGCGATGACAAACGTGTGTTCCACTCCGAGGACATTCGTCTGAGCCCGGTCATCATCATGAACGTCAACCGCTGCATCCAGTGCCAGCGCTGCGTCCGGATGTGTGAGGAGGTCGTCGGCGCGGTGGCGCTGGGCACCGTCGAAAAAGGCATGGATACCGCCGTCACCGGCTTCGAGGGCAGTCTGGCGAGTTGCGACCAGTGCGGCAATTGCGTCGAGGTCTGCCCGGTCGGCGCGCTGATGAGCTTCCCCTACCGCTACAAGGCGCGCCCCTGGGATCTCGTAGAGACCGACACGGTCTGCCCGCATTGTGGCACCGGTTGCCAGCTGACGGTGGGCACGCGCAAGGGCGAGTTCATGCGGGTGCGCTCGAAGTGGGACGAAGGTGTCAACCACGAAACTCTCTGCGTGCGAGGACGCTTCGGTCTCGATTTCGTTGCAAGCCGGGACCGGATCAAGCAGCCAATGATCCGTCAGGATGGCGCCCTGGTTCCGGTTTCCTGGGACGAAGCGGGGGGCTATCTGCGCCGGCGACTGTTGGCCGTCGAGAGCAAGGCTGCCGGCGGGCTGGCCTCGCCTCGCCTGCCCAACGAGGTGCTTTATCAGTTCCAGAAGCTGATGCGAACAGTATTCCGGACCAACAACATTGATTGTTCGTCACGCTGGGCCGCGCCCTTCGATACGCTCGGCCCGCTATTGGGAACTTTCTACAGCCGCACGCCGCTGGACGACGTAATCGGCAACGACTGCGTGCTCGTCGTCGGAGGCAATATAACCGAGGAGAACCCGGTCACCGAATACCTGCTGCGGGACGGCGCGCGGCGGCGGCAGACCGGATTGCTCATGCTATCGGCGCGGCCATCGCGTCTGGACGCCGATGCCAGGGTGGTGGTTCGTGTGCCTCCGGGCGGAGAAGCGGCAAGCCTTGCGGCGGTGGTGGCCGGTCTCGTGGCGGCAGCTGGTCAGGCCTTGCCGGGCGGCGCTTTTGCGGACATCGACGCGGCAATCGGCAGGCCGGCGGCGGGCGCCGGCAGTGACGGGCCGGATCGCCTGGCCGCCGCGCTCAAGGAAGGCCGCAGCGTCACCGTGCTTGTCAGCGTCGACCTCCTGAGATCACCCGAAGCGCGCGCGACGCTGCAGCAGCTCAACAACCTGCTGCACGTTCTCCGCCTGCTCGGCAAAGACCCGGCGATGCAGTTTCTCTTCGACCGTGCCAACCAGATGGGCGCCTGGGACATGGGGGTCCTGCCGGCGGCTCTGCCGGGGCTGCGGGCGGTCGCCGATGACGCGACGCGCGCAACTCTTGCACGAAACTGGGGCGCCGAAATCCCGTCTGAACCCGGCGCGGATCTCGACGCCATGCTGGAGCTCTGCGTCGGTGGGCGGATGGGCGCGCTCTACATCGTCGGAACCGACCTCCTGGTCGCCTATCCCGACCGGGACTTTGTGACGCGGGCGCTTGGCGCCGCCGATCTCCTGATCGTGCAGGACGCGTTCCTCACGGATACGGCGGGCATGGCCGAGGTCGTCTTGCCCGCGGCGGGCTACGGCGAGGAATCCGGAACGTTCACCAACAACGAGGGTCGGATCCAGAATGTTCGCAAATTCAGTGAGCCCGTTTTCGAGGCGCGAGGCAATCTGGCGATTGTCGACTTCGTCGCGGCGCTACGCAACCAGGCGCTGCGGCCATCGACGCAAGCCGAAATTTTCGACGAGATTGCCCGGCTGCTTCCGGCCTATCAGGGGTTGACGCAGGACGGGCTTGGCGCCGACGGCGCATTCACCAAGGCGGTGCCAACATTACCGGCTGGCGTGTTCCTTGCGCCGCCACCCGTTCCAACAGCAGCCGACCGGCTCATGCTGATCACCGGCGACTGCCTGTTCCACAACGGATATCTTTCCGAACGGTCGGACATCCTGAACACGGTCGCCAACGATCCCTATGTCGCGATGAGCGCGCAGGATACCGCGGAGCTTGGCCTTTCGGATGGTGATCAGGTAATCGTGCGTTCCGGCCAGGGCGAACTGACGGCGCAGCTCAAGGTCGACAGGCGGTTTCCCAAGGGCCTCGTCTTCGTTCCGGAAAACTATAGAGCCTTGCGTCTCAACAGCCTGCTGCGGCGGGGCGAATATCCATGCGCGGTGGAAGTCCAGAAGTCGCATGCGACTCTTGAGGTCGACCGCCCAGGCCGGATCTGGCGTGGGGTCTGAAGATTTGGGGTCGGGGCACCGCAAGGCCCCGCGGCAAGCTGCCCGCCCCAGCGTCTTCACATCGAGTTGGCGACGTCAGTGATACCTAGTCCCGCATATGTAATCCTGCAGATCCTGCTCTGTACGCTGCGCTTCGTCGAGCCTGTGTTTAACCACGTCGCCGATGCTGACCACGCCGACAACGTCGCCTCCATCCGTGACCAACACATGGCGCGTACGCCGCTGGGTCATGATCCCCATCGCGACGGGCAGCAAATCCTGTGTCGAACACGTCGCCACATTGCGGTTCATGATGTCCGCGACCCGCATCGCCGCCGCCTCAGCCCCGTATTCCGCCACCGCATTGCAGCAGTCCCGCTCCGACAGCGTACCGAGATATTTGCTGTTCGATCGGCTCACGACGACGAAGCCGATATTGTTGTCTCGAAACAACCTCAGTACCTCCACCATCGTCTGATCGGGAGCGACTGCGATGACACCGACACCCTTGTTCTTCATGATTTCACCGACAAACATCTAAGCCTCCTTTCCGAGCGCTTCGGTTTGACAGCTGGCGCGCGTTCATGTTCGCCGGATATTCCGCCACCAGTTGTAGCCCTGCGTCTCTTTCGTCTCGACAAGTACGTCCTTCTTCGTATTCAGGCGCGCGGCAACCACGCCCCCGCCGGTTGCCGCCTTACCCGGCTTGGCGAGCAGGTCGTCGCGCCCGATCACCAGGTCACGCGAGGAAAAACTCGAAAATTCATACTGCTGGCCAAGCGCGATCGCATCCGCCGGACAGGCGTCCTCGCACAGCCCGCAGAACAGGCAGCGGGCCGTGTCGATCTCGAATTTGGCCGGGTGCCGCTTGCCCTTCTCGTCCTCGTAGGGGACGACTTCGATACAGTCGCAGGGACAGATCCGCGCGCAGAGTTCGCAGGCCACGCACTTGATCTCGCCCTCTTCATCACGCGTCAGGAAGTGATGCCCGCGATAGCGGGAGTAGGGCAGCCACTTTTCCTTGTCCGGATACTGCATGGTCACGGATCTGGAGAACATGTAGCCGAAAGTCAGAGCCAAGGCGCTCGCCAGATCGGCAAAGAACGCCCAACCAATCCATGTTCCAACTCTGTCCTGCGCGCGCGACATCGCCGCCTCGCTACGGAGCCGCTACGACCCCTAAAAGTACACCGGTTATAATTATGTTCGCCATTGAAAGAGGAAGCAAGACTTTCCATCCGATCGCCATCAGTTGGTCGTAGCGGTAGCGGGGGAAAGTGAAGCGGAACCAGATAAACACATAGACGAAGAACGCGACCTTGAGCACAAACCACAGGAGCGGTGGCAAGGGAATCAGAACTCCGTTCCAACCGCCGAAGAACAGGATCACCACCAGGACAGACACAAGCAATACGATGGCATATTCGCTAACCATGAAGAAGGCAAAGCGGATACCGCTGTATTCGGTATGGAACCCGGCCCCTAGATCGCCTTCCGCTTCCGCCAGGTCGAAGGGAATGCGCTGCGCTTCGGCCAATCCAGCGATGAAGAACACGAAGAATCCGACCGGTTGGTAGACGATGTTCCAGACGTCGGCCTGCGCCCGCACGATCTCGAGAAGGCTCATGGATTGCGCCAGCATGACCACGCCGATGACCGCGAACCCCATCGGGATTTCGTAGCTGATCATCTGCGCGCAGGTTCTGAGGCTGCCCAGGACAGCGTATTTGCTGTTGGAGGCCCAGCCGCCGAAGATGACGCCATAAACCTCGATCCCGATCACCGAGAAAACGAAAAGGAGCGCCACATTCATGTTGGAGACGTAGAGCGTGATCTCGTGGCCGAGGACCGAGACAGTTTCGCCGAAGGGGATCGCGACGAACACCACAAAGGGCGGGGCGAGCGCCAGGATTGGCGCCAGTTTGAACAGGAACCGGTCGGCCTCGGCCGGGATGTGATCCTCTTTGGTCAGGAGCTTGATTCCGTCCGCTACCGGCTGCAACAGCCCGTGCCATCCCACGCGCATCGGCCCCATCCGCTGCTGCATGTGCCCGGCGATCTTGCGTTCCAGCCAGGTTAGCGGCAAGGGTAGCAACAGCAGGATCGCAATCAGGAACGCGACCTTCAAGACGATCAGGCCAAGGGCGACGATAAGTTCCATGATCCCGGCTACTTATTCATCGGGTTGAAGCGCGCCCGGACTTTGGCTCCGGCTATACAATGAGCACTGCGCGCACTTGTCAGACTACATGGTACAACGGCGAGGCACCTCATACAATGCCGTCGCAGTTATGTTGCCGCTGGCTATGATGTGTCCGGGCTCAGGACGTTTTGAGACGAGTGGTTCGCTGTGCAAGATGAAAGCTTCGCGTTTCCGCCGATTGCACGGCACCATGCGTATCAAACCGCCGAGGCTCTCATCGCAGCCGGATGAAGTTCCGTGGCAGGTCAGCTGGCTCCGGGGAGCTGGACACCCTGCAGAAACGCAAAAAGCTCCTCGACCGCTATGGCGAGGAGCTCAAGGGCAAATACCCTGAATGGGCAAATTTGTAAGTATCGTTGGTTGCGGGGGCAGGATTTGCCCCGTTCGGGTCTTAAAACAGTCCACTGGACTGTTTTTATCGGGCGTTGCCCGAGCGACCGCTCACCCTTCAGGTTATGGTGAGCTTCGCGAACGAGGAGCTACCATCGCCAGGGAAAGCGAAGCTTTTCCGCCAGCGATAAGAAGGTAGATGCTGATCTTTAAGAGGAATTTGGTTGCGGGGGCAGGATTTGAACCTGCGGCCTTCAGGTTATGAGCCTGACGAGCTACCGGGCTGCTCCACCCCGCGCCATGTGCAAATCTTTGAGATTTGCTGCAGTATTATAACACGAAAGGCCGCTTTGTGAGCGGCCCTTTTATTTCGGCTATGGGCCGTAGTTTGTGATGAGAAGATTGTTTTACATCAGTTGCGCTTTGCAGACCTGGCAGCGACCTACTCTCCCGCGTCTTAAGACGAAGTACCATGGGCGCAGGGGCGTTTCACGGCCGTGTTCGGAAAGGGAACGGGTGCAGCCACCCCGCCATAACCACCAGGTCGGC
>NZ_JACCEZ010000021.1:0-42415 GCF_013416305.1 Rhizobium sp. WYCCWR 11128
CAGATCCCGCAAGCTCCGCCGCCCACGTTTCTCTTTCTTCTCTATATTCAATTGTCAAATAACAGACGAACCTAAGCCGTCGACAAAACCCGTTCCAAACTCGCGCCCAGAACACAAACCAGCAATCGCCAATCCGCTTGAGTTTCACTAGAACGAAAGACTTCGTCGCCAGCAGCGCCGCCGCCCTCGTTCAGTGAGTGGGCTTATAGAACTAACCCACCGAAACAGTCAACAGCGCTTTTCGAAAAAACTGATTTTTCTTTCAAAACATTGTTTTTACAGGGAAAATTTCAAGTGAGATCATTTCCCGGATTCCGTCCGGCCTTTACACGGCCAGGAAAGATGAACGTCTTTCGACTTTTCGTGAAAAGAACGCTGTTTTGTCCCCTGCGCCCCGACATCATCACAATCTGCTGGTCTTAAGAGACACATGATTCACACAGGCAAATGCAGGCAGACTGCCTTTTCCTGAGTGATTTGACTTCCGTGCCCAAAATATGCACATCTTTCGCCCCAGCCAGGATGGCCGATACATGCTCCCACAGACGCCTGATGTAAGGACGCGGACCCGACTGCCATGATGACGGAGAAAATGATGATCCGCTCGTTAGGCAACGAGCCTCCGCTTCTGGCCGACGGCAGACGCGCGCCCGACCGGCGCGAAGTTTCCTTGCGTTGGCTCTCGGGCACGTTCCTCACCGGCATTACATCTTCCGTCCTGATGGGGGTTGCTCTTTTTGCCGCCCTTGACGGCCGCCAGCAATTGGCGATCCCCGCCGAAGCCTATGCAAGTGTTGCGGCAGACGCGCATGAGGATACGACGGTGGTCCGCGGTGGCCGGCTGATCGCGCCCGCCATCGCCGCAAAGCCGTCCGACCGTGCCATCATGGAAGTCTCAACCGTCGTCCACGACGGCGAAAAGGAAGTCGTGCGCCGCCAGCCCTTCGCACATGTGAAGATGACGCTGGCCGCCAACCATGTGGCGACGGAAGATTATCCCGACTTCGATCCCCTGGCGATCTTTTCCGCCGACGAGCCGCAGCCCGCGCCGCAAAGCCGCACCGGCGCGCTTTACGGCTCCGACGTCGAATCCGAAGTCAGCCTGAAGACCATTCCCTTCCCGACCGGCAAGACCAGCATGCAGATGGCATCCGGCCTGTCGCTCGAGGAGGTCGAAGAGAATGTGCGCTCCAACGGCTCGGTGCTGACCGACGGCAACACTCAGCTGGCAGCCCTTTATTACGTCGATCCGCGTCGTTTCTCCAACGAGGACGCCGATGTCGATCTGACCGCCGGTCTGTCCGCCCGCGTGCTCGAACAGAACATGACGGTCTCCGCATCGGAATCGATCACGCCGCAGACCGAAGAATTCGCCGACGACATCCTGCCGGTGCGCGTCGACACGCCGATCGCCAAGGCGCTGACGGATTCAGGCTATCCGCAGCAATATGCCGATGGCATTGCCGGCTATATCGCGCAGCAGCTGGGTTCCGGTGATCTCGACAAGGGCGACGTACTGCGCATCGGCATCATTCAGAAGGGCGAACAGGCAAAGATCATCCGAGCCAGCGTCTATCGCGGCACGCGCCATCTCGTCACCGTGGCCGTCGACGACAAGGGCAGGTACGTGCCCGGCAGCGAGCCGCCGATGCTGGATGCCATCGCCACCGCCTTCGATGACAATTCCTTCGCACCGCCCCCCGGCCAGAACCTGCCGCGCGTCTATGACGGCATCTATCGTGCTGCCCTTTCCTACGGCATGACCAAGGATATGACGGCGCTGATCATCAAGCTGCTCGCCAGCAATGTCGATTTCCAGGCGCAGCTGAGGCCGACCGACAGTCTCGAAGCCTTCTTCTCCGTCGCCGACAGCGCCGGTCAGGCGACCGAGGATTCCGAACTGCTCTATGTCAACGCCCGTTTCGGCGATACGCAGACGCGCTTCTACCGTTTCCAGGACCCCGACGACGGCACGGTCGATTATTTCGACGAGAACGGCAAGAGCATCCGCCAGTTCCTGCTGCGCAACCCGGTTCCGAACGGCATCTTCAAATCCGGCTTCGGCATGCGCCGCCACCCAATCCTCGGTTTCGCCCGCATGCACACCGGCGTCGATTGGGCAGCACCGCGCGGCACGGCGATCATCGCCGCCGGCAACGGTACGGTCGAAAAAGCCGGCTGGGATTCCGGCGGTTACGGCAACCAGACGATCGTGCGCCATGCCAACGGCTATGAATCCTCCTACAATCACCAGAGCGCCATCGCCAAGGGTGTCGTCCCCGGTGCCAAGATCCGCCAGGGCCAGGTGATCGGCTGGGTCGGCACGACGGGCGAATCCACCGGCCCACACCTGCATTACGAGCTGATCGTCAACGGCACCAAGGTCGATCCGCTGCGCATCCGGCTACCAGGCGGCAAATCCCTGCAGGGCGAGGCGCTGGCGAAATTCGAAGACGAGCGCAAGCGCATCGATACGCTGCTGAACAACCAGACGCCGGACCAGGTGGCGAGCAAGTAATTTCCATTAAACCGACAAGCTGATGACCCGCCGGTCATTACCCCCTCCTAACAAAAAATGGCGGCCGAAGCCGCCATTTCTCATTCATCCGGCAAATCGGTTACGCCGCTTCGCTCACCGTCTGCCTCGTCCTGAACTGCAGCCGGTCCGAACCGCTCGTCACCGTCACCGTCGATCCATCCGGCACCTGGCCAGACAGGATCTGCTCGGCCAGCGGATCCTGCACGAACTTCTGGATCACCCGCTTCAGCGGCCTTGCGCCGTAGACCGGATCGTAACCCTTGTTCGCCAGCCAGTGGCGGGCTTCCTCGTCGAGATCGATGACGATCTTGCGCTCTGACAGCAGAGCCACCAGCCGCTTCAGCTGGATATCGACGATCGCGCCCATCTCCTCGCGCTTCAGGCGATGGAACAGAATGATCTCGTCGATGCGGTTCAGGAATTCCGGCCGGAAATGCCCGCGCACGACCTCCATCACCTGCTCGCGAACCGTGTCGCTGTCGTCGCCGTCCCTCAGTTGCGTCAGATATTCGGCGCCGAGGTTCGAGGTCATGATGATCATCGTGTTGCGGAAATCGACCGTCCGGCCCTGACCGTCGGTCAAGCGTCCATCGTCCAGCACCTGCAGCAGGATGTTGAAGACGTCGGGATGCGCCTTTTCGATCTCGTCGAACAGCACGACCTGATAGGGCCTGCGGCGCACGGCTTCCGTCAGCGCTCCGCCTTCGTCATAACCGACATAGCCGGGAGGCGCGCCGATCAGCCGGGCAACGGAGTGCTTCTCCATATATTCCGACATGTCCATGCGCACCATCGCCGTTTCGTCGTCGAAGAGGAAGCGGGCGAGTGCCTTAGTGAGCTCCGTCTTGCCGACGCCGGTCGGACCGAGGAAGATGAACGAGCCGATCGGCCGGTTCGGATCCTGCAGGCCGGCGCGCGCGCGGCGAACGGCGCGCGACACGGCCTGAACCGCATCGCCCTGGCCGATCACCGATTTCGCCAGTTCGTCTTCCATCCGGAGCAGCTTATCGCGTTCGCCCTCTAGCATCCTATCGACCGGAATGCCGGTCCAGCGGGAAACGACATGGGCGATGTTATCGGGGGTGACCACCTCCTGCACCATCGCGCCGCGGTCGCCATCCTGCTTCTCGGCATCGACGAGCTGCTTCTCAAGGTCGGGAATGACGCCGTAGGTCAGCTCGCCGGCACGCTGGAATTCGCCTTTGCGCTGGGCGATCGCCAGTTCGTTGCGGGCATCATCGAGCTGCTTCTTGAGATCGGCGGCAAGGCCGAGTTTCTGCTTTTCCGCCTGCCAACGGGCCGTCAGCGCATCGGCCTGTTCCTCGAGATCGGTCACTTCGGTTTCAAGCCGCTTCAGCCGGTCGGCGGACGCGACGTCCGTTTCCTTTTTCAGCGCTTCGCGCTCGATCTTCAGCTGCATGATGCGACGGTCGAGTTCGTCGAGTTCTTCCGGCTTGGAATCAACCTGCATGCGCAACCGCGCCGCCGCCTCGTCCATCAGGTCGATCGCCTTGTCGGGTAGGAAACGGTCGGTGATATAGCGGTTGGAAAGTGTCGCAGCCGCCACCAGCGCCGCATCGGCGATGCGCACCTTGTGATGCTGCTCGTATTTTTCCTTCAGGCCGCGCAGGATCGAGATCGTGTCTTCGACCGTCGGTTCGTCGACGACAACGGGCTGGAAGCGGCGGGCAAGGGCCGGATCCTTCTCGACATGTTTGCGATATTCGTCGAGCGTGGTCGCGCCGACGCAATGCAGCTCACCGCGGGCAAGGGCGGGCTTCAGGAGGTTCGAGGCATCCATCGCCCCATCCGCCTTGCCGGCGCCGACCAGCGTATGCATCTCGTCGATGAACAGGATGATCTCGCCGTTTTCCGCCTGGACCTCGTTGAGCACGGCCTTCAGCCGCTCCTCGAATTCGCCGCGGTATTTCGCACCGGCAATCAGCGCGCCCATGTCGAGCGCCATCAGCTTCTTATCCTTGAGCGATTCCGGCACGTCACCGTTGACGATGCGCAGCGCCAGGCCCTCGACGATCGCCGTCTTGCCGACGCCGGGTTCGCCGATCAGCACAGGATTGTTCTTGGTACGGCGCGAAAGCACCTGGATGGTGCGGCGGATTTCGTCATCGCGGCCGATCACCGGGTCGAGCCTACCCTCACGGGCTTCGGCAGTGAGATCGCGTGCGAACTTTTTCAGCGAGTCGAAACCCTGCTCGGCATTGGAGGAATCCGCCGTCCGACCCTTGCGGATGTCGTTGATCACCTGGTTCAGGCCCTGGGCCGTCACGCCTGCGTTCTTCAGCGTCGAAAAGGTCGAGGCCGAGGATTCGATCGCCAGCGCCTGCAGCAGGCGTTCCACCGTGACGAAGCTGTCGCCGGCCTTCTTCGCCGCTTCTTCGGCAGTCGAAAGCACCTTGGCGAGTGGTTGTGCCAGATAGATATTGCCGTTGCCGCCGGAGATCATCGGCAATTTGGCGAGAGCCGCGTCATTGGCCAGGCGGGCGGCCTTGGCATCGCCGCCGGCGCGCTCGATCAGCGACGCCGCCATGCCCTGATCGTCGTCGAGCAGGACTTTCAGCACATGTTCCGGTGTAAATTGCTGGTGACCCTGCGCCAGCGCATAGGTCTGGGCGGACTGGATGAAACCGCGCACCCGCTCCGAATATTTCTCGATATTCATATTCTACCTCCATGGATCGCCCTGCCCTGACGAGGCGCAGACCGATGATTGAGATCGACCCCCTGAAAAGGCAGGTCGCGCTTGGCCCGGCTGGGATTCGGGCGAAGCAGTTCGAAGAGAATATGGTAGCCTGTTCTGCGAGTTTAAAGAGCCCATAAAATGAAAATCCCCGGCACAAGGCCGGGGATTTTCAAGCTAATTCGAGTAGATGGCATGAACGTCACGCTCTCCCCTGAAGGGAAGCGAAATCCTCATTCCGATGTGACGTCAGCCAGCACTGGCGCCTCGGCAGAGGCGCCCTCGCCTTCAGCGGCGGCTTCTTCGCCCTCAGCACCACGACGCGGGCGTCGGGGACGGCTGCCGGTGCTGCGGCGGCGGGGCTGGCGTTCACGCGGCTGGCCGCCGGCACCTTCCTCGTCCATCGCGACTTCGGCCGGAATGCCTTCGATCTCCGGCTGCGGGCCGGTTCCATCGATGAGTTCGGACTGGGGTGCCGGTGCAGGCGCCTGAGCGGCTACCGGCTTCGGCTGTGCCTGCGGCTGGTGCTGTCTGCTCTGTTGCGGCTGGTGCGGCCTGCTCTGCGGCGGCTGGACGATAACGACATCGTCGCCGTCATTGTCATTCTCATTGTCATTGTTGTCCATATCGTCGCCGTCACGGTCCGCACCGTCGCGATCATTATACTCGCCGCGGTCGTCGCGCTGGAAGCGTTCCTGCATCTGCGCCTGGGCGCTGGCGATGATACGATTATAATGTTCGGCGTGCTGGAGATAGTTCTCGGCAATCACGCGGTCGCCGGAGCTTTGGGCGTCGCGGGCGAGCTGCGCGTATTTTTCGGCGATATGCTGCGCAGTACCGCGAATCTTCACATCGGGGCCGGAGCTGTCATAAGTCCGGGTTAGCGGATTGCCGCCCTTGCGGTTGAAATTGTTGTTATTGTTATTTCCACCGCCGCCACCGCCGCCGTTATTATTGTTACCACGCCCTCGACCGCGCTTGTTCTGCTGTCCTGGCCTCATAGATCGTTCACCTGAATTCTCTGTTTGTGATGGATACATGGCACCAACCGCCATGACCGGAAAACCGGATCAGGACCTTTGTGCCGCGAGCATACTGCGCCTTTGCGCCGACCTGCCGCTTGGTTCTCAAGTCAGTTTGACTGATTCACGCATTGGGTCGTGTTCAACCGTTGAAACTCTCGTTTAAAAGAGCGGACCCCCGAGGCAAACCAAGTACCGAACGAATCTCGTTCATTCCTATCTGCCCAACACGTGACCGCAACCTATATTGCTTCACCGGGAAATCCAAGCCTTTTCTTCGCAATAACAATAATGTCTCGTCCAATGCCGCATTATCGTCTTTCACGC
The DNA here is from genome assembly GCF_013416305.1 of Rhizobium sp. WYCCWR 11128. Taxonomy (NCBI): domain Bacteria; kingdom Pseudomonadati; phylum Pseudomonadota; class Alphaproteobacteria; order Hyphomicrobiales; family Rhizobiaceae; genus Rhizobium; species Rhizobium sp. WYCCWR 11128. Next base: position 6,587 of record NZ_JACCEZ010000021.1, read on the forward strand.
GAGCGCGAACACGAGCACCCTGTCGTTCTGACCATAATCTTTCACGGATTTGAGGCACCTGAAGCCTTTCGCTTCAAAGATCGCCGTCACGTCGTTTCGCTGATCGTAGCCGATCTCCAGTCCGACGACCCCATCGGGCCTGATGAACCTTGCCGAATCCTTGGCTATGGCTTTGTAAGCGTCAAGCCCATCCGGGCCGCCATCCAGAGCCGCCGCCGGATCAAATTTCGTCACTTCGGGAGCGAGATCGTGAATGACATTGGAAGCAATATAGGGCGGATTTGAGACAATCGCGTGAAAGGATCCCTGGATGTCCTCGAACCAACTTGACTGTACGGCCTCAAAACGATCCTGCAACCCGTTTCTTTCTGCATTCGATCTTGCCGTCAAAAGTGCATCCGCCGATATGTCGCTGCCGACACCTGATGCATGAGGACATTCGCTCAAAAGCGCAAGGCATATCGCCCCGGTCCCGGTTCCCATGTCAAGGATATGGAGACGGTTTTGCGCCTTTGCAAGGTCTTTGAGATAGACGAGAACCGTATCGACCAGGATTTCCGTATCCGGCCGCGGTTCCAGCGTTTCAGCCGAGAGCCGAAGCGGCAGGCCGTAGAATTCACGCTCGCCGAGAATGCGATGCACCGGCTCATGACCAAGCCGCCGCTCCAGCGCCTTGAAAATCACTTCGGCCTGCTCGGCAGAAAGCCTCTCGGCCGATCGCGTCAACAGCTCGGTCGGCGACAGTGTCAGAAGACCCGCGACAAGCAGCCGCGCATCGGTCGCCGGGTCGACGATACCTGCTTCGGTGAAGCGGCGGCGCGCATCGGCAAGCATATCGGCGACCGTCGAGCTCATTGTTGCTCGCCGAGCTGCGCCAGCTGGCTCGCCTGGTAATCAGCCATCAGCGCGTCGACAACCTCCTCGATCTCGCCTTCCATCATCCGGTCGAGCTTATAGAGCGTCAGATTGATGCGATGGTCCGTCACCCGCCCCTGCGGGAAATTATAGGTACGGATACGTTCCGAGCGGTCGCCGGAGCCGACCTGACTCTTGCGATCGGCAGAGCGCTCGCTATCGGCCCTCTGCCGCTCGGCATCATAAAGCCTGGAGCGCAGCACCTGCATCGCCTTGGCGCGATTTTGGTGTTGCGATTTTTCCGAACTGGTGACGACGATGCCGCTCGGCAGGTGGGTGATGCGCACTGCCGAGTCCGTCGTATTGACGTGCTGGCCGCCAGCACCCGAAGAGCGCATCGTGTCGATGCGGATGTCTTCGGCCCGGATCTCGATGTCGATCTCCTCGGCCTCCGGCAGCACCGCAACCGTTGCGGCCGACGTATGGATACGCCCACCCGCCTCGGTTTCCGGCACGCGTTGCACGCGATGCACGCCGGATTCGAATTTCAGCTTGGCAAAGACCCCCCTGCCGGTGATCGTCGCGATGATTTCCTTGTAGCCGCCGGCTTCGCCCTCACTTGCCGAGAGCACCTCCACCTTCCAGCCCTTTTCCGCCGCAAAGCGCTCATACATGCGAAAGAGATCGCCGGCGAAAAGAGCCGCTTCCGAGCCGCCCGTGCCGGCTCGGATTTCGAGGATCGCACTCTTTTCGTCGGCTGCGTCCTTCGGCAGAAGCAGGATCTGCATCTCCTGCTCGAGCGACTCGATCTGCTCTTTCACATCGGGCAGCTCCAGCTCGGCGAGGTCGCGCATTTCGCGGTCGACCGACCTGTCCTCGAGCAGCGTTTCGAGATCGGCAAGCTCGGCGACCGCCTTTTCATAGACGCGGATCTTCGTCACGACCGGCTGCAGCTCGGAATATTCGGATGCGAGCTTCACATAGACATCGGCAGCCGGGCCAGCCGACATGCGCGCCTCGATCTCGCCGAAACGACGTTCCAGCTCGCGCATCTTTTCAACGGGAAGCTTCGCCACCCTTCACTCCGATTCTTCTTAATCTCTGTCTAAAGGGGAATATTGTGGCTCTCGGCGAAGCGGGCAAGCACTTCGCGCATCGGCATCAAGGCGTGGTGATCGTCCAGCACCTCATCCATCGCCTTCGTCAGCGCCCCGACGTCGAGCCCGAGCAGCATCGCCTTCACCGGTCCGATCGAGGCCGGCGACATCGAGATCGAGCGGAAGCCGATACCGAGCAGTGCCATCGCCGAGATCGGTTTGCTGGCGAGCTCGCCACAGAGCGTCACCGGCGTCTTGTTCCGCTCCGCCCCCCGCACGATATCGCGCAGGATGCGCAAGAACGGCTTGCCGAGCGGATCGAAGCGGTCCGAGACCCGCGCATTGCCGCGATCGACCGCCATCGAGAACTGGAAGAGATCGTTCGAACCGACCGAGACGAAATCGACCGCCTCCATCAGCTCGTCGAGCTGCCAAAGCAGTGCCGGCACCTCCAGCATCGCGCCGAATTGCAGCTTGCGCGGCAGCCCGTGGCCGAAGCGCGACAGATGCTGCACTTCCTTCTGCAAGAGCTCACGCACCATCTTCAGCTCGGAAACCTCGGTCACCATCGGCACCATCAGCTTCAGCTCGGTGTCGGCCGATGCCTTCAGCAGGGCGCGCAACTGGGTGCGCAACAATCCCGGCCGGTCGAGCGACAGCCGGATGGCGCGCCAGCCAAGTGCGGGATTTTCTTCCTCATGGCCGCGGAAATAGGGCACCACCTTGTCGCCGCCGATATCGAGCGTACGGAAGGTGACGGTGCGGCCCGCCGCCTGCTTTATCACATTGCGATAGAACTGCTCCTGCTCCTCCGCCTTCGGCATGGTGGAGGCGATCATGAACTGCAGCTCGGTGCGGAACAGGCCGATGCCCTCGGCGCCCGATTCCGAAAGCTGCGGCAGGTCGACCAGCAGGCCGGCATTCATCATCAGCGCGATCCGCTGCCCATCCTTGGTCACCGGCTCGACGGCACGCAGCGCCCGGAACTGCTCCTGCCGCCTGGCGCGGAAGCGAACCTTTTCCTCGTAGGAACGCCGGTGATCGGCCATCGGCCGCAGATGCACATGTCCCTCGTCGGCGTCGATGATCACCGCATCGCCGTTCTCGGCGAGCGCCACCACGCCCGCTGCCTGACCGATGACCGGAATGCCCATGGCGCGCGCGACGATCACCACATGGCTCGTTACCGCCCCTTCTTCCAGCACTAGCCCGCGGACATTGGAACGCGGATAATCGAGCAGTTCGGCTGCTCCCATGGCGCGCGCCAGGATGATCGCATCGCTGGGGAAACCTTCGCCGGTCGTCCGGCCGGTATAACCGGTCAACTGTCTGAGCAGCCGATTCGCCAGATCCTCGAAATCATGCATGCGTTCGCGCAGATAAGGGTCGGTCAACCGCATCATCCGCGCCTTGGTGTCGCTTTGCACCTTCTCGACTGCTGCTTCCGCCGTCAGGCCGTTGCGGATCGCCTCCTCGAGCTTGCGCACCCAGCCCTGGTCATGGGCGAACATGCGATAGGTTTCGAGCACCTCGCGATGTTCGCCTTCCATCGAGACGTCACGGCGCGACAGCATATCGTCGATCGAGATCCTGAGCGAGCCCATGGCTTCGGCCAGCCGCCGGATTTCCTTCTCGGCATCCTCGTTCAGCAGATTGGTGACGACGATGCGCGGCTCGTGCAGCACGACGTAACCGAGGCCGATGCCGTCATTATAAGTATCGCCGTCGACGGTGACCGAACGCGTCAGGTCGAGTTCGAGGCCCGGCTTGGTGATCTTCTTGAGCTCACCGGTGGCGATCATCTCTGCCAGCACCATCGCCGTCGTCTCGAGCGCTTCTAGCTCTTCCTCGCGATAGTTGCGGCTTGCCTTGTTCTGCACGACGAGAACGCCAAGCGAGCGCCCGGTCCTGAGGATCGGCACGCCGAGGAAGGAATGGTAGATTTCTTCACCCGTTTCCGGCAGGTAGCGGAAGGCAGGATGCGACTGCGCGTCGGAAAGGTTCAACGGCTGGGCCGAGGCCGCGATGGTGCCGACCAGGCCCTGCCCCATCTTCAATTGCGCCAGATGCACGGCCTCGCGGTTGAGGCCTTCGGTCGCGTAGAGTTCGAGGACGCCGTCGGCGCGCAGCACATAGACGGAGCAAACCTCCGCCACCATGTTGCCGGCGATCTGGCGGACGATCCGGTCAAGACGATCCTGCGGCTCCAGCGGCTCCGCCATCAACTCGCGCAGCCGCCTGAGCAGCACGCGCGGACCGCCGGAAAGGTCTCTCATGGCGTCTCAAGCTCCCGAAACAACGCACTTAGTCCCGGCGGGCCGGCCTCATCTCCTCAACCTGAAGGGGCAGGCCGCCCGCTGGGAATCAATTCTTATCCAGACCGTAGCAGGAATGCAAAGTCCTGACAGCGAGTTCTGCATAGGGACCGTCGATCAGGATGGAAATCTTGATCTCGGAGGTGGTGATCGCCTTGATGTTGATGCCTTTTTCGGCAAGTGCACGAAATGCGGTAGCGGCAACGCCCGCGTGGCTGCGCATGCCGATGCCGATGACCGATACTTTCACCAGCCCCGATTCGTTCTGCACGACGTCGTAGCCGATCTTCTCCTTATGGTCGCCGAGCACCTTGATCGCCTTCTCGACGTCGCCTGACGGCACGGTGAAGGTCATGTCGGTCTTCGACCCGTCCTCGGAAATATTCTGGACGATCATGTCGACATTAATATGGGATTCGGCGAGCGGCCCGAAGATCGCCGCGGAGACGCCCGGCCGATCGGCAAGACGGCGAAGCGAGATCTGAGCCTCATCCTTGGCATAGGCGATGCCGGTGACTACTTCCTGTTCCACGATTTCATCCTCGTCACAAATCAGCGTTCCGGGCGGGTTCAGCAGATCGCCCATGCCCGGAGCATCGGGATCTTCGAATGATGAGCGCACGAAGGTGCGCACCTTGTGTACCATGGCAAGCTCGACCGAGCGCACCTGCAGTACCTTGGCGCCGAGCGAGGCCATTTCCAGCATTTCCTCGAAGGCGATCTTCTTCAGCCTGCGCGCCTTCGGCACGATGCGCGGGTCGGTCGTGTAGACGCCGTCGACATCAGTATAGATATCGCAGCGATCCGCCTTGACAGCTGCCGCGATTGCGACGGCTGAAGTGTCCGATCCGCCGCGTCCGAGCGTCGCGATCCGGTTGTCGGGTCCCAGCCCCTGGAAGCCGGAGATGACGGCGACCTGCCCCTCGCCCATCCGCTTGACGATGTCTGAGCCGTCAATCTCCATGATCCGTGCCGCGCCATGCGCATTGTCGGTGCGGATCGGGATCTGCCATCCCTGCCAGGAACGCGCATTGATATCCATCGCCTGCAATGCGATTGCCAGCAGCCCCGAGGTCACCTGCTCGCCGGAGGCGACCACCGCATCATATTCCCGCGCATCGTAAAATGGAGAATTGGCGCCGATCACCTTCGGCGTGCCCTGGACCCAGCCGACCAGTTCATTGGTCTTGCCGGACATGGCCGAGACGACCACCGCCACCTCGTGCCCGGCATCGACTTCGCGTTTTACGTGGCGGGCAACATTCTTGATGCGGTCCAGGTCAGCGACGGACGTGCCGCCGAATTTCATTACGATGCGTGCCATATGCCTCTACCACGACTGGCGCCGGGAAAGCGGAAAACCGGACCCGGCATCACGAAAGCTCTGGGGCAGACCGCTTGGGCCAGAGAGCCGGATTCCCAACTTCTGGAACCGCTCTAAAAGCCCAGGCCCCAAAGGCCCCAAGTTGCGGCGTCTCTTAGCGAGTTTGGCGAGGGGAGGCAAGCGCACGCGACAAAAGCTATTGGTGAGCGGTTCCGCACTCGCCAATCCCCTGATCCGCGCCCCTTGACTTATGCCCCCGATCATCCGACTTCACATGTCACGAATGAAGGAGTGGACGATGACGGAAGGCGCCAAAAGCACGATCGACCAGGGCGAAGTGGACCGCTTCTCGGCGATGGCGGCGGAATGGTGGAGCCCGACCGGCAAGTTCAAACCACTGCACAAGTTCAATCCCGTCCGGCTCGCCTATATCCGCGACAAGGCCTGCGAGAATTTCAGCCGTGATCCAAAAAGCGCACGCCCGCTGGAGGGTCTGCGCGTGCTGGATATCGGCTGCGGCGGCGGTCTGTTGTCCGAACCTGTCTCCCGCATGGGCGCCTCGGTCGTCGGCGCCGATCCGTCCGAGAAGAATATTGGCATCGCCTCCACCCATGCCAAGGCCTCCGGCGTTTCGGTCAACTATCGCGCCGTCACCGCCGAAGAGCTCGCTGAGGCTGGCGAGACCTTCGATATCGTCTTGAATATGGAAGTGGTGGAGCACGTCGCCGATGTCGAATTCTTCATGACGACCTGCGCAAAAATGGTCCGCCCCGGCGGCCTGATCTTCGTTGCCACCATCAACCGAACGATGAAGGCGGCAGCGCTTGCCATCTTCGCCGCCGAGAACATTCTGCGCTGGCTGCCGCGCGGAACGCACCAGTATGAAAAGCTGGTACGCCCGGAAGAGCTGGAAAAGCCGCTGGTGGCAAGCGGCCTTGAGATCACCGACCGCACCGGCGTCTTCTTCAATCCGCTGTCGAACCAGTGGAACCTGTCCAAGGATATGGACGTAAATTATATGCTGCTGGCGAAGCGGCCGGCATAGCTCCCGCCATCAATAAGCCGGCTATTTTCAGCGCGACACGCAAGCTGAAATCATGGACAGCAAGCGGCGTGAACTTCATGTCAGTTCACGTCTTCCGGCAAGACGGGAATGGCTGCGATCTCGATGCCTTCTTCCAAGAGCGCCTGCGCCTCGTCGACCGTCGCCTGGCCGATGATGCCGCGGGCATCCGCCTCGCCGTAATGGATCTTGCGGGCTTCCTCGGGAAACTGCGTGCCGACGTCCTCGGAATTGGCCTTGACCGCAGCGACGGCTTCTTTGAGCTTTTGCAGGGCCTCCTGACGCATGGCATTCATCGCCAGCGTCTGCCTCTCGTCCTTCTTCCGCGCGGTCGACACCGAAGGCGCCATCAACAGCTTCGAAATGGCGGCGGAATGACAAACCGGGCAGGTCAGAAAACCGGTTTCGATCTGACGATCGAAATCGGCGCTTTCCGAAAACCAACCTTCGAATTCATGGGCATTGTCACAGGTGAGGGAATAGCGGATCAAGCGGCGACGCCTCCGGCGACTGCCCCCGCAATCTTCTCGACCGAGAATTCCCGGCCATTCCTCAGGTTCGGGATCTTGTCATGCGCGGCCTTGACCGCGGTGGGATCGATCTCGGCGACGATAACCGCCTCACCGGTGGCGCCGGCCGACGCCAGCACCATGCCCCAGGGATCGACGATCATCGAATGGCCGAAGGTCTCGCGCCCATCCTCATGCCGGCCGGCCTGCGCGGCGGCGATGACGAAGACACCGTTCTCGATCGCGCGTGCCCTGAGCAGGATCTCCCAATGCGCCTCGCCGGTCTGCTTGGTGAAGGCGGCAGGAACAGTCATCACCTCGGCGCCGGCAACCGCCTGGGCGCGAAAGAGTGCGGGAAACCGCACGTCATAGCAGATCGCAAAGCCCATTTCGGCAAAGGGCAGCGACAGGACGCGGGCCTCCGAGCCGGCTGTATAGGCGGCACTTTCACGCCAGCTCTCGCCATTGTCGAGGTCGACATCGAACATATGAATCTTGTCGTAACGATTGAGGATCCTGCCGTCGGGACCGAAGAGGAAGCCGCGATTGGCGATCTTGCCGTCGGCAAGGGCGATCGCCGTCGAACCGACATGCATGTGGATGCCGAGTTCCCTGGCGAGCTCTGAGCCGGTCTTGACGATAATGTCATGCGCCTCGTCGGCGAGCACGGCGCGTGCGGCCGCACGGTCGCGCTGCAGCATGCCGGTCATCTCGGGCGTCTGTACATAGGTCGCGCCCTGGCCAGCGGCCTCGCGCACCAGCCGCGCCATGGCGGCGGCATTCTTCACCGGATCGACCCCGGAACACATCTGGACGACGGCGGCCTTGAAGCTCATCGGTTCTTCCTCAGGCTGCCAGCATCGGGTCGAGCTTGCCGGCCCGATCGAGCGCAAAGAGATCGTCGCAACCGCCGACATGATCGGCGCCGATGAAGATCTGCGGAAAAGTGGCACGACCGTTCGACTTGCCGATCATCTCCTGGCGAAGATCCGGCGAAAAGGTCGCGTCGTGCTCGACATATTCGACACCCTTTTCTTCGAGAAGGGACTTGGCGCGGGTGCAATAGCCGCAGAACTGCCGTGTATAGATTGTGACGGGTACCATAATCTCTCCAGACCGATGCCGGGTATTTCTGTCATATAGGCTCGGAGAGAGCCCTTGCAAAGGTCAAAACCGTTATGTCGGCCGCACCCGCCTTGCGCAGCGTCCGGCTTGCCGCGGCAACCGTCGCCCCTGTTGTATAGACGTCGTCGATAAGGACGATGCGCTTGCCGAAAATGTCGTTTTCGCTACCCTTGGCGATCGCAAAAGCGCCCCTGACATTGTCTTCGCGCGCCTTGGCGCCAAGGCCGACCTGCTGGCTGGTGCGCTTGACGCGCATAAGCGTGGCGGCCAGCAGCGGCTTGCCCGAGAGCCTTGCCATATGGCGGGCCAGCTCGGCTGCCTGGTTGAACTTGCGCGCCAGCATGCGGCTACGGTGCAGCGGCACCGGGATCAGCGAATCGCAGCTTTCGACCGTCCCGTCGGAAGCGCGCAGCATCCAGGCTGCCATCATCGGCGCCAGATCGGTGCGATCGCGATATTTGAGCCCATGGACGAGATCGCGGACCGCGTGGTCGTGGGTCGCTGCAGACCGCAGCCGGTCGAAGGGCGGCGGGTTGGCGATCGCCTCGGCGCTGAGGATGCCGGCACCGAGATCGTGCGAGAAGGGAATGCCGAGCACCTCGCAATAGGGTCGTTCGATGAAGCGGATACCGGACCAACATTTCGCACAGAGCCCGCGATGGCCGCCGGTCGAAATGCCGCAGACGGAACAGGCCGGCGGATAAAAGAAATCGGCAAGCGCCGAAAACGGCCGCAAGAGATGCGTGCGCAAGAATTCTACCGGTCTTTTCAATTCGGTTGGCCCCATACCGCAGAGACTAGCGCGTTCTCCACGAAAGGAAAATCGTCTTGCCGCACGGGCGGCGCGGGACTAAGGACATCGCCATGGATACGATCTTCGACAGAGCCCTGATCGCCGCACATCGCCATCGCGCGCTTGCCAACAACGATCCAAAAGCCGCCTTCCTGCTCGACATCGCCGCTGAGGAAATGGGCGAAAGGCTTTCCGTGGTCGAGCGGACTTTCGGGACCGCCGTCGAACTGCATGGCGCGACCGGTGCTGCCGCCCGGGCGGCGCTGGCAACGGGCAAGATCGGTACGATGATCCGCGTTGAAAGCGAGAAGGCCTATGCCGGGCCGGACGAAATCTTGATCGAGGCGCCGCTCGAGGACGTGCCGCTCGAACCGCAATCGGCCAATCTCATCCTTGCGCCGCTCAGCCTGCATCTGACCAACGATACGCCGGGTGTCTTCATCCAGATCCGCCGCGCCCTGAAGCCGGACGGCCTTTTCCTGGCCGCGATCCCCGGCGCCGGCACGTTACAGGAACTGCGCGACGTGCTGCTGACCGCCGAGGTCGAGATGACAGGTGGCGCAAGCCCGCGTGTCATTCCCTTCGCCGATGTGCGCGATGTCGGTAGCCTCATGCAGCGCGCCGGCTTCACGTTGCCGGTGATCGATGCGGAGAATTATACGGTGCGCTATGATTCGCTCTTTCCGCTGATGCGGGATCTGAGAGCGATGGGCATGAGCAATCCGCTTGCAGCCCGCGCCCGGATGCCACTGACGCGCGCCTTCTTCCTGCGCGCAGCGGAGATCTACGGCGAACGTTATGCCGATCCCGACGGACGTATCCGCGCCACCTTCTCGATCATCTATGTCTCGGGATGGGCTGCCCACGAGAGCCAGCAAAAGCCGCTCAAGCCGGGTTCGGCCAAGGCGCGCCTTGCCGATGCACTGAAGGTGGACGAACACAAGCTCAAACAGTGAGGGCCGGCGGCTTCTTCAATTCACCGTCATATTGTTATTGATCACGTTGAAGACGCCTTGCAAGGCGCCGGTGAAGACCCCGAGACCGGAGACGAGCGCGCCACAAATGAGGGCGGCGATCAAGCCATACTCAATTGCCGTCGCAGCTCTGTTATCTGCAAGAAATGCTTTCAAAATACGCATTATTTCGCGACCCTTTGAGCGAAACCGACGGCGAACGATCAATTCCACGGCCATCGGGCGACGGCCGGTATTTTTCAGCAACCGGCGCCGACGCCGTAGCCCTGGACGACGCAGACCGAGCCGGGCGTATCCTGGAGGACGCTGCGGCGGATCGTATAACGCTTGCCGCTTTCACTCTTGGGGATCGATCCCGTCGTGATCGTATCGAAATCCGCCGGAGCACTGGCAAAGACGCTTTTCTTCGAGGAATCCGCAAGCATTGGCGTCAGGATAAGCGTCAGCGCGACTACCGCCGTGCCGAACAGGAGGGCGATATTCAGCGCACCCGTCCTGCGCGAAGCAGACGAGGCCCGTTCCTTTTCCCGGACAGCTTTCCAGAAATCATCGTCCATGAGGTCAAGCCTTTTAATACACGCACGCCAGATGCTTGATTGAGGCCGATCTTTGGCAGAAGGTGTTAAACGATCCATTAATATCCACAGCCGAAAATGGTGTGGCACAATAATAATCAGATAATGCTAAAGTAAATCCTGCAACATCGGGATGAGCGGCTCGTCGGCCGGAGGCATCGGATAATCGCGCAGCGCCTGCGGACGCACCCATTTCAGCGCCTGGCCTTCGCGGCCCTGGGGAATGCCCTCATAGCGCCGGCAGATATAAAGCGGCATCAAAAGGTGGAAGGTCTCGTAGGAGTGGCTGGCAAAGGTAAGCGGCGCGAGGCAGGCGATCTTGGTGTTGATGCCGAGCTCTTCCTCGAGCTCGCGCACCAGTGTTTCCTCCGGCGTCTCACCCGGCTCGACCTTGCCGCCGGGAAACTCCCAGAGCCCGGCGAGCGACTTTCCCTCGGGGCGCTGTGCCAACAGGATACGCCCATCGGCATCGATCAGCGCACAGGCGGCGACCAGCAATATCTTCCGGCCCGCCTCGCTCATCGCGGCTCCTGCTGCCAATAGCAATAATGATAGGCGTCGCGAAAACCGAGGCGCTCATAAAGTGCGATGGCCGGACGGTTGGACAGCTTCACCTGCAGCCAGGCCGAACGGGCGCTGCGCATGCGCGCCCAGCGCAGCGCCGAGGTCAGGATTTCGGTGCCGAGTCCTTCGCGCCGCCGCGCCTCGGAGACCGAAAGCGACATGATGCCGGCGAGGTCGTTGTCCTGGACACAGAGCACGGTCGCAAGCGGGCCGTCCACCGCGTTCTCGATCATGAACAGGCCGGATGGCGGCTTGATCGCCGAAATGATTTCGGCAAGCGCCGGCTTCAGCCTCAGTGGCGACTGGTCGACGGCAAGGTTGGCGTCGACGAAACGGCCGATATCATGGGTCGGCAGGTGATCGAGCGTATCCGGCAGCTCCGCCTCGGCGAGGTCGCAGGCCATCACCACCGTATCGTCGAAGCGCGTCCAGTTCTGCGCGCGCAGAAGTTCGATCAGCACCGGCGAAGCAAGCGGCGTCTGGCGGACCACGGCGGCGCGGCCATAGGCCTCGAACTTCCGGCTCGCCTTTTCCAGGCGGATTTCGACGTCGCGATGATCCGAGGGATCGAGCGGCACGATCGAGTTCAGCCGGTTGGACGGGTGACCGGCCGTCAGCCGCACCTGCCAGCTGCCGTCATATTGCACGGATGCCGCCGGCCAGGCGCGGAAGCCGACGGCCTCCAGCCTGCGCACCAGCGGCAGATTGTGTGAGGAAATGGATGCCTGCTCCAATGAACGATCAGCTCCGATAGTCGCCATTGATCGCAACATATTCCTTGGTGAGGTCGCAGGTCCAGACCGTTGCCGTGCCGGCACCGAGCCCGATATCGACTTTGACGGGGATATCCTGGGCCTTCATGACGTCTGAGGCGGCCGCCTCGGAATAATCGGGATCACGCTCGCCATTGACGGCGACCCTGATATCGCCAAACCAGATGGCAAGCCTGTCGCGGTCGGCCATCTCGCCGGATTTGCCGACGGCCATGACGATACGGCCCCAATTGGCGTCTTCGCCGGCGGCCGCGGTCTTGACCAGCGGCGAATTGGCGATCGACAGCGCGATGCGCTTGGCGGCGGCATCGCTCTCGGCCCCCGTCACGGTGATTTCGAGCATCTTGGTCGCACCTTCGCCGTCCCGCACCACCTGCAGCGACAGATCCTTCAGCACTTCGTTGAGTGCGGCCCGGAAGGCGGCAAGCCGCGGGTCGTCGGCGCGCTCGATGCGGGCCTGGCCGTCCTCGGCTGCGGCACCCGTTGCAAACAGCATCAGTGTGTCGGAAGTGGAGGTGTCGCTGTCGACGGTCATGGAATTGAAGGTCGGGCCGACGCCGTCGGACAGAAGCGCCTGCAGCGCGGCAGGCGCAATGTCGGCATCGGTGACGACGAAGGAGAGCATCGTCGCCATATCAGGCGCGATCATGCCGGCGCCCTTGGCGATGCCGTTGATCGTCACGGCCACGCCGCCGATCTCGGCGCTGCGGGTCGAAACCTTCGGATAGGTGTCCGTCGTCATGATCGCCTTGGCGGCCTCGAACCAGAAATCGCCGGTCGCTTCGACCTGCATCCGATCCAGAACGCCTGCGAATTTGGTGGCATCGAGCGGCTCGCCGATGACGCCAGTCGAGGCCAGATAGACCTCGTTTTCGGCGCAGCCGACGGCAGCGGCAGCCGACTTCGCCGTCAGTGCGGTCGCCTGGCGGCCCTTCAGGCCGGTGAAAGCATTGGCATTGCCTGAGTTGACGACGACGGCGCGGGCGCTGCCATGGGGGAGATTGGCCCGGCAGAAATCGACCGGCGCCGACGGGCACTTCGAGCGGGTAAAAACGCCCGCAACAGTCGCCGGTCTGTCGAAGACCATCATTAGCACGTCGGTACGGTTCTTGTACTTGATGCCGGCGGAAGCCGTCGCCATGCGCACGCCGCGTAGCGGTGGCATCGAGACGAAGGATTTCGGAGCAAGCGGAGAGACGGAACCGGACATGATGAGACCTGCCAATGAGCATTTCCAGGCGAAATGGAAACCGGTTCGCCGTCCGGAAATGCGACAACCACGATAGTGAGGGGCCCGGAAGAACCGGGCCCTAATGCGATTATTACTGCTGCGGTGCCGGCGCAACGGGCTCGCTGCCCGGCTCGGGCTGCTTGTTGGCCTGGTCGTAACCCTTGCGCAGCGTCTCGTCCGTGATCTCGATCTTGGCCGAGGCCTTCGCCTTGTTCAGAAGCTCAAGATACTTGTCGCGCATGACGAGCTGACGAACCTGATCCTGCACCTGCTCGAAGGGCGGCGGCGGAGCGTCGCGCTTATCCTCGACCTTGATGACGTGGAAGCCGAAATCGGTCTTCACCGGCGTCTTGGAATAGGTGCCCTTCTCGAGCGCAAAGGCTGCGTCTTCGAATTCCTTGACCATGCGGCCGCGCGAGAAATAACCGAGATCGCCGCCTTCCGACTTGTTCGGATCGGTGGACTTTTCCTTGGCGAGTTCGGCGAAATCCTTGCCGGCGTCGAGCTGCTTGATGATGTCCTTGGCTTCGTCCTCGGTCTTGACGAGGATATGACGGGCGTGGACTTCCTCCTGCTTCGGCAGGGCGGCGACTTCCTTGTCGTAACGGGCCTTGACTTCTTCAGGCGTCACGATGTCGACGACATGCTTCTTGAAATAGGCATTGTGCAGCTCGCGGTCGGAGAGATACTGCATGCGCTTCTTGAATTCGTCGGTCTGATCAAGCTTCTCGGCCGCAGCGTCGGCGGCAAGCAGCTTCACGTCGATGGCGGCGGAAAGGGCTGCGACCTTCTTCTGGTCATCGGGAAGCTGCGCCAACTGGGGGTCGAGATTGGCGACGGCAAGGTCGAGTTCCGACTGGTGGATCTCCAGGGTGCCGACCTTGGCGATGACGGCGTCATCGGCATAGGCCGGGGCCTGGAGCGCAACAAAGGTTGCAAACGCCAGAACGGCAAGTTTGTTGGTGCTCAACATGAAATACCCTTCACAGTTACATTGCCGGTTTCAGCATCCCCTGAATCCAGCCCAAAATAGCCATCAACACCGGATTGTGGCCTTTCTGTATCCGCCAAATCCGTTGACATCATTCGACCCCCCTCTTATCTGTCACGCAACCTCGCGTCCAGAACAGTTTCCGGGCGTTTTAAGGCGCGCGCCTGATTTTCGGCTGGGCCGCGGACAAGAAACGCCGGGGATGAATATTGAGAAAGGGCCAGTCATATGGTCAGCTTTGGCGGTATAGCCCGCAAGTTATTTGGGTCTTCCAACGACCGCCGCGTGCGGTCCTATCAGCCGAACGTCACTGCCATCAACTCTATCGAAGAGAAGACGAAGGCCCTGACGGACGAGCAGCTCGCGGCAAAGACCGTGGAGTTTCGCGCCCTGCTCGCCGAGGGCAAGACGCTCGACGACATTTTGATCCCGGCCTTTGCCGTCGTGCGCGAAGCCTCTCGCCGCGTTCTCGGCCTGCGACCTTTTGACGTACAGCTGGTCGGCGGCATGATCCTGCATTCGAACGCGATCGCCGAGATGAAGACCGGCGAAGGCAAGACCCTCGTCGCCACCCTGCCGGTCTATCTGAACGCGCTTTCCGGCAAGGGCGTGCACGTCGTCACCGTCAACGATTACCTCGCCCAGCGCGATGCCGCGACCATGGGCCGCGTCTACGGCTTCCTCGGCATGACCACCGGCGTCATCGTCCACGGCCTTTCCGACGAGGAACGCCACGCGGCCTATGCCTGCGACATCACCTACGCCACCAACAACGAACTCGGCTTCGATTATCTGCGCGATAACATGAAGTACGAGAAGAACCAGATGGTTCAGCGCGGCCACAACTTCGCAATTGTCGACGAAGTGGACTCGATCCTCGTCGACGAGGCGCGCACGCCGCTGATCATCTCCGGTCCGCTCGACGACCGCTCCGAACTCTATAATACGATCGACGCCTACATACCGCTGCTGGCGCCCAGCGATTACGAGATCGACGAGAAGCAGCGCTCCGCCAACTTCTCCGAAGAGGGCACCGAGAAGCTGGAAAACCTGCTCCGCCAAGCCGGCCTCTTGAAGGGCAACGCGCTCTACGACATCGAGAACGTTGCGATCGTCCACCACGTCAACAACGCGCTGAAGGCCCACAAGCTCTTCCAGCGCGACAAGGACTATATCGTCCGCAACGACGAAGTCGTCATCATCGACGAGTTCACCGGCCGTATGATGCCGGGCCGCCGCTATTCGGAAGGCCAGCACCAGGCGCTCGAAGCCAAGGAAAAGGTGCAGATCCAGCCGGAAAACCAGACGCTGGCCTCGATCACCTTCCAGAACTACTTCCGCATGTACGACAAGCTCGCCGGCATGACCGGCACGGCGCAGACGGAAGCGGAAGAATTCGCCAATATCTACAATCTCGATGTCATCGAGGTCCCGACCAACCTGCCGATCAAGCGCCTCGACGAGGACGACGAGGTTTATCGGACCTTCGACGAGAAGTTCAAGGCGATCATCGAAGAGATCCTCGACGCCCATAAGCGCGGCCAGCCGGTGCTGGTCGGCACCACCTCGATCGAGAAATCGGAACTGCTCGCCGAGCGCCTGCGCAAGCAGGGCTTCGACGACTTCAAGGTGCTGAACGCCCGCTACCACGAGCAGGAAGCCTATATCGTCGCCCAGGCCGGCGTGCCGGGTGCCATCACCATCGCCACCAACATGGCCGGCCGCGGCACCGACATCCAGCTCGGCGGCAACCTCGACATGCGCATCGAGCGCGAGCTCGGCGAAGTCGAAGCCGGTCCGGAGCGTGACGCCCGGATCCAGGCAATCATCGAGGAGATCAAGGAACTCAAGCAAAAGGCGCTCGAAGCCGGTGGCCTCTACGTCATCGCCACCGAACGCCATGAAAGCCGCCGCATCGACAACCAGCTGCGCGGCCGCTCCGGCCGTCAGGGCGACCCCGGCCGCTCGAAGTTCTACCTCTCGCTTCAGGACGACCTGATGCGCATCTTCGGCTCCGACCGCATGGACAGCATGCTGACCAAGCTCGGCCTCAAGGAGGGCGAGGCGATCGTCCATCCCTGGATCAACAAGGCCCTGGAGCGCGCCCAGAAGAAGGTCGAAGCCCGCAACTTCGACATCCGCAAGAACCTCCTGAAGTATGACGACGTTCTCAACGATCAGCGCAAGGTGGTCTTCGAGCAGCGCCTCGAACTGATGGAATCGACCAATATTTCCGAGACCGTTTCCGACATGCGCCGTGAGGTGATCGAGGACATGGTCGAAAAGCATATCCCCGAACGCGCCTATGCCGAACAATGGGATGCCGCCGGCCTGAAGACCGGTGCTTTGAACATTCTCAATCTGGACCTGCCGATCGAGGACTGGGTGAAGGAAGAAGGTATCGGCGAAGACGATATCCGTGAGCGCCTGACGGAAGCCACCAATGCCGCCTTCACGGAAAAGGCTGAGCGTTTCGGTGACGACATCATGCATTATGTCGAACGCTCGATCGTCATGCAGACGCTCGATCATCTCTGGCGCGAGCACATCGTCAACCTCGACCATCTGCGCTCCGTCATCGGATTCCGCGGCTATGCCCAGCGCGATCCGCTGCAGGAATACAAGTCGGAAGCCTTCGAGCTCTTCACGGCGCTGCTCAACAATCTGCGCGAGGCCGTCACTGCCCAGCTGATGCGCGTCGAACTGGTGCAGCAGGCCCCTGCCGAGCCTGAACCGCCGCTGATGCAGGCCCATCACCTGGATCCGACGACCGGCGAAGACGATTTCGCGCCGGCGATATACCAGGCATCGGAAGTCATCGTTTCTCCTGAAAACCGCAACCCGGATGACCCAGCCACCTGGGGCAAGGTCGGCCGCAACGAGACCTGCCCCTGCGGCTCCGGCAAGAAATACAAGCACTGCCACGGCGCCTTCGAGCAGGTCTGAGGCAGGCCCGCAAACATCTGCGAAAATGCCGCCTCCGGGCGGCATTTTCTTTTCTGCGGCAATGCCGGAAAGCCGGAATTTCAGCGTTGGACAGCAGACCCGATCCGGAACCGTTTCTTAACCCTGTTCTGTCAAGACTTCAGGGGCGATTTGCCTGACCTCAGAGTTTTGCGTGTTCATCATGGCGGTCATAGAAACAGCGGAGAAGATGCTGCCCGCGGGTCTGCGCCCGATCGGCGGCCGCACGCTGCGTTTGCTTGCTGCCGTGCTCACCGAGCGCGGTGAGAGGGCGGCCGCCCAGCGTATGGCACTGACGGCCTTTTCGATCCGTATCCTCAGCGCCGCACTCGCCTTCGTCTCCCAGATCGTGCTCGCCCGGCTGATGGGCGAATATGAATACGGCATCTTCGTTTTCGTCTGGGTGCTGGTCGTCGTCTTCGGCGATCTCTCATGCCTCGGTTTCCACACCGCGATCGTCCGCTTTCTGCCGCAATACAGGGCAGCGGGCGCTTTCGAGGAAATCCGCGGCCTGACCGGCACGGCGCGCATCTTTGCGCTGCTGTCCGGCACGGCGGTGCTCGCCGCTGGCATGCTCGGGCTGCATTTCTTCGGCGATATGATCCAGGTCTATTATCTCATCCCGATCTTCATCGGCCTGCTCGCCATGCCGATGATCGCGCTCGGCGACATTCTCGAAGGCACGTCACGGGCAAACCATTGGCCGGTGATGGCGCTGAGCCCGGTCTATATCGTCCGCCCGATCCTCATCATCCTCTTCATGCTGATCGCGATTGCCATCGGCGCCGAGCACACAGCCGTCACCGCGATGCAGGCAGCGCTCGCCGCCACCTACGTCACCGCTCTCGGCCAGTATGCCGCAACGCTTTACCGCCTTCGCCGGCATTATGACGACGGCCCACGCAAGGTCGATTTCCTCGCCTGGTTCAGCGTCGCCTTTCCGATTTTCCTGATCGAGGGCGTGAGCTTCCTGCTGACCAATTCCGACGTCGTCGTCGTCGGCATCTTCCTCGAGCCGCATGACGTCGCCATCTACTTCGCCGCCGCCAAAACGATGGCGCTGGTACATTTCATCAATTTCTCGGTCAAGGCGGCCTCCGGCCCGCGCTTTTCCTCGATCATCGCCGAAGGCGACCACGCCCAGCTGGCAGCCGCAGCCATCGACGCCGCCCGCTGGACCTTCTGGCCGGCGCTCGGGGTCGGCCTTGTCGTGCTTGCGGCCGGTCATCTGCTGCTGTCGCTCTTCGGCGGCGCCTTCACATCGGGCTATCTGGTCATGGCGATCCTGCTCGCCGGCATCCTTGCCAAATCGCTGGTCGGCCCGGCCGAAACGCTGCTGATGATGGCAGGCAAGCAGAACCTCTGTGTCGCGCTCTATGCCGGCGCACTGACGGCCAATGTCGGCCTCAACCTCGCTTTGATCCCGCATTACGGCATCGAGGGCACGGCGATCGCCACGGCCTCTGCCATGGCAGTCGAGGCAATCCTGCTGCATGTCGCCGTGCGCCGCACCCTCGCCATCGTTCTTTTCGCCTTCGCCAGCCCCTCCGCCGCAACGCCAGAAATGAGAGTTCGATAGATGGTGCGTGTTCCCCCCGTTACCGAAAGCACCGACAGCGCCGCAAACCGCATGGTGCATGATCTCGCAGCACTGCATTTCGAAGCGCCGCAGGCCGAGGCTCGCACCGAGATCGGCCGGCCTGGGCGCGAGCTCTGCCTCTATCCCGGCAAACTCGGCTATGAGCTTCAGGATGAGCTCGATTTCCTCTCCAACCGGGCGATGGAACCGAATGTCTTTTTCTCCGGCCGCTTCCTCGCCCCCGCCATGCCGCGGCTCGAAGACCGGCAGGTGAACTTCGCCCTGATCCGCGACCACAATGCCGGTCGCAGCCGCATGCGCTTCCTCTTGCCGTTTTCGGTCGACAAGCCGGGCTTTGCCGTCGGCCCGTCGATCATCCGCGGCTGGTCAAACAGTTTCGGTCCGCTCGGCACGCCGCTCGTCGATGGCGAGGATGCCGCCGAAACCCTCGACAATCTCTTCGAGGGGCTGACCGCCCGTGATCTCAATCTGCCCGCCATAATGGTCCTGCCGGATCTCAGGCTGAACGGTATCTTCGTGCGCATGGTCAAGGCCGTTGCGCTCAGCCGCAATCTTCCCGTCACCGTTACCAATCCCTACCTGCGCCCGATGCTGCAGAGCGAGGAAGAGGCGCCGGTCTATCTCGGCAAAACCATCTCCTCCTCGCATATGCGCGAGATGCGCCGCCAGTGGCGCCTGCTGGAGGAACAGGGAACCGCGGTCTATGCCGTCGCCCGCCAGCCGCGCGAAATCCATACCCGCTTCGAGGAATTCCTGGCGATGGAAGCCGGCGGTTGGAAGGGCAAGCGGCGAAGCGCTCTCGTCACCGATCGTTATCACACGGCCTTCGCCCGCGAGGCGGTGTCGAACCTTGCCGCCGTCGATGCCGTGCGTATTCACACGATCGATCTCAACGGCAAGGCGATCGCCGCCATCGTCGTGCTGATGATGGGCGGCGAGGCCTATACTTGGAAGACCGCCTACGACGAAAACTATGCTCGCTATTCGCCGGGCAAGCTGCTGATGAGCGAACTCACCGAATGGCATCTCGACGACGCCAATATCGTCCGCTCCGATTCCTGCGCCGTCTCGGATCATCCGATCATGAGCCGTTTCTGGCAGGAGCGCGAGGAGATGGGAACGCTGGTGATCGGCCTGACGCAGAACAGCGACCGCGACATGCGCCAGGTCACCGCCCAGCTTCACATGTACCGCAGCACCCGCAATATGGCGAAGATGCTGCGCGAAAAGATCATGTCGCTTGCCGGCCGGGGCTAGAGCCCTTCAGCCGCCGCTCTTTCGCGCAGCAGCCGGCGGATCACCTTGCCGGTGGTGGTTAGCGGTAATGCATCGATGAATTCCACTTCGCGCGGATATTCGTGCATCGAAAGCCGCGTCTTCACCCATTCCCTTATGTCGGCAGCCAACGCCTCGCTTGGATGATGGCCTGGTGAAAGCACGATATAGGCCTTGACGACTTCGGTGCGCACGGCATCGGGCTTGCCGACGGCGGCGGCAAGCTGCACGGCGGGATGACCGATCAGGCAGTCCTCGATCTCGGCCGGGCCGATGCGATATCCCGACGACGTGATGACGTCGTCGTCGCGCCCTTCGAAGGTCACATATCCCTCGGCGTCCTGCCGGCCGATATCGCCGGTGAGCAGCCAGCCTTTGGCGAATTTTCGGTCCGTCGCCACCGTGTCGTCCCAATAGCCGAGGAACATGACAGGATCGGGACTGGCGATGGCGATCTGGCCCGGTTCGCCGACGGGCAACTCGTCGCCCGTCTCGCTGACGATCGCGACGCGATGCCCGGGCACCGCCCGCCCTATGGCGCCCGCTTTAGTGACGCCATAGGCAGCGCTCGACGCAAGCACGAAATTGCACTCCGTCTGGCCGTAGAATTCGTTGACGGTGATGCCGAGCGTATGGCGCGCCCATTCATAGGTCTCGCGCCCGAGCGCCTCTCCGGCCGAGCCGATGGTGCGCAGCACCAAATCATATTTCGAGCGCGGATCGGCAACGGATCTCATCAGCCTCAGCGCCGTCGGCGGAATGAAGGCATTGCGCACCTTCATTTCGGCCATGATGCGATAGGCCATGCCGGCATCGAATTTCTGCGCCGGCGACGAAACGACGGGAATACCGAGCAGAAGACTCGGCAGCAGCGCGTTGAGCAGCCCGCCGGCCCAGGCCCAGTCGGACGGCGTCCAGACCTTATCGTCCGGTTGCGGAAAACCCTCATGGGCGAACTGCATGCCGGGAACATGGCCGGGCAGGACGCGATGGCCATGCAACGCGCCCTTGGGTGGCCCCGTCGTTCCCGAGGTGAAGATCATCAGCGCTGGATCGTCGGGAGACGTCTTTTCTCCCTTGAAGAAGGGCTCGTATGACACGATCAGATCGGCAAAGGAGAGAGCATCGAGAGCACTATCGAGGCTGATCACATGCCGAAGCTCCGGCAGCCGATCGCGAATTTTCCGGACGCGATCAAGGCCGAAATCATTGGTGACGATTGCCACCGCACCTGAGGTCCTCAGCCTGTATTCGAGCGCCTCGACGCCGAAGAGCAGCGCCAGCGGCAAGGCGATTGCGCCCATCTTGTAGATCGCGACATGAACGACCACGGTCTCGAAGGACTGAGGCATCAGCAGCGCGACGCGGTCGCCTCGCTTAATGCCGAGCGAAGCCAGCGCATTGGCGAACATGGACGAGGCGCCGGCAAGCTCACCGTAAGTCAGCGAAAGATGATCGCCATCGGGGCTGAAATGCTCAAGGCAGACACGCTCCGGATCTCTCGCCGCCCAGTCGTCGCTGACGGCGCGGCCGATATTGAAATCCTCCGGAATCCGCCAGGAGAAATCGCGATAAAGATCGTCATAGCGATCGTGGGACGGCAGTTGCATGGTCGGATTCCGATAAAAATGCTGCATCAGCTAACATCTTGCGGCGCGGATGTGCAAGCTGCAGCCAGAATCGACGGCGATGAGCGCGGCTTCAGAAGTCTCGATCACGGATCATTGTGCGCATGCAGCATAGATTCTTCATTTGCCGCCCTGCGACTTTGGCCATCTCGCGCTAAATCATGGAAAGCCGCCTGGGGTCATCCAATTCATCACGGAGTCGTTTCATGGAATACGCAAAATTTGGCAAGACCGGTCTCGAAGTATCGAAGATCTGCTTGGGCTGCATGACCTTTGGCGATCCCGGCCGCGGCAATCATGCCTGGAGCCTGCGGGAAGAAGAAAGCCGGACGATGATCAAGCAGGCGATCGACCTCGGCATCAATTTCCTCGATACCGCCAACACCTATTCCAATGGTTCATCAGAGGAGATCGTCGGCCGGGCCATAAAAGACTTCGCCAAACGCGAGGACATCGTGCTGGCGACCAAGGTGTTCAACCGCATGCGGCCGGGCCCGAACGGCGCCGGCCTGTCGCGCAAGGCGATCTTCGACGAGATCGACAACAGCCTGCGTCGCCTCGGCACCGACTACGTGGATCTCTACCAGATCCACCGCTTCGACTACACGACGCCGATCGAGGAAACGCTGGAAGCGCTGCACGACGTCGTCAAATCGGGCAAGGCCCGTTATATCGGCGCCTCCTCCATGTATGCCTGGCAATTCGCCAAGGCGCTTTACGTCTCCAGGCTGAACGGCTGGACCGAATTCGTCAGCATGCAGGACCACCTGAACCTGCTCTACCGTGAGGAAGAGCGCGAAATGCTGCCGCTTTGCGAGGATCAGAAGATCGCCGTCATCCCCTGGAGCCCGCTTGCCCGCGGCCGCCTGACCCGCGACTGGGACGAGACGACGGCACGCAGCGAAACCGACGAATTCGGCAAGACGCTCTACACCCAGTCCATCGATGCCGACCGCAAGATCGTCGGGGCCGTGGCCGAAATCGCCAGGGCCCGCAACATCTCCCGCGCCCAGGTCGCAACTGCCTGGATCCTGCAGAAAAGTGCGGTGACCGCCCCAATTATCGGCGCGTCCAAACCGAACCACCTCACGGACGCCGTTGCCTCGCTCTCGGTCAAGCTTACCGCCGAGGAAATCGCGGCACTGGAGGCACCCTACATCCCGCACGCCATCGCCGGCTTCAAGTAGCCGCTGGCTTCTCGGTCCTCAGGCATATGCAAGGTAGATCCCTCTCCACGTGGAGAGGGAGATCGAAACCATCGCCATTCGCGACTGAGATTATGTCTGGCTTTCAGGATCGAGCTGCCGGCGCATCGTCACCAGAAACTGCTCGGCAAGCGCCCTGTCCTCGACCGCACGGGCAAGAATGACGGCCCCCATCATCGATGACAGTGTAGTCGTCGCATTGGCGCGGCGCTTTTCTTCCGTTTCGCCGGGAACGATATCGGCAAGCGTGTCGACCAGCACGGACAGCCCGTCGCTGAAGACCGCGCGGACCGCGCCGCGGCTGCGGCTGACTTCCTGGATCAGCGTTGCGAAGACACAGCTGCCGCCCGGATCGTCAACCGTGCGCCAGTGGATATAATGATCGAGAAGCGCTGCCAGCGGCCGGTCCGGCGATTCGGCGATATGCTCCTTCCAGCGCGTCTCGACCTTGTCGATCAGCTTGCGGCTGACCTCAAGCGCCAGGTCGTCCTTCGAACCGAAATGACCGTAAAAGCCGCCATGCGTCAGCCCGGCCGCCTTCATGATGTCGGCGACGCCGACCCCGTCGAAGCCATTTTCGCGGAAAAGCACGCCGGCAACGATCAGGATCTTTTCGCGGTTTTCGGCAAATTTTTCGCGGCTGACCCGCATTTGTCATCTCCAGAAATAGTCGCTTGACAAAATATATGACGTCCATCATCAATACGCAAGAAATATGATGGCCATCATGTAAATCGGTCCAGTATCTCCTAAAACCTGAATTCAAACGGAATCTTGCCCATGGTTTCCACCGTCCTCGCCTCCACCCTTGCCCGGCGCAACATCCATTACGGTTGGGTCGTCGTTGCCGCGACCTTCCTCACCATGCTGGTCACCGCCGGCGCCATGGGCGCACCTGGCGTACTCATCAAGCCGCTGCAGGACGAATTCGGCTGGGAGACCTCGCAGATTTCCTCGGCCCTTGCGATTCGCCTGATCCTTTTCGGCTTCATGGGTCCGTTCGCCGCCGCCTTCATGAATTATTTCGGCGTGCGCAAGGTCATCGTCTTCGCACTGGCGCTGATTGGCGCGGGCTTCGTCGGTTCGCTGTTCATGACGACGCTGTGGCAGCTGCTGCTGCTCTGGGGTATCGTCGTTGGTTTCGGCACGGGTCTGACGGCCATGGTGCTCGCCGCAACGGTCTCCAGCCGCTGGTTCACCAAGCATCGCGGCCTCGTCGTCGGCATGCTCTCGGCAAGCTCGGCCACCGGCCAGCTCGTCTTCCTGCCGCTGATGGCGGAGCTGACGGAGCGCTACGGCTGGCGCTCGACGGTGTTTTTCGTCTGCGCCATGATCATGGTCGCAGCCCTTGCCGTGCTGGCCTTCATGCGCGACCGTCCGGCCGACCTCAACCTGCCCTCCTTCGGTGAGACGCAGGTGACGCCGCCACCGGCAAGCACCTCGCTTGGCGTCGCGTTGATGACGCCGATCACCGTGCTTAAGGAAATCTCGAAGACCTCGACCTTCTGGATCCTCTTTGCCACCTTTTTCATCTGCGGCCTCAGCACCAACGGCCTGATCCAGACTCATTTCGTCACCCTTTGCGGCGATTTCGGCATCGTGCCGGTGGCCGCCGCCAGCGTGCTGGCCGTCATGGGCATCTTCGATTTCTTCGGCACCATCGGCTCCGGCTGGCTGTCCGATCGCTTCGATAATCGCTGGCTGCTCTTCTGGTATTACGGCCTGCGCGGCCTGTCGCTGCTCTACCTGCCCTTCAGCGATTTCAGTTTTTACGGCCTCTCCATCTTCGCCATCTTCTACGGCCTCGACTGGATCGCCACCGTGCCGCCGACCGTCAAGATCGCCGCCGATCGCTTCGGCCCCGAAAAGGTCGGCCTCGTCTTCGGCTGGGTCTTCGCCGGCCATCAGCTGGGAGCAGCCACCGCCGCCTATGGCGCCGGCCTCTCGCGTACGGAACTTTCGAGCTACCTGCCCGCCTTCTTCGTCGCCGGCGCCTTCTGCCTCTTGGCCTCGATCCTGGCGATCACGCTGAAGAAGTCCGGCCTGAGCAGCCCGGCACCGGCCGCCGCCCATTGATATCAGACAGGATCCGGCCTCGACGCGAGGCCGGATCTCTCTACGGATCAGTCCGATAACTTCGCTTGCCCGTCTTGCGCGTCCGGGCGCTCGCATGTTAGACAGCCGCCCGTTCATATCCGTTGCCCCATTGGCGGAATTGGTAGACGCGCTCGACTCAAAATCGAGTTTCGAAAGAAGTGCTGGTTCGACTCCGGCATGGGGCACCAGCCTTCGCTCTGTGAGCTTCGGCTCGGCAAGCCGAAGAGAGCAGCTAAGCGGAGGCTGTCGCGCCGTAGTTCCGTCAGGAACGAAGGCGGACGGGTTCTATAATGCTCCGGTTGGCTGCACCATCATCTCAAATGCCTTGCCTTGCCTCAAAGAATCGATGGCCCTACGGAAGGAATTTCGCATCTAAGCGAAGCTTACTTATTCTTCAGCAGCCACATCTTGCCGGCCATCGTGATGCCGTAGACGTCTTTTGATGCGTCGTCATCCAGGTGCCGCCTTTCGAGAAAACCCGGCTCCTTCAATTCGCCCAACGTCTTGGCAGTGACCGACTTTATTTTCTGAGGCCGCTCTTTCCACCGGTCAGTTTTTGCATAAGTAACTGTCGCATTCTCGTGCGTCCATTTATTGGCTGGCTGAGGATAAAGGTCTCCATCCCTGGCGAGTTTAAGTGCGGCGATCTGGGACGGCGTAAGCTCAATCATACTAAAAGATCCTGTGCGGGCGGTGTTTGCGCTGGGAACGCGCTTTTACCAAAGGCGTGCTCATAACACCGACAGACGACTTTCACCACCGCATTGAGATATTCTTGCCACAAAAGGCGAAAACCCGGCTCGTCGGAACCGGGCTTCGTCCTTATCGCATATTTTTTCGCTAATTGCAGCGACGGACCGTCTTGGTGACCTCGCCTTCGTCGGTCTGTCGGGTGACGCTCCTGGTTTCGCAGCCATTATCGCGATAGCGGCGGTGCTCACGTTCACGCACGGCACCGAACGTGACGCCACGTTCGCTGATGGTGATGCCGGGTCGTACCCGCTCGTGGCGATAGCCGTCGTCATAAGAACGCTCCCTGACATAGACGCTGTCGGCAAGAACAGGCGCTGCAAACGAGCAGGCGGCAAGGGCCGCCACAGTACAGTTCAAGATCATCTTCCGCATGTCGTTTCTCCTTTCTTGATGAAAGGGCAACGAGGCAAGACGCAAGTGGTTCCAACATCGGTGACGGCCCGACCGTGCCGCGGACGACGTCTGCGCCACACCAGCCAGGACTGAGAACGAAAGCCCGAACAGCAGCCCATCCCCAAATCAACTGTTTAATTTTGCTTGCACTTCGTCCAAAGTGGCCGCCGCTATCACAAGAGAGGGCGGACGTGCATCAGGAAGTAGGACTTATCGCGACGGTCGCCGTCAGTTTCGTTTTCGCAGCGATCCTGGGCTATGGGGCCGACCGGCTTCGGCTGCCGCCACTCGTCGGTTATTTGATGGCGGGCATCCTGATGGGGCCGTTCACACCGGGCTTCGTCGCCGATACCGCCCTTGCCGGCCAGCTCGCCGAGATGGGCGTTATCCTTTTGATGTTCGGCGTCGGCCTGCATTTTTCCGCCTCCGACCTGCTCGCCGTGCGCGGCATCGCTGTGCCTGGCGCGATCGGGCGGATCATCCTCGCCACCCTCTTGGGCATCGGCCTTTGCAAACTCTGGGGCTGGAGCCTCGGCGCCGGCATCGTCCTCGGCCTCAGCCTGTCGGTGGCGAGCACCGTCGTTCTCTTGAAGGCGCTGGAAGAGCGCAATCTCGTCAACGCGGCGAGCGGACGCGTCGCCGTTGGCTGGCTGATCGTCGAGGATCTGGTGATGGTGCTGGCGCTGGTGCTGCTGCCGGCGCTGGCAGAGCTTCTGGGTGGCAACGCCAGCAATACGACCAATCACGGCCTCGGTGACCTGCCACTGGCGCTGACGATCGGCCTGACACTGCTGAAGGTTGTTGCCTTCGCCGCCATGGCGATCTTCCTCGGCCCTCGCATCGTGCCCTGGCTGCTGACGATGATCGCCCGCACCGGCTCGCGGGAACTCTTTACGCTGACGGTGCTGGCGATCGCACTCGGCATCGCTTTCGGTTCGGCGGCGATCTTCGGCGTCTCCTTTGCGCTCGGCGCATTTTTCGCCGGCGTCGTCATGAGCGAATCCCAGCTCAGCCACAGGGCCGCCGCCGACTCGTTGCCGCTGCAGAATGCCTTCTCTGTGCTGTTCTTCGTCTCCGTCGGCATGCTCTTCGATCCCTCCATCCTGGTGCGCCAGCCGCTGGCCGTGATCGGCGCACTGGCGCTCGTCATCCTCGGCAAGGGCATCATCACCTTCCTCATCGTCATCCTGCTCAGATACCCTATCAGCATGGGACTGACATTGGCCGGCGGCCTCGCCCAGATCGGCGAGTTTTCCTTCATCCTCGCCGGCCTCGGCGTCTCACTCGGGCTCCTGCCGCATGAGGGCCAGGATCTGATCCTGGCCGCCGCGATCCTGTCGATCACACTCAACCCGATCGTGATCTTCGCAACCGACGGCCTGAAGAAATACATCCATTCGAAATGGCCCTCCCTTTGGGAAAGCTACGGTAGGAGCAGGCAGAAGGCGCTCGGCAAAGAACTGGAAAAGATCAGGGCGCTCGGCGAAGAGCGCGAGCGCCAGCATCAACTGAAGATGCAGCAGCTGATCGAGACTTTCCCGCTGTTCTCGGAGGTCGATGAGAACGCGCAGGAGGAGCTGCTGCTGCTCTTCAAGGCGAAATCCGCGCCGCCGGGCGAGCGCGTCATCCGCCGTGGTGACCGGGGCGA
This sequence comes from Rhizobium sp. WYCCWR 11128, assembly GCF_013416305.1. Lineage (NCBI taxonomy): Bacteria > Pseudomonadati > Pseudomonadota > Alphaproteobacteria > Hyphomicrobiales > Rhizobiaceae > Rhizobium > Rhizobium sp. WYCCWR 11128. The sequence goes on from NZ_JACCEZ010000021.1 coordinate 34,339, forward strand.
TAGCATGTATTTCATCTCCTCGGGCGCGGTGGAAGTGCGGCTCGCCAGCGGCGCGATCCGCCTAGAGCCGGGAGCCTTCTTCGGGGAAATGGCGCTGCTGACCGGCGGACGGCGCACCGCCGACGTCATCGCCGTCGACTTCTGCCAGTTCGAGGTGCTCGAACGGCGCGACTTCAACATGTTCATGTCGCACCATCCGCATCTGCGCGCTGCCGTTAGCGAAATGGCCCAGAAGCGGACGGAAATGAACGTCCTGCGGCAGCAATGGGAAAAGTCGATGGACCTGTCCTGACGCAAACAGCGCCGCATGTCACGCGACCGTGATTGCCTCAGCCCGCCGGCCAATAGCCGTCGGAGCGGAAATCCTCCGGGATCGGATCGAGCCGCGACAACGTCTCGGCTGCGAAATCGATCTGCAGCGACAAGTGTTTGAGAGACGCCAGCATTGGCACACCGGTCGCGAATTCCCGGATGCGGGACAGATGATAACCGCTCTCGCTGATCCGTCGCGCAGCCTCCCGGCGCACGTCCTCTTTGCTTGGTCCGCGCCCCTCTTCGGACCAGTCATCCATTTGCACGGCCCGCCCACGGCCGCCTTCGATCACTTTGAACATTCTCATGCCACCTTGCACGTCGACCCTAAATCAGCTTGCCGCAGAATGGCCGATTCGCAATCCTGCGAAATCTTGGGAGAGGCGCTGACACCCGTCATCACGAAAATTTTTCGACGGCGGTGGCAGGAAGGACACGGGCGAGCATTTACAGCGCCGCGCACGGCCCCTAAAGCTCTTTTGCACTGCAACAGGAAGGAAACGGAATGCTCCGCAGACTTTACGACTGGACCATGTCTCTGGCCGCGCGCAAATCGGCCGAAATCTGGCTCGCCGTCATCGCCTTCGTCGAAAGCTCCATCTTTCTCGTCCCCGCCGATGTGCTCTTCCTGCCGATGGCGCTTGCCAGGCCGGAACGCTCCTATCGCTACGCGCTGGTCGCGACCGTCGCATCCGTACTCGGCGGCATCGCCGGCTGGGCGCTCGGCTTTTACGCCTATGAGACGGTCGCGCGGCCGGTTCTCGAATTCTATGGCAAGCTCGATGCCTTTGAGCAGATGAAGGCCTATGTCACCTACGAGTGGATCCTGCTGCTGCTTGTCACATCAGGTCTTGCGCATCTGCCGCCGATCAAGATCGTGACGATTCTGTCTGGCGTCATCCACGTCAATCTGGGCCTTTTCATTGTTTCGGCGATTATTGCACGCGGCGCGCGTTTCCTCTTCCTCGCTTGGCTGCTGCGCCGCTACGGCGAGCCGATCCGTGACTTCATCGAGAAGCGCCTCGGCCAAATCGTTGGCATCGGTGCCGCTACCGTGATCGTGCTATATGTCGGCTACCGCTCTTTCGCTCACTAGGCGAGGATGATTTTCGGCCGCACAGGCCTAAAATCTCAATCTGCATCTCATGCTCTACTAAACTCGCGGAGCTCCGCCATGACTATTTCCTCGCCGCTCGCCCGCCCCGGCTTTGTCTATTCCATGTTGCTCGCCATCGGCATGGCTGCGGCGGTCGGCACCGCGCTCGGCTTCCAGTATATCGGCGGTTATATTCCCTGTGCCCTCTGCCTGTTGCAACGGCAGCCCTATTATTACGCCATCCCGATCGCGATCCTGGCCGCCATCTCCGAGCTCGTCGGACTTCCGAACTGGATCACCCGGGCGCTCATTCTCGCGGCCGGCATCCTGATGCTGGTGACGGCAGGCATGGGCGTCTATCACGCCGGCGTCGAATGGCACTTCTGGCCCGGCCCGGCCACCTGCTCAACGACGGCAAGCAGCATGACGACCAATGCCGGCGATCTGCTCGGTGAGCTCAACACCATCAAGGGCCCGTCCTGCACCGACGCGGCACTGCGCGTGCTCGGCCTGTCTTTTGCGGGCTGGAACGTGATTGCCGGAATCCTGCTCGCAGCCTTCGCCTTTGTCGGCGTTCGCAAGGCCGCCTCATAAAATTATGCAGCATTCGAAGTGCTGCAGCGTCCTTGCGCCTCTCGAAAAGACGCGACGCTGCAGGCCGTTCGATCAAGGCTGCAGTTCGGTATCCCAATAGAGATAGTCGAGCCAGCTTTCATGCAGATAGTTCGGCGGGAACAGCCGGCCGTTATTGTGCAGATCCTGCACCGTCGGCTGATAGGGCTTCTGCGCCGGGAACATGCTTGCCTGCTTCGGAAGCTTGCTGCCCTTGCGCAGATTGCAAGGCGAGCAGGCTGCCACGACATTCTCCCACGTGGTCTCGCCGCCATGGGCGCGCGGGATGACGTGGTCGAAGGTCAGGTCGTCATGGGCGCCGCAATACTGGCATTCGAACCGGTCGCGCAGGAAGACGTTGAACCGGGTGAAAGCGGGATTGCGGGACGGCTGAACGTAAGTCTTCAGGCACACGACACTCGGAAGCCGCATCGAAAAGCTCGGCGAGGAAACCGAATGTTCATATTCTGCAATGATGTTCACACGGTCGAGAAATACCGCCTTGATCGCGTCCTGCCAGGACCACAACGACAAGGGGTAATAACTCAGCGGCCGGTAGTCAGCGTTCAGGACGAGCGCCGGCAGGGCCTGTGGGGAGACTGCAATCGTCAAGGGACTCTCCTGATCGATTCGGCATCTGCACCTGTATATTAGGCCGGTTGTTACAGGATTGTGAAGTCCAATAAATTCAGAGGATAAAGGCAATTTGAAGAGTGTTGCCGATCAGCCGATCGGCACCATGTCACGGCGCATCTTCGTGGCGTAGTAGGCCCAGAAAAGCCGTGCCGCTACCGAGCGCCACGGCGACCAGACTGCCGAAAGCTCAGCAAGCGTCTTCGCCTGCGGCCGTGCAGCGAGACCGAATGCCGCCCCGACGGCATTCTGCAGCGCGACATCGCCGGCCGGGAAAACATCGGCGTGGCCGCCGCAAAACATTAGATAGACCTCTGCCGTCCACGGCCCGACGCCCTTCAACGCGGTCAGTTCGCCAAGCGCCTCGCCCGGCGGCTTCAGGCAGAGCCCGGAGAGATCGAGACGGCCGGAGGCGACCGCTTCGGCAATCCGCGACAGCGTCTCGGCCTTGGCGCGCGACAGACCGAATTCGCGCCACGCATCGGCGTGAAGCAGCGTGTAGCCTTGGGCCGTCAGCGAACCGTCCTCCGGCAGCATGCGCCGCCAGATCGCCTCGGCGCTGGCGCGCGACACCATCTGCGAGACGATGATATGGGCAAGGCCGGCAAAGCCGGGTTCGCGCAACCTGAGCGGAATGGGCCCGGCCTCCGCAACGATCGTCGCAAGACGCGGATCGAGGCGAAGCAGCGCTTCGAGCCCCTGTTTGACGTCATCTTCGTTGCGGATGATCTGCACTTTGCCTCGCAGTGGTTCAAAAACCGAATCCATGGCAGAAGAAAGCATGACCACGAGTGAGCGTCAAAAACCTGTCTTTCGTTTTGCGCCGAGCCCCAACGGACCGTTGCATCTCGGACATGCCCTCTCGGCCCTCATGAACCGCGACATGGCGCAGGCCGAACAAGCGCGCTTGCTGCTGCGCATCGAGGATATCGACCAGACACGCTGCACGCCGGAGTTCGAGGCCGGCATTCTCAGGGATCTCGAATGGCTTGATATCGGCTGGGAAAGCCCGGTGCGGCGCCAGTCGGAACATTTTCCCGAATATCAGGCGGCACTGCACACGCTGATCGAGCGCGGGCTGGTCTATCCGGCCTTTCTGACGCGCGGCGAGGTGAAGGCCCGCGTCGTCGCCTACGAGGCGGCGGGTGAACTCTGGCCGCGCGATCCCGACGGCACCCCGCATTATCCCGCAAGTGATCGCGAGCGTCCGGCAGACGAATGGCGGGACATACTGACCTCGGGGAAGAAACATGCCTGGCGGCTCGATATGCGCAAAGCGCTCGACCTGATCGGCGAACTGCTGTTCTGGACGGAAACCGGCGACGGCAGGACAGGCGAGATTGCCGCAGAACCCGACGTCTGGGGCGACGTCATCCTGTCGCGCTCGGATGCGCCATCGAGCTATCATCTTTCCGTGGTCGTCGACGATGCGCTGCAGGGCGTCACCCATGTCGTGCGCGGGCTCGACCTCTTCCACGCCACATCGGTGCACCGGCTGTTGCAGGTGCTGCTCGGCCTGCCGCAGCCGGTCTATCACCATCATCGTCTCATTCTCGGCGCCGATGGCCGCAAGCTTTCGAAAAGCCAAGGCGACACCGGGCTTGGCGAATTGCGCGCCCAGGGCATGTCAGGGGCGGATATTCGCCGCCTTGTCGGGCTCTGATTGCCTTTCGACACGCTCTCTGCCGACGATCGACAGCGTGTGGGAGAACATCCGGAAGACGCGGAACTTGATCAGCGCTGCATTGATCTCCGCCCCGATGATGAAGATGACGCCGACCATGTAGAGGAAGATCAGCACGATCATGACAGAGGCGAGACCGGCATAGGTTGCCGTGTAATTGGCGAAGGTCGCGAGATAATAGGCAAAGATCAGCGCGCCGGCGAGCCAGAGAAGCAGCGTCAGCAGCACCCCGGGAATGACGTCGAAGACCCGCCGCTTGCCGGCCGGCAGCCAGAGATGCATGACCAGCAGTCCGACGGTCAGAACCACCAGCGTGCCGTAGATGCGCCAGCTGAAGACGATGTCGAGCGTATCGGCAAACAGCGGGAACCATTTCCTCGAGTAATCGAGCGCCAGCGGCAGGGCGACCAGCAGAATGCTGATCGCCGTGAAGATGATGACCGCGATCAACACGTAGCCCAGGCTGGCGAGACGGGTGAAATACCAGGCCCGCGTTTCCTGCACCCGATAGGCGCGATTGAGCGAAATGCGCAGCGCCTCGACACCGTTCGAAGCGAAATATGCGGCCGCCAGCACCGAGATCGTCAGCAGCCCGCCGCGCGGAATGGTCAGCACCTGCAGCACCTGGTCGGCGAGCGGTTTGGCGATCGCCTCGGGCCAGGTGTCAAAGATCAGGTGGATGGCGGTCGAAGAGAACTGATCGGCGCCGAGGAAGCTTGCAAGCGCGGTGCCGAAGATCAGGAAGGGGAAAACCGCAAGCAGGCTCGACAGCGCCACATGGCTTGCCATGGCAAAGCCGTCGTCCTCGACCATGTGACAGATCGCGTCATAGACCACGTCGTAGATCGTGCGCAGCACCTTCGGCATTCCGTCTCCGGCTTTCCAGATTGTATCCTCTGGCCGAATATGGGAAACGAGTCCCATTTTGTACAGGAATCATTCCATGGCGGGAGAGCGCACCATCGTCGTGACCGGATGTTCGTCCGGTATCGGCGCTCATTGCGCGCGGGCGCTGAAAGCCGATGGCTGGCGTGTCTTCGCAACGGTGCGCAAGCCGGACGATCTTTCGGGGCTGGAAGCAGAAGGCATCGAAGCCTTCCTGATGGACTATGCCAGGACCGAGACGATTTCCGATCTGGTCGGCGCGGTTCTGGAACGCAGCGGCGGTCGCATCGACGCCCTCTTCAATAACGGCGCCTATGGCCAGCCGGGCGCCGTCGAAGATCTGTCGACGGCAACGCTGCGCGCGCAGTTCGAGGCGAATTTCTTCGGCTGGCATGAGCTGACGCGGCAGGTCATTCCGCCGATGCGCAAGCGCGGAGAGGGGAGGATCGTGCAATGCTCGTCGATCCTCGGCGTCGTCCCCTATCGCTATCGTGGCGCCTACACCGCGTCCAAGTTCGCGCTGGAAGGCCTCAGCGTTACGCTGCGCATGGAGCTGCAGGGCAGCGGCATCCATGTCAGTCTGATCGAGCCGGGACCGATCACTACGCGGTTCACCGCCAATGCGCTCGCAAAGATCAAGGAGCATATCGACCTCGAGAATTCGCCGCACGCGGTCGATTACATCAGACAATTGGCGAGACTCGACGGATCGGGGCCGGTCAACCGCCATAAACTCGGCCCGGAAGCGGTCTATTCCGTGTTGAAACACGCATTGAACTCGAAAAATCCGAGGCCACATTATCCTGTAACGACTCCGGCTAAGCAGGGCATGTTCCTGAAGCGGCTGCTTCCGGCAGACCTCTTCTACCGCCTGATGCGCTGGACGGACTGACTGAGAAAGTTGAACGCCATGTCCACGGTCACCTATATCCTCGCGATCATTGTCATGGGCCTCGTCGCCCTCGTCCTGATCCGCGGCCTCTTCAACATGATGAAGGGCGGCGATCCCAACCGTTCCAACAAGCTGATGCAGCTTCGTGTGCTGTTGCAGGCGATCGCCGTCATCCTGATCATGATAACGCTCTGGTGGACCGGCGGCGGCCGTCCGACGTGACCGGACTTCAAGGGGGAAACCGTGGTCAAGCTCAACAAGATCTACACGAAAACAGGCGATGACGGCACGACCGGGCTGGTGTCCGGCCCGCGCCGGCTCAAAGACGATCTGCGCGTCGAGGCCTACGGTACGATCGACGAGGCCAATTCCGCGATCGGCCTGGCGCGGCTGCACACATCAGGCTTGCCCGAACTCGACGCCATGCTGATGTCGATCCAGAACGATCTCTTCGATCTCGGCGCCGATCTCGCTACCCCCGACACTGGTGAGCCGCCGGCCTACGAGCCCCTGCGGATCATCGAGACGCAGGTCGACCGCGTCGAGCGTGATATCGACCAGTTGAACGCCGGCCTGGAGCCGCTGAAATCCTTCATCCTGCCAGGCGGCAGTCCGGCCGCCGCCCATCTGCATCTTGCCCGCACGATTGCGCGCCGAGCCGAGCGTTTGATGGTGGCGCTTGCCCGCACCGACGGCGAAATCGTCGGCGAGCCGGCGATGAAATATGTCAACCGGCTCTCCGATTTCCTCTTCGTCGCCGCGCGTCATGCAAATGACCGGGGCCATGCGGATGTACTTTGGGTTCCGGGAAAAACCAGATAGGCTTGCCTCGATCACGATCGCCGGGGGGCCTTTATGTTCATACCACTTCACGATGCCAATACGCTGAAACATATCAAGGTCCAGTGGGTGACGCTCGCACTGATCGCCCTGAATATCGCGGTCTGGCTTTTGACCAGCCTGGAGAGCGAGCAGGCAGCCCAGGCAACGACCGTCGGGCTCGGCTACATCCCGGCAATCGCCTTCGGTCACGCGGTGCTGGCGCAGGGGCTCGAAATCGTGCCGGAGCCGCTGACCTACCTGACCTACGCCTTCGTCCATACCGGCTTTTGGCATTTGGCCGGCAACATGATCTTCCTCTGGGTCTTCGGCGACAATGTCGAGGATGCGATGGGGCATCTGCGCTTCCTGATCTTCTATTTCGTTTGCGCCGCCGCCGGCGCGCTCTGCCACGGCCTGCTGACCATGACCTCGGAAGCACCGCTGGTCGGCGCGTCGGGGGCGGTCTCCGGCGTCGTTGCCGCCTATGTCATGCTGCATCCGCGCGTCCGGGTCTGGGTGCTGGTGTTTTTCCGCGTGCCGTTGCCCCTGCCGGCCTTCGTGCCGCTGCTTTTGTGGATCGGGCAGCAGTTCTTCATGTTGGCGATTGCACCTGACGGCGACGTTTCCTGGGGCGCGCATGTTGGCGGCATCCTTGCCGGCGCTTTACTGATCCTGCTGTTGCGCCGGCCTGGTGTGCCGCTCTTCGACCGGCAGATCGTCACGCCCCGCGCCGTCAGAAACGACCCGGGCGCCGGCCCGGCCATCGCAGCCGGCACGGACGGGCGGACGGCGCAGCGATTTCCCTGGGGCCGCCGCTGACGACAATATTGACGTGAACGTAAACGTCCATATATTGCCGAGGCAAATCGCCTGCCGGCCTCATGCAAGCGTTGAATTTGGAGGAAAAACGCGTATCCATGTCGCCATTCGACAATCGGAGCGGCGTCCGAACGCGCATTTTCTAAAAAAGTCTCCGAAGCCAGTTTCTCCTGAAGGAAGGACCACATGAAGATACTCGTGCCAGTCAAACGGGTTGTCGACTACAACGTGAAGATCCGGGTGAAGCCGGATGGCACGGGTGTCGAGCTTGCCAATGTGAAGATGTCGATGAACCCGTTCGACGAGATCTCGGTGGAAGAGG
>NZ_JACCEZ010000022.1:0-26744 GCF_013416305.1 Rhizobium sp. WYCCWR 11128
CATGCTCGCCGGCATCTATTACGGCGCGCAGTACGGCGGCTCGACGACGGCGATCCTGATCAACATGCCGGGCGAATCCTCCTCGGCCGTGACCGCGATCGACGGCTACCAGATGGCCCGCAAGGGCCGGGCCGGCGCAGCGCTTGCGATCGCGGCGCTCGGCTCGTTTTTTGCCGGCACGGTCTCGACCTTTCTCGTCGCGATCTTCGCACCGCCGCTGACCGCAATCGCGCTGCAGTTCGGCTCGGCGGAATATTTCTCGCTGATGATCGTCGGCCTCGTCTCCTCGATCGCGCTCGCGCATGGCTCGATCGTCAAGGCGCTGGCCATGGTGGCGCTTGGGCTGCTGCTCGGCCTCGTCGGCACCGACATCTACACCGGCACGCCACGCTTCACGCTCGGCATCCGTGAATATGCGGACGGGCTGAACTTCGTGGCGCTTGCCGTCGGCGTGTTCGGGGTGGCGGAAATCCTGCGCAACCTCGAGGGCGAGTCGACACGCACGGTGCTGATGGCCAAGGTCACCGGCCTTTTGCCGTCCCGCCAGGAATTCAAGGAGATGATCGCGCCGGTCATTCGCGGTACGGCAATCGGTTCGGCGCTCGGCATCCTGCCAGGTGGTGGCGCCATTCTCGCGGCGTTCGCCTCCTATACGGTGGAAAAGCGGATGTCGAAGACGCCGGAGGAATTCGGCAAAGGCGCGGTCGCCGGCGTTGCGGGACCGGAATCGGCAAACAATGCCGGCGCGCAGACCTCGTTCATTCCGCTGCTGACGCTCGGCATTCCGGCCAATCCCGTCATGGCGCTGATGGTCGGGGCGATGATCATCCAGGGCATCGTGCCCGGTCCGAACGTCGCCACCGAGCAGCCGGCGCTGTTCTGGGGCATCATCGCCTCGATGTGGATCGGCAACCTGATGCTGGTCATCCTCAACCTGCCGCTGATCGGGCTCTGGGTGAAGCTCCTGACCGTGCCTTACTACGTGCTCTTCCCCATCATCATGGCCTTCTGCTCGATCGGGGTCTACAGCGTCAACGCCAACGTCTACGATCTCTATGCCGTCGCCTTCTTCGGGCTCATCGGCTACGTGCTGGCGAAGCTTCGCTGCGAGCCGGCGCCGCTTCTGCTCGGCTTCGTGCTCGGACCATTGCTCGAAGAAAACCTCCGGCGCGCCATGATCCTGTCGCGCGGCGATCCGACCACCTTCGTTACGCGGCCGATCAGCGCCATTCTTCTGGCCATTGCAGTCGCCGTCCTCATTGTCGTCTTCCTGCCGAGCGTCAAGAAGAAGCGCGAGGAGGTGTTCGTCGAGGAGGGCTAGAGCATGATGCCGAAAAGTGTGAGCGGTTTTCGGACGAGATCATGCTCTAACTATATAATGTAGAATAGGATTCAGACTTTAGGCCGGCCTAAAATCATCCTGTTCGGGGGTTGAACTTACTGCCTGGTTGATGAACAAGAGGTAATCTGACGCGGGCGCCGGTTGGGCGCCCGTCTCGTTTGACAGAATATCCAGGCCCCAGGAGCATTGCGCGATGAGCATTCCCGCCCGGATCAAAGACGATCTGCCGTTTCTGACCGCCCTGCGCCGTGACCTGCACGCCCATCCCGAACTCGGTTTCGAGGAGGAGCGTACCGCCGGCATCGTCGCGAGGCTTCTCGAGGAAGCCGGCATCGCGGTGCATCGCGGTCTCGGCGGCACCGGCGTGGTCGGCACGCTGCAGTTCGGCAACGGCACACGAAGGATCGGGCTGCGCGCCGACATGGATGCGCTCGCCATGCCTGAAATGGCGGAGCGGCCCTATAAATCGACCGTGCCCGGAAAGATGCATGCCTGCGGCCATGACGGCCATACGGCGATGCTGCTTGGCGCCGCGCGGCATCTTGCGGCAACGCAGGATTTTTCCGGCACGGTGCATTTCATCTTCCAGCCGGCCGAGGAAGGGCGAGGCGGAGCAAAGCGCATGGTCGAGGAGGGCCTGTTCAAGCTTTTCCCCTGCGACGCGGTTTATGGGCTGCATAACATGCCTGGGCTTGCGGTCGATGAGATTGCCGTGGTCGAGGGGCCGCAGCTTGCCTCCTCCGACAGCTGGCGCATCACCTTCCGTGGGACCGGCACGCACGGCGCCAAGCCGCATCTCGGCCGCGATCCGATCACGGCGGCCGGGACCTTCCTGTCATCGCTGCAGACGATCGTCGGACGGGTGATCGATCCGCTGCAACCGGCCGTCGTCAGCGCTTGTTTCCTGCAGGCGGGCGACTCGAAGGCGCTGAACGTCATTCCAGATATCGTCGAGATCGGTGGGACGGCGCGGGCCTATTCGCCCGATGTGCGCGACCAGTTGGAGACCGAGATCGGACGATTGGCGCATGGCACTGCGGCTATGTACGGCATTGCTGTGGACTATGCATTCGAGCGGCGGATTCCGCCCGTCATCAATGACGCGGATGCGACCGCGCGGGCGCTCACGGCCGCCGGCTCGGTCTTCGGCGGGAAGGTGCAGACAAGCTTTCCGCCGTCGACGGCAGGCGACGATTTCGCCTTCTTCGCCCAGAATGCGCCGGGTTGCTATGTCTGGCTCGGCAACGGCCCGGCAGTGGATGGGGCTCTGCATCACAACACGGCCTATGATTTCAACGATGAAGCGCTGGGATATGGGGCGGCCTATTGGGTGGCGCTGGTCGAGCGAGAATTGAAGGTTTGATTATCTGCTGCCTAATTGCCCAAACCGGAATCGATTGTAGGAATTAGGCAGCAGTTCAAATTGTTACATTCGTCGATGTCCATCAGTCCATCGGCGATTCCTCAACCCGGGCCGTTCCGCGCGTGGCATGGATGAAGGCGAACACGAAGCCGATCGCCAGCACAAGCACGATGGTCGGCGCCGGCGCGCTGTCGATGAAGAAGGACAGGTAGACGCCGACAAAAGAGCCGATCACGGCAATGGCGACGGAGAGGAGCAGCATCGTGCTGAACTTGCGGGTGAGCAGGAAGGCGATGGCTCCCGGCGCAATCAGCATGGCGATCGAAAGGATGATGCCTACCGCCTGCAAGGCGCCGACGATCGTCAGCGAGATGAGGGCGAGAAGGCCGTAATGCAGCAGGTTGATCCTGAGGCCCACCGCTCTCGCCTGGGCGGGGTCGAAGGCGTGCAGCAGGAAGTCCTTCCATTTCACACCAAGAATGACAGCTGTGATCGCAGCGATGACGGCCGACTGCCCGATGTCGCGCCAGGAGACACCGAGCATGTCGCCGAACAGGATGTGGTCGAGGTGCACGTCGGACTGGATCTTGACATAAAGGACCAGGCCGAGCCCGAACATGCCGGAGAAAACGATGCCCATCACCGTATCCTGTTTGATACGGCTGTTATCTTTCAGGAAACCGGTGGCGATAGCGCAAAACATGCCGGCCACGAAGGCGCCGATCGCGAAGGGTATGCCGACGATATAGGCGATAACCACGCCGGGGAAGACGGCGTGGCTGATGGCGTCTCCCATCAGAGACCAGCCTTTTAGAACCAGGAAGCAGGACAACAGCGCCATCGGGATTGCGACCAGCACCGAGATCACCAGCGCATTGACCATGAAGCCGAACTGGAAAGGCGAAAGAAGCGTCTCGACCATGTTCATGGCGCTACCTCCAGCGCCTGCGCGGCGCGTCTGCGTGCCGCCAGCATGCCGTGTTTGGGTGCGAAGAAGAACGCGATCAGGAAGATTGCCGTCTGCAGTACGACAATGATGCCGCCTGTCGCGCCATCGAGGAAGTAACTCGCATAAGCGCCGACGAAACTGGTCATCGATCCGATGATGACCGCGATCACAAGCAGCCGCGGGAAGCGGTCGGTCAGCAGATAGGCGGTCGCGCCGGGCGTCACCACCATGCAGATGACGAGGAATGCACCGACTGTCTGCAACGCCGCGACGGTGGAGGCAGACAGCAACGTGAAGAAAATGACCTTGAGAGCGGTCGGATTGAGACCGATCGATCGGGCATGGCTCTCGTCGAAGAAAGTGACCATCAGGTCCTTCCATTTGACGAGCAGGACAGCGAGCGACACGAAGCCGATGATGGCGAGTTGCAGCGTATCCTCGGGCGTGATGGCGAGAATGTTGCCGAGCACGATCGTCTGGATGTTGACCGCCATAGGCTGGAGCGAAACCATGAACAGGCCCAGCCCGAAGAAAGAGGAGAAGATCAGGCCGATGATGGCATCTTCCTTCAGTTTGGTGCGTTGGTTGAGGAAAAGCATCGCTGCGGCAGCGAGCCCTCCGGAAAAGAAGGCTCCGATCGAAAAGGGAAGTCCGAGCATATAGGCGCCGGCGACGCCGGGAACGATCGCGTGCGAGAGCGCGTCGCCGATCAGCGACCAGCCTTTCAGCATCAGATAACAGGAGAGGAAAGCGCAGACGCCGCCGACAAGGGCGGACACCCACATGGCATTGAGCATGTATTCATAGGTGAAGGGCTGCAGGAGGTCGGCTATCATTCCCGACCCCCATTGCCACTATCGGACCTTCGGGCGGTCGCTTTTCCACCCTGCAGGATCAGCGGGCGCTCATCATCGGTTATGACGCCGATCGACGTTGGCCTGCCGTTCTGCGCTTCGCTGAACACGAAATGACGCAGCACGCCGCCAAAGGTCTTTTCCAGATTTTCCTGCGTAAAAGTCTCGACGGTCGGGCCGTAGGCGAGCACCGTGCCCTTGATCAGGATGGTCCGGTCGCAGAATTCCGGCACGGAGCCGAGATTGTGGGTGGAGACCAGCATGACGCGGCCTTCATCCCGCAGTTCGCGCAGGAGCTTGGTGATCTGGTCCTCGGTCTTTACGTCGACGCCGGTAAAGGGTTCATCGAGCAGAATGACCCGGCCGTCCTGTGCCAGGGCTCGCGCCAAAAAGACCCGCTTCCGCTGACCGCCGGAGAGCTCGCCGATCTGGCGCTTGCGGAACTCGCTCATGGCGACGCGGGCGAGCGCGGAGGCCACTGCCTCGTGGTCTGCGGCCTTCGGGATGCGCATCATGCCCATGTGGCCGTAGCGTCCCATCATCACGACATCCTCGACCAGCACCGGGAAGTTCCAGTCGACTTCTTCCGATTGCGGCACATAGGCGACGAGGTTCTTGCGCAGCGCCTCTTCGACCGGCATGCCAAGTACGCGAATGTGGCCCCTGGCGAGACGCACGAAACCCATGATCGACTTGAAGAGCGTGGACTTGCCGGAACCGTTGACACCGACCAGCGCGGCGATCGTGCCCGTGGGGATCTGGAAACTCGCGTCCCTCAGGGCCGTATGTCCGTTGCGGTAAGTGACGGTCGCATCCTTTACCGTGATCCCCGATCCCGCATCCGAGGATGCAGGACGGACAAGATTGCCAACCAGCACGGTCATTGCGACAACCCATCGGCAAGACCCTTCGCGACCGTATCGGAGGTTACGCGCAGAAGATCGATATAGGTTGGCACCGGGCCGTCGGCTTCGCTCAGCGAGTCGACATAAAGCACGCCGCCATAATGCGCACCGGTTTCGCGCGCCACCTGCCGGGCCGGTTTATCGGAAACAGTGCTTTCGCTGAAGACGGTTGGAATCTGGTGTTCCTCGACCGCATCGATCACCTTGCGGACCTGCTGGGGCGTGCCCTGCTGGTCGGCGTTGATTGGCCAGAGATAGAGTTCCTTCAGCCCGAAATCGCGTGCGAGATAGGAAAAGGCGCCCTCGCTTGAAACCAGCCAGCGCTTGTCCTCGGGAATTTTTTCGAGGGTGGCACGGATCGGAGTGATCGTCGCTTCGATCTTCTGCTTGTAGGCCTCGGCGTTAGCCTTGTAGGTCTCCGCATTCGCCGGATCATACTTTGCGAAAGCATCCCGGATATTGTCGACGTAGATCAGGGCGTTCTTCGGCGACATCCAGGCGTGGGGATTGGGCTTGCCTTCGTAAGGGCCTTCCGAGATGCCCATCGGTTCGATGCCATCGGAGACGACGGCACCGGGGACGTCGTGCAGGTTCTGGAAGAACTTTTCGAACCAGCGCTCCAGATTGAGGCCGTTCCAGAGAATGAGCTGTGCACCTTGTGCTCGCTGTATGTCACCCGGCGTCGGCGCATAGTTGTGGATCTCTGCGCCCGGCTTGGTGATCGATTCCACGATCGCGGCATCACCGGCCACGTTTTTTGCCATGTCGGCAATCACCGTGAAGGTCGTCACCACCTTGAACTTCGAATTGGTTGTCTGTTGGGCAGCGGCGGGAAAGGCAACCAGCACGGCTGCGAATGCCACCCCTATCATTCCGGCCAAAACCGACCGTCTTTCCCCATAGAGCATATATTTCTCCTCTTGCTGCTATTGCGACCGAATTGCAAAAGCCGCGGAGAGTCGAACAAGTTGCGCTTCGGAATGATTTGCAAAAAATGCTTGACGACCCTTGTTTCGACTATTGTGCAATTAAGAATGAATTGCAACAATGATCCGAACCGGAGGCCGAAAAAGATGACAGCAGGCCCCGACGGGCTGGCTGCGGTCAACCTCATCGAACAACGCATACCGGGATTTGCCGTAACGGCGCATGGTTCGATCGGTTAGGCGTTTGAGGGGCACACGGCACCCCTCATGACGGAACTTGCGCGCCCTCGGCCTTTACAAGACCTTCAGCACGGGGTTTTCCAGCACCTTGCCCGTTACCACATCGGCAATCCCCTGATCGGTCTGATGCGGGCCGACATTGCAGGCGAGCGTGGCGCCGAAGCAGGCCTTGAAGACCAGATAGGGCGGCTTCCACGTGACGATCTTTTCCATCGCCTTGCGGATGCCGGCGAAGGCCAGGGCCGTGTCCTTCAGCGAGGCATCGGTCACTAGGCCTGAGAGCGGCAGCGGCAGCATCGCCTCGATCCTGCCGTCCTTGGCGACCGCCATGCCGCCGCCGGCTGATATGACGGCGTTGGCGGCGAGCGCCATGTCGCCGGCATTGCCGCCGAAGACGGTGAGGTTGTGGCTGTCATGCGAAACGGTGGTACAGAAAGCGCCGCGCCATTCACCCCAGCCGGTGAGGAAACCGATGCGCGGGATGCCGTCGGTCTTGCCGTGGCGATGGGCGACCGAAATCATGGCGCTGCCGGCCGGCGGCACGACGAAACCATCCCTGACCTCGGTTTCGGCCTCGCCCCATTGCGTGAAGCGCGGGCGGTCGATGGTGGCGACGCGGACGCGCGCGCCCTTCGCCGGAATGCGAAAATCATTCTCGGTCAGCGGCGGCAGCTTCACCGAATTGACAAGCGGCGCCGTATCGATCTGCTGGACGGCAACCTGCATGCCGCCGTTGCGGGCAACGATGCGGCCGCCTGATATGACGAGCCGCGCCCGGAACTCCGCGAGGTCTTCGAAGAGCACGATGTCGGCGCGGCGGCCGGCGGCGACGAGGCCGAGATCGGAGCGCTTCAGACGTTGTGCGGCGTTGAAGGTCGCGGCACGGATGGCCCATTCCGGCTTCATGCCGTAGCGCACCAGGCGCCTGATGACGTCGTCGAGGCCGCCACCTTCCTGCAGTTCGTCAGGAAAGACGTCGTCGGTGCAGAGCGTGATGGTCGGGGGCAGGTGGCCGAGACCGTTCAGTACCTCGACGAACTCCTGCAGCAGATGGTCGTGAGAGCCGCGCAGCTCGATCGTCAGGCCGGCGGAAAGCTTGGCGAGGAGATCGGCGCCGGAGGTAAGTTCGTGGTCGGAGGTGATGCCCGACGCCATGAAGGCGTTGAGATCGGCGCCTTCGAGGCCGCGGGCATGGCCGCAGACGAGCTTGCCGGCGGCGAGGCCGGCATTGACGATAGCAGTCATGCGCGGATCGCTGTCGATGACGCCGCGCATGTTCATCACTTCGGCGACGCCGCCGATGGCGGAGGAGTGCAGCATCTCGGCGACGACCGCAGCATCGAAATCGGCGCCGGCAAGTTCCAGGCCCGGCGCGGAGGGCACGCAGGAGGGCGCGAGAAGGATCATACGCAGCGGCAGGCTGCGCGCCGCCTCGATCGCCCAGCGCACGCCGTCGAGCCCGTGGACATTGCCGAATTCATGCGGATCCCACACGATCGTGGTGACGCCGCGTGGCAAGACGGCGCTCGCATATTCGGCCGGTGTCACCATCGAACTTTCGATATGCATGTGCGTGTCGATCAGGCCGGGCGTCAGGATACTGCCCGCCGCATCGATGATCTCGATGGCATCCGTGCGGCTTGCCGGGGCATGGACGCTTGATATCAGCGCGCCGACGAGGCCGATATCGGCTTGCCGGGTCAGGCCCGTCACCGCATCGAGCAGCCGGCCGCCGGTGATCAGCATGTCGAAGGGGGCATCGCCGCGCGCAGCGGTGACGGCGCGGGCCCGCAAGGCGGGATCGTTGAGATCGGCGGGTTCTTGGCGAGCGGTGACGTTCATTTGCGGGCCTCGTTGACCAGGGCAGCGAGAATGATGACACGCGCCATGTCGGCATCGATGTCGGCGGCGAATTGCGCATTGAAACTCGCATGCGTGGCGCGGGTCTCGACGACGGTGCGGCCGCGGGTCAAGGCGCCCTGCAGCTCGACGTCGATACGGGCGGGGCGGAAGCTGACAATATCCGGAGCGACGAAGGCGACGGCGGCGGAAGGATCGTAAATTGCCATGGCCGGGCGGCCACGGCTGGTGCCGATGCGGATATAACCCGAAAACATATCGGCGATGAGTTCGGCATTGGCGCCGCCGGCATTGCGCACCGGCTCGGCGTCTTCGGGCCTGGCCAGCACCTTGCGGCAGAGGTCGAGATCGACCATGCGCAGCGGCAGGCCATGGGCGATGACGATCGAGAGGGCCTCGGGATCGGCGAGCGCGTTGAACTCGGCGGAGGCCGTATGGTTGCCGCTGGTGACGCCGCCGCCCATCCAGACGAGTTCGCTGATGCGGGCAGCAAGATCGGGCCGGGCAAGCGCCACGGCGGCGATGTTGGTGAGCGGGCCAAGCGCCAGGATGCGGTGCTGGCCTTTGTGCTCCAGCCAGCGGCAGAGTGCTGCGAAGGCATCGCTTTCGGCAAGGTCACCCGCCTGCGGTAGGTTCCTCCCGATGGTGGGAATGCCGGTTTCGCCGAGGATAGCCTGAGCGGTTTCCAGCTTGCCGAGCACGGGCATGGCGCGGCCGGTGTGGATGGGGAACGTCCAGCCGAAGGCGCTGGCGGCGCCGGCGGCGTTTATCCTCACCTGCGGCAGCGGCGTATTGCCGAAGACCAGCGATACACCGTCGATCTCGAATTCCGACTGTCCCACCACCAGAATGGCGGCGATGTCGTCGAAGCCCATGTCCGTGTCGATCCAGACGCCCATAATTTCACCCGAACCGTTTGAGGTTTGCCGCGCCGGCAACCGGCAGATCGAAAGTAAGCGGGCTGCCGATCTCGTGCGGTGGCAGGCCTGCATCGATCTCGGCCTTGATCGGGCCGAGCGGAGTGTCGAGCAGGTATTCGCGGGTGTTGCCGGCGAAAGACGTGCCGCGCACGGTGCCCTGGAAAGCACCGGAGCCAAGCTTCACCATGCGCGGACGCCAGGCGAGGCCGGCTGCGGCTTCCGGCGCCGGGCCGGAAAGTCCGACCGGTCCATTCGGTGTCGCAAGCTTTCCATCCTTCAGCGCAAAGACATTCTCGAAGCCGACGAAATCGGCGACGAAGGCTGAGGCCGGATTGTTGTAGATCTCCTCCGGCGTGCCGATCTGTTCGATGCCGCCGTTCAGCATCACGACGATGCGGTCGGCGAGCGCCAAGGCCTCCACCTGGTCGTGGGTGACGAAGATCATGGTGACGCCGGTCTCCTTCTGCACACGCTGCAATTCGGCGCGCATTTCAAGGCGAAGGCGGGCATCGAGATTGGAGAGCGGTTCGTCGAGCAACAGCACCTTCGGCTCCATCACCATCGAACGGGCGAGCGCCACGCGCTGCTGCTGGCCGCCGGAGAGTTCGGCGGGCTTGCGGCCGGAAAAAGCCGAGAGCCCGACCGATTTCAAGCCGGCGCCGACTCGGGCATCGAGATCCTGGCCTGAAATGCCCTTGAGACGCAGGCCGAAGGCGACGTTCTCATAGACTGTCAGATGCGGGAAAAGGGCATAGGACTGGAAGACGAGGCCAACGGCGCGTTTGTTGGCCGAGACGCGGGTGATATCGACGCCATCGAGGCGGATGCGGCCAGCGGCGGGCGTCAGCAGGCCGGCGATGGCACGCATCGTTGTCGTCTTGCCGCAGCCGGAGGGGCCGAGAAGCGCCACCAGCTCGCCTTTGCCGATCGCGAGGTCGAGGTCCCGCACCGCGACCGTGTCGCCATAGGCAAGTGTCAGCTTGTCGAGTTGAAGATAGGCATCAGACATAACGCGAGAATCCCAGGAAGCGTTCGGCGAGGAAGACGATGCCGATCGAGAGAAAGGCGAGAAGGGCGGAGAGCGCGGCAATGGACGGATCGTAGGTGGTTTCCATGTAACCCAGCATGTCGATCGGCAGCGTGCGGACGCCGGGGCCGGACAGGAAGAGCGAGACGGGCACCTGATTGAAGCTGGTGACGAAGCCGAGGATGAAGGCGGCAAGGATGCCGCCGCGGATATTCGGCATCACCACGCGGAAGAAGGCGCCGAGCCGGGAGGAACCGAGCAGGACGGCGGCCTCCTCGATGTCCGAGCGCAGATTGTCGAGGCTCGCGGAGACGACGCGCACGGCATAGGGCAGCACGAGAGCCGTATGGGCAAAGAAGAGCGCGAGCGTGATGTTGAAGCCGAAGGGCACGACAAGATAACGCAGCAGCGCCAGGCCGACGATGATGCCGGGGACGATGATCGGCAGCGAGACGATGGTGCGGACGATCTCGGCCGCGGGCAGCTTGTAGCGGGAGAGGGCGTAGGCGGCCGGGATGCCGAGGAGAAGGGCTGCGAGCGTTCCGAAGACGGCGAGGAACATCGACATGGCGAAGCTGTCGCGGAAGCTCTCGATGGTGAAGACCTTCATCACCCAACGCAGCGACAGGCCCTGTGGCGGGAAGGCCAGCGTATCGCCTGATGATAGCGAAGCGGCGATGATGATCAGGAACGGGCCGATCAGGAAGACCAGCAACAGGAAAAGCACGATGGGCGAAAACAGGCGCAGCGTCATCGGCGGTTCCTCGCCGTCGCAAGGCGTTTCAGCAGGATATTGGCGGCAAAGCTCATGATGATCAGGATGAAGGCGATGACGCTTGCCGAGACGAAATCATTGGCGACGGAAACCTGCTGGTACATCAGCGTCTCCAGCATCAGCACCTTGGAGCCGCCGAGCACGGCGGGGGTGATATAGGCGGTCAGCGATCCGGTGAAGACCAGCGTGCCGCCGACGACGAGGCCTTCCCTGGTGAGCGGCAGGATGACTTTCCAGAAGACCTGGAACCAGTTGGCGCCGAGCACGCGGGCAGCCGGGATTGCATCCTTCGGCATGTTTTCGAGCGCGCTGATCAGCGATAGGATCATCAGCGGCAGGAAGAGCTGCAGGAGGCCGATGAAGACGGCGGTCTCGGTGAACAGCAGCCGCAGCGGCTCGGCGCTGAGACCGAGGCCCGTTATCGCCTGGTTGACGATGCCGGTGCGGCCGAGAATGACGATCCAGGCATAGGTGCGCGCCACCGGAGAGATCATCAGCGGCAGGGTCACGAGGCCGATCATCCGGCCCTTGCCGTTCGCCGGCAGGTTGACGATGGCAAAGGCTGCGGCATAACCGATGACCGCGGAAACGGCGGTGACTTCGAGGCCGAGCCGGAAGGTGCGCAGGAAAACGGTGCGGTTCAACGTCCCGGAAAAGAAATCGGCATAGGCCGACAGGCTCCAGCTGCTGCCGGCGCGGAAGCCCTCCGACAGGAGGATCGCAACGGGCAACAGAAAGACCACGGTTGCAAAGATGGCTGCCGGCAAGGCAAGCGCCAGGGCTTCTGCGCGGTTCTGGAACATGGGGCGCCTTTCGAGCGGACAAGAGGGAGGCCCCGGCAGAGGCGCCGGGGCCATTTTTCACGCGGGCCTTACTGGCCGACCTTCTCGTTCCACGTCTTCAGCCAGCCGGCGCGATTGTCGAGGGCGACGGCTGATGGGATCAGCTTGAGGCTCTTGGCCGTTTCCTCGCCATAGGTGAGGTTGTTGGCGGCGGCTTCGGAAAGCTTGACCTCGCTGTTTGCCGGGCTGTCGATCAGCTTTTCGGCGAGCTTGGTCTGGATGTCGGTCGAGAGCCAGAAGTCCATGAACTGCAAAGCGAGATCCTGGTTCTTCGAGCCCTTGGTCAGCACCAGCACGTTCATGCCGCCGGTCTGACCCTCCTTCGGCGTCGCCCAGGCGACCGGGACGTCGAGTTTGGTGAAGCCGGCCCATGAGAAACGGCCGATCGGCGCTGCCCAGATCTCCTCCTGCTGCATCAACTGCACCAGCTGCGAGGACTTTTCGTAGAAGGTAACAATCTCGTCCTTCTTCTCGCCCAGCGCTTCGATCGGTCCCTTCAGATCTGGCGTGTCCTTGCCGAGCGCCAGGCCGAGCATATAGAGCGCCGGCGGGCCTTGGTTGGTGGTCACGTTCGGAAAGGCGACGTGGCCGACATATTCCGGCTTCAGGAGATCGGCCCAGGAGTCGATCTTCATCTTGTCGGAGCGATAGGCAATCGACGTGGCGTAGAAGGTGTAACCGACGCTCATGCCGTCGCCGTTCGGATCCTTGGCGACGTCATAGAGCTTGGCGAAATCGGCGAGCTTCGCGGTATCGATCCTGTCGATCAGGCCGGCGCGAGACGCGGCCAGCGCATCGGCCATGGAAACGGCGGCGAGATCGACGACCGGGTTGGCCTTGTTCGCCTCCATCTTGGCCAGACGCTCGACGCTATTTCCGGTTTCGACCACGAGCTTGCAGCCGCATTTGGCTTCGAAGGGATCATAGACCAGCGTCTTGAAATCGTCTTGCGCAAAGGCATAGACGGAAATCGTCAGCGTCCGTTCTGCTGCGGCTGCGGTGAGCGGGGAAAGGGCGGCGAGGGCTGCCGAGGCAATAGGAGCTTTTTTCATCTTACATGTTCTCCATCTCTGAGGTTTTTGGTGCCGGGTTCGCAGGCCCGGATGATTGGCGGACGATCAACTGCATGGCGACGCGTTCGATCTCCGCGGTAACGAGTACGCCCTCGCGGATGCTGCTTGTTCTTATGGTATCCACCAGCGCCGACACGGCAATCTCGGCAATCCTATCCATGTCCATCCGGACCGTCGTCAGCGACGGCGTGACAACAGATGACCAGATGAGGTCATCGAAGCCGGTGACGCTGACGTCAGTGGGAATGTTGATGCCCGCCTGCTGCAACTCCGTCAGCGCCCGCAGCGCCTGCAGGTCGGAGAGGGCTGCGAAGGCGGTGAAACCCTGCCTGACTTTTTCGGCGAGGCCGAGCGGGCAGCCGCTGCCGTTCTCCTGCTCCAGCCTGTCGATCCACAGCGTTTCCGAATGCATGCCGCGGCGCATGCCGGAGCGGATGCCGCCGGCCCGGTCGTTCTGGACGTTGGATTCCTGATTGTTGCCGATGATGAGGATGTGGCGATGGCCGAGGCCTGCGAGATGGCCGGCGATTTCATGGCCGCCCTGCCAATGGTCGGCGGCAACGGTGTTGCCGGGCGTCGAGGGAGTGTCGATGACGGCGACCGGACAGGCGGCCGACGAAATGCGGGTGGCGCGGCGGGGAATGACGACCATGCCGTCGACGCCTCGCTCGACCAGCCGGTTGATCGCCTCGGTCTGGGCGGCGACATCACCGCGGGAATCGGCGATCAGCACGCCGTAACCTGCGGCGGAGGCAGCGAATTCGATCGCCTGCGCGATCTTCGGGAACAGCGGATTGGCGATATCGGGCAGCACCAGACCGAGAACGCCGCTGCGGCCGGTCCGTAGCGCCCGCCCGGCCTGGCTCGGGACGTAACCGAGCTCGGCTGCATGCTCGCGGATTTTTTCGACCAGTTGGCCGGAAACCCGGCCCTTGCCGGAAAGCGCATTGGAGACCGTGGCGACGGAGACGCCGAGCGATGTCGCTATCCTGCTGAGGTTCGGTCCCGGGCGCGATGCTGCCATGATTGACGATCACTCTGATTAATCGTTTAATCAGAGTGATAGCCCAGCTTTTCCCGCCTGTCGAATCCGAATTCATCTTATCCGCAATTGTTCGGCTACGGCACGCGGCGGATAAGAAAAAGCCCCGCGAAACGATCGCGAGGCTTTGTACTTTCAGATCAATTGAAGAAGCTGTCAGCCCTTGACAGCCACAACCTTCGCCGCCGGTGCGGTGGTCTTGCCGCCGGGGGCGAAACCGCCGCCGATCGCGATGTTCAGCGAGACATAGTCCCTGGCCATCTGCTGGACGGATGCGGCAAGGCTTGCCTGGGCGAGCGAAACCTGGCGCTGCGCGTCGAGAACGTCGAGCAGCGAAGAGGCACCGTCCTTGTAGGATGCGGTCGAAAGTTCGAGCGTTTCCTGCGTGGTCTTCACCTGGGCTTGAAGCGCCGAAACCGTGCGGGCGTCGCGCCGGACAGCGGAAAGTGCATTCTCGACCTGTTCGATCGCGGTCAGTACCGTCGACTTCCAGTTGAGATAGGCCGCTGCGGCATTGGACTGCGCCGTCTTGACGCCGGCGCGCAGGGTACCGCCATCGAAGATCGGCAGGTTGAGGGTGGGGCCGAAGGACCAGGGCGTCAGGCCGCCATGGATGCCACGCTGGTTGATGTAAGCCGGCGAGATCGAGCCGCTGAGCGAGATGCTCGGATAGAGTTGCGCCTGGGCGACGCCGATCAGTGCCGTTGCGGCAGCGAGGTCGCGTTCCGCCACACGGATGTCGGGACGGTTGCGGATCAGGTCCGCCGGAATGCCGGAGGTGATGCCGCCGCGGAATACCGGCTGACCGAAGCCCTTCAGCAGATCATCGACAAGGGTTGCGGCCGGCAAGCCGAGCAGCGTGGCGATATGATGGGCCGAAATGCGGATGTTGGTTTCGAGGCCGGGAATTTCGGCGAGCGTCGACTGCACCAGGCCTTCGGCCTGAACGACGTCGAGACGCGAGGCGGCGCCGGCTTCCAGCTGGAACTTGGTCAGCTCGTAGGTTTCCTGACGGGACTTCAGGTTGGCCTTCGAAAGCGCCAGGCGCTGCTGGTAATAGCGAACGTCGATGTAGCTCGAGACGAGATCCTGCACGAGGGTCAGCTTGGCAACGTCGGCGGATGCGTAAGCAGAATCGAGCGAAGCGAGAGCGCTCTCGGTGTTGCGCTTGTAGAGGCCGAAAATATCGAGCAGCCAGGTCAGCTGTGCTTCGCCGCCGCTGGTGTTGCGCGTGTCGAACTGCGTGCGCAGCTCGCCCTTCTGGCCGCTGACCGTGTGCGAGGCACCGACGGTCAGGTTCGGCAGGGCGCCGGCTCCTGCGACGGTGACGTTGGCGGAAGCCGCATTGATGCGTTCGATCGCCTGCTGGACCGACAGATTCTGGTCGAGGCCGGACTGGACGAGGCCGTCCAGCTTGCGGTCGTTGAAGGCGCTCCACCAGGCCACGGTGGTAACATCGCCATCACTCTTGGTTCCACCCTCTCCGAATTTGGCGGGCAGCGGCATCTCAGGAGGAACATGATCTGGGCCCACAACGCAGCCCGACAACAATAACAATAATGCCGGTGTGGCAAAACGAAGAGATACCATTCATTTCATCCTGTACTCGAGCAAGTCAATTCTTGTCCGAAGCTTCATGCTTCACTATCGGCCGCCGCGCCTCGTTCTACCAAAAACACCTTCCGAAGCAGTCGGGCGCAATGTAGCAACGGGAACAGCATTATCACAGTGCATTTATATCACAGTCCTGCCGCATTTTTGTCGCGTGTGGCAAAGATGCGTCGGATGACGACGAAAAACGACGGCACGAAGAAAATTCCGAGCATCGTCGCCGCCAGCATGCCGCCGAGAACGCCAATACCGATGGCATTCTGTGCCGCCGAGCCCGCGCCTGTCGCGATCGCCAGCGGCACGACGCCGAGAATGAAGGCAAGCGAGGTCATGATGATCGGCCGCAGCCGCAATCTCGCCGCTTCCAATGTCGCCTCGTAGAGCCCCATGCCGCTTTCCATGCGGTCCTTGGCAAATTCGACAATCAGGATGGCGTTCTTCGCCGCCAGCCCGATGGTGGTCAGCAAGCCGACCTTGAAATAGACGTCGTTTGCCTGACCGAAGACGGTTGCCGCCGTCAGCGCCCCGAGGATGCCGACAGGCACCGCCATGATCACCGAGAAGGGGATCGACCAGCTTTCGTATAGCGCTGCCAGGCAGAGGAAGACGACCAGCACCGAGATCGCGTAGAGCATCGGCGCCTGCGAACCGGACAGCCGCTCCTGATAGGAGATGCCCTGCCAGGCGACCGTATAACCGCCGCCGAGCTCATTGGTCAGTGCTTCCATTTCGTTCATCGCATCGCCGGAGGAAACTCCGGGTGCGGAAGCGCCGTCGAGCGGAATTGCGCTGACGGCGTTGAAGCGGGCAAGCGAAGGCGCCCCCTTCACCCACTCCGTGCGGGTAAAGGCGGAGAAGGGCACCATTTCGCCGTCATTGTTGCGGGCGTACCAATGGTTGAGATCGCTCGGCTGCATGCGGAAGGGCGCATCGCCCTCGACGTAGACCGGTTTGATCTCGCCGTTCAGCGTGAAGTCGTTGACGTCACGGCCGGTGAAGATGATCGACAGCATCGAATTGACCGAGGCGATGTCGACGCCCATGGCGCCGATCTTTTCCTGATCGAGCACGATGCGCATCTGCGGCTCGACTTCCTTGTTGCTGCTGCGCAGCGCCACGATCTTGCCCGAGCTATTGCCCATCTGGATCAGCCGCTTGGAGGCGGCCGTCAGGGCGTCGTTGCCATGACCGCCGGTGTCGACGAGATACATGGAGAAGCCGCTCGACACGCCAAGACCCTGGATCGCCGGCGGCAGGAGCGCGAAGACCTGCGCCTCGCGGATCGCAAAGAAATTGCCAAGCGCCCGGTTGACGACCGATTGGGCGCTCTGCGCCGGATCGGTGCGCAGCGAGAAATCCTTGAGCTTGGTGAAGACGATGGCGCTGTTCTGGCCGGAACCGCTGAAGCCGAAGCCGAGCGCGCCGAACACGGAATCGACGGCGTCCTTCTCGTTTTCACGATAGTATTTCTCGACCTTTTCGACGACTGCCTGGGTCTGCTGCGTGGTCGATCCCGGCGGCGTGGTGACGATGGTTAGCAGCACGCCCTGGTCTTCCTGCGGCAGGAAGGAGCTCGGCAGGCGGGTGAAGAGATAGGCGCAGCCGGCGCCGACCAGAAGGAAGACCAGCATGACGCGGATCGGCCGCTTCAGCAGATAGCCGATGGCGCTGATGTAGCCGTTGGTCGAGCGCGTGAAGTTGCGGTTGAACCAGTCGCCGACGCGGTGCTTCCTGTGTTCGCCGACCGGCTTCAGCATCGTGGCGCAAAGTGCGGGCGTCAGCACGAGGGCGACGAGCGCCGACAGCAGCATGGCCGAGACGATGGTGATCGAGAACTGGCGATAGATGATGCCGGTCGAACCGCCGAAGAAGGCCATCGGAATGAAGACTGCGGTGAGGACGAGCGCGATGCCGACGATGGCGCCGGTGATCTCGCCCATCGATTTTTCCGTCGCTTCGAGCGGCGAAAGCTTTTCTTCGGACATGATGCGTTCGACGTTTTCGACGACGACGATGGCATCGTCGACGAGAAGGCCGATCGCCAGCACCATGGCGAACATCGTCAAGGTATTGATCGAGTAGCCGGTGACCGCCAGCACGCCGAAGGTGCCGAGCAGCACCACGGGAACGGCAATCGTCGGGATCAGCGTTGCTCGGAGATTCTGCAGGAAGACGAGCAGCACTACGAAGACGAGCACGATCGCCTCGATCAGCGTGTGCACGACTTTCTCGATCGACAGTTCCACGAAGGGCGTGGTGTCGTAGGGATAGGTGATCTCGACACCTGCCGGCAGGCCGCGGCCGATAACCTCGAGCGCGGAGCGCACGCGGGCGGCGGTATCGATGGCGTTGGCGCCGATTGCAAGATTGACGGCGAAACCGGTCGACGGCTGGCCGTTGTAGCGCGAACTGCCGCCGTAGCTTTCCTGACCGATCTCGATGCGCGAGACGTCGCTCAGACGCACCGTCGCGCCGTCCTTTTCGACCTTCAGGATGATGTGCTCGAAATCGGCGACGGTGGTCAGCTGGCTTTGGGCGGTGATGGTGACGTTGATCTGCTGGCCGGGGATCGTCGGCTGAGCACCGAGCGAACCGACGGAGACCTGGGTGTTCTGCGCCTGGATGGCTGACGTCACGTCGCTCGGCGTCAACTGGTATTTCAGCAGCTTGAACGGATCGAGCCAGACGCGCATGGCGTATCCTGAACCGAAGACATTGATGCTGCCGACGCCTTCCAGGCGCTGAATCTGATCCTCGATCGAGGTCGACATGATATTGCCGAGGTCGACGGAGTTGCGCTTACCGTCGGTCGAAACGAGCGAGCCGACGAGAAGGATGCTCGAGGTCGAGCGGGTGACGCTGATGCCGGCATCGATGACGTCGCTTGGAAGCTGCGACTGAACCAGCTGCAGCTTGTTCTGCACCTGCACCTGGGCGATATCGGGGTCGGCGCTCGTCCCGAAGGTGAGCTGGATGCTGGCCGAACCCGTCGATGAGGTCGAGGTCATGTAGGTGAGGTCGTCGAGGCCGGTCATGCCGTCCTCGATGATCGTCGTCACCGATTTCTCCACAGTCTCGGCGCTGGCGCCGCGATAGGTGGCGTTGATGCGAACCGTCGTCGGGGCGATGTCGGGATATTGCGAGATTGACAGCGTGAAGATCGCCAGCAGGCCGGCGAGCATGATGGTGATCGCAATGACCCAGGCGAAAATCGGACGTCGGATGAAAAACTTGGCCATCGGTTGTTCCTGTGCGGCTGAGACGGTGACGATGCGGGCCTGCGGCGATTACTTCGCTGCGGGCTTCTGCGCGTCACCGGCCGCGGGCTGCTCGGCAGGCACGACCACGCCGGTGTCGTTGATCTTCATCGGGACCGGCTTCACCGGCATGCTTGAGGTGATCGATTGCAGGCCGCTGACGATCAGCTGATCGCCGTCCTTGATGCCTTCGGTCACGAGCCAGGAATTGTTGGAGGGCGAGCTGTTCTCGAAGGCGCGGGTTTCGACCTTGCCGTCGGCGGAAACGAACTGTGCCGTCAGCCGGCCGTTGGCGTCACGGCTCGTCGCCAGCTGCGGCAGCGCATAACCGGCCTCGGCGCCGAGCTCGACGGTTGCGCGGACATACATGCCGGGCAGTACGATACGGTCGGGATTGGGAAAGAGCACACGAATGATGAAGGTGCCTGTGGTCTCACTGACCACCTGCTTCGACATGTCGAGCTTGCCCTGCTGGTTATATTCCTTGCCGTTTTCGAGGATCAGGTGGAAGACGACATTGGCTTCGCCCTTGATGTCGCCGGCGGCCATCGCATCGCGCAGCTTCAGCAGGTTGGTGCTCGATTCCGTCAGCGAGATGTAGATCGGATCGAGCTGGCGGATTGTCGTCAGCGCCGTCGTCTGGTTGGCAGAGACAACGTTGCCGACATTAACGGCCGTCTGGTCGATGATGCCGTCGAAAGGGGCGACGATCCTGGTGTGGTCGAGGTCGATCTGTGCAGCGGACAGTGAGGCCTTCGCCGACTCGACTTCGGCCTTGGCCTGGAGCAGCGTCGTCTTGGCCGTTTCGAATTCGATCTGGGTGGCGCCGCTGCCGACGAGGCGCTGGTAGCGGTCGAGATTGCTTTCAGCGCTCGGCACGCTCGCCTGCGCCTTGGAAATCGCCGCCTTGGCCTGCTCGACGGCGGCGATATAGGGTGCATCCTCGATCTGGTAGAGAAGGTCGCCCTTCTTGATCTCGCCGCCGTCCTTAAAGGCGACTTCGCGGATCAGGCCGCTGACCTGAGGCCGGATATCTGCTGTCTGAAATGTCTCGGCGCGGCCGGGCAGGATCGTGGTGATCGGGAAGCTGCCCTTCGTCAGCGCGATGACGCCGACGGGGGCAGCCTGCTGCGCCCCGGCTGCACCCGCATTGCCGGCGGGCTTGGAGCCACTATCGCTGCAGGCGGCGAGAAGGGCTGCGAATGCCAGGGCCGAGGAGATGAGGAGGGCACGCCGTATCATGCTGAATTCCTGTGCGGTGGCAATCGCCGTTCAATCCACGAGCTCGGGCCTGCGGGCTCGGCTTGAGCGAGCGCAGGCTTATATAGGCGTCAGGATTGGGTTGGCTTCAAATGCCGTTATCCGAATTTAAGAAAAGCTTTACGAAGTGACGTAATTCAGCAATCATCACTTAGCAAGCGCTATTTTGCAGTGCGGCATCGACGAAACACACGATTTTTTCGGCGCGGTGCACAAGGGTCTCCTTGTCGTCGCGAGCGATCAGGACAGGGTGCAGCACGCAGGCGAGGACGTCTGCAACGGTACGCGCCGCGCTCTCGGGATCGCGGCAATGATAACTTCCCTCCGCCATGCCCTCGCGGATGATCTCGCCGAGCTTCGCCTCGATGCGGGCGCGATAACGATTGCCGGCCTCGAGTTTGGCTTCGATCGTCGAAAGCACCATTTCGAAGATATAAGGGTTCTTCTGGATGTCCTGCAGGTGGCTTTCCAGCAGGCGCAGGATGAAGCGGAGCAGTTGTTCCTTTGGCGGCAGCTTCTCATCGAAGGCGGCGAAGCGCTCGGCGGCATCATCGAGATGGCGTCCGGCGATCGCATCGACGAGCGCCACCTTGGAACGGAAATGCTTGAAGACATTGGCGGGCGACATGTGGAGCGCGCCGGCGATATCGGCGATCGACACCGCAACGAAGCCGCGCTCGCGAAACAGCATCTCCGCCATGGAGAGAATGTCTTCCCGCGTTTCCTCGGCCTTGCGTCTTGGCCTTCTTACCATTTGTTCCCCGCCGGGCTGAGCCCGATACCCCTTTTTGCCAATGCTAGCGCGATTGGAAGGAATGCCGCAAGCTGATGATCGGGCCGGCGGCTTTCGTCTGTCGCCATTTCAAGGGAAATAGGGAGCGAGGTTGTTTCGGACACGGGCAAGTGGCGTCTCGCCGCTATCGTCAGGAACGAAGCGCTCGCCGGTGATCGCCTCGTAGGCTTTGATATAGACGGCCGAGGTCTGCTCGATCAGTTCGGCGGGGATTTCCGGGATCTCGTCCTTATAGGGATCGCAGCGTTCCGCCACCCAGGCGCGGACGAAATCCTTGTCGAAACTTTCTGGGCGTTTTCCGGCGGCAAAGCTTGCCGGATAGCTTTCGGCAAGCCAGTAGCGACTGCTGTCCGGCGTGTGGATCTCGTCGGCGAGGATAATGTTGCCGTCACCATCGGTGCCGAACTCGTATTTGGTGTCGACCAGGATCAGCCCGTTTTTCGCCGCCATCTCCTGGCCACGGGCAAAGAGGGCGAGCGCATATGTCGACAGCGTCTGCCATTGTTCCTTCGTGAGAAGGCCGCGCGTGACGATTTCGGCCGGGGTCAGCGGCTCATCGTGGCCGCCGTCGAATTCCTTGCTGGTCGGCGTGATGACAGGTTCCGGCAGGATCTGGTTGTCGCGCATGCCGTCGGGCAGACGCATGCCGTACATCTCGCGTTCGCCCTTCTTATAAAGCGTCAGGATCGAGGTGCCGGTGGTGCCGGCGAGATAACCGCGCACGACGATCTCGACCGGCAGGATGTCGAGCCGCTTGCCGATGACGACATTCGCATCGGGATAGTCGAGAACGTGGTTCGGGCAGATGTCCTTCGTCGCCTCGAACCAGTAGCGCGCCGTCTGCGTCAGTACCTCGCCCTTATAGGGGATGCAGGTCAGGATGCGGTCGAAAGCGCTCAGCCGGTCGGTGCTGATAATAATGCGTCGTCCGTCCGGAAGATCGTAATTCTCGCGCACCTTGCCGCGATAATAGTTCGGCAATTCCGGGAAATGGGCTTCGGAAAGAATTCGCACGGTGCTCGACTGTCCTTAATTATTGTGTGAAGACTTCCTGCTCTAGTTTCATTGCTGGGGAAGTCAAGCCGATCGGGTATCGCGTCACAGCCAGAACAGACCGGTAAGAAGCAGGGCGAGGCCGTAACTTGTGACGGCAAGCGGCCAGCCGGCACGCAGGAAATCACGGAAGCGGTAGCCGCCGATGCCCATTGCCAGCGTGTTGTTGTGATGGCCGAAGGGCGTCAGGAAATCGAGCGACGCGCCGGCGGCCACCGCGATCAGATAGGCGTCCGGCGCATGCCTGCCGGCTCTTGCGAATTCCAGTGCGATCGGGGTCAGGACGATTGCGACCGTCGCATTGTTGACAAAAGGCGTCAATGCCATGGCGAGGAAGAGGATGAGGGCGATGCCAAAGAGCGGATGGGTGATCGGCACGACGAGGCTGAGCCAGCCGGCAATGGTTTCGGCCGCTCCGGTGCTTGCCACCGCCTGGCCGATCGGGATCATCGCCGCCAGCATGATGATGATCGGCCAGTTGAGATCGGCCATCGCCTGACGGATGTTGAGGTGATTGAGCAGAGCGAGCACGAGCACGACGCCGGCAAAAGCGATGTCGGGACGCAGGCCGGCCGCCGAGGCGGCGACGCCGCAGGCAAAGAGCGCGAAGGGCCGCCAGGATAGGAGCGGCGCCGGTTCGCTCGGTGCTGTCGAGGCGAGCGGCAGGCACTCGCTTTCCTCCAACGCTTCGCCGATTGCAATGCGCGGCCCCTCCAGCGTCAATATATCGCCGATCGACAATTGCAGGTCGAGGAAGCGGCCCTCGATGCGTGGCGCGCGCATGGAAAGGGCGGTGACCGCGATGCCGCGACGGTGGAAGACTTCGAGCGAGCGGACGCGCGAACCGACCAACGTGCTTTCCGGCATGACGACGGCTTCGAGACGGCTGAAATCCGGCTGCAGACCATGGGAGTGGGCGTCGGCGATCAACGCCTGTGTGGCAGCAAGGCCGGCAAAGACCGTATCGGCGCCTTCGGCAAGCAGCACGTCGCCGGGTTCGATCACCAACTGGTCGAGTGGACCGAAGACGAAATTGTCGTCGCGGATCAGCGCGTGCGGTTTGATGCCGAAACGCACCGGGCAATCGGAAAGCCGCACGCCGATCAGCGGCGAAACGTCGGGGATGCGGCGCTCGACGACGATGCGGCGCGTAGCCGGAGAGGTCGTTGACGGTGTTTCGTCGGGTTCCGGAAACAGGCGCTGCACGCGAAAGGCGATGAGCAGAATGCCGGCGATGGCGACCGGCAGGCCGACATAAGCGAAATCGAAGAAGTGAAAGCCGGTTCCGGTCGCCTTGGCGAGCGCATCGCTGACGAGCAGGTTGGCCGGCGTGCCGATCAGCGAAACGAGGCCACCGAGCAGGGCCGCGAACGAGACCGGCATGACGAGCTGGCGGCGGGGGATCGTCAGGACCGTGCCGAGACGTAGCGTTACCGGCAAGGTGATCGCAAAGGCGCCGATATTGTTCATGAAGATGGACATGAAGCCGGCAAGCGCGGAAGTGCCAGCGATGACGGTGAAGTCCCTGGGTCTTGCGGCCGCGAAACGGGCGGCGAGACTGTCGAAGAGCCTGGCGCGCGCCAACACCTGGACGATCAGCAGGATCTCGACGACGGTGATGACGACGGGACTGGCGAAGCCCGTGAAGATCTGCTCGGCGGGATAAAGGCCGAGCGCATGGCCGCTAAGCAAGCCGGCGATCGAGACCACCTCGATGCGGATGCGATCGAGCGAGAAGAGAATGAGCATCGCCAGCAGAAGGATCAGCAGGGATGCTTGCTCGAACGACATGGGCAGATCCGTTGTTTCATCGATCAGGCGAGACTGTAATCGTTCCTCATGCGCTGTACAGAGGCGCCTTCAGGCAAAGATTGAACAATCCTCATATCTCGCGTCAGGCTGGTGGTGCGTGCCACCGGCCCGTGGCGTTCCGCTCCAGAATGGGGGTTGCGAAGACGCCGACGGTGCGCGCGCTCCATTGCGGCCCGGCGGCTGCGAGACTTTCGCGCCAGCGCTCCGATTGCAGCATGGCCGCACCGATGACGACGGGTTCGATGCCGCAGCCTGTCAGCAGATGAAGACCCGCGACGATCGAGGCGCCGCTGGAAATGACGTCATCGATGAGTGCGACGCGTCGTCCCTGAAGCAGCGGCAGCATGCGCGGATCGATATAGAGACGTTTCTGCTGTGTCGGCGTGGTGATGGAAGACAGGGCGACGGAGAGCTCGTCGCGATACCAGAATTTGCGCGAGGTGCCGAGCGGAACGTAGCGGCTATGGCCGAGCTTCTGCGCCACGGCGGCGGCCAGCGTCAGGCCGAGCGTCGGCAGGCCGGCGACGACATCGATGCGCATGGGCCTGATCTTCTCGGCGAGGCTTTCGGCGAGCGCATCGAGCACGGCGAAGCTCGCCTGGTTGACGATCAGCGAGGCGAGGGCCCGGTCGCCATCCGCCAGCTCACGGATCGGCAGGCGAAGCTGGCGGCCGTCTTCGAGCGTGGCGACGTAAAAGGAGGTGAACTCCCCATCGCCGGCAAAGGTGCCGGGCGGGTGAAGTTCCTGCCAGAAGTCGTGCGGCGCCATCTCCGTCACAGCAGTCAATTGCGTCTCGTCCTCTCCATGCCGGTTTTCCGGCGCAGTGCCTGCAATTCGGGTTCGGTCAGCGCACGCACGGTGCCTTTCGGCAGTTCGCCGAGTTCGAGTCCGCCGATTGCAACGCGCACGAGACGCAGGCATTCGGTGCCGAGCGCCTCCAGCATGCGGCGGATCTGGCGGTTGCGGCCCTCGTCGAGCTCGACCTCGATCCACGAATTCCTGTCGCCCTGGCGCAGGCGCCGCGCGGCGGTCGCCGTCAGCACTTCGCCGTCGTGGCGGATGCCTGCTGTCATGGCGGCTATGTCCTCGTCGTCCATGATGCGGTCGATCTGGACATGATAGGTTTTTGTTACATGGGTGACCGGATCAAGCAGGATCTGGGCGAATTCGGTGTCGTTGGTGAAAAGCAGCAAGCCCTCGCTCGCCTTGTCGAGCCGGCCGATCGGAGAGAGATGCGGGATGTCGAAATCCCTGAGACAATCATAGACCGTCGGCCTGCCTTCGGGATCGTGGCGGGTGGTGACGAGACCGCGAGGCTTGTTGAGCATCAGATAGATTTTCGCTTCGGCAGCGATGACGAGGCCGTCGATGCTGATCCTTGCCGTGGCAAGATCGACCCATGCGGAGGTATCGCTGACGGTACGGCCGTCAACCGCAACACGATTTTCGGCAATCAGACGTTCGGCCTGCGTGCGGGAGCAATAACCGAGTTTGGAAAGGGCACGGGGAAGGGTGACCCGCTTGGCCGCGGCGGTATCTCCGGGCTTTGTTCGTTCACGCGTCTTGTGCGGGGGGCGCCGCTCCCTCATTTGCCATCCTTATCCTGCTTTCGATGCCGTTTTCTTGGCATGAACGGCAGAAGGATGCCAGCAACGTGAATAAAAAACGAGGGGAATAAAGGCGCTGCAACAAGGGGTCAGCGCTTTGGATAAAGCGCCGTCACGGCTTTGTTAGGGTGGTGCTGCCTCAGCGGCAGACCATGAAACCGGCCAGTTCCTTGCGGCTGACGACGATGCCGGCGGCGGCCTTGACCGGGTCCGGATGTGTGTAGGACAGACTAGGCATTTCCGGCAGATCGAGTGCCTGGCGCATATTCATGATACCGACCGCATAGCGGCCATCGGCGCTGTCGACGCTGACTTCAATAATGCAGTTGGCCCTCTTGTTTTCCATGGTAGTCCTCCCTTCGTTTTTTATGTTCCCATAGCTGGCATTAAAAATTGGTTTTTCTAAGACATAAGCATTTACGCACCCTGCCGAAAAACGGATCGGCGGGTGCGCAAAAACTGGTTTATGGGTGGATATGGCGTGTTCAGCGCCACCAATGGCGAGGCTGCGGCTGCGAACTGCCGGAAAGCAGGTATCCGGCAAGAAAGCCAATGGCGCCTGCAAGCACCAGGGCAGTGGTCGTTGCGGTCGGATGCTCGCGGGCGGCGTCGGCAGCAGCCACACCTTCGGCCCGGATCTGGGCGACGGCGTTCTTTGCCCGGGGCAGGGCTTCGTCATAAACCTTGCCGGCGCGGCCACGCACTTCGTAATAGGCTTCAGCGCCCTGAGCGGAAATCATCTTCTGCAGGCGCGAGACTTCCTGTTGGAGTGCGGCGATGTCCTTGCTGACGGATGCTCTGATATCATCGGTATTGGCAGCCATGTCGGTCTCCTTCCTTCAATGGGAAAGACAACACCCAACTCGGTGATAGGTTCCGAAATCTCAGCCGCTGATTTGTGACGGAAATTTAAAGCTCGCCGGTCGGAGGCGCTTTAATCCTCCGTTAACCATAATTTCGCGCAAGATCCTGTTTTCTCGCTATCTTTCGATCGTTGAGAACGACGTTCCGATGGATTTTTGACCAGCCGGTAAAGGAATTTTCGGGAATCCGTCCCGAAAGGGCGCCCTGTGGATAATATCGACCGGCAAAAATGCCAGCCGAATCAACCTGTTACAAAAATGTCAAAAAACTTTGGTTGGGTGTGTTGACTGTTTCGGTGGGTTAGTTCTATAAGCCCACTCACTGAACGAGGGCGGCGGCGCTGCTGGCGACGAAGTCTTTCGTTCTAA
>NZ_JACCEZ010000023.1:0-9245 GCF_013416305.1 Rhizobium sp. WYCCWR 11128
CAGGATTCAGTAATCGGATACCCAGTTCAATTCATTCCGGGCCAGGAATTCTGCTGCCTGTATTGTATCCAGGGCACTCGCTGTCTCCCTGAAGTAAGGCAAGGTTTCCCAGAGGGTGTGATCGCCGACCATATAGAATCGGCGTTTTGCGCGCGTCAGGGCAACGTTCAAAAGGTTCGGCTTCGATGCGGCCCAGGCTGCTGCTCCGCTGTGAGCGGCATCGGCGCCGAGCACCATGAAAACGATGTCTTCTTCCTTGCCCTGGAAGGTATGCACAGTGCCTATCCTTTCCTTCAGCCACCTAGACAGCTTCGGCGGAGACGCGCGCATATTTCCGTTCGGATCGATCCATGCCGCGTGGGCCAGAGCTTGCCTCAGACTGTTCTTGATCTCCTTGAACGGCGAGATGATATAGAGATCCGGCAATGCGCCGTCCCGGCGATAGGTGGCGGTGAGGACGTCGACGATGAAACCCGTCTGTTCTGGAACGGCCTGTTTGCCTGACACCCTTCCCCTGACGTCGATCCAGGCGCTGTCGCCATAAAACGGCGACACGTCGCCGGCTGGTCGGCGTTCTTCCAGCCCGAAGACCATCTTGTTCTGATAGGCGATCTGGTTGGCAAGGCCGAACATTGGATCGATGCAGCGCCGATGTACTCTGAGGGGCTGCCGATCCAGAGCCCGTCGGCTTCCTCGCCCGAGACCGTCGTCCCATAGCGGTTGGTGGCGTCGGCCAGCATCTGCACCGACGCCCTGTTCGGCGAATATTGTCCTGCCGCCGTGTGGGGCGAGAGAGCCGAGGTGGCGGTGATCAGCGCGCTTGGCAGCGTGAAGACCGGCTCGATCTGCTGGGGATCACCGATCACCATGACGCGCCGCGCCCGCAACAGGGCGCCGACGGCCGCTTGCGGCACCGCCTGACCAGCTTCATCGATGAAAACCCAGCCGATCGAGCCGGTGTCGAGACCGCGGAATTGCCGGGCAAAGGAGGCGAAGGTTGTCGAGACGATCGGAACGATCATGAAAAGGCTCTGCCAGATCAACGCAATGTGCTCGCCGTCGGCGGGGCCGTTGTTGGAAAGCAGTTTGTTGACGGCGACGATGTTTCCTCCAAAACCTCCGCCTTTCTTGCCCACATCGGCCAGCCATGCCTCATGTAGCGTCAACGCCGCTTCCAGCAATGCCGAACGCAGACTTGCCAGCTCGTCCTGATGCCAAAGACCGTCAATCTGGAACCGGTCCGTCTCCAGATCAGTGAGACGCCCGGGTACGGTGGGATGATCGAGAATTTCCCCCAGGCGGTCGAATTCCTCTCTTTGTCTGGACCAGATTTCCCGTTGCGATCGCAGTGCCTGTTCGGCCCGTTCATGCTCCCGCAAAGCCTGTTCCAACGCAGGTCTATGGGTTTTCGCAAGATGATGCTCGCAACGCGCCAGCGCCTTGCGCAGTTCCAGCTGCCTACGCGCATTGGCGACGACATTGTGCCGGTGCTGCCGGGCAGGGTCGGTCGACAGCGCTCTCTCCCACCACGCAGGAGCGCTGCGGTCGAGCAGCCGTTCCTCCTCCTTCAGAGGAGACAAGCCTTCCCTGATACGGAACATTTCGGCCGCGACCATCTCGCATCGGTCCTGTGCGTGTCGAAGTTCGGCCGCAACTGCTCTGACCTTTTCAAGCGCCTCGCGGCAGAAACCATCCTGCGAAACCAGGGCGATTTCGTCATGGAGATCGGCATAGCGTGCATATTCGCCGATCTTGTTGCGAACTACCTTGTCGGCGGCCTGAAATGCCGCCGATGCTTCGGCGAAGTTTGGCCCCTTATAGCCCTTTAGCCACTCCCAGATGGTCTGTGGTTTGTCGGCGCCGGACCAGACGGGCTTCGGCCTTTCGGCGATCTCCATGAAGGCAAAACGTTCCTTGAACGCTCGGCGATTCCGGGAATTGCCGAGCGCACAGGCGATCAACCCCCATGGGCGGTCGCCGTCCGAGAGCTTGACGACCGCCCCATTGTCCTTCTGGCAAGCGATTTTGTGCGCGATGGTCTGCAGATATTGGAAGGAAGACGTTCTCGCGACCGAGCTTCGCTTTGGAAGGCCGCGCGAAATATTCTCCACGGCGGCGTTGTTGGAGGAGGCGACGACCATTTCGAATCCTGCCACGGCCGGGATCAGCGCCGATATCGAGGCGGTGCCCCGGTCCGAGAAAATGACGCGGCGCCGCGCGCCATCGAAGGCATCGCGCGCAGTTTTCAAGGAGGCCAGGATGCGGGCGCGCCGAACAATATTGTCCGCTAAGATGTCGCGAAGCAGCGTCGTCTTTCCCGTCCCTGGCGGGCCGTTGACCGAGAACAGTCCCGTTTCCGACAGATCGTCGATCGCCGAATTGATCGCGAACTGTTGCATGAGGCTCATGGCGTGGTGAGGTTCGCTGAGCCAGCGCCCGCGGTTGAGTTTTCCAGGATGCAAGGCCCGAACGATCGCCCGGCGCCCGTCCTCCGAGTAGAGGTCGATCC
This sequence comes from Rhizobium sp. WYCCWR 11128, assembly GCF_013416305.1. Classification (NCBI taxonomy): domain Bacteria; kingdom Pseudomonadati; phylum Pseudomonadota; class Alphaproteobacteria; order Hyphomicrobiales; family Rhizobiaceae; genus Rhizobium; species Rhizobium sp. WYCCWR 11128. Next base: position 2,510 of record NZ_JACCEZ010000023.1, read on the forward strand.
GTTTCTCACGCGCCAGCGGGGTGAGATATTGCCTGAGCGGCGCGGGGATATCGCCATGCGTGACGCGTATCATCGCCCGCTCGATGTCCTCGATGAAGAAGCTGTTCAGGATGCCGATGTCGTCTTCAGCGCTTGCACTCTCGTCCTCCTCGTGGTCGGCATCGAGCGCACTGCTTTCCGGTGGTGACGGCAAGGAGATGAGCTCGGGTTTTTCCACCCGGTCTCGATAGCGTATTTCAACGGCCGCGATGGGCTTTTCCTGCTTCGAGGCAAAGCCGGCCCAATCGCAGAGCAATTCATGCAGTGTCAGGATTTCGGCGGCATCGATCGGCTGATCCGCCGTGTCCTCGGAGGATGAAGATCTCAGGTGCCGCTGCGCCCGAAAGTTTTGAAGCAATTCCGAGAGCTGCCGCTTGCTGTCGGCAAATGCCTCGTGGCTGAGCGAGGAGAGGCCGGATTTCCGCACCCGCCCCAGAGCCCATGGAAGCGTGGAAACCGAAAATGTTTCGAACATCGGCTGCCCCAAAGGGGAGAGCTGCAGGCTGGAAAAGCAGGTATCGCCATCGAGGTCGCTGCGTTCGGCATCATCATATTCGGCGATATCGGGCGCAACGCTATCGAAATGCCTGCGGATATCGGCAATTTCGGATTTGCTGAAAACGCCGAGGAACAGGGTAAAGCCCGTGATCTGTTTCTCCTCGGGGATCGCTGGACGGCTGAGTGCGACACCGTCATCCTCGAGCGTCTTCGCATGCAGCCAGAAAACAGTTCGGCCTTCACCTGAGGCGATACGACTGGAGAGATCGTAAGGAATGAAGAACTCGATCTTGTGCCAGAAATCGAGAATGGCCAGAAGCCGTTCCCTTTCGGCGCCGTCTGCATTCGTCTGCATGACTTCTCACTGAGGAGTTGCAAAAATAGGCTCGCGCTTTCTTTTAGCAACGATTGCAGCTCAAAATCAAAGAGCATGGTGATTGCGCGTCCCTGAGCCGCCGGACCGCATTTCCGCACTATGGCAAAGCCACGTCAATGCAGACGTGGTCGGCGTCGCTCGCTGAGTTGCCGTCCCCGGTTCCAGCGGGCGATGGTCTCCGGCACGACGTCCGTCTTGCCAGCGGCGGGCTCGGCGATCGAGCGCAGGCGTTCGAGGGCAACACCCGCCTTGGCGGCATAATCGAGTGCAGTCGGATCGTCCGAATGCACGTCCTGGATCGCGGCGAAGACGGCCTCCGCCTCGGCCAGCCGTTTGCTGGCCGCAAGGGCGATGCCGCGCTTGTAATGTGCCTGGATAAGATGCGGCCCGATTTCGCCGACCCGCCGGAAAGTCTCAGCGGCCTGGTCATATTGATGTAGCGCAAGCTGCGTGTCGCCAAGCCGCATTTGAATCGGTGTCGGATCGGGCGCTTGCTCGACGAGAACCTTGTAGGCAGCCAGTGCCTCCGTCAGCTTGCCGCGGTCGAACAGCAGATTGGCGAGCCCGAATTCCGCGCCGGTATGACCTGGAGCCGATTGCAGGACCTGGTTGAAGGCGATCTCCGCCTTGCTGCGGGCTCCGTTGCGGTACATGTCGAGCGCCTGTTCATAGACGAAACGGATGCTGCGCGGGTTGAGCACGCCATGCAGATTCTGGCCGTTGCGGGTGCGGAACAGGGTGCAACTGATCCGCCTTTCCTCCGCCCCGAACATGTACTTGTAGGGTTCGTTTCCGCGCAGGAAGTCATAGGTCTTGAAGCCGTGCTCGATCGCCCGCCGGATGCAGTAGCCATGCAGGATGAGACCGGGAGACGGCGTCTTCCAGTTCTCGTCGCGGCCGGTGATATAAAAGAGGATCGCCTTCTTCTGCCGGTCGACGATATTCGCCAGCGCGCCGAGCGGCTGGTCGCCATGCCAAAAGACCGGCACCTCGAGATTGCCGCAGTTGAAGTTGTCCATCAGCATTTCGCGTGTGGTGATGATCAGCCGCTCGGTCCGCTCCGTGCCCTTGCGGGCACTCCACTTGATCCGCCAGAGATTGAAGAGGATGTCCAGGTCCCGATCAATGGTCTCGGCGGTTGCCATCGTGATCCGGTAAACATCGTCGCCTTCGACCTTGCGCAGGAACCGCCGGAGCTTCTGGCGCGTCTGGCTGCTCATGCGCTGTTCGAGATAGTCGGCGAAGCTTGCCGGCAGAGGGACGATCGGGCAAATCGTATTGTCGATATTCTCACTGTTCTTGGGCGAGCTGTCGCGAAACATCACGTCCGGCCCCTGCAGCGCCTCGATCATCTTCTCGCGCCGGCCAGCAGGGCCGCTGAAATATTCGAGCTTCAGGTCGGTCCAGTTCTGATGTTTGAGAAACGAAGCAAAGCCGGCAATGGCGTGATGCTCGTAGTCCGGTCTGACGATGAAGCCGGTATAATCGGCCGCAAAATTCCCTGCCATGATGATCTCGTCGTAGAAGAGCCCGGTCTTCTCGTTCAGATGCGTGATGAGGCGCAGCGGAAAGAAGGCAACATAGGGTGCTTCGGGATCGCGTTCGCGAAGGGCGAGGATGAACCAGCGGCGTCGGCGGGAGAGATAGTTCTTCAGCCATATCCAGGAGAGAAAATGCTGCGCGTCGGGATCTTCCAGGAAGACCTGATCCCAGTTCTCGCGTACCGCCTCGAACCCCGCAATGGTGTCGATGATATCTATGCGCATGTCCGCCCCCCCAATACCCCATACGTCACTCGGGAGGTTTCATTCTAATGGGAAACAACGATCTTCAAATAAACCGTCCGGATGATTTAAGTGGCCTAAATGGGATTAGTCCTGAGCCGGCGCATAACCCGAAATCGCAATCGGTTTTGGTGATAATGATGCGCAGATTCAAAGCGATAGAGCACAACGGGTCCTGAAGGATGCTGCGCTTCAACGGACCTCGCCCGAAAGTGTGCGGCGGTTTTGAGAACATGAGTACATAAGGATTAGATCAGAGCTCGCCGGAGATCCGCGGGCTCGCATGGATGAAGGCCCAGAGCGTCCGGCTGATGGCGACGATCTCGGCGATCGACTTTTCCAGAAGGTCGAGCTCGCGCGCGTCCATCTGTTCGATCTTGCCGTAGCGGATTTGCTTGTCGTCCTCGACGAGCCGCATCAGCTGCGTACTCGAGATCTCTCCCTTTTCGTCGAAGGAATAGATGCAGTGATTGTACTTGTTGCGGATCTTGGATTCCTTCTTCAGCCGCGACATGGCTGAAAGGATCGCCTTGCGGTCGGAAGGGGAGGTCGAAGCGAGCTTGGACAGCCGTTCGATGAGATCGATCCGGGCGCGCGTGGTGTTGAGCGTCAGGAACACGACGATTGCTGCATCCTTTTCGACCCGGAGAAGATGGGCGATGATGTAGATCAGCAGGCTTTCGGTGTTCGTCCAGACATAGTTCAGGCGGCCGACCCGCAGCAGGACATCGGACATCGCCGCCATGCTTGACCCTTTCTCCCCGGAGGGGATCCATCCCTCGAGGGATGACATGTGGACATTACATCAGAACAACGGCAAGTCCGTCATATTTACCGGACCGCCCGTGCCGGATCGCGAGCGATCAGCGCTCCTTGAAAGCCCGGGACATGCTGTCGGTGATCGGTTTGCTCAGATATTCGAAGAAGGTGCGTTCCGACGTCTGAATCAGCACTTCGGCCGGCATTCCGGGAACGGGATGGAAATTGTGCACCCGCGCAATCTCGGAATCGGGTATTCCGACGCGGACGATATAGACGTCCTTGACCGAAGCACCCGCATTTTCCTCGATCGAATCGGCTGAGACGTAAAAGACCTTGCCCTGCAGAACAGGGGTCGTGCGCCGGTTGAGCGCCGTGAGGCGGATCGAGGCCGTTTCTCCCTCATGCAACTGGTCGATCGAAGTGCGCAGCACCTTCGCTTCCAGGATCAGCGGCACATGCGACGGCAGGATCTCCATGATCGGCTTTCCTGTCGTGATGACACCGCCGGCTGTGTGAAAATAGGAGCGCACCACCGTGCCCGACACCGGCGAACGGATAGTGGTGCGTTCGAGCACGCCGGCGGCCTCGCGCATCTGTTCGCGCACACTGTCCAGATCGGTTTCGGCGGTCTCGAGCGCATCGAGTGCCGCCTGCTTGTTGGAGTTGACGGCGATGACGGCTTCCTGGCGGAATTTGGCGATCTCCGCCTCGCTCTCGTTGAGCTCGCCGTTCAGTCGAGCAATGTCGCCCATCGCATCGGCGATCGCCCGCTCGATTGCCAGCAGATCCGTCTTGCGCATATAGCCGACCTTGACCAGCCGAGCCTTGGAGTCGCGTTCCTCGGTCAGCAGCGACAGCTGCCTTTCGAAGGATTCTCGCTGGCCCCTATAGCCGACGAACCGGAATTCGAGCGATGCGATGTTCTTCCCGATCAGATTGAGCTGCTCTTCAAGCTTGATCTGCTTGCTGTGGAAGACGACGTTCTGGCTCTGGATGATCGCGTTGATATCAGGATCTCCGGCCTCCTTCGTCACGATATCGGGAAGCTGGAATTCGCGCAGGCCCTGCGCTTCGGCACGGAGCCTGGCGACAACGGCTTCAAGGCGCAGGCGGCGAAGCTGCAGCATCCGCTCGTTTGAACGGGATGCTGTGGGATCGAGGGTCAGCAGGATGTCGCCTTCCTTGACCGTATCGCCTTCGCTGACGCGCATCTCCTTGATGATGCCGCCTTCCAGATGCTGGATGATCTTGTTGTTGCCGGTCGCGACGAAGCTTCCCTGCGCGATAACGGCGGAGGCGAGCGGCGCCGTCGCCGCCCAGAAGCCGAAGCCGCCGAACGAGGTGAAGAGAACCGTTAATCCGACAATGCTGTGTACACGGATCGAGCGCGGCACATCGCTATACCACTCGAGCTGCACCGGACCGGTCGTCTCCCGATTTTTCCGTCCCATGTCGTTCATCCCTCAATGCGCGGTGCTTGTTGACCGTTATTGCCGTTGTTCTTGGAAAGCGCCTGCAGCACCTCGATCCTTTCCCCGAACATGGCGACGGTACCCTCCTTGAGCACGAGGATCTTGTCGACGCATTGGAGAAGAGCCGGGCGCTGGGTAATGGTGACGGTGGTGATGCCCTGCTTCTTGGCGTGAATCAGCGCCTTGGCTAGTGCTGCCTCGCCCTGGGTATCGAGGTTCGAATTCGGCTCGTCGAGGACCACGAATTTGGGATTGCCGAAGAAGGCGCGGGCCAGCGCGATGCGCTGCTTCTGGCCGCCCGAAAGCGGAGCGCCATCGGCCGCCACGATGGTTTCGTAGCCCTGCGGGAAGCCTGCGATGAGTTCGTGCACGTCGGCCAGCACCGCGGCCTCGTAGATCTGGTGATCGTCGACGTCGTCGCGCATACGGCAGATATTAGCCTTGATCGTGCCGGGAAAAAGCTGCACATCCTGCGGCAGATAGCCGATGCTTTCGCCGAACTGGCGCTGGTCCCAGTTGCGCAGATCCATCAGGTCGAGGCGCACATTTCCCGATGTCGGGACGATCGAGCCGACGAGCATCTTGCCGAGCGTCGTCTTGCCGGACCCGGAATTGCCGATGATCGCAAGCGATTCCCCCTTCTTGAGCGAGAAGGAGATGCCGTTGAGAATGACCTTCTTTTGCGGTGGCGGCACGAAGAGAATGCGTTCGACATCGAGTCGGCCTTCGGGATTGGGAAGACGCAGGCGCGGGAAGTTCAACGGGGAATTCAAGAGCAGTCCCTTGATCCTGCCATAGGCGCCTGCCGACCGGTTGAACTGGTTCCAGCCTTCGATGGCGCCTTCGATTGGCGCCAGCGCGCGTCCCGAGATGATCGAGGCCGCAATCACCATGCCGCCCGTCAGCTCGCCGGAGAGCGACAGATGCGCGCCCCAGCCGAGCAGAGTGACCTGGGTGATCATCCGGCAGGCCTTCGATATGCCGGAGAAGATGATATTGCGGTCCTGTGCCTCGACTTGCGACTTCAGCGAGCCTGCCGTTTCCCGGCCCCACATCTTCACGGCCTCGGGGATCATCGCCATTGCGTTGATGATCTGCGAATTGCGAGACATGGAATCGAGATGGAAATTCGCCCGGCTGAGATAGCCGTTGGATTCGGCGAATTGCCGGGCGGTGAATTTCTGGTTCAGATAGGCGATGACGAAAAGCACCGCGCAGCAGACCATGATGATGATGCCGAGATGCGGATGCACGAAATAGACGACCACCACGAAGAACGGCATCAGCGGCGCATCGAGAAATGCGATCAGCGTGCCTGATGTCAGGAAGCCGCGCAGCAGCTGCAGATCCTGCAGCGTCTGATAGTCCTTGCCGCTGCCATGCAGCGATGCCCTGGCTGCAGCGCTGAGGATCGGCGCGCCGAGCTGTACTTCGAGCTCCACCGCGGTGCGCATCAGGATGAAGCGGCGCACCGAATCCATGAAGGCCTGCAGCAGCACGGCGCCAAGCACGGCGATCGAGAGCATGACGAGCGTGTCGACGGAGCGGCTGGTCAGCACACGATCGGATATCTGGAATAGATAGAGCGGGATTGCCAGCAGAAGGACGTTGATGGCGATCGTGAACATCATGACGACCACCATGTTGCGCCGTACCGCCGCCATGCCGCGCGAGAGGCTGGCGGCGAAATTCACAGGCTCGCTGCGCTTGTGAAAACCGCCGCCGCTTCCCCCGCCCCCGCCCCCGCCGCCCCCGGGATCGGAATCCTTGCCGTTTCCGCCCCCCCCCGGGCGCAGCCCCCTGGC
>NZ_JACCEZ010000024.1:0-2500 GCF_013416305.1 Rhizobium sp. WYCCWR 11128
TTTGCAGACCTGGCAGCGACCTACTCTCCCGCGTCTTAAGACGAAGTACCATGGGCGCAGGGGCGTTTCACGGCCGTGTTCGGAAAGGGAACGGGTGCAGCCACCCCGCCATAACCACCAGGTCGGCAAAGCGCAACTATATGTTTTGAGAAGCTGGTGAAGTCCTATGACTTCGTTTTTGAACACGTTTTAGAGCTCCAACCGGACGAACACTTCGTGTTCGCCGGGACCGGGCAAAGGCTGGCGCCTTCGCCTTGTCAGGACGACCGCTTTGCGGTCGCCTTGAGATGAGCATAGTCAATGAGAACGATCAAGCCGATCGAGCTATTAGTACCGGTAAGCTTCATGCGTTGCCGCACTTCCACACCCGGCCTATCAACGTGGTCGTCTTCCACGGCTCTGATAGGGAATACTCGTTTTCAGGTGGGTTTCCCGCTTAGATGCCTTCAGCGGTTATCCCGTCCATATGTAGCTACCCTGCTATGCCCTTGGCAGGACAACAGGTCCACCAGAGATATGTCCATCCCGGTCCTCTCGTACTAGGGACAGATCCTGTCAATATTCCTACACCCACGGCAGATAGGGACCGAACTGTCTCACGACGTTCTGAACCCAGCTCACGTACCGCTTTAATTGGCGAACAGCCAAACCCTTGGGACCTGCTCCAGCCCCAGGATGCGATGAGCCGACATCGAGGTGCCAAACAACCCCGTCGATATGGACTCTTGGGGGTCATCAGCCTGTTATCCCCGGCGTACCTTTTATCCGTTGAGCGATGGCCCTTCCACGCGGGACCACCGGATCACTATGACCGACTTTCGTCTCTGCTCGACTTGTCAGTCTCGCAGTCAGGCGGGCTTATGCCATTGCACTCGACGACCGATTTCCGACCGGTCTGAGCCCACCATCGCGCGCCTCCGTTACTCTTTCGGAGGCGACCGCCCCAGTCAAACTACCCACCATACACTGTCCCGGACCCGGATAACGGGCCGCGGTTAGACATCCATGACGATAAGGGTGGTATTTCAAGGATGGCTCCACGGAAACTGGCGTCCCCGCTTCAAAGCCTACCACCTATCCTACACATGCCGACACGAATGCCAGTGTAAAGCTATAGTAAAGGTGCACGGGGTCTTTCCGTCTGACCGCAGGAACCCCGCATCTTCACGGGGAATTCAATTTCACTGAGTCTATGTTGGAGACAGCGGGGAAGTCGTTACGCCATTCGTGCAGGTCGGAACTTACCCGACAAGGAATTTCGCTACCTTAGGACCGTTATAGTTACGGCCGCCGTTTACTGGGGCTTCGATTCAAAGCTTGCACCTCTCCTCTTAACCTTCCAGCACCGGGCAGGCGTCAGACCCTATACGTCGTCTTGCGACTTCGCAGAGCCCTGTGTTTTTGATAAACAGTCGCTACCCCCTGGTCTGTGCCACCCCATAATAGTTGCCTAGCATGGGGTCACGCTTCTTCCGAAGTTACGCGTGCAATTTGCCGAGTTCCTTCAACATAGTTCTCTCAAGCGCCTTGGTATACTCTACCTGACCACCTGTGTCGGTTTCGGGTACGGTCTATACGGTGGAGCTATTTCCTGGAACCGCTCCGCTGCCCATCCAATCCAATAAGAATGAACAACTTGTGCAATCCGTCACTACCACCAGGCCCACGAATATTAACGTGGTTCCCATCGACTACGCATTTCTGCCTCGCCTTAGGGGCCGGCTAACCCTGCTCAGATTAACTTTAAGCAGGAACCCTTGGTCTTTCGGCGAGAGGGTCTCTCACCCTCTTTATCGTTACTCATGTCAACATTCGCACTTCCGATACCTCCAGGAGCCCTCACGGGTCTCCCTTCATCAGCTTACGGAACGCTCCGCTACCACGTGTATTGCTACACATCCTCAGCTTCGGTGCATGGCTTCAGCCCCGTTACATTTTCGGCGCAAAGACCCTTATTTAGACCAGTGAGCTGTTACGCTTTCTTTAAATGATGGCTGCTTCTAAGCCAACATCCTGGTTGTTTTGGGATCCTCACATCCTTTCCCACTTAGCCATGACTTGGGGACCTTAGCTGGAGGTTAGGGTTGTTGCCCTTTTCACGACGGACGTTAGCACCCGCCGTGTGTCTGCCGAGTAGTACTCCCCGGTATTCGGAGTTTGGTTAGGATCAGTAAGACGGTGAGTCCCCATAGCCCATCCAGTGCTCTACCCCCGGGGGTATTCGCTCGACGCTCTACCTAAATAGATTTCGCGGAGAACCAGCTATTTCCGAGTTTGATTGGCCTTTCACCCCTAGCCACAAGTCATCCCAATCTATTGCAACAGATGCGGGTTCGGTCCTCCAGTTGGTGTTACCCAACCTTCAACCTGCTCATGGCTAGATCACTCGGTTTCGGGTCTAATGCAACAAACTAAATCGCCCTATTCAGACTCGCTTTCGCTTCGCCTACACCTACCGGCTTAAGCTTGCTTGTTACACTAAGTCGTTGACCCATTATAC
>NZ_JACCEZ010000025.1:0-3972 GCF_013416305.1 Rhizobium sp. WYCCWR 11128
GCCCACGCCGCTGACGTCAAGGAAGTGCAGATGCTGCACTGGTGGACGTCTGGCGGCGAGGCTGCGGCTTTGAACGTCTTGAAGCAGGATCTTTCGAAGGAAGGTTTTGCCTGGAAGGACGTTCCTGTTGCCGGCGGTGGTGGCGATGCGGCGATGACGGCGCTGAAGGCGATGGTTGCGGCCGGCACCTATCCGACAGCCTCGCAGATGCTCGGTTATACCGTGCTCGATTATGCCCAGGCCGGCGTCATGGGCGATCTGACGGAGACGGCGAAGAAGGAAGGCTGGGACAAGTCGGTTCCGGCAGCCCTGCAGAAGTTCTCGGTCTATGACGGCAAGTGGGTTGCAGCCCCGGTCAACGTCCACTCGGTCAACTGGCTGTGGATCAACAAGGCTGTGATGGACAAGATCGGCGGCACTCAGCCGAAGACCTTCGACGAGCTGATCGCGCTGCTCGACAAGGCGAAGGCTGCAGGCGTGATCCCGCTCGCCCTTGGCGGCCAGAACTGGCAGGAAGCGACGATGTTCGATTCCATCGTGCTGTCGACCGGCGGTCCGGAGTTCTACAAGAAGGCCTTCAACGACCTCGACGATGAATCGCTGAAGTCCGACACGATGAAGAAGTCCTTCGACAATCTGGCGACGATCATCAAATATGTCGACCCGAACTTCTCGGGCCGTGACTGGAACCTGGCGACCGCCATGGTCATCAAGGGTGACGCGCTGGTGCAGGTGATGGGCGACTGGGCCAAGGGCGAATTCGTCGCCGCCAAGAAGACGCCGGATACGGACTTCCTGTGCTACCGCTTCCCCGGCACCGACGGCAGCGTGGTCTACAACTCCGACATGTTCGGCATGTTCAACGTCCCTGATGACCGCAAGGCCGCCCAGGTGGCGCTGGCAACCGCAACGCTGTCGAAGAGCTTCCAGTCGGCCTTCAACGTCGTCAAGGGTTCGGTGCCGGCTCGTACCGACGTTCCCGATACCGACTTCGACGCCTGCGGCAAGAAGGGCATCGCCGACCTGAAGGCAGCCAACGAAGGCGGCACGCTGTTCGGTTCGCTGGCGCAAGGCTATGGCGCACCGCCGGCCATCGCCAATGCCTACAAGGATGTCGTCTCGAAGTTCGTCCACGGCCAGATCAAGACCTCTGACGAAGCCGTCAAGCAGCTCGTCCAGGCGATCGACGACGCCCGCTGAGATCACGTGTGATGACAATGCTTCCCCGCGTGCTCCGCGGGGAAGCTTCAGGCTCCGCGCCGATCATGCGCGGACAATCATGCCCGGACGATCATGCAGGGCCGATTGTGGGGAGGAGATGACATTCCATGAGCACCGTTGCGACAACAGAACCCGCGATCACAACGCGCGGGACAAGAGCATCCATTCGTGGCCGGCTGCAGGATGCGCTGCCGAAGATCGTCTTGGCGCCGAGCTTCGTCATCACCATCATCTTCGTCTACGGCTTCATCGTCTGGACGGCCTATCTCTCCTTCACCAATTCCAAGACCTTTCCCTCCTATGCGCTGACCGGAGCACGCGCTTATCAGCGGCTGTGGCGCTGGACCTTCGAGAGCGATCCGCCGTCTTCCTGGTACACCTCGATCACCAACATGGCGATCTTCGGCTTCCTCTATATCGGTATCTGCCTGGTGCTCGGTCTGTTCCTGGCCATCCTGCTCGACCAGAAGATCCGCGGCGAGAGCGTGTTGCGGCCGATCTTCCTCTATCCGATGGCGCTCTCCTTCATTGTGACAGGCGTTGCCTGGAAATGGTTCCTCGATCCCGGCCTCGGGCTGGAACAGACGCTGCACCATTTTGGCTGGACGAGCTTCCACTTCGACTGGATCAAGAACAAGGACTTCGTCATCTACACCGTCGTCATCGCCGGCGTCTGGCAGGCGTCCGGCTTCGTCATGGCGATGTTCCTGGCGGGTCTGCGCGGCATCGACGGCGAGATCATGAAGGCAGCGCAGATCGATGGCGCCTCGCCATTCCAGCTCTATCGGCGCATCGTCATTCCGCTCTTGCGGCCGATCTTTCTGTCGGCCTTCATCGTGCTCGCCCATATGGCGATCAAGTCCTACGACCTCGTGGTGGCGCTGACCTCGGGCGGCCCCGGCGGCTCGGCCTGGCTGCCGTCGAACTTCATGTATGAATACACCTTCAAGCGCAACGAGATGGCCGTCGGCTCGGCCAGCGCCATCATCATGCTGATGACGATCTCGGCGATCATCGTGCCCTATCTCTATTCCGAACTGAAGGAGAAGGCGCGATGAGTGCGGTCATCTCACCGGCAGCCGACAGGGCGCAGAACAGCAATAACACCCGCTGGATCGGCCGCGCCGTCATCTACGGCCTGCTGCTGATCTTTGCCGTCCTCTATCTGATGCCGCTCTTCGTCATGCTGACCACCTCGTTCAAGACCATGGACGAGATCCAGAACGGCAACATGCTGGCGCTGCCGCAATCGCCGACCTTCGATCCCTGGATCAAGGCCTGGGGCGAGACCTGCGTCGGGCTCACCTGCGCCGGCATCAAGGGCTACTTCTGGAACTCGATCAAGATGGTGGTGCCGGCAGTGGCAATCTCCACCATCATGGGGGCGCTGAACGGTTATGTGCTGACCAAATGGCGCTTTCCCGGCCACACGCTGGTGTTCGGGCTGATGCTGTTTGCCTGCTTCATCCCGTTCCAGTCGGTGCTTTTGCCGATGGCAACGATCCTGGGCTCCCTCGGCCGCTTCGGCATGACGCTGCAGAACGCCACGGGCTTCAACTTCGGCTTCGGCAATCCGACCGTCAATCTGGTCTTCGTCCATGTCGTCTATGGCTTGGGCTTCACGACGCTGTTCTTCCGCAATTTCTACGAGGCCTTTCCGACCGAGCTGGTCAGGGCCGCCCAGGTCGATGGCGCCAGCTTCTTCCAGATCTTCCGCCGCATCATGCTGCCGAACTCGCTGCCGATCATCGTCGTCACCGTGATCTACCAGTTCACCAACATCTGGAACGACTTCCTGTTTGCCTCGGCTTACGCCGGCACCGGTGACACCATGCCGATGACGGTGGCGCTGAACAATGTCGTCAACACCTCGACCGGGGTGGTCGAATACAATGTCAACATGGCGGCGGCGATGATCGCAGCCGTGCCGACGCTCCTCGTCTATATCCTCGCCGGCCGCTACTTCGTGCGCGGTCTGATGGCGGGCGCTGTCAAAGGGTAATCCATGGCCTTCCTCGAAATCTCCGGTCTCAAAAAGCGCTTCGGCGCCGTCGACATTCTCAAGGGGATCGACCTCGAACTCGAAAAGGGCGGCTTTCTCGTGCTGGTCGGCCCGTCCGGCTGCGGCAAGTCCACGCTGCTCAACACCATTGCCGGGCTGGAGACGATCACCTCAGGCGATATCAAGATCGACGGGCGCGACATCAGCGGGCTGCATCCCTCCAAGCGCGACATCGCCATGGTGTTCCAGTCCTATGCGCTCTATCCGAACATGACGGTGGCCGGCAACATCGCCTTCGGCATGGAGATTCGCGGCGTGCCGAAGGAGGAGCGCGCCAGGGCGATCGCCCAAGTCTCCGACATGCTGCAGATCGGCCATCTGCTCGACCGCAAGCCGAGCCAGCTCTCCGGCGGCCAGCGCCAGCGTGTCGCCATGGGAAGGGCGCTGGTGCGCAATCCGCAGGTCTTCCTGTTCGACGAGCCGCTCTCCAATCTCGACGCCAAGCTGCGGGTCGACATGCGCACCGAGATCAAGCGGCTGCATCAGCGCATGGGCACCACCTTCGTCTATGTCACCCACGACCAGATCGAGGCGATGACGCTGGCGACCAAGATCGCCGTGCTGAAGGACGGCGTGCTGCAGCAGTTCGGCACGCCGGCCGAGATCTATAACAGCCCTTCCAACATCTTCGTCGCCGACTTCATGGGATCGCCGGCGATGAACCTGCTCAACGCCACCGTCGAGAACGG
>NZ_JACCEZ010000003.1:0-524223 GCF_013416305.1 Rhizobium sp. WYCCWR 11128
CCGAAGAGACGCTGCGGACGGCCCTTGCCATGGGTGCCGACCGGGCGATCCTGGTCGAGACCGACGATCAGATCGAGCCGCTCACCGTCGCCAAGATCTTGAAGGCTGTCGCCGATGCCGAACAGCCCGGGCTGATCATCGTCGGCAAACAGGCAATCGACGACGATTCGAACCAGACCGGCCAGATGCTGGCAGCACTGCTCGGAACTGCCCAAGCGACCTTCGCCTCGAAGATCGAGATCGGGGATGGCAAGGCTCAGGTGACCCGCGAAGTCGATGGCGGCCTGCAGACGATCGAGATCAAGCTGCCGGCTGTTGTGACCACCGATCTGCGCTTGAACGAACCGCGTTATGCCTCGCTGCCGAATATCATGAAGGCGAAGAAGAAGCCGCTCGACAAGAAGAGCCCTGATGATTTCGGTGTCTCGACCACGCCACGCCTGAAAGTGCTGAAGACCGAGGAGCCGTCGGGCCGCAAGGCCGGCGTCAAGGTCAAGTCGGTCGCCGAATTGATCGACAAGCTCAAAAACGAAGCCGGCGTGCTGTAATCAGCTGGGAACAGGAGCCATCATCATGACCATTCTTCTTCTGGCTGACCACGACAATGCCAGCCTGTCTGATCAGACCGCCAAGACGCTGACGGCAGCCACCAAGATCGGCGGCGACGTGCATGTGCTCGTCGCCGGCAAGGCTGCCAAGGCTGCTGCCGAACAGGCGGCCAAGCTTGCCGGCGTCTCCAAGGTGCTGCTGGCCGAAAGCGACGAACTCGCCAACAATCTGGCCGAACCGCTGGCCGACCTGATCGTTTCGCTGGCGGGTAGCTACGATACCATTGTCTCGGCTGCCACCTCGGTCGGCAAGAACGTGCTGCCGCGCGTCGCCGCTCTTCTCGATGTCGCCCAGGTCTCCGAGATCATCGAGGTGATCTCGTCCGATACCTTCAAGCGGCCGATCTATGCCGGCAATGCCATCCAGACGGTGCAGGCGAGCGATGCCAAGAAGGTGATCACCGTGCGCACCGCTTCCTTCGCCTCTGCACCGGAAGGTGGTTCGGCAACGATCGAGGCAATCCCGGCGGTTTCCGATCCGGGGCTTTCGACCTTCGTCAGGGACGCGCTGTCGGCCTCCGACCGGCCGGAACTGACGTCAGCGAAGATCATCATCTCCGGCGGCCGCGCACTCGGCTCGGCGGAGAAGTTCAAGGAAGTTATCCTGCCGCTTGCCGATAAGCTCGGTGCTGCCGTCGGCGCATCCAGAGCCGCCGTCGATGCCGGCTATGCCCCGAACGACTGGCAGGTCGGCCAGACCGGCAAGGTGGTGGCGCCGCAGCTCTACATTGCCTGCGGCATTTCAGGCGCCATCCAGCATCTGGCCGGCATGAAGGATTCGAAGGTCATCGTCGCCATCAACAAGGACGAGGAGGCGCCGATCTTCCAGGTCGCCGACTACGGATTGGTCGCCGATCTCTTCGACGCCCTGCCGGAATTGGAAAAGGCGCTCTGACCGCGTCAAATGCTTTTCTTTCGCACTTGCGAATGACTGGAAAATTATCTTTTATCGGGCTACTACTGCTGCCGGGCGATCCTTCGTCCGGCAGCATTGCTAGAAAAATGCGGCGGCGCGGGGGCGAATGCCGTGCGGGGGTTTGGAGATGAATGCGGTGTTGAAGAATATTGGTATTATCGGTGCCGGCCAGATGGGCTGCGGCATCGCGCATGTTTCGGCCGCCGCAGGTTACAGGGTTCACATTTACGATCTCTCGCAGGACCGCATCGAATCCGGTCTTGCCACCATCAACGGCAACCTGGCCCGGCTGGTGACGAACGGCAAGATGACCGAAGAGGAGCGCAAGTCGACCTTGTCGCTCATCACAGGCTCGTCCGATGTCAATGATCTCGCCCCCTCCGATCTCGTCATCGAGGCCGCCACCGAGGATGAAACGGTCAAGCGCAAGATCTATACGCAGGTCTGTCCGGTCCTGAAGCCGGAAGCACTGCTTGCCACCAACACCTCTTCCCTGTCCATCACCCGGCTTGCTGCCGCCACCGACCGCCCCGAGCGCTTCATGGGCATACATTTCATGAACCCGGTGCCGGTGATGAAGCTGGTTGAACTGGTGCGCGGCATCGCCACCGACGAGAAGACCTTTTCCGCCGCCAAGCAATTCGTCGGCACGCTGGAAAAGACCATCACCGTCGCCGAGGATTTCCCGGCCTTCATCGTCAACCGCATCCTGCTGCCGATGATCAACGAAGCGATCTACACGCTCTATGAGGGCGTCGGCACGGTCGACGCCATCGATACGGCGATGAAGCTCGGCGCCAACCATCCGATGGGACCGCTGCAGCTTGCCGATTTCATCGGCCTCGACACCTGCCTCTCGATCATGCAGGTGCTGCATGACGGCCTGGCGGACTCGAAATATCGTCCCTGCCCGCTGCTGGTGAAATATGTCGAAGCCGGCTGGCTCGGACGAAAGTCCGGCCGCGGCTTCTATGACTATCGCGGTGAAGTGCCGGTCCCGACGCGATAAACTTCTGCTGCTCGAAGCATCCTCATCAGCGCCCGCGGCGCTACGACCCGATCGCGCCCTTGATCAGCGCCTTGGCATCCTCGCTGTCCCAGGCAGCCGGCCCGTTCATTGCTGAAATCAGGCATCCCTTGTCATCGATCAACAGCGTCACCGGCAGCCCCATGGCGAGGCCCTCTTTCTTCAGATTGTTGAACACCGAAATCGTATTGTCGCGATAGAGCTGCAGCGCATCGACGCCGATCTCGGTGAGGAAGGTCTTCGGCTTCTCGTCGTCGCCGGTATCGATGTTGACCGGCACCACCTGGAACCTGTCGCTGCCCATCTCCTTCTCGAGCGCGTTCAGCGCCGGCATCTCCTCGCGGCAGGGAACGCACCATGTCGCCCAGAGATTGAGAAGCACGGTCTTGCCGGCGAAATGATCGAGCGTCAGCGGCTTGCCGTCCGGTCCGTTGAAGGAGACTGCGGTCAGTTTGCGCGGCTCATAGGCGGCGACCATGGCGGCCACCTGTCCCTTCATCAGTGGTGTGACGCTGGCGACGCGATCCCTCGCAAGCTTGCATTCGGCTGACGCCGTTTCGCCGCCGCCATTGCCAATCCCCGTCTCCTTCACGTATACCGCTGCCGCACCGGCAACGACACCCGCAACGGCGGCCATCGCGATCCATTTCAGGGATGGCAGCCCGAGGGGTTTTCTTGTCGTCATTTCATTCTCCTGGACATGCATCCTCAAGGCGGACACCTTCATGGCCGACGACACCACGGACACCAAATCCTCCAACCAGATGTGGGGCGGTCGCTTCGCCTCCGGCCCGGACGCGATCATGGAGGAGATAAATGCCTCGATCGGTTTCGACAAGAAGCTATTCGCGCAGGATATCCGCGGTTCGATTGCCCATGCGACAATGCTCGCCCATCAGGGGATCATTTCCGCCGAAGATAAGGTCAAGATCGTTCACGGGCTAAACACGATCCTGTCAGAGATCGAAAGCGGCAATTTCGAATTCTCGCGTCAGCTCGAAGACATCCATATGAATGTCGAAGCACGCCTGGCGACATTGATCGGACCGGCGGCCGGCCGGTTGCACACCGCCCGGTCGCGCAATGATCAGGTGGCGCTCGACTTCCGTCTCTGGGTGAAGGAAGAGCTGCAGAAGACCGAGCAGATGCTGACCGGCCTGATCGCGGCTTTCCTCGACCGCGCCGAAGAACATGCCGAAAGCGTCATGCCGGGCTTCACCCATCTGCAGGCAGCCCAGCCCGTTACCTTCGGCCATCACTGCATGGCCTATGTCGAAATGTTCGGCCGCGATCGCTCGCGTGTGCGCCACGCCATCGAGCATCTGGATGAAAGCCCGATCGGTGCCGCCGCACTTGCCGGCACCGGCTATCCGATCGACCGCCACATGACGGCCAAGGCGCTCGGTTTCCGCGAGCCGACCCGCAACTCCATCGATACGGTCTCCGACCGCGATTTCGCCATCGAATTCCTGTCGATCGCGGCGATTGCGGGAATGCATCTATCGCGTCTGGCGGAAGAGATCGTCATATGGTCGACCCCGCAATTCGGTTTCGTGCGTCTCTCCGACGCCTTCTCGACCGGCTCGTCGATCATGCCGCAGAAGAAGAACCCGGATGCGGCCGAACTGGTGCGCGCCAAGACCGGCCGCATCAACGGCTCGCTGGTGGCGCTGCTGACGATCATGAAGGGCCTGCCGCTCGCCTATTCCAAGGACATGCAGGAAGACAAGGAACAGGTCTTCGACGCCGCCGAGAGTCTGGAACTGGCAATTGCCGCCATGACCGGCATGGTGCGCGATATGACCGTCAATACCGCGCGCATGAAGGCGGCGGCCGGCTCCGGCTATTCGACGGCGACCGATCTTGCCGACTGGCTGGTGCGTGAAGCGGGCCTTCCCTTCCGCGACGCCCATCACGTCACTGGCCGCGCCGTCGCACTCGCCGAAAGCAAAGGCTGCGACCTTGCCGAGCTGCCGCTCTCCGATCTGCAGGCGATCCATCCCGACATCACCGACAAGGTCTACGACGTGCTGACCGTCGAGGCCTCGGTCGCCAGTCGCAAGAGCTTCGGCGGCACCGCGCCGTCCGAAGTGCGCAGGCAGATCGCCTTCTGGCGCGCCCGCAACTAAGAGATACCAAGCGTGGCGAAAAGCCGCCGCGCCCTTCCTGCGGAGCGCGCAAAGACCGCCAACAATCAGGGTGCACAAGGCGGATAAACTTCGCTATGAAGATGTCCATTATTCGATATGAATGATGCCATCACATGCCGCAGAAGAGGATATTCATGAAGAGCTTGCCGCACCTCGTCCGCCTGACGGCGGTTCTCGCCGTCATCGGCCTTGCCGTTGCCGGATGCGGGCGCAAGGGCGACCTCGATCCGCCGAGCGCTGCGGCAACCAAGGAAGGCGACGTTTCCAAGCCGACGAAACGGCCGGGAACCGTCGACAGGCCCTTCCTTCTCGATCCCCTTCTTTAAGGCATAAACCCGTGAACCATTTCGAGTACCGCGACGGCGTCCTTCATGCGGAGAACGTCCCCGTTCCCGAGATCGCCAAGGCGGTCGGCACCCCTTTCTACGTCTACTCCACCGCGACGCTGGAGCGCCATTACCGCGTCTTTTCGGAAGCCTTCGCCGACATGGACTCCATGGTCTGCTATGCGATGAAGGCGAATTCGAACCAGGCGGTGCTGAAGACGCTGGGCCGCCTCGGCGCCGGCATCGACGTCGTCTCGGAGGGAGAGCTGCGCCGCGCGCTTGCCGCCGACATCCCGGCAAATCGCATCATGTTCTCAGGTGTCGGCAAGACCCCATCCGAGATGGATTTCGCTCTCGAAGCCGGCATTTACTGTTTCAACGTCGAATCCGAGCCTGAACTCGAGATCCTCAATCAGCGCGCCGTCAGCGCGGGCAAGAAAGCGCCGGTCTCCTTCCGCATCAACCCTGATGTCGATGCAAAGACGCATTCCAAGATCTCGACCGGCAAGAAGGAAAACAAGTTCGGCATCTCCTGGGAGCGCGCCCGCGCCATCTATGCCCATGCCGCCAAGCTGCCGGGCATCGAGGTCACCGGCATCGACATGCATATCGGCAGCCAGATCACCGAATTGCAGCCCTTCGACGACGCCTTCAAGCTACTGCACGACCTTGTCGCGACGCTGCGCGCCGACGGCCACACCATCCATCACGTCGATATCGGCGGCGGCCTCGGCATCCCCTACAAGGACGACAACAATCCGCCGCCGCTGCCGGACGCCTATGCGGCAATCGTCAAGAACCAGCTGCGCGGTCTAAACTGCAAGATCATCACCGAACCCGGACGCCTGATCGTCGGCAATGCCGGCATCCTCGTGACCGAAGTATTGTATGTGAAGGATGGCGGCGAAAAAACCTTCGTCATCGTCGACGGCGCGATGAACGATCTCATCCGCCCGACGCTCTACGAGGCCTATCACGAGATCCGGCCGGTAACGATTTCGGCGGCCAACGCCCCCCGCATCCGCGCCGATGTTGTCGGCCCCGTCTGCGAGACTGGCGACTATCTGGCGCTCGACCGCGAGATGGCGATGCCGAAGCCCGGCGACCTGGTGGCCGTCAGCAGCGCCGGCGCCTATGGCGCGGTCCAGGCCGGCACCTATAACAGCCGCCTGCTGGTGCCCGAAGTTCTGGTCAGGGGCAGCGATTTCCACACGATTCGACCGCGCAGAACCTATGCCGAACTGATCAGCCTCGACTCCGTTCCGGCCTGGCTCGACTAGTGCATGATGCCGAAAAGTGTGAGCGGTTTTCGGACGACATCATGCTCTCACTATAGAATGTAGAACAGGATTCAGATTTTAGGCCGACCCGGCCTAAAATCATCCTGTTCTAGCGCATCGGCCCGAAAATCGGGATCGATTTTCGCGCAAAAGTGGGCAGCGATTTTGCGACTACCACATGCGTAAAACGAAGATTTAAAGCGCGCGAAGCAATCTGAAAGATCGCGACGCGCTTTAAGTCGCCATCACTTTTTGGCGAATAAACGTGAAAAGCCGGTATTGCCGGCCGCTCGCCCTCGCCTTCGCCACAAAGAGTGTTATCCTTTCGTTCATGAGCGTATTGCCCTGCAATCGCCGGAAGCGCCCTCTGTTCCAGAACGCCAGATCGCGGAGACCGGACCGATGACAAGCCCCTCGCGGCAGAAGAAAGGCGCATTTGCCTATCGTCCCTCGCTTGCCCGGCTGGTGACGACGAAACGACTGCTGGCGCGAATCGTGCTCTTTTTCGAGCAACTGCTGCCGCCTTTGATGCCGGTACTGTCCGTCATCGCCTTTTATCTCTCTGCCTCCTGGTTCGGCCTCTTCCGCAGCGTGCCGGACTGGCTGCGCATCTTGCTGCTGATTGCCTTTGCTGGCGCTTTTCTCGTCTCGCTCCTCCCCTTCCGCACCCTGCGCTGGCCGAGGGTTGCAGAAGCCGACCGCATGCTGGAAGAGCGCAACGGCCTGCCGCACCAGCCGGTCACCGTCCAGGAAGACGAGCCGGCCTTCGATACGCCCTTCGGCCGGGCGCTCTGGCGCGAGCACCAGACGCGCATGGCCGAAAAGATCGCAGCGCTTGATGCCGGACTGCCGCGGCCTGATATTGCCGCGCATGACCGTTTCGCGTTGCGCGCCGTCCCGGCGCTGCTGCTCGTCACTGCCTTCGGTTATTCGCTGTCGATCAACGGCGGCTCGATCCGCGACGCGTTGCAGGCAGCACCCGAGCAGGTGGTCAGCGATCCGGCAGTGCGCATCGACGCCTGGGTGACGCCGCCTTCCTATACCGGCCGCGCCCCGATCTATCTGACGGCTGACGGCAGCGAGCAGGCGCCGATCGGCATTCCGCAGTTTTCAGGCCTCACTGTCCGCGTCAGCGGCGGAAAGACGGCGGAAAAAGTCGTGTTCCGCAAGGCGAACGGCGAGGCACAGGATATCGCCGTGCAGGCCGATACCAAGCCGCAGCAGACCGCGGCATCAGCCAGCGAGCAGCCGACGGCGGCACCAGCCAGCCAGGCTCTCGTTGCGCAGACGCATATGATGAAGCTTCAGGAGAACGGTGCACTCGAGGTCAATGGCCGGCGCTGGAGCTTCGACGTGCTCCCCGACAAGGCGCCTGAGATTGCCTTTGACGGCCTGCCGAAGCCCAGCGTCAACGGCGCGCTCGAAATCGGTTTCACCGTCAAGGACGATTACGGCATCCAGGAAGCGCATGCGGAGATCGTTCCCGTCGAAACAGACCCGACGGCAACGCCGCTCTATCCGCTGCCGGAGTACCGGCTGGATGTCCCCCGCCGCAACGCCCGCGACGCCAAGGGTGTGACCAGCCGGAACCTGACCGAACATCCGCTTGCCGGCAAGCGCGTGCGCATCACCCTCGTCGCCAAGGATGCCGCCGGCCAGACCGGCCGCAGCCCACCGCATGAGATGGTGCTGCCGTCGCGGCCCTTCAACGAGCCGCTTGCCGCGGCCGTCGCCGAGGAGCGGCAGGTTTTCGCGCTCGATACGCGCAAGATGCCGCAGGCGATCGCCCTGAACGAGGCGCTGACCATCCGCCCCGAGGAGACGATCCCCAAGCTCACCAACTATCTGCTGCTCGAATCCGCCTTGGCTCGCATGAAGCTCGCAAAGGGTGAGGATGCGCTGAAGGATACGGCCCAATATCTCTGGGAGATTGCCCTCGGCATGGAGGACGGCGATCTCTCGCTGGCCGAGCGCAAGCTGCGCGAAGCCCAGCAGAAGCTTGCCGACGCGCTGGACCGCAACGCTCCCGACGCGGAGATCAAGAAGCTGATGGACGAGCTGCGCAAGGCGATGCAGGACTATATGACCGAGCTTGCAGAGCGCATGCAGAACGCGCCGATGCAACCGAACCAGAATGCGCAGAATATCCTGCGCCAGCAGGATCTGGAACGGATGATGGACCAGATCGAGAATCTCGCCCGCTCCGGCAATCGTGACGCGGCCCAGCAGATGCTGTCGGAATTGCAGCGGATGATGAACAACCTGCAGGCGGGCCGCCCGCAGCGCGGTCAGCAGGGCCAGGAAAACAGCGAAGCCCGCAAACAGATCGACAAGCTCGGCGAGATCCTGCGCGACCAGCAGAAGCTGATGGAACAGACCTTCCGGCTCGACCAGCAGCTCAGGGACCGCATGCAGCGCGGCGAGACTGACATGGGCGAAAACGATCCGCTGCTCGACGAGATGAATCCCGGAGAGAACGGCGAGCCACAGGACCAGCAGCAGGGCCAGCAAGGCAAGGAAGGCCAGCAGCCCTCCGACCAGATGACGGCCGAGCAGCTGCGGGAGGCGCTGAAACAGCTGCGCGCCCAGCAGGATGCGCTCGGCAAGCAGCTCGGCGAATTGCAGAAGAGCCTCGGCGAGATGGGCATGAAGCCCGGCCCGGGCTTCGGCCAGGCGCAGCGCGAGATGGAAGGCGCCGGCCGTGAACTCGGCCAGGGCCGCGGCCAGCCGGCCGTCGAGGGCCAGGGCCGCGCGCTCGAAGCACTTCGCCAGGGCGCCCGCGACATGATGAACCAGATGATGCAGGCGCAGCAGGGCCAGCAAGGTCAAGGTCCGAACGGCCAGGTTGGCCAGGGCGACCAGAACGGCCGCGACCCGCTCGGCCGGCCACGCCGGACCCAGGGACCTGAATTCGGCGACAACGTGAAGGTGCCTGACGAAATCGACGTTCAGCGGGCGCGAGAAATCCTTGACGCGATCCGCGAAAAACTCGGCAACAATCCACCGCAGGAAATGGAACGGCGCTATCTCGAGCGGCTGTTGGACATCCAGTAGGTCCTACGCCACCGCACAATGGATCGCAGTCGCTCTAACAGAATGATTTTAGGCCGGAGCGGCCTAAAATCTAAATCCGGATCTCAATCGAGGAAGGTGAGCACCATCTCGTCCGACGACCGCTCACACCTTTCGGCATTACGCCCTAGGCGACGAGCGCCCGGGCAACAGCCTTGCGGATATCGGGAAGCGCGAACGGCTTGGCAACGACATCGATGATCTTTTCGGCAAGATCGTCGGCCCGTTCGCGCTGTTCGGCATAACCGGTCATCAGCAGGATCTTCAAACCCGGAAAAGCGTCTTTTGCCTGATGGGCGAGTTCAATGCCGTCCATCACGGGCATGCGGATATCTGAAAGCAGCAGATCGTAGACCCCGTCCTTGAGCTTCTCCAAGCCCTCGGCCCCATCGGCCGCCTCATCGGTCTCGTGGCCATCAAGCCGCAGGGCCCGGGCCACGAAGGACCGCAGGGAGTCCTCGTCTTCCGTAATCAGAATTCTTGCCATATGTGCATCGCTCCGTATCAGCCCCGCGACGGAAATCACCAGACTTTCCTTTTCGATCGGTAAAGATGAGGAAGCGATGGACGAGATGGTTAACAACCCGTCTTGAAGGCAACAGCTCAGGCGTCCCCGGTAACCACGCCGACGAAGGGCAGTTCGCGAAAGGCGTAGGCGACATCCATGCCGTAGCCGACGACAAAATAGTCGGGGCATTCGAAGCCGACATAATCAGCCTCCAGCTTTTCCTTGCGCTTGACGCGCTTGTCGAGCAGCACGGCGATCGTGACGTTGCGCGCGCCACGTTCGAACAGCAGCTCCTTGGCAAAGAGCAGCGTCCGGCCGGATTCGAGGATATCGTCGATCAGCAGGACGTCACGGCCATGCACGTCGCTGTCGATATCCTTGACGATGCGCACGCCCTGAGAAACCGTGCCGATGCCGTAACTCGACAGGGTGATGAACTCGACCTCCGGGGCAAGCCCGCTGTCATGCAGGGCGCGGATCAGGTCGGCGGCGAAGATGAAGGAGCCCTTGAGCACGGCAATGACCAGCAAGTCCCTGGTCGGGCCATTGGCGATCTCCCGCGCCATCGAATGATTGCGCTCGGCGATCTGCTCGGCGGTGAAGAGCGGCTCGATGTTTTTTCCGCGCACGACAGGCATAAGGGCTTGCTCCATGAAAAGAAGGGTAAGCCGTTAGCACATATGCGAGCCTGAAACAGCCTCGCCGGCTATGAAATTAACGCGATTGGCGCGACCTGCGACGCGAAAATCGGCAATCCATGTCCTGTTACGTCTGCGGCAGGAAGGAAAGCCGGACCTCCGGCATTTTTCCGCCGGCATGCTGGACGCGCGCCGAGAAGCCCCGGCTCTGGCCGCCATAGATCACATCGGCTGGCGGGTTGATGACGATGCTTGCGGTCAACCGTTCGTCGGTCACGAGATCGGCACGGATCGGATGCACCGTCTGCGTCGTGCCGCTCTCGTTTTCGATGATGCCGTTGATGACGAGCACGCGCATGCCGTTCGCATCACGCGGCGTCACCGTGACATGGGTGAAATGCAGCGATGCGCCGGAAGTGGCTCGCTCCCCGGAAAGGCCGGAAAAACCACCCGCAAGCCCGAAGACGAGCACGACGAGCGCCAGCACCAGCGCTGCGAAGCTCCGCATCGACGCGCGCTGCAGCCAGGATTCCACGGTCTGCAGAACGGAAGCAGCCATTGCCGGCATGAACGGCGGCGGTGCGGCGTTTGCGGCAGCCATACGCTTGCGGTTGTCGTTATAGGTCCTTGCATTGAATTCCCTGGGCCGAACTTTGCCGAGGGTGACGAATTCGGCGTCGGAGATATCGGCAGGACGCGCCGAGCGGTACCGACGGTTGGTGGGTTCCGGCGGCAGGAAATCATAGGCCTGGCCCGTCCGGCGACTGAAGGAGGATGCTTCCATGGTGGCTGCCTCGCAGATGTCCACATGGTTTCGCTGCCAGGGGAAATCTTGGCATTGAAACGAATCCTGCTCAGTCGTAAATTTTAATGGTTAATGCTTCGCAAAGATCGCCATCAAACGGGCGTCTTTCCAGCAAAATTTACCGGCTGTTAACGGTGTTGGTTAACAAGTCGTGCGGTGAAACCCACAACAGACTGAGCTGCCCGTTGATCCACTTCGAGAATGTCGGTTTGCGTTATGGCATGGGCCCGGAAATCCTCCGGGACCTGACCTTTGACATTCCGAAGAAATCCTTTCAGTTCCTGACTGGTCCATCGGGCGCCGGCAAGACGTCGTTGCTGCGGATGCTTTTCATGTCGCTGCAGCCGACGCGCGGCTTGATCCGCATGTTCGGGCGCGACATTTCCGAAATCCCCCGCCCCGAACTGCCGCTTCTGCGCCGCCGCGTCGGCATCGTCTTCCAGGATTTCCGCCTCCTCGACCATCTCACCACCTATGAGAATGTCGCTTTGCCCTTACGGGTGCGCGGCAAGGATGAGAGCTCCTACAAGACCGACGTCCTGGAACTTTTGAAATGGGTCGGCCTCGGCGAACGCATCAACGTGCTGCCGCCCGTACTCTCCGGCGGCGAGAAGCAGCGCGCCGCAATCGCCCGGGCGTTGATGGATCGGCCGGAAGTGCTGCTGGCCGACGAACCCACAGGCAATGTCGACCCGCCGATGGCAAAGCGCCTACTCAACCTTTTCCTCGAGCTGAACCGCCTCGGCACGGCAGTCGTGATCGCCACGCATGACCTGGCGCTGATGGAGCAGGTGGAAGCCCGCCGCATGATCCTCTCAGAGGGGCATCTCGATATTTATGACTGAGCCCCCGTCCAGAAACCCCGAGAAGGCGTCTGCCAAGACCCAGCAGAAGCGGCCAGAATTGCGCGTGCGTCCGACCGCGCCGATCCTGCCGCCTTCCAACATCCAGGGCAGCGCCTTGATGGTGGTGATATCAATCATGGCCTTTCTCGCCTGCCTGACGCTCGGCGGCGTCAGCATGGTGCGCTCGACGGCGGCCAGCTGGGAGAGCCAGATCTCGCGCGAGATTACCATCCAGATCAAGCCGGACGACAATCTCGACATGGAAAAGGCGCTGACCCAGGCGCGCGATCTCGCGCTGACCTTCGTCGGCACCAAGAGTGGCCAGATCGTCGATGAGGCGGCGACCGCTCGCCTGCTCGAACCCTGGCTCGGCCCTGGTCTCGATCTCAAGGATCTGCCCGTTCCCCGCCTCGTCATCATCACCATCGACGAGAGCAATCCACCGGATTTCGATTCGATGCGGGCGCTGCTGAAGGAAAGCATTCCGCAGGCCACCCTTGACGATCACCGCACCTGGGTCGACCGGTTGGTGTCCATGGCGCACACGACTGTGATGATCGGCACCGGCATCCTACTCCTGGTTTTCACGGCGATGGTGCTCACTGTCGTCTTCGCCACGCGCGGCGCGTTGTCGGGCAATCGTCACGTCGTCGAGGTGCTGCATTTCGTCGGCGCCGAAAGCTCCTTCGTCGCCACCGAATTCCAGAAGCATTTCCTGAAGATCAGCCTCAAGGGCTCGGCGATCGGCAGCGCGCTTGCCGCCCTCTTCTTCGCCACCGCCGGTTTCTGGCAAAGCCGCACCCTCGCCACCCCCGAAACGGACCAGGCGACCGCGCTCTTTGGCACCTTCTCCGTCGGCGTGCTCGGTTATGCCGGCATCTTCGCAACGATGATCGTCATCGCGCTGCTCACCACCTTCACCGCCCGGCTCACCGTCATGCGGACGATCTACGAAATCGATACGCTACGCTCGGACCCGACACGCACGGACGGCATCGGAAGTTGATCGTGACCGTGCCGTTTTGCCATGAAAGCGTCTGTTCCGCGCCGCAATCAGCGTATAATCACGATTCATGACGATGGGACACACGACACCCAACCCGATTCATCAGGACCCGGAGCTTGATCGCCCGGCGGGTCTGCCGCCGCGGCGTGGGCCGATCCGCCGCCTGCTGCGCTGGGGCGGCTTTGGCTGCCTGCTGGTAATCGCCCTGGTGTTCGGCGGCTTTCTGCGTTTTGCCGATTCGGTGACGACACTCAGGCCGCCGGCCGAGCCTAAAGCGGATGCCATTGTGGTATTGACGGGTGGTTACCAGCGCATCGACCAGGCCGTGGAGCTGCTGCAGAAGGGTGCCGGCAAGCGCCTGCTCATTTCCGGCGCCCACCCGACGACGACACCGGCACAGATCCGCAAGATGACGCAGGGTTCGGCCGATCTCTTCTCCTGCTGTGTCGATATCGGCTACGATGCGATCGACACGATCGGCAATGCCGAGGAAGCTTCGAACTGGATCCACGCCAAGGGATACCGCAGCGTTCTGATCGTCACCAACAACTACCACATGCCGCGAAGCCTCGCCGAGCTCTCCTATGTCGATCCCGACATCGAGTTCATCGCTTATCCCGTGGTCAACTCGGATTTGAAGAGCCGCAACTGGTTCACCGACCCGAATGCGATGCGCGTCATGCTGGCCGAATATGTGAAAGTGCTGCTGACTGGCGCCCGCAACATCACCGGCTTCGGCCGCCACACTGGCTTGCGCTCGGCAAGTGCGTCCGGCCAAGAATAGAGCGCCGCGCTTCGATAGGACGCGCAAGGACGGTCCATCCCTTTGAAAGTCGCGCATAATCCCTTGCGAAAATCGATTCCGACTTTCGGGGTCACGCGCTATCTTCTTGTTTTTGCGCAATTCCGGACGCAAAACCGCTGCGCACTTTTGCTGGAATTGCTCCAGGCTTTTACATCAAGGCAGCATCAAACGCTTTTTATGGCGGGCAATATCGTGTAGGCCGGTCGCGTGAGCATGCCTCGGGAAAGTTTCATGATCGCCCTGCGTTCCGTTCTCTTCAACACGATCTTCTACGCCAACCTCATCATCCGGATGATTGTGCTCTCGCCCTACTATTTCGTGGTGCCGCGCAAGATCGCCTATGCGATCCCGAAGAACTGGGCGCGCTCCAACCATTGGCTGATGCGGGTGATCGTCGGCACCACCTTCGAGATCGAGGGCCTGGAGAACCTGCCTGACGGCAGTTACATCCTGGCGCCGAAGCATCAGTCCTTCTGGGATACCTACGCACTGCTGCCCTGGCTGAAGGATCCGGTTTATATCCTGAAGCGCGAACTGATGTGGATTCCGCTCTTCGGCTGGTAT
Organism: Rhizobium sp. WYCCWR 11128; assembly: GCF_013416305.1. Classification (NCBI taxonomy): domain Bacteria; kingdom Pseudomonadati; phylum Pseudomonadota; class Alphaproteobacteria; order Hyphomicrobiales; family Rhizobiaceae; genus Rhizobium; species Rhizobium sp. WYCCWR 11128. The sequence continues at coordinate 14,551 of NZ_JACCEZ010000003.1, forward strand.
GCGAAGAAACAGCGCATGATCCCGGTCGATCGCGGCGCCCGCGGCAAGGTGATGGTGGAAGTGCTGAAACGCACGAAGGAAGAGCTTTCGACCGGCCGCCAGCTCATCATCTATCCGGAGGGCACCCGCCGCCCGCCGGGCGCAGAACCGCTCTATAAATACGGCATCGCCCGCATGTACCGCGATCTTAACCTCCCCGTCGTGCCGGTCGCCATGCATCCCGGCCTCTTCTGGCCGCGACGGAGCATTCGTCGTTATCCCGGCCATTTCAAGGTGAGGATCCTGCCGCCGATCATGCCGGGAATGGATCCGGACGCCTTTTTTACCCATCTGATCGAGGTATCGGAGCGGGCAAGCGACGAGCTCCTGCTCGAAACCGTCGAGCGAAATCCGCATCTGCCGCTCCCGCCGACGGCGGTCGAAAGGCTGGTCGAGTTGCGCAAGCTGAACGCGGCAACTGGCTGAGATCAGGCGGCGCGTAGCCGCTCCACTTCGTTGACGACCTGCTCCAGCCAATGGTCGCGAATGCCCATCTGCTTCAGATGCGTCAGCGTGTTGAAGACATAGGCGTCATTCGGACCAGACTGGCCTTTTGCTTCGTTCACCACGCGCGCCGCCGCCAGCGCATCGAGCGCGCCGGCATATTGTTCATGCTCGCGGTCGATGATGTAGGCGACCGCCTCCACCCGGCGCCGTCCGGCAAGCTGCAGCCGCACCCGGCGCTCCAGGTAGACATTGGTGACCAGCTCGCGGGCGCGGAGATAATCGATCACCTCATCCCATTTTTCCGGCGAAATGCGGAAAGCCATGCCGCGGCAGGCGCCACCCCTGTCGAGGCCGAGAACCAGGCCCGGATTGTCGCGGGAGCCACGATGGACAAAGGAGCGGACGCAGAGCGAACGCCTGTAGCCGTAGACCAGGGCCTCTGCCCGCTCCATGAACTCGAAGCCCGGATTCCACATCAGCGAACCGTAGCCAAATACCCAAAATTCGTCCATATCGCACGCCAGACCGGGAATCACATTTGCGATTCACCATTGGAGAACATCATGGCAGCGTCAAGCCAATCCGGCAGCGGTAAGAAATTCTGGTTGCTGGGTGGAGGCGTCCTCCTGGTGATTGCGCTTTATACCGGCGGCTGGTTCTATGCGGCCTCGGCGCTGAAGAACACAGTGCTGAAAGCGATCGCGCCGCGCGATCAGGCAGGCGTCAGCGGCGAATGCTCCGATATCGAATTCCGCGGCTATCCCTTCCGTATCGGTCTGTTCTGCTCGAAGATTGACGTCGACGACAATGTCAACGGCGTCTCCGCCACCTTCGGCGCACTGCGTTCGGCAGCCCAGGTCTATGCGCCCGGCAATATCGTCTGGGAACTCGATTCGCCGGCCGAAATCCGCACCAGCAACGGCCTTTCGATCTCGGCCCAATGGACGGACCTGCAGGCAAGTCTTGCAACCAGGCTGCAGGGCGTCGACCGCAGCTCGACCGTCATCGAAGGTCTGAAGGCGATGGCCGTCTCCTCCTACACCGGCCAGACCATGAGCTTCGATGCCGCTCGCACCGAAATCCATCTGCGCCAGAATGGTGCCGATCTCGACGGTGCGATTTCCGTGCAGGACGCCAACGCGGCGATCAAGGACTGGCCGCAGATCTTCCCGAAATTGTCTGCCAGCATCGATCTGACCGTCGCCGGCAAGGCCGGCCTGATCGACGGCAGTGACCGGAACGGCCTCAATGGTGCCACCGGCGACCTGCGCCGCATCGTCGCCGACATCGGCGACGGCAAGGTGATGACGCTCACCGGCCCCTTCTCCTTCGATGAGCAGGGCTTGCTCTCGGGAAAATTCAAGCTGGAGATCGAACAGCTCGGTCCTTGGGGGGACAGCCTGAAACAGGCCTTTCCGGATATCGCCTCGACCGTCAATACGGCGACCAAGCTCTTGAAGGCGCTTGCCGGCGGCGGCGACAAAGTCTCTGTCGATCTCGTCGTCGATCGCGGCAATGCCACCGTCAGCGGTTTCATCCCGCTCGGCCGGATTCCGCCGATCTGATGCATCCCCCCAAAAGTGTCCAGAGGTTTCTGGGATAACGGGATGCATAGGAAAGGCCTGAAGCGCGTCGCATGATTCCGGCTCGACGCGAGGCGCTTCAGGCGATTCGCTTGATGAAGAAGACTTCCGGCACCGATTGCAGGTCGGGCAGCTCGATCGCACCGGTTTCGGAAAATCCGTTGCGGCGATGCCAGTCCTGAGGCCGGCTTTCGTCGCATTCGCTCGACGTCATCAGCAGGCGGGCGCCGTCGCCGCGCATAGCGTCTTCCCAGGCGAGAAACAGCGCCGTGCCGACGCCCGACCGGCGGTGACCGGGCAGGACGCGGATCATTTCCATATAGGGAACCCTGCCCCAGAAGCGGGAAAAGCGCAGGAAACCGACAATCTCATCGGCCTCCCTGGCAACCAGATATTCGCCGAGCGCGACGCAGCGCGATACCCATGCCGCACCGGCGCTAGCATCCTCGCGCGCCAGGCAGTCGATATCCGCCCGGCCGGCACGTGCCACCTCCACCATCGCCGCGGCTACTTCTTGTCCAGCGCATGGCGGCCGAAATCCGGCGCGTCGACATCCTGGCCAGCCTGGACGATCGAACGGCGGATGGCGCGCGTGCGGGTGAAGAGTTCGAATATCTTGTCGCCCTCGCCCCAGCGGATGGCGCGCTGCAGATAGGCGAGATCCTCCGAGAACCGTGCCAGCATTTCGAGGATCGCATCGCGGTTATGCAGGCAGACGTCGCGCCACATCGTCGGGTCGGAGGCAGCAAGGCGGGTGAAATCGCGAAAGCCGGAGGCGGAATATTTGATGACTTCCGATTCCGTCACCGTCTCCAGATCGTCGGCGGTGCCGACGATATTGTAGGCGATGATATGCGGCAGGTGTGAGACGATGGCGAGCACCTTGTCGTGATGCTCGGCATCCATCTCGTCGACTTTCGAGCCCAGCGCTTCCCAGAAGCTGCGAAGCCGCTTCAGCGCCGTCTCATCGGTGCCGGCGACCGGCGTGAAAATGCACCAGCGACCTTCGAAGAGGCCGGGAAAGCCGGCATCCGGGCCGGATTTCTCGGTGCCGGCCAGCGGATGGCCGGGGATAAAATGCACATTATCAGGCATATGCGGCAGCATCTGCGCAATGACAGAAGCCTTTGTCGAACCGACATCGGTGACGATGGCCCCGGGCTTCAGGTTTCCCGAGATCTCCTTCGCCACACTTTCCGAAGCGCCGACCGGCACCGAGACGATCACCAGATCGGCATCCGTGACGGCATCCTGCGACGACGCCGTATAGTGATCGCCGAGGCCAAGCTCTTCCGCGCGCTTCAGCGTATCGGGGCTGCGTGTGGCGACGACGATCTCCCTCGCAAGACCAAGCCGCCTGATGTCATAGGCGAGCGACGATCCGATCAGGCCGATGCCGATCAGCGCGATACGATCGAACTGCACGCTCATGGCTGATGACCCATGAATTCGGTGAGCGCGGCAATCACGCCGCGATTGGCCTCCTCGGGGCCAATGCTCATGCGCAGCGCATTGGCGAAGCCATAACCGCGCACGGCGCGCAGGATGTAACCGCGGCTCGTCAGCAAATCGTCGGCATCCGCGGCGCGCTTACCGTCGATCTCGGGGAAATGGATGAGGACGAAATTGGCGACGGACGGCGTCACCTTCAGCCCGATCGCTTCGAGCGCCTGGGTCAGCGTCTCCACCCACATCTGGTTGAAGGAGACGGCCTGCTGGATGAAGGCCTGATCGCGGATGGCAGCGGCTGCGGCGGCGATTGCCGGTGCGTTCAAGTTGAACGGCGCGCGCACGCGGTTCAGCGCGTCGACGATCTCGGCGGGCGCATACATCCAGCCGACGCGCAGCGCCGCAAGACCATAGGCCTTCGAGAAGGTGCGGGTCATCACCACGTTGGCATTGGAGGATACGACCTCGATGCCGGCTTCATAATCGTTGCGGCGCACATATTCGGCGTAAGCCGCATCGAGCACCAGGACGACATGTTTCGGCAGTCCGGCCTGCAGGCGGCGGATCTCGCTGACGGAAACATAGGTGCCGGTCGGATTGCCGGGATTGGCGATGAAGACGATCTTCGTCTTCTCCGTCACCGCGGCAAGGATCGCATCGACATCGACGGTATAGTCCTTCTCCTTGACGACGACAGGCGTGGCGCCTGCGCCCAGGATCTGGATCTTGTAGACGAGGAAGCCGTGCTCGGTGATGATGCCCTCATCGCCGGCGCCGAGATAGACATGGCAGAGCAGGCCGAGCAGCTCGTCCGAACCGTTGCCGCAGAGGATGTTTGCCGGATTGAGACCGTGCACGGCGGCGATCGCCTCGCGCAGTTCGATCGCCTGCCCGTCGGGATAACGCCCCAGATTGTCGGCAACCGTCTTGAAGGCCTCAATTGCCTTCGGGCTGGCGCCGAGCGGCGTTTCGTTGGACGAGAGCTTGTAGACACGGGCAACACCCGGCGCATGTTCCTTGCCCGGCACATAGGCTGCGATATCGAGAATACCGGGACGCGGAACGGGCTTGCTCATCTCAACGCTCATGGGTTCGACCTTGGAATTGCCGGTAAATCCGGGCTGAAAAACACCAAGTGGCATTAAAGCGGAATGCGATTGTTGTCGAGAGCTATGGGCGTGACACAAGCAGTTGGACACCGCCGGGAGCGACGTCAGCTCCCGCATAATTCCTTAAATCGGAATCGATTTAAGGATAAAATTATGCAGCATTCAAAGTGCTACAGCGTCCTTTGCGCGTCTTAAAAGACGCGCGGCGCTGTCGTGCGTGTGGTCGGCACGCCATGAGGTGCGAGAACCGGCACGAAGACGCGGCGGGAGGCCCGCGCAGCAACCGGCAGCCCCTGATAGAGCCGCTTCTGCGCTTCGACGATGATGACGCCCGAGAAGGCCGGCCAAAGCGTTCGGCCGATCCGCTCGAAGGCGCGCCGCAGGCGCAGGATGGTTCTGAGCTTCGAAGGCGGGAAGAACAGCGCTTCAGCCGTCGCGCCCGGCGTGAAATTCGTCTCGCGCAGCAGATTTGTCAGCTGACCGCGGGAATAGGGCCGGCCCGAACCGAAGGGCGTATGCTCCATGCGTGCCCAGACGCCGCGCCGGTTCGGCACGACGATGACCAGCCGTCCGCCCGGCGCCAGCACCCGCCAGAGCTCCTTCAGCGTCTCGCGCGGGCTTTCGGCAAATTCCAGCGAATGCACCATCAGCACCCGGTCGATCGAGGAATCCGGCAGCGGCAATTCCTCGTCGAAAACCAGCGCCGTCGTCGAGAGCGAGCCCATCGGCCAGTTCACCGCGCCCTGCCCGGCCGGCATGAAGGCGAAGGTGCGTTCGGTATCGGCCTGGAAGCGATCGAGGAAGGGCACGGCATAACCGAGACCGACCAGACGCTCCTGCGGCAGCCGCACCCAGAGCGAGGACAGCGCCATGGCGATCGACTGCTCGGCAAGACGTCCGAGCTCGGAATGATAGAATTGGCGTAAGTCGACGATATCGGCGTGCATTGCGACAAATGTTATCAGCGGGCGGTTGGACTTCAAGGCCGGAACCTCTACATTTCCGCGAGACTCCTGGGATAAGGGATTATTGAACGATGAAACCTTTGGAATTAGACGTTTTTCTCTGCCGCACCGACAATTTCGGCGTTCTCGTGCATGATCCGGAGACAGGCTTTACCGCGGCGATCGATGCGCCGGAGGAGGCGCCGATTCTGGAAGCGGCGACACGTCGCGGCTGGAAAATCACCCATATCTTCACCACGCATCATCACACCGACCATGTCACTGCCAACCTGGCACTGAAGGAACAGTTCGGCTGTGAGATCATCGGCCCGATCAACGAGGCCATTGCCATTCCCGGCCTCGATCGGACGATGGCCGATGGCGACAGCTTCCTTTTCGGCGATCACACGGTCAACGTCATCGAGACGCCCGGCCACACCGCCGGCCACATCTGCTATTACTTTGCCGATGACAAGCTGCTGTTTGCCGCCGACACGCTGTTTGCGCTCGGCTGCGGCCGGCTGTTCGAACGCCCGGCCGCCGATATGTGGCATTCCCTGCAGAAACTCGCCGTGCTGCCCGATGAGACCGCCATCTATTTCGGCCATGAATACACATTGTCCAATGCCCGCTTCGCGCTGACCGTCGATCCCGACAATGAGCGACTGAAGAACCGCGCCGCCGAGATCGAGGCCTTGCGCGCCGACGGCAAATTCACCATCCCGACGACGCTGGGGCTGGAAAAGGAAACCAACCCGTTTCTGCGCGCCGCCGATCCGGCGATCCGCCGCAATCTGCTGATGGAAGGTAAGACCAACGAGGAAGTCTTTGCAGAGATCCGCAAGCGCAAGGACCATTTCTGATGTCGCCTGAGGACATCATCAGCGAACTCGGCATGCAGCCGCATCCCGAAGGTGGCTGGTACGTGCAGACGTTCCGCGATACGGCGGGCGGAGAACGCGGCCATTCGACGGCGATCTATTATCTGCTGACCAGGGGGCAACGTTCGCACTGGCATCGTGTCCATGATGCGGCCGAGGTCTGGCATTATTACGCCGGCGCGCCGCTCTCGCTGCATCGGTCGGAAGACGGAAAGGCAAGCGAGACCCTGACGCTCGGAACGAATCTTCCTGCCGGCGAGCGGCCGCAAGCAATCATTCCCGCCAATTGGTGGCAATCGGCCGAAACCCTCGGCGATTTCACCCTGGTCGGCTGCACCGTCTCACCCGGCTTCGAATTCTCGAGCTTCGAGATGGCTCCACCCGGTTGGAAGCCAGGCGGCTAGAGCATGATGCCGAAAAGTGTGAGCGGTTTTCGGGCGACATCATGCTCCAACTATCTAATTTAGAACAGGATTCAGATTTTAGGCCGACCGGGCCTAAAGTCATCCTGTTCTAAGGCCTATGCTGCAGCCGCAGGCTGCGCCGGAACTTTGCGGCGAAACATGTCCTGAGCGGCGAGCACCGCCCCGCCGGTGACGAGCAGGCAGGCGAGAGCAATGCGCCAGCTCGGCTCGGCAAATCCAATCAGCACCAGAATAAGCGTCGAAAGCAGAGGTGCTGCATAACTTGCCGCGCCGAGAATCTGGATATCGCCGTTCTTGACGCCGTAATCCCACGCGTAGAAGGCAGCACCGACCGGAAAGAGCCCGAGCCCGGCGACGGCGACCCATTCGAAAATCGTTTCCGGCCAGACGGTCGTCTCAAGGCCGAGATGGCAGAAGAGCGACAGCATGGAGGTCGCAAGGCAGAAGCCGGTGACGACATCCGTGGAGACGGCGTCGAAACGCCGCGTTAGCAGCGAATAACCGGACCATGTGAAGGCGCAGAGAAAGGCGGCACCGTAACCGACGGCATAGGCGCCGTCGAAATCGACGCCGTTGCGGCCAACGATCAGGAAGGTACCGCAAAGTCCGGCAAGCGCACCCGCCACATGATACCAGCGCAGCCGTTCGCCCGGCAGCAGCGCCGAACCGACGACGATCAGCAGCGGCCAAAGATAGGCGACCAGCCCCGCCTCCACCGCCGGCGCGTTCCGGAGCGCGGTAAAATAGAGAAAATGATAACCGAACAGCCCCGCAATGCCTGTTATCCAGACCTTGGCCGGCTGCTTCAGCAGCGCCAGCCGCGCGGGATTGAGGATAAGCACCACAAGGCCGGGAAGGCTGCCGATCGCAAAGCAGACGGCCGAAAGCTGGAACGGCGGCATCTTGCCGGAGGCGGCCGTGAACAACGCCAGGAACGACCACATCAGAATGGCCGTAAAACCGATCAACGTCGCGCGAAGCTTCACCTGTCCCCCTTCACGGAGGCAGAAGCCCCGTCAGCTGTTGCTGCCGTATTTGACGGCAGTGATCGTCACCATTCCATATTCGGTTGGAATGCGCACATAGACAGGAGCGTATACATTTGCCGCGTCCGACTTGGCAAACCAGATTTCCATCCGGTTACTCTTGCTGAGATAGTCGATGTCCTTGCGGCCCTTCTTGTAGCCCGAGCGCGGTACGAAGCGCACGCTGCAGACGGTCGCCTTGCCCTTGAAGCCATTGGTGGAAAAATCCTCGTCGCCCTTCGGCGACAGCACCAGATCCATGCGTGTCTCGCCATCGAAGATCGGCAGCGTCTGCGAGCAGACCTTGGTGTCGCCGGTGAAGACCAGGCCGGAGATCGGGTCGAGCACCGAGCGCATGTCGCGCGGCGTGACGTCGATCCAGTTCTTCGGACGCTTCGGCATCGGTGTCGTCGTCGCCGAGATGATGTTGCCGTTGCGGTAGCTGACCTCGTAGAAGCGGGCCTTCCGCTTGCCGCTCTTGTAGTAGAGAGAGTATTTTTGCGCCTGCAATCTGTCATTGCGAACTACGCCGGTGACGCTGGTCTTGGCCGAAATCGTCGTGACGAGATCGGCAAGACCGGCAGAATTGATGTCGCCGGCGATCTTGTAGCTGTGATCGTCCTCGATCTGCGTCAGGAACGCGGCGCGCGCGATCGGCAGGCCGGCGAGCGCCACCCGGTATTCCGTCCGATGCTGGATTTCGGCCGCCGATGCCGGTATGGCAAGAAGTGCGGCGATGGCCGAAATGAAAATCCGTCTGCCCGAATGAGCCATGGAAAAAAGCCTTGTCTTGCTGCGCGCTGGCAGGCCCTTGCTGAGCGCTCTATACTCCTGCCGCGAAGGGAAGAAAACAGCAGCTTTTTGACAGAATTGCGGGAAAGGCCAAGGTTTGGCTTGACGCGAGCAGCCTGTCTGACTATAGAACCGCAACTTTCCAATCATGCCCGTTGGATTGCGCGCCTGGCTTTGCCGGGAATGGCAATTCGATGGCCCGAGAAAAACAAGAATAGGTGTTCCATGTCCCGCGTGTGCGAATTGACCGGCAAGGCCGTCCTGACTGGTAACAATGTCAGCCATGCCAACAACAAGACCAAGCGCCGGTTCCTGCCGAACCTGTGCCAGGTAACGCTGATTTCCGACGCTCTCAACCAGCGTTATCGTCTTCGCGTTTCGGCTGCCGCTCTTCGCACCGTCGAGCATCGTGGCGGCCTCGATGCCTTCCTGCTGAAGGCCAGCGAAAACGAACTGTCGATGCGCGCTCGCCTGCTGCGCCGTCAGATCGCCAAGAAGACTGCTGAAGCCGCTGCTGCGTAAGCTTCTGCCCTTCTTTTATACGGCTTCAAAAGGCTTGAACGGATAATACCGGACAAGCCTTTTGCTTTGCCGGTTTGCTCCTCCAACTGGTGGCATCACCCAGGATAAAAAAATGCTGAAGACCCGCTATACCATCGCCTATGTCGCGCTGATGACGCTCGTCGTCGTCGCCTCCAACTTCCTCGTCCAGTTTCCGCTGAACGCCGAAGTCGCCGGCATCAACCTTGCCGACATCCTGACCTGGGGCGCTTTCTCCTATCCGATCGCCTTCCTGATCACCGATCTGACCAATCGTCAGTTCGGCCCGCAGGCAGCCCGCAAGGTCGTGTTTGCCGGCTTCGTCGTCGGCGTGACGCTCTCCTTCTTCACCTCAGTGCCGCGTATCGCCATCGCCTCCGGCTCGGCCTATCTCGCCGGCCAGCTGCTCGATATCGCCGTCTTCAACCGCCTTCGCCGCCAGGCCTGGTGGCGCGCGCCGCTGGTTGGCTCGCTGATCGGCTCGGCGCTCGATACGGTGATGTTCTTCTCGTTGTCCTTCGCGGCGTTTTTCGTCTTCCTCGGCCCGAACGATCCCTTTGCGCTGGAAGCAGCCCCCATCCTCGGCGTCTTCGCCGCGGAGGCTCCGCGCTGGATTTCCTGGGCGATCGGCGATTTCGCCGTGAAGATGATCGTCGGCCTCGTCATGCTGCTGCCTTATGGCGCACTGATGAATGTGCTGCGGCCGATGCAGGCTGCTCGCGCCAGCTAGCTGAAGTTACGGACGCCGCCGGACCGCACCGGCGGCGAGGGCCGGATGCAGCAGCACCTCTGCCGTCAGATCGTCGATACCTAGCGATGAATCGAGCCGCAGCACCGGCGCTGTCTGTGTTTCCAGCCATTGCTCATGTGCCACAAGGCTGCGGCGTTCGGGGCCGGCCGTATCGTAGCTGGCCGCCCATTCCAGGAATTCCCCGCTTTTTACGGCCATGTCGCCGCCCGGCCTGATTCTATTGCCGTATCGGGCAATCTCCCGCGCAAGGATGCGCGCCATTCTAAGCTCCGAGTCGATCCTGAGGGACACGATCAGATCGTAAAGCGGCTCGAGCGGCCTTCCCCATTTCAGCGCCGATCCGGAGAGGACCCAGCCGTCATGCCGCGCCACCTCATCGAGGAGCAGCCCGATGCGCTCGTCGGCATCCCTCGGCGTCGCGAAGGGCGGATCAGTCGGTAACCAGAAGAAATCGTCGGTGTCGAGATGGGCGATATCGAGCTTCTCGGCAAGCGCACGGCCGAGTGATGTCGTGCCTGAACCGGACGCGCCCATGACATGAATATGCACCACGAACTTCCCTCCGAGGCTGCTTTCCCGATGTCGCAAGCCGACCGATTGCGGCGGGATAGCCGAGGCATATGACATCAGTCTGACGTCTACGTCCTTTCGGACGCACAAAGGACGCTCTAACATTTTGAATCTACGCATCGTGCTTTCCGAAAATCGATTCCGATTTTCGGGCCGATGGCTAGGATCAATTCCGCTTCCGGGAACTCGGCGCTGACCACGCGGCCTCTTCCGAAAGCCGAAATTCCAGCATCAGATTGCGCTGCAGGATCGAATGATTGTCGTCCGACACTAGAATGATATGGGTCGTGCCGTCGGCGGCCTGGAAAGCATCGAGCCCTTCCATATTGTCGATCTGCGAGTTGAAATTGCCTTCCAGCAGCAAGTCGCCGTCGACGACGGCGCCGGGCCTGATGTCGGCGCCCTTGATGCGCCGAAGACGCATGCCGATGCCTTCGGCCATGTTGAAGCGGCGCTCCAGCAGCAGCAGGTCGCCGTTCGGCAGGAAGGCACCGTCGGTGATGTCGAAGCTGCCGTCTCGCTTAACCGAGAAACGGCCTTTCAGCGGCCCGCTGAGAATGGCCGCCAGCCGATTGCCGTCACTGTCGAGACCGCGTTCGGAGACGATGACCACGCCGCCCTTGAGTGGGCTGGATGCCGGCGCCACGGCGATGGTTTCGATGCCGCGGTTGTCGTCCAGCATCTTTCGCGGGATGAGGATCGGCAGGGTGGCGATCACTCCCGAGCCGGCAAAGCCGGGATCGGGATAGACATCGACGCGATGAGCCTGCTCGAAGGAGACCAGGATCCGGTCGCCGTCGAGCGCCAGGCCTTCGGCATCCATATGTCCCTTGCCCTCGAAGCTGCGCCCGGCGCTGTTCTTCATCGGCGTGATCTCGACATCCGAAAGGCCGGAAAGCCTGCCCTTGACGTCGCGCTCGATGCTGCCGGTCAGCCACTGGCCGGTGTCGAGCACGACGACGAAATGTTTTTGGTCCGGCCGGAAACGGATGGAGGAGAGCGAGCCGAATAGCGCTCGGCTGGAGACCATTTCCAGCCCGCCGAGAAATTCCAGCGAACCGAATTGCGTCTCCGAAGAGCCGATCCTGAAATCGGAGATTTGCCGGCTAATGACCGGCACGTCGTCGCCGGCCCATGACGAGGAAGCGCCGGCCGCGATGCAGAGAGCGATCGACGCCGCACGGCAGAGGCGCTTGACTGTCATTCTTCCAGCGACGTCAGCCGGCACGGCGAATCCGGCCGCCGCGCGGCTGGACGGATTGGTCCTCGAACAGTGAGGCAAGCTGCTCGGTCATCGCACCGGCAAGCTCGTCCGCATCGACGATCGTCACGGCGCGGCGATAGTAGCGCGTCACGTCGTGGCCGATGCCGATCGCCAGCAGTTCGACAGGCGAGCGCGTCTCGATCTGTTCGATGACGGCGCGCAGGTGCCGCTCCAGATAATTGCCCGGATTGACCGACAGCGTCGAATCGTCCACCGGCGCGCCGTCCGAGATCATCATCAGGATACGGCGCTGCTCACGGCGCGCGAGCAGGCGATTATGCGCCCAGATCAGCGCCTCGCCGTCGATATTTTCCTTGAGCAGGCCCTCGCGCATCATCAGCCCAAGATTGGCGCGCGCGCGCCGCCACGGCGCGTCGGCCGATTTGTAGATGATATGACGCAGGTCGTTGAGACGGCCTGGCGTCTGCGGCTTGCCGCCGGCAAGCCAGTTTTCACGCGCCTGCCCGCCCTTCCAGGCCTTGGTCGTAAAGCCCAGGATCTCGACCTTGACGCCGCAGCGCTCCAGCGTGCGGGCGAGAATGTCGGCGCAGGTGGCGGCAACCGTGATCGGCCGGCCGCGCATCGAGCCGGAATTGTCGATGAGCAGGGTAACGACGGTATCGCGGAACTGGGTGTCGCGCTCCATCTTGAAGGAGAGCGCCTGCATCGGATCGATGATGATGCGCTGCAGCCGGGCCGGATCGAGATAACCCTCTTCCAGGTCGAAATCCCAGGAGCGGTTCTGCTGCGCCATCAGGCGGCGCTGCAGCCGGTTGGCGAGACGGCCGACGGCGCCTTGGAGATGCGCCAACTGCTTGTCGAGGAAGGCGCGCAGGCGCTCCAGCTCGGCGGCGTCGCAAAGTTCCTCGGCGGTGATGATCTCGTCAAACTCTTCGGTAAAGACGTGATAATCGACCTTCTCGTTGAAATCGGCAAAAGGCGTATTCGGCCGGCGGGTCTCGCCCGGCGTTTCCGAATCGTCCTCACCCTCTTCCATCATATCGTCGTCGGAGATTTCGGCGCCTTCGGTCTCGCCGTCCTCCATCTGCTCGTCGGCGACTTCACTGTCCTCGACGGGGGCGGCATCGGTGCCGGCATCCTCGTCGACCTCGTCCTGGTCCTGCTCATCGCCGCTCGGCTGGTCTTCCTGCTCCGACTGGTCGTCATTGTCGGCGTCGCTGTCGTCGTCGCCGTACTCCTCGGCCATTTCCATGGCCGACAGCATGTTGCGGATGACCTTGGCGAAGGCTTGCTGGTCATTGATCGCGCTCGACAGATTGTCGAGTTCGGACCCTGCCTTGTCCTCGATAAAGTCGCGCCAAAGGTCGAGCACCTTGCCGGCAGAGGCCGGCGGGCGCTGGCCGGTCAGCTTCTCGCGCACCATCATCGCAACGGCTTCGCCGACCGGTGCGTCTTCCTGGCGCTCGATGCCGGTAAAATTCGCCTTGGAATATTTCTCATCCGTCATGGAGCGCAGGTTCGACGCCATGCCCTCCATGCGCAGCGCGCCGATCGATTCCACACGCGCCTGCTCGACCACATCGAAGATCGCCCGGGCATCCGAGCCCTGCGGCGCCATCGTCGCATGCACCTTCTCGTCATGGCAGGCGAGCCGCAGCGCCATCGAATCGCCGAGACCGCGGGTGACCGCCAGCTCATGCGCCGTCGGCCGCTTGGAAAGTTCCGGCAGCCGAATGCGCTCGCCGGTCATCCCCGGCCGTTCATTGGCGAAGGTCACCTCAACGTCGCCGTCGCCGGCGATCGAGCGCACGCAGCCGGTTATCGCCCGGCGCAATGGCTCGACGTCGACAGGCGCGCCGGGCTTTGCTTTCGAATTGTCACCGCGAGCTGCCATGATCGGTCGGTCTCAAGCTCCGAGAACGATATTGGCGGCACTTTCCTTCAGCTCGACGCCGAAGGCCCGCTGATAGTGCTCGGCGACCAGCGGACGCTCCAGCTCATCGCACTTGTTGAGGAATGTGACGCGGAAGGCGAAGGCGAGATCGCCGAAGATCTCAGCGTTTTCGGCCCAGGTGATGACGGTGCGCGGGCTCATGACGGTCGAGAGATCACCGTTCATGAAGGCAGCGCGCGTCAGGTCGGCGACGCGCACCATCTTCGACACGGTCTCGCGGCCGCCCTTGTCCTTGCCGAAGCTCTTCACCTTGGCGGCGACGATATTCACTTCATGATCATGCGGCAGATAGTTCAGCGTGGTGACGATCGACCAGCGGTCCATCTGCGCCTGGTTGATCTGCTGCGTACCATGATAGAGGCCGGTCGTGTCGCCGAGGCCGATCGTATTTGCGGTCGCAAACAGACGGAATGCCGGGTGCGGCCGAATGACGCGGCTCTGGTCGAGCAGCGTCAGGCGACCGGAGGATTCGAGCACGCGCTGGATTACGAACATCACATCGGGACGGCCGGCATCATATTCGTCGAAGACGAGCGCAACATTGTGCTGATAGGCCCAGGGCAGGATGCCGTCCTTGAATTCGGTGACCTGCAGCCCGTCCTTGACGACGATCGCATCCTTGCCGACGAGATCGATACGGCTGACATGGCTGTCGAGGTTGATGCGCACGCAGGGCCAGTTGAGCCGCGCCGCCACCTGCTCGATATGCGAGGACTTGCCCGTGCCGTGGTAGCCGGAGATCATCACGCGGCGGTTATGGGCGAAGCCTGCGAGAATGGCGAGCGTCGTGTCGCGGTCGAACAGGTAGTCGGTATCGAGGTCCGGCACATAGGCGTCGCCCTTGCTGTAGGCGGGAACGCGGATGTCGGAATCGATGCCGAAGGCCTCGCGAACCGAAACGGTGGTATCGGGCAGTTCGGAAATATCAAGGTCGATCTTGCTCATCATGTCTCCAAGGCGGGTGATGCCACCCGGCCATACTGTCTCAGGCCATGTCGCAACCGTGACGCCGCGTTTTTTTATTCCGCGCCCGTCCAGGTCGGAACGTCGGCGATGCTTCTCCGGGACTGAAACGAAACCTCGGCGGGATAATGACCGCGTGCGAGCATTCTTGAAAGAGTCCCGGACAAGAAACGCCGCGTCCGGAAGGTCGGCGGAGGCGATGTCGGGAAAACGCACAAATATGAGCCGCGTTTGCCTGCGGCCTCAGCCGATTTGGACCATACCCGATTGAAGCCCAAGAGCAAGGACGGGAATTAACAAAAACCGTTCTGCTTCAACAATTGATAGGCCTGGATGACGGCGCGGAAACGCTCCTCCGAGCCGCGGTCGCCGCCATTGGCATCCGGATGGTGTTTCTTCACCAGTTCCTTGTAGCGGCTCTTGATCTCCGCCGATGTCGCATTGGCGTCGAGGCCCATCGTTTCGAAGGCCTTGGTTTCGAGCGATTTCAGCTTGCGTGCCTGCGGAAAACGCGGCCCGCTGCCCTTGCCGCCTTCCTTGACGAAGCCGAAGGGATCGCGAACGCGGGTATAGGCGCCGGAGCGGATCTCCGAATGCAGCGGACTGTCCTTCGCCGCCTTGTTGACGCCGACCGTCCATGTCGGCCGGTGACCGGTGATCGCCTCTTTCTGGTAACGCGCGATCTCGCCGTCCGAAAGACCGGAGAAATAATTGTAGCCCTTGTTGTATTCCTTGACGTGCTCGAAACAGAACAAAAAGAACTGGCCTTCCGCATTGCGGCCTACGGGAGCGCGATGCGCCCCCTTTTTGTCGCAGCCGTCCCACTGACAGGTAGGCGGCGCCTGCTCTGTCTCTGGCTCGCGTTTGCGGCGTGTTCGGATGCGATCGAAATATTTGGAATCAAGTCTCATGACGGCGCTAATTATGGGGCTGTCGCGAAGCGACAACAAGAATTGACAAACGGGAATGTTGCTGGCTTGGTAGGAACCCTTTTCGCGAACAGCAAGACCGGATGATGACCCTGCGAACCCGCATCGAAGAAAAACTTGTCGAAGCCTTCGCGCCCGACCGCCTGAGCGTCATCGACGAAAGCCATCTGCATGCCGGCCACCAGCCCGATATCACGGGCACCGGCGAAACCCATATGCGGGTGAGGATCGTTTCCGGAAAATTCGCCGGCATGTCGCGGCTGGCGCGCCACCGGGCCATCACCGACCTGTTGAAACCGGAGCTCGATGCCGGCCTGCATGCGCTGGCCGTCGAACCGGCTGCACCTGATGAACCGACCCGCTGGTAGCGGCACGCAACCCATATGGGCATTCGCCGTCTAAGATCCAAGCAGAATCAGCCTGGCTTTGCGCCGTCTTCCCCGGCCGGGCGGATGCGCAGCTTGGTGATGCGGTTCTTCTCCCGCTTCATGACGACGAAACGCTTGCCGTAGAAGGTGAAGGCCTGGCGCTCTTCCGGGATGGTCATCGATTCGTGGATGACGAGTCCGGCGATCGTCGTCGCCTCCTCGTCCGGCAGGTTCCAGTCGAGCGCGCGGTTCAGGTCGCGGATCGGCACGCCGCCATCAACGACGACGGAACCGTCGGCCTCCTGGCGCACACCCTGTATTTCGATATCGTGCTCGTCGGAGATGTCGCCGACGATTTCCTCGAGAATATCCTCCAGCGTGACGATGCCCTGCACCTCGCCATATTCATCGACGACGACGGCGAAATGCTGCTTGCGGCGCAGGAAAGCGTTGAGCTGGTCCTCGAGGTTGGTGCTGTCGGGCACGAACCACGGCTTCTGCGCGATCTTCACGATATCGAGGTTCTGCGGCTCCATGTTCGGCTCGGCGAGCGCCCGCAGCAGATCCTTGGCGTGGACGACGCCGATGATGTTGTCGATCGTGCCGCGCCACAACGGCATACGCGTATAGGGGCTTTCGAGGATGACGCGCACCACCGCTTCCGGCGCATCGTCGGCGTTGATCGCCCGCATCGCGGTGCGGTGGACCATGATGTCGGAGAGTTCGAGCTCGCTAAGATCGAGTATGCCGCCGAGGCGGTCACGGTCGGCCTTCACCACCGATCCCTCGCGGTGCAGCAGATCGACGGCGCCGCGCAGCTCCTCATGCGCCGTCAGCATCGATGTCTCGCGTGAGAGATTGATGCCGAACAGCGAAAGAATCTGCCGGACGATCGCATTGACGAAGGAGGAAACCGGGCCGACGACGGCGACGAAGAGCTTGGCCGGCAGCGCGATGGCGAGTGCGAAGCGCTCAGGCGCCGAAATCGCCCAGCTCTTCGGCAGCACTTCCGCGAAGATGACCAGAATGACGGTCATCGCAAGCGTCGCCAGCGCCACGCCGGAACTGCCGAACAGCCCGAGGAAGAGGCTGGTGGCGATCGAGGAGGACAGGATATTGGCGAGATTGTTGCCGATGAGCAGCGCGCCGATCAGCCGGTCGCGCCGCTCGATCAACTGCCGGACGAGGCCGGCGCGTTCGTCGCCATTGACCTCGAGCGTATGGATACGGCTGCGCGAAACGGCGGTCAACGCGGTCTCGGAGCCGGAAAAGAAGGCGGACATGAGCACGAGCGCCGTGATCGAAAGGATCTCCGGCCAATATGTCGAAAGAAATGCCAGAGCGCCTTCGACCGACATCAGGCGTGTTTTTCCCGGAGAAAGCTGATCACTTCGGACGCCGGAACATCGTCGGCGACGAAGGACTGGCCGATGCCGCGTGTCAGGATGAAGGTAAGCTTGCCGCTCTTGACCTTCTTGTCCTGGGCGATCGCGTCCATCAGCGTTTCGGCCGGCGGCAGGTCGCCTGGAATGTCGGACATGCGGGTCGGCAGGCCGACCTCCTTCAGATGCCGCTCGACGCGCCGCGCATCGTCCGGGCTTGCAAGGTTCATCCGTGCGGAGAATTCGTGCGCCAGCACCATGCCGATCGAAACGCCCTCGCCATGCACGAGGCGAGAACTGTCATAGGCGGTCGCCGCTTCCAGCGCGTGGCCGAAGGTATGGCCGAGATTGAGCAGCGCTCGCTGACCATTCTCACGCTCGTCGGCAACGACGACATCGGCCTTTGCCTGGCAGCTTGCGGCAATCGCCTCGATGCGCGCGGAGCCGCCGGTAAAAACCGCTTTCCAATTCGCTTCCAGCCAGGCAAAGAAATCCGGCTTGTCGATCAACCCGTATTTCGCGACCTCGGCGTAACCTGCGCGGAATTCGCGCTCGCTCAGCGAATTCAGCACATCCGTATCGGCCAGAACCAGGTCCGGCTGATGGAAGACGCCGATCAGATTCTTGCCGTGGCGGGAATTGATGCCGGTCTTGCCGCCGACCGAGGAATCGACCTGAGACAGCAGCGAGGTCGGTACCTGCACGAAGCGCACGCCGCGACGGACGATGCCGGCCGCAAATCCCGAAAGATCGCCGATGACCCCGCCACCGAGCGCGATGATGTAATCATTGCGCTCGACGCGCGCCTCCAGCACCTTGTCGCAGGCCGTCATCAGATGTTCGAAGCTCTTGGTCTTCTCGCCGGCCGGCAGGACGACCTCAGCCGAGGCGATACCTGCTTCATCCAGACTTGCGACCAGGGCTTTGAGATAGAGCGGCGCGACATTTTCATCGGTGACAACAGCCGCCTTGCGGCCCTTGAGGCGAGAGGCGATCTCGGCGCCGGCCCGCGTAATCAGCCCCGGCCCGATCAGGATGTCGTAGGCGCGCTCGCCGAGCGGCACATGCACCGTTCGGATGGCGGAGGCGGAGGTTATCGCATTCATGACGCTGCACTTTCTTTCTGAGCTTCGATCAAGGCCTTTAAGACTTCGTCGGCCATGATTTCCTTGCGGACGTCGCGCGAAAGCACGGTCAGATCGGCCTGCGCATAGATCGGATAACGCGCATTCATCAGGCCCTCGAGCGTCTGCTTCGGATTTTCGGTCTTGAGCAGCGGCCGTGTGTCGCGCTTGGCGACCCGGTCCCAGAGCACGTCGAGATCGGCCTTCAGCCAGACGGAAAGACCGCCCTTCTTGATATGTTTGCGCGTCCGGTCGTTGATGAAGGCGCCGCCTCCGGTGGAGACGACACGCGGCCCGCTCTTCAGCAGCCGCTTGATCACCCGCGCTTCCAACGCCCGGAACTCCTGCTCGCCATAGGCGGCGAAAAGCTCGGCGATCGTCATGCGCGACACCCGCTCGATCTCGAGATCGCTGTCGATGAAGGGAATGGCGAGCTGGCTGGCGACGATGCGCCCGACAGAGGATTTGCCGGCGCCCATCAGGCCGACAAGGATGAGATTGCGTGAACCGAGCGCGGCGCGAGCTCTGTCTTTCAAGCTTTCAGCAACGGTCAGCAGTTGTTCACTCATCGGTCCATTCACACTTTGTTTGCAAACGGTATCGACAAATGCAGATGGAGCGTCAAGTCGCGGACAAGGGAATCATGGCTTGAATACCGCTTCTTGCACTTGCAGATAGGCTTCTTATAACAGAAGCAGAGCATGAAGGAGTTGCTGGATGCCGACCCTGTTCCGTTTCCTGTTCGTCTGCGCGATCCTCGCCGGGACGGTCTACGGAGCGATGCTGGCGCTTGTGACCTTCGTGGAGCCGCAGCAGCGCGACGTGACGATCCGCATTCCGTCCGAGCGGGTCAATCCGCCCGCGACGGGCGCGATCGACACGACCAGGAAGTGACCGGCATGGTGGATCTCGGCCGCGTCCATGTGGAATCCTTCCTGGAGATGATGAGCGCCGAGCGCGGCGCTGCCGCCAACACGCTGCAATCCTATGAACGCGATCTCGACGACGTCCGCTCCTTTCTGACGGAGCGTAGCATACGGCTCACCGAAGCTGCCTCCGCCGATCTCGCCGCCTATCTCTCCTCGCTCGCCCGAAAGGGTTTCAAACCCTCGTCCCAGGCGCGCCGGCTTGCCGCCATGCGGCAGTTCTACAAGTTCCTCTATGCCGAGGGACTGAGGACCGACGACCCCACAGGCATTCTCGACGCGCCGAAGAAGGGCCGTCCGCTGCCGAAGACGATGGGCGTCGACGAGGTCGGCAGGCTGCTTTCGCAGGCCGAGGCCGAAGCCGAGGATCCGGCTCCGGGCCAGTTGCAGCGCCTGCGCATGCTGGCGTTGCTGGAGCTGCTCTATGCCACCGGAATGCGGGTCAGCGAACTCGTCTCGCTTCCCGCCCGCGTGCTCGATCAGGAAGGCCGTTTCCTGATGATCCGTGGCAAGGGCAACAAGGAGCGGCTGGTGCCGCTGTCGCATTCGGCAATATCAGCCCTGAAATCCTACGGGCGCCTGCTGGCGGCCGAAAATGCAGCCGTGAAGGAACAGCAGGAAAGCCCGTGGCTGTTTCCCTCCGCCTCGAAGGAGGGATACCTGCCGCGCCAGGTTTTTGCCCGCGACCTCAAGAACCTGGCGATCCGTGCTGGTCTGACGCCGTCGCTGATCTCGCCGCATGTCATGCGCCACGCCTTTGCCAGCCACCTGCTTGCCAACGGCGCCGATCTGCGCGTCGTACAGGAACTCCTCGGCCATTCGGACATTTCGACCACGCAGATCTACACACATGTCCTCGAAGAGAGGCTGCAGCAGCTTGTCCAGACGCATCACCCCCTTGCCAAACAGGCGAAAAAGCACGAATAGGACCGGCGACATGGGGCGGAGCCAGGAAAACGCCCCGGGCACAAGGAACGGAAACGCACCTCATGCACAATTATCTCGACTTCGAAAAGCCGATCTCCGACCTCGAAGGCAAGATCATCGAGCTGAAGAAGCTCGCAACGGAAGACGAGAGCATCGACACCACCGATGAGATCGGCCGGCTGGAGGTTCGCGTCCGTGAGGCGATCGTCGAAATCTATTCCAAGCTCAATCCCTGGCAGAAGACGCAGGTCGCCCGCCATCCGCAGCGCCCGCATTTCATCGATTACGCCAAGACCCTGTTCCAGGAATTCACACCGCTCGCCGGCGACCGCAAATTTTCCGAGGATGCCGCGATCCAGGCAGGCCTTGCCCGCTTCCGCGGCCAACCCGTCGCCGTCATCGGCCAGGAAAAGGGCAACGACACCAAGAGCCGCATCAAGCACAATTTCGGCAGCCCCCGTCCGGAAGGCTATCGAAAGGCGATCCGGATCCTTGAAATGGCCGATCGTTTCGGCCTGCCGGTGATTTCGCTGGTGGATACGGCAGGCGCCTATCCCGGCGTCGGCGCCGAAGAGCGCGGCCAGGCCGAGGCGATCGCCCGCTCAACGGAAATGTGTCTCGGCGTCAAGGTTCCACTGGTCTCCGTCGTCATCGGCGAAGGAGGCTCGGGCGGCGCCATCGCCATCGCCACCGGCAACAAGGTCTATATGCTCGAGCATTCGATCTACAGCGTCATCTCGCCCGAAGGGGCAGCTTCCATCCTCTGGCGCGATTCCACCCGCGCCCGGGAAGCGGCGACCAACATGAAGATCACCGCCGAGGACCTGAAGTCGCTCGGCGTTATCGACGGCATCATTTCCGAGCCGCTCGGCGGCGCGCATCGCGATCCCGACAGCGTGATAGCCGCAACCGGCGACGTAATCGCCAGTGCGCTGGCTGAGATGGCACCCCGCTCCGGCGAACAGCTGCGCAACGACCGCCGCCAGAAATTCCTCGCCATGGGCCGCAATCTCTAACGGACATTCGGTTTCTCATCGATTGGGGCCAAATCTTGGCCACATTGATGTTATCTGTAGCATTCGCGCTTGCGGGGATGTTTCAGGCACGTCATAGGCTGGTAAGGACTTGTAAAGTATAAACCGTCTATGATTCCGTTTGATGCCTGGACTCCATGGGCGGACCGGGTCGCATTATCTTTATGGGCTAGTTGGGATGCGCATACGTCATTTTGCCTATATCTCCCTCATGGCGCTGGCTCTGTCCGGCTGCAATGACGCGTTGGAAACCGCGCAGGTCGATCTTTCCAAGGTCAAGAACAAGGTCGAGCAGCCGCTTCCCAGCCATATCCTCGCTCAGATGTCCGCCAAGGACATGGACCGTAATTCGCCGATCATGATCCGCATCTTCAAGGAAGAAGGTGCCATGGAGATCTGGAAGGCGAAAACCGACAACCGTTTCGACAAGATCGCCGATTACAAGATCTGCGCCTGGTCCGGCCGTCTCGGCCCGAAGGTAAAGACCGGCGACCGGCAGGCGCCGGAAGGTTTCTACGACCTGACGCGCGCCAACCTCAATCCCAATTCCAAATATTATCTGGCGATCAACACCGGCTTCCCGAACCGCTACGACGCGGCGAACGGCCGCACCGGTTCCGATCTGATGATCCACGGCGCCTGCTCGTCCTCCGGCTGCTATTCGATGACCGACCAGCAGGTGCTGGAGATCTACGCTTTTGCCCGCGACGCCTTCAAGGGCGGCCAGGCGACGGTGCAGCTGCAGGCCTTCCCCTTCCGCATGACGGCGGAAAACATGGTGAAGCATCGCCTCGACGGCAATTACGACTTCTGGAAGATGCTGAAGGTCGGCTACGACAATTTCGAAGTGACGAAGCGCCCGCCTGAGGTGAATGTCTGCGAGAAGAAATACGTCTTCAATCAGCAGGCAACCGACGGCAACGCCTTCAATGCCGCCGGCAAATGCCCGGCAATGTCGACGCCGCCGGCGCTGACGGCCGCCCTTGCCTCCTACGGCAAGACCTACGATGCCGATTATGCCAAGGCGATGAGCAAATTTGACGGCATGGCCTGGTACGATCCCACCGAAGCCGAACGCAAGGCCGTGGTCGCCAAGCAGCGTAAGGGCCGCGAGCTTGCCTACGCTCCGACCGGCACCTCGCTGGAAGCCGGCCGCATGGTCAAGGTCGCCGAACTCGAAGACATGATGGCCAAGCGCACCGCGCAGGGCCTCGCCGCCAAGAGCGCGCCGGGCGCCACGCCGGCAACACCTGCCGGGCCGCAGGCAATCTCTGCCCAGCCGCAGGCAACGGCCGTCGCTGCCGCGACACCTGCGGTCGTGCCGGTGCCGATGCAGAACCCGCTGGCCTTTGCGGCGCCCGAACCGCAGGAAACGGCGGAAGCCACGGCAAAGAAGCCGTTCTGGAAATTCTGGGCGAGGAACTGAACGGCTTGAACCCCGTTCTCTACGATCTTCGCGGCCTGAAATGCCCATTGCCCGTGATCAAGACACGCAAGAAGCTCGCCGCCATGGCGAGCGGCACGCTCATTCGCGTCGACACCACCGACCCGCTGGCCGTGATCGATATGCCGCATTTCTGCAATGAGGACGGCCACGAACTGGTCGAGACGGAAAAGACCGAAAACGGCCACCGCTTCCTGATCCGCAAGCGCTAAAGCGCGTCGCGCAAAACTGTGCAGCGGTATTTGCGACAACGAGATGCGTAAAAACAAAAACCTAAAACGCGACGATTAAATCCGAAAGTTCGCCGAAGCGTACGCCTCCACCATAAGGCCGTCGTCCGCATCTCCAACCTTGCCTGCTCGCGCTTCCGCAGCTGCCGATCTGAGACCAGGCGCGGTGAAAATTCATCATACAACTACACAGCTTTTGTATGTTGACATTATACTTTACAGGTTCTAGCCATAGTGAGCCGGTCGGAGGAACGGCAAGAATAGAGGAGGCTATTGATCCAAGTCTTCTGTTTCCACAAGAAGAGCGACAGTGTTCGCGTGTAGAGGTCAGCAGCTGCTCCATCGAACCCGATGGGCACCGCTGAGCCATGTCGGTATGTCTCGATGAGGCTCTTCCAACTCGCGCAACTTTTCGTGCCGGACCATCAGTGCCCGATTGTGGAAATATCGCTGGAAGGAGGCGAAGCGTGCAGAGGACCTTCCTCTAAGTCGCAAAGCCGGGATACCGACTCTGAGAATTCATCGTCATGCAAAACGGGAGGAGAGCATGAAAAATTTCGTTAAACTGGCGGCCGGTCTTATGGTTGCCGCTTCATTCATGAGTGGCGCGGCCAGCGCTCAAACGGTGCTGAAATCGTCCGATACGCATCCGGACGGCTATCCGACAGTCGAGGGCGTCAAATATTTCGGCGAGCTCTTGAAGGAGCGGACGCAGGGCCGCTATTCCCTCGAAGTCTATCATTCCGCCCAGCTCGGCGAGGAGAAAGACACGATCGAGCAGGTGCGCTCCGGCGTAATCGAGCTCAATCGCGTGTCAATGGCGCCCTTCAACGGCACGGTGAAGGAATCGATCGTTCCGGCTTTGCCCTATATCTTCCGTTCGGAAGAGCACATGCACAAGGTCATGGACGGCGCCATCGGCGACCAGATCAAGAAGGCGTTCGAACCGGCCGGTCTCGTGGTGCTTGCCTTCTACGATGCCGGCGCGCGCTCGTTCTACAACAAAACGAAGCCGATCAATTCGGTTGCCGATATGAAAGGTCTGAAGTTCCGCGTTATCCAGTCCGATATCTTCGTCGACATGGTGGCGGCCCTCGGCGCCAATGCCACGCCGATGCCCTATGGAGAAGTCTACTCGGGGATCGAAACGGGCGTTATCGACGGCGCGGAAAACAACTTCCCGAGCTACGACACCGCCAAGCACGCCGAAGTAGCGAAGAACTACTCGCTCGACGAGCATACGATCCTGCCAGAGGTGTTCGTCATGAACAAGGCGGCGTTCGACAAGCTGACGCCTGAGGATCAGGCGGTCTTCAAACAGGCAGCCAAGGACAGCGTCGCCAAGCAGCGCGAGCTGTGGTCAGCCAAGGTCACTGAATCGCGCGCCAATGTCGAAAAGCTCGGCGCCCAGATCAGCACGCCGGACAAAAAGGGGTTCATCGACGCCATGGCCCCGGTTTATGAAAAGCACGTGAAAGACGACGTGCTGAAGAAGATGGTCGAGGATGTAAAGGCTGTGCAATAGCCATAGCTTGCCTTCCTTTTTTGCGGAAAGCGGCGTCGGTTATCGGGGTGGACAGGTATCGCCACCCCGGTTCACCCGCCGTTTCGTGCACATCTTTCTCGATCCTCCCGACAAGGGAGAGTGAGCGCCCAATTTCGACGAGGCCCTTATGTCGAACAACCTGACACCCGTCGTCAATTCTCTGACACGCCTGAGCAACGCCGCCCTTTGGCTCGCGGGCACCGGCTTGGTGCTGATGACGGTCTTTGTCGCCTGGCAGGTATTTTGCCGCTATGTGCTGAACGACTCGCCGAGTTGGACGGAGCCGGGCTCGGTCATGCTGATGAGCTGGTTCATCTTCCTCGGCGCCGCCGTCGGCATCCGGGAGAATAATCATCTTGGTTTCGACGTGCTGCTCTATGTGCTGCCGAAATCCGGCAAGCGCGTCCTGCGCATGATCTCGGACGTCGTCATTCTCGCCTTTGGCGCCGGCATGGTCTGGTACGGCGGCGCGCTCATAAGCCTGACCTGGAACACAACCTTGCCGTCGCTGGGTATTTCCGGCGCGTTCGACTATCTGCCGCTCGCAGGCGGCGGCGTGCTTGCTGTGATCTTCTCGCTGGAGCGCATCGTGCTCCGCATCGCCGGCGAACCGATCGACGATGCGCTGGATGAGATTCTGCCGGCGGAAATCGCCGTCGAGATCGAAAACATCAATGCCGATCCGAACGTCAAATTGAAGGTGTAGTGCGATGGAACTCTGGATCCTGTTCGGTGTTTTCACCACCCTGATGCTGATAGGCACGCCGATCGCCTTCTGCCTCGGCGTCGCCAGCTTCGCCACGGTGCTCTACATGGGCCTGCCGCCGCTGGTCATCTTCCAGCGGCTGAATTCCGGCATGAGCGTATTTTCGCTCCTCGCCATCCCTTTCTTCATCTACGCCGGTGATCTGATGGTGCGCGGCGGCATTGCCAGCCGTATAGTCGCCTTCGCCGCATCACTGGTCGGCCACGTGCGCGGCGGCCTCGGCCAGGTCAACATCGTCACAGCCACGCTGTTCGGCGGCATCTCCGGTTCGGCCGTGGCAGAAGCCGCGGCCGTCGGCGGCCTGATGATCCCGCAGATGAAGCAGCGCGGCTATGGCGCCGATTATGCGGTGAACGTCACGTCAATGGCAGCGCTGATCGCGCTGCTCCTGCCGCCCTCCCACAACATGATCATCTATTCGATCTCTGCCGGCGGCAAGATCTCCATCGCCGACCTGTTCACCGCCGGCGTGTTACCCGGACTATTGCTTGCGGTCGCGCTCATGGTGACGGCCTACATCGTTGCGCGCTCGCGCGGCTATCCGACAGAGCCCTTTCCGGGCTTTGTCATGGTGGCTCATTTGTTCGCCGTCGCACTGCCCGGGCTTCTGCTGATCGCCATCATCTTCGGCGGGGTGAGGTCCGGCGTCTTCACTGCGACGGAAAGCTCTTGCATCGCGGTGCTCTACGCGCTGCTGATAACTCTCCTGGTCTACCGGCAGATGAGTTGGAGAGACTTCGTTCACGCCACACAGGGTGCCGTGCGCACGACGGCAATGGTGCTTTTGATTATCGGCACAGCGGCCGCCTTCTCCTGGTTGATGGCCTTCCTGAAGGTGCCTGCCTCGCTGGTGATCTGGATGAAGAGCGTCGCCGATGATCCGCTGACGGTGCTGCTCCTGCTCAATGTCCTCATGCTTGTGCTCGGCACTTTTATGGACATGGGGCCGACCATCATTATCTGCACGCCGATCTTCCTGCCGGTTGCACAGGCCTACGGTGTCGACCCGGTGCATTTCGGCGTGATCATGATCCTGAATTTCGGCATCGGGCTGAACACGCCTCCAGTCGGCGCGGTGCAATTCGTGGCTTGTGCAGTCGGCAAAATCACGGTCTGGGAGGCCATGCGCTCGATCTGGCCGTTCTACGGTGCGGGCATCGTGGTGCTCGGGCTGGTCACTTACATCCCGGCGATTTCGCTGTGGCTGCCGAGCGTCTTCAAATAGGAGTGCGACATGGCGACCGACACAGCCTTAGATTTCAGGGTCGAGCGAAGGCCGAAACTCTCCGAAGGCGTCGTTTCGGCCATCCGCGCTCAGGTCGTGTCCGGAGTATACGCGCCCGGCCAAAAGCTGCCGACCGAGACCCGGATGGGCGAACTCTTCGGCGTCAGCCGCACCGTTGTCCGTGAGGCGATTGCAACCCTTGCCGCCGACGGCCTCGTCGAGGCGCGACAAGGCGCCGGCGTCTTCGTCAAAAACCATCCGACGATTGCCTTCGGTTCGATCAGCGCTGATGTCGGCAACAAGGTTTCCCATGCACTCAACATCATCGAGGTGCGCATGGGGCTGGAAATCGAGAGCGCAGGGCTTGCTGCGCTACGGCGCAATGCGGCTCAGGAAGCGCAGATTCAGGAAGCATTCTTCGAATTCGACCGGCTGCTCGAGCGTGGCGAAGCAACCGGCAAGAGCGACTTCGCTTTCCACCGAGAAATCGCGGCTGCCACCAATAATTCATATTATGTCGAAGTTCTCGATGCGCTTGGCATGCGGGCCATCCCCTGCGACATCGCCTCCCCTTGGGGTACAGATAGCACGCTGTCGCGTGACTATCAGGAAGGCCTGCAGCGCGAGCATTTGGCGATTTTGAAGGCGATTTCTGCCGGTGACCCGGAAGCCGCCCGCGCCGCCATGCGCGCCCATCTGGCGGCAAGCCAGGAGCGCTATCGCAGCCTTCTCAGCGGCCAGCAGGCCAAGTGGCTTTCAAGTATCCTTAAACGCAAGACCTGAAGAAAATCGCGCAACAACAAAATCAACGGTTTAAATCCGCATGCCAGGGATGGCGAGCGGATTGTCCGACAGCGCCGCACGATCGGGCATATCGATGCGCGGCTTGCCGAGGAAAGCGTCGAAAAGATCCTTCACGAAGGCTTCCGGCAGATCGCGCGTGATCAGCACCATGCGCGTGCGCCGGTCTTCCCCCGGCCAGGCGGGAAGCCGCACCGGCGGGTGGAAGATGCTCTGCACCCCATGCAGCACCAGCGGCCGATCCGGCCGGTCGGAGACGGACACGATCGCCTTCATCCTCAACAGCTTCTCGCCATGGGCCGAACGCAGAAGATCGATGAACATCTCGAGCGCCATCGGATCGATCGGTTTCTCCTCGATGATCGAGAAAGAGCGGATCGAGGCATCGTGACGGTTGACGTCATGCGGATCCTGATCCGCATGAGCGTGATGATGGTGGTGGTGACCATCATGGCCATGATTGTGATGTCCATCACGACCGTGGTCGTGATGGTGATGCGCCTCGTGTGCATCCTCGTCCTGCAGCCAGCGGCCGACATCGGCGATCTTCGTCGCCGGATCGTAGAGCCCGTTGACCAGCACCGCGGCACTACCCGCCTGGGCGCTGTCGGCATCCATCATCGTCGCGCGCGGATTGAGCGCCCGCAGCCGCTTTTCCAGCCCGTCTTTTGCCTCGGCCATCGTCTTTTTCGAGACGATCAGCCGGTCCGCGACCGCCGCCTGCTTGCGCGCTTCCTCGTGATTGTCGAGCGTCTGTAGCCCATTCACCGCGTCCACGACGGTAACGACGCCATCGAGCTCGAAATTCGTGGCGATGACAGGATTGCCCATGATCGCCTGCATGACCGGTGAAGGATCGGCAAGACCGGTCGTCTCGATGACGACGCGCTTGACCGGTTTGACGCGGCCCGTCTGCACGGCGTCCATCAGGTTCGCGAGCGTATCGACAAGCTCGCCGCGCACGGTGCAGCAGAGGCAGCCATCGGACAGCTCGATGATCGAATCGCCGGAACTTTCGACCAGAAGATGATCGATGCCGACATCGCCGAATTCGTTGATGATGACGGCCGCATCCTTCATGACAGGATCTTTGAGGATGCGGTTGAGCAGCGTCGATTTGCCGGCGCCGAGAAAGCCGGTCAG
This sequence comes from Rhizobium sp. WYCCWR 11128, assembly GCF_013416305.1. Lineage (NCBI taxonomy): Bacteria > Pseudomonadati > Pseudomonadota > Alphaproteobacteria > Hyphomicrobiales > Rhizobiaceae > Rhizobium > Rhizobium sp. WYCCWR 11128. The sequence goes on from NZ_JACCEZ010000003.1 coordinate 43,093, forward strand.
GATGGTGACCGGAATCCTGTCGTTGAGCGCGCTCATGTCATTTTACCTTAAAAGCTTAGAAGGATGTCGGGCGCGGCATCGGCACCGGCACGTTGGCAATCGCTCCCGCCGTATCGCCCCGCGCCATTTTTTCCGGCTGCGCGGCCGGCTGCGGATCCTGGCCCGGAATGAGGCCGGCAAAGACGAATTGCGGATCGTGATCCATCGGCTGGATATAGGGTGACTGTACCTTCATGCGGCCGACTTCGTCTCGCGTTTCGCTGCGCACCTTGGCGCCCTTGGCGCTACAGATATCGGCACTGATGTCGGTCACCTGGTCCTGTCCCGACCCGTAGGGTCTCAGCGAACCTAATGTGTCGTTGCTGGCAGGCTGGGTGGTGAAGCCCTTCTGCAAAAGATTCGCCGTCGCATCGGCGCGGGCTGCAAGGCTGTCGGTGCCGAGCACGACGGAGACCAGCGTGCGGCCATTGCGCGTCGCCGAACCGATCTGGTTGAAGCCCGAGGCACAGATGAAGCCGGTCTTCATGCCGTCGGCGCCGGCGAAACGACCGATCAGCATGTTGAGGCTCGGCACGTTCTGCTGGCCGTTGGTGAAACCCTCCAGCGAGAAGTAGCCGGCATATTGCGGAAAATCGCGGCGCAGCGCCACCGTCAGCACCGCAAGGTCGCGCGCCGTCGTATACTGGCCCTTGCCGGGCAAGCCGTTCGGATTGACGAAGTGCGAATCCGTCATGCCGAGCTTCAGCGCCTCGCCGTTCATCCGCGTCACGAAGCCTTCCTGCGTACCGCCGATGGCTTCGGCGACCGCGACAGCCACATCGTTCGCCGACTTGACCAGTAGGATCTTCAATGCGCTGTCGAGCGTCAGTTTCTGGCCTGGTTTGAAATACATCTTGGCGGCTGGCTGCGCGGCGGCGCGTTTGCTGATGACGACGGGCGTATCAAGGCTGATCTGACCGGCGCGGATCGCATCGAACACGGTATAGACGGTCATCAGCTTGGTCAGCGAGGCCGGATACCATTTGCGGAAGGCTTCTTCATGCTCGAGCACGCGGCCGGTCTGCACATCGACGAGAATATGCGGATTGGCCTGGGCCAGCGGAACGGAGGCCAGAAAAACGGCCGTCGCCGCTGACGCGAAAGAAAGCGGCCGCAAGGCAGCAAACAAACGGAAGTGGCTCGTCGACACGGTTCGTCCTTCGGATATCAGGAAAATCTCGAAATCTTCCCCTATTTAGCCTATATGGCTATGACATGGCAAAGGTCATTGACTAAGTAATTTCCACAGCCTCACACCCTTGTGATGCGATGAAAGATTGTCGAGATTTCATAACAGGAACGCCGATATGCCGATTTTGAACAGAGCCGCGGAGTTGCAGGACGAGGTCGCCGAATGGCGCCGCCACATCCACGCTCGGCCCGAACTCCTCTTCGCGGTGGAAAACACGGCCGCCTTCGTCGCCGAAAAACTCAAGGAATTCGGCGTCGACGAGATCGTCACCGGCATCGGCCGAACCGGTGTCGTCGGCCTGATCAAGGGCAAGGGCGAAGGCCGCCGCACGGTCGGCCTGCGCGCCGACATGGACGCTCTGCCGCTCACCGAAATCACCGGCAAACCCTGGGCTTCGAAGACGCCGGGCAAGATGCATGCCTGCGGCCATGACGGCCACACCGCCATGCTGCTCGGCGCCGCAAAATACCTGGCCGAGACCCGCAACTTCAACGGCAATGTCGCTGTTATCTTCCAGCCCGCAGAAGAAGGCGGCGGCGGCGGCAATCTGATGGTCAAGGACGGCATGATGGAGCGCTTCGATATCGAAGAGGTCTACGGCATGCACAACCTGCCGGGCCTACCGGTCGGCCAGTTCGCCACCCGCAAGGGCGCCATCATGGCGGCGACCGATGAATTCACCGTCACCGTCAAGGGCCGCGGTGGCCACGCCGCCCAGCCGCATAAGACGATCGACCCGATCGCCATCGGCGCCCAGATCATCGCCAATCTGCAGATGATCGCCTCGCGCAGCGCTGATCCGCTGCGCTCGGTCGTCGTCTCGGTGACCAAGTTCAATGCCGGCTTCGCCCATAACGTCATTCCGAACGATGCGACCTTCGCCGGTACGGTCCGCACCCTCGACCCCGAGGTGCGCACGCTCGCCGAGACGCGGTTCCGGCAGATCATCGAGGGCCTGGTCGCGGCCCACGGCGCCGAGGCCGAAATCAGCTTCCACCGCAACTACCCCGTTACCGTCAACCACCCGGATGAGACCGAGCATGCGGTCGCCACCGCCAGCGCCATCGCCGGCGAAGGCAACGTCAACGCCGAGATCGATCCGATGATGGGCGGCGAGGATTTCTCCTACATGCTGAACGCCCGGCCCGGCGCCTTCATCTTCATCGGCAACGGCGACAGCGCCGGCCTCCACAACCCGGCCTACGACTTCAACGACGAAGCCATCGCCCACGGCATCTCCTACTGGGTCCGCCTCGCCGAACAGCGCCTCGGTCTCTAAAGCGCGTCGCGATCTTTCAGATTCGGTTGCCGCACTTTAGGCCTTTGTTTCCGCATGTCCTTGGCGCAAAACCGCTGCACACTTTTGCGCGACATGCTCTTGCAACAATTAAGGCTTGGCTTCACGCCAAGCCTTTTGTATGCATGGCACTTAAGTGGTCCCGTAGCTCAGCAGGATAGAGCACCAGATTCCTAATCTGGGGGTCGCGCGTTCGAATCGCGCCGGGATCACCAGTCAATCAGATGGTTATCTCCCTCGACACAACGCACATTCCTGCAGACATGCAAGAACGCAATAATGATGTCATGAGAAACCGGCCTTTGATCGGCAGTAGCGAGGCCGAGTGTCGCGTTGAGGCCGCACGACCAAGCTCTTCGGCCGAAGAAATTGGCGATCGATTGGACTCGTTCAACTGGCTAGTTTTTCAACATCGGCGTCGATCCACGGTCAGTTCGCTCATAATTGACGATCGCGTCCCAGCGCAGACTGCCCCACCAAAAAAGCAATCGGGACAGAACCACTGGATCAGGATGATCAACGAATATTTTCGCTATCGGTGTTGAGCCGGACGCAAATCTGCGCACATCGGAGCATGTTATCGTAAAGTGGATACAACCACCTTGGCGAGTTAGCTACCCTAAATTGAAAACGATCTCTGCGATAGCCGCGCCGGCGTAAGCGGTCATGGTCCAGCCATGCGGAGCCTTTGGCACGGCTGCCTCGGTATCTTAGCCGATAAGAATGGCACGCTTCTTGCCTTGATTGGCCTAGGGCCGAGCAAATCTACTCGGCGGAAGCCTGGGAGTGCCCACAAAGGTGGACGAGTTCTCGGGCATTGAGAATAGGCCGGTCGACGGCCAGGAGCAGATGACAACATATTCGATCGTTCTAGGACGCGAACGCCATGTCTTTCAGGATCTGAAATCGGTATTGGCTTGCGCTTCGCCGCTGAAATCCGGTGACGTGCTGGCCGGGATCGCAGCGTCAAGCAACGAGCGGCGGGTGGCCGCCCGCTACCTGCTCGCGGATATGCCTCTCAAAACTTTCCTGGAGGATCTCGTCATCCCATACGAGACCGACGAGGTCAGTCGGCTGATCGTCGACCGCCATGATTGGATGGCATTCGCGTCGGTATCTCATATGACGGTCGGTGAGTTTCGCGATTGGCTTCTCTCTTATGACGCGACCTCCGAAAAACTGCTTGCTATTGCACCAGGCCTCACCCCCGAGATGGTCGCGGCAGTCTCCAAGATCATGCGCAACCATGATCTGATCACCGTCGCCGGCAAATGTAAGGTGGTCACGGCCTTTCGTTCCACGATCGGTCTGCCCGGCCGACTGTCGAGCCGCCTTCAGCCCAATCATCCCACCGATGATCCTGAAGGCGTTGCCGGCTCGACGCTCGACGGACTTCTCTATGGGATCGGCGATGCGGTGATCGGCATCAACCCGGCGACCGACAATCTCGAGGCCTGCACAAGATTGATGGTTCTTTTCGACCGGCTGCGCGAACGGTTCGAGATCCCGACCCAATCCTGCGTGTTGACCCATGTCACCACGTCAATCAAGGCAATCGAGGCCGGCGCGCCGCTCGATCTGGTGTTCCAGTCAATCGCCGGCTCGGAGGCTGCCAACAAGGGTTTCGGCGTCGATCTCGCCGTCCTCAGGGAAGGTCATCAGGCAGCACTTTCCATGAAACGCGGCACGGTCGGAAACAATGTCATGTATCTGGAGACCGGCCAGGGCAGCGCGCTCTCGGCCGACGCCCATCATGGTGTCGACGAACAGACGATTGAGACCCGGGCCTACGCCGTTGCACGTGAACTCAATCCATTGCTTGTCAATACAGTGGTCGGCTTCATTGGTCCCGAATATCTTTTCGACGCCAAGCAAATTATCCGCGCCGGGCTCGAAGATCATTTCTGCGGCAAACTGCTTGGCGTGCCGATGGGGGTCGACGTTTGCTACACGAACCATGCGGAAGCCGATCAGGACGATATGGATAATCTGATGGTATTGCTGACTGTCGCTGGCGTCAGCTTCCTCATTGCAGTGCCCGGCGCCGACGATGTCATGCTCAATTATCAGAGCCTTTCCTACCACGATATTGTCGGCCTCAGGCACCAGTTCAATCGCCCGCCCGCCCCAGAATTCGAAGCCTGGCTCCACCGCATGGGCATGCTTGATCAGACGGGTCGTCTTGCACCGGCCAGCGCCTCGGGCGCCTTCTCCCGCAATCTCTTGAGCTACAGGGCATCGGCATGAATTCCATCGAACCAGATCCGTTTGCGCGGTTCCGCAATGCCACACGCGCCCGGATTGGGCTTGGCAGGGCGGGCGACGCGTTGCCGACATCGGCAATCCTCGACTTCCAGCTCGCCCATGCCCGGGCGCGCGATGCCGTGCATGGTCAAGTGGATTTTGTCGCCCTCGCTAAGGCACTTGCGCCCGTGGCTACGGTCCGGATTCGCTCTCGCGCCAAAGACCGTACGATCTATCTGGCGCGTCCGGATCTCGGCCGTCAGACCCATGCAGCCGATCTGCCAGGCCCAGGCGATCATTATGATATCGCCTTCATCATCGCAGACGGACTTTCGGCCTCGGCGGTCGAGCACCACGCGGTACCGCTGTTCAAGGCATGCATGAAGCGTCTCGGCGACTTCAGCGTCGCCCCGGTGATATTGGGCGAGCAGGCGCGTGTGGCATTTGGTGATGAGGCGGCGGCGGCGTTTGGCGCAGAAGTTGCCATCGTGCTGATCGGCGAGAGGCCGGGGCTAAGCGTGCCTGACAGCCTCGGCGCCTACATCACGTTCCGTCCGCAATCGGGACGGCGTGACAGCGAGCGCAACTGTATTTCAAATATTCATGCCGACGGGCTCGGCTACGAGGTCGCAGCCGACAAGATCGTTTGGATCGTCCGGGAGGCGCTTCGCTTGCAGCTGACCGGTGTCGATCTCAAGGAAAATGCCGAAGGCGCCATAGAAGCGCTGTCACACCAAGAAGCATAGTTCAATTTACAAAAAGGGGAACAATCATGTCAAATTCGCAACCGACGCTCGCCAAAAGCCTGACCGGGCTGCACTTATGGGGACTTGCCGTCGGCCTCGTCATCTCCGGCGAATATTTCGGCTGGAGCTATGGCTGGGCGGCTGCCGGCACACTCGGCTTCTTGATCACCACGATCCTGATCGCCGTGATGTACACCACCTTTATCTTTTCGTTCACGGAATTGACGACGGCCATTCCGCATGCCGGCGGCCCTTTTGCCTATGCGCTCAGGGCTTTCGGGCCGCTCGGCGGCTTCGTTGCGGGCTTTGCGACACTGGTTGAATTCGTCTTCGCCCCTCCGGCCATCGCGCTGGCCATCGGCGCCTATCTCAATGTGCAGTTCCCGGGGCTCGATCCGAAAATGGCGGCTGTCGGCGCCTATATCATTTTCATGGGGCTCAATATCGTCGGAGTTACCATCGCGGCAACCTTCGAACTCTTCATCACCATTCTGGCGATTGCCGAATTGCTGATCTTTATGGGTGTCGTCGCGCCGGGCTTCTCTTTTGCCAATTTCGCGGCCAATGGCTGGGCTGGCGCCCCTGAATTCTCGGTCGGTGCCATTGGAGGCATCTTTGCCGCCATTCCATTTGCCATCTGGTTTTTCCTGGCGATCGAAGGCGCGGCGATGGCGGCTGAGGAGACCAAGAACCCCACCCGCACCGTTCCCATTGCCTATATTGCGGGTATTCTGACACTCGTCTTCCTCGCCTTCGGCACCATGATCTTCGCCGGTGGCGTCGGCGACTGGCGTACGCTGTCCAACATCAACGATCCGCTACCGCAGGCGATGAAGGCGGTCGTGGGCGAATCCTCCGGTTGGCTGCATATGCTGGTCTGGATCGGCCTGTTCGGCCTGATTGCTTCCTTTCACGGCATCATCATGGGCTATTCCAGGCAGATTTTTGCACTGGGCCGCGCCGGCTACCTCCCGGAAGTCCTTGCAAAAATCCATCCGAAATTCCGCACGCCTTATCTCGCAGTCCTTGCAGGTGGCGCCGTCGGCATCGCAGCCATCTTTTCCGACAGCCTGATCCAGATCGGCGGTTTGCCGCTGACCGCCAATATTGTCACCATGTCGGTGTTCGGCGCGATCATCATGTACATCGTCTCGATGGCGTCGCTGTTTAAGCTGCGTCAGGCCGAACCTGAACTCGCCCGACCCTTCAGGGCCTGGGGTTATCCCGTGGTGCCAGCCATTGCTCTCGGGCTCGCCCTCGTCGCGCTGGCAGCGATGATCTACTACAACTTCCTGATCTTTGTGATCTTCCTCGCGATGGGCGTGGTGGCATTCGGCATTTGGCGTTTGCTTTCAGGTGGCATCGCCAAGGAAGCGGCAGCGTCCACGTAACAAGGCTCTCTGGCCCGATCACCGGGAAAGCAACTGGACGAACCGGTTCCGATTAATATCGACGACTCCCGCCGAAGTTTGGCGGGGGTCATTTCAGCGCAAAGCTTGGCTGATATCATTGCGTTCCGGGGCCAGTGCCACGTTCGCCACCGATTGGTTCACCGCACCTGACGATGGACGCGCCGTGCCCTCGTGACCCGCCGCGCCCCCAATCCCAGCAGCGCCGCCACGACCCAGCCGCCAAGAAATCCAATCGCACCCCAGACGAGGCCGGCGAAGCTCACCGGCACCCCAGGCACGAAGTCCCGCCAGGTATTGGCGAAAACCACATCATCCGCATTCCGCATCAGCACGAACGGCTTGACGACGGGTGCGGCGGTGCCGAGGTGGAGCTGCTGCGACAGCAGCGTTTCGTAGCGCGAGATCGTGCTCTGCATCGAGACGCCGCGGTCGCGCAGGAAATCGTCGGATGATTGCGCATAGGCGCTCAGCGCCTGCTGGCGATCGAGATGGTGCTCGGCGGCCTGGGCATTGAAATCCTCGACGATGACCCGCAATTCGTCGATCGCCCCGCCGATCCGCTGGCGGTATTGCTGCGCAAATTCCGGTGCCTGCGAAAAAACCGTGCCGCCGGCAAGCCCGGCGACGATGGTGATGATCCTTGCAATCGGTCCCATGATCTATGCCTCCGGCTATCCCCTTGCGCTAACGATCCGGCGCGTCAAAGGTTTCTGCCGTCGACACAATCGGTAACTCTATGTGATTGAACCGACGGCGCTTCCGGCGAGTTGATGCCGTGACCAACTCAGAAAGAGAGGCTTGTCATGAAACAGATTATCCTTGCCTGCACGCTCGCTGCTGCGTCCATCTTTTCCGCAATGCCGTCCCAGGCAGCAAGTGTGACGATCACCACCGATGACGCGCGCCCCTACTACCGCCATTCGGACAGGCCCAATTACCGCCATGAAATGAGGGCGCGCCACGTTTCCCGCGATTGCTTCACCAAGACGGAAAAGATTCGCCGTCACGGCCATACGGTCGTCAAGGAAACCCGAATCTGCCGATAAGGCAATCCATGCAGGAAAAGCCCGGCCGATCCTCCTCGGCCGGGCTTTTTCTTTCTGATCTCGCCGATGCGGAACTTCGCCATACCAGCTGCGTTTATCGCGAAACAGGAGTATTCATCATGCGTATCAAGATGACTCTTTTGGCAATCGCCTATGTCGCCGTCAGTGTCCTGCTGCTCGCCATCGCCTACCAGCCGCAGGGATCGGGCGCCGCGCAGAAAACGGATCGTCTGGCGGGCTCGTCCTTCCTCGTCGAACGCTTCGCCGGTTGATCGGCGGCTTATAGGCGACGATGTGGAAATAGTCCTCGCCCGGCAGGGTCCAGGCTCGGAGCGGCCCGCCGTTGGTTAGTGCGAGCCGTCGAGCGAGGATCCGCCAAGCAGGATCCGGTTCTGCACAGCATGCACGCCCTCGACCGCCTTGGCGACCGCGGTTGCCCGTTCGATTTCGCCCACCGTGCCGACGGTGCCGCTCAGCATGATCTGGTCGTTTTCCATCGTCACCTCGACATCCGACGCATCGATGCCGCCGGCAATCGCCAGCGCATTGGCAACGGCTGACTCGACCGTTGCGCGATTGGCGATCTCTATCTCCATCTCGGGTTCGAGCCCGTGAAATGTCTGCTCCTTGAAAACCATGATCCGTTCCTCCGTGAAAGCTTCGTAGGAAACGCTGATCGGCGGAGTTTGGTTCAGTCCCCGCTACCAGTTGACGCGATAGCGGAGATTGACACTGCCCGCCTCACCTCCCGAAAATGGATTGCTCACCGAGGCATCGAGATTGAGGTTCGGCAGAATGGTCTGGCTGACCCCTACCGTGCTCGAGAAGTCGCCGCTGGCATTGCTGACGCCTGTCCCTGCCGAAAGCGAGGTTCCCGTCCAGGGATGAATCAGCTTCAGCGCCTGCGATGCCGTCACCGAAGCCTGCCGGGCCTCGACCGCGTCATATTGCACGCTGATGGATCGGCTCGATTGCATGTCGAGCGAATCGGACAGGATCCAGCTGCGCGAGCGGCTGAGGGTCAGCGCGCCGCTGCCGCGCAGCGTATCGACGCTGACGCTGGCACCCTGCTGTGACCGGCCTGCCGGGGTAACGCTCGTTCTGCTGATCCTGCCCCAAAGCATTGCCTGTTCGGAATCGGGCAGCAGCGCCCCGCCTTTGGTCGAGGCAAGCGCGATGTCGGCGCCGGCACTCGTTTCCCATTCCGCCGGCAGGCGAAAACCCATCGTCGCTTTGTAGGACCGGTCCGAGAGCTTGGCCGGCGACCAGATCAGCAGGTCGTCTGCCCTGGCTGCGGCTGTGAGCGAGGGCAGGATGGCGAAAAGGATGCATGCTAATTTGAATGTCGTCATGAAGTAAGAACGTTTTGCCTGACACAGGGCTGCGGCTCCGAAACCGAAGCAGCAGCGAACGCGATGGGGATCACGGCCAAGCCGCCCATCCCGGTTTCACCCTCGATTTAATGGTTGGCCGAAAGGCCGGCGGCACCGAGTGCCTGTTCTTCGATGGGCTCCGCAGCGCCCCGACTTGCCCTGCGACCGCGACCGGCCGCGGCGGAACCGAATCCACCAGCAATGTTATAAGGATCACATCCGGCCGCTGCTCTGTAAACCCCTCAGGGGTTGAAATCTGCTGCACTGCACACTTGCCGCCCCCCCCAAAGCCTAGTAGAGCCTGAGCCTACGAGAGAAATTTTCGCGAAATTCTACATGATGACCGGCAAAAGCGCGCCGCGGCGCCTCAGCATCTTCGGTTCGACGGGTTCGATCGGCCAGAATACACTCAATGTCGTCGATCATCTGGGCGGACGGGAGAACTTCGAAATCTCCGTGCTGACCGGCAGCGGCAATGTCGAATTGTTGGCCCGGCAGGCGAAATCATCGGGCGCGCGGCTGGCGGTGACGGCAAATGACCGGCATTACGAATCACTGAAGAGCGCACTTTCCGGCACCGGCATCGCGGTCGCTTCAGGAAAATCCGGCCTGATGGAAGCCGCGGACCGCGAAGCCGACTGGGTGATGGCGGCAATCGTCGGCACTGCTGGCCTGGCGCCCACCCTTGCCGCTGCCCGCCGCGGCGCCGATATCGCCCTTGCCAACAAGGAATGCCTGGTATCGGCCGGCGACCTGTTCATCGCAGCGATCCGGGCGGGCGGCGGCAAGCTGCTTCCGGTCGACAGCGAGCACAACGCGATTTTCCAGGTGCTGGAAGAGAACCAGCGCCACGCCGTCGAGCGGGTCATCCTGACGGCGTCGGGTGGCCCCTTCCGCACCGCCTCGCTGCGTGACATGGCGGATGTGACGGTGGAAACTGCGCGCGCCCACCCGAACTGGTCGATGGGATTGAAGATCTCGATCGACAGCGCCTCGATGTTCAACAAGGCGCTGGAGATGATCGAAGCCCGGCACCTTTTCGGTCTCAGACCCGAACAGATCGAGGTTATCTTCCATCCGCAATCGATCATTCATTCCATGGTCGGCTATACCGATGGATCGGTGCTGGCGCAGCTCGGCGCGCCGGATATGCGCACCGCCATCGGTTATGCCCTGTCCTTTCCGCGCCGGCCGAACCTGCCGGTCGAGCGGCTGGATTTCGCCAAGCTCGCCAGGCTGGATTTCGAGGCACCGGATGAGGTGCGGTTTCCGGCGCTGCGGCTCGCGCGCCTGGCGATGACGCGCGGCGGTGTTCAGGGCGCGGTGCTGAACGGCGCCAAGGAAGTGGCGCTCGAAGCCTTCATCGAAGGGCAGCTCTCCTTCCTCGCCATGGCCGAGGTCACCGAGAGGGTCATGGACGATCTGGCCGGCCTGCCGCCGGCCTCCACCATGGACGATGTCTTCGCCGCCGACAGGCAAGCCCGGCAAAGGGCGGCGGAGCTCATGACACTCGCGATCGCCGAGTGAAGTTCAGACGGGCCGATCGCCGAGTGGTCGCCCGCCTGTGATCCTGACGCCCGCGATTAGCGCAACCGGTTCCCACCCTCGTCGAACAATCGGCAATCCGACGGTCCAAACAGCAGGCTCACCTGCTCGCCCGCCGCAATACTGATCGGTGACCGATGTTCGACGGTCAGTGACTGGCCATCGGCAAGCTGGCAATAGAGATATTGCGTTCCCCCGAGATACTCTGAAAAATCCAACCTGGCCGTCAGGCTGCCTGATAGGTCGGATGCCACCTTTAGATGCTCCGGCCGCAGGCCGAGCGTCACCGCGCCACCAACCGGCCTGTCTGCCGGCGGCAGGCCGCTTTCGATCTGCCGGCCGGCGACCTCGACCAGGCCCCCCTCACCCCAGCGGGCATTGAGCAGGTTCATCCTCGGCGAGCCGATGAAGCCCGCCACGAAGGTATTCGAGGGATTCTCGTAGATTTCCCGCGGCGTTCCCGCCTGTTCGACGCGGCCGTCGCGCAGCACGACGATCTTGTCGGCGAGCGTCATCGCCTCCGTCTGGTCGTGCGTGACATAGATCATCGTGTTGCCGAGTTCGCGGTGGAGGCGGGCGATCTCGATGCGCATCGAAACGCGCAGTTCCGCATCGAGATTGGACAGCGGTTCGTCGAACAGGAAGACGTCGGGCTTGCGCACGATCGCCCGGCCGATCGCCACACGCTGCCGCTGGCCGCCTGAAAGCTGTCCCGGCCGCCGGTCGAGAAGATGATCGATCTTCAGGATCGCGGAGGCGGCCTTGACGCGGGTCTCTATCTCGGCGGCATTCGTGCGCGCCATCTTCAAGCCGAAGGCTAGGTTGTCGCGCACGCTCATATGCGGATAGAGCGCGTAGGACTGAAAGACCATGGCGATGCCGCGCTCGGATGGATCGAGATCGGTGACGATACGTCCCTTGATCTCGACCTCCCCGTCGGTCACGTCTTCCAGGCCGGCGATCATGCGAAGAAGCGTCGATTTTCCGCAGCCGGAAGGGCCGACGAAGACGACGAATTCGCCCTCTGCGATCGTCAGGTCGATCCCGTGGACCACCTGCAGATTGCCATAGCTTTTTCGCACGTCCTGGAGCACGACGCTCTTGTTACCCATACCGTTCGTCATCCCCAAAAAGACCTATCTGTCCGACTGGACCCAGACGAGCATCTCTCCGGGCGCGCGGTTGTCCCAGAGATGATAGGGCACGAAACGCGCGGTGGCGACCTGCCTTTCGGCAGGCGCCTTGCGGTAGAGCGCCGTTCCCCAGTTCGATGTTTCCTCGCGCTCGACCTTGAGATCGAGGGCGACGGCATCATTGAGATCCTTCAGTACGACGGTTTCGGCTGTGGAGAGCTCACGCGGCAGGACGATGGCGTTGAGGTCTTCGCCGTTGTCGGTCGTTTCGACGCAATAGACCAGCGGGCCGCGCATCAATGCGACGCGCCCGGCATCCTGGCGCACCTTCGGGTTGGCATATTGCGGCCGAAGCGCCAGCGGCAGGTAGAGGGCGACACGATCGCCCGCAGCCCACTCACGATCGATCCTGGCATATCCGTCCTGCATATTGGCGTTGAGATCGAGCATCTCTCCATTAACGCTGAGGGTTGCGCCTTCAGCCCAGTCCGGAATGCGCAGCGACAGTGCAAACTTCGCCGGCTTCTCCAGCTTGGTGGTAAAGGCGACGGCACCGTCCCACGGATAGTTGGTGGTCTGCTCGAGTTCGACCTCGGCGCCGTTGGCCAGCTTCAGCCTTGCGGTGCTCTCGCCATAGAGGTGCACGGCGATCTCATTGTCCGAAACGGCGTACATGTAGGAGCCGATCGAGGTCACCAGCCGGGCGATGTTGGGCGGGCAGCAGGGGCAATGGTGCCACTTCCACCGGTGGTGCTTGCCGGCACTTTCGAGCGGATTGTCGTAGAAGAATGTCTTGCCGTCGGTCGAAAGCCCCGGCAGCGCGCCGTTGTAAAGCGCCTGCTCCATAATATCGGCATAGCGCCGATCCGGACCGCGGCCGAGCATGCGGCTTGCCCAGAACACCAAGCCGACCGAGGCGCAGGTCTCCGCATAGGCGGTATCGTTCGGCAGATCGAAGTAATCGGTGAAGCCTTCGTTTGAGGCCGCCGGCCCGATGCCGCCGGTGATGTACATCTGCTTGGTGGTCAGATCGTCCCAGAGCGTTTCCAGCGCTGCCGTCAGGCTATCGTCCTTGTATTCGGTGGCGATGTCGGCCATGCCCGAATAGAGGTACATGGCGCGCACCGCGTGGCCGACCACCTTCGTCTGCTCGCGCACCGGCTGGTGTGCCTGGCCATATTCATAGGTCTTCTGATGGAAGTCGGCAGCGCTCCGGCCGTCGCGAGCGGCCTCGGCCGTGAAGAAGTGCGGCTCGGTGCCGCGTTCGTCGATGAAGTATTTCGAAAGCTCGAGATATTTCGTCTCGCCGGTCACGCGGGCAAGCTTGACCAGCGCGAGCTCGACTTCCTCATGGCCGCAATAGCCTGATATCTGGCCTTCGCCATGGCCGAAAATCTTGATCATGTAATCGGCATAGCGGCACATGATGTCGAGCAGCTTGCGTTTGCCGGTCGCCTGATAATAGGCGACGGCGGCTTCCATAAGATGGCCGGCGCAATAGAGCTCATGATGGTCGCGCAGATTGGTCCAGCGGCGGTTCGGCTCGACGCGCTGGAACCAGGCGTTCAGATAGCCGTCTTCGTCCTGCAGCTTCTCATACATGTCGATGATCTCATCGGCGCGGGCCTCGAGCTTCGGGTTCGGCCGGCGATAGAGCGAATAGGCGATCGTTTCGATCGACTTGCCGAGGTCGGAATCCCAGAACATCTGCGTCGTCCCGCCCCATGGCTGAATGGGAATGACCACCCCGGGGCTCGGTTGGTTGACGTCGATCGCCTTCAGCATGCCGGCCTCGACGCAGCGGTCGAGCAGGGTCTCGGCCGTGGAATTGCAGACGGCATCCTGCCATTTTCCCCAGAAGCCGCCGAGCTCCACATCGGGAACGGCGACGGGACGAAACTGGCGGTCATTGGTTGATTTGGTCATGGGCTCTACCTTCTTGGGATCATTTCACGGCGCCGGCCATCAGCCCGCGCATGTAGTAGCGTTGCAGGAGCAGGAAGACGATCAGGCAAGGGATCGTCATGACGACGACACCGGCCTGCACCGCTCCCCAGTTGATGGCGCCGAGCCGCCCGGCGCGAACCGCCGTCATCAGCACCGGCAGGGTGTATTTCTCGTTGCTGGAGAGCAGCACGAGGGCGGCCAGAAACTCGTTCCAGGCATTGAGGAAGGCAAAGATCGCCACCGTCGCCACACCGGGAAGCACCAGCGGCAGAAGAACCCGGACCAAGAGCCTGAGGTCGCGCGCGCCGTCGATGCGCGCGGCCTCTTCGATCTCCTTCGGCACGGCGTCGAAGGCGTTGCGCATCATGAACACCGAAAAGGGCAGTTGAAGCGTCACATAGACGAGCGTCAGCCCAAGCAGCGAATTGTTGAGGCCGAGCTTTGCCAGGATGATGAAGAGCGGCGTCAGGATCGATTGGAACGGGATCATCAGCGTCGCGATGATCAGCACGAAAAGCGCATTCTTCATCGGGAATCGGTACCGCGAGAAGCCGTAGCCGGCGAGCAGGCTGACGGCGACGGTGAGCACCACCGTGGCGACCGAAACGAACAGCGAATTGATCATGTGCCGCCAGATGCCGGCGCCGAACGTGTCAAGCAGCGCGTAGGAATCGATGCTGACGCCTGAGGTCGGCCATGGCGGCAAGGGCGGCAGGCTGGCCTCCGTGCCATGCCGGAAGGACGACAACAGCGTGATCACGAAGGGGGCGAGAAAGAAGATCGAGATAGCGATGCCGGTCAGGTGATAGGCCGACTTCGTCCGGATGGCCTTGCGCGCGCGGCGCTCCCTTGAGGTGGTCATGGACGCTCCTCCCCGACGCGAAGCAGCCAGAGCTGCACGATGCTGATCGCCATTAGGATGGCGAGAAGCACGATCGACAGCGCTGCGCCATAACCAAGATTGAACGACACGAACGACTGATTGAAGATGTAGTAGACCACCGAGATCATCTTGTTCTGCGGTCCGCCTGACGTCATGATGTAGAACTGATCGAAAGCGAGGATCGAACCGGTGACGGAGACGATCAGCGCCAGTGCGATCGTCTTGCGCATCAGCGGCAGCGTCAGATGCCGGAAACGCTGCCAGCGGCCGGCGCCGTCGATGCGGGCAGCCTCCGTCAGCTCGGACGGAATGGCCTGAAGCCCGGTCAAAAGAATGATCATGGTGAAGCCGGCGATCTTCCAGACGACCATCACCACGATCGTCAGAAAGGCGGTGTCGAAGGTCGCAAGAAGATTGGGGCTCTTTTCGACGAGGCCGAGCGCCTTCAAGGCCGGGCCGATGAAGCCGCTATCGACATTGGCGAGCCAGACCCACAGCAGCGAGGCTGTCGCAAGACCGACCACGACGGGCAGGAAGATGATCGTCCGGTAGGCGCCGACGAACTGCCGTTCCTTCTCGACGAAGATTGCCAGCGGAAACGCGATCGCGAAGATCGCGATGGTGACGATCACGGTATAATAGGCCGTGAAATTCAGTGCCGTCATAAAACGGGTATCGTTGGCCATGCGGAAATAATTGTTGAAGCCGATCCAGCGGGACGCCCCCATCAGCGGCCAGTTGTGCAGGCTCATCCATCCGGTGAAGAGAACCGGCATGATAAAGAAGACGATGACCAGCGCCATGGCCGGTGCGATGTAGACGAGGCCGCGCCAGTTCGATCGGCGCCGTCGCCTGCGTCGAGGCAATAGAATCTCTGAACCGGAACCGGTCATCAAACGCTCCGCATCTGTCGAGTGGGATTGGCCGGGAAGCTGCCACCGCTCCCCGGCCGCGGCCGGGGGAGAGTTTACTGGCCGCTATCGATGATCGATTGCATTTCCGATTGCGCACTCGAAAACGCGCCGTCGACGTCTTCGCCGAAGATCGCGGCGTTGGTGAAGCTTGCCCATGGCCCGTTGGCGCTGTTGATCAGATCGTTGAACTGCAGCGTATAGGGGGTCTTGGCCACACCGATCGCCTTCAGGCCGACCTGCATGCGCGGATCGAGGCCCTCAAGCACCTTGTCGGCGATATCGCCGCGCGTCGGCAGGCTGCCATACTTCGCCATGATCTTCTGGCCGTCCATCGAATATACATATTCGATG
Source organism: Rhizobium sp. WYCCWR 11128 (assembly GCF_013416305.1). Lineage (NCBI taxonomy): Bacteria > Pseudomonadati > Pseudomonadota > Alphaproteobacteria > Hyphomicrobiales > Rhizobiaceae > Rhizobium > Rhizobium sp. WYCCWR 11128. The sequence continues at coordinate 59,215 of NZ_JACCEZ010000003.1, forward strand.
AACTCCTTCACCGCGTCGATCTTCTTCGTGCCCTTGGTGATGACGAAGTTGTCGCCGCCGGCAAAGGACGAAGGCTTCCCGTCGACGCCAGGAATGAGCGTTACGCCGAAGTTGATATCGGGATGCTCGGTCACCAGCGTGCCGATGGCAAAGGCGCCAAGGCTCTGCTGGCCGATCTTGCCGTTGGTGAAGGTCAGGAAGTTGGCGCCGTTGTCGCTGGCGGCTCCTGCCGGCACGAGGTCCTTCTTGATCATGTTGCGGTAGATATCGACGGCCTTGCGCATCTGCGGCGTATCGAGCGTCGCCGTCTTGCTGTCGGCCGACAGGATATCGGCGCCCGCACCCCAGACCAACGGCGTGAAGGTGAAGATCATGCAGCCGCCGCAGCCGCCGCCGGAGAAATAGAAGCCGTAGGTATCGTCACCCAGCGCCCGGATCTTCTCGGCATTGGCGGTGATTTCGTCCCAATTCACAGGTGCCTTTTCCGGGTCGAGACCTGCCTTCTTGTAGAGATCCTTGTTCCAGGCAAAGACGGAGGTCTCGACCGAAAGCGGCAGGCCGTAAATCCGGTCCTGATAGGTGCCGAGGCGAACATGCGATGGCGAAAGCGAGTTGAAATAGGGCAGGGATTTTGCCCAGTCCGTCAGGTCTTCCAGCTGGCCGGCCGCAGCAAAGGCCGGATTATAGATCAGATCCATCGACAGGGCGTCCGGCGCCTGTCCGCCGGCGATCGCCGTCGCATATTTCTGCACGAGTTCGGAGAACGGCACCTCGGTCATCACGACCTTGTTCTCGTGACCGGAATTATAGGCTTCGACGACCTTCTTGAAGGCGTCGCCGATCCCCGTACGAACCCACATTTCGACATTCTCGGCAGCTGACGCGGCCGAAAACAGGCACAAGGTAGCGATGCTGGTCGCCGCCAATAGACGCTTGATCATGACACTCCTCCCGATATGGCGCATCTCCTCGCGCCTTTGCTCATTCTCTTGTTCTCATTCCTTCGGGGCTGTACCCCCGCATGACTGCCGGACGATCAGCCGGCACGGCAATTTCCTCACTCCCGGCTCGACAGGCCGTCCTTCCGCAAGCGCGAGCACCGTCAATCCGGCTTGCCGCCCGAGCTCCTTCAGTTCCATGTCCACCGTCGTCAGCGGCGGCCGCGTCTGGGCCGCGACAATCTCCCAATTGTCGAAGCCGATGACCGAGACGTCCTGCGGCACCTTGACGCCGCGCTCGCGCAACGCATCCACCGCGCCGCGGGCGATCTGGTCATTGCCGCAGAAGAGAGCATCCGGTTTTTCTCCCGACCTCTTCCAAAGCTGTTCGACCGCATCATGCCCCCAGCTTTCCGACCAGACGCCGTAGAGCACCGGCTCACGGTGACCTGCCACCTCGTGATAGGCGCCGGCACGTTCCCGCACTGAGAAGAAGTCCTCCGGCCCGGTGATGTGCGCAATCCGCCGCCGTCCGATCTTCACGAGCCATTCCACCGCCAGCCGCGCACCCTGTTCGTCGTCCGAACGGAAGGTGACACTGTTCTGCGTCCCCTCCGTGAATGCGTAGACGACAGGCACATGCAAATTCGAAAGATCGACAGGCAGGCGCCGATCCAGGCGTTTTCCCGTCGCAATGATGCCGTCGACCTGTTTGTCCAGCATCGCATCGACATGGATCTGGGCGAGCGCCGGATCGTCTTCGATGGCGCACAGGAAGACCGAAACGCCGTGATCGACGAGAGCATCCGAGATACCCGCCATGACAGGCAGCGTGAAACGGCCGTAAGTATCGTTCGTCAGCAGCCCGATGGTGAAGCTGCGCTTGCTGAGAAGACCTCTCGCCAGAGCATTCGGCCGGTATCCGATCTCGGCGGCGATCCGTTTCACCCGTTCGCGCGTTTCCGACCCCATCCGGCCGGTATCGTTGAGAGCTTTCGACGCCGTCGAGATGCTCACCGCGGCAGCCGCCGCCACCTCGTGGATGGTGATCCTGCCTCTTTTTCCTCCCGATATGTTCAGAACGTCCTCCTTCTGAAGTGATCTGAGAAAAGCTTTTACCAATCCTTATGTCAAGTGCGAAAAGGTTTTCTCACGCCACACCAAAGCTCGGATCGGCAACACAGTTGCGGCAAGAGGCAAGCACAGGGAAAGATCGATGCGCATCGGTCAGGCCGATTGCGATGTGTCATCGGTGTTAAGACCAAGCGCAGAGCGGACGATCTTGGACGGGCAAGGGAGGTTTGTTCCAGCGTCTTGCGGGAGCAAGACCGATCGCTGTCAGAGCCTCCGGTGGAGGCCCTGAATTACGGTTCGAACCGAGCGATCATCGAAAAATCAGGCGACGTGCCTTGCGAGTGCGCAGCGCGACCAGAGCGAATGCAGCGCCTCAACCAGATGGGCGATATCGGCGTCGGAATGCAGCGGCGTCGGCGTAATGCGCAGGCGCTCGGTCTTCTTCGGCACGGTCGGATAGTTGATCGGCTGGACGTAGACGCCGCAATTGTCGAGCAGCAGATCGGAGATCCACTTGCACTTGGCCGCATCGCCGACCAGCACCGGCACGATATGGCTCGGATTGGGCATATGCGGAATGCCGCGCTGGTCGAGCAGTGCTCTCAGCTTGCGGACACGATCCTGATGGCGGGCGCGCTCGAACTGGCTGACCTTCAGGTGCTGGATCGAGGCGACGGCGCCGGCGGCAAGTGCCGGCGGCAGCGCCGTGGTGAAGATGAAGCCGGAGGCAAACGAGCGAATGAAATCGCAAAGCGCCGTCGAAGCGGCGATATAGCCGCCCATCACCCCGAAAGCCTTGCCGAGCGTGCCCTCGATGACGGTCAACCGGTCCATCAGCCCCTCGCGTTCGGCAATGCCGCCGCCACGCGGGCCGTACATGCCGACGGCATGCACTTCGTCGAGATAGGTCATCGCGCCATATTTGTCGGCGAGATCGCAGATCTCCTTGATCGGGGCGATATCGCCATCCATCGAATAGACGCTCTCGAAGGCGATCAGCTTCGGCGCCCTCGGATCGGCGGCAGCGAGCTTGGCCTCGAGATCGGCCACGTCATTGTGCTTCCAGATCACCTTGTCGCACTTGGCGTGGCGAATACCCTCGATCATCGAGGCATGGTTCATCGCGTCGGAGAAGATTATGAGCCCGGGAATCTTCGCACCGAGCGTGCCGAGTGCCGCCCAGTTGGAAACATAGCCTGATGTGAAGATCAGGGCCGCTTCCTTGCCGTGCAGATCGGCAAGCTCACGTTCGAGCACGACGTGGTGATGGTTGGTGCCAGAGATATTCCGGGTGCCTCCCGCACCCGCGCCACAGTGGTCGATGGCGTTCTTCATCGCCTCGATCACCTTGGGATGCTGGCCCATGCCGAGATAGTCGTTGGAGCACCAGACGGTAACTTCTTTTGCGCCATCGGCCGTATGGCGCGTCGCGCGCGGAAAATTGCCGCGGTGACGTTCGAGATCGGCAAAAACGCGGTAACGGCCCTCGATGTGAAGCCCGTCCAGCTCGCTTTTAAAATACGCTTCGAAATCCATCATATGCTCCAGTATCACGCGACCGTTCTTGCTGACCGGACGTTCGCGCGTCAACCCTTGCCCTTTGCTTTAACATCAACTGCGGCAAAAGGCGCAGAGTTTTGAATGATTCCAGATAAAGAATATGCGAGCCGCGATCAACGAAATTGATGTGGCAAGCATAATGGAAATTCGCGAAACCGTGCAGCTGGCGACAACATCCTGTATCGAAAAAAATCAGGACAGCAGTGGACAACCCTTTCTTCCGACATAGTTTTCGGTCTAGCCTGACAAAAAATAAAAGGGACGGCCTTTGCCCGCTGGGCAACAACCTCGGAGAGAAAAGATGAAGAAAGTTGTCATACTCGCATTGATCGGCTTGTCGATCGCAAGCTGCACGCCGACGCAGCAAGGCGCCGGCATCGGCGCTGCATCAGGCGCCGTCATCGGCGGCGTAGTCACCGGCAACGTCCGTGGCGCGGCAGTCGGCGCCGCTATCGGCGGCGTGTCCGGCGCCCTCATCGGCAGCGTCGCCGAACAGCCCGGCCAGTGCTACTATCGCGACCGCTACGGCCGCCGCTATATCGATAGTTGCCCGCGCTGAGCGCACTGAAATCGGCAAATTCAAGAAATCCCGGACACAGGTCCGGGATTTTTTGTGCTAAATTAGCGCGTTGGCAATTTAAAATGGTACACCTCGCGCGATTTTGCCGCTAAGCTGTTCATGGCTGGGCAACGAAGCTTCAATGTAGACACAACCAAAAGCGGCGGATGCGGATCAGAGGGACAGGCCCGAAAACAGGTACTGCGTATCGGCGAACAGGCACCATGATGGTGGTCGCAGCGGCGGCTGCGTTCTCACCGGTGCTGATCGGCGACGCTTACGCCTTCAAGCTTTTCGGCATCACCATTTTCGGCAAAGAGGAAGACGAAGGCGAACAGGTGCCCGATCCGGTGCGCTACCAGGTCGACCTCAAAGCCGATACCGCCGATCCGGACCTGAAAGAAGCGCTGGAAAACAGTTCCCGTCTCGTCAGCGACCAGAAGCTGCCGGTTTCCGGCGATCTCGGCGTCGTCGTCAAGGCGCGCGACGACCGGGAGCGGCTGATCGCCACTCTGTATGAAAAGGCCCGTTATGGCGGCCTGGTGACGATCACCATCGACGGCAAGAATATCGACGACCTGCCGCCCAATCCGACATTCGACCGGTCCGGGCCGATCCCCGTCACCGTCGCCATTGCTCCCGGCCCCGTTTTCAAGGTCAGGGAGGTCCAGTTCGGCGGCGATGCCGCAAACCATAATCCCGCCGATTACGATCTCGCCCCGGGCGCGCAGGCCGGCTCGCTCGCGATCATCAGGGCCGGCGACAAGATCGTCGAACAATTGAAGAGCGAAGGCCGGCCCTTCGCCAAGTTGACCGAACGCAAGGTGGTCGCCGATCACAACAGCGATACCGTCGATATCGTCCTTGCTGCCGAGGGCGGCCCCATCGCTCCGATCGGCGATGTCGGCGTCACCGGCGAGAAGACCGTCAAGCCAGCTTTCATCCAGCGTTATTCCCGGCTGAACAAGGGCGAAGCCTATTCCCCGGAAACGTTGAAGAAAGCCGGCGAGCGGCTTCGCGCCCTCGGCGTCTTTTCGAGCGTCACCATTCACCAAGGAGATGCGCTGGCATCGGACGGCACCTTGCCGATGACGATCGAAGTTTCAGAGGGCAAGAGGCGCTACTTCGGCGTCGGCGCGCAATATTCCACCACCGACGGCTTCGGTGTTCAGGGCTATTGGGGCCACCGCAACCTTTTTGGCGAAGCCGAAACGCTGAGGATCGAGGGAGCGGTCTCGCGGCTTGGCGAAACGACCGATGTCGGCAGCCTCGACTATTCCGCCGGCATCCTGTTCACCAAGCCCGGCGCCTTCTTTCCCGCCGCCACGCTGAAGGCCGGCATCGTCGCCAAGACCGAAAATCCGGATGCCTATAACGCCACGCTCGTCACCGCCTCGCTCGGCCTTTCCTACGAACTGACCGACCAGGACACCGTCTCGGCGAGCGGCGAGGTCAGCTGGGAGCGCGACGACGACGCCTTCGGCACGAACGACTATCTGACCTTCACCTTGCCGATCCAATATGATCGCGACGCACGTGACGACAAATTCAACCCGACGGAGGGTTATCGCGCGACGCTCTCGGCTAAGCCCGGCTACGAGATCTTCAACGCCACGCCCTATGCGGCATTCGAGGGCTCGATCTCCGGCTACTTGCCGTTCGGACAGGAAGACGGCGTGGTGCTTGCCGGCAAGGTTGCCGCCGGCGTCCTGATCGGCGGCGACAGCATTGGGGACATTCCCGCCACGCAGCGCTTCTTTGCCGGCGGCGGCGGCTCCGTGCGCGGATACAGCTATCAGGAAATCTCGCCCTATAACGACGATGGCGATCCCACCGGCGGCCGTTCCTATGTGACCGGTTCGCTGGAGGCCCGCATCAAGATCACCGATACGATCGGCATCGTGCCTTTCATCGATGTCGGCACCGTATCGGACAGCACCTTTCCGGGTTTTTCCGATATTCGCGCCGGTGCCGGCGCCGGAATACGATATGCAACGCCTTTCGGCCCGCTGCGGCTTGATTTTGCCATGCCGCTGAACAAGTACGAAGATGGCACAGATTACGGAATCTACGCCGGCATCGGCCAATCTTTCTAGGATTGCCGATTCCGCTCGTGTTTTCCGATCTGTGGGCCGTCATGAAAACGGGGTAGTGTCCGCGCCGATGCAAACGCTGACAAAAATCGTCAACTGGGTCGTACGGCTCACCGGCTATGTCGTCGGCGCCACGTTGATTCTCGCGGTCGTAGCACTGGCGATCTTCGGCTTCACCAGTTTTGGTGCCCGCATCGTCACCGAAAAGATAGCCTCCACGCTGTCCAATCGCGACATGACGATCGAGGTTCGCGAACCGCAAGGCCTTTTGACCGGCGGGCTTCGCGCCGCCGAGATCTCCATCTCCGACACCAGGGGCGTCTTTGCGGAAATTCATGGCGTCGCGATCGACTGGAATCCGCTTGCGCTGCTGACCGGAACCTTCCATGCCAAACGCTTCGAGATCGAAGCGATCAACGTGCTGCGCAAGCCGGTACGCACCCTGCCCTCGCGGCCCCAAGCTGAAAATTCCGGCGGATTCAGCCTTCCGATCAAAGTCGATGTCGACCGCATCGCGCTGCCCGATATCAAACTTGCCGCACCCGTTGCCGGCCGCGCCTTTGCGCTGGCCGCCGAAGGCAGCCTTTCGGCGAACGGCGATGGCGGCGAGGCCGTCGTCAATGTCAGCCGTCACGCGGTTCCGGATGCGCGGCTTGCCGCCGACATCGCTTTTGCGCCAGCCGAAAACCGGCTGCGACTGAAGGCGCAGCTGTCCGAGCCGAAGGGCGGACTGCTGGCGGGCTTTCTCGGCCTGCCGGACAGCCCGGCCGTCAACATCGATCTCGATGGCCAGGGGCCGATATCCGATTGGAAAGGCAAATTGCAGGCTGCCCTAGACGGGCAGCAACGTGCCGCAATCGAAGCTCGGCACCAGATTACGGAAGACGGGCTGCACCACCTCGACCTCAAAGGCGGCGGTGACCTGAGCTCGCTGCTTCCATCGGCATTCCGGCCGCTTTTTGCCGGCCAGACCAATATCGATCTTGCCACCACCTTCGACAATCACGGCAAGATCGATATCCAGACCGGCAATATCGCCACCGGCAGCGTTGTGATCGCCGCCTCGGGCACCCTCGATCCTGCCGGCAACAACAGCCTGAACGCCAATCTGCTCGGCACGTCGGGGCCTGTCGATTTCCGCTGGCCGCTCGCCGAAGGCGAAGCCCGCTTCCTGATATCAGGCCTCAACCTGGCGCTAACAGGCGATGCGCAGACCGCCCGACTGAACGTCAGCGGCTCGCTCGACAGCGCAACCCTGCCGCAGGCCAATATCGGCAACATCAAGCTGACCGCAAAGAGCGACGCCTTCAATCTCGCCGCCCGTTCCGGCAGCGTCCAGCTGCGCCTCGTTGCCGGCGACGCGACCTTTGCCGAGCCGAACCTCAATCGCGCGGTCCAGGGCCCGATCACGATCGCCTCGCCCCTGCAGATCTCACCCTCCGGCATCGGCTTCAACGGCACTACCGTAGAAAGCGCCAATATCAACGGCAGCCTCAACGGCTCCTATCGGCTGACGGACCAAGCGCTGACCGGCAACCTCAAGCTCATGATCAACCCGGCAGCCCTGCCGGCTGCGGCAACAGGCAAGTTCGACGGGCCGATCTCGCTCGAGAGCCAGGTGGTCGGCACCATCCCGTCGAAATTCGCGCTGTCCAACCTCGTCCTGAAGTCCGGCACGCTCGAAGCCGCGGGCAACGTCGCGCTCGACGGCGGGATCTTGAACGCCGATCTCTCCGGCCGGTTGCCTGACATCGACAAGCTCATCCCCGGCGCCAGCGGCGGGGCGGGTTATGCGTTGAGAGTGGGAGGTGAGCTCCCGGCAATCTCCGTCACGGCCAATCTCAAGGCGCCCAGCCTTAAAATGGCCGACCGCGTGCTCGGCAACCTCAATATCGACCTGTCGGGTCTCGCCGATCCCAAGGCGCCGCAGGGCAAGATCGCCGCCACCGGCACAATCGATGGCCAACCGATCGGCATCAACGGCAACATCACCTCGCAGGACGGCAAGATAAGCATTCCGGCGCTGACCGCCGACATCGGCGGCAACCGGCTGACCGGCAATGTGGAATTCTCGTCTTCCCTTGAGCCGACAGGCGCGCTGACCTTCGATTTCCCCAATATCGGCCTGCTCGCCGCACTCGGCGGACAAAAGGCCGAAGGCGATCTCAAAGGGTCGCTCGGCGTCAGCAGCGATGGCGGCAGGATTGCGCTCAAGCTGCTTGCGACCGGCGGCTCCATCCGCCGTGATACGCTTGCGATCGTCAAGCCGGATATCGATGTCACGGTCAGCGATCTCAAAGTCCTTGCGGCTAACGGCACGGTCAAGGCCGAGGAGGTGAGTGCCGGAACGAACAGGCTCGCCGGCCTTTCGCTCGATTTTGCCAAGCAGCAAGATCATACCGATTTCGATCTCGATGCTGCCTATGACGGCAATCCCGTACTGGCCGCCGGTAATATCGAAGCGGCCGACGGCACGATGCACCTGAACCTCGATCGCTTCTCGGCAAGCCCCCGCAATATCCCGATCGAGCTTGCCGCACCGACGCAGGTCTCAATCGGCGGCGGTGCCGCCAGCCTGAACGGACTGATGCTGAAAACCGGCACCGGCTCGGTGACGGTCACCGGTTCCGCCGGCGAAACGCTGAAGATCGATGCAGACATCCGCGAGCTGCCGGCAGCGCTTGCCAACGGTTTCGTGCCGAATCTCTCAGCCGGCGGCACGATCTCCGGAACGATTGCCGTGACCGGAACGCCGGCAGCACCGGTCGCCGACTTCAAGCTCGACTGGAAGGATGCGACGACGGGCCAGACAAAGGGAGCCGGCCTGGCACCGCTCGGCATCACCGCCAGTGGCAAATTCGCTGATAACAAGCTCGATTTCGACACCACGGTCGGCAGCAATGACGGCCTCTCGCTGAAGGCCGCCGGCAATCTCGCGCTCGCCGACCCGAAGGCACCGGTACTTGATGTCAACGCCGATATCCTCAACTTGCCTGCCCGCATCGCCAACGGTTTCGTTCCCGATCTCGCCGCCGAAGGCACGATTACAGGAAAAGTGGCGGCCGCCGGCTCCCTCGCTGCACCCACCGCCAATTTCGATCTCGATTGGAAGAATGCCGCGACGAGCCAGACCAAACGCGCCGGCCTTGCGAATCTTGGCCTGAAGGCATCCGGAAAATTCACCGACAACAAGCTCGATTTCGATACAGTGATCGGCGGCGCCAACAGCCTCTCGCTGAAAGCAAACGGCAATGTCGCCATCACCGGCACGACGATCGGCAACGTCAAGGTCGACGCCGCGCTGGCAAATGTTCCCGCAAGCATCGCAAACAGCTTCGTCGCCGATCTCGCCGCCGAAGGGACGATCTCAGGAAGGGTAGCGGCCTCCGGCTCGCTCGCTGCTCCCACTGCCAATTTCGATCTGGATTGGAAAAACGCTGCGACGACCCAGACGAAACGCGCCGGCCTTGCGGATCTTGGCCTGAAGGCATCGGGAAAATTCGCAGACAATAAGCTCGATTTCGACACCGTGATCGGCGGCGCCAACGGCGTCTCGCTGAAGGCTAACGGCAATATCGCCGTCACCGGCACGACAGTCGGCAATGTCAAGGTCGACGCCGCGCTGGCAAATATCCCTGCAAATATCGCAAACAGCTTCGTTCCCGATCTCGCCGCCGAAGGCGCGATCTCAGGAACGGTCTCGGCCAGCGGCTCTCTTTCCGCTCCGGCCGCCAATTTCGATCTCAATTGGAAAGATGCTGCGACGAGCCACACGAAACGTGCCGGCCTTGCCGCGATCGGCGTGACCGCATCGGGAAAATTTGCCGACAACAAGCTTGATTTCAATGCGGCAGCGAGCGGCGACAAAGACCTCTCGCTGAAGGCCATTGGCAATGTCGCATTGGCCGGTACGGCGATCGACAGCATCAAGGTCGATGCCGAGATCGCCAAGCTTCCGGCCAGTCTCGCCAATGCCTTCGTTCCCGATCTGGCGGCTGGCGGCACGATATCAGGCACCCTGTCCGCCGCCGGCACACCCGCCGCACCGAAAGCCGACTTCAAGCTCGACTGGACGGATGCTGCGACCAGCCAGACCAGAAGCGCTCGCCTCTCTGGCCTCGCACTTGCCGCATCGGGACGCTTCGCCGACAACCGGCTCGATTTCGATGCCAATCTCGCCGGCAAGGACGGCCTCTCGCTGAAGGCCGCCGGCAACGTCGCGATTTCAGGCACGTCGGTCCGCGATCTTGACGTCAAGGCCGATCTCGCCAACCTTCCGGCAGGCCTCGCCAACGGCTTCGTCCCGGGTCTTGCCGCCGAAGGCACTGTCTCGGGAACGGCATCCGCTTCCGGCGCGCTTCCGAAGCCGGCGGTCGATTTCAAGCTCGACTGGAAGAACGCCGCGACCGCCCAGACCAAGAGCAGCGGCCTTTCGGGCCTGAGTGCTGCAGCCTCCGGCAAATTCGCCAACGACAGGGTCGATTTCGACGCCAATCTCGCCGGTAAGGACGGTGTGTTGGCCAAGGCGACGGGCGGCGTGACGATCGCGGGAACGGCCATCCGGGACCTTTCGATCAATGCCGATATTCCGGCGCTGCCGGCAAATATCGCAAATGCCTTCGTTCCCGGTCTCGGCGCCGAAGGCACGCTTTCGGCAAGTGCCGTCACGTCGGGAACGCCGGCAAATCCGATCGTCGATTTCAAGCTCGACTGGAAGGATGCCGCGACCAGCTACACCAAGGCTGCCGGCCTATCTCGCCTTGCGCTGGCGGCGACGGGAAAATACACCGGTGACAGGCTGGATTTCGATGCCGCCCTCAACGGCGACGGCGGCATCGCGCTGAAAGCTGCCGGCAATCTTGCCATCGCCGGCACGTCGATCCGGTCGCTCGATGTCACGGCGAATACTAACAATCTTCCGGCCGGCATTGCCAACGGCTTCGTTCCCGGCCTTGCAGCCGAGGGCGCGGTCTCTGCGACCGTAAAAGCCACCGGCGCGCTATCGGCGCCCTCCGTCGACTTCAAGGTCGACTGGAAGAACGCAGCGACGAGCCAGACAAAAGGTGCCGGCCTTTCGCCGTTCAGCATCGGCGCATCAGGCAAACTTGCCGGAAACAAGCTGACGGTCGATACCAGTCTTGCCGGTGACGCCGGCATGTCGCTGAAGGGCGGCGGCAGCGTCGTCATCACAGGCAATCGCGCTATGGACATGCGCTTCACAGGCAATCTTCCTTTCGCCGTGCTCGGCGCCCCGCTTGCGCAACAGGGCCTCGTCGCGGACGGCGTCGCCACCGTCAACCTGCAGATTGGCGGAACGGCCGCAGCACCCGTCATCAACGGCACTGTCTCGACCAATGGCGCAAAGCTCGTCGACGTTCGGCGCAATATGGCCGTCAACAATCTGACGGCGACCGTGACCTTCAATGGCAGCCAGGCCGTGATATCGCGCCTCACCGGCAACCTTGGCGGCGGCGGTACGATTTCGGCCAGCGGCACCATCGGCATCCAGCCGGCCGGAGGTTTTCCCGCTGACATTTCGATCAAGCTCGACAAGGCGGTCTATGTCGATGGAACCCTTGTCGTCTCGACAGTCAATGGCACGGTCGGCCTGCGCGGGCCGATCACCAATGCGACGCTAAGCGGCAAGCTTCGACTGGACAAGACCTCGATCACGGTCCCGGAAAAATTGCCCACCTCGCTGAGAGAAATCGACATTCGGCATAAGAATGCGCCGCGGGCTGTACTTGCGCAGTTGCGGGATGACGGCGAGCAGAAACCCGGAGAGAAATCCTCCGTGATCACGCTGGATCTCGAAATCGACGCGCCCTCGCATATCTTCGTGCGCGGCCGCGGCATCGATGCCGAGCTTGGCGGTCTGGTGACGATCCGCGGAACGGCGGCTGCACCCATCGTGACCGGCGGTTTCACCATGCGCCGCGGCCGCATGACCATTCTCAACCGCCGGCTGGATTTTTCCGACAAGAGCAGGATCACCTTCGCCGGCGACCTGACGCCGGCGCTCGATATGGAAGCGACCTCGGCCTCCGGCTCGACGACGCTGACGGTCGACGTCGCCGGCCTCGCCACCGACCCTGCGATCACCTTTTCCTCGTCCCCCGAGCTGCCGCAGGACGAAGTGCTGGCGCAGCTGATCTTCGGCCAGTCGATGTCGAAGCTCTCGCCGGTGCAGATCGCCCAGCTCGCCGACGCCGTCAGTCAGCTGGCCGGCAACCGCTCCACCTCGCTTTTCGAAGGCCTGCGCAACCAGCTCGGCGTCGACGATTTCGACGTCAGCACCGATTCCAAGGGCCAGACGAGCGTCAGCGTCGGCCGCTATCTCAACGACCGCACCTATTTCGAGTTGCAGCAGGGCGGTTCGGCTGGCGCCAAGGCGGTGATCAACCTCGATGTCGGCCGCGGCGTCAAGCTGCGCGGGGGGGCCGGTGGCAACGGTGAGGGCGAAGCCGGGATTGTCTACGAACGGGAATATTGATGCCTCTCGCAAGAAGCTGTGCAGCAGTTTGAGGACAGCATGCACGAGCTTTAAGCCGGCTTAGAAACCGGTTTTGCTGGTCTTCAGAAGGATGTTGGTCTCGGTCGAATTGATGCCGTTGATTAGCCGGATGCGGCGCAGCGTCTCGTCGAAGGCGGCAAGGTCGCGATCCTCGAGTTCGGCGACGAAATCCCATTTGCCGTTGGTGCTGTGAAGCGCGCGCACCTGCGGCAGGCCCCTTAACTGATCGGCCACCCTGTCGGCGAGCTTGCCGAGCACCTCGATCATGACGATGGCGCGCACGCCGGCGGAGCGCGTCTCATGGCCGGTGCGGATGGTGAAGCCGACGATGGTGCCGCTGGCCACCAGCCGGTCGATACGGGTGGCAACCGTTGCCCGCGATGCGCCGGTCATCGCCGCAAGCGAGGAGACGGAAATCCGGGCGTTATGGCGAAGTGCACTCAGAAGTTCGGTGTCGAGATCATCCACGCTGATCACTTTGTCAAAATGGGTTTATCAATCTGCGCAATCATAGTCCATTTCTGACACTTTTCCATCTTTTTGCCGCCAGCCCTTTGTCCCACTATCGGCCGAAACAGGCCTCAACACGGAGCCCTCCACATGAATGCGCAATCGCGATCTGTCACCCTCATCGGCGCGCCGCTGGAAGAAGGCTCCGGCCGCAGAGGGGCTGCCATGGGCCCCGCGGCCCTGCGCATAGCCGGCGTCGACCAGACGCTGATCGAGCTTGGCCATGACGTCGCCGATATCGGCGATCTCAGGATCGTGCCGGCGATGGATCTGCCGAACCATCCAAAAGCCCACAATCTGAGGATCGTCGGCGCCTTCACGCGCGCCCTCGAAAGCAGCGTCCACGACGTGGCCGCCTCCGGCCGTTTCCCGCTGATTCTTGGCGGCGACCACAGCCTTTCCATGGGCAGCGTCTCCGGAATGGCCCGCTATGCCGCCAGCAAAGGCCGCCCGCTCTTCGTGCTCTGGCTCGATGCCCATGCCGATTTCAATTCTCCGGCGACGTCGCCCTCCGGCAATATTCATGGCATGCCGGTCGCCTTCTTCTGCGGCGAGGCGGAGTTCGCCGAGATCCTGCCGAACGACCGTCCGTTCGTCGATCCGAAGAATGTCTTCCAGGTCGGCATCCGTTCGGTCGATGCGCGCGAGCGCGAGGAAATCCACGAACACGGCGTCAATGTCTTCGACATGCGCGCGATCGACGAGCAGGGCATCGGCGCCATCATGCGTGAGATCCTCGATGTCGTCACCAAGGCGAACGGCCTGCTGCATGTCAGCCTCGACCTCGATTTCCTCGATCCCGAGATTGCCCCCGGCGTCGGCACGACGGTGCCTGGCGGTGCGACCTTTCGCGAGGCGCATCTGGTCATGGAAATGCTTTCGGACAGCGGCCTCGTCTCGTCGCTCGATCTCGTAGAGCTCAATCCGTTTCTCGACGATCGCGGCAAGAGCGCCCGCATCCTGGTCGAGCTGACGGCAAGCCTCTTCGGCCGCCGTATCTTCGATCGTCCGACACGCGCTGCATAAGAGCATGTCGAGCAAAAGTGTGCAGCGGTTTTGCGATAACGACATGCGTGAAATAAGATTAGAGGGAGTACGACCATGAACACTTCGGAAAAACTGATCGCCACGGAACAACGGCTCGGCGCCCATAACTACAAGCCGCTCGACGTGGTGCTGACGCGTGGCGAAGGTGTTTATGTCTGGGATACCGACGGCAACCGTTATCTCGATTGTCTCTCGGCCTATTCCGCCGTCAACCAGGGCCACTGCCATCCGAAAATCCTCGCCGCCATGGTCGAACAGGCAGGCAGGCTGACGCTCACCTCCCGCGCCTTCCGCAATGATCAGCTCGCCTATCTCTACGAAGAGCTCGCGGCTCTCACCGGCTCGCATAAGATCCTGCCGATGAATTCCGGCGCCGAAGCGGTGGAGACCGCCATCAAGGCGGTGCGCAAATGGGGTTACGAGGTCAAGGGCGTGTCGGAGGGCAAGGCGGAAATCATCGTCTGCGCCGATAATTTCCACGGCCGCACGCTGAGCATCATCAGTTTCTCCACAGATCCCGATGCCCGCAGCGGTTTCGGCCCCTACACGTCAGGTTTCCGCATCATTCCCTTCGGCGATGCCGAGGCTTTCGCCGCCGCAATCAACAGCAATACCGTGGCCGCCCTGATCGAACCGATCCAGGGGGAAGCCGGCGTCATCATCCCGCCGTCGGGCTATTTCACCCGCATCCGCGAGCTTTGCACGGCAAACAACGTCACCCTCATCCTCGACGAGATCCAGACAGGCCTCGGCCGTACCGGCAAGCTGCTGGCCGAGGAGCACGAAGGCATCGAGGCCGACGTGACGCTGATCGGCAAGGCGCTGTCCGGCGGCTTCTATCCGGTGTCGGCCGTGCTTTCGAATTCCGAAGTTCTGGGCGTGCTGAAGCCCGGCCAGCACGGTTCGACCTTCGGCGGCAATCCGCTCGCCTGCGCAGTGGCGCGCGCAGCACTCAAGGTGCTGGCGGAAGAGGGCATGATCGAGAACGCCGCTGTTATGGGCGACTACTTCCTCGAAGGCCTGAGATCGATCCGCTCGAACATCGTCAGGGACGTACGCGGCCGCGGCCTGATGATGGCCATCGAGCTGGAACCCGAAGCCGGCGGCGCCCGGCAATATTGCCATGCGCTGAAGGAGCGCGGCCTTCTCGCCAAGGACACCCACGACCACACGATTCGCCTCGCTCCGCCACTGGTCATATCAAGGGAGCAGGTCGATTGGGCGGTCTCGCAGATCGAAAAGACGATAAGCTGAGTAAATCGGCGAAATTCTTCTTCAGAATCCCGACTGCAGCGCCGCGCGTCTTTTAGACGCGCAAAGGACGCTGTAGCACTTTGAATTGCTGCAAAAATATCGGCTGGAGGAGATCGGCAGCAAAACTGCCTCCCCTTCATCCGAGCTTAAAAACCTTCTCAATCTCGTCTTTCAATTTAGATTTGGGCAACACTCTTTCGCTAAAGTCATCGATAACCGTAACGATGCTTCGCCGAGCGCAAAGCCATCGCGTGGTATGAAGGCAAAGCTTGTCCGCGCCAATGGTGGCGCATCCGCTTCTGCCCTGGCTTACGATAGTTGGGAAGAATTCTAATGGCCACGATCAATTCGACTAACTTCAGCGGCGATACGCTCGAAATTATTGCCTTCCGCCTGCATGATCAGGAATTCTGCGTCAAGACCACGACCATCCGCGAAATCCGCGGCTGGGCGCCGTCGACGCCGATCCCGCATGCACCGGCCGATGTCATCGGTGTCATGAACCTGCGCGGCTCGGTGATCCCGATCATCGATCTTGCTTTCAAGCTCGGCATGAAGAGCACGGTCGCCAATGAGCGCAGCGCCATCGTCGTCGCCGAAGTTCACAGCATGGTCATCGGCATGCTGGTCGACCGCGTCTCGGACATTCTCACCATCTCGTCCAGCCAGGTCCAGCCGGTGCCCGAGGTAACCGCCTCCTTCGACCGGGCCTATTGCGAAGGCATCATCGCCTCGGAGAATGGCATGATCTGCTTCCTGAACCTCGCCAAGATGTTCAAGGAAAACGAGACGGATGAACTGGCCGCCTGATCTTTGAAAAACCACTAATTTATTGAAAAACCGCCCTCTCAGGCGGTTTTTTATTGCGCCAGACACCCGGCTAAGCTGCGACTTTCATCCTGACATCATAAAATTAGAAACAGCTTTTATACGCAATATTAACCATGCCCCGTCAGCATGATTGTGAAGCGTTCGGATGACACGTTTGCGGCACATTGGGATTGCGAACCGGTCAACGGTTCGTCCCGGGACCGGCACTCCTCGTCGACCTTTGCGTCTACCAGCCTAAGCAGCAAAGCTGCGCATCTCAAAGGGACAGGAATGTTTGGTCTAAGCTCCGATACGAAATACATTCTTGATGCCATCTCCAAATCGCAGGCGATCATAGAATTCGATCTCAAAGGAAATATCCTCAAGGCGAACGAAAATTTCTGCAACGCGCTTGGATACAGCCTGAGCGAGATCGTTGGTAAGCATCACGGCATGTTCTGCGAGCGGGCTTATACGGCAACCGCGGAGTATCGCGAATTCTGGGCGCGGCTCGGGCGCGGCGAATATGACGCCGGCGCCTACAAACGCTTTGCCAAGGGCAATCGGGAAATATGGATCCAGGCGTCCTACAATCCGGTTTTCAAAGGGGGCAAACCATACAAGGTCGTGAAATTCGCGGCCGACATCACCGCAACGAAAAAGAAGGCGGTGGAGGATTCCGGCAAGCTGGAGGCGATCTCGCGCTCGCAGGCGGTGATCGAATTTACCCCGGTGGGTGAAATCCTGACCGCCAACGAGAATTTCTGCAATGCCATGGGGTATTCGCTCGCCGAGATCACCGGCAAGCACCACAGCATGTTCTGCGATCGTGCCTATACGGATACGGCCGACTACACCAACTTCTGGAAGCGGTTGGCGCACGGCGAGTTCATCGCCAACGAATTTGTCAGGTTCGGCAAGGGTGGCCGGCAAATCTGGATACAGGCGGCCTACAACCCGATCCTCGATGCCGACGGCAAAGTCTACAAGATCGTGAAGTTCGCGACCGACGTTACCCAGCGCATGAGCGCCATTTCCCTTCTCGGCACAGCGCTGCGCAATCTCTCCGAAGGCGACCTGACAAGAACGGTGGACACGCCTTTCGTTCCATCGATGGAGCAGCTGCGGCACGATTTCAACACCGCTGTCAAAGGCCTATCCGAGACCATCAAGACGATCGGTGAGAATGCCGGTGCGATCGCCGCAGGGTCGAGCGAGATCGGCGCAGCGGCCGACTCCTTCTCCAAGCGAACGGAACAGCAAGCAGCATCGATCGAAGAGACGGCCGCCGCGTTGGAGGAGATCACCACGACCGTCAACGATTCCAGCCGTAGCGCCGACGAGGCGGGTCGCCTCGTCGCCATCACCAAACAGGGCGCCGAACATTCCGGCGTCGTGGTCCGCAATGCCGTCGCCGCCATGGGTCAGATCGAACAGTCCTCCCGCGAGATCACCAACATCATCGGCGTCATCGACGACATCGCCTTCCAGACGAACTTGCTTGCGCTGAATGCCGGCGTCGAGGCGGCCCGCGCCGGTGAAGCCGGCAAGGGCTTTGCGGTCGTGGCTCAGGAAGTGCGGGAGCTCGCCCAGCGCTCCGCCAAAGCTGCCAAGGAGATCAAGGCACTGATCAACACGTCGGGCGAGCATGTCAAGAACGGCGTCGGCCTCGTCGGCGAGACCGGCAAGGCGCTCGAGGCGATCGTCGCACAGGTCGGCGATATCAACGGCAATGTCGTCGCCATCGTCGAAGCCTCCAGGGAACAGGCAACCGGCCTCAAGGAAATCAACCAGGCGGTCAATACGCTGGATCAGGCAACCCAGCAAAATGCCGCGATGGTCGAAGAAAGTACCGCCGCCAGCCACAGCCTTGCGAGAGAAGCCGAAACGCTGCGTGTCCTGCTGGCGAGGTTCCGCCTACCGGGTCAAACGCAGTCCATCGGCGGAGCTGGGCCAAGACAGGCGGGCTCACCGGCGCTGCACCTCGTTTCACGTGTCGCAAAGGCGCATAGTGCAGGCGCAGCGACCGCCCAGAGCTGGGAAGAGTTCTGAACCATACCGGTGCAGGCGGCACTTTGATCAGATGCGCTGTATACGAAGATAAAGCGCGCCGCATGAAACCCATGCGACGCGCTTTGATGGCTTAGCCGAACAGCGCGAAGGTTGCCCTCAGCGTCACCCAGACACCCCACAGCAGCGGAATGCCGACGACGGCCCAGGCAAGCATCGCCTTGGCGTCCAGCCCGCCTGTGCCGATGCCGAAGGAACCCGTCGGGCCGGCATTGACCGCCGCCGACTTCGCCTGCAGCGCAGCAACCTCGTCATCGGACATGAACCACTTGTCCGAAAGAGGCCTGATCAGCGCATTGGCGATGAGCCCGACCGCCAGCATGCCGGCGAGGATATACATGGTGCCGGTATAGAGGGTTGGCCCGGGTGCAACGCCGGCGGCAATCTGCGCTTCGCGGATATAGTTGACGACGACGGGCCCGACGATGCCGGCCGTTGCCCAGGCCGTCAGCAGCCGGCCGTGGATGGCGCCGACGAACTGCGTGCCGAAAATATCGGCAAGATAGGCCGGGATCGTCGCGAAGCCGCCGCCGTACATCGACAGGATGATGCCGAAGGAGAGAACGAACAGCGCCTTGTTGCCCATGCCTGCGAAAGTGGGCGCCAGCGCATAGAGCACGATGCCGAGGACGAAGAAGCAATAATAGGTATTCTTGCGGCCGATCTTGTCGGACAGCGACGCCCAGAAGAATCGTCCGCCGATGTTGAAGAGCGACAGCAAACCGGCGAAACCGGCGGCGATCGTGGCGATCGATGCCTTCTGCCCGGCGTCGAGCTGGGCGAAGCCGACATCCGGCAGGCCGATCAGCGAACCGGCGAAGATTTCCTGCAGCATTGGCGAGGCCATGCCGATAACGCCGATACCGGCCGAAACGTTGAGGCAAAGCACCGCCCAGATCAGCCAGAACTGTTTTGTCCTGTGGGCATCGCGCAGGTGCACATGTTTGGTGGTGATCATCGTGCTCTTGGCTGCAGGCGGCGTCCAACCCTCGGGACGCCAGCCGGCCGGCGGAATGCGATAGCCGAAGGCGCCGCCCATCATGAAGACGAAATAGATCACCGCCATGACGATGAAGGTCTGCCAGACGCCGACCGAACTGTCGGTCTTGAAAGTATTCATCAGCAGGTTGGCCAATGGGGCGCCGATCATCGCACCGCCGCCGAAGCCCATGATCGCCATACCGGTCGCCATGCCGCGCCGGTCGGGAAACCATTTGATCAGCGTCGAGACCGGCGAGATGTAGCCGAGACCGAGACCGATGCCGCCGATGACGCCGGCACCCAACCACATCAGCCAGAGCTGATGGGTGATGACGCCGATCGCGGCAAGAATGATGCCGCCGCACCAGCAGCAGGCGGAAACGACGCCCGCCTTGCGCGGACCGGCGCGCTCGAGCCAGCCGCCCCAGATGGCGGCGGACGAACCAAGCAGAACGAAGAACAGCGTATAGATCCAGCCGAGGTCGGCAACGCGCCAGTCGCAGGTCGTGGTGAACAGCGCCGAGGCAAGTGTCAGATCGGGGCAGGCCGTCGAGGCCGTGATCCCGAGCGACTTGGAAAGCGGCAGCCAGAACACGCTGAAACCATAGGCCATGCCGATGCAGAGATGGATGGCGAGCGCTGCCGGCGGCACCAGCCACCGATTGAACCCGGGCCTTGCGACGATCCTTTCCCGATCGAGCAGGCCTAGGCCCGCCAACGCCCCGTCTGTACGTGTTTCCGCTGCAGTCATGAAAACTCCTCCTTGATTCAAATCTGGTTTGATTTCAGCCTTTACTGTCCACCGGCACATGCGCAGGCAGGTTGCTCCTGCCTCCCTTCCGCACGGACCGATCCTGGACTTTGGAATTAAAGCATTGAAATAAATACCTAAAGCGCGAGGAACGCGCTTTAGTGTGTTACCGGCTCCGGCTTTCTAATCAGAGGAATGGCCTGAAGCACGAGCGCGTCCAGGCCATTCTCCTCATTCTCCAGAATTTCGAACAATTGCCGCCGCATGCGCGGGTCCCAGAATTTGTTGATATGGGTGGCGACCCCCTGCGCTGCCTCGCTTTCCGGCTGGCTCTTGAAGTAGGTGGCGATCTGGTTTGCCATATAAACGAGCTTGGTCTTGGTATCATGCGACATCGGCAATGCTTCCGGGCGAGATGCGGTGCGGGTGGGTGAAAATCTCGAAATCCTCGCCGCGCACCAGCGCGACGAGCGTCATGCCGGCTTCTTCGGCCGTGCGGATGGCGAGAGCCGTCGGCGCCGATATGGCGATGAGCACCGGGCTGCCGAGGATCGCCGCTTTCTGCACCATCTCGACGGAGAGCCGGCTGGTGACGACGACGGCGCCATCCCCGCCTCTTTCACTGGCGCGGATAACGGCGCCGCAGAGCTTGTCCAGCGCATTGTGCCGGCCGACATCTTCGCGCACGGCAATCAGCCCCCTGTCGGGAAGATAGAACCCGGCGCCATGCACCGCCCGCGTCTCACGATGCAGCGGCTGCGCCTCGTTCAGAAGCGAAACGGCGCGGACGATATCCGCATGCGACAGCGCCAACGGCGATGTCGAAACGTCAGGCACCGGCCGTACCGCCTGTTCGATCGTTTCGATGCCGCAGAGCCCGCAGCCGACCGGTCCCGCCATGCTACGGCGTCGTGCCCGCAGCCGATCGGCGACGTCGTCGATCAGGCTCACCTGCACATCGATCCCCTGCTCGCCCTCGACGACCTCGATGCCTGATATCTCCGCCGGCCCGGTGATGATCCCTTCGGTCAGGCTGAATCCGATCGCAAAATCCTCGAGATCATCAGGCGTTGCCATCATCACCGCATGCGAACTGCCGCCATAGGAAAAAGCGATCGGCACCTCTTCCGGCACGATGCGCGAACCGGTCTGGAGGACGCCGTTGCGGCGGGCGGTTTCGGGAGCACGGGCGGTGACGGTGAATGTCATGATACGCGTTCCTGCCTACAGAGCCGCCCCCGCATCGTCACTCCGCCGCCTCGAGCTTGCCGGCGATGCGGCGCGACTGCCGCGCCTGCTCGTCATATTCGAGCTGCCATTCGCTCGGCCCGTTAGAGGGCGAGACCTGCACCGCCGTTACCTTGTATTCCGGGCAGTTGGTCGCCCAGTCGGAGAAATCGGTGGTGATGACGTTCGCCTGCGTCGTTGGATGATGGAAGGTCGTATAGACGACACCCGGCGCGACGCGATCGGTGATCAGCGCCCTGAGCGTCGTGTCGCCGGAGCGGCTGCCGAGCTTCACCCAGTCGCCGTCGCGAACGCCGCGCTGCTCGGCATCGTGTGGATGGATTTCCAGCCGGTCTTCGGCATGCCAGACGACATTCTCGGTCCGCCGCGTTTGCGCTCCGACATTGTACTGGCTGAGGATGCGGCCGGTTGTCAGCAGCAGCGGGAAGCGCGGACCGGTACGCTCGTCCGTCGCCACGTATTCGGTGCGGATGAACTTGCCCTTGCCGCGCACGAAGCCGTTGACATGCATGATCGGCGAGCCGAGCGGGTTCTTCTCGTTGCAGGGCCACTGCACCGAGCCCATTTTATCGAGATAGTCGTAGGAGACCATGGCAAAACTCGGCGTCGTCGCGGCGATCTCGTCCATGATTTCCGACGGATGGGTGTAATTCCAGTCGAGCGCCATCGCCTGGGCAAGCTTCTGCGTCACTTCCCAGTCGCCATAGCCGTTGCGCGGCGACATCACCTTGCGCACGCGATTGATGCGTCGTTCGGCATTGGTGAAGGTGCCGTCCTTCTCGAGGAAGGTCGAGCCCGGCAGGAAGACATGGGCGTAATTGGCGGTCTCGTTGAGGAACAGATCCTGCACGACGACGCATTCCATCGCCGCAAGCCCGGCCGCGACATGTTTGGTATCGGGATCGGACTGCAGGATGTCTTCGCCCTGAATGTAAATGCCTTTGAAGGAGCCGTCGACTGCCGCATCCAGCATGTTCGGAATACGCAGGCCCGGCTCGTTGTTGAGCTTCACGCCCCAGAGCTTTTCGAAGATATCGCGCGTCGCATCGTCGGAAATGTGCCGGTAGCCCGGCAGTTCGTGCGGGAACGAGCCCATGTCGCAGGAGCCCTGCACATTGTTCTGGCCGCGCAGCGGATTCACACCGACGCCGGGACGGCCGATATTGCCGGTCGCCATCGCCAGATTGGCAATCGCGATCACCGTGGTCGAGCCCTGGCTGTGTTCGGTGACGCCGAGGCCATAATAGATCGCCCCATTGCCGCCCTTGGCATAGAGCCGTGCCGCACCGCGCAGATCCGCCGCCGGCACGCCGGTGAAGATCTCGGTCTCTTCGGGACTGTGCTGCGGTTCGGCGACGAAGGCCGCCCAGTCCTCGAACTCCGACCAGTCGCAGCGCTCGCGGATGAACGCCTCGTCAAAGAGCCCTTCGGTGACGATCACATGCGCCAACGCCGTCATGACCGCGACATTGGTGCCGGGCTTCAGCGGCAGGTGATAGGAGGCCTCGATATGCGGCGAGCGGACGATATCGGTGCGGCGCGGATCGATGACGATGAGCTTGGCGCCCTGGCGCAGCCGCTTCTTCAGCCGCGAGCCGAACACCGGATGTCCGTCGGTCGGATTGGCGCCGATGACGATGACGACGTCGGAATGCTCGACGCTGTCGAAATCCTGCGTGCCCGCCGACGTGCCGAAGGTCTGGCCGAGGCCGTAACCCGTCGGCGAATGGCAGACGCGGGCGCAGGTATCGACATTGTTGTTGCCGAAACCGGCGCGGATCAGCTTCTGCACCAGATACGTTTCCTCATTGGTGCAGCGCGACGAGGTGATGCCGCCAATCGCCTCGCGGCCGTATTGATAC
Source organism: Rhizobium sp. WYCCWR 11128 (assembly GCF_013416305.1). NCBI lineage: Bacteria > Pseudomonadati > Pseudomonadota > Alphaproteobacteria > Hyphomicrobiales > Rhizobiaceae > Rhizobium > Rhizobium sp. WYCCWR 11128. The sequence goes on from NZ_JACCEZ010000003.1 coordinate 82,486, forward strand.
TGGATGCGGCGGAACTCCAGCGCCACATGCGCGAAGGCCTCGTCCCAGCTCACTTCCCGCCAGGGATCGCTGACCTTCTCGCGGATCATCGGATTGAGGATGCGGTCCTTATGGGTGGAATAGCCATAGGCGAAGCGGCCCTTGACGCAGGAATGGCCGCGATTGGCCTGACCGTCCTTCCACGGCACCATGCGCACCAGTTCCTCGCCGCGCATTTCCGCCTTGAAAGAACAGCCGACGCCGCAATAGGCGCAGGTGGTCACGGCCGAATGCTCCGGTTGGCCGATCTGGATCACCGACTTCTCCGTCAACGTCGCCGTCGGGCAGGCCTGGACGCAGGCGCCGCAGGAGACGCATTCGGAATCGATGAAATGCTCATGCATGCCGGGCGAAACGCGCGAGCCAAAACCGCGCCCCTCGATCGTCAGCGCGAAGGTTCCCTGTACTTCCTCGCAGGCGCGCACGCAGCGCGAACAGACGATGCACTTAGAAGGATCATAGGTGAAATAGGGATTGGACTCGTCCTTCGGCATCCATTTCAGATTGATGTCGCCATTGCTGCGCGCCTTGACGTGATTGTCGCCCTCATAGCCGTAGCGCACATCGCGCAGGCCGACGGCGCCTGCCATGTCCTGCAATTCGCAATCGCCGTTGGCTGCGCAAGTGAGACAGTCGAGCGGATGGTCGGAAATATAGAGTTCCATCACGCCGCGGCGGATATCCTTCAATCGCCCCGTCTGCGTGTGCACCACCATGTTTGCCGCCACCGGCGTCGTGCAGGAGGAGGGCGTGCCGTTGCGGCCCTCGATCTCGACGAGGCAGAGCCGGCAGGAGCCGAAAGCATCGACCATATCGGTGGCACAGAGCTTCGGCACCTTGATGCCGACCTCCATCGAGGCGCGCATGATCGAGGTGCCCTCCGGCACGCTGATCTGCTGTCCGTCGATGGTGAGCGTCACCATGGCCTCGGATTTCGAAGCGGGGGTGCCGTAGTCGATTTCATGGATGAGAGACATGATGGGTCTCCTTGCTTGAGATGGTGAGGTCAGCGCAGGCGTTCCATGAAAAACGCGTCATTCCGCCGCCTCCACCAGAGGTGCCGGCGAAAAATCCTCCGGGAAATGCGTCATGGCGCTCATCACAGGATAGGGTGTGAACCCACCCAGCGCACAGAGCGAGCCGAACTTCATCGTGTTGCAGAGATCGGCAAGCAGCGCCCGGTTCTTCTCCGGCTCGATGCCGTGAGCGATCTTGTCGGCCGTCTCCACGCCGCGCGTCGAGCCGATGCGGCAGGGCGTGCACTTTCCGCAGCTTTCGACGGCGCAGAATTCCATGGCGAAACGCGCCTGCTTCAGCATATCGGCCGTGTCGTCGAAGACGACGATGCCGGCATGGCCGATCAGCCCGTCCTTGGCGGCGAAGGATTCGTAATCGAACGGCGTGTCGAACAGCGCCCGGGGGAAATAAGCGCCGAGCGGTCCACCGACCTGCACGGCCTTGACCGGCCGTCCCGTCGCCGTCCCCCCACCGATCCTGTCGACGATATCTCCGAGCGAAAGACCGAAGGCCGTCTCAAAGAGGCCGCCATATCTGACATTGCCGGCAATCTGCAGCGGGATGGTGCCGCGTGAGCGGCCCATGCCGAAATCGCGATAGAAGGCCGCGCCCTTTTCCATGATGACGGGCACCGAAGCCAGCGAGATCACATTGTTGATGACGGTCGGACAGTTAAACAGCCCCTTATGCGCCGGCAGCGGCGGCTTGGCACGCACGATGCCGCGCTTGCCCTCGAGACTGTTGAGCAGCGCCGTCTCCTCGCCGCAGACATAGGCGCCGGCGCCGGTGCGCACCTCGATATCGAAGGCGCGGCCGGAGCCGAGCACCGATGGTCCGAGAATGCCGGCCTGGCGTGCGATGCCGACAGCCTCGGTCATGACAGCGATCGCATGCGGATATTCCGAACGCGTATAAATGAAGCCCTTGGTCGCCCCGGTCGCGAGCCCTGATATCGCCATGCCCTCGATCAGCACGAAGGGATCGCCCTCCATGATCATCCGGTCGGCAAAGGTGCCGCTGTCGCCCTCATCGGCATTGCAGACGATATATTTGCGTTCGCCGGCGGCATCGAGAACGGTCTTCCACTTGATGCCGGTGGGAAAGCCGGCGCCGCCGCGTCCGCGCAAGCCGGAATCGGTGATTTCCTTGACGATATCGACTGGTGTCATCGAGATGGCGCGGCGAAGGCCGGCAAGACCGCCATGCGCCTCGTAATCGCCAAGCGAAAGCGGATCGGTGACGCCACAGCGGGCGAAGGTCAGGCGGGTCTGTTCCTTGAGGAACGGGAGGTCTTCAACCTCCCCGAGACAGAGCCGATGCTCGCCTCCATCAATCATCCCGGCATCGAACAGATCAGGCACATCCTTCGCCTTCACCGACCCGTAGCCGATGCGCTTGCCGGCAACCTCGACCTCCACCAGCGGCTCCAGCCAGAACATTCCGCGCGAGCCGTTGCGCACGATCTCGGCATCGAAGCCGCGGGCGGCGATCTCCTGGGCAATCGCCTTTGCCACCTTTTCGGCCCCGAGCGCCAGCGCTGCGGCATCGCGCGGAACATATATCCTGACCGTCATCGGCGTGCCTCCGCGACGAGTTCCGCCGCCGTCTGATCGTCGACCCGGCCATAGACCTCGCCGTCGAGCATAACTGCCGGCGCGCAGGCGCAGAGCCCGAGACAGTAGACCGGCTCCAGCGTCACGCCGCCATCGAGCGTCGTTTGATGAAAATCGATGCCGAGCAGCGCCTTGACGCGTTCAGCCAGCGCATCGCCGCCCATCGACTGACAGGCTTCGGCGCGACAGAGCTTCAGCACATGCCGGCCGGCGGGATGGTCGCGATAATCGTGATAGAAGGTCACCACGCCATGCACCTCAGCGCGGGAGAGGTTCAATTCCTCCGCGATAACAGGCATGGCTTCCTGCGGCACGTAGCCAAATTCTTGCTGAACCTCGTGCAGAATGGGAAGCAGCGGCCCTTCGAGAAAGCGAAGATCGGCGACGATGGCTCGGGTGCGTGCTGCAATATCGCCTTCGGCGATATGAATGGTCATAAGGCAGCCCTCCCAGCCGCTTGCTCGTTGCGGAATAGCGGGCCTCCCCCCGGCCGAGTGCTATTCTGCAACCACCATCTCAGGGAAGCAGCCGGCGATCAATAAAGCTATCTCGTTGCTTGATAGGTTTTCTCTATCAAAGTTCTTCATCTTGCACGAGCACTCTGGCTTCATGCAGCAAGGCCGAGACAAGCGGCGTGAAGGGCTCGCGATAAGGCGCAACAAGGCCGACCAGATGATGCGCCTCCGGCTCGACGATCGGGATCATGCGGATTTCCACTGGAAATCCGAAGGATTTGGCGACGTTGCGCGGCATGATGCTCGCCCAGCGTCCAGTCCTGACATGCGAGAACAACACAATCATCGAGTTCGATTCGAGCGTCGGATGCGCGGTGGCGCCTGCTTCCGTCAAGTGGCGGTTGATGATCCGGCGGTTCTGCATGTCGGCAGTCAATAGACAAAGCCGAAGGTCGCCGATCTCCCGCCAGGTCACGTTGTCGCGATCAGATAGCGGGCTGCCGGCAGCCGTGATCAGATTATAGCGCTCGGCATAAAGGGGAACGGTCGTGACGCGGCCGAGCGGCTCGTTTTCGAGATAGGTGATGCCGGCATCGATTTCGAGGTTTTCGAGCATGCTCAGCACCTGCAGAGAATTCCGCGAGACGATCGAGAAGGTCACGCCGGGATGGCGCTCCTGAAAGGGCGTGGTGATGCGCGACAGCATGGCAAGTGCGGTCGGAATGGCGGCGAGCCGAATGTGGCCGGAAAGGCCGCGGCGCGCGGCGCGCATCTCCTCGCGCATCGTGCGGGCATCGCCGACGATGCGCCGGGCCCATTCGAGCACGCGCTGCCCCTCCGGCGTCAGCCCCTGGAACCGCGAACCGCGCTGCACCAGCATGACGCCGAGCTGATCCTCGAGCTGCCGGATGGCGGCCGAAAGTGTCGGCTGCGAGATCCCGCACTCCTCCGCGGCGCGGCCAAAATGCTTTTCATTGGCAAGGGCGATGAAGAATTCCAGCTTGTCGATCATCCGGTCTCCCGATCCGGCGTGACATCGTCCGGGTCAGTTTATCTTCGACGCAGCAGCCGTGCTCCGCAAGGGCGATCTCTAGATTAGGATGATTTTAGGCCCGATCGGCCTAAAATCTGAATCCTGATCTAAATCAAAGAAATAGAGCATGATGTCGTCCGAAAACCGCGCACACTTTTCGGCATCATGCTCTAGCTGTTTTCTGCAGCCGGGAAAAGATCGAACACCGATTCGAGGAAGGCAAGCACGCTGACATTGCCGATGCTGTAATAGACCAGCCTGCCCTGGCGGCGCGTATGGACCAGGCCTTCGAGCCTTAACCGCGCCAGCTGCTGCGAAACCATTGCCTGCTGGATGCCGAGGATACTTTCGATCTCACCCACCGTGCGCTCCTCGTTCGTCAATATGCAGAGGATCAGAAGTCGGGTCGGGTGCGCTAGCGCTTTCAGCAGATCGCTCGCTTCATGGGCTTTTCCAGCGAGTTTGTGCAATTCCTGGCCGGACATCCCCGGCTCGGGTTTGGGCAAAGGCATACGGTATCTCGGAAGGGAGGCAATGAGTAGATCAGCACAATAGCATATTCGCACAAGCGAATTGGTCAAAAGTGATGAAATGTCAAAAAAAGTCCAAACAAATCAGCAGATAAGCTGACCTCCATTGATCTCGATCACCTGTCCGGTGATGTAGCCCGAGAGCGAGGGAGCGGCCAGGAACAGATAGGCGGGAGCACAATCCTCCGCCGTGCCGAGCCGCTGCAGGGGGATGGATTTTCTCGTCTGCTCCAGCTTTTCGCGCGAGGAATAGCGCTCATGGAAATCCGTCTCGATCGTTCCCGGCGATACGCAATTGACGCGGATGCCGTCCGGTGCAAGCTCGCGGGCAAGCGCCTTGGAATAGGTCGCAACGAAGGCTTTCGAGGCCGAATAGATCGAGGAACCGGGGCTGCCGCCGGTCAACGCCGAAATCGAAACTGTGTTGACGATGGCAGCATCACTAGCCGCCTTCAATGCCGGCAGCAGCGCCCGCGTCAGCGCCACCACCGATGTCTGGTTAAGACGCACGACCGCCTCATATTCTGCATCGGTGAGCGTGGCGGCGGGAAAACGGCCAAGCATGGTGCCGGCATTGTTGACCAGCACATCGACCTTATCGAAGAAGGCGAGAGTATCCTCGGCAAATTGCGCTGCCCCACCGACTGCAGAGAAATCGGCATTAAGCAGCAGCGCCCGTCTTTCGGATTCAGCCGTCAGCAGGAAATCCGGCAGGTCGCGTCCCGGCTTGCGCCCGGTATGGACGATCACCTTCGCGCCGCAGTCCAGGAACTGCCGGGCCACTTCAAGGCCGATGCCGCGGCCGGCGCCGGTCACCACGACATTGCGATTTTCGAACAGTCTGGGATGGAACACGAAGCCGTCCTCCTCGCGGACAGTGCCGCCGGTTGTGTCATTCGCCATTAACATATGAGCGCACCGACTGAAAGAAAGGCGCGTATCGATCTTTCCCGGTGAAAACAGGGGTTAGTTTTCGGTCTCCAGAAGCCGCGCGCCCGGCCCTTCCTTGCCGAGCCGGTCGCAGGGGTTGCGCAACGGACAGCTTTCGATCGACAGGCAGCCGCAGCCGATGCAGCCGGTCAGCCGGTCGCGCAGCAGGCTAAGCCGCCTGATTCGCGCGTCGAGATCATCCTTCCACAGCGCCGACAGCGTCTGCCAGTCGGCGACGGTCGGCGTGCGTCCTTGCGGCAAGGACTCGAACGCCGCCTGGATTTCCGAAAGCGGAATGCCGACACGCTGCGCCACCTTGATGATCCCGAGCCGGCGAAGCACATCGCGCCCATAGCGCCGCTGATTGCCGCGGGAGCGGATGCTCGAGATCAGCCCCTTGGTCTCGTAAAAATGCAGCGCCGAGACGGCGAGGCCGCTGCGCTCCGCCACTTCGCCAACCGTCAGGAGCTTGCCGAGCGGCGCTGCCGGAATTGTATCCATCACCTCTTGACCTCAAGAATAGTTGAGGTTTTATAACCCTTGCTCCCGCAATCGTAAAGTTCAATCGCAACAAGGAGCGACGCATGCAAACACCAGATGATGGCGAGGGCTGGAATGGTGGATACGGGCGCTTGTTACCGCCCGCAGCAATCGTCCCTATGCCGACATAGAGTGCCGCGCGTCTTTTCAGACGCGCTAAAGACGCTCTATCACTTTGAATCTACGCATAATCCTTTCCGAAAACCGATTCCGATTTTCGGGGTTATGCGCTAGCCGCCTGAGGCAGGAAGCTCCGGTTCCGTTCCCGGCAGGTACGGAACCGTTGGGAACACCCGGACAGGACCTCCGTCCGGGTGTTTCCCGTCACATCAGGCTCATTCCGACCGCACGGACGGGTTCGCAATTTTGCGGTTGCGGGGAGAAACCCCCGGTGATAGTTTCCGCGCAAATAACAGGGGAGCTCCGTATTGCCGGGGCTGAGATGTGAGGCGCAAGCCTCTGGACCCTTCAAAGCTGATCTGGGTAATGCCAGCGGAGCGAGGTTCAGATGTTCTCAGGCGCACAAGTGTCACTCTATCCGATGTCCGGCAATTTCGTCGGCATCATTCTCGATGCCGTCAAGGCGCTAGATCCCTATCGCGACCGGCTGCGCATCGAGACCGATGACATCTCCACACTGCTGGTCGGCCCGCCTGACATTCTCTTCGCCGCCATGCACGATCTTTTCATCGCCGCCGCAAAGACCGGCGAGCATTGCGTGCTGTCCGCTGCCGTTTCACGCGGCTGCCCCGGCGAACCCGACGACGCCATCTGCGGCATCAACCCCTCCCTCGGCCAGGCGGAGCCGCTTGCCGAGCGCATAACAGCCGCACTTGCCGCCGTTGACATCACCGCCGAAACCGGACAGCCGACCGCTGCGCAATTCTCGCTCTACGTCATGGGAACTGGTACCCATATGGACGAGATCTATGGCTGCATCGACTTCCTGAAGCGCTCCGGCACCTTCGACCGTGCCAAGAATTTCTGCACCAGGCTCTCTGGCGATGCCGGCGCGGTCTTCACCACCATTCGTGAGGCCTTCTTTCGCTTCGGCGAACCCGAAGGGCATGTGACCCTCGACATCACGGTGTCGGCCAATACAGCGCCGCGCGTCTTTTAAGACGCGCAAAGGACGCTGTAACACTTTAAATTGCTGCATAATTTTATCCTTAAATCGATTCCGATTTAAGGAATTATGCGGTGCCCGACGAAAGCTTGAAATCGAACGCTGATGACACCGTCAAAACCATCGGATTCGCGACTTGCCGCGCTCCGCTCCGCTCTCTACCGGGGCATACCCGCCTTGCTCGCCGGCTGCGCCTTCTTGGCGGCATGGGAACTCTATGTCGATCTATCCGGCATCAAACCGTCCATCCTGCCGGCACCTTCGCGCATCGTCATCCAGGGCTGGCTGAACCGCGAGTCACTGATATCAAACACCTGGCCGACGCTCGGCGCGACACTCGGTGGTTTCGCCCTGTCGCTTGCCTTCGCCTTCGCCGCCTCGATCCTCATGGATTTCGTGCCTTTCATGCGCCGGGCATTGCTGCCGATCTTCATCGCCAGCCAGACCCTGCCGCTGGTGGCGATCGCCCCCCTCGTCGTCCTCTGGTTCGGCTTCGGCCTGTTGCCGAAGATCCTGCTGGTGGCGCTCGTCACCTTCTTCCCGCTGCTCGTCGCCTTGCTGCAGGGCTATGAATCGACCGATCGCGACATCGCCGAATTGCTGAATTCGATGAAGGCGAGCCGCTGGCGTATTTTCCGCCTGGCACGGCTTCCCTCCTCGCTGCCCTATTTCTTCGCCGGCCTGCGGATCTCGATCACCTATGCCGTCGTCGGCGCGATCTTTGCCGAATATGCCGGTGCCGCCCGCGGCCTCGGGATCTATATCCTCAACGCCAAGAACAACTTCCGCCCCGATCTCGTGCTCGCCGCCGTCGTCGTCAGCGCCGTGCTGACACTCTGCCTCTTCGGAGCGACGCTATTGATCCAGCGCCTCGTCATGCCCTGGCAACAATCCGGGGAGCTGCGCCGATGAGCGATGCAATGGTTGAACTGCACAACATCTCGAAGTCATTCGACGGCATGAAGGTGCTGGGCGATATTTCACTCGCTGTCGAAAGCGGCGAGTTCGTTTCGATCGTCGGCCCATCCGGCTCCGGAAAATCGACGGTACTGAGATTGCTGACACAGGCGCTTCGGCCCGATTCCGGCACCATGCTTTTCAAGGGCGCGCCGCTGGAACAGGCGCCGCATTCCTTCGCCTTCATGCCGCAGCGCGATGCGCTGATGCCCTGGCGCCGGATCATCGACAATGCCGCACTCGGTCTCGAGGTGCGCGGCATGAGCCGCCGCGCGGCCCGCGCCGCCGTCGCGCCACTGTTCGAGCGCTTCGGCCTCGCAGGCTTCGAGCATCACTATCCCTCCGAACTGTCAGGCGGCATGCGCCAGCGCGCCGCGCTGCTGCGCACCGTCGTCCAGACCCAGGACATGTTGCTGCTCGACGAGCCTTTCGGCGCCCTCGACGCGCTGACGCGCACGCAGATCCAGGAATGGCTGCAGGGCATGTGGACCGAACACCGTTGGACGGCACTGCTGATCACCCATGATGTTCGCGAGGCCGTGTTCCTTTCCGACCGGATCTACGTGCTCTCGGCCCGTCCGGCGCGTATTATCCGCGAATTCCGCGTTCCCCTGCCCCGTCCGAGAAGCATTGCCGATCTCGGCTCGCCGGCGGCCCAGGCGATCGAAACCGAAATCCTGCAAACCCTGCTTCATCCGCTAGAACAGGATGATTTTAGACCGGTCGGGCTAAAATCTGAATCCTGTTCTAAGTTAAAGAGTTAGAGCATGATGTCGTCCGAAAACCGCTCACACTTTTCGGCATCATGCTCTAGAGACCTGAGGAGGTCACCATGCTGCTTCTCACCCGTCGCCAGACGATCTTCGCCGCCATCGCGGCAAGCCTCGCCGGCCACCCCGCCTTCGCCCAATCGGCGCCCGCAAAGGTTCGCATCGCGCTCGACTGGACGCCCAACACCAACCATATCGGCATCTATGTCGCCAAGGCGAAGGGCTTCTATGCCGATGCCGGGCTCGATGTCGAGATTCTTCCCTTCACCGATACCAGCGCCGGAACGCTGGTGTCGAACGGCGTTGCCGATTTCGGCATCAGCAGCGAGATCGAGACCCTGACGCAGCGCGCTGGCGGCGGTGACGTGAAGATGGTCTACGGCGTCGTCCAGACGGAAACCGCACGCCTGATCTTCAAGGGCGGACGCGACGACATCAAGAGCCCGAAAGACCTCGACGGCAAGACCTATGGCGGCTTTGGCGGCACCTGGGAGAGCGCGCTGATCTCCGCGATGATCCGCAATGACGGCGGCAAAGGCGACGTCAAGACCGTCACCCTCGGCACCTCCGCTTACGAGGCGCTGGACAATGGCTCGATCGATTTCACGCTGGAGATCTACACCTGGGAAGGCATCGCTGCCGAACTGGAAAACCGGAAGATCGGCCGCTTCCACTATTCCGATTATGGCATTCCCGATGAGCAGACGACGGTCATCGTCTCCAGCGACGCCTATCTCTCCGCAAGCCGGGAACACGCCCGCGCCTTCATCCAGGCGACACGAAAGGGTTATACCTACTCCGTCGACCATCCCGACGAAGCCTGCGACCTGCTGATCTCTGGAAGCAACGGCGCACTGATGAATACGGAACTGGTAAAGGCTTCTCAGAAGGCATTGATCGAGGGGCACTTCCTGAAATCCGAAGCCGGTGTGATCGGTAAGCTCGACCCGGCAAAAGCCGAGGCCCTCGGCAGCTTCCTGATGGAGAACGGTATTCTGGTCGATGCGAATGGCGCCGCACTCAAGGAGAAGCCGGACTTTTCCACCTATTATACCAACGAACTTCTCGACTGAGCCCAACGCCTGCCTTGCCCGTCGCGGCTTTCCGCTGCAAAATCCTAGATACGGATTCAGATCTTAGGCCGGATCGGCTTAAGGTCCGAATCCGTATCTAAATCAAAGAAGTAGAGCATGATGTCGTCCGGAAACCACTCACACTTTTCGGCATCATGCTCTGGGCAAGGTGGGGAGGCAGGATGCGACTACAAGAGAGACTGGCCGGAGCGGACTTTCTGCGCGCGACGGCCTGTCTGCTGGTGCTCGCCCACCACTTCGCGCTGCGGCTGGATATGCGCAGAATCCCTGATGAACTCGGACCGACCGCAAACATCCTCCGCTTCGGCAATTTCGGCGTCGCCATCTTCTTCGTCCTCAGCGGCTTCCTTCTTGCCCATCCCTTCTGGCGCGCGCTCGACGCGGGCAGCGACATGCCGAGCCTGCGGCATTATACGATCCGCAGGATGGCGCGCATCGCTCCGGGCTTCTGGTTCGCCGCCACCACCGGCTTCGCCCTCAGCCTGACGCTGCTTGCCCTGCCGCTGACGCCTGAGCTTGTGCTCCGCTACGTCTCCGGGCTGCTGTTCATGAGCCAGTGGCATTGGCGCACCTTGTTTCCTGTCGAAGCCGACGGGCCGCTCTGGTCCATTCCCTTCGAGGTCACCAGCTATGTGCTCCTGCCGGTCTGCTTTCTCCTGCTGTTTCGTTTGCCATTCCTCAGGCAGCGCCCATTGCTTACCCGCTTCGCTTGGCTTTGCGTCATCACGGGCGTACTCCTCGCCCATGTGCTGATCCTGACCCTCTTTCCGCTCGACGACATCGAACGCGGCTGGCAGTACGGCCTGCAGGGCGGGGCGAAGGAATGGATGCCGAGATATAACCCGATCGGCTTCTTCGCCGTCTTCGCGCTCGGCGCGCTTGCCGCCGGCGTCGAGGTCATGCTGCCAAGAAGGCGCTCCTCCTGGTTCGATGCCGCAGCGCTCCTCGGCCTCGCCATTGCCGCCTACCGCCTCGTCATATCGCCCGGCGGCTCTGCCGAAGCTTACGGCTGGCTCGAAATCCCCTACGGTTTTCCGGTCTTTCCGCTGGCGGTCGCAACGGCGCTCGTTTCGCTCAGCCATTCGCAACACCTGGGCAGGCTGCTCGACAACGCTCCTGTCCGCTATATCGCAAAGATCTCCTTCGGCATCTATATTTGGCAGGAGATCATTCTGATATTGATCCAGAGGCTCGACCCGGGTTCGTTCGGCGTTTCCTCGGAAAATGTCGTTACCGGCTGGCTGCAGTCTTGCGGATTGGCGGCAGCGCTCATCCTTCTGGTCGCAACCCTCAGCTACTTCCTGCTGGAAAAACCGGCGATCGATTTCGGCAACCGGCTGACATCTCGTCAACCCAATCGGGCTACTCCTTTCAAAGTATAAATTTCCCGTAAGCGCAACTACAGGCGTTAAGGTTAACGCGGAATACTCCCATTTTTGGCATCTTTAGGGTTATCAAATTCTTATTTATACCGATGACAAACGATACGTGACCATGTATTTGTCTCCATGTTGTTCAGTATCGCATCTAAACTTGTGGACCTTGCGTAATGAATGCTTTTACTTCGAAGACGAATCCACGCTTCGATCCGTCTCAGCGTCAGGACAAAACCAAGACCCTGGTTATAGCGAACTCCAACGTTCGCCAGCCGGATAGCTTTTCCCTTATCGAAAGAAAGATGGCTGTGCGGCTCAGCGTGAAGCGGTTGATCGACATCGTCGCCTCACTCAGCGCCCTCATCGTGCTGGCGCCGCTTTTTCTGGCAATCGCTCTTTTCATCAAACTCGACGATGGCGGTCCGGTGTTTTTCCGGCAGATCCGCTGGGGGCTGAACGGCCGGAAGATCACGGTCTTCAAGTTCCGGTCGATGCGCGCGGAAGCTTGCGATCCCAGCGGCATTCAACAGACCGTCAAGGGCGACAGCCGGGTGACAGGCGTCGGCGCGCTGCTGCGCAAGACCAATATCGACGAGCTGCCGCAGCTTTTCAACGTTCTCAGGGGTGAGATGTCGTTGGTCGGCCCGCGCTGCCACGCCATCAATATGCGGGCAGCCGGCCGGCTCTACGAGGAATTGGTGCCGGACTACCACCACCGCCACATCATGCGCCCCGGCATCACCGGCCTTGCGCAGACGCGCGGCTGGCGCGGCCCGACGGCGCGGCCGCTGGCAGCCCGCGCTCGCATCGCCTGCGATATCTATTATGTCAGGAATTTCAGCCTGCTGCTCGACGTGAAGATCCTGTTCAAGACGGTCGTCATCGAGCTGCGCGGCGGCACCGGTTTCTGAGACGATCCGGCATCACTGCCAGAGGTAGGCGACCCCTGCAGCGTCACGCGTCTTTTCAGACGCCCAAAGGTCGCATTAGCCCTTTGAATTGCTGCGGCCGCGTCTTAATTTCAACTCGGCCGATAGCGCTGTTTTCCGTACATCGACAGATAAAGGCAGAAACAAAAAAGCGGCCATCGCGGCCGCTTTTCATGGATCTTACCGATTGTAATCAATCCTGTTGAACGACGCCGCGCAGGTGCGTCAGTTCCATGATGAAGTGTTCGAGCTTCGACTTGTGCTCGTGCAGCTCGGCATGTTCGAGTTCCTTACGGGCGGCCTCGATGCGGCGCGTCAGTTCGTCCTTGTGGAGTTCCTCGACCGGAACTGCGGATTCGGCGAGCAATGTGCAGCCGGTCGGCAGGATATCGGCAAAACCGCCGAACACGACGTAGTCCTGCTTCTTGCCGGAGGCAGAACGCACGCTCACGACACCCGGCTTGATCGTCGTCATCGTCGGCGCATGGTTTGCCATGACCGTCATCTCGCCTTCAGTCGCGGGGATGACGACCTCGGTCACCATCTCCGACAGCAGCAGACGCTCCGGCGAAACGAGCTCAAAGTTGAAATTGTCAGCCATCAGTGACTTACCTTCTCGGCTATGGCTTTCGCATCTTGCAATTTAGTCCCGCAGAACGGGCAGTGCATTATCGCTTGGTCGAGATAACCGAGACCTTCCTCGCTCTGGACCAGCCCCACCACCATCATCAGCACGCCATTATCGGCGCGATAGACGGTCGGCGCTGCCGGTTCCGGAAGACCCGCCACGACCCCTTTCAGGGAGTCGCAGCAGAATATCTCGTCTAGCGCATCGCTCATTAAGCAGCTGCGAGCTTCTTGGCCTTTTCGACCGCTTCTTCCATCGAGCCGACCATGTAGAAGGCAGCTTCCGGCAGGTGATCGTATTCGCCGTTGACGAGGCCCTTGAAGCCCTTGATCGTGTCTTCGAGAGCAACCAGCTTGCCCGGCGAGCCGGTGAAGACTTCGGCGACGAAGAACGGCTGCGACAGGAAGCGCTCGATCTTGCGGGCGCGGGCGACAGCAATCTTGTCCTCTTCGGACAGTTCGTCCATGCCAAGGATCGCGATGATGTCCTGCAGGGCCTTGTAGCGCTGCAGCGTCGACTGGACCTTACGGGCGACGTCGTAATGTTCTTCACCGACGACCAGCGGATCGAGCATGCGCGACGTGGAGTCGAGCGGATCGACCGCCGGGTAGATGCCCTTTTCAGCGATCGAGCGCGACAGAACCGTCGTTGCGTCAAGGTGAGCGAACGAGGTTGCCGGCGCCGGGTCGGTCAAGTCGTCGGCCGGAACGTAGATGGCCTGAACCGAGGTGATCGAGCCGGTCGTCGTCGTGGTGATGCGCTCCTGCATCTGGCCCATGTCGGTTGCGAGCGTCGGTTGATAGCCGACGGCCGACGGGATGCGGCCGAGCAGAGCCGACACTTCGGAACCTGCCTGCGTGAAGCGGAAGATGTTGTCGACGAAGAACAGAACGTCCTGGCCCTGGTCGCGGAAGTGTTCGGCGACCGTCAGGCCGGTCAGAGCAACGCGGGCGCGGGCGCCCGGCGGTTCGTTCATCTGACCGTAAACCAGCGCCGCCTTCGAGCCCTCGCCGCCGCCATGCTTGTTGACGTTCGATTCGATCATTTCATGGTAGAGGTCGTTGCCTTCGCGGGTGCGTTCACCGACGCCTGCGAAAACCGAATAACCACCATGCGCCTTGGCGACGTTGTTGATCAATTCCATGATCAGAACGGTCTTGCCGACGCCGGCGCCGCCGAAGAGGCCGATCTTGCCGCCGCGCGCATAGGGAGCCAGAAGATCGACGACCTTGATGCCGGTCACCAGAATCTGCGATTCCGTCGACTGCTCGACATAGGACGGCGCCTCTTGGTGGATGGAGCGCTTGTGAGCGGTAACCAGCGGACCGGCTTCGTCGACCGGCTCACCGATGACGTTCATGATGCGGCCGAGCGTCTCGTTGCCGACCGGAACCATGATCGGAGCGCCGGTATCGGCGACTTCCTGGCCGCGAACGAGACCTTCGCTCGAGTCCATCGCGATGGTACGGACGACGTTTTCGCCAAGGTGCTGCGCAACTTCGAGAACCAGGCGGTTGCCGTTGTTGCTGGTTTCCAGCGCGTTCAGGATCTTCGGCAGTTCGCCTTCGAATGCAACGTCGACGACGGCGCCGATAACCTGGGTGACTCTGCCGACAGAGCCGATCTTGGGGGTAGCTGCCTCAGCCATTTTCTGACCCTCTTTTCCTAGCCTCAGAGCGCTTCCGCGCCCGAAATGATTTCAATGAGTTCCTTGGTGATCTGCGCCTGACGCTGGCGGTTGTAGCTCAGCGTCAGCTTGTTGATCATCTCACCGGCATTACGCGTCGCATTGTCCATAGCGCTCATCTTTGCGCCCATCTCGCCCGCGACGTTCTCAAGGAGCGCGCGAAAGATCTGGACGGAGATGTTGCGCGGGATCAGATCTTCGAGGATCGATGCCGGATCCGGCTCGTATTCGTAGACGGCGCCTGCATGTGCCGCATCTTCGGCCTGCACAGCTCCCGTTGAAGCCGGGATGAGCTGCTGCGCCGTCGGAATCTGGCTGATCACCGACTTGAACTCGGAATAGAACAGCGTGCAGACGTCGAACTCGCCGGCAGCATACATCTCGATGATGCGCTTGCCGATCTGGTCCGCATTCTCGAAGCCGACGCGCTTGACGTCGCGCAATTCCTTGCGCTCGATGATCAACGACGCAAATTCGCGGCGAAGGATGTCGTGCCCCTTCTTGCCGACGGTGAAGATCTTCACCGTCTTGCCTTCGGCAAGCAGCTTGCGGACATGTTCGCGTGCAAAGCGTGCGATCTGCGAGTTGAAACCGCCGCAAAGACCACGTTCGGCCGTGCAGACCACCAGCAGATGGACCTTGTCCTGGCCGGTGCCGGTCATCAGCGTCGGGGCGCCGTCGGCATCGGTGACGGCCTTGGCGATGTTCGCCAGAACCGCACCCATGCGCTGCGAATAAGGCCGGGCGGCCTCGGCCGCCTCCTGCGCACGCCGAAGCTTCGCCGCGGCGACCATTTTCATCGCCTTGGTGATCTTCTGCGTCGCCTTGACGGAGGCGATCCGGTTTTTCAGATCCTTAAGTGAAGGCATCCGTGATCCGTCCTAACTTAGGGCCTGATTACGAGAAAGACTTTGCGAAGCTATCGAGAGCAGCGTTGAGCTTGCCCTTGGTATCGTCGCTGATTGCCTTTTCCGTGCGGATCGCGTCGAGGATGGCGGAGCCTTCCGAACGCAGATATGAGAGGAAGCCCTGCTCGAACTTGCCAACCGAAGCGACCGGCAGCTTGTCGAGATAGCCATTGACGCCGGCAAAGATCACGGCGACCTGCTCTTCCGTCTTCAGCGGCGAGAACTGCGGCTGCTTCAGAAGTTCGGTCAGGCGTGCACCGCGGTTCAGCAGACGCTGCGTCGCAGCGTCGAGGTCCGAACCGAACTGAGCGAAGGCGGCCATTTCGCGATACTGGGCAAGTTCGCCCTTGATCGAGCCGGCAACCTGCTTCATCGCCTTGATCTGCGCCGACGAACCGACGCGGGAAACCGACAGACCGACGTTCACGGCCGGGCGGATACCCTGGTAGAACAGATCGGTTTCAAGGAAGATCTGGCCGTCGGTGATCGAGATCACGTTGGTCGGGATGAAGGCCGACACGTCGTTGCCCTGCGTTTCGATGACCGGCAGAGCGGTCAGCGAACCGGCACCCTTGTCGTCGTTCATCTTCGCAGCGCGCTCGAGCAGGCGCGAGTGCAGATAGAAAACGTCGCCCGGATAGGCTTCGCGGCCCGGCGGGCGGCGCAGCAGCAGCGACATCTGGCGGTAGGAGACGGCCTGCTTGGACAGGTCGTCGTAACCGATCAGCGCATGCATGCCGTTGTCACGGAAATATTCGCCCATGGCGCAGCCGGCAAACGGTGCCAGGAACTGCATCGGCGCCGGATCGGAAGCGGTGGCGGCAACGATGATCGAATACTTCAGTGCGCCGCGCTCTTCGAGCACCTTGACGAACTGGGCAACGGTCGAACGCTTCTGGCCAACGGCGACGTAGACGCAGTAAAGCTTTTCGCCTTCCGGACCGTTGTCGTGAATGGCCTTCTGGTTGAGGAAGGCATCGAGAAGGATCGCGGTCTTGCCGGTCTGGCGGTCACCGATGACCAGCTCGCGCTGGCCGCGGCCGACGGGGATCAATGCGTCGATGGCCTTGAGGCCGGTCGACATCGGCTCATGAACCGACTTGCGCGGAATGATGCCGGGAGCCTTGACGTCGACGCGCGAACGGCGCGTCGCGTTGATCGGGCCCTTGCCGTCGATCGGATTGCCGAGCGCGTCGACGACGCGGCCAAGCAGTTCCGGACCAACCGGAACGTCAACGATGGCGCCGGTCCGCTTGACGGTGTCGCCTTCCTTGATGTCGCGGTCGGAGCCGAAGATGACGACGCCGACATTGTCGGATTCGAGGTTCAGCGCCATGCCGCGGATGCCGCCCGGGAACTCGACCATTTCACCGGCCTGGACATTGTCCAGACCGTAGACACGAGCGATACCGTCACCGACGGAGAGAACCTGGCCGACTTCCGAGACTTCTGCCTCTTTGCCGAAATTTTTAATCTGGTCTTTGAGAATTGCGGAAATTTCCGCGGCGCGGATATCCATCAGCCAACCTCTTTCAATGCGAGCTTAAGGGTAGAGAGTTTGGTACGAAGAGACGTATCAATCTGACGGGACCCGACCTTCACGATCAGACCACCAAGAATTGACGGATCAACCGTGACGGCAATCGTCACGTCTTTGCCGGTAACGCTCTTGAGTGCCACCTTCAATTCGGTTTCCTGCGCTTGCGAAAGCGCATGCGCCGAGGTGACCTCGGCGGAGATTTCACCGCGATGGTTCGCGGCGATGATGCGGAAGGCCTTGATCATGCCCGGCAGGGCGAACAGGCGGCGGTTGCGCGCCACGACCTTCAAGAAATTGGCGAAGAAACCGCTGATACCGGCCTTCTCGCTGATGGCGACGATCGCCTTCAGCTGGTCTTCAGCGGAAAAAACCGGGCTTGCGACGAAGCGCTTCAGATCGGCGCTCTCATCCAGCATAGCCTGGAAATGGTCAAGATCGGCGGTGACGCTATCGACGGCGCCCTGCTCGAGCGCCAGTTCGAAAAGCGACGAGGCATAGCGTTCTGCAACACCAGAAGTAAGCTGGGACGTGTCTGCCACTGGCACAAATTTCCCTGATTTCAACCCAAAATCCGGCTCTCGGCGGGCGCCGAACCTATGATCTTGAATTCGTTTTGATTTCCCCCAGAAATCACAAGAGAAGCCTCTTGCTTCTTCCGAAATTCGGGGTCCGTCTAACATAGGATGTTCGGACTCGCAACACGCGTAATGCCCGAATACGCCTTTCACATGAATTTCTGTCTGCAAAATCGCGCAATGGCCTGAAAGCAGGCCGAAGAAGCCGTCTGCCGGCAGCGAGAGTCACGTCTGGGTGAAGCCGAAAACGTAGAGCAGCGGTAGCGCGGCCAAAGCGATCTGCACAACCAGGAGTAAATAGTTGACGAGATTACTCCCCTTATCGGACAGGATCGAGATGACACGGGCAAAGGCAGCCATCGCGAAGGAGGCGCCGAGCGCCATATAGATCCAGTCCTGGGCGAGCATGATCGCCGACAGCCCGAAGCCGAGATAGAAACCGCCCATCGAGCGCCCCTCGCCGAAGCCTTCCGGCCGCCCCTCCTGCGCCTGCAGACCGAGAAGACGGAAAGTTTGGCCCGGCGCCAACATCATGATGAAGCCGGCGAGCGCCGTGAAAGCGGCGGAGCAAAAGGCAAGCTGCTCGCCAAACTCGGTCGGAAAGTAAAACTCCATGCGTCAGCCCCAAATCACCGGATGAATCAGTGTTTTATGGCATGGGCCGAAAAAGGAGGGAATGGCGGCGTCATTCATTTAGAGAAAACTCTGCGGATCGATATCCAGCTGCACCTGCACCGATCCGCGCTCTTTGGGCGATTGCGACAGCATCGCCCGCAGGAACCCCTGCATGTCCGAGTTCCGCCGGCCGTGGACCAAAAGACGGAAACGGTGGCGGCCGCGCACCAGCGCAAGCGGCGCTTCGGCCGGGCCGAGCACCGAGATGCCCGACACCTGCGGCGCGGCGTTGCGCATGCCACGCGCATGGTTTTCGGCGTCGTGGCGTGTTTCGGCCGAAACGATGATCGAGGCGAGCCTGCCGAAGGGCGGCAATAGGGCGCATTCGCGTTCGGTGATCTCACGCTCGTAGAACGCGTCGGAATCGCCGGAGACAATCGCCTGCATGACAGGATGCTGCGGTTGGTAGGTCTGCAGCAGCCCATGGCTCTTGAGGCCGGTGCGCCCGGCCCGGCCGGTCACCTGCGACAAAAGCTGGAAGGTGCGCTCGGCCGCACGCGGGTCGCCATTGGCAAGGCCGAGATCGGCATCGACGATGCCGACCAGCGTCATCAGCGGAAAATTGTGGCCCTTGGCCACAAGCTGGGTGCCGATGACGATATCGGCTTCGCCCTTGGCGATCGCTTCCAGCTCCAGCCGCAGCCGCTTCACCCCGCCCATGATATCCGAGGAGAGAACGATCGTCCGCGCCTCCGGAAAATGCCGTTCCACCTCCTCGGCGATGCGCTCGACGCCTGGCCCGCAGGCGACGAGATGGTCGAGCGTGCCGCATTCCGGGCATGCCTCCGGCGTGCGCTCGGCATGGCCGCATTGATGGCATTGCAGCTGCTTGCGGAAGCGATGCTCCACCAGCCAGCTCGAACATTGCGGGCATTGGAACCGGTGGCCGCAGACCCGGCAGAGCGTCAGTGGCGCATAACCGCGCCGGTTGAGAAAGAGCAGCGCCTGTTCGCGCTTTTCCACCGTCTTGCCGATCGCCCGGATCAGCACAGGCGACAGGAAGCCGCCCCGCTCCGGCGCATGCCTGCGCATATCGACCAGATGCAGGTCCGGCATCGCCGCATCGCCGAAACGCGTCGGCAGGTGGACGGTGCTGTAGCGTCCGCTCTGGCCGTTGACCTGGCTTTCGACCGACGGCGTCGCCGACACCAGAATAACGGGAAAATCACCGATGCGGCCGCGCACGACGGCCATGTCGCGAGCATTGTAGAACACGCGATCCTCCTGCTTGTAGGCGGGATCGTGTTCCTCGTCGACGATGATCAGGCCGAGATCCTCGAAGGGCAGGAAGAGCGCCGAGCGAGCGCCGGCCACCACCCGCACTTCGCCGGTCACCGCCTGGCGCCAGACCTTTTCGCGCATGCGCGGCGCAAGATCGGAATGCCATTCGGCCGGCTTTGCCCCGAAGCGGTCCTGGAAACGCTCCATGAAACTGGCCGTCAGCGCGATCTCCGGCAGCAGGATCAGCACCTGCTTGCCGCGTTTCAGCGTCTCGGCAATCGCCTCGAAATAAACCTCCGTCTTGCCGGAGCCGGTCACCCCGTCGATCAGCGACACCGAAAATTCACCCTTGCGGACGTCGGCAACGATCTCCTCGGCCGCTTGCCTTTGCGGCCCTTCGAGACGTGCTGCGGCAAAATCCGGATCCGGCATCGCTACGACCGGCGGCGGCGGCAGGAATACAGTCTCGAAGATGCCGAGCGTGATCAGCCCGTCTACGACACTCGTCGAGACACCCGCCGCATGCGCAAGGCCGCTGCGTGTCCAGGAAAAGCCGTCGGAGGCCGTATCGAGCACCCGGGCGCGCGCCGGCGTCATCCGCTCCGGTTCGCCGCCGACGAGCTTCAACCCCTCCACCATCGGTTCCGGCTCGAAGGCGTTCGGCGCCCGTAGCGCCATGCGGGCGACGAGGCCGGGCGGCGAGAGCGTATAGGTCGCCACCCAATCGATGAAATCCCGCATCTCCCTGGTAAGCGGCGGGCAGTCGAAGACATGGCTGATCGGCCGAAGCTTCTTCGGATCGACGCCGTCTTCGCCGCCGTCCCAGACGACGCCGATCACCTGCCGCGGACCGAGCGGCACCTGCACGACCGAGCCGGGCTCGACCGCCATGCCATCCGGCACCGAATAGGAATAGGGTTTCGGCGCCGGCATCGGCACCAGCACGGGAACCGTTCGGTTCGCGGGCGGTGCCTCGAAAAGCGCGCCAAAGAGATCGGACGAATCTGTGCTCATCGCGCGAGACCATGCCCGCAAATCGATGGAATTGGAACTGCAAAGACAGAGCGACGCGTTCGGGGTCGTCGCGGCGATTTAAACAGTGAAGCTCAGAAATTGCGCTTCACCTGGCAAGGCGGTCGCCACTGCCGGAAGTGGCTTCATTTGTCTCGGCATTGCGCTGCCGCAGACGCAGGATGGCCGATGCCTCGCGAGGATTGGGCGGCAGAACGGCGTTCTTCAACGCGATCGAATAGGCGTGTTTCGGATGTTCGAGCACATCCCTGGCATCGCCGCTCTCCACCACCACACCCTTGCGCATGATCACCACGCGGTCGGAAATGTAATAGGCGGTCGCAAGGTCATGGGTGATGTAGACGATCGAAACGTTGAGCGCATCACGCAGATCGCGGAAGAGATTGACGATCGACATGCGAAGCGATGCGTCGACCATCGAGACCGGCTCGTCCGCCACGATCAGCTTCGGCTCAGGTATCAGCGCACGAGCGACGGCAATGCGCTGCAATTGGCCGCCTGAAAGCTCGTGCGAGAAGCGGCCTTTTATCTCCGCCATCGACAGGCCGACGCGTTGGAGGGCAACGTCGGCAAGCGCCTCTTTCTCGGCGCGGCTCTTTGCTCCCTTGAAGCGATGCGCGGTGGCCAGCAGATACTCGTCGATCCGGGTCAGCGGATTGAAGGCCTCGAACGGATTTTGGAAGACCGGCTGGACCTTGGCCATGAAAGCCTCGCGATCCCTGCGGGACCGAACCGCCTTCACATCCGTGCCGTCGAAATGAATACTGCCCCGATCGGCCTTTTCGCTGCCGAGGATCATCTTCGCCAGCGTCGATTTTCCGGAGCCGGATTCGCCGACGATCGTGAATATCTCGGGCTTGTCGGCGCTGAGCGCGAAGCTGACATCGTCGACCGCCTTCATCTTTTCGCGCGAGAAGAAACCGCCGATCGGAAAGAGCTTGGTCACATGGTCGAGTTCGAGGAGATTGCTGCTCATTGGATCTGGTACTCCCCGGCACGGAAGCATGCGACCCGCCCTCCCGTCGCGCTCGGCAGCATGGCCGGCACCTCGCGTGCGCATTTGTCGATCGCGATCGGACAGCGCGGATGGAAACGGCATCCCGAAGGCGGATCCGAAAGTGCCGGCGGCTTGCCCTTAAGGCTCTTTCGCGTCGAGACATCACCGATGCGCGGCAGGCTGCCGATCAGGTGGACGGTGTAGGGATGTTGGGGATTGTCGAAGATCGCTTGGGTCGGCCCCTCCTCCGCCAGCCGTCCCGCATACATGATGGCCAGCCGGTCGGTGATGGCGGCATGCACCGACATGTCGTGGGTCACGAAGATGACCGAGGACTGCAGGCGGGCCTGCACTTCCTTAATCAGCGCCAGAACGTCCTGCTGCACGAGCACGTCGAGCGCCGTCGTCGGCTCGTCGGCGATGATGAATTCCGGCTCGCAGACAGTCGCGAGAGCAATGGTCAGACGCTGGCGCATGCCGCCGGAAAGCTGGTGCGGAAAGGCCTCGAGCACATGAGGATCGAGATGCAGCCTGGCAAGATGCGCCTCGACGCGCGCCCGGAAGGCGGCGGGATCGAGGTTCATATGGCGGGAGGCGAAATCGGTGAAGGCGTGTTTGACCCTTCTGACCGGGTTCAGCACGTTCATCGAGCCCTGCATGATGTAGGAAAGGTGACGCCACCGTGCCGCCTTCATCTTCGCCGGTTCGCCATAGACATCGATCGGCCCGTCGGCAAAATTGAATTTCACCGTCCCGCCGACGACGCGCATCGGCGGGCGGATGGCGCCGGCCAGTGTCTTGATCAACGATGTCTTGCCGCTCGAGGATTCGCCGGCAATGCCGTAGATCTCGTTCTTGCGGATGGTCAGGCTGATATCGTCGACTGCGCGGATTTCCCGCCGCACACCGAAATAATCGTTGACGTAATAGCATTTCAGCCCGTCGATCGTCAGTGCGTCCATGGCGTTTTCAGCAAGGGTCAAAGGCTGCGTCCTCATCAGGTTCTGCATCTCCTCAAGCTCCCATGCGGGCGAGCCGCGAGCGCGGGTCGATATATTCGTTGACCGACATGGCGAGCATGAACAGGCCAAGGAACAGGATGACGACGAAGAGCATCGGAAAGGCGACCCACCACCATACGCCCGATACCATCGCGGAATGCGCATTGGCCCAGTAGATCATGCCGCCGATCGTCGGCCGGTTGATGTCGGAAAATCCGAGCACCGAGAGCGTTACTTCGAGACCGATCGCCCAGATCATATTGTTCATCGTCGTGAAGAAGACGATCGGCATGACATAGGGCAGGTGTTCGCGGATGAGGATCTGCGGTGTGCGCATACCCGAGAAGACCGCGTGCCGGGTGAATTCCCGCTGACGGAGAGACAGGGCGACGGAACGGATCAGGCGGCTGTCGTGCGTCCATCCGAGCAGCGCTGCGGTGATCGCCAGCATGAACCACGTCATCTGGTCGCGGAGCACAAAGACCAGAAGCAGCAAGATCGGAATGTTCGGCAGGGCGCCGAGCGTATCGTTGACCGCCATGATGATCTGGTCGGTCCGGCCGCCGATATAGCCGGAGATCAGCCCGACGGCGATGGCGATGATGCGGCTGACGAAGGCGACGATGATGCCAAAGAACAGCGTATTTCGCATCGAGGCGGCGATCTGCCAGAAAACCTCCTGGCCGCGCGAGGTGGTGCCGAGCCAGAATTCGGCCGAAGGCGGCATGTCGGGCGCGACGACATAGATGGCATTCTCGTCATAGGGCGAGAAGAACGACGCCACGATCAGCGCCAGGATGATAGAGATCAGGACGGTTCCGAGCAGGAACTCCTTGTTGTAGCGCAGCAGGTCTCTGAGGACTTTGAACATCACGGATTACCCCAGTTTCACGCGCGGATCGATCAGCGGATAGATGATGTCGATCACGAAGACCGCGGCGGCAACCGCGATGATGGCGATGGTGGTGACACCGAGCACGAGGCTGTAGTCGCCGGAATAGATGCCGGAGATCAGAAGCTTGCCGATGCCTGGATAATTGAAGACGAATTCGACGATGACGGCGCCGCCGAAGACGTTGCCGAGACTGAGTGCCAGGCCGGTGACTTGCGGCAGCATGGCGTTGCGCGCCACATATTGCGAAAAGATGCTGCGCGAGCGCACGCCGCCAAGTTCGGCATAGACGACGTGGTCGTCGGTGACGATGTTGGAAACCAGCGAGCGCATCGAGATGAACCAGCCACCGATGCCGACGAGCACGAGGGTCAGGGCCGGCAGGATGCCGTGTTCGATCACCGAGCTGATGAAGGCCCAGTTGAAGGCCGGCGCGAGATTGACTTGAGCACCGTCGCTGATCGGCAGGATCGGCCAGATGAAACCGAAAAGGATCACCAGGCTGAGCCCGATGATGTAGGTCGGGATCGGCTGTAGCGCCATGATGACGATGCCGGCAACCTTCAGCAGCTTGCTGCTGCGGAAATAGCCGGCAAGCGCGCCGAGAAAATTGCCGATGATCCAGGAAATGATCGTTGCGAGCGTCAGAAGCCCGACCGTCCAGGGCAGCGCCCGGCCGATAACGGTCATCACGGGGGTCGGGAAAGAGGAGAGAGACGGGCCGAAATCGCCGGTCAGGACGCGGCCCCAGAAGGTGAAATACTGGTCCAGCAGCGGTCCGCCGGTACCGTAAAGCTCACGCAGCGATTCGCGAAGGATTTCGACGGCCTGTGGATCGGTGGAGCCGAAGCTCGTCAACAGCGATACGGTCTGCTCGATCGGATCGACCGGCGAAAAATGCGCGATCAGGAAGGCCAGCGTGATGCCGGTGAAGACCACGAAGAGAAATTGCAGAAAGCGTTTTGCCGCATAGATCAGAAAGCCGTTCATGACATCGACCCTTCAATAGCAGAAAGGAAACAGCCGGCGGCCGGCTGTTTCCTTTGTTGTGCCTCGATCAAGGCTTCGGCGCATCCGGATTGGCCTTCAGCCCGACCACCATGTAGCGGATGTTCGACCAGTTCGGACCCGAGGCCGAATAGGGGTTGTCCGCGCTCGGATAGTTGGTCCAATAGGTCGTATCGAGCGGCGCGAACTTGTTGTAGGCCATCAGCGGGATCATCGGCATTTCCTCGACGGCAAGCTTCAGGAAGTCCTGGCCGAGCTTGGCGACATCCGGCGAATCGAAGGCGATCGATCGGTTCTTCTCGATCAGCTGGTCGAGACGCGGATCCTGCCAGCGTTGAAGATTGCGCGGCGGCTGGATCTGCCCGACCGGCTTGATGAACTCCGAATGATAGCTGTCGAGGAAGAAGGAAAGGTCGGGATGACCGCCCCAAGTCTCGATGCTCCAGTAGATGGCGGTCTCGAAATCGCCGGTGCTGAGGCGCTGGCCATTGGTCGGGCCGGCGACATCGACCTTGGTGGCGATGCCGGCTTGCGACCATTGCTGGGCAATCACCGTGCCGGCGCGGGCAAGCGTTGGGATGGCATCGCCTTCCACCTGCAGGCGGATCGTAAAGGGCGTGCCGTCAGGCTTCACCCACTGGCGGCCGCTTTTCTTGAAGCCTGCCTTCTGCAGCAACTCGGTCGCAGCCTCAACGTCCTTCTTCCACCAGCCGAAGCCGAAGGTACGCTGCAGCTTGGCCGGATCGGTCGGGATCTGATCGGCCCATTGGCTACGCACCATATTAGCGATCTGCGACGAGATATTGGGATCGTAGGGCTTGATCTTGCGGGAACCGGTGTCGAGTTCGAAATTCGTCAGCCAGTCCTGCATCGGTGCGTAATAATCGTCCGGGGCAGAACCCGTCGGCGGCGTAGCAAGGGCGGCGATATTGGCCGCGCCGCGATAGGAGCCAAGCGCCACTTCGCGGATGTCGATCAGCAGAGCGAGAGCCCAGCGCACGTCCTTGTTGTCGAAGGGCGCCTTCTTCGTATTGAAGAGAACGGAAGGCAGCGTCGGGTCCGGATGCGCGAAAGGAAAGCCCTTCAGCCAGGAGGCCGTGCTCTTGCTGTCGCGCATGATCGAGAACATGCCCTCGGGCGCCATGTCGTTGATGACGTCGAGATTGTGGTTGCGCTGTTCGATGACGCGAGCTTCCGGATTGCCGGCCGCACGATAGACGACGTATTTGACCTCGGGCGGCTGTGCCGCAGCCAGGCCGATCGACGTGCGCTGCCAGTCGTCGCGCAGCTTCCAGATCGTCCAGTTGCCTCCCTTGTCATAGCTCTGCAGCTGGTAGGGCCCGAGCGAAACCGGCGGATTATTGTTGAAGGACAGCGGATCTGCGGCTTTCTCGAAGACGTGCTTCGGCATGATCCAGGCGGCATTCCAGCGCACCGTGAAAAGCGTGTGGAAGCGCGAGTTCGGCTTCTTCAGATGAAAGACGACCGTCTGTGGATCCGGATTTTCCATGCTCGCGACATTGACGGTGAAGGGCGCGCTCCAGGCCATGCCGGGATGATCGATCTGCGTCTGCACGGTATAGACCACGTCGTCGCTGGTGAATTCGACGCCGTCGCTCCAGAAGATGCCCTTGCGCAATTTCACCGTCATCTCGGTGAAATCGGCGTTGTAGCTCGGCGGTTCGCTAGCCAGCGCATTCTGCCAGGCATCCTTGCCGCCCTCGGGATTGATGAACCACAGCGTATCGGTGGTCAGTTGCTGCAGGCCATTGAGGTTTGCCGCCGCCCCGCCGCCCGGAGCCCAGACGTTGAACCAGTCGGCATTCTGCTGCGGCGTGCCCTGGATGATCAGCGTTTCGTTGCGCGGTATGCCGGCAATGAAATCCTGCGCAAATGCCGGAAGGGCCATGAGAGACAATAAGGCAATGGCTGCATATTTACGGAACTTCATCGGATGTTCCTCCTCCTCAACTCGCCACGGCGAGCGCTTCCCGTAATCAATTGACGATAGCGTCCAGCGAACCCTGCCTGCACATGCCGCAGGGACACATGCACTCCTCGGCGGTGGGCGAACTCACGCCATAGTTATCGACAATTTTTTGAGAAACGGCAACTGATAATTTTGCTGATCATAAAAAATAGCGCATTTTCAGGCATTTTTGATGCGCGGCAGCGATCGGCTTTTTTATATTATTGACAAAGTGAGCATTTGGCTTAGCTTTTGCGGCGAGCGCGGCGCCCTCCCAAGAGGCCGCACTTCATCACCAGACAGGTCGCCTGCTTTCGGGAGGAGGCTTTGGCATGACCGTTCAAGAGGACACCAGGATGAGCAGCCCCTATGACGTGACAATTTCCGTTCACGCCAACCGGCCGACCGGCAAATACGAACCCTTGTGGAACTGGTTCGGATACGACGAGCCGAACTACACTTACTCCCCGCATGGCAGGAAGCTGCTCAAGGAACTGACAGAACTCAGCCCCGAGCCACCCCGCATCCGCGCGCACAATCTTCTGACCAGCGGCGATGGCCTGCCTGCCCTCAAATGGGGTTCGACCAATGCCTATACCGAGGATGCGAACGGCAATCCGGTCTATGATTGGACGGTCATCGACAAGATCTTCGACACCTACGTCGAAGCCGGCAACATTCCGCTCATCCAGATCGGCTTCACGCCCGAAGCGCTCTCCGATTTCGACGGTCCCTATCGCCACCAATGGGAGCCGGCCGACAAATACGCAACGATCACCACCGGCTGGACGGCCCCGCCAAACGACCTGAAGAAATGGGGCGACCTGATCGAAGCATGGGCGCGCCATCTGGCCGAAAGATATGGCAAGGACGTCGTTTCAAGCTGGCCGTGGGAAGTGTGGAACGAGCCGGACGGTCACTACTGGACCGGCACCATCCCGCAGTTCTGCGAAATGTATGACGTCAGCGCCAAGGCCTTGAAACGCGCGCTTCCGAATGCCCGCGTCGGCGGGCCGCACACCTGCGGCGCCTTTGCCAACGAAAAAGCCCAGACCTTTCTGCGCGCCTTCCTCAAGCATGTCGTCGACAACAAGTCGCCGATCGATTTCCTCGCCTTCCACGCCAAGGGTAATCCGGTGATCTACGAGGGTCACGTGCGGATGGGCCTGCACAAGCAGCTCCGCGACATCGAGACGAACCTTGCCATCATCAATGAGTTTCCGGAACTCCGCCACCTGCCCGTGGTGATCGGCGAATCCGATCCGGAAGGCTGTGCCGCCTGCTCCGCACGCGTCCATCCCCAGAACGGCTATCGCAACGGTCCGCTCTATGGCGTCTATGTCGTCGAAAGCATGATCCGCACCTATGAGCTTGCAAGACGCGCCAACATCCATATCGAAGGCGCAGTGACCTGGGCCTTCCTGTTCGACGACCAGCCCTATTTCGACGGCTTCCGCGATCTTGCAACCAACGGCGTCGACAAGGCTGTTCTCAACGGCTTCCGCATGCTCGGCAAACTTGGCGGCGAATGGCTGGAATCGGAAAGCGATTATCGCCGCGACATCGAAGATATCATGAGCCATGGCGTTCGCGGCAAGCCCGATGTCAACGTCGTGGCAACCCGCGACGACAAGGGCGTTTCCATTCTCGTCTGGCACTACCACGACGATGATGAAGCCGGGCCGTCCGCCAATATCACGGTCAATCTCGACGGATGGGGCAACAAGTCCGCCTCGCTCAGGCATTTCAGGATGGACGAGGAGCATTCCAACGCCTTCGGCGTCTGGAAAGCGATGGGCAAGCCGCAGAATCCGGCCGGCGAAGACTATGCCAGACTGGAAGCCTCGGGAAAGCTCGCCGAGATCGACGGTGAGACGTCGGTCAAGGTTGATGACGGCAAGATCGCCCTCAAGGTCTCCCTACCGCGTCAAGGCGTGTCTCTCCTGCGCCTCGATTGGTGAGCCGGTAGGCGAAGGGAGCGCAATCGAAAGTTTGCGCTCCCTTTCAAACGACCCGGTCAATTCTCGCTGACATAGGCAAGATAACGTTTCTTGCTCGGCTGCAAATGGTCGACGCAGAGCTGGGCGAGAACCCAGTTATCCCCACCACGCAGCATCTCGATCATCAGCCGGTGGTGCTCATGCGAGATGCGCAGCGACTCCTTGCTCGACATTGAATTGGCGCGAACCGGCAGGCTGAGCCGCATATAGAGCTCGATCGATTGCACCAGATGGGCATTGCCGCAGGCGCCGAAGAGCGTCAGGTGGAACTTGTCATTGGCCTCGTGCACTCCCCTGAGATAGCCGGATTCGATGTGCCGGCCATGCTCCTCGTGCAGCGCCAGCAGTTCCTCGATCAATGCCTCGGGTGCCGGCAGCTTTATCCACAGCGCCGCCTGCCGTTGCAGCAACTCACGCACATCGTAGATTTCCTGAACCTGGCGAGCAGTCAGCGAACGGACTGTCGCCCCCT
Organism: Rhizobium sp. WYCCWR 11128; assembly: GCF_013416305.1. NCBI lineage: Bacteria > Pseudomonadati > Pseudomonadota > Alphaproteobacteria > Hyphomicrobiales > Rhizobiaceae > Rhizobium > Rhizobium sp. WYCCWR 11128. The sequence goes on from NZ_JACCEZ010000003.1 coordinate 111,500, forward strand.
TGTTGCGCTCCCGAACGACGATGCCCATCGTCTCGAGTTGCACGATCGCCTGCCGGGCGAAATGGCGCGTGACATGAAAGCGGGCAAGGAGCGTGTCTTCGGTCAGACGGGTTCCGGGCGCAAGCCGCCCGAAAATAATGTCCTCCTCCAGCGCGCGGGCAATACTTAGATCATCATGCTCGATGCCGTCTTCGCGGCTTTCGTTGAGCGTCTGCAATGTCATCTCCTCTGACGGCGGCGGGCCATGTTACAGTGGATTGCGTCCCGGGTCGAACCGGCTCAGGCGATAGATATCCTCGACAAGCGCAAGCGTCTTGATGTTATCGCCCGGCGATGTCTCCATCGCGACCTTTCCATCGAGGCTGTCAAGGAAATGCGCAATGGTCGCGTCATAGGCGCCCTGGTAGGTCTCGTCAGGATCGAAGCTTTCCCGGCGCTGCTGCGCACCCTCAGCCGAGAGCAGATTGCCGTTAAGTTCGAGCGTGCCGCGCGCCCCGAAGATGCGTAGGTGATCGCGCGGCGCCGGCGGCGCGCCATGCACGGCGAGATTGGCATTGATGGTGACGAGAACGCCGTCGCTAAGCCGGCGCAGGACGACGCTTGCGACATCCTCCGCGACGATATCGCGATTGCTCCTCTCAAGCCGCGCGCTGACCACCTCCATCTCGCCCAGAAGATATCTCAGCGTATCGAGATGATGGATCATGACCTCCATGACCAGCAGCCGCTCCTGCGTCCGGAAGAACGGCTGGCGTATCAGCGCCGGCCTTCTTCCCTCCGAATCCGCGATCATGCCGCTGGACAGGAATTCGAACTGCACATGGCGGATCTCGCCGGCGAGTCCCTCGTCGAGCCACGCCTTCAGCCGTCGATAATAGGCGCGAAACCGCCAGTTCTCGTGGATCATCAGCCTGCCCCTGCCGGAAAGGCTTGCCAGCAGGTCGACCGCCTCGCCGTAGGAGGGTGCGAGCGGCTTCTGGCAGATGATGTTGAGCCCTTTTGCCGCCGCCAGCCGGACCAGTTCGACATGGAATTCCCGCGGCGCGCAGATATCAACGGCATCGAGCTGCTCGGCATCCAGCATCGCCTGCACGCTCGTATAGTTGCGCGCGATATCGAAGGCGGCAAGCCGGGCTTCGATGGCGCTTGGCGACGGGTCGGCAATCGCCACGACCTCGGCTCTTTCCGATTGCCGCATCCATGCAGGCAGATGGTAGGCACTGACCCAGCCGGCACCGACAATGCCGATACGCCGTCGTTCCGTTCCCATCATTACGCTTCCTCTGTATTCAATCCCATTTTATCAATAATCTATCCCGCTTCTTCGCAAAAGCCAATCATTTGATTGCCGAACGAAAGCGCCAATTTCGGAGATTACCATTGTATTTTATGGTGATCGCCCAAGAAATCCAAAAATACGATACAGTGGAGCCATCTTATTTATTGACAATCATCCGTATCCCTCTACCCTGACGTCACGGCCATGGATCAATTTGGCGAGGGAGGAACAGGTTTGTCGAACGGTCTTCGCCGCAAGCTGACGAGTTATGGCGATCAGGGATTCTCCCTTTTCCTGCGCAAAGCATTCATCAAGGCCATGGGTTATTCGGACGATGCGCTCGACCGTCCGATCGTCGGCATCGCCAATACCTACAGCGATTTCAATCCCTGTCACGGCAATGTGCCGCAACTCATCGAGGCAACCAAGCGCGGCGTGATGCTGGCGGGTGCGATGCCCATGGTGTTTCCGACGATCTCGATCCACGAGAGCTTTGCCTCGCCGACCTCGATGTATCTGCGCAATCTGATGGCGATGGAAACGGAAGAGATGATCCGCGCCCAGCCGATGGATGCCGTCGTCCTGATCGGCGGCTGCGACAAGACCCTGCCGGCCCAGATCATGGCGGCCGCCAGCAGCGAGATACCGGCGATCTTCCTGCCGACCGGCCCGATGGCCGTCGGCCACCACAAGGGCGAACGGCTTGGCGCCTGCACGGATTGTCGCCGTTTCTGGGGACGCTTCCGCGCCGGAGAGATCGACGAGGCCGAGATCGCCGAGGTCAACAACAAGCTGGCCAGCTCGATCGGCACCTGCACGGTGATGGGCACGGCGAGCACCATGGCGAACCTGACCGAAGTCATGGGTCTCTGCCTCCCTCGCGCCGGTTCGGCGCCCGCCGTCGAATCCGAACGGGTCCGCCTCGCCGAGGAGACGGGGCGTGTGGCCGCGCGTCTCGCCATGGATGAGGCTGCCCCAACGGTGCGCGATATTCTGACGCCGCAGGCAATCCGCAACGGTCTCGTCGCGCTGCAGGCAATGGGCGGGTCGACCAATGCCGTCGTCCATCTTGCCGCAATCACCGGCCGCCTCGGCCTACGCCTCGACATGGCCGAACTCGACCGGCTGGGCCGAAGCATTCCCCTGCTCGTCGACCTGCAGCCCTCCGGCCAGCATTATATGGAGCAGTTCCACGAGGCGGGCGGCGTCCCGGCTCTGTTGAAGGCGGTGCGCCATGAAATCGACGGCAACGCTCCGACGGTCTACGGCAGAACGATCGGCGAGATCATCGACGATGTCGTTGACGAGCCGGGCCAGACCATCATCCGCACCGTCGAGAAACCGCTAAAGCCGATCGGGACGATCGCCGTCCTGCACGGCAATCTTGCGCCGCGCGGCGCCGTCATCAAACAATCCGCTGCCTCCAAGGATCTGCTGCAGCATATCGGCCGCGCCGTCGTCTTCGATTCCGTCGAGGATATGACGCTGCGCATCGACAGCGACGATCTCGACGTCCATGCCGATAACGTTCTGGTTCTGCGCAATGCCGGACCAAAGGGTGCGCCCGGCATGCCGGAAGCCGGCTATCTACCCATCCCCCGCAAGCTCGCGCGGCAGGGTGTGAAGGACATGGTGCGGATTTCCGATGCCCGCATGAGCGGCACGGCCTTCGGCACGATCATTCTCCATATCGCGCCTGAGGCTGCCGATGGAGGCCCGCTGGCGATCGTACGCACCGGCGATCGCATTCGCCTCGACGTCGAGGGCCGGCGTATCGATCTCGATATCGACCAGGCGGAATTCGATCGCCGCATGCTTGATGTCGTCAACCGGCCTTCCCCTGCGCCGTCGCGCGGCTATGCGAAGCTCTATCAGGAGCGCGTGCTCCAGGCCGACGAAGGCGCCGACTTCGACTTCCTGCAAAGCGAGGAGCTCGACGCGCGATGAGCGCCGCTGATATGGAGGCACCGCTTTGCCTGCCCCGTCGGTCGCTGACGCGGCTGCCGCGTGCGGCACTGCCGCAAGGCACGGTCGATACGCATTTCCACGTCTTTCGCGCCGGCGCTCCGCTCAACACCCCACGCAGCTACACGCCTGACATCGCGACGATTTCCGACTGGATCGAATTCTCCGGCAGCCTTGGCATCGCCAAGGGCGTATTGGTGCAGCCAAGCGTCTATGGCCTCGACAACAGGGTGCTGCTCGAGGCGCTTGCCGCCTATCCAGATCGTCTGCGTGGCATCGTCGTCATCGATCCCGAAACCACAGAGACCGAGATAGAGCGGCTTGACCGGCTCGGCGTGCGCGGCGTGCGGATCAATACGCGCAACAAGGGCGGCCTCCCGCTCGCCGCCGCCAGGACATTGGCGCAAAGCATTGCCCCTCTCGGCTGGTCGCTGCAGTTGCAGATCAATCCCGAACAACTTCCCGATATTGCGGCAACGCTGTCCGGCATCCGCCTGCCCATCGTCATCGACCATCTCGGCTTCATTCCGCTTGCCAGCGAGACGAGATCATTGCATGTCGATGCGCTGAAAAGACTGATGGACAGAGCCGAGGCCTACGTCAAAGTAACCGCGCCCTATCGTCTGACGAAGGATGTGAATTACGACGGTTTCACCGAGGTCGGCAGCGCCCTTGCCGCCGGCCATGCGGAAAGGCTGCTCTGGGGCAGCGATTGGCCGCACACCGAATTGTGGGACGGCATGCCCGATGACGCTGAGCTGGTAGAGACCATGCAGGCCGCCATCGGCGAACCCGCGATTGCTGAAAAAATTTTTGTTCGAAATGCCGAAGCGCTGTTCTTCGGCCGCTGAATTGGAGAGCACCAATGGCCAGACTGACTGAAGATGCCAAGGGCGTCTATGTGATCGCCGTAACCCCGTTCACCGATGACGGCGCGCTCGATCTCGCCAGCATCGACAGCATGGTCGATTTCTATGAAGGCGCCGGCGTTACCGGCCTGACCGTGCTCGGCCAACTGGGCGAGGCGCCGAAGCTGACGGCCGAAGAATCGCGAATCGTGGTCGAGCGCGTGCTGAAGCGCCTCGACGGGCGCCTTCCCGTCGTCGTCGGCGTGTCGGCGCCTGGGCTTGCGCCGATGAGCGAACTCGCCGAAGCCGTCATGGGCGGGGGTGCCGCCGGCGTCATGGTCGCGCCACCCTGGACCGTCAAGACCGACGATCAGGCTTTCGCCTTCTACCAGTCGGTCGGCGAGGCCCTCGGCGATACGCCCTTCGTGCTGCAGGATTATCCGCTCACCACCAATGTGACGATCGCGCCCAAAGTCATCGAGCGCATCGTCAACGAGGTGCCGAACTGCGTCATGCTCAAACATGAAGATTGGCCGGGGCTGTCGAAAATCTCAGCACTTCGCGCCGCCAGCGACAAGGGCGCCATGCGGCGTATCTCGATCCTCTGCGGCAATGGCGGGCTTTTCCTGCCCGAAGAGATGGGCCGCGGCGCCGATGGCGCCATGACCGGCTTTTGTTATCCCGAGATGATGGTTGGTGTCGTCGAGGCCTATGCAGCCGGAAATCCCGATCGCGCCCATGCGATCTTCGATGCCTATCTGCCGCTCGCCCGCTATGAACAGCAACAGGGCATCGGCCTTGCCTCGCGCAAATATGTGCTTGCCAAGCGCGGTGTGATCAAGTCCGCCACCCTGCGCAAGCCGGGCGCCAAGCTCTCGACACTGGATATTGCCGATGTCGAGCGCTTGCTGGCGCGCCAGGCCATCCGCATCAAGGAGATCGGGGCGTAACACACTGGCGCAAATCCGAAGCCGCTGGATCATCGCTATGGCGCTGCAGCGCGAGCAGATGGGTATGTCCATCTCGTCCGTGAGGCTGAAACCCGAGCGACTCCCAGAACCTCGCCGCACCCTCGTTTCCCGCATGAACGGAGACGACGGTGCAGAAGGAACGCGCATGGTCGAGCAGAGCCATAGCAAGCATCCGGCCGATGCCACGTCCGCGCATTGCGGGACGAATGTAGAAACGCCGCATCCGCAGCACCCCTGACATGGTCGTTTCGACAGTCATGCCGCCGATGCCGGCGAGCACCTCATCGGCATAGGCGCCAAGCAGCCTTTCGCCGTCACGATCGAACCTGTTGTCGCCGGTCGACCATTCGTCGACAAGACGGGTGAGATGGAGATAGCCTTCCCGCCGGGCTTCGCTTTCGAGATCTGCGATCTCCTGTGGCAATCGATCGCGGAGCCTGCGGATATCGATCGTCATGGCAATCCTGGCGGTTAGATTGCAGGAACCGGAATCTCGCGGCGCGGCGCCGCAGCCGGCAGGCCGACCGGAACGAAACTCGCGTCTCCATCTCTAGCCATGTCCTGCACCGTATGTTTCTCCAGCGCCTTGGTCACCTCGTTGAGGTCGCCGTCCAACTGTTCGGCCGGAATAAGATTGCCGATGACGAAATCGAAGCGGTCGCCGCGCTTGTTCAACAGTTCGTGGAACACGGTCATGTCGCGAAGCTCCGTCGACCATTTCGCCAGCCAGTAGAACAGGCCGGAATTGCGTGCCGTCATATGGACGGGAAGGATCGGCAGATTGTATTTGCGCGCCAGGCCGACAGCCGAGGTTTTCCATGGACGCTCATTCAGCCGGCCGTTCGCCCAATAGGCGATGCGGCCTGAGGGAAAGAGCACTGTCGCCTTGCCTTCCTTCACCGCATGGTTGGTTAGCTGCAGCGTTTCGCGCGCTTTCAGCTTGCTCTTATGCTCCTCCCGCCATTCGACGGGAATGATCATCTCGGCAAAGCGCGGATTGACGCGGATGGCATCGCGATTGGCAAAGAACATCATGTCCGGCCGTCGTGCTTTCAAAAGATCGAAGACGGCAACGCCGTCGGCGATGCCGGTCGGATGGTTGCTGACGAGGAGGAAGCCGCCGGTATCAGGAATGCGTTCGCCATTGGTGATGCCGATGTCAAGCTTCAGCACATCGCTCAGATATTCGAACGACTGGAAGCCCGGCATTTTGGCGACCGCATTGGCGAATTCGAGCGCCTTGTTATAGCGCAGCAGCGTGTAGAGGAACGGCCGCATGACCGGCCAAAGCGGATTTTTCACGATCCTCTGGCCGCGTTCAGCAATCAGCGTATCGACGATATGACCGGGCTTTCCCTGTGAAACGAGAGCGATCGCTTCCGCGAGCTGTCCGAAAGCCGTCATGGAATCGCGCCGTGCCATGAAAGATCCTGTCTATGGGGTATAAGCTATCGCAGTTGAATATGATCGAAGGATGACAAAGGCTTGGCCGGCATTATCAATTCCATAACTGTTCCTGCTCCAAATTGGCGGACTTGAAGGCAAAATCAAGGCCCGCAACGTGAACGAACTGCTTGTTATCGCCGATCAGCGCCTGATGACGGAACGGGCCGCGTGGCTCGAAAACCTCGCCAGTGAGCGCCGTCTTTCCGAGCACACGCTCGACGCTTACGAGCGTGATACCCGCCAGTTCCTGACCTTTCTGACCGGCCATCTCGCCGGCCCGGTGACGCTTGGCGATATCAGGGAGTTGCGCTCCGCCGATTTCCGCGCCTTCCTGGCGGCCCGGCGCAAACAGGGCACCGGCGCCCGATCGCTCGGCCGCAATCTCGCCGGTCTTCGCTCGCTGCTGCGCCATCTCGAAAAGAAGGGCTTGGTCAACGCCGCCGGCGCCGGCGCGGTGCGCTCCCCGAAACAACCGAAATCACTGCCCAAGCCGCTGTCGGACACCCAGGCGATCACCGTCGTCAGCGACGACGCCCAGCTCCATGACGAGCCCTGGATTGCTGCGCGCGACGCCGCTGTCATGACGCTGCTCTACGGCTGCGGCCTGCGCATCTCCGAAGCGCTGGATCTGACTCCCGCCGACCTGCAGAAGGGCGCAACGGCTCTCCGCGTCACCGGCAAGGGCAACAAGACGCGGCTGGTGCCGTTGCTCTCTGTGGTTTTCGACGCGGTCGAGAGATACCGAGCGCTCTGCCCATATCATCTCGAAAGCGGAGAACCGCTGTTTCGCGGCGCTCGCGGCGGCAAGCTGCAAGCGGCGATCATCCAGCGCACGATGCAGAAGATGCGCAGCGCCTTCGGTCTGCCTGAGACGGCGACACCGCATGCACTGCGCCACTCCTTCGCCACCCACCTGCTTGCCGGTGGCGGTGATCTGCGCACCATCCAGGAATTGCTCGGCCATGCCAGCCTTTCCACAACGCAGGTCTATACCGGCGTCGATGCATCGCGGCTGCTCGAGGTGTATGATCGGGCGCATCCGCGAGCGTAATGGATGTCGCCCAAAAGTGCGCAGCGGTTATGGGGCAACGACTTGCATAAACGATAGGCTTAAAGCGCATCGCATGGATGCGATTGAATGTGAGGCGCTTTAAGCTCTCGTTAAGGCATTCTCTTAAAGGAATATGCGCAAGCCAGGCGTAGAGCATGAAGCCTATAGCATGTGATCGGAACACCCATCATGACGACATCAATCGGCCGCCGGACGTCTTACCTCGCAGTGCCGGCCAATCTGTTGCTCTGGCTGATCGCAGCCTTTCACATTCTGCTTCTTGCCGCCCTGTTTGCCGCCTTCCTGACTGCAAGGCCGGCAGCGGCCGAAGACGTCGCCTGCACCGGCCGCAATCTGATGGTCGAGCTGCAGCAGAACGACCCTGCCCGCTACGCAGAGGCGCTGAAGGAAGCCGACGCCACGCCGAACGGCAAGGGTATCTTCTGGAAGATCGAGAAGCCGGGATTGGCACCCTCGTGGCTGCTCGGCAGCATGCATGTCACCGATCCGCGCGTGCTGGCCTTGCCGCCGCGCGCCCAAGCAGCCCACGACGCCGCCGACACGATCATCATCGAATCCGACGAGATCCTCGATGAGCGGAAGGCGACCGCCGCCCTGCTCGCAAAGCCGGAGCTGACGATGTTCACCGACGGCACGACGATCGACAAGCTGCTTTCCCCCGAGGATTACAAGCGTCTCGAAACCGGCCTCAAGCAGCGCGGTATCCCGATCAGCGCCGTTTCCCGGATGCGGCCCTGGATGATTTCGAGCGCCGTCGCCCTGCCGGCCTGCGAAATCGCCCGCAAGGCAAAAGGCGCGCAGTTCCTCGACCAGAAGATCGCCACCGATGCCATTGCTCAGGGCAAACAGGTCAAGGGGCTGGAAACCCTTGCCGAACAGATCCAGGCCATGGCCGATCTGCCGGTCGAATTCCATCTGAAGTCGCTGATCGAGACGCTGGAACTCGGCGACAAGATGAGCGATGTCGTCGAGACGATGACCGACCTCTACCTCTCCGGTGATATCGGCATGACCATGCCGATGTTGAAAACCGTGACACCGGAGGAAGAAGGCGAAAACAGCGATTATGCCGCTTTCGAGCAGCGCGTCATCCTTGACCGTAACAAGGTGATGGCCGAGCGCGCCGCGCCGATCCTCGACGGTGGCAACGTCTTCATGGCCGTCGGCGCCCTGCATCTGCCCGGCAAGGAAGGCGTCATCGAACTGCTGCGCCAGCAGGGCTTCACCGTGACGGCGGTGAACTGAGGCCGCGGCGGCCAGCTGGTCGTCATTCGACTGAGCACGCTGCTTTCCAACAGCGCCGATACACACCCAATAAAACAGCCGCCTGCCTCACGGCAAGCGGCTGCATGCGTTGTTGCGAATAGGTAAGATCACATATGGATCGGCTTGAAGAAGGTTGCGAGCGCAGCCTCTTTCACCGCTTCCGACATGGTCGGATGCGCGTGGCAGGTACGGCCGAGATCTTCCGACGAACCGCCGAACTCCATCAGCACGGCGATCTCGTGGATCATCTCGCCGGCGCCGAAGCCGACGATATGGCCGCCGAGCACCCGGTCGGTTTCCTTGTCGGCAAGGATCTTGACGAAGCCGTCCGTTGCCAGCATCGCACGCGCCCGGCCGTTCGCCGTGAATGGGAACTTGCCGACCTTGTAGGCGACGCCCGCCGCCTTCAGCTCTTCCTCGGTCTTGCCGACGGAAGCGATTTCCGGCTGGGTGTAGACGACGCTCGGAATGACCTCGTAGTTCACATGGCCATGCTGCCCGGCGAGGATTTCGGCAAGCGCCACGCCCTCGTCTTCCGCCTTGTGCGCCAGCATCGGACCCTTGACCACATCGCCGATCGCATAGATGCCGGCGACATTGGTCTTGAAGTGACCGTCGATCTCGACACGGCCGCGATTGTCGAGCGTAACACCGGCCTCTTCGAGGCCTAGGCCCGCCGTGTAGGGCTTGCGGCCGGTGGCGATCAGCACGACCTCGGCGTCGAGCGTCACCTTGTCGCCGCCCTTGACGGGCTCGAAAGTGACCTTGGCGCCCTTGTCGACCTTTTCGACGCCGGTGACCTTGGCGCTGAGATTGAAATCGATGCCCTGCTTGGCGAGCATACGCTGGAATTGCTTGGAGACTTCGCCGTCCATGCCGCCAAGGATGGTGTCGAGATATTCGACGACGGTGACTTTGGCGCCGAGGCGCGACCAGACGGAACCGAGCTCGAGGCCAATGACGCCGCCGCCGACGACGATCAGCGTTTCCGGCACCTTCTCCAGCGCAATGCCGCCGGTGGACGAGATGATGGTCTTTTCATCGATCTCGACCTGCACGCCGGGAATGCCGGCGACGTCGGAGCCGGTGGCGATGACAATGTTCTTGCCTTCGATCTCCTGCACCTTGCCGTCATCGGCGGTGACGGAAACCTTGCCGGCCGAGACGATCTTGCCGGTGCCCTGGAAGGCATCGATCTTGTTCTTCTTGAAGAGGAAAGCGACGCCGTCGACATTCGACTTCACCGTCGCATCCTTGTGGGCCATCATATTGCCGAGATTGAGCGTCGGCGCCGAGACGTCGATGCCGAGCGCGCTCATCCCGTGGCCGGCCTGATGGAACATTTCGGAGGCATGCAGCAGCGCCTTCGACGGAATGCAGCCGACGTTCAGGCAGGTGCCGCCATAGGTCGCCCGCCTTTCGACGACGGCGACCTTGAGGCCAAGCTGGGCCGCCTTGACGGCGCAGACATAGCCGCCCGGGCCGGTTCCGATAATGATCACATCGTAGGACATTGCTTCTTTCCCTTTGGATTTTTTCGTTTAATCGGCCGCGCGCGACAAAGCGAGGCGGAAGCCGAAGCCGACAAGTGCCGCTCCGGTGATGCGGTTGAACCATTTGCCGCTGGCGATGAAGCGGTCACGGATCGCCTTGACCGTGAAGAAATAGGAGACGCCGGCAAACCAGGCGACCAACGCCGTCGCCATGCCGATGCCATAGGAGAACTGGATCAGCGCCGGCGTGTCGTGATGGACGAGCGTCGAAAACAGCGACAGGAAGAACAGCACCGGCTTCGGGTTCAGCGCATTGGTGATGAAACCCATGCCCAGGCACTTCAGCATCGAGACTGGCTTGCGGTCTTCGGCCGTCACCTCGATGTCCTGCACCTTGAATCCCGGTTCGCGGAACGACTTGATGCCGAGATAGACCAGATAGGCGACGCCCGCCCATTTGATGGCGGCAAACAGCATCAGTGATTTCGATACGATCAGGCCGAGGCCGAGAATGGTGTAGCTGATATGGAAAAGCAGGGAGAAGCCCATGCCGAGCCCGGTCATGATGGCGGCGCGTCGCCCATGCACGATGCTCTGGCGCAGGATAACGGCGAAATCGGCGCCCGGCACGACGATGAAGATCGAAAAGACGGCCATCAGGCCGAGGAATTCGAGAATATACTGCATGCTGTTTTTCGCCCGTCGTTCTAGCGGCCGCCGCTCACATTGAGGATCGCGCCGGTTATATAGGAAGCCGAAGGTGAAAGAAGATAGAGGATCGCATCCGCCACCTCCTCGGGCGTGCCCGCGCGCTGCATCGGGATCGACGGCGCCAGCTCGCGCGGCCGATCCGGCAGGCCACCGGAGGCATGGAGGTCGGTTTCGATGACGCCTGGCCTTATCGCATTCACGCGGATGCCCTCGGCAGCGACCTCGCGTGCCAGCCCGACGGTGAAGGTGTCGATCGCTGCCTTCGAAGCGGCATAATCGACATACTGCGTCGCCGAACCAAGAATCGCCGCCATCGACGAGATGTTGACGATCGCCCCGCCCTTCCCGCCATGCCGGCTCGACATGCGGCGTATGGCCTCCGCGGCGCAGAGTATCGAGCCTGTCACATTGACGCGCAGCATGCGCTCGATCCGCTCTGCCGACATCTCGTCGACGCGCTGGGGATAGTCGACGATGCCGGCATTGTTGACGAGCCCGTCGAGCCGGCCGAAATGCCGGTCGACTGCCGTAAACATCGAGACAATATCCGCAGCCTTGCCGACATCGCCCTGGATCGCCACGGCCTCGCCGCCATCCCCAACGACCGCCGCAACGACGGCATCCGCGGCTTGGCGGTTGGCGGCGTAGTTCACCGCGACACGCCAGCCCTGGCGCGCGGCGAGCCGTGAAGCCGCGGCGCCGATACCCCGGCTTCCGCCGGTAATGAGAACAACAGGTGCATCGCTCATGTCGCACACTCCTTAAATGTCAGCACGTCCCAGGGTGCCACCGTAGCCTTGCCCTCGCCCCAGGCGCTGGATTCGCGGATGGCAGGACCAAGGCCGGGAAGCACGAGTTTTTCAGCCGCCGCCGCACCTTCGGGCTGCAGATTGTCCATCTCGCCCTCGGCATCCATGCCATAGACGGCGCCCTGCCAGACCGTGCAGGCATTGAGATCGGCGCCGGTCGCATCACCCTCGGGACAGTTGAACATCAGGATGCCGATGGCGCGCACCGGATCTTCCGACGGCATGACATAACCTTCCATCACGACAGGTGTCTTCAGCGCGCTGACCTTGAACTGGTTGCTGGCGGCAGCCGATGGAGAATTCAGCGGTGAAAAGCGCAATTCATAGGCACCGTCGCGATCGGCGTAGACAGCCTGTTCCTGCTTGCATGCGGCACCGAAGGTGGACGCCGGAACGACAAAAAACGCGGCGGCTGCGATTGCAGCCACGCCTGTCCGTCTCGTCGTGATCCCGGTCCTTCCGCTCATTGCAGCTTCGGCTCCTTCCGCCCGTCGGCATTCTCGACAACGCTGAAATCCGTCAGCAGCACCAGCGCGCGGCCATCCCTGTCGAGCCCCCAGAAGACCGGATAGAAACCGTCGCCCCAGCCGCTCCAGAACACCGCGACATTGCCTCGTCTGCCGGCGACCGGCCGGTGCAGCGCATAGATGCCCTTGTTGGCGTCGAGGTCCGACGCCAGCACGTCGTCGTAATAGTTGACGTCGGAATCCGGTTTCTGCACCTGCACCTGGGCCTCACGCTCTCCGATCAAATCAAGCGTATCGGCATCCATGTAGCAGCCGAGGCCGGCATCGACGGGGTAGCCGAAGATCTCGCCGTCCTTCAGCGTCGCCAGGTCCTGCCCTGGCAGGACCGCAAGCTCCCAACGATCCGGCTTGCCCTCGGCAAACCGCATGCTGGCAGCGGCGATGCGCCCGAAGGCCTGGTAGAGCGTCACCGGATACTCGCCAGGCGCAACCGTTCTTGCGAGTGCCGGACGGTCGGGCTGAGCGAGGGGATCGGCTGCAACGATGCGCCCCGATGTCAGCTCGACATTGCCCATATGGATCACGCCGATCGACCGGCCGGAAAGCTCGGCATCACCAAGCGCCACCAGCTCGAAATTGCTGCTTGCCTTGGCGATATCCCAGCCGGCAGCCGATGCGGCGACCGGGACATGCGCGGCGGCAGCGCAAAGAAGAAGACGCGCCGCTCGCATGATCCGGTTCCGCATCGAAAGCGCTCCCTTAGAGATCGAGAACCAGACGTTCAGGATCTTCCAGGCTTTCCTTGACGCGCACGAGGAAGGTGACCGCTTCCTTGCCGTCGACCATGCGGTGATCATAGGACAGCGCCAGATACATCATCGGGCGGATGACGACCTGACCGCCGATCGCAACCGGCCGCTCCTGGATCTTGTGCATGCCGAGAATGCCGGACTGCGGTGCGTTGAGGATCGGCGAAGACATCAGCGAACCGTAGACGCCGCCATTGGTGATGGTGAAAGTGCCGCCCTGCATGTCGGCCATAGAGAGCGAGCCATCACGGGCTGCCTTGGCAAGACGGCCGAGCTCCTTCTCAATTTCGGCGATCGACATCTGGTCGGCGTCGCGGATGACGGGAACGACGAGGCCTTTGTCCGTGCCGACGGCCATGCCGACATGGCAGTAGTTCTTGTAGATGACGTCAGTGCCGTCAATTTCGGCGTTGACGGCCGGCAATTCCTTCAGCGCATGCGTCACCGCCTTGGTGAAGAAGCCCATGAAGCCGAGCTTGACGCCGTGCTTCTTCTCGAAAATGTCCTTGTACTTGTTGCGCAGGTCCATGACCGCCTTCATGTCCACCTCGTTGTAGGTGGTCAGCATGGCGGCGGTGTTCTGCGCATCCTTGAGGCGCTTGGCGATCGTCTGGCGCAGGCGCGTCATCTTCACGCGCTCTTCGCGCGAGGCATCCTCGACCGTCGACGGGCCGCGCGCGGCGGCAGGCGTCGCCGCAGGTGCGGCCGCCGGAGCGGAAATGCCCTTGGCGACGGCGGCGATGACATCGCCCTTCAGCACCTGGCCGCGCTTGCCGCTACCGTCGACCTGATCGGCGGAAAGGTTGTTTTCGGCAAGCATCTTCGAAGCCGCAGGCGCCGGCGGCATGGTGGAGACGGAGGCGCTCGATGACGACGCAGCGGCGGCGGCAACCGCCGGCTGGGCCGGAGCAGCAGCGGCCGGTTGGGCGGGAACCGGAGCAGCAGGAGCGGCGGTCGGTGCAGCGGCAGCCGGCGCGGCGGCAGCGGCGGCACCTTCGGCGATCTGGCCGAGCAGCGCGCCGAGGCCGACGGTCTCGCCGGCGGCAACGACGATTTCCGAAAGCGTGCCGGAGGCGGGTGCTGGAACTTCGATGGTCACCTTGTCGGTTTCAAGCTCGAGAATCGGCTCGTCGGCCTTGATGGCGTCGCCGACCTTCTTGAACCAGGTGCCGACGGTTGCCTCGCTGACGGATTCACCGAGAGTTGGAACGCGGATTTCTGTGGCCATTGTTCAGATCCTGATTTCGTGTGTTTTCGTTTATGCGTTTCAGACGGCGGGCGGCCGCGAGATGATCGAGGGCATCGGCAGGATATCGAAGCGGAAACCGAAACCGGAAGCGATGATCGGATCGCCGTCGGCAAGAAGCTGCGCCGCCGCCTGATCCTCGACCTCGACGATCGCCATGCCCCAGGCGCCTTCACCCTCGAAGACGGGGCCGACGATGATCGCCGATCCCGCAAGAGCGTTCCGATGCCAGTATTCGGCATGGCGTTTCATCGCCGCCATTTCCTCCCCGGTCCCGTCATGCGGGAAAGTGGGGCGCGGCGGCTGCAGTCTCAGAAAGAAATAAGCCATTGCGCCCCCCTTGTTTTAACCGCCCAATGCATCCTCGAGGAATGCGGCGAGCTGCGACAGATGCTTGGACATCAGGCCCGTCGCCGGCGAGGCGGCGGCCGGACGGCCGGTATAACGGACGCGCTGGTACTTCGCGTCGATATGGGCGAGCACCCATTCGAGGAAGGGGTCGATGAACGACCATGCGCCCATGTTCTTCGGCTCTTCCTGGCACCAGACCATCTCGGCATTGCGGAAGCGCGACAGCTCGTTGATCAGCGCCTTTGCCGGGAACGGATAGAGCTGTTCGACACGTAAGAGATAGATGTCGTCGATGCCGCGCTTTTCACGCTCTTCGAGGAGATCGTAATAGACCTTGCCGGAGCACATGACGACGCGGCGGATCTTGTTGTCCTTTTGCAGCTTGATCGGGCCGTCCTTGATCACCTCGGCATCGTCCCAGAGAAGGCGATGGAAGGCGGATTCGCCGGCCATTTCGGCAAGCGTCGAGACCGCCCGCTTGTGGCGCAGCAGCGACTTCGGCGTCATCAGGATCAGCGGCTTGCGGAAGTCGCGCTTCAGCTGCCGGCGCAGGATGTGGAAGTAGTTCGCCGGCGTCGTCACGTTGGCGACCTGCATGTTGTCTTCGGCGCAAAGCTGCAGGAAACGCTCGAGGCGGGCCGAGGAATGTTCCGGACCCTGACCTTCATAGCCATGCGGCAGCAGGCAGACGAGGCCCGACATGCGCAGCCACTTGCGTTCGCCCGACGAGATGAACTGGTCGAAGACCACCTGCGCGCCGTTGGCGAAATCGCCGAACTGCGCTTCCCAGAGCGTCAGCGCATTCGGGCGGGCAAGCGAATAGCCGTATTCGAAACCGAGCACGGCCTCTTCCGAAAGCATCGAATTGATGACTTCGTAGCGCCCCTGCGTCGGCGAAAGATTGGCGAGCGGGATGTAGCGTTCTTCGGTTTCCTGATCATAGAGAACCGAGTGGCGCTGCGAGAAGGTGCCGCGTTCGCAATCCTGGCCGGAGAGGCGGATCTTGCTGCCTTCGACGCAGAGCGCGCCGAAGGAGAGCGCTTCGGCCATCGCCCAGTCGATACCCTCGCCGGTGGTGATCATATTGGCGCGGTTTTCCATGAAGCGCTGGATCGTCCGGTGCGCATTGAAGCCCGCCGGGATCTCCGACAGCTTGCGGCCGATCTCCTTCAGCGTCTTCATCGGCACAGCGGTCTTGCCGCGGCGCTGCTCGTCGGCATTGTCGGCCGTGCGCAGGCCCGACCACTCGCCGTCCAGCCAATCGGCCTTGTTCGGCTTGTACTGCTGGCCGGCTTCGAACTCCTGCTCGAGGTGGAGGCGCCAATCGGCCTTCATCTTCTCGACCTCACCTTCGGTGAGCAGGCCCTCGGCGACGAGACGGGCCGCGTAGAGCTGCAGCACGGTCTTGTGGGCGCGGATCACCTTGTACATCTTCGGCTGCGTGAAGGACGGTTCGTCGCCTTCATTGTGGCCGTAGCGGCGATAGCAGAACAGGTCGAGCACCACAGGCTTGTGGAACTTCATACGGAATTCGGTGGCGATCTTCGCCCCATAGACCACCGCTTCCGGATCGTCGCCGTTGACGTGCAGGATCGGCGCCTCGATCATCTTGGCGACGTCGGACGGATAGGGCGACGAGCGCGAGAAGGCCGGGTTCGTGGTGAAGCCGATCTGGTTGTTGATGATCACATGCATGGTGCCGGCGACACGATGGCCGCGCAGACCGGAAAGGCCGAGGATTTCGGCAATGACACCCTGGCCGGCAAAGGCCGCGTCGCCGTGGATCAGCAGCGGCAGAACCTTGGCGCGTTCGGAAAGCGGGATGATGTCACCGTCCCAGACCGTGGCATTCATGTCCTGCTTGGCGCGGGCCTTGCCCATGACGACAGGATCGACGATTTCGAGATGCGACGGGTTCGCCGTCAGCGAAACGTGGATCTTATTGCCGTCGAATTCGCGGTCTGAGGAAGCGCCGAGATGGTACTTGACGTCACCCGAGCCCTCGACCTCGTCGGGAGCGGCCGAGCCGCCCTTGAACTCGTGGAAGATCGCCCGGTGCGGCTTGCCCATGACCTGGGAGAGCACGTTCAGGCGGCCGCGATGGGCCATGCCGAACAGGGCCTCCTTGAGGCCGAGCTGGCTGCCACGCTTGAGGATCTGTTCCAGCGCCGGGATCAGCGATTCGCCGCCGTCGAGGCCGAAACGCTTCGTGCCCTTGAACTTGACGTCGAGGAACTGCTCGTAGCCTTCGGCTTCGACGAGCTTGGCAAGGATCGCCTTCTTGCCTTCCGGCGTGAAGGCCACACCCTTGTCCGGTCCTTCGATGCGCTCCTGGATCCAGGCCTTCTCTTCAGGATTGGAGATATGCATGAATTCGACGCCGAGCGTCGAGCAATAGGTGCGCTCGAGGATTTCGATCATCTCGCGGATGGTCGCGTATTCCAGGCCGAGCACGTTGTCGATGAAGATCTTACGGTCGTAATCGGCAGCCGTGAAGCCGTAATTCTCCGCCGAGAGCTCGTGATAGTCGTCAACGGGAGCGGCGATGCCGAGCGGGTCGAGCTTGGCGTGCAAGTGGCCGCGCATGCGGTAGGCGCGGATCATCATGATGGCGCGCACGGAATCGCGCGTCGCCTGCAGCACCTCGGTGCTGTCAGCAGGCTTGCCCTGAGCTTCGGCCTTGGCCTTGACCTTGGTCTCGATCACCTTCTCGACGATGCCCCAGTCGCCATCGAGAGCCGATACCAGATCGCCGCTTGCCTGAAGCGGCCAGTTCTTCTTGCGCCAGGAAGCGCCCTTGGCCGCCCTTTTCACATCGCTGGGATCCTCCTCCAGCGCCTTGAAGAAGGACCGCCACTGATCGTCGACCGATGCGGGATCTTCTTCGTACCGCGCGTAGAGCTGCTCGATATAGGCAGCGTTGGCGCCATCCAGAAACGAGGTGATCTGAAACTGCTCGTTGGCTTCTTGCCGTGCCATGGTGATATGCGGACGCTTCCGTCCGCCTCCTGACTTTGATGAATTTGCCGGCTTGATGGCCGGCTGCCGCATTCCGATTGCCGCCTGTCCGCGGCGCATCTGCTGAGTCTCGTGTTGTCGAGGCCGGGCGGAAGACGCAGATGCCGTTCCTCCGCCCGGTCTATATAGGTGGCTTAGCCCTTGAGGACTTCAACCAGCGTCTTGCCGAGGCGGGCCGGAGAGGGCGATACTTTGATGCCTGCCGATTCCATCGCCGCGATCTTCGATTCCGCATCGCCCTTGCCGCCGGAAACCACAGCGCCGGCATGGCCCATGGTGCGGCCCTTCGGCGCCGTACGGCCGGCAATGAAGCCAGCCATCGGCTTCTTGCGGCCCTTCTTGGCTTCGTCCTTGAGGAACTGCGCTGCGTCTTCTTCAGCCGCACCACCAATTTCGCCGATCATAATGATCGACTGGGTCGCTTCATCGGCCAGGAACATTTCCAGGACGTCGATGAACTCGGTGCCCTTGACCGGGTCGCCGCCGATGCCGACGGCCGTCGTCTGGCCGAGACCTTCATTGGAGGTCTGGAACACGGCTTCATAGGTCAGCGTGCCCGAGCGGGAAACGATACCGACCGAACCCTTGCGGAAGATCGAGCCCGGCATGATGCCGATCTTGCATTCTTCCGGCGTCATGATACCCGGGCAGTTCGGACCGAGCAGGCGCGACGTGGAGCGGTCGAGGCGAGCCTTGACCCGCACCATGTCCATGACCGGGATGCCTTCGGTGATGCAGGTGATGAACGGGATCTCGGCGTCGATCGCCTCGATGATCGCATCGGCGGCTCCTGCCGGCGGAACATAGATGACGGTCGCGTTGGCGCCGGTCTTTTCCTTGCCCTCGGCAACGGTTGCAAAGATCGGCAGGCTTTCGCCCTTTGCGCCGGTCCAGGTTTCGCCACCCTTCTTCGGATGGATACCGCCGACCATCTGGGTGCCGTAGTAAGCAAGCGCCTGTTCGGTGTGGAACGTGCCGGTCTTGCCGGTCAGACCCTGAACGAGGACCTTGGTGTCTTTATTGACGAGAATAGACATTCTTTCAGATCCTTCAAAATTAGCCGTTGATCGCCGCGACGATCTTCTTGGCCGCATCGTCCAAGTCGTCGGCCGCCGTGATCGCCAGACCCGACTCGTTCAGGATCTTCTTGCCGAGCTCGACATTGGTGCCTTCAAGACGCACGACGAGCGGAACCTTGAGGCCGACTTCCTTGACCGCGGCAATGACACCCTCGGCAATGACGTCGCACTTCATGATGCCGCCGAAGATGTTGACGAGAATGCCTTCGACCTTGGGGTCCGCGGTGATGATCTTGAAAGCTGCAGCAACCTTCTCCTTGCCGGCGCCGCCGCCGACGTCGCAGAAGTTAGCCGGCTCCTTGCCGTAGAGCTTGATGATGTCCATCGTCGCCATGGCAAGGCCTGCACCGTTGACCATGCAGCCGATGTTGCCGTCGAGCGCGACATAGGCGAGGTCCCACTTCGAGGCCTCGATTTCCTTGGCGTCTTCTTCGGTCTCGTCGCGCAGCGTCTTGACGTCGTCGTGACGGAAGAGCGCATTGCCATCGAAAGACATCTTGGCATCGAGGACGCGCAGGTGGCCATCCTTCATGACGATCAGCGGATTGATCTCCAGCAGAGCCATGTCCTTCTCGCCGAAGGCCTTGTAGAGCAATGGGAAAAGCGTCTTGGCGTCTTCGGCGGCAGCACCCTCGAGCTGAAAAGCCTTGGAGATCGCAGCAACGTCGGCAGCCGTCACGCCGGCTTCCGGATCGATGGCGATCGTCTGGATCTTCTCAGGCGTGTCGTGAGCGACAGCTTCGATGTCCATGCCGCCTTCAGTGGAGACCACGAAAGCCACGCGACCGACCGAGCGGTCGACCAGCAGCGAGCAATAGAGTTCGCGAGCGATGTCGGCGCCGTCTTCGATGTAAAGGCGGTTGACCTGCTTGCCGGCTTCGCCGGTCTGCGCCGTCACCAGCGTGTTGCCCAGCATTTCCTTGGCATGGGCGACCACTTCGTCGATCGACTTGGCGAGACGCACGCCGCCCTTGGCTTCCGGCGACAGTTCCTTGAACTTGCCCTTGCCGCGGCCGCCGGCATGGATCTGGCTCTTGACCACGTAAAGCGGACCGGGAAGCGACTTGGCGGCAGCCTCTGCTTCTTCAACCTTGAGAATAGCGACACCTTCGGCAACCGGCGCGCCATAGCCCTTCAGCAGAGCCTTGGCCTGATATTCATGAATGTTCATGGGTGTATCCCTGTTTCGATTACTTCAGCCCATCGACTACTTGAGCGCAGGCGCGATGTTGATGCAGGCTTCGCAGAGACCGGCGACGGCGCCGACGGACTTGTCGAAGGCTTCCTTCTCGGTCTTGTTGAGATCGATCTCGATGATGCGCTCGACGCCGCCGGCGCCGATGACGGTGGGAACGCCGACATACATGTCCTTGACGCCGTACTGACCGGAGAGGTGGGCCGCGCAGGGCAGAACGCGCTTCTTGTCCTTGAGGTAGGATTCGGCCATCTCGATCGCCGAGGCGGCCGGGGCGTAATAGGCCGAGCCGGTCTTCAGCAGGCCAACGATTTCGGCGCCGCCGTCACGGGTGCGCTGGATGATCTCTTCGAGGCGCTCCTTGGTGACCCAGCCCATGGTGACGAGATCGGTGAGCGGAATGCCGCCAACCGTCGAATAGCGGGCGAGCGGCACCATCGTGTCGCCATGGCCGCCGAGAACGAAGGCCGTGACGTCCTGGACGGACACGTTGAATTCCTTGGCGAGGAAGAGGCGAAAGCGCGAGGAGTCGAGAACGCCGGCCATGCCGACGACCTTGTTGGCAGGAAGGCCGGAAAACTTCTGCAGCGCCCAGACCATGGCGTCGAGCGGATTGGTGATGCAGATCACGAAGGCGTTGGGGGCATATTTCTTGATGCCGGCACCGACCTGCTCCATGACCTTGAGGTTGATGCCGAGAAGGTCATCGCGGCTCATGCCGGGCTTGCGGGCGACGCCCGCCGTGACGATGCAGACGTCAGCGCCTTCGATCGCGGAATAGTCGCTGGCGCCTGTCAGATTGACGTCGAAGCCTTCGACCGGCGACGACTGGGAAATATCGAGACCCTTGCCCTGGGGAATGCCGTCCGCGATGTCGAAGAGAACGATGTCGCCCAGTTCCTTCAGGCCGGCGAGGTGCGCCAGCGTGCCACCAATCATGCCAGAACCAATGAGTGCGATCTTGTTACGCGCCATTTTCGCTGTTTCCTTTGCGATCAAATTCGTCGAACGGACGCGCAAGGCACCGCCCAATGACGCAATCGCATAGACCCAAAGCCAAAAAATGGCAATTCATTATTTTTGATGCAGCGTTTTCAATCGTTTAGATACAAAAATTCTTACGTAAACGTAAGGTATTCTGTCACCGAATTGTTACTCTGCGGCGCGTTTCTCATGGTGCAGCGCAAGATATTCCGCACTGCGCATCTCGAACAGGCGCGACGCCGTGCGGTCGAATTCGAAGCCCTCGGTGCCCCGACGTTGCAGCAGCAGTTCCTCCGGCATCGCCGCTGCGGAAATGTAAAGCCGCACGGCATGATCGTAGAACGTATCGACCATAATGATGAACCGTTTGATCTGGTTCCGCTTTTCCGGCCCGAGCAAGGGAATGTGATCGACGAAGACCGTATCGAAACGCTCGGCGATGGCCAGAAAGTCGACCGCCCCGAGCGGTTTGTCGCAAAGATCGGCGAAAGAAAACCGCGCCATGCGGTCGACGGCGAGCGGCACATGGATGTGGCGCCCCTTCATCGGGATATCCAGCGGCTGCGCCTTGCGCCCATGCAGCGCCTGCGTCCAGGACGCATCCATCGCCATGTCGTTATGCTCGTTGATCGGCACCAGATAGACCGGCTGGCTGCTCAGCCTCTCCATCCGGTAGTCGGTCGGTGAATCCAGGCTGACGACATCGACATGCTGCTTGAGCAAGGCGACGAAGGGCAGGAAGAGGCCGCGATTGAGACCATCCGTGTAGAGATTGTCGGGCTCGACGTTCGAGGTCGCGACCAGCACGCATCCGCGCGCAAAAAGCTCGGAGAACAGCCGCGACAGGATCATCGCGTCGGCGATGTCGGTGACCGTGAACTCGTCGAAGCAGAGCAGTTCTGCCTCGTCGTAAAGCGCTGCGGCGACCGGCGGCATCGGATCGGCCTGCTTCGTCTCGCCGTTCTTGAGCTTCAGCCGGTGCGCTGCAATGCGGTTGTGCACATCCGCCATAAATTCGTGGAAATGCGCCCGCCGTTTCTTCCTGCACGGCGCCATCGCGAAAAACATGTCCATCAGCATGGTCTTGCCGCGCCCGACGCTGCCGTGGATGTAAAGCCCCTTGATGCCGTCGGCGGATTTCTTCTTGGCGGCAAACAGCCAGCCGAGCGCGCTCGATTTTGCCGCCGGCCGCCGCTGCTTCAGGCCGGCAAGCACCCGGTCGAGGCTCTTTGCCACGTCCATCTGGGCGGAATCGACCTGGAGTGCGCCCGATGCGGTCAGCGCTTTAAGCTGTTCGCAGACGCTGAGCGCATAATCCGGCATTGGTTGCATGAGGGCATATCCGCCTGTCAGTCATCGCAGGAGACCCGCCGGAACATTTACCGGCTGAGACTGATCGACTGGCCTGTGCTCGTCTGTCCCTGGAAGCGGTTGTCGGCCGTCTTGTAGACGCTGCCCAGCTGGTTGCCCGAGCGGTCCTTGAGCAGCACCTGCTTGCCGGCGACCTCCCAGGAGCCCATCGCCGTCAGCTCGCCGACACAGCCACGCGTTCCGCCGCGCGAACCGCTGCCGAGATTGGTGAGCGTCAGGAACATGTCGCAGCTACCGTTGACGCGCCAGCTTCCGACCATCGATTCCTTGGTGATATCGAGCGCATTCGCGGCCATTGCACCAGGCTCAGCGCCCGGCATCGGCGCCGTTGTCGTCGGCGCGGCCGGAAACTGCGAGCCGCCGGTCGGCGGCGGAAGCTGCCCGCCCTGCACCGAGGGCACCGGCTGCGCCGTCAACGGCGCCGGGCCGGCACTGGCGTTGGAGCTGTAATCATATGCCGTACGCTGACAACCGGCTAGCGACAGAACCACCACCAGACCTGTCATCGCATATCGCAACTGCATCATCATACTCCTGAATTCGGCTATCGCCGTAGAGAAACGGGCGTGAGACAAGTCCGATTATCGTAATTCGATTTGGTTAATCAAGTCGTGCTGCATAAATTGCCCGTGACAACAACTAACCGAAAAACGATACAGTTCAACTGTCCCGCTGCAAAACTTCCTGCACACAGAATTTGTCAGCAAGGTGTTGCGCGCGTTCATCTCTGTCAGGATCCCTGTCGAACTCGCGCAATGTCTCGGAATACCGCTCCAGAGAGTTCTGCAGGAGGATTTCACCAGCACCGATCGGCTGTCTATCCGCGCACCACTGAGGAGCCGCGAGCAGATCTCGGTGACGGCTTCGGGATCGAAGCCGTCATTCCGCCATCGGCCTGCACGCCGATCAAACCCGGCGCTCGACCATCATCTTCTTGATTTCGGCGATCGCCTTGGCCGGGTTGAGGCCCTTCGGGCAGGTCTGCGCGCAGTTCATGATCGTGTGGCAGCGATAGAGGCGGAACGGATCCTCAAGATTGTCGAGGCGCTCGCCGGTCGCCTCGTCTCGGGAATCGATCAGCCAGCGATAGGCCTGCAGCAGAACGGCCGGACCGAGATAGCGGTCGCCGTTCCACCAGTAGCTCGGACAGGAGGTCGAGCAACAGGCGCAAAGGATGCATTCATAGAGGCCGTCAAGCTTCTGCCGGTCCTCGTGGCTCTGCTTCCATTCCTTGGCCGGCGCCGGCGACACCGTCTTCAGCCATGGCTCGATCGAACGATGCTGGGCATAGAAGTTGGTGAGGTCGGGAACCAGATCCTTGACGACGGGCAGATGCGGCAGCGGATAGATCTTCACCGCACCCTTGATATCGTCGAGGCCCTTGGTGCAGGCGAGCGTGTTCGTGCCGTCGATATTCATCGCGCAGGAGCCGCAGATGCCCTCGCGACAGGAGCGGCGCAGCGTCAGCGTCGGATCGATCTTGTTCTTGATGTAGAGAAGACCGTCGAGCACCATCGGCCCGCAATCGTCGACATCGATATAGAAGGTATCGATCGACGGGTTCTGACCGTCATCCGGGCTCCAGCGGTAGACGCGGAATTCGCGGGTGTTCTTGGCACCCGCCGGCTTCGGCCAGACCTTGCCTTCGCGCATCTGAGAATTCTTGGGGAGAGCGAGTTCAACCATGTCCGGTTCCTCTTGAGATCAGTACACGCGAGCCTTCGGCTCGATCTTGTGCGGATCGATACCTTCGGCAATGAGCTCGGTGTGAACAGGACGATAGTCGAGTTTCACATCGCCTGCCTCGTTCACCCAGGCGAGTGTGTGCTTGCGCCAGTTGACGTCGTCGCGGCCAGCGAATGCACCCTCGGTATAATCTTCGCGGGCATGCGAACCGCGGCTCTCCTTGCGGGCCTCGGCGCCGTAGATCGTCGTGATGGCGTTGGCCATCAGGTTCTGCAGCTCCAGCGTCTCGACCAGATCCGAGTTCCAGATCATCGAGCGGTCGGTGACCTTGATGTCCTTCATCTCGCCCCAGATTGCCGAGATGCGCCGGCAACCGGATTCCAGCGATTCCTGCGTCCGGAACACCGCGGCGTCTTCCTGCATGGCGCGCTGCATCTTCTCGCGCAGTTCCGCCGTCGGCGTGCCGCCGCTGGCGTGACGCAAACCGTCGAAACGGTCCATGATCTTGTCGCAGGCTGCGACGTTGAGATGCGGGATCGGCGCTGCGCGGTCGATCACCTCGCCGGCGCGGATCGCAGCGGCCCGGCCGAAGACCACGAGGTCGATCAGCGAATTGGAGCCGAGGCGGTTGGCGCCGTGCACCGAGGCACAGCCGGCTTCACCCACAGCCATCAGGCCGGGAATGATCCGTTCCGGATTGGCACCGTCGGCGTTCAGCACTTCGCCCCAATAATTCGTGGGAATGCCGCCCATATTGTAGTGAACGGTCGGCAGAACCGGGATCGGTTCGCGCGTGACGTCGACGCCTGCGAAGATCTTGGCGCTCTCGGAAATCCCCGGCAGGCGTTCATGAAGAACGGCCGGATCGAGGTGGTCGAGATGCAGGAAGATGTGGTCCTTCGCCTTGCCGACACCGCGGCCCTCGCGGATCTCAAGCGTCATGCAGCGCGAAACGACGTCACGCGAGGCAAGGTCCTTGGCCGAAGGGGCGTAACGTTCCATGAAGCGCTCGCCCTCGGAGTTGACGAGGTAACCGCCTTCGCCGCGCGCGCCTTCGGTGATCAGACAGCCCGAACCGTAGATGCCGGTCGGATGGAACTGAACGAATTCCATGTCCTGCAGCGGCAGGCCGGCGCGCGCCACCATGCCGCCGCCGTCGCCGGTGCAGGTATGGGCTGACGTTGCCGAGAAATAGGCGCGGCCGTAGCCACCGGTCGCCAGCACCACCATCTTGGCGGCGAAGCGATGGATCGTGCCGTCATCCAGGCACCAGGCGATGACGCCGGTGCAGCGGCTGCCGTCTTCCGACATGATCAGGTCGAGCGCAAAATACTCGATGAAGAACTCGGCATTGTTGCGCAGCGACTGGCCGTAGAGCGTATGCAGGATGGCGTGGCCGGTACGGTCGGCAACGGCGCAGGTGCGCTGTACCGGCGGGCCTTCGCCGTAATTCTGCATGTGGCCGCCGAACGGGCGCTGATAGATCTTGCCTTCCTCGTTGCGCGAGAACGGCACGCCGTAATGCTCGAGCTCATAGACCGCCTTCGGCGCTTCCATGGTGAGATACTGCATGGCGTCGACGTCGCCGAGCCAGTCGGAACCCTTGACGGTGTCGTAGAGGTGCCACTGCCAGCTATCCGGCGTCATGTTGCGCAGCGAGGCGGCGATGCCGCCCTGGGCCGCGACCGTATGCGAGCGGGTCGGGAATACCTTGGTGATGCAGGCCGTGCGGAAACCCTGCTCGGCCATGCCGAGCGTGGCGCGCAGCCCGGCGCCGCCGGCGCCGACGACAATCACGTCGTAGGAGTGATCGACATATTTGTAGGCTTTGCCATTCTGGGCGGGTGAAGTCGGTGCCATATCAGTCTATCCTACGAATGCGATTTTCAGAATGGCGAAGAGACAGAGGCCGGCAATCAGGATCGCAAAGAACGTGTTCAGCATCAGGAGAACGATCTTGCCGAATTCGCCGTGCACGTAATCCTCGATGATGACCTGCATGCCGAGCTTCATGTGGATGACGCCCGAGATCACCATCAGCCCCATGACCACCGCGACGAAGGGGTTCGACAGCGCGCGAACCACATCCGCATAGGGCGCGCCGGCATAGGCGAGCATGAAGATGACGAAGAAGAGGATGAGCGGAACATTGGCGACGGCCGTCAGCCGCTGGCGCCAGAAATGATCCGTGCCGTCCTTGGCGGAGCCGAGCCCGCGAACCTTGCCGAGGGGGGTGCGCATATCCATGAGGGGACCTTCAGAAGCGAATGAGGAAGCCGATCACCCAGACCAACACGGTCAGACAGAGCGACCCGATGATGTTGGCGATGGCGAGCTTGGTCGAGAACTCTTTCCCGAAGCCATAGCCGAGATCCCACATGAAGTGGCGGAAGCCGCCGAGCATGTGGTGCATCAGCGCCCAAGTATAGCCTAGAAGCACGAGCTTGCCGAGAAGGCTGCCGAGCACCCAGTTGGCCCAGTCATAGGAGCCCTGTCCGCTTGCCGCCGCGATCAGCCACCAGGCGACGAGCAGCGTGCCGACGTAGAGCGCGCCACCGGTAATGCGGTGGACGATGGACATGACCATGGTGGGAATAGGTTTGTAGATTTGCAGATGCGGCGATAGGGGCCGGTTATTTGTCACGTTCGCCATCAGAACCTCGCGGCGGCTTCTCTGCGCTCCCGGATTTCGGAGCATGCTCAGTCAACCACACGAATGACAAAATTCTCTGTGTGCGTTGCATCAATTGCGACGTTTAATCACCGGAACCGCCGACGACAAGCACAATCGCTGTCTGCTTTTAATTTAATCGATTCGCGTTACCGGGAAGTTTGCAGGCTAAAGAAACTGGTCTTTTCGGCTCAAATTTTGTGCCGGTTGCCCGACCTGAATGGACAAGCTCCGGCTTTTGGCGCAATCTGGCGTTAACGATTTGTTAGGGATCGGAATTCCGGAGGCCGGCCACCCATGTTTCGCAGTCTGTCCGCAGTCGCCCTGCTTGCCCTGTCCGCACTCGCTGCACTTCCCGCCGAAGCCGGCGACCGCCGTCATGATCGTCGCTTTTCCGACCACCGCCACGCTTTTCATGGCGGACTGCTTCTCGGCGAACGTGTGAACTGGCGCAATCGCGGCATCCGTTTCGACAATGCCTATCGATATGGGAACCGCAAAGAACGGATGCCGTTCCTGAAACAGTTTTCATCGCCGGCGACCAATCGCGTCACCCGCAACAATATCATCGTCGTCGTACCCCAGGCGCAGGGCGGCGGCGGCGACACCTATGCCGGCACGTCTTACGTCTATCAGGCCGATGGCGGAACCTATGTCGGCGGCGAGCGCTACGGCTTCTATCCTCCCGCGCGGCCTGAGCCGCTGGCCCCGAAGGCAAAGGTCATCGATATTGCAGTGCAGGACGATCCCTGCGCCTACGAGGCCAATGTCTGCGTCATCCGGCCTTAGAGCATGTCGCGCAAAAGTGTGCTGCGGTTTTGCGACAACGACATGCGTAAAAACAAAGACCTAAAGCGCGAGGAGCGAATCTGAAAGATCGCGACGCACTTTAGAGCACGATGACGAACGCAAGCGGCTCAAATTTGCCCGGCCCCACTCTTTCGCGACGCGGCTACGTCGATACGGATGGCACACATCGGCGGGAGATTCTTGTCCTCAAACGTCGCCCGCCGTGGCGTCCCGCTATCCGGCATCCAAGCATCCCAGGCTCTGTTCATTTCCTCGAATGAGGCAAGGTCCCTGAGCCAGATATTGGCGAGAATGATCTCTGACTTGTCGGTACCTTCGCGCAGCAGCATGTCATTGATGCGCTCCAGTATTTCGTTGGTCTGCGCCGTCACGCTCGCTCCCCTCGTCAGGTTTGCGACCTGGCCGGGCAGATAGGCGGCATCTGCGAGGAGAGTTTCGTCAACTTTGGCTTGCCCCATCATCGTATTCGCAGACTTCCATCAATGCTTGAGATTGGGCCGTCGACCCTTCATGGATCACTGTGGGGCTTCGCTGGCCACTCCGGTAGAGGGAATTAAATTGACCCGATATAATGGAAGCTGAACGCTCCTAGCTGGACAATATGGCGGTATGCCGCGAAATAAAGTCCACAAGGTAGCGCGCGCCTTCGGCCGTTTCGGGTTGAGCATAGAGACCGATCTCGATGCGCACCGGACCGGGCAGATCCGCCGATCTGTCAAGCGTCCGGCAGCCCTCCGGTTTCGTCGTGAGCATCATTGGCGCGATACCGATACCGACGCGAACCGCGGTCGCCATGGCGACCAGCGTCGATGCGACGCACGCCGTCTTCCACTTGATGTTCCGCTGGGACAGCGCCGCAATCGTCGGAAGCGTCCAGGGACACTCCTCCTCGAACATGATGATCGGAAGCGGTTTTTCCGTATCCGCCACGAAGTCGGATCTGACCGTCCACATCAAATATTCGGTCCAGATCAGGGTCGGTTTTCGCGAGAGGCAGGTGATGTCGCAAACCACGAGATCGAGCTTCCTGTCTTCAAACAGTTTGGCGAGGCGGCGATTCGGCTCGACAATGATGTCGATCTCGACCTTCGGGTTCTGGGCTCTGAAGGCACTAAGAATGTCGATCAGGTGGCCGGCTGCGAAGTCCTCAACGACGCCGAGGCGAATGCGGTCCTCGATCATCTTGCCTGTCAGCCTTTTCCCGACCTCGTCGCTGAGGGCGACCATTTCGCGGGCATAAGCCAGCATGATCTGCCCATGGCTCGTGAGCTCGAGGCCCTTTGACGAACGCGAAAACAGCGTAACGCCGACAAGCTCCTCCAGCTTGCGGATCTGCATGCTCACGGCCGCCTGCGTTCTGTTCAGCTTGACGGCAGCTCCATTGACGGTGCCGATCTCCGCGACGGTCAGAAATGCACGAAGCAGATAGGAATCAAGATCAAGCATCAGAGGCCGCATTCCATACTTTGTGGCGCTCGAGAGCCGAGGGCCTCTCCGCCTATGAGCGGATATTGGACGAACCATGTCCTTCCGGCAACTGGTGACCCTTAGCCCCCGGGCGCGGCGCAAGCTGCGCCCGGTCAATGCCAGCTTATCGCGCGAAGAGGACGCATGCCTCGGGGGCAATGGAAACGCTGATCTCCTGCCCGCGAGCGAAGGCTATGTCTGGGCGGTTCGGGCAAGCCGAGATTATGCGGTCGCCACTGGCGAGGTCCAGAACGACATGTCTGAAGGCACCGAGTGTCACGACGTCGGCAACGCGTCCGGGCATGGCTCCGACAGCCGGAGCGCCGGACGATATCTCGACGCTTTCCGGCCTCACGCAAATCTCGGCGGCGCCTGAAAGACTTCCCGTGGACGCGACCGGAAACTCCCAGCCGGATTCGGAGCGAAATTTGCCGGCCGTTCCGCCTGCGGCCGAAATTGAGCCATGAATCCAATTCGTCCGACCCATGAAATCCGCGACGAAACGCGAGTCTGGACGCCAATACACATCATCCGGCCTGCCGGATTGCATGATTGCTCCACGGTTCATCACGAATATGCGCTCTCCCAGGCTCATCGCCTCCTCCTGGTCGTGGGTTACCACGATGGCGGTCGAGCCGACCGCCGCGAGCACATCCTTCAATTCGGTACGCAGCTCATGGCGAAGCTTGGCGTCGAGGGCCGACAGGGGCTCATCCAGAAGAAGGAGGCTTGGGTGGGTGGCGAGCGCCCGCGCAAGCGCAACACGCTGCTGCTGGCCGCCGCTCAACTGATGCGGCCGCCGCTGTCCGAAACCGGTGAGCCGGACGAGCTCCAGCATCTCGGCAATGCGGCGCGGCATTTGCCCCGGCGGATGGTTGCGATGGCGAAGTCCGTAACCGATGTTCTGTTCGACGGTCATATGCGGGAAAAGAGCGTAGTGCTGGAACAGCAGCCCGACATTGCGCTCATAGGGTTTCAATCCGGCCATCGGCTCACCGTCGATCAAGATCGAGCCTTTGTCGGGACGCTCGAATCCGGCAATGAGCCGAAGAATGGTGGTCTTGCCGCAGCCGCTCGGTCCAAGCAGTGCGATTGTTTCACCTGGGTTCACCGAGAAGGAGATATTAGCGAGGGCGACCGTTTCGCCGAAGCGCTTGCTGACCCCTTGAAATTCCACGGCAGAAATCATCGTATTGTCCTCATGAACGAAACAAACCCTGACCGACGACGGTGTCGAAGCCGACGACACGGTCCAGCACGACGATCAGCAACGCGGTGACGGCGATCAGGACCACGGCCGCTGCCGCGATCGTCAGATCGAAAGCCGCGCGCATGTTGCTGACCAACGTAACAGGCAAGGTCGTTGCGGACGGATCGCTCAGAAAGAGACTGATCGATACGTCATCCATCGAAATTGCGAAGGCGAAGATCGCGCCGGTGACGACGCCCGTCCGCATGAGCGGCAGGGTAATGGTCCAGAAGGCCTGGCGCTCGGTGGCGCCGAGAACCATTGCGGCTTCCGTCAATCGTTGGTCGCTGCCGAGAAGGCTGGCGAGACTGGTCCTTATGCAATAGGGCAACGTGATGATCACGTGGCCGAGGAGCAGGCGCGCCATACCATTTGTGATGCCGGCCTTGGAAAGGAAAAGCAGCAGACCGAATCCAATGACAACAGGCGGGACGATGAGTGGCGAGAGAAAGGCCGAAGTCAGCGCTGCCTTTCCTGGAAAATTGCCCCGGGCAAGACCGACAGCCGCCGCAGTTCCGATCGTGACGGACAGAACCGTCGTGAGTACCGCCAAGATGAGGCTGGTGCGCAGGCTGGCAAGGATATCCGCCTGGGAGACCAGCCGTTCGAACCAGTGAAGCGACAGGGCAGGCGGCGGCATCGGGCCGAGGTAGGTCCTGGCGTCGAAAGCCATGAGGCAGGTTATCACCAACGGGATGGCGAGGAACGCCAATCCAAGGCCGATGACACCGTAGGCAAGGGAAGCGGCGATCCGGTCTCCGGTTCGCGCTGCAAGAGACTGTCTGCTCATCGGGAAACCTTCCAGGCCTGCGCAAAGGTTATGATAGCGACGACCGCCAAGGCCGCGGCAAGCATGACGAGCGAGATCGCCGCGCCGCTCGGATAGTTGGCGATATCGCTGAACCGGGTGTAAATGACGTTCGACATGAAAAGCACCCTGCCCCTCCCGAGCACCATGGGAATGACGAAGGCGCTGATCGCGAAAGTCAGCGACACAAGCGTGCTTGAGATCAGAGCCGGGAAGCTCAGGGGAAGCGTAATCGACAGATGGGCTTTCCATCCCGGCGCGCCCAGCGACTGGGCCGCATCGAGCAGACGCGGATCGATCGATTGCATCGCGCCAATCAGCGTTAGCGTTGCGACCGGTATGATCGAGTGAACCAGACCCGCAATAACGACGATATTGATATATTCGCGGCTGTTGGGAGAAAGGCCAAGTGTCAAGAGGAAGGGGCGGAAGATGCCGACCGACCCGAAGGTCAGTTCGATCGCATATGTCTTGATCAGGACGCTGGAAAGAACAAGCGTAATCAAAAAGCCGAGGGTGAGCGTGCGCATCCGCGGCGAAATGCGCCGCACGATGAAATAGGCCAGCGGGAATGCCACAAGCTGGCCGATGATCGCGGCAACTCCACCGATCCAGAAGGTCGTCAGCAGGACACTTGCAAACGCCTGGTTTGCAAGCTCGTAATAGTTCTGGACCGTTGCTGCGGCATTTTCAACGGAGCCGACGCGCCCCGGCGTAAACTCCTTCAAGCTTTCGATTGCCAGGTTGATGAGCGGTGACAGAAAACCGAATGCGAACACCAGGAGGGCTGGCCCCAGCGTCAGGGCCGCATCTCGGCGATCCGGAATGGAAATGGCAACGGGTTGCCGCCTTACCTTGGTCATGGTGGAACAGCCTTTTCCTCGCCCTTGCGGGCCATGAGAAAGGGAGATTGCCGAAGCCGCGCCCGCGCCTTCGGCAACCTGCCGCGACACGCTTTAGAGCAACGGGGCGATGTCCTGCTCCCAGCGCTTGGACCAGGCATCCTGCTGTTCGAGAACGACATTGTAGTCCGGCACATAGACGAAGCTCGAAAACTCGTCCGACGTGAAGGACAGATGCTTGAGGTTGTCGGGCGTGACCGCCTTGCTGTTCAACGGCGCTTCGCCAGCCACCTTGGCGTAGAGCGAATTCATGTCTGGGCTGATCGCGAAGTTGACGAAATCGAGCGTTGCCTTGGTGCTCGGTCTATTCTTCAGCACGCCGAAAC
This sequence comes from Rhizobium sp. WYCCWR 11128, assembly GCF_013416305.1. NCBI lineage: Bacteria > Pseudomonadati > Pseudomonadota > Alphaproteobacteria > Hyphomicrobiales > Rhizobiaceae > Rhizobium > Rhizobium sp. WYCCWR 11128. Next base: position 143,799 of record NZ_JACCEZ010000003.1, read on the forward strand.
CGCTCTGGTAGAGGAAGGCCTTGAAGTTGCTGTCCTTGGTGAAACGCGTAACTGGGAAGTTCTTCGCCACGGCCGCCCAGCCGGGCTCAGCGAAGAAGCCGACGGAGGTCTCGCCCGACGTTAGCGAATTGGTGAAGTCAATATCGGTGATGGCGACGCGGCCGATATTGCCGGATTTCGCCAATTCCGTCATGAGCTTCCACCCGGGTTCCATATTCGTTTCACTGCCGCCGGCGTGAAGGGCGAGCGCGACAATCTGGAGCATCATGCTCTGTGTCGGGCCCGGCCAGCAGATCGCACCCTTGAGATCGGGGCTCAGCAGATCATCGATGGTCTTCACGGCGATCGGAGCCGTGTCGGTTCGGGCGCCGAAATACATGCCGCCAACTGCGCGCGGGACCGCTTTGATGTTGCCCTTGCCGTCACGAATGATGATTTTCTCGGGAATATTCGCAAGATTGGGAATATCGGCAGGATTGATGGTCTCGAGCCAATCCTCCTTCACCATGCTGTTGAACGAGCCTTCCCAGCCGGCGACGTAGTCGTAGTCGACATTCGGCCAGACGGCCTTGATCTTTGGCAGGATCGCGCCCGCGCCGCCCTGATGAAGAACCCAGTTGAATGTCGCCGCATTCTGGTCGGCGGCAATCTGTTTCATCGCTTCGACGACATCGCCGCCCCATTCGACGACGGTCAGATTGCCGCTGCCGGCTGCGGCGGATCTCGCAAACCCGGTCATCGTGCCGGCAATCCCCGCGGCAGCGGCGGATCCGAGGAAGCGGCGGCGTGTCATATCGTGCAACATGGTAGGTCCCCTTTGTTGTCGGCCCTCTGCCGGACCGTTCGCATCGGAGACTGCTTGGAGGTTACCAACCGCGGTAGTGGGAAAATTCTCGCCGGGTTATAAAGTTTTCTGAACGTCCGGATGAACGCACTACCGGCTTCGCGGAGCCTCGGCAGACCTGGTCTATCAAGAATCGTTATATCCCCTCTCGAATTTTCGCGGTTCCAAGAGAAGCGGGCGGCGCTGATGATGACGGCAGCATCAATACCGTGGGAGCCTGCCTTGACCATTGACCGGGATTTTCTGGAAGACTTGAGAAAGCGCTTCGGCAGCGCTGCAGGCGGAGAGATGGAAGATCCGCACTTCCGCGCCGTGGCGGCGAGCGTATTCAAGGACGGCGACAGCCGCAAATGGCCCTTCGCCGATCCTGCGACCTTTCTGGATGCCCGTTTCATCGAGAACGGCTTGCAGCCCGAGGTGCTTGAGGCGCTTGACGTGGCTTTGATCGGCGTGCCGATGGACCTCGGCGTCACCAATCGCGCAGGCGCGCGGCTGGGGCCGCGGGCCGTCCGGGCTGTCGAGCGTATAGGCCCTTACGAGCATGTTCTGCGTGTCGCGCCAATGGGAGGGCTAAAGGTCGCCGATGTCGGCGACGTGCCGATGCGCAGCCGGTTCGACCTGGCCGAATGCCATGCCGACATCGAGGCCTGCTACCGGATGATCGCGGCAACCGGGGTCATCCCGCTGTCGGTCGGCGGCGACCATTCGATCTCCGGCGCCATCCTCAAGGGCCTGGCGGCCGGCCAGCCGGTAGGCATGATCCACATCGACGCTCATTGCGACACCGCTGGTCCCTATGAGGGCTCGAAGTTCCATCACGGCGCGCCCTTCCGCGAGGCGGTTCTGGCAGGCGTGCTCGATCCGAAGCGTACGATCCAGATCGGCATCCGTGGCGGCGGCGAGTATCTCTGGGAGTTCTCCTTTGCCTCCGGCATGACCGTCATTCATGCGGAAGAGGTGGCGGAGATGGGCCTCAAGGCCGTGATCGCAAAGGCTCTGGAGGTGGTCGGCGCCGGTCCGACCTATCTCAGTTTCGACGTGGACAGCCTCGATCCGGCCTTCGCTCCGGGAACCGGCACGCCAGAAGTCGGCGGGCTTCAGCCGAGGGAGGTCCTGACCCTGCTGCGCGGCTTCAAGGGCATCAACCTCATCGGCGGCGACGTCGTGGAAATCGCGCCGCAATACGACAATACCACCAACACCGCGCAGATCGCCGCGCAGGTCGTGTTCGAACTCCTGTGCCTCGCGATGTTCAGTCCCGCGGTCAGGACAAAGATCACCTGAGAACCAGCTTCACACCGGCAGCGTGCCTCGTGCCCGCTGCCATCCATCACCTGTCGCACAACACGTCTCAAAAAGGGGAACGACATGACTGCTCTTATGAAATTGCGCTACACTGCCACCGCGGCAATTGCTGTGTTCGGCATCCTGGCAGGGGCCGCGCAGGCCGACGAACTTGCCGATATCAAGGCCGCAGGCGAGATCAACATCGGCATCTTCTCCGATTTCCCGCCCTTCTCTTCGGCAAGCGCCGATATGAGCATCAAGGGCTATGACGTCGACGTCGCCCAGAAGATCGCCGACGGGCTCGGCGTGAAACTCAATCTGGTGAGCGTTACCGGCCAGAACAGGATCGCCTACCTGAACGACGACCGCGTCGACCTGCTGATGAGCGTCGGCTATTCGAAGGAGCGCGCCGAGGTTATCGATTATGCCGCCCCCTACGCCCCCTACTACATCGCCGTCATCGGTCCGGCAGCGCTGAAGGTGAGCGGCAAGGAAGACCTCGCCGACAAGACCGTTGCCGTCAATCGTGGGACGCTCGAAGACACGTCGCTGACGGCCGTCGCCCCCGGCTCGGCCGCGATCCAGCGTTTCGAGAACTATAATTCGGTCATCCAGGCCTTCATATCCGGCCAGACCCAGCTGATGGTCGTCGGCAACGATGTCGGCGCGCAGGTTCTGGCACGACAGGACGAGCTGAAGCCGGAGCAGAAATTCCAGCTCCTCAGCTCTCCCTCGCACATCGCGCTCCGGAAGGGCGAGGAAGGCCTGAAGAAGGTCGTCAATGACAGCGTCGCCGCAATGATCGCCGATGGTTCGCTCGACGCAAGCTCGAAGAGCTGGCTGAAAGCGCCGCTCAACCCTGAGAACCTGAAGGACTGATGAAGACGGCCTCCCACTCACCAGAGCATGATGCCGAAACTGTAAGCGATTTCCGTGGCATCATGCTCCAATTCTTTGGTTGAGAGGCGGATCGAGATTTCGGGCCGACCCGGCCCAGATCATCCGGCTCCAAAGGACAAGCGATGAGATACAGCCTCGATTTCAATTGGCTTTGGGACGGAATGGGAGCTCTGGCTTATGGCGCAGGCACGACGCTTGCACTGACGGCCTCCACATCGGTCCTCGGGATCGTTCTCAGCGTTCTCGGCGCGGCCGCGCGCCGGGGACCTTATCCATGGTTGCGCAAGGTCGTCGGCCTGTATGTGGAAATCATGCGCAATACGCCATTCCTGGTGCAGCTGTTCTTCATCTTCTTTGGCTTGCCTAGCCTCGGCATTCGCCTCGATCCGATCTCTGCCGCCGTCCTTGCCATGACCCTCAACATGGCGGCCTACACGATCGAGGTGGTCGGGGCCGGGCTCGATGCCATACCGAGAGGCCAGAAGGAGGCGGCGCAGGCACTCGGCCTCAGGCCCCGGCTGGTGTTCTTCAAAATCATCCTGCCGCAGGCGATCGCCATCATCTTTCCGGCGCTGACGAGCCAGGTCATCATCATGATGCTGGAATCGGCGGTGGTTTCGCAAATATCCGTCCGCGAGCTGGCGCAGGAGGCCGATCTGCTTCAGTCGCGCACCTTCCGCTCCTTCGAGACCTATCTGGTGGCGACGTTGATCTACCTTTCGATGTCCGCCGCACTTCGCCGGCTGCTTTTCGCCGGGAAACGCCGTTTTCTGGGAGCCGGTCTGGCATGATTGAGTTCACCTTCTGGGACATTCTGCGCAATCTTGTCTTCGCGACACGCTGGACCCTTATGCTTTCGCTCGCAGCCTTTGCCGGCGGCGCCATCGTTGGCCTGGCGATCCTGTCTGCGCGGATATCGAAAACGCGCTGGCCGCGCAGTTTCGCGTCCGGCTACATAGCCCTGTTTCAGGGAACGCCGCTCCTCATGCAGCTCTTTTTGATGTTCTTCGGCCTGCCGATGCTCGGTTTCCGGATCGAGGCATGGACCGCCGCCGTCTGCGGCCTGACGTTCTACGCCAGCGCTTATCTTGCGGAAATCTGGCGGAGCGGCGTCGAGGCGGTGCCCCGCGGCCAATGGGACGCCGCAGCCAGCCTGGGCTTGCATCGTCTCCTAGAACTTCGCCTTGTCATCCTGCCGCAGGCTTTCCGGATCACGCGCGCGCCGACTGTCGGGTTCTTGGTCCAGTTGATCAAGAGCACCGCACTGGCCTCGATCCTCGGCTTCGACGAACTGCTGAAAACCGCGAACGCCATCAACAACGCGACCTTCGAACCTTTCAAGGTCTACGGTCTCGTCGCGCTGATCTTCTTCGCCCTGTGCTATCCGCTGACGCAATACGCCAGGATGCTGGAGAAGAAAGCGGCGTTTGGCTGAGCGGTGCCGAGTTGCTCCGCATTCCGATCGCAACGGAGTGTCCAAAGGCCGATGCCGGTTGAAAAGCCGGTACGCCGCACAGCGGCGACGCGGCTCTCGTTCAATCATAGAGAGCTCGCTTTATCCAGCAGTCAGAACTTACCGGGAGATCGCTTCAATGACCGACACACAAATCCGTATTCTCGATGCCCGGACAACGGGCGAGCTCCTCCCTTTCGGCGCGCTGGTCGCGACCCTGCGGCAAGCATTTGCCGAAGGCTGTGTCGTGCCGGTACGACATCACCACACGATGGCCAACAGCGGCGAGCCGGATGCGACGCTGCTTCTGATGCCGGCCTGGCATGAAACGCACCGGTCGGAGCGCTACCTTGGCATCAAGATCGTCACCGTCTTTCCCGGCAACACGCTGCGCGGCATTCCCGGTTTGACCTCGACTTACATGCTCTATGATGGCCGGACCGGGATGCAGCTTGCGCTGCTTGACGGAAACACGATCACCACGCGCCGCACGGTAGCGGCATCGGCCCTTGCCGCGGATTATCTTGCGCGACAGGACGCACGCCGTCTGCTGGTGATCGGCGCAGGCCGCGTCGCGAGCCTCATACCTGATGCCTACGGCGCCGTCCGGCCGATCGCCGATGTCGATATCTGGGATATCGATCCCGCCAGTGCGGAACGGCTGGCACAGAGCCTCCGGCAACGGGGGCTCCGGGCCACTGCCGTCACCGATCTGGAAGCTGCGGCGCGGCAAGCCGATATCGTCAGCGCAGCGACGCTGGCGACCGCACCGCTTATCCGCGGCGAATGGCTGCGGCCGGGCACCCATGTCGATCTGATCGGCGGCTTCACCCCGGCGATGCGCGAGGCCGATGACGAGGCGCTTCGGCGCTCCTCGGTCTATATCGACACGCACGAAGCCCTTCACGAAGCGGGCGATCTGGTTCAGCCGATCAGGGCGGGCGTCATTGCTGCAGATACGGTGCGTGCGACACTTGACGAGTTGTGCCGCCGGGATGTTCCAGCGCGAACGTCCAATGACGAGATCACTCTCTACAAGGCAGTCGGAACGGCGTTGGCTGATCTTGCCGCCGCGACAATGGTGTATGAGGCAGTCTTGAGCGCAGGTTGACGTCTTTTGATCCGGGCGATCGCGAATGATCGGGACGGGAGATTCTCGATTTTTCTAAGGAGGAATGAGCACCCTCAATAGACGGGCTCCCGGTTCGACGCTCCTGGCATGTCCAGGGATTCGATCGCCAGTGCTGCGCCCGACCAAAGTCCGAAACCGACCTATGTCGGTTCGGTGGGCGAAGGGGAAGCAACGGGCCGGCGCTGATATTCGTGCGGTATAGTGCTTTGTGTGCCATAGTCGGGTAAGCTCCTTGTGCAATCCGATATAGACCCGCAGTGAATACAAATCCGCCGCGCATCGAAATCCAGCAACTGGCCCATTTCGTGCTGGCCTGTCAGAGCCCGACGCTGGCAGAGACCGCGCGCGAGCTTGGGATTGCTCCTTCGGCGCTGACATCAAGTCTGCGTACTTTGGAAAATGAACTTCAACTCAAGCTCTTCATCCGGAAAAGCGGTCACCTCAGTCCTTTACCGGCAGCCTTCTGGCTGTTTCAGCAGGCAACGGCCATCCTTCATCGCGAAAGGTTCGTGCGCCGGATGAGGAATGGGGACACGGACCATCTTCGCATCGATATTCGTCTCGATCTCAGTTTCTCCATCGGTCGATTTTCGAAGGCGATCGGACGTACCGTCGAAGATATGGAACGCCAGCGGCCCGACCTGCTGATCGACGTGATATTTGCAGACGGGCGAGGAAAATCCCTTGTTGATGACAGGGCCGCGGAAATCCCGGGCAGCACGGGTTCGATGGAAATCGAAGTCGGCTATATGACCGGCGTGCCATCTGCGAACCTGCCTGCGATGACGCCCTTTTACGATGAGGTCTGGTTTTCCGTCGGAACGGCGGAGGCCGCGGTTGATCTTCGCTCCCCCAATCAGAAATTTGTCGTTTTGAAAATGCGTCAGGCACTTCGCGATGCCGTCATCCGATATGCGGACGAGCATGGCATCCACGATCGCATGATCCTGATGGATGAGGAGCCGGCAGACCTTCATCGGCTGCTCAACGAGTTTCCGCAGATGCGGTTCCTAATGCCCCGCAGCATGGTCGCCGACCGGCTCGGACTGGCGCGCCTGCATCTGGAGCCCCTCGTTCCGCCTTTGTCGAGCACCTTGGGCGTGCGCGCAAACGGGCCGGACCAGGAGGTCGTGTCCGCCCTGCTTTGTAGCCTCAAGAAAAATCTGGAGGCAACGGAGGCCAATATCGTCTTTCGACCGCAGTTGACGGCACGTCAATTGCACTACTTCAACCTTGCGCATCTCAGCGGAGGTATTTCGGCGGCGGCGCGCGCGGCGCATATTACGCAACCTTCCGTTTCGACTCAGATTCAGAAGATCGAGGCAGTTGTCGGGCAACCCCTGTTCGAACGGCGGCGCAACGGTGCCGAGAGCACGAAGGCCGGCAAGGCATTGCTTCCCTTCACCCTGGAGATCGAAGAGCGCATCGATAGCCTCGTTCGGGCTAGTCTGGATATTGCCGCCCACACACAGGCGACCATCTCAATCGGCATGCTGCCGAGTTCGGGGCATGACAGCGTCATGACCGACAAGGTGGCGCAGGCACTGACGGCAACCCGCCTTGGCCATCCCGAATACCGGCTGAGAATCATCGAAGGTTCCAACGCTGTGCTTCACGACCAGGTACGTGCGGGAGAGCTCAATCTGGCCATTGTCGGTGCCGTCCAGACGCAGATGACCCGGATCCATCTCGGGCCGAGCGAGCGCCTGTCGGTCATTGCCAATCCGGCCTTGGACCTTGCTGGTCGAACGGAGATTCCACTGGCCGAAGTTTGCGGATTTCCGCTGGTTCTCGGAATCAAGCATCTCAGTATCCATCAGGCGTTCATGGCAGCCGCCAGCGCGCGGCATCTGCGTGTCGAGCCGGTCATGGACGTCGGTTCTCTGCCATTGGCCATCGCCATGGTCCGCCGTTTGCCGGTCTGTACGGTCCTGCCGGTGTCCTCGGTCCAGCAGGATATCGACAGCGGGCGCCTCACCGCGGCGCCAATTACGGAAGACGTCATCGCCGGAAACCTCTCGGTGATTTTCTCCGGCGAAAGGACGCTGTCCGAGGCCGAACGGACGATGATCCAGTCACTCGTTGCCGTCTTCGGCCGACAGGTGTGATCTAAAAACATATCGTGTCGAATCGCGCTCATGCGCGGAGCATTCTGATTTTCCTATCCTCCAATTCATGATTTTCGAGCTACCCAGCCTCCGGCCTGCGGCTGATACTTGCCGCATCAAAACAGCCCTCGAAAATGACTTTCACAGGATTGCCGGATGAATGATCACCCTGATCCGCTTGAAAACGCGGCCATGACATCCAGGACGGCCGGCGCTGCAATGCCACGCAGCGAAAGCGATCAGTCGTGTCGGGGCATTCTTCAGGAGCTCGACCGTCGCGGTCGGCTGCTGGTGATTTCGGAGGAAGTCGACCCGATCCACGACGTATCGGCCATTCTTTCCATCGTCGATGAAAAGGCGGCGGTGCGGCTCGACTGCATCAAAGGTCACGACATGCCGATCTTCGGCAACATCCTGTCGGATCTCGATCGTGTCGCCCTGGCGCTTGACGTTGCGAAAAGCGATATCCAGGAAAAGCTGCTGTCCTCGATCGCGTCTCCGGTGCCGCCGGTATTCGTGGACGATGCACCGGTACAGCAACAGCTCTTCCAGGACGACGTCCTGACCCGGCTTCCAGTCCCAACGTTCTTTTCCAAGGAGACCGGTCCCTACATTACCGCGGGTCTGATCGTCGCGCGTGACCCTGAAACGGGCTTGGGCAACGCGTCCTATGCCCGCATCAAGGTGCTTGGTCCGAACGAGGCGATGATCGGAATTGCACCGAACCATCATCTCGCCATCATGGCCCGCAAGGCGGGCGCCAAAGGCGAGCCGCTCCCCTTCGCCGTCGTCCTCGGCGCGCATCCAGCCATTCAGCTTGCCGCCTGCTTCTATCTGGGGCTCGGTGACGACGAAATGCACTGCGCCGGATCGCTGCTCGGAGAGCCGGTGCGCCTTGTCCGCTGCAAGTCGATCGATCTTGCCGTGCCTGCAGAGGCGGAGATCGTGCTCGAAGGTCATATTCATATCGACGAGCCGATCCTTGAAGGGTTGGTCTCGGAATATCACGGCATGTACGAGGACTACGGTTCCGGGGTGCGCGTCAGATTTGAATGCATGACTTGCCGCTCCGACGCGATGTTGCAGGTGATCGAGCCCGGTTACCATATGGAGCACCTCTATCTCGGCGCGGTGCCGATCGCTGCCAGCCTCAAGGCCGTCATCCGGCGGTCCGTTCTCAATGTCGGCGAGGTTGCCGTCACCGCGTCAGGCAGCGGACGGAACAATGTGGTCGTGCAGATCGATGCGCCCCGCCCGGGACAGGCACGCCGCATCATGTCGATCTGCTGGGGTGCGGTCAGCATCGTCAAGAACATCACGATCGTCGACAGCGATGTCGACCCGTGGGATCTCGATGCCGTCGAATTGGCGAAGATGACGCGCATGCGCGCGGAGCGCGACATTCTCATCGTCACGGACCTTCCGGCAGACCGGTCCGAGCCTCAGGAAGACGGCGGCGTGATCGCCAAGGTCGGTTACGACGCCACGATGAAGGCAGGCGATCGAAGTGAAGGGTTCGACAAGGCGCTTCCGCCGCCGGATTCTTACGAACGGATGCGCCAGCTGCTGTTGCGCGTCAAGCCGGAGATACTGATTTGAGACGATTGATCATCGGCATATCAGGGGCTTCCGGTGCAATCTACGGACTGCGTGCACTGGAGATGCTCCGGGATTTCGACGATGTCGAGACGCATCTCGTCATATCGCCCTCGGCGATCCGCACGGCACTGGCCGAAGGGACGGGAAAGACCGCGGACGAAATCCGTGGCCTCGCCGACCGGGTCTACAGCCACGGCGATATCGGCGCCTCGATCGCCTCCGGCTCCTTCCGGTGCGACGGCATGTTGGTTGCGCCATGCTCGATCAAGACGCTGAGCGGGATCGCGCATTGTTATGCTGACGATCTGATCGTGCGCGCCGCCGATGTCTGCCTGAAGGAACGCCGCCGGCTGGTGCTGATGGTGCGGGAAACGCCGTTGCATGCGGGCCATATCGCGCTGATGGACCAAGCAACACGCAACGGCGCCGTCATCATGCCGCCGGTGCCGAGCTTTTACACGTTGCCGAAATCAATCGCCGAAATGGTCGACCAGACCGTGGGGCGTGCGCTGGATCAATTCGGGCTTCATCATCCGACGGTCAGGCGCTGGACGGAGGATTATAGCGACTGAGCCATGAAGAGCAGCGCTGAAAGCTGCCGGGCCATCATGTCAACCGCATGCAAAACAACGACGCACAATCACTCCCCCAGGGGAACTCAAAAAAAGGAGATAGAGTGATGTTGTCAGACAATCGTTCCAGAAGGTTGCAGAGCCTGTTCATGCGCGGCGGCGCCGCCGCCTTGCTGTTGTCGCTGACGACGGCCGCACCCGTGATGCTCGCCGCGTCTCACGCGAGTGCGCAGACGGAAAAACCCGTGAGCGGCGGCACGATGACCATCATCAACGGTTCGGACATCAAGAGCTGGGATCCGGCGATCACCGCCGGCACCTATCCCGGCGGTCCGATGGATGTGCTCGACGCCGTCTACGGCTTCATCGTCTACGTCAACGACAAGGGCGTCGTGACCGGCGGCATGGCCGAACGCCTGACCAGCAGCGACGCCGTGACCTGGACCCTGAAGCTTCGCAAGGACATGAAGTTCACGGACGGCGCGCCCTATGACGCGGAAGCCGTCAAATACAATTGGGACCGCGCCGCCGATCCGGCCACGCTTTCGCCGGCGCAACCGTTCATCTCTTCCTGGAACAAGGCGATCGCCGTCGTCGATCCACAGACGCTGACGATCAAGCTGTCCTCCCCGAACGCCAATTTCGCAGCCCAGGTCGCCGAGCTGTGCCCCTTCATCGCCTCGCCGGCAGCATTGAAGGCCGCCAAGGAAAAGACCGACATCAAGCCGGTGGGCGCCGGCGCCTTTACGCTGACCGAGTGGAACCAGGGCATATCGATGACCATGGCCCGCAATCCCGGTTATTGGGATCAGCCGCGCCCCTATCTGGATACGATCAAGTTTGCGATCATTCCCGAAACCAACAGCCGCATCGCCACCGTCGTGCAGGGCGGCGCAACGATGATGGCCGGTTATCCCTATCAGTTCGGCTCGAACGCAACGGCGCCGGGGGTTGCGACCCGCGAGATCCCGATCCGCGGCATCAACCGCGCCTATCTCAACCAGGCCAAGGGTATCTTCACGGATGTTCGCGCCCGCGAGGCCTTCTATTCCGCCATCGACCGCGCGCGGCTGATGCAGGCCTTCACGCAGATGCCCGGATACAAGGCACCCAGCAATTACTTTGGAGAGAATTCGCCCTATTTCGACAGCGCTTCATCTCTTCCAGCCTATGATCCGAAGAAGGCGCAGGAACTGTTCGATGCTCTGAAGGCGGACGGCAAGCCATTCTCGATCAAGATCGTCACCTATACCAACTCGGACCTGAAGCGTCTTGCCGCCTACATCCAGCAGGTGCTGACCGGCTATGAAGGCGCCTCGGCCGAGATCGTCGAGGTCGACCAGGCCTCGCTGATCCAGCGGTGCAAGACGCAGCTCGACTTCGACATCTGCGTCGAAGGCGGGGTGCTGGTGTCGAACGGTGCCGAGCCGAACATTTCCAATCTGCTGAGTTCCGGCGGAGCTTTCAACTGGGGACAGTACAAGAGCGCCGAGATGGACGCTGCATTGAAGGAGGCCAGCTCCACCCTCGACCCTGCTGCTGTCAAAGCCGCCTATGTCAAGGTTCAGAAGCTCGTTGCAACCGAAATGCCGGTCTACATCTTCGGGGAACAGACGCGCTCGCTGCTGCTGCGCAACAATACCGGCGGCGTCGTTCCCTCGAATGGCGGCATCCTGCAAAAGCAGTTCCTCTACGTCTGCGCGGATGCCTGCCAGAAATAGCAGGTCCCGGATCAAGACGCGCAGGCTCGCTCGGAAGATCCGGGCGGGCGGCGAAGGCCGGGCGATGGGCTGGACGACCGTACACGCCAGAGACGTGAAGACGACAGAATGAGCCCTGCGACGCGGGGCGATCGGAAAAGGTGGATGACGATGATCGGCAATCGCGAGAAGGTGAGGTTTCGGGATCTGGTTTCCCGCAAGCAGGTGTTCACGCCCTGCGTCTGGGATTGCTACTCCGCCAAGGCGGCGGAAATGGCCGGCTTCGAGGCGATCCTGCTCAGCGGCGCCTCACTGGGATTCAGCATGTCCGGCGTGCCGGATCTCGGCCTGCACAATCAGGAGGAACTGGTCTACGCGACCGACCGCATCGCCGACTACTCGCCTTTGCCGCTGGTCATCGATGCCGATGACGGCTTCGGCGATGTCGTCCAAACCTTCCGCACCTGTTATCGTCTCGCCAAAGCCGGCGCCGGAGCGATCCTGATCGAGGATACGCCCAATGAACGCGGCTATGCGCGGTTCGGCCGCGCCATGGAGGCGGCGACGCTGGCCGGCAAGGTCGATGGCAACGTGCCGCATGAGGTCGTCTCGCAGGAGCTCTGGCTCGCCAAGATCAAGGCCTCGATCGAAGCCTGTCAAGGCAGCGATTGCGTGGTGATAGCGCGCACCGAATCCAAGCTCGAAAAGGGGTTGGACGATGCTATCGAACGCTGCGTGCGCGCCGCAGCACTCGGTGCTGAAATGACCTATGTGCACGGCCTGCGCACGCTGGAGGAATGCCGGAAGGTGGCCAAGGAATTGCCCGGCTGGAAGATGTTCGGCGATGTCGCGACCGTCAACGGCGTGCCCTTCGTCCGGCTTGAGGAAATCGAGGCGCTCGGCTTCAACCTGGTGACCATGCACTATCTCGAGAAGGGATCGATGTATGGCATGATGGATTACGGTCGGCATGTCTTCAAGGACCGCAGCACGCGCTATGCGGACGAGCATAGCATGGGCGGCATGACGCCTGCCGAGCAGAAAGCCTCGCTGGAGCGGGACAGCGGCTGGCTCGATGCCGAGGACAGATGGAAGGCGCTCTGATCCCGGAGACCGGCCGCTCTGCCGTCTCGTTTTGCGAAATCCGGATGCCGGTCCAGTCCGGCATCGGATGTTCCACCTAACAATCGGAGTCCGATCGTTGCGAATTGCCAAGCTCTCCTATCTGAAAGCGGTTGGCGTCCGGCTTCTGGCCGGCATTCCGGTCTTCCTTCTGGTGACGTTCTCGGCGACGGCTCTGTCGAGCCTGATGCCGGGGTCGGCGGCGCAGCTCATCCTTGGAGAGAACGCGACGCAGGCGCAGATTGATGCGCTGAACAGCCGTTACGGTTACGATCTGCCGGTCTGGGAACGTTATCTCGGCTGGCTCGGGCGGCTTCTTCAGGGAGATCTCGGGCAGACCATGTTCAGCCAGCAGTCCGTGGCAAAACTCCTGGTCGACCGGGCGGCGGTGACGTTCGAGATTGCGCTGCTTGCGATGTTCGTCTCGCTCCTGATCGGCGTGCCGCTCGCCATGTATACGGCCAGCCGGTCGGGCGGCATCGTCGATACGGTGCTGCGGGCGGTCTCCTCGGTCATGCTGTCGATCCCGACTTTCGTCATCGTGGTTCTGCTCGGCTTCGTCTTCGCAATCGTGCTGCGCTGGCTGCCGGCGACCGGCTGGGTCACCTTCAGCGACGATCCGATCGGCAATCTCTATTACGTCGCCTTGCCGGTCATGTGCCTCAGCGTGCACCAGGCAGCCTATTTCTACAGGGTGAGCCGCAGCGAATTCGTCGCGATCCTCCAGGAGGACTATGTCCTCGTTGCCAGAGCCAAGGGCCTGCCGACGCGTTACATCCTGATGCGCCACGTGCTGCGCCCGGCCTCTCCCCAGGTGCTGACGGTGATGGGCCTGTCCATGACCTATCTGCTCGGCGGTTCCTTCATCGTCGAGAGCTATTTCGCGGTGCCCGGCATCGGCTGGACCGTTCTCAATGCGGTCAGCAGCCACGACCTGCCCGTCATGCAAGCCATTCTGTCGCTGACAGTGGTGATCTTCGTCGTGATCTTCATCCTGGTCGATCTCGGTTACGCGCTTATCGATCCGCGGGTGGACGTGTCATGAGCCGCCTCCAGCCAACACAAACGGACCTCGTGCCCGGCGAAACGGTCGCATTGGCAGAGACGTTGAATGCCGCGATGCCGAAGACCGCGCGTTTCCGCATGCCGAGCGGCCATCCGATGGAATGGTTCGCCTTCGTGTTCCTGGCGGCCCTGATCGTCTCCTCGGTTTTCGTGGAGTTCATTCCGGGTCTCGTTCGGGCAAGCTTCCCCTATGGCGATTTCTCGCAAGGCCCGGAATGGAGCCTGAACGGCCTGTTCGGAACCGATGCGCTCGGGCGCAGCATCCTGTCCCGCGTGCTTTACGGTGCGCGAACGACGCTCGCCATCGTCTCGGTCGCGACGCTGATCTCGCTGGTGATCGGCATGATCCTCGGAATGCTGGCCGGCTTCTATCGCGGCCCGGTCGAGCGGATCGTCGATCTCTATGCCAACTCCATGGCGTCGCTTCCGCCGATCCTCGTCATCCTGGCGCTAATATCGGTGACCGGAAATTCGGTTTTCACGATGATGCTGGCGCTTGGCCTGCTCGACATCGGAACCTATGCACGCATCGCCAAAGGCGGCGTGATTGCCCAGAACGACCGTGATTACGTGTTGGCAGCACGCGCCATGGGCGCGTCGGACATGCGGCTTCTGCTGCGCGAGATCCTGCCCAATCTCGTTCCGGCGCTGACGGCCATCGTTCCGCCGCTGATGGCGGGGCTGATCATCACCGAGGGATCGCTGAGCTTTCTCGGTTACGGCATTCCGGCGCCGGCGCCGAGCTGGGGCGGGATGATCGCCAGCTCGACCGACCTGCTCAGCCGCTTTCCACTGCTGATCTTCGGACCGATCGTCGCCATCGTGCTGACGGTCTATTCGCTCAATACGGTCGGGGATTGTCTGGCCCGTCGCATGAACCATCGCGGCAGGGAACTCTGATATGAATGAGGCAGCGAACACCACCCCGGTCCTCGATTGTCACGAGCTCTCCTGTCATTTCAGGTCGCCGTTCGGGCCGATCCGCGTACTGCACGACGTGAGCTTCAGCATCCCGCCGCGCACGACGCTCGGCATCGTCGGAGAATCCGGCGCGGGCAAATCCATGCTGGTCAAGACGATCATGGGCATTGCGCCGGAGGGCATGAAAACCAGCGGTCGCATCCTCGCCGACGAGACCGATCTGTCGACGCTTAACGAGACGAAACGCCGCGCCTTTCTCGGCCGCAAGTTCGGGATGGTTTTCCAGAACCCGATGACATCCCTCAATCCGTTCGTGCGGGTGGGGCGGCAGATCGAAGAGGCGAGCCGCTTCCATCTGCGGCTTGGAAAGGCGCAGGCGAAGGCGCTCGCGATCGAACTGCTGGCAAGCGTCGGCATTCCCGATGCCGCGGAATGTTACGGGCATTATCCGCATCAGTTTTCGGGCGGCATGAAGCAGAGGATCATGATCGCCACGGCACTTGCCTGCCAGCCGGATCTGCTGATCGCCGACGAGGCGACGACCGCGCTGGATGTGACGGTTCAGAAGGAAATTCTCGATCTGCTGCAGGTTATCCAGCAGCAGCGGCAGATGTCGATGATCCTGGTGACGCACAATCTGGGCGTCGTCGCAGGCCGCACCGACGACATCCTCGTGCTCTATGGCGGGCATGTCGTGGAATACGGTCCGACGGACACCGTCTTTTCCCATCCGCGCCATCGCTATACCGAGGCTCTGCTTTCGGCGATGCCGCGCATGGACCAGCCGGCTCATACGAAACTGCGCACGATCCCGGGCCGTCCGCCCGATCTTGCCAACCCCGCGCCGGGATGCCCGTTCGCACCGCGCTGTCCCGCCGCCGAGGCCCGCTGCCATGTCTCGATGCCGCCGATGACGACCAGTGCGGACGGCAAGCACCGCTTCGCCTGCTATGTGCCTGTTCAAACCGGCGATGCAGCCGACACTGCGGTCGAAAGGAGGGCATTGTCATGAATGACGAGGCTTCCGGCCAGGCCGTCGATACAAGTGCCGCAACGCATGCCTTCGCTGCTTTCCTGCGCGACGACGCGCTTTTGAAGGTACGCGATCTCTCGGTCAGATACCGGCGCGGCGGCAAGATCTTTGTTGCGGTCGACGGCGTCTCCTTCGACGTGGCTCCTGGGGAAACGCTCGGTCTCGTCGGAGAGTCGGGCAGCGGCAAGACGACCATCGGCCGTGCCCTCCTGAAGCTTCTGCCGAAGGCGGACACGCGTATCGACGGCCACGTCGAATATGACGGCCTAAATCTTGCCGACCTGTCTGCTTCCGATCTTCGCGCCATCCGCAGCAAACTGCAGATGATCTTCCAGGACCCGATTTCTTCTTTCAATCCCCGCCGCAAGGTGCAGGATATCGTCGGAGAAGGCCTCGAGATCCAGGGCATCCGCAAAGCGGAAAGACTGGAAAGGGTCGATCGTGCGCTCAACGATGTCGGCATGAGCCGGACGATGGTGGAGGGCCGCAGGCCGCATCAGTTTTCCGGCGGCCAGTGCCAACGCATTGCGATCGCGCGGGCGCTCGCCGTTGGGCCGGAGCTGATCGTCTGCGACGAGCCGGTTGCATCTCTTGATGTGTCGGTGCAGGCGCATGTGATCAATCTTCTGCAGGATATCCGCCAGAAGCGTAACCTGGCGCTGATCTTCATTTCCCACGATCTCGCCGTCGTGCGCAATGTCAGCGACAGGGTCGCCGTCCTCTACATGGGCAGGATCGTCGAGATCGGAACCGGCGATGCCATCTATCAGCGTCCGGCGCATCCCTATACCCGCATGCTGCTGGAAGCAGTCCCGGTTCCCGATGCCAGCCGGAAGATCGTGCCGAGCGCAACCCCGACGCAGGCCTTGTCGCGGAGCGCGCCGCCGTCCGGATGCCGGTTCCGCCTGCGTTGCCCACGCGCTCAGGCGGTCTGTGCAGCGCAGGAACCGAAGCTTGCGGCGATGCCCTACGGCCAATTCGCGGCCTGTCATTTCCCTCACGACGAGCCGGCGCCCGGAATGAAGACGGCGGAACAAGCGTGATGGAAAAAGCCCCTGATGCATTCGAAGAAAAGAGGCTGGCAAGCGGCAACGCGCGCTCGGAACAGGATACCGGAGCTGCGAGGCGCGCTGCTTTCTGTGCCAATGTGTTCGATGTCATGGTCCGGCTCTACGGCGAGCCCGGCATCGCGTCCTGGTGCCTCGAAGCCCAGAACAGTCACGCGGTGGACGTGCCGTCCCTGCTGTTCTTCGCTCTTGCAGATAGTGACGGACACGGCGCGGATGACGGCGAGATGCAGCGGCTTCTGGAACGTGCCGGCGAATGGCGCTCGCTTTTCGTCCTGCCGTTGCGGCATCTTCGGCTAACCCTGCGTCAAGGCCGCAGGAAGGTGGCAGAGATTGAATTTTACGAGCAGATCAAGGCAGCGGAGCTGGAGGCGGAACGGTTGCAAGTCCGGCGTCTGGCCGACGACTTTCTCCCGCTCGAAGGGCCGGGCGGGCTGGCGGCCCGTTATCTCGAAACGATTGCCATGCCGGAATCCAAGGCAGGGGCGTTGATCGGGCGGCTTCGAGACGCCACCAAAGCCGTGTGCCACGGCTTTCCCCATCATGCGCATTGAGGATCTGAAGACATCATGAGCGATTTCGACGCCGTCAGGACCGGAACCATCGTCACCGAAGAAGGTGTCGCGGAAAACTCCGTCGCCGTCACTGATGGCATTGCCGCTGCGATCGAGACAGGCTGCGCTCCCGGCGCGCGACGTGTTCGATTTCGGCACTTACTTTCTCACACCTATCGAGCTTCAAGGACATCGAGATGAACGCCATAATTTTAGACGGTGACAGCCTGACGATCAAAGATACCGTTCGCATCGCGCGCCGGGGCGCCAAGGTAGCGCTCGCCGATGCCGCGCGCGCCGAAATCATCAAGGTGAGAAACTATATCGAGGAAAACTGGCTGACCGAAAACGCGCCGCCAACCTACGGCTTCAATACCGGCGTCGGCAAGCTCAAGGATTATGCCATCAACCAGGCCGATAATGACCGCTTCCAACGCAATATCGTGCTCTCTCATTGCTCCGGCATCGGAGAGCCGGCGTCGGAAGAAATCGTCCGCGCCATGATGGCCGTCCGCATCAACGCCTTCTGCCTCGGGGTTTCCGGCCTGCGGATCGAGGTGGTCGATCGTCTCGTTGAGATGCTGAACCGCGGCGTTCACCCTGTGGTGCCGATCCAGGGATCGGTTGGCGCGTCTGGCGATCTGGCGCCGCTCGCCCACATGGTTTCGGTGCTGATCGGCTATGAGGAGGCGGAAGCCTATTACCAGGGCGAACGCATGCCAGCGCCGCAGGCGTTGGAAAAAGCCGGCATCTTCCCAATTGCTTTCGATCTCAAGGCGAAGGACTGCCTTGCCCTCATCAATGGCAACAGCCTCTGCGCGGCCATGGCGGTTCTCAACCTCCACGACGCCGAGATGCTGATGAAGACGGCCGATGCGGCCGGTGCGCTCAGTCTGGAGGCGATCCGCGGCGAGCAGGCAGCATTCGATCCCCGCATTCATCTCGTGCGCAAGCAGCCCGGGCAGATCGCGACTGCGGAAAATATCCGTCGCATTATCGAGGGTAGCCGTCGCACGACCGAGGCAGCACGTGCAGTGTGCCTCGAGGACGATATTCTGCATCCGAAACACACCGCCCGGATCCAGGATCAGTATTCCTTCCGTTGCCTGCCGCAGGTGCATGGAAGCTGCCGCGACCAGTTGGAGCACGCCAAGGAGCTGATCACGCGCGAGCTCAACGCCGCGACCGATAATCCGCTCGTCTTCTGGAACGAACTCGGCGCGCTGGAATTCCTGTCCGGCGGCAACTTTCATTGCGAACCCATCGCGTTTGCCATGGACTTGTTGACGATCGCTTTGGTGGAAATCGGCAATATTTCCGAGCGCCGCCTGTTCTCGCTTTGCGACACGACATTGAACTACGGTCTGCCGCCGAACCTTGCCGGCAAGCCGATCGGCCTCAATTACGGCTATGGCATCATCTCGACGGCTGCGGCGTCCGTCGCATCGGAAAACAAGACGCTGGCTTTCCCCGCGGTTGCCGATACCATCCCAACCAAGAGCAGCCAGGAAGACCATGTTTCGATGGCGACATGGGCATGCCGCAAGACACGCCAGGTGGTCGACAACATGCCGAAGATCCTTGGTGTCGAATGCCTGCTTGCGGCCCGCGCCATCTTCCTGACCGAAGAGGCGCTCGGCGGCTACAAGCTCGGAGCCGGCAGCCAGGCGCTCTATGACGCGCTTCGCGACGCGATCCCGTTCCAGCAGGAGGACAGCTACATGCCCAAGCAGACCACACCGGCTCTCGAGATCGTGCGGTCCGGCGCATTTCTCGAGGCCATCGAGAACAAGATCGGCGCGCTGAAATAGGCGGTCGGCTGATTTCGGCTGCGGCCGCATCATGAGGCGCCGGCATTTCATCGCCGCCTGCAATTCCCTGACCGGAGACAACCATGTTCGATGATCTGATAATGCCGCCAGCCGACAAGATCCTGTCGTTGATGCCGATTTTCCGGCAGGACAGTCGTTCGAACAAGATCGATCTCGGCGTCGGAGTCTACCGGGACGCCTCCGGTACGACGCCGATCCCGCGGGCGGTGAGAGAGGCAGAAAAACGAATCCATACCGCGCAGACGACCAAAACCTATGTCGGCCCGGCCGGGGATCCTGTTTTCTGCGATCTCATCGGCAGGCTTGTCTTCGGCGAGGCCGCACCATGGGAGCGAATTCGCGGCATCCAGACGCCGGGCGGGGCAGGCGCCTTGACTGTGCTCGCCGGCCTGATCTGCCTGGCGCGCCCGGGTGCTGCGGTGCATGTGCCCGACCCGACCTGGGTGAACCATGTGTCGATCCTTGAAGACAACGGGCTTCGGGTCGTCACTTACCCGTACCTCGATAGCCGAACAGGCGAGGTGGATTTCGACGCCCTGCTCGATCATTTCTCACGGTCGGAGCGGGGCGACATCGTGTTGCTGCACGGCTGCTGCCACAATCCGACGGGCGCCGACCCGAGCCGTTCGCAATGGCAGGCGCTGGCGGAGATCATCGCCGTACGCGGGCTCGTTCCGCTGGTCGATATCGCTTATCAGGGGTTTGGCGACGGTCTCGAGGACGACGCCTTCGTCGTGCGGCTGCTCGCCGGCATGGTTCCGGAAATGCTCGTCTCCTCGTCATGCTCGAAGAATTTCGGAATCTATCGCGAGCGTACAGGTGCTGCATTCATTCTCGCCGCCAACGCGGATCGGGCGGATGCAACCAAGGCGCAGCTCACGGTGCGAGCCCGTGTCGTCTATTCGATGCCGCCGGATCATGGCTCGGCTATCGTTCGCGCCG
Source organism: Rhizobium sp. WYCCWR 11128 (assembly GCF_013416305.1). NCBI lineage: Bacteria > Pseudomonadati > Pseudomonadota > Alphaproteobacteria > Hyphomicrobiales > Rhizobiaceae > Rhizobium > Rhizobium sp. WYCCWR 11128. Next base: position 163,930 of record NZ_JACCEZ010000003.1, read on the forward strand.
TCCTGGAAGACCCTGCACTCGCGGCCGACTGGCGCGCCGAACTGGACGATATGCGCTCCAACATTCTGTCGCTGCGCCAGGGGCTTGCTGCCTCGTTCCGGCGTTTCACCAATGGCAGCGACTACGATTTCCTCGCCAGGAACAAAGGCATGTTTTCGCTGATCGGTCTGACACCCGGAGAAGCCGTGATGCTGCGCGAGCGCCACGCCATCTACATCGTCGAGGACGGACGCATCAATGTCGCCGGGCTGCAGGCCAGCCAGATCGACACCTTTGCGGAAGCCGTTCTGGCAGTTCGTGGGAAACGCTGATTGGCATCTGTTTGAGGCCAGAGACAAGAACTATTCGTGCTTCCTTCCGCCGACGGCGTTCCTTACAATCTCGCCAGTCCTCCCCCGAGCCCTGGAAATGAGGTTTTCATGAGCACGCTTACCCGCTTCTCCGTTCAGCCGCTCTCGACCATGACCCGCCGTCTTGCCGATGTCGCCTCCGCTCGTCGCGAACCCGACCTGGTCATCCAGGGCGCACGCGTCTTGTCCACCTATTCGGAGCGCTTTCTCGACGGACGCGAAGTCTGGATTTCGGGGGGCCGCATCGCAGCCGTTAAGCCGGCCGGCAGCTACAGAGGCGGGAGCGCCAAGCTCTACGACGCCAGGGGCGGCATCATCGCCCCGGGCCTGGTCGATCCGCATATCCATATCGAATCCTCGATGGTGACGGCCTGCGCCTATGCCGAAGCGGCGCTCCTCAACGGCACGACGACGATCTTCTGCGACAGCCACGAGATAGGCAATGTCATGGACGTCGCCGGCGTCGAGGCCATGCTTGAGGACGCACGGCAGGCGCCGCTGTCGATCTTCCTGACCGTGCCGAGCACCGTGCCGGCGACGACGCCGGATCTGGAAACAGCCGGCGGCGACCTGACGCCGGATAAGATCGCCGCCCTGTTCGACAAGTGGCCGGAAGCCGTGGCTCTCGGCGAGAAGATGGATTTCGTCCCCGTTGCGATGGGTGACGAGCGCAGCCATGCGATCCTGGCTGCAGCACTCGGGCGCGGCAGGCCGGTGTCGGGCCATGTCTACGGACGAGAGTTCGTTGCCGCCTATGCCGCATCCGGCGTTACCGACACGCATGAAGCCATCGACCGCGACATTGCCGACGACTTGCTGGAAGCCGGCGTGTGGCTCTTCCTGCGCGGCGGTCCGCCGACGACTCCCTGGCATTCGCTGCCGCAGGCGATCAAGACGATCACCGAGCTCGGCGCCTCCCACAAGCGCGTCGCCGTCTGCACCGACGACCGTGATGCCGAAGATCTGCTCGCCTTCGGCCTGGATTGGGTAACGCGCGAAGCCGTGAAATACGGCATGAGACCGGAACAGGCCTGGGCGATGGGTTCGCTGCACGGCGCGACGCGGTTCGGCATGGAAGGCGAAATCGGCGGTCTGGGCGGCGGGCGCCGCGCCGACCTAGTGCTTCTCAGCGACGACCTTACGCCTGTTAGCACCTGGTATGGCGGCGAGCTCGTCGTCGACAGTAAGAAGATCACGCCGATCCTCGACGAAGCCTTGTCGAAACCGTATCGCTATCCGGATGCCGCCTACCACACGGTCAAACTGCCAAAAAATCTCAAGCTGACACCGGACCTGCCGACGGAGACGGTCGTCGCTCATACGATCAAGACGGAGCTGCCTGGCATTACCCTCGGCCATGTCACCGTCACGCTGGAACCGGCCAATGACTGGCAAGCCCATTTCGACAAGCACGACCTCTGCTTCGTGACGGTGGTGGAACGTCACGGCAAGTCTGCCGGCAATGTCGCCCACGGCCTGCTCAACGGCTTCGGGCTCAGACAAGGCGCGGTCGCATCCTCGGTCGGCCACGACAGCCACAACATCATCGTCGCCGGCACGAATGCCGCGGACATGCAGGTGGCGCTCGACGCGATCGAAGAAAAGCAGGGTGGCGTCTGTGTCGTCATGGACGGCAAGGTGACGGCCATGGTGCCGCTGCCGGTCGCCGGGCTTTTGTCCGACAAGCGCGTGCACCAGGTCGCGGACGAGGTAAAGGCCCTGAAGCTCGAATGGGAAAAGGCAGGCTGCACCATCGCCTATATGGGCTTCAACCTTATCCCGCTGTCGGTCATCCCGGAAATCCGGATAACCGACAAGGGCCTGGTGCTAGTGCCGGAAATGGTGATCTCGCCGCTCTTCGAAAAGGCCTGAACGCTGGCAATCTGATGGTGAAAGAGGTGCGGATCCTTCGCTGCGACGGGGCAGAAAACCGAACTCGTTGCTAGCAAATCGCCATCAGTTACGTATCGAGCGCACGTTGTTTGGCAGTCGAGATCAACTCCTTGAAGTGCATAACAATCCTACCTTCGCGGCTAGCGTCCTCCGCTTCCCAACCGAACTTCCACGCGTCGTGACGCGCAAGCCAATCTCCGAGGGCGCCGGTATCACCAGTAGGCATCCTATGGGCGGCGAGGTATGGGTTTTCGTGGGCCTTCAGGCCGAGCACCCGCGCCCTTGAGCCTGCTTCCTGCAGATCGATCAGCTCTTCAATTGTCATACGCGCGCCCCCACGATGTCGGCGACGGTAGCATCGTGGTCCGCGCATGCAAGTGAATGCTAATTAATGGGTTAATTTGGGACAGTTGCGTGACAAGCTGCGCAGCATAACGATCTGATATAGCAACATAACGTTTCCTGATCGAAGACGTTGCTTTACCGATTGTACCCCTGAGAAAGGCCGCACATACTCTTAGTCATAACAATGACAAAGAGGGTAACATGTTAGAATTCAATATCATGCGGGCTCACGCCGGTCGGCTTTCCATGTCCACCATCGCCGGCATCCTGTTGCTTTGCACCGGCCAAGCGAATGCCGAAACTCTTCGGCTCGCCCACGCGTCAAGCTCGAAGAGCCTCATTCAGGAGGCTGTCGTCATGTTCGCCGACAAGCTCGCCGGCGAAACCAAGGGCGGCCTCACCGTCCAGATTTTTCCAGATGGTCAGTTGGGCGATGAGGGACCGATCGCCGATGGTGTCGGCTCCGGCTCCATCGATATCGGCCTAGGCGGCGTTGCCGATGCGATCGATCCGAAGCTCAACGTCGTCACCTTGCCGTTCTTGTTTTCCGATGCAAACGCGGCGCACACCTTTCTCGACGGACCAGTCGGGAAGAAGGTCTTCGACACGGGTGCCGACAACGGCTTCAAGATGCTGGGAGCGCTTGATTCCGGTTTCCGTCAATTTGCAACCGTCAGCAAATCAATCGCCACACCGGAGGATATCAAGGGTCTGAAGCTGCGGACACCGCCCAACCCCGTCATTCTTGCAACCATCGAACAGCTGGGCGCCCTGCCGCAATCGATTCCATTCGGGGAGGTCTATACCTCGCTGCAATCGCATGTGGTCGACGGCGTGGAGCCGGAAATACGCGATTTCGCGGATCAGAAATGGTATGAGAGCGCGAAGTTCCTATCGGTCTCGAACTATATCTGGACGCCGAATTACTGGTTCATGAACAAGGAGCGCTTCGACGCTCTGAGCCCGGAAAACCAGGCTGCGGTGACCAAGGCAGTCGAAGAGACGACGATGTGGTACCGCGGAAAACTTGACGAGGTCTATGCCCAGGTCATCGAGGACCTCAAGTCGAAGGGCGTCACCGTAACGACGGTGGACACGACACCCTTCCGTGCGATGGTTGATCCTGTTTACGCGAAATTCGGGGCGGAATGGGGGGACGATCTGGTGTCGTCCGTGCGCTCGGCAGCAGCCGGAAAATAGGCAATGCCTACGGCGAGGATGCGATCGGTCCTCCGACGTGTCCTTGCCGCATTCGTTGCTCGTGCACCACTTCCTCCTTTGATGGAAAGCCCCATGAAACGCCTGGCTTCTTCAGCGGTCTTCGTGATGACGATCGTTGGTGTCCTCGTTGTCGTCGCCCTAATCCTTTCTACCGGGCTTGGCGCCGTGGGCCGCTATCTCGGTCTCTCCGGAATCACTTGGTCATTTGAAATGGTCGGCATCCTGTTTTTGTGGACGACCGCGATCGGTGCTGTTCTGTCGGAGGTCGCCGGCGAAAATGTTTCCATCGACGGCAACACGTCCACCAGTGGTCGGAACCGCTGGTTTCGCATCTATCACAATCTCATCCTGCTCACCGTTGCCGCCGCCTTTCTGTGGAGCGGCAAGGCCATGCTTGCGCGCACGGGATTTGTTCCCACTCCCGTCATGCGCGCGCCGAGTTGGACCGTTCAGAGCATCATCGTCTTCATGGGCGCCACTCTGGCTGTCATTGCGATTGCGCGCATCGTTTCAGCATTCCGGGAGCGTGGCCAATGACGCTTCTGGTTCTCTTCGGCGTCTTCGCCATCACGCTCTACACTGGTGTGCCGGTCGCATGGTCGATCGCGTTTTCCACTCTTGTCGTCATTTATTTCGGTCTGGTTCCGCTCCCACCCTCCTGGTTTGCGCAACAGGTCTATATGGGAGCCGATTCCATTTCATTGGCGTCCATCCCGCTGTTTCTCGTCGCCGGCGGCATCATGAACGAGGGTGGCCTGACACGCCGGATCATCGACCTTGCCAATGACATGGTCGGATGGGTGCGAGGAGGATTGGGTGTCGTCAATGTCGCGACCTGCATGATCTATGGCGGAATTACCGGATCGGCCACGGCCGACACGGGTGCTGTCGGCGCCATCATGATCCCGGCGATGGCCGAACGGGGCTATCCAAGAGACTTCGCTGCAGCAGTTACGGCCGCAGCCGGGACGCTCGGCATCATCCTGCCGCCGAGCGTTGTGATGATCATGTACGGGGTCATAACGGATACATCAATCGGTGGGCTATTTGCAGCAGGCATCATTCCGGGTCTTATGTTGGCGGTCACATTCATGCTCACGGCCTGGTGGGTCGGGGTGAAGGAGAACTTTCCAAAGTCGGAGACCCGTCCGACCGTAACAAGCTTCAGCAAGCACCTTTTGCGGGCACTTCCTGCGTTAATGATGCCTATTGCGGTTCTCAGTTCCATGCTGAGTGGGCTTGCGACAACGACGGAAGCTGCATTCGTCGCAGTGGTCTGGGCTCTTCTGGTTGGAGGCGTTCTCTACCGCGAAATCACCTTGGTCGGTCTTTGGAAGATCGGAGTGGAGACGGTGCGCATGACCGGCGCCATCATGATCATCATGGCTGTCTCGGTTCCATTTTCCTGGATATTGACCGTCGAGCAGATTCCCCAATGGACCGCCGGGCTCCTCCATGCCTGGGGAGCCGGCCCGACCATCACGATCCTACTGATTCTGGCGCTTTTGACCTTCGTCGGGACCTGGGCGGACCTTGGGCCTTCGCTGATTATCCTCGCACCGATATTACATCCGATCGGCATCGAAGCCGGATTACAGCCCTATCAGCTTGGTCTGATCTTCACCATGGCGCTGGGTATCGGATTGTTCACCCCACCGGTGGGCACCAACATCTTCGTCGTCTGCAACGTCGCCAAGGTCGGGGTGAACGCGGTTACGCGCAGGCTTATCCCCTTCTTCATTACCAGCAACATCTGCCTCCTGCTCGTCGCCTTCATTCCGGAGACGACGGAATGGCTGCCGCGCTACTTCGGGTTCTAGCAACCGTCCGTGGCCGCAACGAATGGACAAATACGATGACGACACATCTGGTTGGGGGAATCTCCAGCGCCGGGCGGGCCTTGCCACCCATGGACGGCAAACCCTTTGTCGCCCGACGGTCCCAAGGTGCCTATATCTGGGACGACAGACAGCGCCAGTATATCGATACGGCGCTCGGATTTGGGGCGACGGTGATCGGCCATGCGAATCCGCTGGTTGTCAAGGCAGTCACTGCCGCCCTGCGCAATGGGCCGATGCCGGCCTTTGCCCATGATGGAGAGGAGGAAGCTGCCAGCGTGCTGACCGCGGCGACGCAGCATTTGTCGCGGGCGATCTTTACCAATACCGGCAGTGAGGCTGTTCATCTCGCTTGCCGACTCGCTCGCGCTGCCACGGGCCGCTCCTATATCGCAAAAATGGCTGCGGGCTATGATGGCTGGTATGACGACGTCACGCTAGGCCAGGCGGGATCCGCCGATGCGGCAATGCTCACAAACGCAAGGCCGGTGCACGAGCGAACCACGCTGCTGCGCTTCAACGACTTCGATGACGTCGATCAACTGTTCGCGGAAAACAGTGGCATCGCTGCCGTCATCCTGGAACCGATGCTGGCCAATGCGGGATGCATCCCGGCAGCGCCCGGCTATCTTGCTCATGTGGAAGCGACGGCGCGGCGCCATGGCGCGCTTGTCATTCTCGACGAAGTGCTGATGGGATTTCGCACGCGATTCGGGCTGACGGGGCATAGCATGGAGGTGGAAGCAGATCTGGCCACCGTGGGCAAAGCCATCGGCAGTGGCGTCGCAGTGGCCGCAGTCGTCGGTCGACCCGACCTCATGGCGCTTGCAGAAGAGGGTACAGTCAACCGCGCCGGGACTTACAGCGGCAATCCTGTGGCCACAGCCGCCGTCACCGCAACGTTTCAGGTTCTGAGAGACCTCAATTACGCCGCCTTGCTGGCGCGCGGCGAGCGGTTAAGGCATGGCATAAATTCAGCTTTTGCCAGTTATGGTAGGGCGGTTACGACCTCGGGGGAAGGCTCTGTATTTACAATCTGGTTTGCCGATAGCCCGCCCTCGAACTACACAGAGACACTGAGCAGGGCAAATGCCGTCATGACCCTCAAACTTCATGAGGCGCTACGCCGCCGCGGGCTGTTGATCATGCCGTTTGCCTTCGGTCGTCTCTATCTTTCCGATGCCCACACCGATGGCGTTATCGACGACATGATCGGTATTTTTGAAGACGCGGCAAGAGACATGGCGGCTTAGCCAATTTGCTGTTTTGGGACCTTGAAACCCATATGCCTTGCAACTGGCCGTTCGCCGGATCGCGACCCTGATCACGGCGACAGTAGATAGTGTCAAAGCTGCTGAAAATGCGAGCGGACGAAGCTGGCGACCGTGCGAACAGCGGCGCGCGCGCCATGTGGAACGAGAAGGGCGATCTCAAGCGGTTTCAGCGACGGCAGGCCGTCGTCTTCCGCGGTCAGACGGCGGTGTCGCGAAGCGACAACCGAGGCCGGCAAAGCTGTAACCGCGGCACCCGCATCCAGCGCCGCCTGAATCGACGGCAGATGTGAGGATGTCCATGCCGCTCGCCATCCAATGCCGGCCTGGGTGAGAGCGTGGACGATATGGGGCCGTGCTCGACAATCCTTCTCCGGAAACAGGGCAAGAGGGAGAGGCCGCTGTCGCTCAATCTGCCCATCCGGAGGTCCGCACCAGACCAGCGGCTCGCGACGCAGCAACTCGCCGACGATTGAATCCGGGGCGCGAGTGATGATAGCGAGATTGATAGTGCCGTGTTCGACCATCGCCTCGAGGGAGCGAGAGAAATCGCACTGGATCTCGACTTGGATACGGGGATTGGCGCGCGAAAACTCTTCAATCAAAGGCTTGCCAAACAGCTCGATATAGTCGTCCGGCATTCCAAGACGGACATAGCCGCGCATGGCACCTGGATCGAGCGCTGCCAGCGCCTCGTCCTCGATCGCAATGATACGGCGGGCATAGCCAATCAGGATCTCGCCTGTTTCAGTCAGGTGCACGCCGCGTCTTGTCCGGTCAAATAGCTTCCGCCCGATCTGTTCTTCAAAACGGGCAATGATGAGACTGACGGCCGCTTGTGACTTGCCGATCCTCGTCCCTGCTGCAGTAAAGCCACCGGCGTCGGCCACTGCCACGAAGGTCGCGAGCGCATCTGTGTCGAAGTGCTGCATTTTGAACCTTGGAACTCGCTATGGGACGTGCGGCGATCTGATCGTTCCGACTAAGCGAGCTTCACCAAAAGACCGCCGGATTGCAGATATCATTCTCCCTTTCCTCAAGTGAGTAAAGCGCTGGCCATGATGCGAACACCTGGCAATTGGTGATCTTGCCCGCCGAACCTGCATATTGCCGGCCGGCCCCACAGCATGCCTTGCCTTGCTTGAGAAACCGTTCGACGGGCGAATGATTCACCGGATCATTCGCTTGTCCGTCTCACCGTCGATCACCAGGACCGCAAGATCAGCCAATGTCTCAAGGGCATGGACACACACGATGTCGCACAAACCAGCCGCGTCCCAATGACCACGCCCCAGAATAGCCTGCTGCCACCACAGGCCGGTGTCGCCCGCCGCCGCCCCGCATCCAACCCGTCTTGCCGTGACACACAAAATGCAACTGCAATACTAAAGGTCAGCGACTTGTAGATGCATTCGCGTAAATGCGATTAGGCTTTCGATGTGTTGGGCGACAGCTCGGCGAGTTTCCTCGACATCGCCCCGGTCGATCGCCTCGATAATAACGAGGTGTTCCGTGGAGTCCGGCTTCAAGCGATCTTTCAGGCGGTCGATTTCGAAGAGACGCGTGGTCGCCCGAAGCTCCCGCAGTACCTTTGCCATGACCGCGTTACCGCAATGATCGATGATCATGTTATGGAGATTGTCATCCGAGAACCAATGCGCGTCTGTGTGATACGCCGTCGCGCCCAAAAGGTCGTGAATTTCCTGCCGGACGCTCATCAAAAGACGTCGCGGAATGGCGTTGATCGACAATACCGCTGCTTCAGGTTCGATCAACAATCTCAGTTTCAAGCTTTGAAGATACTCGCCGACATCCACCTGTCGCACGACGTAGTTTCGGCCATCGCCCTTGCGAACCAGACCTTCGCCCTCTAGCCTCTGCAGCGCTTCGCGCAGCGGCGTCCTCGAAATCCCGAGTGTCTCGGCAAGCCTTGCCTCAACGATGACATGCCCGCCTTTCAGCCGGCGATGCCGGATCATGTCGGACACGGCCTTGTAGGTCAGCGATGCAAGATTGTGCTGCCCTTTCTCCGCGATTTTCCGACCCGGGGCCGCCAAAGCGTCTGTCACCGTTTGCCATTTCCTTGTTCTTTAGGGCGTTGGCCGCTCGACGCGGCATCGTGCTTTCCTTACGCGATCACTTGTTACATATGATAGCCGATTTGGAAAAGGACTGGAACGAGTGCAGATGGACGATGGTCTGAATGAAGTTGGCGACTCCAGCCTTGCTGACGAAACCTACCGTTCCCTGCTGGCCGATATTCTATCAGCCAGGCTCGCGGGGGGATCGGTCGTCCAGCAACGCCGCCTGGCGACGAAACATGCCGTTTCGCGTTCTCCCATGCGCCACGCGCTGGGACGTCTCGAAGGAGAGGGACTACTTGTCAGAAACGAAAAAGGCGTTCTCTCGGTCAGGGTCATCAGTCTCAAGGACTACCTTGACAGCCTCACCATGAGGATGCTGCTCGAACCAACTGCGGCCGCGCTCGCCAGTCCCCACGTTTCGCGACTTGAACTGGACCCTTTGACAAGGATGCTTGACGAGATCGAGGCCGACCCCGAACCTGACCCTGAGGTGGTCTGGGCGTTTGACGATGCGCTTCACAACTATATCGCAAGCGAGAGCCGCAACCCCTTTATGGCAACCACTATCGGGGAGATGCGGCGCTATACAACGATATTCGAGCGGCAGCTGCCTGTGGTGCGCGCAAAGCCGGGCGTGCGAGAACATCGAGCGATCCTGCTTGCCTTAGCCTCCAACGATGCCGAGGCGGCTCGCCGAGCCATGGCCGATCATCTCGAAGTCGTCCGTCAGGGCGTGCTTGCGAACTACTGAATCGATGAGTTGAGAATGCACTTGCATCTACGTGGGACTTTTGTATAAAAGTGGGATCCCACTTGAATGCACGATCGGGATCCAACGATAAAGAATCGAACTCCAGAGGCTCTCCATGCTCCGTTCACACTTCTCTCGCAGCGTTCTTGCCGCGTCCTTCCTGTCGGTCACAGCGTCTTTTGCCTTCGCTCAATCCTGCGAACCCAAAGTGGCGGCAGGCGAGTTGATCAAGCCCGGCACGCTCGTCATGTCGACCAATCCAACGCTTCCTCCGCTCCAGTTCATCGACTCCACGGGTGATCTGAAGGGCATGCGCATCGACCTCGGCAAAGAGATCGCCAAGCGCCTTTGCCTTGAACCCGAATATGTCCGGATCGAATTCTCCGCGATGGTTCCGGGTCTGCAGGCTGGCCGCTGGGACATGATCAATACGGGCATTTTCTTCACCGAGGAACGCGCCAAGATCATGCAGATGATCCCCTATGAAGATCAGGCCATCAGCATCTCCGTGGCGCCGGATTCGAAGAAAAACGTCGCCGCAAAAGATGATCTGGCCGGCATGACGATCGGTGTCGAAATTGGTGGTTTCGAGGAAACAAAGACACGCCTTCTCGACAAGGAACTGCGTGACGCGGGCAAAGAAGGCTTGACCATCCAGACGTTCGATAATTTCGCCTTGGCCTTCCAGGCTCTGCGGGCAGGCCAGGTCCAGGGTGTCGTGTCGATCGACGCGGTTGCCAAGGAGTACGATTCTCGCGGGGACTTCAAACGGGCAATCAGCGGCCTCTACCCCGCTCCGGTTTCTGTCGCATTCAAAAGCCCGGCTTTGGCTGATGCCGTGTCTGCGACGTTGAAAGACATGAAGGCGGATGGATCTCTGAAGGCGCTCTTTGACAAATACGGTCTGCCGATGGTCGCGGGTGACTATTCGGTCAAAGGCCCCGGCCGCTGAACTGATTTCAAAGATCGTTTAGAGATGAGGCGGGGCGCGACCACGTCGCGCCAAACCTCTTGCAGAAAGTCGTCTTCATGTCGCTTTGGAACTGGTCTGGCTTCTTCGGTTATCTGTTCAACCCCTTTATACTTGGCGGGGTGTTCACGACCGTTTGGCTCACCGTCGTCTCGTTGGCTGCGGGGCTAATTCTTGGTTTTGCCCTTGCATTGATGCGGCGATCGTCGCGGCGGGTGCCATACTACCTTGCCAAGGCGTATATCTGGCTTTTTCGCGGCACGCCGCTTCTTGTACAGTTGATTGCGATCTACACGGCGCTTCCGCTGTTCGGCATCAAGTTCACCGTCATAGAGGCGGCGTTGCTCGGATTGGCTCTCAACGAGGCGGCTTATCTCGCGGAGATCATTCGCGCCGGCATCGAAGCCGTGCCGGAAGGCCAGACCAGGGCAGCGCGCGCGCTCGGCATGACGGAGCGTCAGATCATGCGCTACATCGTCATGCCGCAAGCCTTTAAAGTTATCGTTCCGCCTCTCGGCAATTCGGTGAACGGTCTCTTGAAAACGACCTCTGTCACCTCCGTCATCTCGGTCGAAGAACTCCTTCGCCGGACCCAGGTTCTCATCCAGGAGCGGTTCATGGTGCTCGAACTGTTTGCGGTCGCGGCGATTTATTACCTCCTCCTCACAACACTCTGGGACTTCTTCCAGAGCCATATCGAAAAGCGTCTCGGTCAAGCCGGATCTCGGCTTTCCATTAACGAGAAGCGCTAGAACCAGGATTTTCAAATGCAGAAGACGTTCCGCGGTGTCTACACCGTGATGATTACTCCCTTGGATCCCAGTGGCGCGGTCGATCTGAAGGGGCTGGCTGCCTTTACCGACTGGCAGGTCAAGGAAGGTATCCATGGCCTGATTCCTCTTGGATCGACGGGTGAGTTTCTGTCGCTCAGCGAGGAAGAGCGCGATAGTGTGGCGAGGACCGTCATCGAAACTGTCGCGGGACGGGTGCCTGTTCTGATCGGCACAGGAGCGGAAGATACGCGGGAGTCCATTCGCCTTAGCGTCAAGGCCGAGGCAATGGGAGCTGACGGCGTCATGATTATTCCGCCGTTCTATTCCACCCCAACGGATGACGAACTCGTTCACCACTACAAGAGCATTGCGTCTGCCGTGACCATCCCGATTATGGTCTACAACAATCCCGCGACCGCAAACGTCGATCTGAAGCCAGAGTTGGTCAAGCGCATCGCCGAAATCGACGGCTGTGACTACATCAAGGAGTCCACCCTGGAAGTGACGCGCGTGCGCGATATCATCCGGTTGGCCGGCGACGATATGACTGTGTTCGGGGGTATTCTCGGGTTCGAGTCTTTCGTTATGGGTGCGCAGGGCTGGGTGGCAGTGGCTTCAAATGTTGCGCCAGGACCGATGGCGCGGATCTTCGAACTTGTCGCAAATGAGAAAAAGTTCGATGAGGCAAGAGAGCTTTACCTCAAATGGCTGCCTGTCATTCAGGCGGTCGGGGGCCAGGCCTATGTCGCAGGAACGAAGTCACTGCTGACCCACATGGGATTTGGCGCAGGCCTGCCGCGTCCGCCGCGCCTGCCGTTGCCGCCCGCGCAGGACGCCGCCATGAAGAGGCTGGTGGCCGATTTCGGTCTGACGTTCAGCGTCTGAGGAATTCCATGATGCCCGTCGCTTCCATAAACCAGAGTTTGAGGCCCGACGATGCGCGGGTCAGGCTCTCGGTCGACGGCCTGCAGATATTTGCCGAAAAGGGCATGTCTGTTGCCGCCGCCATCGAGGCGACGGGGCGGCATGAATTTTCCCGAGGCATCAAAGGCGACGGCCGTGGCCTCTTCTGCGGAATGGGTGTCTGTCACGACTGTCTCGTGACGATCGACGGAAAAGTCAGCCAGCGGGCCTGCATGACCACCGTCGACAATGACATGCAGGTCCTGCGCCCTGCTGCTCGGCCCGACCTTGCCACTGGTCAGATTGCCGATCTCTGCAGTGTGCCGCATTCCTTGACGACAAGGACGATGGACGTTCTCATTGTCGGAGCGGGCCCCGCGGGGCTTGCCGCAGCTGAGGTCCTTGCTGCGGCCGGCGCCAAGGTGACTGTCATTGATGAACGGCCGTCTGCCGGCGGGCAGTATTTCAAACAACCCTCAACGCGGAGCGCCGCCGAGCGATTGAGTGGCGACGAGCAGGCTTTATCCGGTGCAGCGCTTATAGGGCAAGTGCGCGGTCATGGCGTGACATTTCTAACCGCTACGGTGGCGTGGGGTGCCGCTCGCGACGACGACGGTTCGCTTATTATCGCCTGCTATGGGTCGGGCCATGCGTTTTACTGCAAGCCGAAAATACTCATCATCGCGACGGGGGCCTACGAACGCCCAACGCCGGTGAGGGGTTGGACACTTCCTGGTGCGATGACAACAGGGGCCGCCCAGACGTTGCTGAGGAGCTATGGCACCGTGCCCGGCCGAAGGATCGTTATTGCCGGAAACGGTCCTTTGAATATGCAGGTCGCAAACGAACTTCGAAAGGCAGGAGCCTCCATAGTCACTTTGCTGGAAGCAGCACCGCCACCCTGGTCTCGGCCGGTGGCAGCCCTCAGCCTTCTGACAACGGATCCCGCCCTCGCCCGCCACGGATTGCGCCAGATATCGTCGCTTAGGTCCGCGGGCGTCAAGATAGGCTGGAATAGCGTGCTCACCTCGATCAACGGTTCGCAACGTGTGGAGAGCGTCACGTTCGCCGGACCAGGCGGTGAGACCAATCTCGATGCTGACACCGTCCTTCTCAGTGGCAATTTCACATCCTCCAATGAGCTGTCCCGGCTACTCGGGTGCGGCCATGAAGTCGTCGACGGCGATCTGCGGGCAGTGCGAGATCTCGACGGTCAGACAACGCTCGCGAACGTGCATATTGTCGGTGAAGCGGCGCGTTTCGGCGGCGCGCATGTTGCGATGGCAGAAGGACGGATCGCCGCCGCAGCGATTGCGCGAAAACTGGGCCTCCTTGTCCAAGCCGATGAAAGCGTGGTGAAAAGGCTTGCCCGCCATCGACGGTTTCAAGAGGCCCTTTGGCAGGTCTTTGCGCCGAAGGACGATGCAAAGACAAAGACGGCAATTCCGCCAGATGATGCATTGATCTGCCGTTGCGAAGGCGTGACTTACGGTGCCTTGAGGACGCTCAGCGCAGATAGTGCGCAGGACGTTTCGACATTAAAGCGCCTGTCGCGTGCAGGCATGGGGCGATGTCAGAGCCGATACTGCGGCAAAGCGATCGCTGACGTCGCGAAAGAACGGCACCTCACTGGCGAAACACGCGGTTTTCTGGCTCCGCAAATGCCACTTCGACCTATTCCGCTTGCAGCGCTTGCGGTCGAAAAGCCAGAATGGGGCGGCCACAAGCGCGCACTTTTGCCGGAAAAACCTCCATTGGCGAGCCCTCAACCTTTGCCGGTGGCGGAAACGTCCACGCTGGTAATCGGCGCGGGCATTGCAGGCCTTTCGACGGCGCTTTTCCTTGCCCGGGAAGGCGAGGACGTTACGGTGGTGGAGCGCGCTTTTGCGAACTCGCTGGCATCAGGAGGGAATGCAGGAAGCCTTCATGCCCAGCTGCTTTCCTTCGACCATGGTGCCCGTGCCGAAGGTGGTGGCGGAGCGGCTGCACAAACACTTCCCCTCCAGCGTGATTCAATCGCTCTTTGGGCCGCGCTGCAAAGCGAGCTCGGACAGGATTTCGAGATGAAGGTCACAGGCGGCCTCATGGTGGCCGAAACCGATGACCACATGCGTTTTCTGGCGGAAAAGGTCGGGGTGGAGTGCGCGGCCGGGATCGATTGCCGCTTGATCGGGCAAGAGGAACTGCGCTCCCTGGAGCCTGCTCTGTCTTCTCACTTCGTCGGCGCTGCCTACTGCTCTGAGGAGGGCAAGATCAATCCTCTCGTCGCTACGCAATATATATTGGAGGCGGCACGGCGAGACGGCGCTCAAGTCTTCGAAAATTGCGAGGTCACCGGAATAAGGACCTCGGACGACGGGTTCGAGGTCAAGACATCGAGGGGCATCTTGCGGACAAAACGGATCGTCAATGCAGCCGGAGCCTTCGCTTCAAGGATCGGCGCTATGCTCGGTGTCGACGTGCCCGTATTCGGCGCTCCGCTGCAGATGGTGGTTACCGAGGCCGCAGCACCTTTGATCTCGTGTCTCGTCGCCCATGCCGACCGCCATTTGACCCTGAAGCAGGCGGCAAACGGGAACTTCATCATCGGCGGCGGCTGGACCGCAGGCCTCGATCCGGTCCATCAACATCCACGCCCGCTCCTGTCGAGCCTTGAGGGGAACCTTTGGGTTGCCCAGCATGTCGTTCCCGCTCTGCGCAAACTTCACGTCATCCGAAGCTGGGCGGCGATGAATATCAACATCGACGGTGCGCCGATCCTTGGCGAACATCCGTCAATGCCCGGGTTCTTCAACGCCGTCACTTCAAACGGCTATACGCTCGGCCCGATCGTCGGCCAGTTGACATCTCGGCTCGTTCTCGGTCGCGAGACCGATAGAGCCTTGCAACCCTTTTCCATCTCGCGTTTCCAGAAAGGCCGGGCATGATTGAGATCACTGGCGTTACCAAATATTACGGTCAGTTCGCTGTCCTTAAGAACTGCTCGGTGAACGTCGAGCGCGGTGAGGTCGTGGTTGTCTGCGGCCCCTCGGGGTCGGGCAAATCGACATTGATCAAATGCGTCAACGGGCTCGAGCAGTTTCAGGAAGGTTCGATCCGGGTGCATGGTATCGAAGTCGGCGACCCGAAGACCGACCTGCCGAACCTTCGCACACGAGTGGGGATGGTCTTCCAGAATTTCGAACTGTTTCCGCATCTGACGATCATCGGCAATATCATGCTGGCGCAGAAGATTGTCATTGGCCGCAGCGAAACGGCAGCCCACGCCAAGGCGATGGGGCTTCTTGATCGCGTCGGGCTGACGGACCACGCGAAAAAATATCCAAGCCAACTCTCCGGCGGGCAGCAGCAGCGCGTGGCGATCGCGCGGGCGCTCGCGATGGATCCGCTCGCCATGCTCTTCGACGAGCCGACGTCCGCGCTTGATCCAGAGATGATTTCCGAAGTGCTCGACGTCATGACCGGACTGGCAAAGGACGGCATGACGATGATGGTCGTCACCCATGAGATGGGATTTGCCCGCCGGGTGGCGACCCGTGTCATTTTCATCGATCAGGGCGAGATCGTCGAGGATCGTCCGAGCGAGGAGTTTTTCGCGGGAAAACACAACCCACGAACCGAAGCCTTCCTTGGCAAAATCCTGCAACACTGAAGGTCAGGCTTGTGAGCAACTACGATCTCATCATTCAGAACGGCACGGTGGCGACTGCTGCGGATGTTTTCCAGGCGGATATCGGCATTAAAGACGGCAAGATTGTCCAGATCGGGCAGAGCCTGTCGGGTGCTGCGCGCACGATCGACGCCTCGGGCAAATATGTCCTTCCAGGCGGCATCGACAGCCATGTCCATATCTCCCAGCCTTCGGGCGACGGGATCGAGATGGCCGACGACTTCGAGAGCGGAACGCTGTCGGCGGTGTTCGGCGGCAATACCACCATCATGCCGTTCTGCCTTCAGGAAAAGGGCAAGTCGCTGCGAGAGGTGCTGACGGCCTATCATGCGCTCGCAGAGGGCCAGTGTTATACCGACGTCAGTTTTCATCTGATCATATCCGACCCGAGCGACGCCGTGCTGGGCCAGGAGTTGCCAGCGCTTGTGGCCGACGGCTATCCGTCGCTGAAGGTCTTCATGACCTATGAGAGCCTGCGCCTCGATGACGCGCAGATACTCAAGACGCTCGATGTCGCGCGACGGACGGGCGCCACCGTCATGGTCCATTGTGAAAACGAGGACGCAATCAGGTTCCTGATCGAAAAACACGAGCTGGCCGGCGACGTTGCCCCACGCGCTCATGCCTCCACCCGTCCGGTCGCCGTCGAACGCGAAGCCACGCACCGCGCCCTGACGCTCGCCGAAATCGTGGACGTTCCCGTTGTCATTGTGCATGTCTCGAACGGCGAGGCGATGGAAGAGATCGCTCGCGCAAGGACGAGAGGTGTCAAGGTCGTCGGGGAAACCTGCCCGCAATATCTGACGCTCACCGCCAAGGACCTCGACGGCATGGATTGGGAGGGCGCGAAACTTGTCTGCTCTCCGCCGCCGCGGGATGAAGATGCCCAGAAAGAATGCTGGCGCGGCATCGAGACCGGGGCATTCGAACTCTTTTCATCCGATCATTGTCCATTCCGCTACGACGACCAGCACGGGAAGCTTAATCCCAAAGGCCGCACGAATTTCAGGCACATTCCCAATGGCATTCCAGGCGTCGAAACCCGCCTTCCCATCCTATTTTCGCAAGGGTTCATGACCGGACGCATCGATCTGCCGCGCTTTGTCGCCCTGACATCAACGAACCATGCAAAGACCTACGGCCTCTATCCACAAAAGGGAACGATTGCCGTGGGGGCGGATGCGGACATCGCGATCTGGGATCCAGCCATCGAACGGACGATCCATCATGCGGACCTGCATGATGGCGCAGACTATTCGCCCTACGAGGGGATCGAGATCACCGGCTGGCCGATAACGACGATTGTCGCCGGAAAGCCTGTCGTCGAAAACGGCATCCTGGTGGGCACTAAGGGCCACGGGCAATATCGGAAAGCCGCGGCGAGACAAATCAACAAGCAGTCAAATCTAACAAGAGCGACATCATGAAACTGAAAATTACAGCAGGGCCATTCATCTTCGACGCTGTCCTGGAAACTGCCAGAGCGCCCAAAACCTGTGAAGCATTCATCAAGCAGATGCCGTTCGATGGTAAAATCGTGCACGTTCGCTGGTCTGGCGAGGGCGTTTGGATCCCGCTTGGCGACCATGATTTCGGCGTCGGTTATGAGAACCATACAAGCCATCCGGCCCCCGGTCATATCATCCTTTACCCGGGAGGCATTAGCGAAACGGAAATCCTGCTTGCCTATGGAGGCGTCGATTTTTCATCGAAAATGGGCCAACTGGCTGGCAATCATTTCATCACAATCACATCCAATCTCGACCAACTCGCCGAAATAGGGCGCCTCACGCTGTGGGAAGGCGCGCAATCCATTCGATTTGAGGCCGTATCCTAGAGCAATTCCAGCAAAAGTGCACAGCGGTTTTGCGTCCGGAATTGCATGAAAACAAAGAGATAGAGCACTTCCGCGATTCGAAGAAAAACGGAAGTGCTCTAGGCGCAATAGCGCGAGGCGACAGGTTGCAGTCGACGTGCCAGCGCCGCCTAACGCAGCGGTTGGCACGTTTCCTGCATTCTATTCGTCGAGATTTCCAAATGTTGGACGAGGCCCAAAATGTCTTTTGATTTTGACTTCGAACTTGCGAAAAGAGCGGCGCAAGAACTGCCTCCGTCGCAGAAGCAGCCAAAAACGCGTAAGATGTCTCTTCTACAGAGGCTCATGGCTTCGCCGCCAATTCCTCCTCGTCCGTCTCTCAGCATTCTGCGCACATATAGAGGTGGTGATGCGCAATGACGCTGCGATACCCCTGTCGAGCAGGTAAGGCGGTGCTGTGCCGACGGTTCTATTCCCGTCGAGGCGGCGTCATTTCTACAGATGCGGTGCGTGCGACACTTGACGAACTGTGTCGCCGGGATAGTCCAGCGCGGACGTCCAACGACGAGATCACTCTCGACAAGGCAGTCGGAACGGCGTTGGCTGATCTTGCCGGCGCGACGACGGTGTATGAAGCCGCTTTGATCGCCGGCTGACATCTTCTGGTCCGGGCGATCGCGAATGAACGGAACGCGCCTGTTGCCCCCCGTTGCAATAGGCCGGCAGCCTCTGCTCCCCACGACTTCAATAGCGCGCATCTTCAAGGCCACAGAAAGGGTCTACCGGGTTGGTGCCGAGGAAGGGCTTGCGACCGAGCATACAATCAACGACGGCTTCCTGGACGCTGTCCATGGTGGAGTACGCATTGATATAGGCCGGTACGCGCGGCGCATCGTAAAGGTGATAGGGATGCCCAAATGAGATCATTACGGAGGGAATATTCGTCCAGGGTCGGTACATGGCCTTGAAAAGGCTTCCACCTCCCATCCTATGCCAGTCGATGAATATCCGGCCTCGTACGAGCAGCGACTCGTCGCCTAGCGCGTAGAGGACGAGGTCGAAGTCGTCGGGGGTCGGCACGATGTCCGGTCGGTCGATCGTGATTTCGAAACCTTCCTTCCGCAACAGCGCGGGCAACAGGAATTCCAGTGGCTGCGGCATGAGCGGATGAATGATGCCGCCGTCGACCAGCAGCACGCGCTTTGTTTTCGCCGGATCGAGCGGAAAGATACCATTGACGTCCTTCACAAGCGTAGGCGAGCGGCCGATGTATTCCCTTGATGCAGCGACATTGTCTGGATGCGCAAGCAGATGGCGCGCTTCCGCCGCATCGGGGAGGACGTCTGACGGTTGAAAAAGTTTGAGATGCGCCTTGAGCGCCAGCACGCGAAGAACCGCTTCCTCAAGTCGCTCCTGAGTAATTCGCCCATCTTCGACGGCAGCCTTGACCGCCGCCATATCCTCCTCAGGTGCATCGCTGAAGAGGATCATGTCGCAGCCATTCGCGATGATATCAGGCAGCGTATCGAGGTGATGGCCCCAGGCGGACAGCCCTCCCATGGGTGTCGCGTCAGAGACGATGATGCCATTGAAGCCGAGTTCGTCTCGGAGAAGATCAACGTTCAGTAACCGTGAAACCGAGGCCGGTCGGAAGGCTTCAAGCCCGGCATCTGGCATCTTCGATCGAATATAGGCCGGAAGGGAAATGTGCCCGCTCATTATTGCCAACACGCCTTCGGTGATCAGCGTTCCGTAGAGCCGACCGAAGGTTTCCTTCCACTCGTCCATGGAAAGCGGATTGGTCGTCGTAACGAGGTGCTGATCGCGGTCGTCGTATCCCTCGCCCGGCCAGTGCTTTGCGGTAGCGGCAACGCCATTTCGTTGGAGACCGTGAACATGGGCAACCGCGTGCCGCTCAATCTTGTTGACATCGGAGCCGTATGAGCGTGTACCGACAATCGGCGATCGGAACGCGGCATTTATGTCGATGACTGGCGTGAAGGACCAACGCACGCCCATCGCGCGGCCCTCGCGCGCCAGGATTTCCGAACTTTTCTCGGTCGCCTGAACGTCGTCGACGGCGGCAAGACCAAGTTGGCCCAGCACCGGAGTGCCGAAAGCGAAGGAATGACGGCTGCCTTCGAGGTCTGCGCTGATGATGGGCGGGACTTTGCTCTTGGCCACGAGGTCAGAGATGACCCGCCGCTCGAACTCGAGGTCAGCCGTGAAGAAGCGGGTTACGCCGCCCGGCCTTAGTGAAGCAATGCGTTTGAAATCCTCCTCATCCGTCCCGATCATGATCAAGGTGAAGAGTTGGCCGATCTTGTCATCAAGATCGAGCGAGGCATAGGTGTCGTGGAGCCAGGATATCGCAGCGTCGTCGAGGTTGAACGGCGCTTTGCGAAGCTCGTCGTAGATCGTCATAAGTTCCCCCGTTGATCAACGCTCTGCGGATAGCCCGTGTGAATATGCACGCTATCCCGTCATAAGCCAGCGCGGTGATGTCAGGCTAAGTTCGTCGGGAACATCTTGGATATCTCGTGCCGAGCGAACCGCCACACCGTCGTCTTCTTGATTTCACTGTCCTCCAGCGCCCGCGTTACCGGCACCTCATAAACCGCGCAGAATTCCAGCCGATCTCTCGGCAGGTAACTGCGTCCGGGATCGCCGACCAGCACCCACTTGCCGTCGGCTGCCAGCTTCGCGAACCAGGGAACGAGCGCGTCGGCGAAAACGCGGTCGTAGAAGACGTCGCCGGCAAGCACGATATCCGCATCGACGGCCTGCCCGATCAGATCGGCGCCGGTAAATCCGAGTGAAACGCCATTGGCCTCGGCATTCAGCCGGACTGCCGTCTCCGCCCAGGGATCGATATCGGCAGCCATGACCTCCCGGGCACCGGCCATCACAGCCGCAATGCCGACAAGGCCGGAACCGCTGGCGAAATCGAGCACGCGCTTGCCGCGCACCGTTTCCGGATGATCGAGAACGTAGCGTGCCAGTCCCTGGCCGCCCGCCCAGGCAAAAGCCCAGAAGGGCGGCGGCAGGCCGATCGCTTCCAGCTCCTCCTCCGTCTTCAACCAGAGCTCATGCGCCTCGCTTGCCAGATGGAGCGAAATCTCCGGCACATGCGGCGGTGGCATCAGGCTGGTATTGGCGCGGATGAAAGCTTGCGGATCGGTCTTCAACGCGGCGGATTGTCCAGTCCGCCCATGCGGCAGACTTCGAGATATTCCTCCTCGGTCACCGGCTGCACCGAAAGCCGCATCGAGGTGACGAGCGCCATCTTGGCGAGCTTCTCGCTCGCCTTGACATCCTTCAGCGTCACCGGCTTCGGCACGTCCATGACGGCGCGGATATCGACGCAATCCCACTTCGGATCGCCCTTGGCGGAAGAATCGGGATGCGACAGGGCGCAGACTTCGACGATGCCGACGATCTCCAGCCCGTCATTGGAATGATAGAAGAAGCCTTTGTCGCCGATCTGCATCGCCCGCATGTTGTTGCGCGCCAGATAGTTGCGGACGCCAGTCCATTCTGTGCCCTTTTCGCCGGCAGCCTTCTGCTGCTCCCAGGACCAGGATGCGGGTTCGGATTTATAGAGCCAATGCGCCATGCTCACGCCTCCGGTTTGTTGAAGACCCAGTTGTAGGCCTTGACGTCGACGCTTTCGAATAGTCCGGCCTTGGCATAGGGATCGGCATCGGCAAGCGAACGCGCCGCCTCTTTCGATTCCGCTTCGACGATGATCAGGCTGCCGCAGGGCTTGCCGTCGTCATCGAGAAACGGGCCGGCGATCTTCAGCGTGCCCTCGGCATTCAGCTTGTTCAGATATTCGATATGCGTCGGACGCGTATCCATGCGCACGTTCAGATGTCCCGGTTTGTCCTTGCAGAGAAGGGCGAAAAGCATGTCTGTCTCCTATTCGGTGGTGATCGGACGCGTCATCAGCTGCTCTATCGCCTCTGATATATCGAGCTTGCCGTCGATGATGGCGGAAATGGCATCGGTGATCGGCATGCTGACCTTCAATTCCGCCGCAAGCCGCGAGGCGACGGAGGCGGCAAACGCGCCTTCCACCAGCGCACCCTGCAGGGGGTCGGTCTTTTCGCCGCGCCCGAGCGCGATGCCGAAGCGCAGGTTTCGCGATTGATGGCTCGTTGCCGTCAGCACCAGATCGCCGAGGCCGGAAAGCCCGCGCACCGTGTCCGCCTGGCCGCCCTTGGCGACGACGAAACGCGACATTTCCGCAAGCCCGCGCGCAATCAGCGCCGCGCGCGCGGAATCGCCGATGCCACGGCCTTCGACGATGCCGCAGGCGATCGCCAGCACATTCTTCAGCGCGCCGCCGAGCTGCACGCCGATCCGGTCGTTGGAAGCGTAGAGCCGGAAGGTCCGCCCGGAAATCGCCTGAGCGAGCCGCTCCGCAATTTCCATGTCGGCTGCAGCAATCGCCATCGCCGTCGGCAGGCCCTTGGCGATATCAGCGGCAAAACCCGGACCGGAGAGCACGGCGACGGAATGGTCCGGCAGTTCCCGTTCCAGCATGTCGGTCAGAAGATTGCCGGTCGCCCGTTCGATACCCTTAGCACAGGTGACGACGACAGCATCCTTGGAAAGATAAGGTCCGTATTGCCGCGCCGCATCGGCCTGGGCCTGCGACGGCATTGCAAACAGCACGATGGAGGCACCAGTGATCGCATCCGCCTCGGCAGAAAATTCCAGCGTATCGGGCAGGAGAATGCCGGGCAGTACCGCATCATGCAGCCGTTCGGACTTCAGATCGGCAATCAGTGACGGATCGCGCCCGACGAGTGTCACGGCGCTGCGGCCGGCAAGCGCGATGACCGCGGCGAGCGCCGTGCCGAAAGCCCCCGATCCGACGACGGCGATGTTTTCGCTCATGCCTTGGCCCCTCGTTTTCCGAAACCGATCAGCGTTTCCGCATTGGAATCGAGCGGCCAGCGCGAGCGCGGCTGCACGTCGAGCGCATCCGGTGCGGCGCCGGTCGCCATCCGCTCCAGTCCCGCCCAGGCGATCATCACGGCATTGTCGGTGCAGAGCCTGAGCGGCGGCGCGACGAAGCGGAAGCCATTCTTGTCGCACAGCGCCTGCAGCGTGCCGCGCAGTTCGAGATTGGCGGCGACACCGCCGGCAACGACGAGCGCCGGCTTTTCGCCAGTCGCTGGAAATTCCGTCTTGAATCGCTGCAGGCCACGGCCGATACGGTCCTTCAGCGTCCGCGAAACCGCCTTCTGGAACGAGGCGCAGATATCCGCGACGTCCTGATCGCTAAGCGGCGCGATATCCTGCGCCGCCTGCCGCACCGCCGTCTTCAGGCCGGAGAAGGAAAAGTCGAGCCTTGCCTCGCCGACCAGCGGCCGCGGAAAGTCGAAGCGATCGGGATTGCCGGCCTGCGCCATCCGCTCCACCGCCGGGCCGCCGGGATAGGGCAGGCCGAGCAGCTTTGCCGTCTTGTCGAAGGCTTCGCCGAGCGCATCGTCGATCGTCGTGCCCCAGCGTTCGTATTGCCCGACACCACGCACTAGGATGAGCTGGGTATGGCCGCCGGAGACGAGCAGCATCAGATAGGGAAAGGACAGCCCGTCCGTCAGCCGCGCCGTCAACGCATGACCCTCGAGATGGTTGATCGCATAGAGCGGCTTGCCGGCGGCTCTGGCGATCGCCTTGCCGGTCATCAACCCCACCAGCAGCCCGCCGATCAGCCCCGGCCCCGACGTGGCGGCGATGGCGTCGACATCATCGAGCGACACATTGGCGCGCTTCAGCGCTTCCTCGATCAGCTCGTCCAGCGCTTCGACATGGGCGCGTGCGGCAATCTCTGGCACCACGCCGCCATAGGCGCTATGTTCGTCGAGCTGGGAAAGCACCACGTCCGACAGCACGTTGGAATGCCCCTCCGCATCGCGCTCGACGACCGCGGCGGCGGTCTCGTCGCAGCTCGTTTCGATGCCAAGGATGCGCAGAAAGGGAACCATGAAACCTGTTCGTTGATTGCGATGGGATGGAAACCCGTTTACGAGAACTCCGGTAACAACGGAATAGAACGGATGCAAACAAAACCTTTCCGGATCGGCACGCGAGGCAGCCCGCTGGCGCTTGCCCAGGCGCATGAAGCCCGCGACAGGCTGATGGCGGCGCATCATCTGCCCGAGGACATGTTCGAGATCGTCGTGCTGACGACCAAGGGCGACCGCATCACCGACCGGTCGCTGGCCGAGATCGGCGGCAAGGGCCTGTTCACCGAGGAGCTCGAACAGAAGCTTACCGCCGGCGAGCTCGATTTCGCCGTGCATTCCGCCAAGGATATGGCGACGAAGCTGCCCGAGGGGCTTTATCTCTCCGCCTATCTGCCGCGCGAAGATATCCGCGACGCCGTCATCGGCCGCACCGCACGCAAACTGATCGACCTGCCGCATGGCGCCACCGTCGGTTCATCCTCGCTCCGCCGCCAGGCGCTGATCCGCCGGATGCGGCCGGATATCAATGTCATCACCTTCCGCGGCCTGGTCGAAACCCGCCTGCGCAAGCTCGAAGAGGGCGAGGTGGATGCGACCCTGCTGGCGCTTGCCGGCCTGAAACGCCTCGGCAAGGTCGACGTGCTGACCGACATCCTCGACCCCGACACCTTCCCGCCGGCGCCGGCGCAGGGAGCGATCTGCATCGAAAGCCGCATCGGCGATGCCAGGGTCGACGATCTGCTGGCGCCGGTCAACGACGCGCCGACTTTCGACACCGTCTCCTGCGAACGCGCCTTCCTCGCCGCACTCGACGGCTCCTGCCGCACGCCGATCGGCGGTTATGCCGTCTGCGAAGGCGACCTGATCCGGTTCTCCGGCCTCATCATCACACCCGACGGCCGCAGCCAGCATGCGGTGACGACCGACGGCCACCGCCGCGATGCGGCAGCACTCGGCACCCGCGCCGGCCAGGACGTGCGCGCCAGGGCCGGCAGCGCCTTTTTCGACGACTGGCACTGAAGCGGCCATGCGCGTGCTCGTCACCCGCCCCGCGCATTCGGCAACTAGAACCGCACAACGTCTGCGCGATATGGGCCACGAGCCTCTGCTGCTGCCGCTGCGTCGGCCGCTGCACGACAGCGCCGCCGCTCTAGCCGCGCTCGTAACCACCAGTGGCGCAATCGCGGTGACCAGCGCCGAAGCCATCAGGGTCCTCTCCGCGCTCGGCGAGCAACTTCACCCGCATCTTGCCCGTCCGCTTTTTGCGGTCGGCGAAACGACGGCGCAAGAGGCGCGCAGCCTCGGCTTCCGATCGGTCGCCTCATCCCAGGGCAACGGCCGTGATCTCGCCGATCTCGTCGCGGCGCGGGGCGCCGACGGGTTGCTCTATCTTGCCGGCTGGCCCCGCGCCGAAAGTTTCGAATCAGGTTTGCGCGAACTCGGCATCCATTTTTCCGTCGCCGAATGCTACCGCATGCAGCCGACCGTCCCCGATCCCGCCGAGATCGACGCGATCTTTGCTAACGGTTACCCGGACGCCATCCTCTTCTATTCCCGCCAGACGGCTGAGGATTTTTTTCGTCTGCCGGAGCCGCGGTTGGCGCCGCCGGAACACAGCACAGCCCGCCTTCTCTGCCTCAGCGAGGCGGTGGCGCAAGCCATCCCGACGGCTCTGAAAAAAAGCGTCGAGATTTCACCGATGGCGGATGAGAAAAGTCTTCTGTCGCTGCTTTGAAGGCTCTAGCCGCCCAAATTTGATCTAACCTCTTCCCTTAACTGGCATCACTGTCTAGTTTCGTTGCAATGCAGGATAAAGAGGACCTCATGGTATCGGGAAACCCGCCACGCCATTCGAAGAGCGCCGACGAACCGGTCACGATCGACCTCGATGCACAGGAATTCGCCGCTGCAGCCGGCGATGCCGACAGCACCACCGGCGATGTCGGCCTGGCGCCCGAAACCGAGACTGCGTCGCATGCCGAACATGAAGAGAAGCCTGTGATGGATGCGCCGGAGGAGGAACCGGCAGCTCCAGAACCTTCCTTCACCCCTCCTCCTGAACAGCCCGCGCCGAAGAGCGCCGGCACCTCCGGCCTCATTGCCGCCGGCATCTTCGGCGGCCTCGTGGCGCTGCTTGGCGCCGGCGCCATCCAGTATGCGGGTTACCTCCCGGGCTCCTCCGCGCCGCAGACGACCTCGCCGGAGACAGCCGATCTTGCCGGTGAGATCGACGGCCTGAAACAGGCCGTCGCCAACCTTGCCGCCAATCCGGTGAGCACAGATGACGGCGAGCTTGCGAAACGCGTCGCTGTGCTGGAAACGGCTGCAAAGGCTCCCGCGGCCGTCGCGCCGGCCGATTCTGTCAATGTCGACGCACTCAACCAGAAGATTGCAGAACTGACCGGTCAGGTCGACCAACTGCGCTCGACGCTTGCCCAGTCTTCCGAGCAGCAGACGACGAACGGCGCCGATATCGCCAAGCGCCTCGAAGAGGCCGAAAAGAAGCTGAACGAGCCGCGCGAGGACGTCGCCGTTGCCCGGGCGATCGCCGCTGCCGCCCTGAAGGCGGCGATCGATCGCGGTGGCCCGTTCCTGGCCGAACTCGACACCTTCGCCGGCGTCGCGCCTGACGATCCAGCCGTCGCCGACCTTAGAGCCTTTGCCGAGACCGGCATTCCCTCACGCACCGAGCTGGTGGGCGAGGTTCCCGATGTCGCCACCGCGATCGTCGAAGCCGTCAACCAGCCGGATCCGAACCAGAGCTGGTCGGACCGGCTGATGTCGAGCGCCAAGTCGCTGGTGAGTGTCCGTCCCGTCGGCAATATCGAGGGCGAAAGCGTCGAAGCCATCGCCGCCCGCATGGAGGAGAAGGTGAAGAACGGCGACCTGCCCGGCGCATCCGCCGAATGGAACAGCCTGCCTGCCCTCGGTAAACAGGCGTCCGCCGCCTTCAAACAATCGCTCGAAGCGCGCATCCGCGTCGAGGAACTGGTCGGCGGGGCGCTGTCGAAAGCGGTCTCCGGCACCGGCAAGGAGGGGTAAGACCATGCTGATCCGCCTTGTCGTCTTCGCCCTCTTCGTGCTGCTTCTTGCCTATGGCTTCTCCTGGCTCGCCGATCGTCCCGGTGACCTCTCGCTGATCTGGGAGGGCCAGATCTACCAGACGAAGCTGATCGTCGCCGCCAGCGCGATCATCGCCCTCGTCGCCGCCGTGATGATCGCCTGGTGGTTCGTCCGCCTGGTCTGGACCTCGCCGCATTCGGTGACGCGTTATTTCCGCGCCCGCAAGCGGGACCGCGGTTATCAGGCGCTGTCGACCGGCCTGATCGCCGCCGGCGCCGGCAACGCGCTGCTTGCCCGCAAGATGGCCGCCCGCTCGCGCGGCCTCATCCGCGCCGATCAGGAACCGCTGATCAACCTGCTCGAGGCCCAGGCCGCCCTGATCGAAGGTCGCCATGATGAGGCGCGCGCCAAGTTCGAGGCCATGGCCAACGATCCCGAGACGCGCGAACTCGGTCTGCGCGGCCTCTACCTGGAAGCCCGCCGTCTCGGGGCCAACGAGGCCGCCCGCCAATATGCCGAAAAGGCAGCCGACAACGCGCCATATCTGCCCTGGGCCGCACAGGCGACGCTCGAATATCGCAGCCAGGCCGGCCGCTGGGATGATGCGATCCGCCTGCTCGAACAGCAAAAGGCCGCCCGCGTCGTCGAAAAGGCCGAAGCCAACCGTCTGCACGCCGTCCTCCTGACGGCGCGCGCCGGCGAGAAGCTGGAAAGCAACCCGACGGGTGCCCGCGACGACGCTCTGCAGGCGCTGAAGCTTGCCGCCGATTTCATTCCGGCAGCCCTTATCGCCGCAAGGGCGCTGTTCCGCGAAGGCGGCGTGCGCAAGGCCGCCTCGATCCTCGAACAGGCATGGAAATCGGCACCTCATCCCGAGATCGGCCAAGCCTATGTCAGGGCCCGCAGCGGCGATTCGACGCTCGACCGGCTGAAGCGCGCCGAGCGGCTGGAAGGGCAGCGCCCGAACAATGTCGAATCCCTTCTCGTCGTCGCCCAGGCAGCCCTCGACGCGCAGGAATTCGCCAAAGCTCGCGCCAAGGCGGAAGCGGCGGCGCGCATGCAGCCGCGTGAAGCCGCCTACCTGCTTTTGGCCGACATCGAAGAAGCCGAGACCGGAGACCAGGGCCGCGTGCGCCACTGGCTGGCCCAGGCGCTCAAGGCGCCGCGCGATCCGGCCTGGGTGGCAGACGGCTTCGTATCCGACAAGTGGCTGCCGGTGTCGCCGGTGACCGGCCGTCTCGACGCCTTCGAATGGAAGGCGCCCTTCGGCCAGATCGAGGGTGCACTCGAAGACGGTTCGGCGCCAGCCTCGATCGAAACGGCTTTGAAGACATTGCCGCCACTGCGTGACGTTAAGCCGGAAAGCCCGGTCAACGACCATCGCATCATTGAGCTGGAACGCGCCGCGACGATTGCCGAGGCTGTGCGCCCCACGCCTGCACCGGCACCAGCACCGACATCGGCAAAACCGAAACCCGTCGAACCGGCCGTGAGCGATAAAGCGCCGGCGCCAAGCGAGGCAAAACCTTTCTTTGGCGGACTGCCGGATGATCCCGGCGTTCGCGATCCCAGGGTGGAACCGGAACCCAAGACACGGCTCCGCCTTTTTTGAAATGGAACGAAAACCGCATGTTCGAACGCTTTCAGGCATTTTTCCAGAAGCTCACCGCCGACAACCCGAAGAAAGGTTTTGCCCCTGACGATCCCCGTATCGCAGTGGCGGCGCTCTGCATGCAGGTCATGGAGGCCGACGGCCAGATCAAAGCCAGCGAGAAGAAACGGTTGCGCAAACTCCTGAAGGAGCAGTATGCGCTCGATGGCAAGCAGCTCGATGCTCTGATGGCCGCCGGCCTCGAGGCAGAAAGCTCCGCCGTCGACTATTATCGCTTTACCGCCGACCTGAAGCGCCATCTCAATACCGAGCAACGGCTGGAGCTGATCGGCATCCTCTGGGACATCGTCTATGCCGATGGCGAACGCAGCGAGATGGAAGACCATGTGATCTGGCGTATCGCCGATCTGCTCGGCGTCTCCTCGCGCGAGCGCATCCAGAAGCGGCAGGAGGCCGCCGCCAGGGTGACAGATGTCCAGGTTGCGCAAGATGATGCCGACTGAGCAAAACCCGAACCGCGACAGCCGCCCGATCCTCATCGTCCTGCATCAGGAGCGATCGAGCCCCGGCCGTGTCGGCCAATTGCTCGTCGAAAAGGGCTACCGCCTCGATATCCGTCGCCCGGTTCTCGGCCAGCCGCTTCCGACAACACTGAAAGACCATGCCGGCGCCGTCGTCTTCGGCGGGCCGATGAGCGCCAATGATCCCGATGACTTCGTCAAGAAGGAGATCGACTGGATCGACATTCCGCTGCGGGAAAAGCGCCCCTATCTCGGTATCTGCCTCGGCGCGCAGATGCTGGTCCGTCATCTCGGTGGCAAGGTGCAGTCGAATGCCGACGGCTCGACGGAGATCGGCTGGTATCCGCTGCACCCGACCGAGAAGGGTCGCCTGCTGATGCACTGGCCGAAGATGGTCTACCATTTCCACCGCGAGGGCTTCGAGCTGCCGCGCGGCGCCGACCTGCTGGCGGAAGGCGATGCCTATCCGAACCAGGCCTTTCGCTACGACGGCAACGCCTGGGGCCTGCAATTCCACGCCGAACTGACCCGGGTGATGATGCATCGCTGGGTCGTGCATGGCGCCCATCGCTTCATCCTGCCGAACGCCCAGCAGGGCCGCGAACATCTCGAAGGCCGCATGCTCTTCGACGCGCCGCTGAAAGCCTGGCTGACCGAATTTCTCGACATCGTCTTCGAGGGAAAGACGGCGAAGGCAGCGTCCTCTATCGCTCTTCGCGCCTAAAGCAATTCCAGGAAAAGTGCGAAGCGGTTTTCCGTCCGGAATTGTGACAAAACAAAGGTTAGAATAAAGCGCGTCGCGCTTAGAGCCTTTCCTTAAACCGATTCCGACGATGCGCTGGGCGCGTCGAGCGTGTCGATCCGGCGCAGTTTGGGGAAACTCGACGCCCAGATCGCCGCCACGACAAGCGTCCCGACCCCGCCGATGACGACCGCCGGCACCGCGCCGAAGATCGCCGCCATCGTGCCCGCCCTGAATTCCCCGAGTTCGTTCGAAGCGCCGACGAAGACCATATTGACCGCATTGACGCGGCCGCGCAGCTGATCCGGCGTCCAGAGCGCAATCAGGCTCTCGCGCACATAGACCGACACCATGTCGGCCGCTCCCATCAGCGCCAGCGCAGCGATCGAGACCTCGGTGTTGGTCGATATGCCGAAGATGATCGTTCCGATGCCGAACAGGGCAACGCCGATGAACATGTAGATGCCGGCGCGATGTCTGAGCGGATAGGCGGCAAGAAAGATCGCCATGACGATGGCGCCAAGTCCCGGTGCGGCGCGCAGCAGTCCGAGGCCCCAGGGACCGAGGGTGAGGATATCGCGTGCGAAGATCGGCATCAGCGCCGTGGCCCCGCCGAGCAGCACGGCGAAGAGATCGAGCGAGATCGCCCCGAGCACCACCTTTTCGGTGCGGATGAAACTGAAGCCGCCGAGGATCATCGCCCAGCTCTTGGTCTCGCCCGTCGTCTTCTGTACCGGTTTCGGGATCATGTAGAGAAGGGCGGCACCGAGCACGGAAAAGATCACCGCCACCGTATAGGCAGTCGGCGCACTGACACCGTAGAGCAGGCCGCCGAACACCGGCCCGGTGATTGCCGCGAGCTGCCAGGACGACGAATTCCAGGCGATCGCATTGGAGAGTGCCTCCTCCGGCACCAGATTGGGCGCCAGCGACTGCACTGCCGGCGACATGAAGGCGCGCTCGATGCCGAAGATCAAAAGCACCGCGAAGACAGGCAGCGGCGTGAAACTTCCCATCAAAGTCATGACGAGCAGCGCCAGCGTGCAGAGCGCGCTCACCAGCGAGCAGAGGGAGGCGATCGCCCGGCGATTGTACCGGTCGGCCACCGAACCGGTGACGAGGATGAGCAGCAGCGACGGCAGGAACTGCACGAGACCGATCAAGCCGAGATAGATCGCACTGCCCGTCTGGTCGTACATCTGCCAGCCGACCGCGACGCTGACGATCTGCTGCGAGAAGGAAAGCAGGAAGCGCGCGAAGAAGAACCGCGTGTAGGACGAATGCCGGAACGCGGCAAAACGGTCTCCGGTGGGCGAAAACGACATGGATGTTTTCCGAGGAGACGGGCGCCGGAAGAGCTGTAAAGCCGCCCGTTAAACATGATTCACCGTGCGTTTCCACACGGCACTTGCCCGTTTAGTCGCCAATGTCTACATGTCTGTCAACAACGAATTGGAGACGATGATGTTTGCGCTGTTTCAAACCATTGATTTGGCTTTGAATATTTACACCTGGATCCTGATTGCCAGTGCCATTTTTTCCTGGCTCTATGCTTTTAATGTTATCAATTCCAGCAATCAGTTCGTCAATTCGGTCGGCACATTCCTCTATAATGTCACCGAACCGGTGCTGAAGCCGATCCGCCGCCTGCTGCCGAACCTTGGCGGCATCGATATTTCGCCGATCATCCTGCTGCTGATCATCTTCTTCCTGCGCACCCTGCTTTGGACCACGCTGTACCCGCTGGTCGCTTGAGCCGTCCCTGGAGCCTTTTCGATGACCATCTGCGCCTCGCCGTCCGGTTGACGCCGAATGGCGGGCGTGATGCTCTCGACGGCGTTGAGGCTGACGGCGAGGGCGAAGCTTTCCTGAAGGCACGCGTCACTGCCGTGCCCGAGAAAGGCAAGGCCAACAAGGCGCTCATCCTTTTGATCGCAAGATCCCTGCGCATTCCCAAATCCAGCGTCAGCCTCATCTCGGGCGAGACCACGCGCAAAAAAATCCTCCGGATCGACGGCGATCCGGAGGATTTGGTAAAAAAGCTCGAGATATTTTTAGGCTGAGCGATCAGCCTTTCTTCTTGGCCCGCTCGACGGCTTCGAGGATGAGTTCGCCTGCTTCCTTGGAGTCGCCCCAGCCGAAAATCTTCACCCACTTGCCGGGTTCCAGATCCTTGTAGTGCTCGAAGAAATGCTCGATCTGCTTCAGCGTGATCTCGGGAAGATCGGTGTAGTCCTTCACCTTCTCATAGCGCAGCGTCAGCTTCGGCGACGGCACGGCGATGATCTTCTCGTCCTTGCCGGAATTGTCTTCCATCTTCAGGACGCCGATCGGGCGCACATTGATGACGCAGCCGGGAACCAGCGGGCGGGTGCTGGCGATCAGCACGTCGATCGGGTCGCCATCTTCCGACAGCGTATGCGGCACGAAACCATAATTGCCCGGATAGGTCATCGGCGTATAGAGGAAACGGTCGACCACCAGCGTGCCGGCTTCCTTGTCCATCTCATACTTGATGGGATGACCGCCGACCGGAACCTCGACGATAACGTTGACGTCCTCAGGTGGATTATTACCGATTGAAATGGCGTCGATGCGCATAAGAAACTCCCGCGAGGTTGAATGTGCTGGCAGCCAGATAATCAGTTTCATGTGGCAACGCAACATCGCACAGCGCCAATGCTTGACTGCACTGGCCCGCATTCACATCAAAAGTTTCCAATAGGAGATAGGCGAACGCCGACTCCAGTACCGCACGTCTTTTCAGACGCCGAGGGCACTGTGGCACCTTGAATGGTCGTTCAGCTCCAGATGAAGCCGATCTTCTTCAATTGCCTGTGGTCGAAACTTTCCATGCCTTCGCAGAAATCGACGCCGCCATGATTGCGGTAGAAGTGGCTGGCGGTCTCGTTATCCTCGAGGCACCAGACGACCAGCCCGTTGCAGCCGAGCGACTTCAAGAGCCGGCGCGCCTCGCCGAACAGCATCCTGCCAAGGCCGATGCCCTGATACTCAGGCCGAAGATAAAGCTCGTAAATCTCGCCTTCCTGCGGCAGAGCGCGGGCGCGATTGAGGCCGAGCGTCGCGTAGCCGGCGACTGTCCCGGCAACATCGAGAACCAGCAGCGTCGCCGGTCCGCGCGTTGCCTTGCGCCACCAGCTTTCGCCGCGCCGCTCGATCATCTGCGTCAGTGCGCGATGCGGAATGATGCCTGCATAGGTGTGTTGCCAGGCAAGCCTATGTGTTTCCGATATGGCTCGGGCATCTTGCGGCTCGGCCCGCCGGACATCGATCGACAACGTCTTCATAACGTTTACTCTGGTCCCGCCGAAGGCAACTAACCATATGCACAGAGGCATTGTGATCGATTGCCCACAGACTTGATATGTGGACGACGATCAAAAGTTAACGCTTTTTTAACGATTGTCACAAGACGGAATCGACGCGGCGCACAATAAAAAAACCCCGGCGCGAAGGCCGGGGTTTTTAAGGATTTCTCTCCAGCGCCGCGCCTCTTTTCGAGAGACCCAAGACGCTGCAGCACTTTGAATGGCGCTCAGAGAGCCGCCTTCGTCTTTTCGAAACGCTTGCGATCGTTTGCGTCGAGATACATCTTGCGCAGACGAATATTCTTCGGTGTCACTTCCATCAACTCGTCATCCTGGATCCAGGAGAGCGCGCGATCAAGCGTCATGCGGATCGGCGGCGTCAGCTTCACCGCTTCGTCCTTGCCGGCGGCGCGGATGTTGGTGAGCTGCTTGCCCTTCAGGACGTTGACTTCAAGGTCGTTGTCGCGCGAATGGATGCCGATGATCATGCCGGCATAGACCTTTTCGCCCGGCTCGATGATCATCGGGCCACGATCTTCCAAATTGAACATCGCATAGGCGACGGCTTCGCCGGGGGCGTTGGCGAGCAGCACGCCGTTGACGCGGCCACCGATCACACCCTTGTAGGGCTGGTAGTCGTGGAACAGGCGGTTCATGATCGCCGTACCGCGCGTATCCGTCAGCAGCTCCGACTGGTAGCCGATCAAGCCACGGGTCGGCGCGTAGAAACGCAGGCGGAGACGGTTACCGCCCGACGGACGCAGCTCGACCATTTCGGCCTTGCGCTCGGACATCTTCTGCACGACGACACCGGAATGTTCTTCGTCGACGTCGACGACGACTTCTTCGACCGGCTCCAGAAGCTGGCCGCTTTCATCCTTGTGCATCACGACGCGCGGACGCGACACAGCAAGCTCGAAGCCTTCGCGACGCATGGTTTCGATGAGAACGGCGAGCTGAAGTTCGCCGCGGCCGGACACGTAGAACGAATCCTTGCCTTCGGCTTCTTCGATCTTCAGGGCGACGTTGCCTTCCGCTTCCTTGAAGAGACGGTCGCGGATGACGCGGCTCGTCACCTTGTCGCCTTCGGTGCCGGCCAGCGGGCTATCATTGACGATGAAGGACATGGTGACGGTCGGCGGATCGATCGGCTGCGCCGGCAGCGGTATTGTGATCGAAGGATCGCAGAAGGTGTCGGCGACCGTGCCCTTGGAAAGGCCGGCGATCGCGATA
This sequence comes from Rhizobium sp. WYCCWR 11128, assembly GCF_013416305.1. NCBI lineage: Bacteria > Pseudomonadati > Pseudomonadota > Alphaproteobacteria > Hyphomicrobiales > Rhizobiaceae > Rhizobium > Rhizobium sp. WYCCWR 11128. The sequence goes on from NZ_JACCEZ010000003.1 coordinate 198,296, forward strand.
ATATCGCCCTGATGCGCTTCGTCGATTGCCGTGCGCTCGATGCCGCGGAAGGCGAGGATCTTGGAAATACGGCCGGTTTCGATCGTCTTGCCGTCGGCGTGGAGAACCTTCACGGCCTGGTTCGGCTTGATGGAACCGGAATTGATACGGCCGGTGATGATGCGGCCGAGGAAGGGGTTGGCTTCGAGGATCGTGCCGATCATCGTGAACGGACCTTCGTGGACGGTCGGCTCCGGAACATGCTTGAGCACCAGGTCGAGAAGCGGCGTAAGACCCTGATCCTTCGGACCTTCCGGATTGACGTTCATCCAGCCGTCGCGGCCGGAACCGTAGAGGATTGGGAAGTCGAGCTGCTCGTCGGTCGCGTCGAGATTGGCGAAAAGATCGAAGACTTCGTTGATGACTTCCTCGTGGCGGCCATCAGGACGGTCGATCTTGTTGATCGCGACGATCGGACGAAGACCGACCTTCAACGCCTTGGAGACAACGAACTTGGTCTGCGGCATCGGGCCTTCAGAGGAGTCGACGAGAACGATCGCGCCATCCACCATCGAGAGAATGCGCTCGACTTCACCGCCAAAGTCGGCGTGGCCGGGGGTGTCGACGATGTTGATGCGGACACCCTTCCATTCCACCGAGGTCGCCTTGGCGAGAATGGTGATGCCGCGTTCTTTTTCGAGATCGTTTGAGTCCATCACGCGTTCAGCGACACGCTGATTTTCGCGGAACGAGCCGGACTGCTTGAGAAGCTCATCCACCAGGGTCGTTTTGCCATGGTCAACGTGCGCGATGATCGCGATATTGCGAAGTGACATATGTGAAATCTCTGAGGCTGGGGCGCACGCTCTAGAGGACGCGCCTATTAGTTTGGGGCGTCCATACAGTTTTTTTTGCGTTTGCGAAAGGGGGGAACGCGCAAAAGCTGCGGCAAGGCTGTCGCCCCGCCGCATCATAGCGTGTCATCAAATTGCCTTAGGCGTCGCTGCCTGTCAATTCCTCGAAGGTCGAAAGTCCCTTTTTGACGAGCATCGCATCCGGGCTCGGCAGCTTGCCGCGGAAGGCCCTGTACGCGTCTTCCGGATCGACCGAACCGCCGACGGAATAGATATTGTCCTTGAGCTTGCGCGCCATCTCGCTGTTGAAGGCGTCTCCCGTCTCCTCGAAGGCGGCAAAGGCGTCGGCGTCGAGCACTTCCGACCACATGTAGGAGTAATAGCCGGCCGAATAGCCGCCGGAAAAGATGTGCTGGAAGTGCGGCGTCGCATGGCGCATGACGATCGATTTCGGCATGCCGATCTCGGCCAGCACCTCGGCCTGCACCGCCATCGGGTCCTCGACGGTCGTTCTCGTGTGAAACGCCATGTCGACCAGCGCCGACGAGGTGAACTCGACGGTATTGAAGCCGGCATTGAAGGTGCGGGCGGCAAGCACCTTGTCGAGCAAGGCCTGCGGCATCGGCTCGCCGGTTTCGACATGCACGGCATAACGCTTCAGAATATCGGGCACCGTCAGCCAGTGCTCATAGAGCTGCGACGGCAGCTCGACGAAATCGCGCGAAACGCCGGTGCCCGCAACCGAGGGATAGGTGACGTTCGAAAGCATGCCGTGCAGCGCATGGCCGAATTCGTGGAACAGCGTGCGGGCATCGTCGAGCGACAGCAGCGCCGGCTTGCCTTCAGCCGGCTTGGCGAAGTTGCAGACATTATAGATGATCGGCAATTCGCCGTGGCGGCCGTTCTTCAGCTCCAGCCTGTGCTGCGATTGCAGCGAGCTCATCCAGGCGCCTGATCGTTTCGAACTGCGGGCGAAATAATCGCCGAGGAACAGGGCGACGAGCTTGTCTTCGCGGTCCCTGATTTCGAACACCCGGACATCCGGGTGATAGGCGGCCACGCCCTTCTTCTCGACGGCCCGGACGCCGAACAGCCGGCCGGCGACGTCGAAGCACGCTTCGATAATCTTCTCGAGCTGCAGGTAGGGCTTTAGTTCGGTTTCGGAGAAATCGAACTTCCGCGCCCGGATCTTTTCGGCATAGTGGCGCCAGTCCCAGGGCATGACCTCGTGGTTCCGGCCCTCCTCAGCAATCAACGCCGCGATATCGGTCTCCTCCTCGCCGGCGCGTTTCACCGCTCGCGCCCAGACAGCCCTCAGCAGGCCGTTCACCGCATCCGACGTCTTCGCCATCGTATTGTCGAGCTTCAGCTCGGCGAAATTGCCGTAGCCGAGCAGCGTCGCCACCTGATGGCGCAGTGCCAAAGTTTCGCGGATGACGGCGCGGTTGTCCGTCTCCCCGTCATTTTCGCCGCGCGCCACCCACGCCTTGAAAGCCTGCTCGCGCAGATCGCGGCGCTCCGAAAAGGTGAGGAACGGCTCGATGATCGAGCGTGACAGCGTCACGGCATATTTGCCCTCCTCGCCGCGTTCGCGCGCTGCCGCCGCCATCGCGTCGCGAAGGAATTCCGGCAGGCCCTCGAGCTCGGCGCTGTCGGAAAGGACCAGTGCCCAGGCCTTTTCGTCGGCCAGCACGTTCTGGCCGAATTGCGTCCCGAGGCCGGCAAGCTTTTCATTGATCGCGGCGAGTTTTTCCTGCTCGGCCTTTTCAAGCTTGGCGCCCGATTTGACGAAGCCTTTCCAGTGGCGCTCCAGCACGCGTGTCTGTTCGAGCGTCAGGTTAAGCGTCTCGCGGTTCTCCCAGAGCGTGTCGATGCGGGCAAAAAGCGCTGCATTCATCCCGATCTTCGAATAGTGGCGCGACATCTTCGGCGAGATTTCCCGCTCCAGCGCCTGGATCACATCATTGGTATGCGCGCCTGCCTTGTTCCAGAACAGCGCCGAGACACGCGACAGCGCATCGCCGGCAATCTCCAGCGCCACGACCGTATTGTCGAATGTCGGCGCATCGCCGTTTCCGGCGATCTCGTCGATCTCCCTTTCATGCGCGGCAAGAGCGGCTTCGAAGGCGGCGGCAAAATCACCGTCATCCAGGGCATCGAAACGCGGCAAGCCGTGAAGACCGTCCCAGGTCACCAGCGCCGGATTGAAATCATGTGGAGAAGGCATCGGAGAATTCCTTTTGGCATGCAGATGGATCGTCAATATAGGAGAGCCGTCATAGAATTGGTATGTTGCCGGGAAGGACCTTTTGCCTCGCCTGCCAAATCTGGCGGGCGCCTGCCAAATCTGGTGGACAACAATTGATACGTGAAAATTAACCAATCGTTAACGATTGACGCGAATCACGCGCAAGCGCTAGTTTCCAGGTGATCTTCTTGTAAGGGGACATGCGCCATGGAAATTTTTTCTGTGCGGTCTTCTCAGAGTTTGCTTTTTAAAAACAATCCTAATAACGCAAAAAGTTCGAAGACCTCTGATATTCAAATCGAGACCAGAGCTCCCGCCCCGGCCTCGTTCCAGATCGAAGACGATGTTGGCGAAGGCCCGGATTTCACCGCGGTCAGCCCTGGAGAACTGCGCAATTACGCACGCCAAGGTTTCGACAGTGGCCTGATCGATCAAAGCACCTACGCCGCGATCTCCGAACCGCTGCCGATGCATGCGATCGATCCGCTCGGCAATATCATCGATCTCTCCAGCGTCACCGACGGCACCAGCTTCAATTTCCTCGACTATTACAAGAATCAGCTGCAGATCGCCATGTCGATCGGCGATCCCAATGAGGTCCAGACGCTGAAATCGATCGTCAATTTCCTGGATGGCTGATCGGAGCATGATGCCGAAAATCTAGGTCAGGCTTTGCGCCAGCCGAGCAGGCCGGGCGTTGCGTGCCAGAGCGCCTGGGCGGCAAATCCCATGAAAAGCACGCCGGAGCAGCGCACGATCAATCGCTCATGGGCACGATAGAAGCGCCGCACCGTACCGGCGCCGATGATGCCAATCAGGATGATGTCGGCAGTCACGAAACCGACGAATGACACGACAAGCAGCACCGGCAACGCCTCGAAATCGAGCGCGCCGGCCGAGCCTGCAACCAGTGCGGTGAAGGTGGCGAGCGCCACCGGATAACCCTTCGGATTGGTGACGCCGAAGATCAGACCGCGGCGAAACGGTCGCTCGACCACCACCAGCGCCTGTCCCTCCGCTTTCGGCTTGGCATTGACGGCGCTCCAGCCGATCCAGGCGAGGTAGAAGCCGCAGGCAAGGCCGAGCAGGTCGAAGACCAAGGTTCCGATCGTCTTTGCGCCGACAATCGCGATCAGCGCCAGCGACGACCAGATGAGGTCCCCGACCAGATGCCCCATCATGAAGAAGGCGCCGGCCTTGCGGCCCTGCCCGGCGCCAATGCCGAGCAGTTGCAGGAAGGCGGGGCCTGGAATGAGCACGTAGAAGAGGGCCGCCAGAAAGGCGCCGAAGAGCAAAGACTGCGTCATGGAAATGCTCCGGAGGATGATGACAGCAGACTAAGCGATCACGGCCGTCCGTCAAGGGTGGTGCACTGCCACGAAGAGTGGGATTAGGTAGCAAACGCTACCGGAGGCGGCTTTCGACCCGAGGCGGACTTCTGTTCGTTGTTGAAGGATGCGGCTGCCGCGATGATCTACAAAGCGACGGGCAATCTTCGAGCAATCCAGATCCTGCTCGGACATACCAAGATCGAGAACACGGTTCAGGTATCTTGGTGTGGACATCGAGGATGCGTTGGAACTAGCGGAGCATACAGAGATTTGACAGAGTGCGGGGCCGTGCCTCTTAGGGAAAACGTTTCCGGTTTTAGCAGTTCGATTGAGCGGCTATGCGCCAAGAGCGGGGATCGGCTTCTGCAGGAGTGCGTGCCAATTTTCCGGCTGGGTGACGGGTCTTCGTTGCTGGGCTGTATCCGTCAGAACCACTCGCCTTCGATGGTTCAAGCCCTCATCCGGGGGGTTTTGGCAAACACACTAAGACCGAGCCATTCCTGCATGTCGCGCGCGAGGACCCTGTCCCCTTCAAGTTTCAGCGTTTCTGCATCGGTTTCCTGACGAATGGTCGTGAGGCCCATCCAAATTGCGGTCATCGAACGGAGCGACCCTTCAACGAGAAGGTCTACATCATAGCCCGGATCGAAGTTGCAGAGATCGACTTTTCCGTTTTCGACCACAAGCCACCAGCTTTTTTGCGCGGCCGAAAGTTCCGGGTACAGAAACTGTATCGTACAACGGTGGGTCGGAAGTCTTCTTGTATCGAGGCTCCGCCGCATGTCCCACATGAGCAGAGAAGGGTCGAGATTCTTCAAGGAAAGTCGCGATTCCATCCACCGTTGAGCCCAATTTCCGAGACCTATGATCAGAGGTCTCAATTCTTCGCCCGCTGCCGTGAGTTGGTAATCGGTAATGCCGTTCGCACTCCTTGTCACCGTGATGACGCCCGATTGTTCCAGTTCTTTCAGTCGTTTTGATAGGAGTGCCGGAGACATTCTTGGTAGACCGCGACGCAACTCATTAAAGCGCGTCGATCCGCAAAGGAATTCGCGGACGACCAAGGTCGTCCACCGCGAGCAGAGGATTTCCGACGCCATTGATACTGGACAGAATTGCCCGTAGCCGTCACGCTCTACCATAAGGACCTCCACCGGTCTGGATCAGGCACAATATTGCAAAACAACCGGTCCGCCAAATGCTCCTTGCCTGGCCATACGGCGGCGGGGTTCAGTACAGTTCGTGTACTAGCCGCAATTGTGAAACGAGCGCAGAGTCTCAATCCTCACGAGATAGGAGGCATTGATATGCTCGGGCTTACAGAACCAAAACAGAACCTTGCCGGCGGTCGGACCATTATCGAACTAACCAATTCGGTCCTGCCCACCATCGCGCAACGCGCCGCATCGATCGACGAGAGCAACACCTTCGTCGGCGAGAATTACGCGCTTCTAAAGGAATCTGGACTCGTGCGGGCAGGCGTTCCAATCGAATTGGGCGGGCTGGGCGCGGAAGTGCCCGAACTTTCTGAGATGCTCAAATCCATTGCTCGTGCATGTGGGTCCACTGCGCTTGCCTTTTCCATGCATACCCATCAAGTCGCCATCCCCGCCTGGCGCTGGCGGCATCAAAAGGTGGCCGCGGTGGAGCCGCTCCTGAGACGTGTTGCATCGGAGCAAATCATATTGCTCTCGAGCGGCGGATCGGACTGGATCGGCGGATCGGGCAAGGCCATGAAAGTTGATGGCGGATACCGGATCACCGCGCGTAAACGCTTCACTTCCGGCGCGGCGGCAGGAAACATCCTGATGACCGGTGCCGTTTATGAAGAACAGGACGGCGCGCGCTCCGTCATTCATTTCGGCGTTCCCATGGCATCGCCAGAGGTTTCGATAGAGGATACGTGGCGAACACTTGGAATGAGGGGAACCGGGTCAAACGATATCATCATCGAAAACCTCTTCGTGCCGGATGCGAGTGTCGCATTTTCCAGAAGCGCGGGGCAATGGCATCCAGTATTTCAAGTCATCGGCATGATCGCGTTTCCTCTGATCTACGCGGTCTATCTTGGCGTCGCCGAGAGCGCCCGCGACATCGCAGTCAAGATGGTCCGTAGCAAGGCCAACAGCGATCATGTGATCGGGTTGGTCGGGCGCATGGAAACGTCTCTGAGGGCCGCACAGATCGCGCATCGCTGGATGTTAGAGGTAGTTGCTCGAAACGAACCGTCCGCGGAAACCGTCAACGAGGTTATGATCGGCCGTTCCTTGGTCGCACGGCACGCTATCGAGGTGACGGAGCTTGCAATGGAGGTCGCAGGCGGCGCGGCATTCTATCGAGAGAACGGGCTGGAGCGCTGCTTCCGTGACATACAGGGCGCTCGCTATCATCCGATGCAGCCCGGAGCCCAGGCGCAATACGCGGGTTCATTCGCACTCGGACTTCCCACCGAGAAGATTTTCTAGCGCCTGGCGCAACGACGAACTCCGCGGAATCATAGGCTAGGTGGGTAGTTTGACGTCCAGAATTCGAATGGACGAGCCCCGCCAGCAAGGACGACAGAGCAACCTCTTGTGCGCTTTGGGCCGATATGCGACCTCGACCACGGCAGCAATGCGCCTCTTCTCGGTCATAGAGGCAATTGTTGCCGCTCCCCGAAAGCGGCCATAGCATTGGTTTGACGAGACGACATCTGTGCGCCATGTGTGGACGTCGGCTCTTGTCGGCTTAATCGACTTGGGACGAAGGCGATCAAGAACGAGCACATGGTTCCAGTTCAGCACATGGCTCCAGTTCATCGTCGACGGGCGAAAGCAGCTTTTTCTTTCGCTGAGGTAGCCCGGACAACGCGGAGCAGCGGTACTGTGCCTTGGCCGTTGGACCACAGCCCCAAGCTGCCATCAACAACACTTGAACGTCTGTCAGAATTGCAAAAAGTGTGCATAATTGACAAATGAGAACAATCAGTTGTTGATACTGATCGCGAAGAGGTTGGGAGCCCTCTTCTTCAACTTGGCAGACCACCAGGAAATGCAGGGAGAATTCGACAACAATCCAGGGAGGAAGAACAATGAACAAAAAGGCAGTATCGCGTCGAGAGTTGCTGGGAGCATCTACGCTCGTTGGAGTAACCGCAGTTGGGGCTCTTGCCGCCCCGGCCGTGCTGGCCCAGGCACCCACCGTCATTAAAATGCAAACATCCTGGCCCGCGTCGGACATCTGGATGGATTTTGCCCGCCAGTACGTCGAACGGGTCGAACGAATGTCCGGCGGACGCCTGAAGTTCGAACTAATGCCTGCCGGTACGGTCGTCGGCGCGTTTCAGGTGCTCGACGGCGTCAACGATGGCGTGATCGACGCAGCCCACACCGTTCCCGTCTATTGGTACGGAAAGCACAAGGCAGCTTCCCTCTTCGGTACCGGGCCGGTATTTGGCGGCAGCGCAACCACCATGCTCGGATGGTTCCATCAAGGTGGCGGCAAGGATCTCTACCGAGAACTCACCCAGGACATCATGGGGCTGAACCTTTACGGCTTCTATGGCTTCCCGATGCCCGCGCAGCCGTTCGGCTGGTTCAAGAACCAGGTCGCGACCGTGAACGACGTCAACGGCCTCAAATATCGTACGGTCGGGCTCGCCGCCGATCTCATGCAGAATATGGGCATGAGCGTCGCTCAACTTCCGGGCGGCGAGATCGTGCCGGCAATGGAGCGAGGTGTCATCGACGCCTTCGAGTTCAACAATCCCTCCTCTGACATACGGTTTGGTTCGCAGGATGTCGCCAAGAACTACATGCTGTCGTCCTACCATCAAGCGAGCGAATCTTTCGAGTTCCTCTTCAACAAGGATGTGTTTGACGACCTTCCCGACGATCTGCAGGCGATCCTGGAATATGGCGTGGAGGCAGCAAGCACGGCGAATACAGCGTCCGCGATGGACAACTATTCAAGCGACCTTCGAAAACTCCAGGCCGAACATGGCGTGACCGTGCACCGTACTCCAAAGGAAATTCTGGATGCGCAACTGAAGGCCTGGGATGAGATCATCCCCACGCTTGAAGCGGATGCGTTCATGAAGAAGGTGCTCGACAGTCAGCGGCAGTGGGTGGAGAGGGTCGTGTACTACGAATTGATGAACTCCGCCGATCTCGCACTCGCCTATGAGCACTATTTCCCTGGAAAATTGAACCTCGGAAAATAGATGGTGAAGGCCCGGTATTTCCGGGCCTCGTCCCTCATCGAGGTAGGGAGGCGCTTGCATGCTCCGTTACATTGCATTCGCCGACGATTTGTCGGCGTGGTTCGGCAAGGTGTTCGCGTGGGGGATACTCATCATGGCCTTCGGCGTCGGCTATGAGGTTGTTGCACGCTACCTCTTTCGCGCGCCGACCCCCTGGGCCTTCGATCTGAGCTACATGCTCTATGGAACGATCTTCATGATGGCGGGAGCGTATACCCTCTCGCGTGATGGCCATGTGCGCGGCGACTTCATCTACCGGCTCTGGAAACCGCGCACGCAGGCCAGGCTGGAACTGGTGTTGTACTTCATCTTTTTCTTTCCCGGTATAACCGCGCTGGTGTTCTCGGGCTGGAAATATGCCGCACGCAGTTGGGGCTACCTGGAGGTCAGTTCCAACAGTCCCGCCGGTGTGCCGATCTTCCAGTTCAAGGCCGTGATCGTCGCCGCCGGCATTCTCCTGTTCCTGCAGGGCGTGGCGCAGGTCTTCCGCTGCATTCTCTGCATAAGGACGGGCGAATGGCCGAAGCAGGCCGAAGATGTCGAAGAACTCGAAAAGGTACTACTGGAAACAAAAAGCCTGGACGTGCTCAAGTCCGAGGACGAGGGTTTCCTTCCGTCGCGGGAACTTGACGCTGGACGTGAACCACGGGATCGGGACGCTCAATGACGGATGCACATATCGCCGTCGGGATGCTCCTCATCCTGATCCTCACCATCTTCCTCGGCTTCCCGGTGGCGTTCACCTTGATGGCTCTGGGTGTCGGCTTCGGATACTATGCCTATTTCGATGCCGGCCGCATGTGGCGCGGCTATGACCGCACGCTCGAATCCGGCGGCGATGCCTTTACACTGGCGGAGACCTGGATCGGCGGTTTCTTCAACAACCGGATCTTCGATCTGTTCGTCAACCAGACCTACTCGGTCATCCAGAACGACGTGCTGACGGCTATCCCGCTGTTCCTGTTCATGGGCTACATCGTCGAGCGAGCCAACATCGTCGATCGGCTGTTCTCGACGCTATTCAGCGTCACGCGCCGGGTGCCCGGCTCGATGGCGGTCGCCGCCCTGGCCACCTGCACACTCTTTGCCACGGCAACCGGCATCGTCGGGGCCGTGGTGACGTTGATGGGACTGCTCGCCCTACCAGCGATGCTGAAGGCAAAGTATGACGTGCGCTACGCGACGGGCGTGATCTGCGCGGGCGGCACGCTCGGGATCCTGATCCCGCCTTCCATCCTGCTGATCGTCTATGCGGCCACCTCCGGGATCTCGGTTGTCCGAATGTATGCGGCGGCGCTCCTGCCCGGCCTCGCCCTGGCCGGGTTTTATCTCATCTATGTCGTGGTGCGAGCAATCCTGCAGCCGCAACTGGCGCCGCGGCCAACGAAAGAAGATGTGGGCGAGCACACGCCGGTCCAACTCGCCTGGATGATGCTTACATCCTTCGCGCCGCTCGCCTTTCTGATTCTTGCGGTGCTGGGTGCCATTCTCTTTGGCCTGGCAACGCCGTCGGAAGCCGCCGCAATCGGCGCATTGGGGGGACTGGCGCTTGCTGCGGCCTATCGGGCGCTGACCTGGCAGCGACTGAAGGAGTCGGTGTATCTGACGGCGCGAACGACCGCGATGGTCTGCTGGTTGTTCGTCGGTTCGGCGACCTTCGCATCGGTATTCGCCTATCTCGGCGGCCAACAGTTCATCAGTGACTTCGTGACCGGCCTGGACATGTCGCCGCTGATGTTCCTGATCCTGGCCCAGATCATCATCTTCATTCTCGGCTGGCCTCTGGAATGGACTGAAATCATCGTCATCTTCATCCCGATCTTCATTCCGCTGCTGCCGCATTTCGGGATCGATCCGCTGTTCTTCGGTATCCTCGTGGCCATCAACCTGCAGACGGCCTTCCTATCACCACCCATGGCGATGTCGGCATACTACTTGAAGGGCGTCTCGCCTCCGCATGTCAAACTGACCGACATCTTCCGCGGCATGATGCCGTATATGTTGATCGTCATTCTCTGCATGGTGGTCATCTATCTGTTCCCGAGCATCGTCTACATGCTGCCGAATCTACTCTATGGAGTACAGAGATGACGCAGTGTCTGGCCCATTCCGAAAGGATAGACCGATGAACAGAAGCCGGTTTTTTGCAATATTTGCATTCGTGACGCTTGTCGCGTTCTGCGCGGTCATCCTGGCGTTTGTTCCACGGTTCGATTTGGCCGCTGCACTGCTGATCGGGATTGTCCCTGCGGGGTACGACATCTGGGATCAGCTCTTTCGGCGCCGCCCGTCGAAATCGTCTGGATAGACTGCAATCGTTCAACCGCCGCCCTTTCGTGACGGCAATCCGCTGCAAAAAGCCCGTTCGTCCATCGACCTACGGGCTTGGCTTGGAAATTGATCACCCATGGCCCCTCCCTGTGAAAGCGAGAGGCACCGTCGTTACGCGAACTTCCGGTTAACTCGCGTCGAGAAGGCGTCGGTGCGCAACGTCCGCGATGAGCGCCAAATCGAGCCGTACGTCATACTCGTGGCCTACGACTGCTCCGGGCCGATCCCGGACCTTCGCACCGAGGCCTCGCATGTCCGCTTTCGTGCTAGGTGTCCTCGCAGCGGACGGTCCGCCGTCGGCCCCGTAGCGGTCGTCTATCCAAGCCGAGCCGATGTCCGTTGTTGTTGCAATCCGGCCATCCAGAACGCTCTAGAGTTTGGTGGCGTTTGCCACCTCACTCCACGAAAAAGCCCGCGCGGCAATACCGGCGGGCTCATATCCAGTTCAAAAGCGAACCGTGATTACTTCACGAGGTTGCGCTTGGCGAGCGTGCGCAGGCGCAGCGCGTTAAGCTTGATGAAGCCGGCCGCATCCTTCTGGTCGTAGGCGCCCTGATCGTCCTCGAAGGTAACGAGCTTGTCGGAATAGAGCGACTTTTCGCTTTCACGGCCGATGACCATGACATTACCCTTGTAGAGCTTCAGCGTTACTTCACCTTCGACATGCTCCTGGCTCTTGTCGATCAGCGCCTGCAGCATCTCGCGCTCCGGCGAGAACCAGAAACCGTAATAGATCAGCTCGGCGTAACGCGGCATGATCTCGTCCTTGAGATGGGCGGCACCGCGGTCGAGCGTGATCGATTCGATGGCGCGATGCGCCGAAAGCAGGATGGTGCCGCCTGGTGTCTCATAGACGCCGCGCGACTTCATGCCGACGAAGCGGTTCTCGACGAGGTCGAGACGGCCGATACCGTTGTCGCGGCCATAATTGTTGAGCGCAGCCAAGAGCGTCGCCGGGCTCATGCGCACGCCGTTGATCGAAACCGCATCACCCTTTTCGAAACCGACCTTGATGGTCGTTGCCTTGTCGGGTGCAGCCTCAGGCGAAATGGTGCGCATATGCACATATTCAGGCGCCTCCTGGGAGGGGTCCTCAAGAACCTTGCCCTCGGAGGAGGAATGCAGAAGGTTGGCATCGACGGAGAACGGCGCCTCGCCCATCTTGTCCTTGGCAACCGGGATCTGATGCTGTTCGGCAAAGGCCAGCAGATCGGTGCGGCTCTTGAACGCCCAGTCGCGCCACGGCGCGATGATCTTGATGTCGGGGTTCAGGGCATAGGCGGACAGTTCGAAACGGACCTGGTCGTTGCCCTTGCCGGTCGCGCCGTGAGCGATCGCATCCGCACCCGTCTTGCGGGCGATATCAATCAGATGCTTGGAAATCAGAGGACGGGCGATCGAGGTCCCGAGCAGGTAGACGCCTTCGTAGACGGCATTGGCACGGAACATCGGGAAGACGAAATCGCGGACGAATTCCTCGCGCACATCCTCGATGTAGATCTCCTTGATGCCGAGCATCTCGGCCTTCTTGCGCGCCGGCTCCAGCTCTTCGCCCTGGCCGAGATCGGCGGTGAAGGTGACGACTTCGGCGCCGAGCTCCGTCTGCAGCCACTTCAGGATGATCGAGGTGTCGAGGCCGCCGGAATAGGCGAGAACGACTTTCTTCACGTCTTTGTATGATGCCATGATGATGAGGTCCGTTGCATAAGGCCGGCAAAACCCGGTGTCGCGGCACTTTTAGCGAGATTGGCGCGTGACGCAAGACCAAGTGCGACGGCGATGGTGCCGATACCGTTTGACACCGCGAAAGCAGAGCCCATATTCGCCAGCGTCCGCAAATGCTCGAGGAGAGGCTGCCCCGTGACGAATATTCAAGACATTTTCAAGAAATCCAATGTTGCCGTCATCACCGGCGGCGCCTCCGGCATCGGCCTTGCCGCGGCGAAATATTTCGCCGGACGCGGCATGAGCGTCGCCATTGCCGATCTCGGCGGCGATCGGCTGGCCGACGCCGCCAACGAACTCAAGGCCATTGCCGGCGAGGAAAATGTGATGGCGGTCGAGACCGACGTCGCAGTCAAGGAATCTCTGGAAGCGCTCGAACGCGCCGTGCTCCAGCGTTTCGGCCGTGTGCACGTGCTGATGAACAATGCCGGCATCGGCCCGGAAACCTCGATCTTCAGCCCGCAGGCGAACTGGGACAATATCTTCGCCGTCAATCTGATGGGCGTGATCAACGGCACGCGCACCTTCGGTCCGAAGATGCTGTCGCATGGCGAGCCAGGCCTGATCATCAACACCGGCTCCAAGCAGGGCATCACCACGCCGCCCGGCAACCCCGCCTACAACATCTCCAAATCAGGTGTGAAAGTCTTCACCGAAGCCTTGCAGCATGAGCTTCGCAACACCGAAGGCGGAAAGATCTCCGCCCATCTTCTGATCCCCGGCTTCGTCTTCACCGGCCTTACCAAGGGCGACCGCGCCGAAAAACCGGCTGCCGCCTGGACGCCGGAACAGACCGTCGATTTCATGGTCGAAAGCCTCGAACGCAGCGATTTCTATATTCTCTGCCCCGACAACGACGTCGCGCGTCCGGTCGACGAGCGCCGGATGGCCTGGGCGGCCGGCGATATCATCGAGAACCGTCCGCCGCTGTCACGCTGGCACAAGGACTACGCCGACAAGTTCAAGGCCTTCCTCGACCAGAAGTAATCGGCGCCATCAGAAGGTTTGATTGGTAATTTTCTGAAAGCCGGGTAAGAGATCCCCAGATCCTTTCCGGCTTTCAGAGTGTGTCATGGATTTTCTGCCCAGCCTGCCGACCCTTCTCGCCTTTGCCGCCGCGACGCTGCTGCTTGCGGCAACCCCCGGCCCCGACATGACGCTGTCGATCAGCCGTGCGCTGGCCCAGGGCAAGAAGGCGGCCCTCTTCGTCGTCGTCGGCACCAGCCTCGGCATCGTCGTCCACACCATGCTGGTCGCTTTCGGCATTTCGGCGCTGATCACCGCCTCGCCGACCGCCTTCCTGATCCTGAAGACCGGGGGTGCCGCCTATCTGCTCTGGCTGGCGGTGCAGGCGATCCGCTTCGGCTCGAAGCTCACCGTCGCCAAGGTCGAGGAGCAGAAGGGCACCGCCCTTTCGAACATCTCGTCAGGCTTCTGGGTCAATCTTCTGAACCCCAAGGTCATCATCTTCTTCATGACCTTCCTGCCGCAATTCGTCAGCGCCGGCGATCCCGCCGTCACCCAAAAGCTGCTTTTCCTCGGCTTCTGCTTCATCCTGATCGGCATGCCGGTCAATGCCAGCGTCGTCTTTGCCGCCGACTGGCTGGCCTCCTGGCTGCAGAACAACAAGAAAGTGCTGCGCGGCATGGATTACACCTTCGCCGGCGTCTTCTCGATCTTTGCCGCGAAGATCCTGCTCACCCAGGCGAGATAGCCGCGGTTGCGAAGCAATCCCGCGGTTGCGCAGCAATCCGCCCGCGGTCGGCTTATCGATCCGCCCGCGGTCGTGAAACGATCCGCCGCCAACTACACCAATACTCGCGAGACGCCATGCCGGAGCAGGCAGTGACTGCGAATTTCGTCGTCTTCCAAAATTATTCCATGCCTTTCGCGCGATTACTTGTGATCAACATATGATCGTAAGTCGGCAATTGTGGCTAGGCCACGCCACCTTCGCTGCCCACATGTCCTTTACGGCTCACGAAGAGCTACCTTGAAAGGATAAGTCCATGATTACGTTCCGCAATATCATAACAGCAGGGGTTGTTGCGCTGACGTTTGCCGCCACGTCCCTTACAGCGACAACACCTGCCTTAGCTCACGGCGGCGGAGGCCATGGCGGTGGCGGCTTCTCGCGTGATGGCGGCCACTTCGGCGGCGGTTCCCATATGGGCGGCGGCAATTTCGCCGATCGCGGCTTCGGAGCGCATAATTTCGGCGGAGCCGGCCCTTTTGGCGGACATCGCGACGGCCGTTTCGCCTTCCATGATAGAAATCGTCTGTTCTTCGGCGATGACGACTATTACCCGGAACAGTGCCAACCGGAATGGCTCAACCAGTACGGCCATCGCGTGCTGGTGGAAGTCTGCTCTTGATGACGGTCCCCTAGAGCCTTTCCGGGTTAGATTGAATCATTCTGCCGGAGCAGGTTTTCGTCAGGGCAGAGGCGATTGGCGAAGGGCATACCCCTTGGTACGTCCGAGCCGATCGCCTCTGATCCTGGCGCAAAGATGCCCGGCCCTTCGGGTTGGCTGAAACGGGCCGCCTGATCGACCGGCCGGCTTGGCCGTAGAGCTTGGCTACGACGCGCGCCGGCCGGTCGACCATCCGACTCCGTTTGAGCCAACAGAATGCTTCAATCTGGCCAGGAAAGGCTCTAGCCTCTGAGGACGAGCGGCATATGATCACCGATATCATCTTCTTTCAGCAGAAGATTTGATATTTGGATCGCAGCGCCGCTCGTGTTTCAGCAGCAATCCGCCCGCGGTCGTTTGATCGATCCGCCCGCGGTCGTGAAACGGTCCGCCCGCGGTCGTGAAATGATCAGCTGCCCGCTAACCGATCAGCAACGCATCGTCATCCAGCGTCTGGCCGCGCATCTTGCGGAACATCGCGATCAGATCCTCGACCTGCAATGTCTTGCGGCTGTCGCCGGCAACGTCGAGCACGATCTCACCGCCATGCAGCATCACCGTCCGGTGGCCATAGTCGAGCGCCTGGCGCATCGAATGCGTCACCATCAGCGTCGTCAACTTGCGCTCGGAAACGATTTTCTGGGTCAGGCCCATGATGAATTCTGCCATCCCGGGGTCGAGGGCCGCCGTATGTTCGTCGAGCAGCAGCACCTCCGAGCCCGCCAGCGTCGCCATGACAAGCGAGACCGCCTGCCGCTGGCCGCCGGAAAGCAGGTCCATGCGGTCCTTCATGCGGTTCTCGAGCCCGAGATTGAGCTCGGCGATCCTCTCGCGAAAATGGTCGCGCCGTTTTGCGCCAAGCGCCGAAACGAGCCCGCGCCGTTCGCCGCGGCGCGCCGCAAGCGCCAGGTTCTCCTCGATCGACAAGGCACCGCAGCTTCCGGTCAGCGGGTCCTGAAAGACACGGGCGACAAGTCCGGCGCGCGCCGCCGTCGTCTTGCGCGTCACGTCGCTATTGCCGATCAGCACCTGTCCTTCGCTTGCCAGCACATCGCCGGCGAGCACGCCGAGCAGCGTCGATTTGCCGGCGCCGTTCGAGCCGATGACGGTGACGAAGGAGCCTTCCTCGATCGTCAGGCTGACACCCGAGAGCGCCTGCTTCTGCAGCGGCGTGCCGCGCCCGAAGACGACCTTGATGTTCTTGAGGTTGATCACGACGCGGCACCCCCGCGCAAACGGGGAAGGATGAGCGCCACGGTCACCAGCACGGCGGTGACGAAATTGAGGTCGGACGCCTGCAGGCCGATGACGTCGCTCGAAAGCGCCAGCTGGATTGCGATGCGATAGAGGATCGAGCCAAGCACGCAGCCGATCAACGCGATCAGCAGACCGCGCCGCCCAAGCAGCGTCTCGCCGATGATAACGGCAGCGAGACCGACGACGATCGTGCCGACGCCCGAGGTGACATCGGCAAAGCCGTTCGTCTGGGCAAACAGCGCGCCGCCGAGCGCCACCAGCGCATTCGAGATCGCCATGCCGAGATAGATCTGCCGGCTGGTATCGACGCCCTGGGCCCGCGCCATTCTTGGATTGGCGCCGGTCGCCCGCATTGCCAGGCCGGCATCGCTTTCCAGGAAACGCCAGACCAGGATGAGCGCGACGACGACGAGAACACCGACGAAGAGCGGCCGCACGTAGAAATCGCGAAGGCCATGGCCGAAGAACGGGCTGATCATCGTGTCGGCATTGATGAGGGCGACATTGGGTTTGCCCATCACGCGCAGATTGACAGAAAACAGTGCGATCATCGTCAGGATCGAGGCAAGCAAATTGAGGATCTTGAAGCGCACGTTGAGCAGTGCTGTCACCATGCCCGCGGCGGCACCCGCCGCCATGGCGATCAGAGCCGCAAGCCAAGCATTGACACCGGCAATGATCAGCACGGCCGTCACCGCTGCACCAAGCGGAAAGGAGCCGTCGACCGTCAGGTCGGGGAAATCCAGAACACGGAAGGCGAGATAGACCCCAAGGGCGACGAAGGAATAGACCAGTCCGAGTTCGACGGCCCCCCAGAATGCGATTTGGCTCAAGGCTTCCGCCCCTCTTCTGTCCGTTTCCGCTCCGCGCCCTGCGCGAAATATCAGGCTTTTAATACCATCAGCCGCCCCCGTGTGGAACGGAGCGGCTGCAAACTCGATCAGCGACGGCAGTCGCCTTGTTTATTCGATGACTTTGGTAGCGCGGGAAAGCACGCTCTGCGGCAGGGTGACGCCCATCTTCTCGGCCGCAGCCTTGTTGACGACGAGGTCGCTGCCGGCGGCAGTCTTGACCGCGATATCGCCCGGGTTCTCGCCCTTCAGCACACGCACGACGATCTCGCCGGTCTGCTTGCCGACATCATAATAGTTGAAGCCGAGGGCGGCGATCGAGCCGCGCGAAACCGAATCCGTATCGGCGGTAAAGAGCGGCAGCTTGCTCTCTTCGGCCACCGCGACAGCGCCTTCGAGCGCGGAGATGATCGTGTTGTCGGTCGGAATGTAGATCGCGTCGGCGCGGCCGACGAGCGCGCGTGCCGCACCCTGGACCTCGGCCGACTTGGTGGCGGCCGATTCGACCACCTTCAGGCCAGCCTTTTCGGCTTCAGCCTTCAGCACGGCGAGCAGCGAAACGGAATTCGCCTCGCCGGAATTGTAGAGATAGCCGATGGTTTTCACATCGGGCAGGATTTCCTTGATCAGCGCAAGGTGCTCGGCGACCGGCGACATATCGGAGAGGCCGGTGACATTGCCGCCGGGCTTGTCCATGTTCTTGACGAGCTGGGCGCCGAGCGGATCGGAGACAGCCGTGAAGACGACAGGAATGTCACGCGTCGAGGAAACGACCGCTTGGGCTGATGGCGTCGAGATCGGCACGATGACATTGGGCTCGTCACCGGCGAACTGGCGGGCGATCTGGGCTGCCGTCGCCGGATTGCCCTGCGCCGATTCGAACACGAATTTCAGGTTCTCGCCTTCCTTGTAGCCGGCGGCCGTCAGCGCATCGAGAACGCCCTTGCGCGCTGCATCCAGCGCCGGATGTTCGACGATCGCCGTCACGGCGACGGTGACGTCATCAGCCTTTGCGGGTTGGGAAAGGGCCAAAGTGGCGGCAAGAGCGAGCAAAATCGGGCGCATGGGGATCCTCCTGAATGATTTTGGGGGCACTTTTAGGAAAAGCGCCCCCTGAAATCAATCGCGGAGAATTGTAGCAAGGATCAAACTTGCTGATCAGTCGTCGGCGCCGTGATTGGCGATCATCATCGCCTCGAAGGCCAGACGTTCGGTCTTGCGCATGCGTTCCGATTCCGATTTCAACTGGCCGCAGGCGGCAAGAATATCGCGGCCGCGCGGCGTACGGATCGGCGAGGCATAACCTGCCGAATTGATGAAATCGGCGAACTTCTCGATCTGCTCCCAGTCGGAACACTGATAATTGGTGCCGGGCCAGGGATTGAACGGAATGAGGTTAATCTTCGCCGGCACGCCTTTCAGGAGCTTGATCAGCCCCTTGGCGTCTTCCAGGCCGTCGTTGACATCCTTCAGCATCACATATTCGAAGGTGATGCGCCGCGCGTTCGAAAGACCTGGATAGGACCGGCAGGCCTCGATCAGCTCCTTCAGCGGGTACTTCTTGTTGATCGGCACCAGAAGGTCGCGCAGATCGTCGCGCACCGCATGCAGCGAAATCGCCAGCATGACGCCGATTTCCTCGCCGGTGCGGAAGATCTCCGGCACAACGCCAGAAGTGGAAAGCGTCACGCGGCGCCTGGACAGCGACAGGCCGTCACCATCCGTTGCGATCAGCAATGCCTGCTTGACAGCATCGAAGTTATAAAGCGGCTCGCCCATGCCCATCATGACGATGTTGCTGACCTTACGGCCCTCGGCAGGCATGATCGTACCCTGCGGCGCTTCACGGTCCGGAAAGTCCCCAAGCCGGTCGCGGGCAAGCAGCAGCTGCGAAAGAATTTCCTCCGCCGTCAGGTTGCGCACCAGACGCTGCGTCCCGGTATGACAGAAGGAACAGGTGAGCGTGCAGCCGACCTGGCTGGAAAGACAGAGCGTGCCGCGGCCCTCTTCCGGAATGTAGACGGCCTCGATCTCGACGGGACGCCCGGCGCCCCGCGGCGGAAAGCGCAGCAGCCATTTGCGCGTGCCGTCGTTGGAGACCTGCTCCTCGACGATCTCGGGACGCGCGATGGTGAAATGCTGCTTCAGCATCTCCCGCATGTCCTTGGCGACATTCGTCATATGGTCGAAGTCGGAGACGCCGCGCACATAGATCCAGTTCCAGAGCTGCGAGACGCGCATCTTGATCTGCTTCTCGGCCACACCCTTTTCCCGGAGTGCCGCGCCCATCTCCTCACGCGACAGCCCAATCAGGGACGGCTTCTCGACGCCGGAAGCGGCGCGGGGCGCCTGAGGCTTGATGACATCAATCGCATCCATGACGGACATAGTCTTTCATCCCGAATTCGAACACGTAACCGCCCCGCAAACCCTGCGAACTTCAGGGCTAAGCCGGAAGACTGGCGGGTGCATGACGGCACATTGGCAGAAATTGAATGGCGGAACGGCGACTGAAATCGCGATCTGTCCGCTGTTGGCGCCGGCTTTAGCATCATTTTGCCCGCGCGTCACCATAGATGGAAACGGCATGGGCCGGCGCAAGGCCGGCCCATGAAATTCTTCGGCCTAAAGGACCGCTTACTTGCAGGTTTCGATCTGCTTCAGCGCAGCCGAGATACCCGAGAGCGAGTAGCTGTAGGAGGTGCCGGTGCCCTTGCGCGAAACGGCGTTGACCGTCATCGAATGACCGGTCTTCATCGCGGCGACGAGGGCCGGCTCCTGCGCCGCGTTCTCGACCCATCCGGCCTTGTCCTTGGTGAACATCACGAAGGTCTTGTTGTCGATGACGACGTTGATCTTCGAATTTTCCTTGACCGTGTAGCCCATCATCGCCTGCGGTTCGTAGGAGATGTTCTGGCCCGGACGCTGAGAGACGATGAAGAAATTGTCGCCGTGGTCGACGCTTGCCGGCTGCTTTGCCGTCGGAACGGAAAGCACGTAGCAGACGGTGCTGTTGCCCGACTTGTAGGAGTAAGCGCCCCACGCCTGGAACTGCTGGATGCGGTTCGGCGCGGCCTGCTGCGCTGTCGCAACTCCGGCCATAACAAGGGTGAGTGCGAGAGCGGATACGATACTTTTTACAAACATGGATTCCTGCCGGTTCTTGCGATTCAAGGCCCGAAGCGATCATAGCGGGCGCCGCATAATCACGATCTGCTTTATTTTGACTTAATTCAGGTTACCAAATGGTCAACAATAGCTGCGATTTGTATGTGCCTGTGTCATTTCAGCTCGAGTGTCAATTTTCGCCCCTTTGACGGTATCGACCGCGACACCGTGCCCCAATGGCACTGGCCGTCCGTTCGGCTGAATTTAAGACACAAAGATTCAGGCAAGAGTTTGACCTTTCCCAAATCCGTTGTACCTCAGTAAGACTTGGAAATCCGGGACGAAATTATTGTCGCAGGGGGCTGGTGAGGAGATATGGATGCCGAGGAAAGACAGCGTTTCGCTGCCCTCGCGAAGGCCGTCGCGGACGATCGCGACCAGCAGGCCTTCTCCATCCTGTTCGACTATTTCGCACCCCGCCTGAAGGCCTGGCTGATGCGCCAGAGGATGACATCAGGCGAGGCCGAGGAACTGGTCCAGGAGATCATGATCGTGCTCTGGCACAAGGCAGAGCTCTACGATGCCACGCGATCTTCCCTTTCGACCTGGCTTTTCCGCATTGCCCGCAACCGCCGCATCGACATGCAGCGCCGCGCCAATACCCGCATCTTCGATGAGACTGATCCGGCCTTGCAACCGCCGGCCGATATCGGCGCGGAAGAAATGATCGCCAATGACGATCGCGACGCCAAGATACGCGCCGCCGTCGGCCAATTGCCGGAGGAACAGCGCGACATGCTGCGCGCCGCCTTCTTCCTCGGTCAATCGCATTCGGAGATCGCCGAAGCGACCGGACTGCCGCTCGGCACGGTAAAGTCGCGTATCCGACTTGCCTTCGGCAAGCTCCGCAAGGTGCTGGAACGCGAAATCGCCTGATGCGATCTCGCCAAAAGGCTCGCCGCGATGCGCTTTAAATCGTCTTCATCGCTTCTTCCGGCCGATCGGCGAGAACGCGGTCGGCGGCTTCATAGTGGCCCGGCCGGATGTGGCCGCGCACCATGGCGAAAGCGGCCGAAAGCACGGCGATGTCGTCGGAAAAGCCGATGACGGCGAAAATATCCGGGATCATGTCGATCGGCATGACGAAATAGGCGAGTGCTGCAAGCAGCACGCCGCGCACCTTCGTTGGCGTCTGCGAATCGAGCGCGCAATAGAAACCGGCGACGACATCGCGCGAGAACGGGATCTGCCGCACGGCCCGCCGGAACGTCGGCCAGAATTTCTGCCTGACGGTCTTCTCGCGCCGGCTCTGCGTGTCCTCGTCGCCCGGCAACAGGATTTCCCCGAATTTGACCTCGTCCATCCCTGCATCCCTTTTGTCCATGCGAACATATGGTGACGGCGCCCAGTCTTTCAATCGGCCCCGCTTTCAAACGACACGTCGCGCCGCAGCCTTCTCCATGGCTTTGGCGAGCTTGAAATCCAGCTCCGTCAGCCCGCCGGCATCATGCGTGTTCAGCGTGACATCCACCCGGGAATAAACATTGAACCATTCGGGATGATGGTTGAGCTTCTCGGCCGCAAGCGCTGCCTGCGTCATGAAGCCGAAAGCCTCGACGAAATTTGCGAACTTGAACGTCTTCGATATCGACGAACCCGCATCATTGAGCACCCAGCCCGAAAGCTCGGCCAGCTCAGCCTCGGCTGCCGTCCGTTCCAGTTTTTCCATTTTCATGCCATGGTCCTCTTCTCTGTCAGACAGGTTACCGATGAAACGCATCAGCATCCTCTTCGTTTGCATGGGCAATATATGCCGTTCTCCGCTCGCGGAGGGAATTTTTGGCCATCTCGTCGCCGAGGCAGGCTTGACCGGCGATTTTACCATCGCTTCCGCCGGCACCGGCGGCTGGCATGACGGCGATCCGCCCGACCGGCGTTCGATCGCCACCGCGAAAAACCACGGCATCGACATATCGGGGCAGCGCGCCCGGCGCATTCAGTCGAGGGATTTCAGGGATTTCGATCTGATCCTCGCCATGGACCGCGACAACCTGGCGGCGCTCAAAAAGAGCGCGCCGCATGGAGCGAATATCCACCTTTTCGGTGATACCGCACTGGGAACGGGAGAGGATATTCCCGATCCCTATTATGGCGGCCCTGATGGTTTCGAGTTGGTCTACACCAGGCTCTTGACCGGCTGCTGCAGGCTGCTCGAAACGCTGGGCGTCGAGCGTGCCTCGTGCAGCGGGAACACTTCCTCGGTGAGGTAAGGCCCTCCACCGACCGATTCGCGCGACGAAAGCAGCACGAAGCGCGGTGCGGTGAAGGTTGCTGTGTGGAAGTTGCCGCGTCCGGCCAGATATTGCACGACATCGTCGAGCCGCGAGGATTTGAGCCGCGCCAGCGTCACATGCGGCATGAATTTGCGGGGATCCGGCGGCAGGCCGATGCGCTGGCAGATGCGCTCGATCTCGCCCTGCAGGGCATACATTTCAGGCGATTGCGAGACGCCGGCCCAGACCGAATGTGGTTTCTTCGAACCGAACGAACCGATGCCTTCCAGCCGGAACTGGAATTCCGGCCGGTCGATCCGGTCGAGGCGTTCAACGATTTCATCGGCCGTGCGGCCGTCGACATCACCGATGAAGCGCAGGGTGATGTGGTAATTCTCCACATCGATCCATCGTGCTCCGGGGAGGCCACCGCGCAGCAATGAAAGACTCATCGCCGCATTGCGCGGAATTTCGAGGGCGGTAAACAGTCTCGGCATCACGAGCACTCCCCGAATCTTTTGCAGGTGCTCACACGGAATCATGCAATCAATAACCGCGCAAGCCCCTATTTCTTCACAGAAGAAATCGTTTCGACGAAATTTGTGACAGCAGGCTCCATCTTTTCGACCATGACGTCGACACCTCTAGCATTTGGATGCATGCCGTCTTCAAGCTTCAACCCGGCCTCCAGCGCGACGCCGTCGAGGAAGAAGGCATAGAGTGGAAGCTTATGTTTTTCCGAGAGTTTCTGATAGATCGGGTTGAATCGTGCGGCATAATCCGCTCCCATGTTCGGCGGCGCTATGATACCGGCGAGCAGCACGGCAATCCCGCGCGCCTTTAGCCGGGTAATCATCTGATCGAGATTCTTCTCGCTCTCCTCCGGCGGGATACCACGCAACGCATCATTGGCGCCCAGCTCGAGAATGACGCCATCGGTGCCGTCGGGCACCGACCAGTCGACGCGCGCAAGCCCTGCTGTCGTCGTGTCGCCGGAGACCCCGGCATTGGCAATGGTGACATCGAGCCCCTTCGCCTTCAGGGCCGCCTGCAGCTTTTCTGGAAAGCCGTCGCCGAGCGGCAGCTGATAGCCCGCCATCAAACTGTCTCCAAAGCCGACGAGATTGATTGTCCGGGCATTGGCTGCAGTGGCAAGGATCAGCGAGACGGCGATGACGGTGAATTGAAGGGCGGCAACTTTAAATCTCATGCTAGCTTCCCTAGATTGGCGAAGTGCCGTTATGCGGCCATTCGATTACGGACATATATAGGGCGATTTCTGTTGGCAAAAACCATTATCGAGTTGAAGGGCGCCGATCTGACCCTTGGTAGCGCAGCCGCCTCCGTCCATGTGCTGAAGGGCATCGATCTCGATATCGCGGCCGGTGAATCCGTTGGCATCGTCGGCCCTTCCGGTTCCGGCAAATCGACCCTGCTGATGGTGCTTGCCGGGCTGGAAAGGCTCGACAGCGGTGAAATCAACATCAACGATACGCCGCTCCATAGCCTCAGCGAGGACCAGGTCGCCGATTTCCGCGGCCGCAACATCGGCATCGTCTTCCAGTCCTTTCACCTGATCGCCAACATGACGGCGCTGGAAAACGTCGCCGTGCCGCTCGAGCTCGCCAATGTCAGCAACGCCTTCGAGATCGCTCATCGCGAGCTGAAATCGGTCGGGCTCGGCGAACGGCTGCACCACTATCCCGGTCAGCTTTCCGGCGGTGAACAGCAGCGCGTGGCGATTGCCAGGGCGCTCGCCCCCTCGCCTGCCCTGCTGATCGCCGACGAGCCGACCGGCAATCTCGACACCGAGACCGGCCGCCAGATCGCCGACCTTCTGTTCTCCAAGCAGGCTGAACGCGGCACGACCCTGCTTCTCGTCACCCACGACGTCTCGCTCGCAAACCGATGCTCGCGCCAGATTCGCGTCCGCTCCGGCCGGATCGAAGGCGACAGCGCCGCCCGCCGCACCGAAGCGGCGATCGCATGAGGATCATCACGCCACGCGTCTCGCTCGCTTTTCGCCTGGCGCTGCGCGAGCTGCGCGGCGGCATCCGCGGCTTCTACATCTTCCTTGCCTGCATCGCGCTCGGCACCGGCGCCATTGCCGCCGTTAATTCCGTTTCGCAGTCGATCACCGACACGATCGCCTCGCAGGGGCAGGAACTGCTGGCCGGCGACGTCCGTTTCGAACTCAACAACCGCGAAGCCACGCCTGAGGAAATCGGTTTCCTCGAAGGCCTCGGCACCGTTTCGGTGTCGACAGGCCTGCGCTCGATGGCCCGCAAGCCTGACGGGTCCGATCAGGCGCTGGTCGAGGTCAAGGCCGTCGACGACGCCTACCCGCTCTACGGCAAGTTCGTCGCCGAGCCGAACTATCCGCTTGCAGCACTACTTTCGGGCCAAAGCGGCACCTATGGCGCGGTCGCAGCCCCGCTGCTTCTCGATCGGCTCGGGCTCGCGGTCGGCGACGAATTGCTGCTCGGCAACGTCAAGCTCAGCATCACCGGTACGGTGAAAACCGAGCCGGACGCACTGTCGGAAGGTTTCGGCTTTGCGCCGCGCCTGCTTGTCAGCCGCCAGGCGCTCCAAGCCTCCGGGCTGATCCAGACGGGAAGCCTGGTCGAACATGCCTACAAGATCCGGCTGGATGACAAGGCCGCGATGTCGGGCATCCAGGCGCGCGCCTCGAAGGAATTCCCCTCCGCCGGCTGGGCGATCCGCACCAGCGACCGTGCCGCGCCCTCGCTCACCGAAAACATCACCCGCTTCTCGCAGTTCCTGACGCTGGTCGGCCTCACCGCGCTGATCGTCGGCGGCGTCGGTGTCGCCAATGCAGTGCGCGCCTTCCTCGATTCCAAACGCACCACCATCGCCACTTTCAAATGTCTCGGTGCGCCGGCGCAGGTCGTCGTTCTGATCTATCTCTTCCAGATCGCCATCATCGCTCTCGGCGGGATCCTGATCGGCCTCGTCATCGGCGCCCTGTCGCCGATGCTTGCCGCGCAATTCCTGGCACAATTCCTGCCGGTCTCGACCGTGCCGACCCTCTATCCCGGCGCCCTGCTGCTGGCGACGCTCTTCGGCATCCTGACGACGCTCGCCTTTGCCATCCTGCCGCTCGGCCACGCTCGCGAAGTGCCTGCGACCGCGCTGTTCCGCGAGCAAGGCTTCGAGGCCCGCCACCTGCCCTCCTGGCCCTACATCCTGCTAGCCGCCCTGTTCATGGCCGCCCTTGCCGGCCTTGCCATCCTCACCGCCTATGACCGCTTCATCGCCGTCGTCTTCGTCGGCGCGATCGTTTTCGCCTTTGTCGTCCTGCGCCTGGTCGCCGCGCTGATCGCCTGGCTCGCGCGCCGCAGCCCGCGCGTCAATTCGCCGGCGCTGCGGCTTGCGATCGGCAACATCCACCGCCCCGGCGCACTGACGCCCTCAGTCGTGCTCTCGCTCGGCCTTGGCCTCGCATTGCTGGTGACGCTGACCCTGATCGACGGGAACCTGCGCCAGCAGCTGACCGGCCGCATGAACGAGGGTGCGCCGAACTTCTTCTTCGTCGATATCCAGAGCGCCGAGGTCGGCGCCTTCCGCGATCTCGTCCAAGGCCAAGCGCCGCAGGGCAAGCTCGTCGAAGTGCCGATGCTGCGCGGCCGGATCATCGCCTTCAACGGCGAGGACGTCACCAAGATGAACGTGCCGGCCGCCGGCCGCTGGGTGCTGAACGGCGATCGCGGCATCACCTATGCCGAAAACCTGCCGGAGAACGCCGCCCTCACCGAAGGCAAATGGTGGGACAAGGATTACAGCGGCGAGCCGCTCGTCTCCTTCTCCTCGGAAGAGGCGCATGAACTCGGTCTCAAGCTCGGCGATACGGTGACCGTCAACGTGCTCGGCCGCAACATCACGGCGAAGATCGCCAATCTGCGCCGCGTCGAGTGGGAATCGCTGTCGATCAATTTCGTCATGGTTTTCTCGCCGAATACCTTCCGCGGCGCCCCGCATGCGTGGCTGGCGACGCTGACCGATCCCTCTTCGACACCGGCCGAAGATGCGGCGATCCTGAAATCCGTCACCAACACCTATCCGACGATCACCAGTGTGCGCGTCAAGGACGCGATCGATATCGTCAACCAGCTGGTCGCACAGCTCGCGACCGCAATCCGCGCTGCGGCCTCGGTCGCCCTGATCGCCTCGATCCTCGTCCTTGCCGGCGCGCTTGCCGCCGGAAACCGGGCGCGCACCCACGATGCGGTGGTGCTGAAGACGCTCGGTGCCACGCGCGCCATGCTGATCCGCGCCTTCAGCTACGAATATCTGATCCTCGGCCTCGCGACTGCGATCTTCGCGCTGATCGCCGGCAGCGTCGCCGCCTGGTTCATCGTCGCCCGCATCATGCGTCTGCCGTCGACCTTTCTGCCCGACGTGGCGGGACTGACGCTTGTGACCGCGCTCGTCCTGACCGTCGGCATTGGCCTTATCGGCACCTGGCGCATCCTCGGGCAGAAGGCGGCCCCCGTCTTGCGCGAGCTTTGACCGGGCAGCGGCACCCAAACCCTTCACCTTACGGCGATTTAACCGACCGAGCCTTTGCAAGCCTCTTGTTTGCAAAGGGCGAAAGCCTCATATTATCCGCAGGCATGCTGGAGCTCCGCAGCGGCGCCCGGGTCGAAAACCCCGACACCGTATTTCCATCGGAGCTTGTAAGAGGAAACTATGGCTGATCTTCGTAACTATCAAAGCCGCGCTCAGACCGGCGAGATGATTGATCAAGGCCTGCGCGCTTATATGCTCAAGGTCTACAACCTGATGGCGCTGGGTCTGGCGATCACCGGTGTGGCCGCATATCTGTCGTTCCAATTCGCCTTCGCCAATGGTGAGCTGACCGCTTTCGGTCAGGCGATCTATGTGAGCCCGCTGAAGTGGGTGGTCATCCTGGCGCCGCTGGCTCTGGTGTTCTTCCTGAGCTTCCGGATCAATACGATGACGGTGGCCGCCGCCCAGACGACCTTTGCGGTCTACGCTGCGCTCGTCGGCCTGTCGCTCTCATCGATCTTCCTGATCTACACGGGCCAGAGCGTCGTTCAGACCTTCTTCGTCACCGCCGCCTCCTTCGGCGCGCTGTCGCTTTACGGCTACACGACGAAGCGTAACCTGTCGGCGATGGGCTCGTTTCTGATGATGGGTCTGTTCGGCCTGATCATCGCCTCGATCGTCAACATCTTCCTGGCGTCGTCTGCCGTGCAGTTCGCGATCTCGGTGCTCGGCGTGCTGATCTTCGCAGGCCTCACCGCCTACGATACGCAGCGGATCAAGGAATTGTACCTGGAAGCCGATGACGTCGCCGTGGCCGGTCGCAAGGCGATCATGGGTGCGCTGACGCTCTATCTCGACTTCATCAACCTCTTCATGTTCCTGCTGCAGTTCATGGGCAACCGTAAATAAGCAGGGCAGACTGAGATCGAAAAGGCGGCTTCGGCCGCCTTTTTTGTTGCGTAGGCTTTCACGGAATGGTTTTAGAAAGCCCTTGCCGCCCTTATGGATATGCTGCTGAAATGTCCTTCCTCCTGCGCGATGCTTCGAACGCCGATATTCCCGCCATTGCCGATATCTATCGCGAATCGGTCCTGAACGGCGTCGCGAGCTATGAGATCGTGCCGCCCTCCGAGGCCGAGATGGCGCAACGTTTTGCGGCCATCGTCGGCCAGCAATATCCCTATATCGCAGCCATCGGCACGGACGGGGCCTTGCTCGGCTACGCCTATGCCTCGGCCTTCCGCACGCGTCCTGCCTATCGCTGGCTGGTCGAGGATTCGATTTATCTAGCGCCGCAAGCCCGCGGCCGCCGTATCGGCAAGGCGCTGCTCGCCGAACTGATCATCCGCTGCACCACCTGCGGCTTTCGTCAGATGGCGGCCGTCATCGGCGGCGCCAGCCCCGCATCGATCGCGCTCCATCGCACGGCCGGCTTCGAGGAGGTCGGTCTGATGAAGGGCACCGGCTACAAGCACGGCCGCTGGCTGGATACGATGTTCATGCAGCGCGCGCTCGGCGAAGGCATGAGCACCGATCCGGACCCGTCCGTCTATCCCGGCACGCTGTTTAACGGCTGATATGGCTTACTTGTCGACGAGCTTCAGGGCCTTGTCGAAGACCTTCAGCACCTGGTTCAGCTCGTGACCACGCTTCAGGATCGTGCCATTGACGCTGATCACGGAATAGGCGCCCTGCTTGGCGGCGAGCTTCGGGTTTTTCTCGATGCGGAAGAGCGGCATTTCGCCGGAACGCTTGAAAACGGAAAAGACCGCCCTGTCCTTCAGGTGATCGATGGCGTAGTCGCGCCATTCACCATCACCGACCATCCGGCCGTAGATCCAGAGGATCGCGTCCAGTTCGCGCCGGTGGAAGGTCACCGGAAGCGGGTCCTTGCTTTGTTTGTATTCCCTGAGATCGACGACGACTGAGGAACTGTGGTCGACGGAACGGCTTTCGCCGTGTCGCAAATCCGGCTGATCTGTCATCAGTCTCACAAGGCCTCCACATGTGACAGGAGGGTGACAGTTTGCCCGAGCCGCCGCAAATTGCAAGAGTGCCAGCCGTCACATTCCGCCGCACGTCTCTCGCGCAAGGACGCTGTAGCACTTTGAGTCAGCGCATCATGTCTTGCGAAAGTTGGGTTCGATTTTCGGAAAGCATGATGCGCTGGACAGGTCAACGCTTTCTCCGCAGCGCCGCATTTCAGTCAAAACAGCGCCTCATTTGCAGGAGATTTATGAATTCCAGTTTGGCGCCAGCGCGCCAAAGGGCCCGGCGGAGCGTATCGACCTTAACCCCAGCCCCGAATACGCTCGGCCGGGCCGCCCCAGCACTTCATCCGCAACCGGATGAATCTCAGATATTTTTGCCAGCCATCACCACGGTCGCGCCAAGGATCGCCGCCGGATCGCCGTCTGCGGTCGCCGATTGCAGCAGGATGGCGCAGCCCTCGAGCTGCGGCCGCTGCAGGACGCTGGCCGGCAGCGTCAGACTGGTCGCCTTGCCGTCCCACATGCCGACGGTTTCGACATTGGTGACGCTGTGCAGATAGGAGATCTTCTGGCCGCTGTTCTCGCCTTTTTCGACGTCGATCGTCTTTTCCTTATCGAAATAGACCATGACGACATTGGCTTTGCCCTGTCCCGCGCCGATCTTGATCTCCAGCTCGTCGCCGCGCATCGCGGCACTGATCGGAACGGTCAGCCCGTTGCCTTCGCTGCTATAGGTGTCGATCTTGCTGTTGATGCCATTCAGATCGGCGCCGGCCAGATGGTCGCGTCCATTGACGATGGCCTGCGGCGTGTAGACGTTGCTGCGGCCCATCGTTTTGGCATAGCCATACTGCCGCTCGGTGTTTTCCTTGGAGCTCAGCGTATCGGCCCAGCCGAGATAGTTCCAGTAATCGACATGATAGGCGAGCGCAATGACATCGCCCTGGTTCACCAGCTTGCGGAAAGCGGCATCAGCGGGAGGACAGGAGGAGCAGCCCTGCGACGTGAAGAGTTCGACGACACCTTTCGGCGTGCCGTCTTCGGCCTGTAGCGGGCCTGAGAGAACAACGCCGGCAATCAGCGGAATCAAAAAACGGGGGGACATTCACCTGCACCTCTTTTTCAGCGCCGACGGCATGTTTGAACCGGGGGCCCTGACATATGAACGTACGAATAATCCTTCCGGGTCCAAACGAAAAGTCACGAACGGGTGAGACGTAGCTCGACGGGAACTTGCATAAAACAAATCATCGTGAGCCCGTCCAAATACTGTCGTCGCACCAAAGAAAAGCCGCCGGAGATTGCTTTCCGGCGGCTATTATCAAATAAGTCTCTTAAAAATCAGGCAGCGAGATCGCGCAGAACCGTCTGCAGGATGCCGCCATTGTTGAGGTAGATCACCTCGTCGAGCGTATCGACGCGCGACAGCAGCGGAACCTCCTTCACGGTGCCGTCGCCATAGGTGATCCTGGCGATCTTCTTCTCGCGCGGCTTGATCTTTTCCAGACCTTCGATGGTGACGAGTTCGTCGCCCTTGAGGCCGAGGCTCTGCCAGGTCGTGCCCTCTTCGAAGACGAAGGGGATGATGCCCATGCCGACCAGGTTCGAACGATGAATGCGCTCGAAGGACTGGGCGACCACCGCCTTGACGCCGAGCAAGTTGGTGCCCTTGGCAGCCCAGTCGCGCGAGGAGCCGTTGCCGTATTCGACACCGGCGAAGATGACGAGCGGCACACCTTCCTGCTTGTACTGCATCGCGGCGTCGTAGATCGAGGTCTCTTCCTTCGACGGGTAATGGATGGTGTAGCCACCTTCCTTGCCGTTCGGGCCGAGCATGTGGTTGCGGATGCGGATATTGGCGAAGGTGCCGCGCATCATCACTTCATGGTTGCCGCGGCGCGTGCCGTACTGGTTGAAATCGGCAACGGCGACGTCGTGGTCGATCAGGTAGGCGCCGGCCGGCGATGCCGCCTTGATCGAACCGGCCGGCGAGATGTGGTCGGTGGTGATCTTGTCGCCGAACAGGCCGAGGACGCGGGCGCCCTTGATGTCGGAAACGCCGCTGCCCTTCTTGCCCATGCCGACGAAGTAGGGCGGGTTCTGCACATAGGTCGAATTGTCGTCCCAGGCATAGGTCTGGCCCGGCGGGATCTGAACGGCCTGCCAGTTGACGTCGCCCTTGAAGACGTCGGCGTACTTGCTTTCGTAAAGCTCGCGGGTCACGTATTTCAGGATGAATTCCTGAACTTCCTTCGAGGTCGGCCAGATGTCCTTGAGATAAACCGGGTTGCCGCTATGGTCCTCGCCGATCGGCTCCTTGGTCAGATCCGTTTGCACCGTACCGGCAAGCGCATAAGCGACGACCAGCGGCGGGGATGCGAGATAGTTCGCCTGCACGTCGGGCGAGATGCGGCCTTCGAAGTTGCGGTTGCCGGAGAGAACGCCGGAAACGATGAGGCCCTTGTCGTTGATCGTCTTCGAGATCGGTGCCGGCAGCGGGCCGGAATTGCCGATGCAGGTGGTGCAGCCGAAGCCGACGAGGTTGAAGCCGAGCTTGTCGAGGTCGGCCTGCAGGCCCGACTTGGCGAGATATTCACCGACGACTTGGCTTCCAGGTGCCAGCGAGGTCTTCACCCACGGCTTCGTCTTTAGGCCCTTGGCAACGGCGTTGCGGGCGAGAAGGCCGGCGGCGATCAACACTGACGGATTGGAGGTGTTGGTGCACGACGTGATGGCAGCGATCGCCACGTCACCGTGGCCGAGATCGAAGTCGGTGCCTTCAACCGCATAGCGGTTGTTCAACTGGCCGGGCTTCTTGTAGTCGGCATCCATGGAGCCGGCAAAACCGGTCGCGATATTCTCAAGCGAAATGCGGCCTTCCGGACGCTTCGGGCCGGCCATCGACGGCACGACGTCGTTAAGATCGAGTTCCAGCGTGTCGGTGAAGACGAGCTCGGAACCATCGCCCTCGCGCCACATGCCTTGCGCCTTCGAATAGGCTTCGACGAGCGCGATCCGGTCATGCGTGCGGCCGGACATGGTAAGGTAATTGATGGTTTCGACGTCGACCGGGAAGAAACCGCAGGTCGCGCCATATTCCGGACCCATGTTGCCGATCGTCGCGCGGTCGGCGAGCGGCATGTTGTCCATACCGGGGCCGAAGAATTCGACGAACTTCGAAACGACGCCCTTCTTGCGCAGCATCTGCACGACGGTGAGAACGAGGTCGGTCGCCGTGACGCCTTCCTTGAGCTTACCGGTCAGCTTGAAGCCGATGACTTCGGGCAGCAGCATCGAGACCGGCTGGCCGAGCATCGCAGCTTCCGCTTCGATACCGCCCACACCCCAGCCGAGAACGCCGAGACCGTTGATCATCGTCGTGTGGCTGTCTGTACCGACGCAGGTATCGGGATAGGCGATCGTCTCGCCGTCCTCTTCCTTGGTCCAGACGGTCTGGCCGAGATATTCGAGATTGACCTGATGACAGATGCCGGTGCCGGGAGGCACGACGCGGAAATTCTTGAAAGCCTGCTGGCCCCACTTCAGGAAGCGGTAGCGCTCGCCGTTGCGCTGGTATTCCAGCTCCACATTCCTGGCGAAAGCCTGCGGCGTGCCGAATTCGTCGACGATGACGGAGTGGTCGATGACGAGATCGACGGGAACAAGCGGATTGATCTTCTCGGGATCGCCGCCGAGCGACACCATCGCGTCGCGCATCGCGGCAAGATCGACGACGGCGGGAACGCCGGTGAAGTCCTGCATCAGCACGCGCGCCGGGCGATAGGCGATTTCGTTTTCGACCGCACCCTTGTTGTTCAGCCATTCGGCGACAGCCAGGATGTGTTCCTTGGTGACCGACTGGCCGTCTTCGAAGCGCAGCAGGTTTTCGAGCAGCACCTTCATCGAATAGGGAAGCTTCGACACGCCGGCCAGACCGTTTGCCTCAGCCTTGGGCAGGCTGTAATAGACATAGTCCTTCCCGTTGACGGAAAGCGTGGAACGACAATTGAAACTGTCAAGAGATTTAGACACGAGATACCCCGTTTCTGATAGCCAACACAGTCGTGCGAACGCCTATGCACTTAATGCACATCAGGATGCGGGTACGGCCATTTCCGCTGTCCGCACGTGGAACAGACGCTCCAAGTTCGGCGCAAGGATGAAATTCACGCCGACCGCTGGCGTGGTTGCAGGTCTTATAGATAATTTCCTAAAAACTTGCCATACCCGAGCACAGTCAAAATCGGACATTTTTTGACCCCGCTGCAAGCCGAAACCAGGAAAGAGCCGACGCATGCATCTCACCGCCGAAAATCTGGCTGCAAGGCGCGGTGAGGATCTCATTTTCGTTAACATTTCCTTTCACTTGGCGGCCGGCGAGGCGCTTGTCCTGACCGGAAAAAATGGATCGGGAAAGTCCACTTTGCTGCGTGTCGTCGCCGGCCTCCTCAGGCCGGAAAAAGGCACTGTCATATTTCACTGCGAAAAGAGCCTAGGAGGCAGGGATCCCGGCGAGGTCAGCCACTACCTTGGCCATCGAAATGCGATGAAGAGTGAACTTACGGTTGCAGAAAACCTCGATTTCTGGCGCACCTTTCTCGGCAATACAGGCTCCGCCGCCCTTTCCGTCGAGGACGCCACTGACGCCGTCGGTCTTTCCGGCATCACCCACCTTCCCTTCGGTTATCTCTCCGCCGGCCAGCAGCGCCGGATAGCCTTCGCCAAGCTGCTCGTCGCCCACCGCCCCGTCTGGATCCTCGACGAACCGACCGCCGCACTCGACGCCAGCGCCGACCGGCTGTTTGCCGATTTGATCATGACGCATCTGGAAAAGGGCGGCATCGTGCTGGCGGCAACGCATCAGCCCTTGGGGCTGAGGAATGCGCAGGAATTGAAGATGACGGGCTTTGCCGGCGTGGATGCGGGGATATGGGGTTGATGTATCTCGGTGTGGCTACCCCCCTCTGCCCTGCCGGGCATCTCCCCCACAGGGGGAGAGATCACAAGCTGCTCAGCTTTCCCGCCTCGCAACCGGATTGCCGATTTGGATGGCCGATTGTTTGGGGAAGCAAGAGCATCCAGCCGATCTCCCCCCTTGTGGGGGGGATGCCCGGCAGGGCAGAGGGGGGTGCCCCGTCCACCGCACATCTAGAGAGCTGCCCCGCATGACCGCCCTCTTCTTCCGCGACCTGAAACTCTCGATTCGCGCTGGCGGCGGTGCGCTGATCGGCGTGCTGTTCTTCCTGACCATCGTCGCCGTCATTCCCTTCGGCGTCGGTCCCGATCTCAAACTGCTGTCGCGCATCGGCCCCGCCATTGTCTGGATCGGCGCGTTGCTCGCCGCCCTTCTCGGCCTCGACCGCCTGTTCCAGGCCGAGCGCGATGACGGATCGCTCGACTTGATGCTGATGCAGGAAACACCGCTCGTCCTCACCGTGCTGGTCAAATGCTTCGCCCATTGGACGGCCACCAGCCTGCCGCTGGTCATCGCCTCGCCGCTGCTCGGCCTCTTCATGAACATGGACGAGACCGCGATCGGCGCGACCATACTGACGCTGCTAGTCGGCTCGCCCGCCATCACCTTCATCGGCGCCGTGGGTGCTGCCGTTGCCGTGGCGCTGCCCCGCGGCGGCCTGCTGGTCTCGATCCTCGTGTTGCCATTGACCATCCCGGTGCTGATCTTCGGCGTCAGCGCCACCTATGCCGCAGTCGAGGATCCCGCCCCCTTCCTGCCGCCCTTCCTGATTCTTATTGCGCTGACACTCTTCTTCGCGG
This sequence comes from Rhizobium sp. WYCCWR 11128, assembly GCF_013416305.1. NCBI lineage: Bacteria > Pseudomonadati > Pseudomonadota > Alphaproteobacteria > Hyphomicrobiales > Rhizobiaceae > Rhizobium > Rhizobium sp. WYCCWR 11128. The sequence continues at coordinate 233,203 of NZ_JACCEZ010000003.1, forward strand.
TCATCGGCCCGGCAGCCGCCGCCCTGGCGCTGCGAAACACAGCGGATTGATGGGGCGTTCGATTGCGGGAAAAGCCGGATCAAGGTAAGGAAGCGGACATGAGCGAAACGAGCCTTGCCATCAGCAAATTCAGTGATCTCGCCAACCCGACGCGGTTTCTGGCGCTGGCGGCGCGCGCCATTCCGTGGCTGACCGGCATCACCGCCCTCTGTTTTATCGTCGGTCTCTATCTGAGCTTCGCCACCGAAGGCGATTACCAGCAGGGCGAGACCGTGCGCATCATGTATGTGCATGTGCCCTCGGCCTGGCTTTCGATGATGTGCTATACGATCATGAGCCTCTCGGCGATCGGTACGCTGGTCTGGCGCCATCCGCTGGCCGATGTCTCCGCCAAGGCCGCTGCCCCGCTCGGCGCCGCCTTCACCCTGCTCGCGCTCGTCACCGGTTCGCTCTGGGGCAAGCCGATGTGGGGCACCTGGTGGGTGTGGGATGCGCGGCTGACCTCCGTCTTCGTCCTCTTCCTGATGTATCTCGGGCTGATTGCGCTCGGCCGCGCCATCGATGATCCGTCGAAGGCCGCGCGCGTCAGCGCCGTGCTCATCCTCGTCGGCTTCGTCAACATCCCGATCATCAAATTCTCGGTCGAGTGGTGGAACACGCTGCACCAATCGGCAAGCGTGCTGCGCCTCGACGGCCCGGCGATCGATCCGGAATTCCTGCGGCCGCTCTTCGTCATGGCGATCGCCTTCACCCTGCTCTTCTTCACGCTGCACATCATGGCGATGAGGAACGAGATCTGGCGCCGCCGCATTGCCGCCCAGCGCCGTCTTGCCGCCCGCATGGCGAGCCGGGAGGATTAATAGTGACGCATGCCTTCTACGTCTACGCTTCCTATGGCTTTGCAGCCCTGGTGACGATCGCCGTCACGGCATGGACCTGGGCCGATGGCCGCGCCCGCCGCAGGGAACTTGCAGCCCTTGAGGCTGCCGGCATCCGCCGCCGTTCGGCGCGCCCCAAGGACAGTGTGGGGGATGGCGAATGAACGACACGCCGGAAAACACCGCCGCCAAGCCGCGCGGGCTGAGCCGTTACGCACTGGCGCTGCTGCCGCTCGTCGTCTTCGGCGGCATTGCGGCAACGGCCGCAAAGATGCTCTACGACCAGGATTTCCATGGCAAGAACATCGCCGAAATTCCCTCCGCCCTGATCGGCACCAAGGCGCCGGCGCTCAACCTGCCGCCGCTCGACGGCGCCAACCTGCCGGCGCTGACCGATGCGGCAATCAAGGGCAAGCTGACCCTCGTCAACGTCTTCGCCTCATGGTGTCTCCCCTGCCGCGATGAACATCCGGTCTTGAAAGAACTGGCAAAGGACGGACGGCTGAATATCGTCGCCATCAATTACAAGGACCAGAGCGACAACGCCCTGCGTTTCCTCGGCGAGCTCGGCAATCCCTATCAGGCGATCGGCATCGATCCGAACGGCAAGGCGGCAATCGACTGGGGCGTCTACGGCATTCCGGAAAGCTATCTGGTCGGGCCTGACGGCACGATCCTTTACAAGCGCGTCGGCCCCTTCGACGATATCAGCCTGAAGGAAGGGTTGTTTCCAGCGATGGAAAAGGCGCTCGGCAAGCCGACTTCCTGAGTGAGTGATCCACAAAAGACCCCTCCTCACAAGGGCGAGGGACTTAACGTGCGGCTCTTCCGTGCGTCCTATCGAACATCCAGTGAGTTGGTCTGGTTTGCGAGGCGGTGCCACGTGTTAGTCCCTCCCCCTTGTGGGGAGGGGTCTTAACCCCCACCCTGCCAGACCTTGATCGCCTCCACCGGCCAGATCAGCATCACAACGTTGAGCGTCAGGTTGTCGCGGATTATGTAGCCGGTAAAAATCTCGAAGAAGATGGCAATCGCCACCGTCAGCGCCACCGGCGCGCGCCGCGCGAAGAAGAAGCCGACGCACATGAAGATGGTGTCCATCGCCGAATTCAGGATGCTGTCGCCGTAATAATCGAGCGCGATGGTCGCCGTGCGGTAGCGGTCGATGATGAGAGGTGAATTCTCGAGCAGCTCCCAGCCGGATTCGATGACGAGCGCCAGCAGCAGCTTTGCCGCCAACGGCTTGCCGCGCAGGATGAGATGGGCGAGCCCGTAGAACAGGAAGCCGTGGATGATGTGCGACGGCGTATACCAATCCGACAGATGCTGCGAATTGCCACTGGTATTGACCCCGCCCTCCCACAGCTTGACATAACCGCAGGCGCAGATCGGCACGCGGCCCATCATAAATTCGGCAGCGATCTGAATGACCAGGACCACAAGGCAGGCGACGAACCAGAAGTTCTGGTGTCTTACGCGAGATTCTAAGTCGACAGCGCTCACTTCTCGCCTTCCGTTTCCAGGTTGACGCTATGCTTCAGCACCAGCGGCATCTGCGCTAGCGTGAAGATGATGGTGATCGGCATCGTGCCCCAGACCTTGAAGGCGACCCAGGTACCGTCGGAAAAATTGCGCCAGACGACTTCATTCAGCACGGCAAGGAAGAGAAAGAAGATGCCCCAGCGGATAGTGAGCTTGCGCCAACCCTCGGCATCGAGCTGGAAGGCGGCGTTGAAGACATAGCCGAGCAGCGACTTGCCGAAGGCCAGCCCGCCGAGCAGCGCCACGCCGAAGAGCGCGTTGACGATGGTCGGCTTCATCTTGATGAAGGTCTCGTTCTGCAGCCAGATCGACAGCGAGCCGAAGATGACGACGACGATGCCCGATACAAAAGGCATGATCGGCAGATGGCCGAGCACGATCTTCGAAACGATCAACGAGATGATCGTCGCCGCCATGAAGAGCCCGGTCGCGACGAACAGCGGTCCGCCCAATTCGGAAAGAGCCGGAAAGGTCTCCACCAGCCACTGGCCGCGCAGATTGGCGAAGAAGAAGATCATCAGCGGCCCGAGTTCCAGCGCCAGTTTCAGCAGCGGGTGATGCCGGTCGGCAGCAGACGGGGTGATATCGCTTTCGGTGCTCATGCGTTCTTCAAACCTGTTTTCCTGGAAACCTGTTTCCGGCCGTGCCTTGCAGGCTTTCGGCGGCATATCTGTGGCATCATTGCCCAAGTCCGGCAATGGCATGGGCAAAATCCTCGGCCTCGAACGGCTCCAGATCCTCGACGCCCTCGCCGACACCGATGAAATAGACCGGCAGCTTGTGCTTGGCGGAGATGGCGACGAGAATGCCGCCGCGCGCCGTGCCGTCGAGCTTGGTCATGATCAGCCCGTTGACACCGGCGACGTTGCGGAAGATCTCGACCTGGCTGAGCGCGTTCTGCCCCGTTGTGGCGTCGAGGGTCTGCAGCACGGTATGCGGCGCATCGGGATCGAGTTTGCCGAGCACGCGGACGATCTTCTCGAGCTCGGCCATCAGCTCGGCCTTGTTCTGCAGGCGGCCGGCGGTATCGACGATCAGCACGTCGCATTTTTTCGTCTTTGCCTGTTCGAAGGCATCATAGGCAAGGCCGGCGGCATCGGCGCCGAGCTTGGTGCCGATGAATTCGGATTTCGTCCGGTCGGCCCAGATCTTCAGCTGCTCGATCGCCGCCGCCCGGAACGTATCGCCGGCAGCCAGCATCACCTTCAGCCCGGCGCCGGAAAGCTTTGCCGCAAGCTTGCCGATCGTCGTGGTCTTGCCGGTGCCGTTGACGCCGACGACGAGGATGACATGCGGCTTGTGCGAGAGGTCGAGCTGCAGCGGCTTGGCGACCGGCTTCAGGACCTTGGCGATTTCCGACGCCATGATCCGGCTGACATCCTCGCCGGTGACATCCTTGCCATAACGCTCGGAAGCAAGCGTGTCGGTGACGCGCATGGCTGTCTCGACGCCGAGATCGGCCTGGATCAGCAGGTCCTCGAGATCCTGCAGCGTCTCGTCATCGAGCTTGCGCTTGGTGAAGAGCGCGGTGATCTGGCCGGTCAGCTGCGAAGAGGTGCGTGCAAGGCCATTACGCAGGCGCTGGAACCAGCTGAGTTTTGGCTGCAGGACAACGGGCTCCGGCTCGACGACCTTCGGGCCGGTGGCAAAGCCTCTGGGGAGGATGGGAGAACCAATCTCCGGTTCTGCCATGGGGTTAACCCCCTCCGCCCTGCCGGGCATCTCCCCCGCAGCTGGGGAGATTGGCTGGGAGGGCGAATCCAGCTCTGCGTCATCCTCAGTCGGAATCTCTTCCGGCTCGGTCGGAACCTCTTCCGGACGCTTTTCGACGATCTCTTCGAGGTCAGCCGGCTGTTCTAGCGCTCCGGTCTCCACAGGATCTGCCGCCTCGTGCGGGAGATGTTCCAGAGGGACAGAAGCGGGTATTTCCGTAACGGTTTCGGCGACCGTCTGGCTTTCAGCCTCCGCCTCCGCTGCTGCCTCGGCTTCCAGCAATGAAAGCGGCACGACACCCATATCGCTCAGCTGGTCGGCGGCGGGCAGGATTGAGGGTTCGACATCATCTTCAGCAACCGGTGCTTCGACCCCGCCCTCGCCGATATCGGCAGCCGGTCCGCCGGCCGTATCCATTTCCTCCGGAAGAACAGGATCATCCGCGATTGGCAGATCTTCGTCGCGCGAACGTGGTTCCAGCTCCCTTTCCACGGCCGCAGGCACAGGTTCTTCAGCCGGCTTGCCGAAGGTGAAGACCTTTTTGATGAAACTGAGCGCCATGAGGATTCCGTGAAAGTCAGGCCGCGGCTGCGGCCGTCAATTGCATGTCGAGATGCTTGCCATTGTGGCCGGTGATCGTGACCGGCACAAGTTCGCCGGGACGAAGGCTAGGGGCCGCGACCAGCGTGAAGTTCTCCGTGTGCGCCAGGCCGTTGTTTTCAACAAGCAGCCATTGCCGGGTTCCGATCATCTGATCGAGATGGGATTGATGCAGCCTATGTCCAGCGGCGCGCAGCCTTGCGGCGCGATCCTTGACCAGCGACCGGTCGAGCTGCGGCATGCGGGCGGCCGGTGTGCCGGGACGCGGACTGTAGGGGAAGACATGCAGATGGGCGATGCCAGCCTCTTCCGCCAGCCTCACGGCATTCTCGAACATCTCTTCGGTTTCGGTGGGAAAGCCCGCAATCATATCGGCGCCGAAGCTCATCTCGGGGCGAAGCCGGCGCGCATCCTCGATGAAACGCAACGCATCGGCACGTAGATGCCGACGTTTCATGCGCTTCAGGATCATATCGTCGCCATGCTGCAGCGACAGATGCAGATGCGGCATGAAGCGGGGTTCGTCGGCAATGAGATCCATCAGATGGGCGTCGGCCTCGATGCTGTCGATCGAGGAAAGCCGCAGGCGGCGGATATCGGGGATCTGCTTCAGCAGCGTCTTCGCCAGAAGCCCGAGCGTCGGGGCGCCGGGAAGATCGCCGCCATAGCTGGTTGCATCGACGCCGGTCAACACGATCTCGCGATAACCGCCGTCGACGAGATTGCGGGCCTGATCGACGACGGCTCCCATCGGTACGGAGCGGGAATTGCCGCGGCCATAGGGAATGATGCAGAAGGTGCAGCGATGATCGCAGCCGTTCTGTACCTGGATGAAGGCACGCACATGGCCGTCGATATGCCTGACCATCTGCGGCGCCGTCGCCTTGACACTCATGATGTCGTTGACCCGGAGCTTCTGTTCGGCCGAAACGCCGAAATCCGGCAGGCTACGATAGGAGGCGCTGGTCAGCTTCTCCTCGTTGCCGAGCACGGCATCGACCTCCGCCATCGCGGCGAAGGTCTGCTTTTCCGTCTGCGCGGCGCAGCCGGTGACGATGATGCGGGCATGCGGATTGTCGCGCCGCGCCCGGCGGATCGCTTGGCGGGCCTGGCGCACGGCCTCACCGGTCACCGCACAGGTGTTGACCAGGATGGCGTTGTTGAGCCCGGCCTTTTCAGCCTGCGCCTTCATCACTTCGGATTCATATGTGTTGAGGCGGCAGCCGAAGGTAATGACCTCGACGCCGCTCACTGCGCCTCCGCCTCTCGGGTACCATCGCGCGACCAGAGACCGGTCGAAGGATCGACCCTGCCCGACCATTCCCATTCGGCCGGGCCGGTCATGATGACATGATCGTCGCGCTCGCGCCATTCGATGGAAAGCGTGGCCGGCGGTTTGGCGCTTGCCACATTAATCGTCACCTTGCGGCCGGTGCGGCCGGTGCGCGCAGCACTGACGGCAGCAGAACAGGCAGCCGAACCGCAGGCAAGCGTCAGTCCCGCGCCACGCTCCCAAGTGCGCGTCGTCACCGATGTCGGCGACGTCACTTGCGCCAGCGTGATATTGGCGCGCTCGGGAAACATCGGATGGTTTTCGAGCAACGGTCCGAAGCGGGCGAGATCATAGGACATCACGTCCCTGTCCACCCAGAAGATCGCATGCGGATTGCCCATCGACATCGCCGACGGCGAATGCAGCACCGGCTTGTCGATCGGGCCGATCTGCAACTCGATGCGGCTGGTGTCGTGGAATTCTTCCGCCAGCGGGATCCTGTCCCAATCGAACACCGGCCGGCCCATATCGACCGAGATCGTCCCGTCCTCGTGCTCGACGGCATTGAGGATGCCGGCGACCGTCTGGAAGGTAAAGACCTTCCTGCCGGTCTCGGCGGCAAGCGCCTGCACGACGCAGCGCGTGCCGTTGCCGCAGGCCTGCGCCTTCGAGCCATCGGAATTCAGGATATCGATGAAGGCATCGGTGCCTTCGGCCTTCGGATCATGGATCGCCATGATCTGATCGAACTCAGTCTGCGGATCGGCATTGAGCGCGACCGCCGCCGCCGGCGTCACCTTGTCCGGCCGGCCGCGCATGTCGACGACCAGGATCTTGTTGCCAAGCCCGTTCATCCTCGCAAATTCGACCGTTGCGCTCATGGGTATCATTCCGTCTGTCTTTCCGGTGTATATGGCGGAAATGCGAAGGAATTACCAGTGGGTGAGTGCCGGGCAGGTGTTGCGGCCCGCCGATCCCTTCGAGGCAGCAGTTCGGCTTTTACCGCTGCGCACTGTCGGGATCGAAGGATGCAGCATGGGCTTCGACAATCGCTGCGGTGATGACCTTTCTCAGCTCGTAGACCAGCGAGCGGGACCGCTTGCGATCCAGATCCTGTGCCGCCTTGGCAAGATTCAGGCCTTCGTTCAGGACAATGTGATGGGCCCGCGCCAGCGCCCAGCTCTCAATATCAGGATTTAACATTCGATATCTCCGCCGATTCATTCGGCATCAAGGATATTCACGAATCATTTTACAGGACGCACTTAAGTAGAAAGTAGAATCACACGCCGAATAATTTGCAACCGGCGTTGCTAGCGAATTCAGGCCTCGACTGGAATATTTATCGTCAAAACCTGAAACCCTGGGGGATTGCGCGAGCCATTACATCGATTTGCTTGAATATGTACCTTCGCTGCAACCGCTGGGTGAAACGGCTTCCGAGAAGTCCGCCATGCGGTCATTTGTCCGCATTGCCTTGACTTTCGCGCGGCTTTCCTGTTTATCGCGCCCAATCCGCGACGAGCCGCATGACTCCGAGCCGCCGACCGGGACCTTAAGATCCCGGAGGTCAACACCCGACAGCGCGATGCGCCCTCGGGTGCTTTTTGGCTTTGCGTCTTGTTTTCGTCAAGGAAAAGCACGACGTTTCCGGGCAGGTAAGAACCCGCCCGAAACGTATCAAGGAAGAGCCGATGTTTGAAAACCTCCAGGACCGTCTTGGATCCATTCTGAATGGACTGACAGGCCGTGGCGCGCTTTCGGAAGCCGATGTTTCCGCAGCGCTGCGCGAGGTTCGCCGTGCGTTGCTGGAGGCCGACGTTGCGCTCGACGTCGTGCGTTCCTTCACCGACCGCGTGCGTGAAAAGGCCGTCGGCGCCGAGATCCTGAAGTCGATCAAGCCCGGCCAGATGGTCGTCAAGATCGTGCATGACGAACTGATCGAGATGCTGGGCGGCGAAGGCGTTGGCGTCGACCTTCATGCCGCTGCCCCTGTCGTCATCATGATGGTCGGCCTGCAGGGCTCCGGCAAGACGACGACGTCGGCGAAGATCGCCCATCGCCTGTCGACGCGCGAGAAGAAGAAGGTGCTGATGGCATCGCTCGACACGCGTCGTCCGGCAGCCCAGGAGCAGCTTCGCCAGCTCGGCGCCCAGGCCAATATCGACACACTGCCTATTATATCAGGCCAGTCGCCGACCGATATCGCTGCTCGTGCCGTTCAAGCCGCAAAGCTTGGCGGCCATGACGTCGTCATCCTCGATACCGCCGGCCGTACGCATATCGACGAGCCCCTGATGGTCGAGATGGCCGACATCAAGAAGCGCTCGAACCCGCATGAAATCCTGCTGGTCGCCGATAGTTTGACAGGTCAGGACGCCGTCAACCTCGCCCGCAGTTTCGACGAACGCGTCGGCATCACCGGTCTGGTGCTGACCCGCATGGACGGCGATGGCCGCGGCGGTGCCGCCCTTTCGATGCGCGCCGTCACCGGCAAGCCGATCAAGCTGATCGGCGTCGGCGAGAAGATGAGCGAGCTGGAGGAATTCCATCCCCGCCGCATCGCCGACCGTATTCTCGGCATGGGCGACATCGTCTCGCTCGTCGAGCGCGCGGCGGAAAACATCGACGCCGAGAAGGCGGCCGCCATGGCCGCCAAGATGGCCAAGGGCAAGTTCGATCTCGACGACCTCGCCGACCAGCTGCGCCAGATGCAGAAGATGGGCGGTATGGGCGGCATCATGGGGATGATGCCCGGCATGGCCGGCATGAAGGACAAGATGGCCGCAGCCGGCCTCGACGACAAGCTTTTCGGCCGCCAGATCGCCATCATCCAGTCGATGACCAAGGCCGAGCGCACCAATCCCGACCTGCTCAAGCATTCGCGCAAGAAGCGCATCGCCGCCGGTTCCGGCACCGATGCCGCCGCCATCAACAAGCTTCTGAAGATGCACCGCCAGATGGCGGACATGATGAAGATGATGGGCGGCAAGGGCAAAGGCGGCATGATGAAGCAGATGATGGGCGGCCTTGCCGGCAAGATGGGCCTCGGCGGCGGCATGGGCGGCATGGGTGGCGGCATGCCCGATCTCTCGAATATCGATCCCCGACAGCTCGAGGCCTTGCAGAAGCAGGCGGAAGCGGCGGGGCTTGGAAAACCGGGTGGGGGCATGCCCGGTCTCGGCGGTATGCCGGGTGGTTTGTCGGGCCTCGGCGGCGCCAAGCTGCCGGGCCTTGGCGGTGGTTTCCCGGGATTGCCCGGATTGCCGAAGAAGAAGTGAAAGGATCGCTTGCCCCATGATTGATCCAAACGTCAAAGCCCAGCTCGCGAGCTATCGTCAGTCGATCGACAATATCGACGCCGCTCTCGTGCACATGCTGGCCGAACGCTTCCGCTGCACCAAAGAGGTCGGCGTGCTGAAGGCCAAATACAATTTGCCGCCGGCCGACCCGGCGCGCGAGGAATACCAGATCGAACGCCTTCGCCAGCTGGCGAAAGACGCCAATCTGGACCCGGATTTCGCCGAGAAGTTCCTGAACTTCGTCATCAAGGAAGTCATCCGGCATCATGAGCAGATCGCTGCGGATCACGCTGAACAGAGCGCTGCAGCCCGATAACCGTACCGCTCAAGAAAGCGGTCAAGAAAAGCCCAAGGAGTAAAGAACATGGCACTGAAAATTCGTCTCGCCCGCGGTGGTTCCAAGAAGCGCCCGTATTACCACGTCGTTCTCGCCGATGCGCGCAGCCCGCGTGACGGCCGCTTCCTCGAAAACCTCGGTTCCTGGAACCCGATGCTTGCCAAGGACGATGAGAAGCGCGTTCAGCTGAACGCCGAGCGCATCAAGCACTGGATCGAACACGGCGCCCAGCCGACCGACCGCGTTCTGCGCTTCCTCGATGAGGCAGGCGTTGCCAAGCGCGAAGTCAAGAACAACCCGGTCAAGGCAAAGCCCGGCAAGCGCGCCCAGGAACGCGCCGCCGAAAAGGCTCAGAAGGCCACCGACGCCGCCGCTGCTGCTGCAGACGCCGCGGAATAATCGCGACACCCCCTTCGATCGGGCGGCATGGCGACATGCCGCCCGTTTTCGTTTCCAATCGCACGCACTTCGTTTATGAGAAACCTGTCTTTCGGCTTCACATGAAGGAACCCATGACCAAGCTTGAAAACCCCGTTCTGATGGCGACGATCGGTGGCGCGCAGGGCCTCCGGGGCGAGGTGCGCGCCAAGGCCTATACGGCCGATCCCGGTGCGCTTGGCGACTACGGCCATCTGCACAGCATGGACGGCCGCAGCTTCGAAGTCCTCGAAATCCGCGAGATGAAGAATGTCGTCGTCGTCCGTTTCCGCGGCGTCAACGACCGCAATGCCGCCGAGGCTCTGAACGGGCTTGAACTCTATATCGAGCGGGACAACCTGCCGGACGAGGAGCTGGAGGACGACGAGTTCTATTATGCCGATCTCGAAGGGCTCGAGGCACGCGACGACAAGGGCGTCAGCTATGGCACCGTCACCGGCGTCTTCGATTTCGGCGCCGGCGACCTGCTGGAACTCAAAGGTCCGGGCAAGCGCCCGGTGCTGATCCCCTTCTCCGAAGCCTCGGTGCTGGAGATCGACCTCGAGGCCGGCACGCTGCTGATCGATCCGCTGGCGGCGGGGCTGGTCGAGGATCCCGAAGAGCTTTCGAAATTCACTCCCGACAAGCCGAAAAAGAAGAAGTAATGGCTTTCCGGGCGAGCGTGCTGACACTTTATCCGGAAATGTTTCCGGGGCATCTGGGCTTCTCGCTCGCCGGCAAGGCGATGGAGCGGGGGCAATGGTCGCTGGACACGGTGCAGATCCGCGACTTCGCCACCGACAGGCACCGCACCGTTGACGACACCCCGGCCGGCGGCGGCGCCGGCATGGTGCTGAAGGCCGACGTTCTTGCGCGTGCGATCGACAGCGCCTCAGAAAACGATACCCGCCCACGGCTGCTGATGAGCCCGCGCGGACGGCCGCTGACGCAGGAGCGTGTGCGCGAACTCGCCGCGGGCGACGGCGTCATCATCGTCTGCGGCCGCTTCGAGGGTGTCGACCAGCGGGTGATCGAGGCGCGCGGACTGGAAGAGGTCTCGATCGGCGACTACGTCCTATCAGGCGGCGAGCCGGCGGCGCTGATCGTGCTCGATGCCATCATCCGCATCCTGCCTGGCGTCATGGGCAACGATCTTTCCGGCCTGCACGAAAGCTTCGAAGGCGGACTGCTGGAACATCCGCATTATACCCGGCCGCAGGGATGGGAAGGCCGGGAAATCCCCGCGATCCTCACCTCGGGCAACCATGGCGCCATCGAGAAGTGGCGGCATCAGGAAGCGGTGCGGCTGACGCGGGAGCGGCGGCCGGATTTGCTGGAAAAGGCTGACGCATTGACCCCGAAATCGGGATCGAATTTCGGAAAGCACGATGCGTAGATTCAAAATGTTACAGCGTCCTTTGCGCCGTCTGAAAACACGCGCGGCGCTATAAAGTGAGAAAAACGGCTGATTTCGCAGCCCTTTTCACAAAAATGCCGTCCAAGGGATGACAAGCCCTGGCCTTTCGTGTATTGGCGCACGCGGAAATGGGGTTTATCCCCGTCTGCCAGCAAACAAAGAATGGCGAATCCGCTCCCGCCCTGACGGGCAAAGTCCTGAGGCCAGTTCCGAAGGATCAGTGTCGAGCGCTCTGGCTGTTTCAGAAGAACCAAAGGTTAAGACGATGAACATCATTCAGCAGCTTGAGGCCGAACAGGTCGCCAAGATCGAAGCCAAGCGCACGCTTCCCGAATTTTCCCCGGGCGACACCGTCCGCGTCAACGTCAAGGTCACGGAAGGCACCCGTACCCGCGTTCAGGCCTATGAAGGCGTCTGCATCGCCCGCTCCGGCGGCGGCCTGCAGGAAAACTTCACGGTCCGCAAGATCTCCTACGGCGAAGGCGTCGAGCGCGTATTCCCGATCTACTCGCCGATGATCGAAAGCGTCGACGTCGTTCGCCGCGGTAAGGTCCGTCGCGCCAAGCTCTATTACCTGCGCGACCGTCGCGGCAAGTCTGCCCGTATCGTTGAAGACACCGGCGTCCGCGCCCGCAAGCTCAACGACGCCGAGCGCGCCGCCATTGCCGAGGAAAAGGCACGCATCGAAGCTGAAAAGGTTGCAGCAGCTCAGGCGCTCGCCGCCGAGAGGGCAGCAGCAGAAGCTGCGGAAGCCAAGGCCGCCGCTGAAAAGGCCGCCGCTGAAGCAGCCGCCGCTGCAGCGGAACCGGCAGCAGAATAAGACCTGCGCCACGCAAAATTCTTTGCTTGGAAAGGCGACCTTCGGGTCGCCTTTTCTATTTTTTGCTTCGGTGCGCAGCCGGCGGCCTTGCCTCGGGCCTATCTTCCGTGACAGTTTTTGCCGTTCAATTTTGGGGAACCGTTCAATGTTGTTTCGTCGTACCGTTCTTGCGAGCTTCGCCGCCCTTGCTCTTCTACCCCACGCCGCATCGGCCGCCGAACTGCCCGATCTCGGCGGCAAGAGCGTCGTCGTCGTCACCGAGAATGCCTATCCGCCGCTGCAGTTCGTCGATCCGAAATCCGGCAAGGCGATCGGCTGGGAATATGATGCGATGAACGAGATCGCCAAGCGGCTGAATTTCAAGGTCGAATACCAGAACACCAGCTGGGACGCGATGATCCAGGCGGTGTCCGACGGCCAGTACAACATCGGCATGACCGGCATCACCATCAAGGAAGACCGCAAGCAGAAAGTGGATTTCTCCGATCCCTATATGCGCTCGCAGCAGTTCATGCTGGTGCGCGGCGATGAGAAGCGCTTCACCGACGCCAAGTCCTTCGGCGAATTCAAGGATGGCCTGGTCGGCGCACAACCCGGCACCACGCCCTTCTACACCGCCGTCTACGAAGTGCTTGATGGCAACGAGCAGAACCCGCGCATCAAGCTCTTCGAAACCTTCGGCGCCACCGTCCAGGCCCTGAAGGCCGGCGACGTCGACGTCGTGCTGACCGACGGCACCGCCGGCAAGGGTTATGTCGACGCCTCGAACGGCGCCTTGAAGCTGATCGGCGAGCCGCTCGGCACCGAAGATTTCGGCTTCATCTTCCCGAAAGGGTCCGACCTCGTCGCCCCTGTTAATGCCGCCATCGCCGCACTCAAGACCGACGGCACGCTGGATGGGCTGAACAAGAAGTGGTTCCTCGACTACAAGATGGGCGAATGACGCCGAGCAACTATTGATGGCAGTGCGACCATCTCCCGACAGACACGTCAAGGACGACTATCCCTGGTGGCTGGTCGCCCTCGTCACGATCGGCATCGTGCTTGCCGTCGTCATCGTCGCCAACGATATCTATGCCCAGGTCTTCCGCACCGTCGTCAACGGTGTCGGCATCACCGTCTTCGTCACGCTGGTCGCCTTCGTGCTCGCCACCGTGCTCGGCCTCGGCATCTGCCTGCTTGGCATGGCCGATAGCCAGGTGTTGCGGCAGATTGCGCGCTTCTACATCGAGATCATCCGCGGCATACCGATCCTCGTGCTGCTGTTCTACGTCGCCTTCGTCGGCGCGCCGGCTCTGGTTGCAGCCTATAATTTCCTGATTTCACCGCTGGTGACATCAGGCGTGGCCGAGCCCGTCCTGGTGCGTGATCTCTCGCTGATGTGGCGAGCGATCATCGCGCTGACGGTCGGCTATTCCTCCTTCATCGCCGAAATCTTCCGGGCCGGTTTCCAGTCGGTCGATCTCGGCCAGATCGAGGCGGCCAAGGCGCTTGGCCTGTCGCGCTACCGGCGCTTTCGCTCCGTCGTCTTCCCGCAGGCGATCCGGGTGATCTTCCCGCCGCTCTCCAACGATTTCGTCTCGATGGTGAAGGACAGCTCGCTCGTCTCGGTGCTCGGCGTCGCCGACATCACCCAGATGGGCAAGGTCTATGCCGCCGGCTCCTTCCGCTTCTTCGAGACCTATTCGATCGTCACCTATATCTATCTGATCCTGACGATCGGCCTGTCGCTGGCGCTGCGGCGGACGGAGAAATGGATGAAGTCGCGGTAAGCGATCAATCCCCGCCGCGCCGCCGAGAGGCCGCAGAGCGCCTGCTGATGATTCAAATTGAAGCCGCCGCGAAAAATCGCTATATGCAGGGCCATGGAATCCAAGTTCAGATGCATTGGTGCGCATATTTTCGTGCTGCAGGATCACTATCGCCTGCCGGCACGGTTTTTTGCGTGCGTGTCCGGTGCGCTCAACAGCCGACTTCGTTGATCGAATGACGGCCGGCGGAGCCTGATCTGCCATTTCTCGATTTTCCAAAAGCTTAGAAAAACGGACTTAACGCCATGAGCGCACCGCGTACCATCTACGACAAGATCTGGGACGATCATCTGGTCGACGAACAGGCAGACGGCACCTGTCTTCTGTACATCGACCGCCATCTGGTCCACGAAGTCACCTCGCCGCAGGCTTTCGAAGGCCTGCGCATGACCGGCCGCAAGGTTCGCGCGCCGGAAAAGACGCTCGCCGTCGTCGACCATAACGTTCCGACCTCGCCCGACCGCCACCTCGGCATCAAGAACGAGGAAAGCCGCATCCAGGTGGAAGCGCTGGCCACCAACGCCGCCGAATTCGGCGTCGAATATTATTCGGCAAGCGACAAGCGCCAGGGCATCGTTCACATCGTCGGTCCGGAACAGGGCTTCACCCTGCCGGGCATGACCATCGTCTGCGGCGACAGCCACACCTCGACGCACGGCGCCTTCGGCGCGCTGGCGCACGGCATCGGCACCTCCGAGGTCGAGCATGTGCTGGCGACCCAGACGCTGATCCAGAAGAAGGCAAAGAACATGCTGGTGCGGGTCGATGGCGTGCTTCCGCCGCACGTCACCGCCAAGGACATCATCCTTGCCATCATCGGCGAGATCGGCACGGCCGGCGGCACCGGCCACGTCATCGAATTTGCCGGCGAAGCGATCCGCGCGCTGTCGATGGAAGGCCGCATGACCATCTGCAACATGACGATCGAAGGCGGCGCCCGCGCCGGCCTGATCGCCCCGGATGAAAAGACCTTCGAATATATCAAGGGCAAGCCGCGCGCGCCGAAGGGCGAGGCGCTGGAACAGGCCATCGCCTACTGGAAGACGCTGCAGACCGACGAGGGCGCTCATTATGACCGCGTCGTCGTGCTCGATGCCGCCAGCCTGCCGCCGATCGTTTCCTGGGGCTCCTCGCCCGAGGATGTCATCTCCGTCCAGGGCATCGTTCCGAACCCGGACGACATTCCGGACGAGACCAAGCGCACCTCCAAGTGGCGCGCGCTCGATTATATGGGTCTGAAGCCGGGCACGAAGATGACCGACATCACGCTCGACCGCGTCTTCATCGGCTCCTGCACCAACGGCCGCATCGAGGATCTGCGCGAAGTCGCCAAGGTCGTCGAAGGCAAGACGGTTGCCCCAACCGTCGACGCGATGATCGTGCCGGGCTCCGGCCTCGTCAAGGAACAGGCGGAAGCCGAAGGCCTCGACAAGATCTTCAAGGCCGCCGGTTTCGACTGGCGCGAGCCGGGCTGCTCCATGTGTCTTGCCATGAACGACGACCGCCTGAAGCCGGGCGAACGCTGCGCCTCGACCTCGAACCGCAACTTCGAAGGCCGTCAGGGCTTCAAGGGCCGCACGCACCTCGTCTCGCCGGCAATGGCGGCCGCAGCCGCAATCGCCGGCCACTTCGTCGATATCCGCGAGTGGAACTGATCCATCAAAACGGATGACAATCAAAAGCCCACCGATGCCCCTGCGCATCGGTGGGCTTCGCATTTGTGGCACCCCCCTGTCTTCGGCGCCTGGTGGGTATTGCTTTCTTGGGCTCGTCAGTGAATGACCCGCATTCTCGATTTCACCCGTTCGGGCAATCGACATCGGGGAATGCCTGTGGCTTCATCCAGATGGCGCTTTCAGACGCATCTCGCGCGACTTTCGACAGGCACGCTTTCGCGCGTCCATTGCCGGTTTCGGCGATCACTGGCCTGGCTGCGCTACAGCGCCGCGCGTCTTTTCAGACGCGCAAAGGACGCTGTAACATTTTGAATTGCTGCATAATTTCATCCTTAAATCGATTCCGATTTAAGGAATTATGCAGGAGCAAAGTTCCGCGTTGTGTGATCTGGGAGAATAGCCATGAGACAGAAAATGGCAGGACGCCTGCCGCAAACCATCCTGGGCGTGTTCGCGTCGCTGGCATCAATCGATGCCGCTGCGGCTGCGCCGATCCATCCGCCGGCACCGCCGATGACGGTCTCTTCCGGCTTGTGGCAACAGGTTGCGCAAGGCAAGGCACCAACTCTCAACGGATATCGCGGTTATAGCAGCGCGCGGCCCGGCTATATCAAGAGCTCGAACGGCTATTGGTATCCCTCGCGCGCCTTTGCTTCGGACGAATATACCGGCTCGATCGGACGGCCGCAGCGCCTGAACAATGCCTGCAACTACGGTTTTACCCCGACCAACGGCTCGTCCAAATGTAATTATTGAAGCGGCAGGCCCATCATAGAAAGGCCGCCGCGGGTGATCTCTCCCGAGGCCGCCGCTGATTGGCTTGGCAATGATTGGGACGACGCTTAGAAGGTCGCTGTGTGCGGGTCAGGTCCCATGCGGGCACCGGCGCTGTCGAGCTTGGCGATCGCGGCCATATCGTCGGCATCGAGCTTGAAGTCGAATACCTGGAAATTCTCCTCGATACGCGACGGCGTCACCGATTTCGGGATGACGACGAGGCCGGTGTCGATGTGCCAGCGAATGATGACCTGGGCCGGCGTCTTCTGATGCTTCTTGGCGATCTTGCCGATATCCGCGTTTGAGATGAACTTGCCCTGGCCGAGCGGGCTCCAGGATTCGGTGGCGATGTTCAGCTTTTTGTGAGCTTCCTGCGCCACTTTCTGCTGGAAGTCGGGATGCAGCTCGATCTGGTTGATGACGGGAACGACGCCGGTTTCGCCGATGATACGCTCGAGATGTTCAGGATAGAAATTCGACACGCCGATCGAGCGGGCGCGGCCCTCTTCCCGGATCCGCGCGAAAGCCTTCCAGGTCTCGGTATAAAGGCCGCGATGCGGCGACGGCCAGTGAATGAGATAGAGGTCGACATATTCGGAACCGAGCTTCTTCAGGCTGCCGTCGAAGGCGCGCAGTGTATTGTCATAGCCCTGATCGGTATTCCTGAGCTTGGTGGTGACGAAGATGTCTTTGCGGTTGAGGCCGGAAGAGCGGATGCCTTCGCCGACGCCCTCTTCGTTGTCGTAGCCGGAAGCCGTATCGATGTGACGATAGCCGGCGGCGATCGCCGTGCGCACGGTGGGAGCGGCAATATCCTGCGGCGTCTGCCAGACGCCGAGGCCGATTTGTGGAATGGAATGTCCGTCATGGAAAGTGATGATAGGTTGAGCGGTCACAATATATCTCCGGGAGTTTGAAGAATTGGACGAGGCATGAATTGCGCCCGCGCTTGCGGACGTCCCTGAACGCATTTCAGCCGGAGCGTTCGGTCACCGGAAACATATAGGTGACCGCATCCGGAAGACAATCAGACGACGCGGACAATCGTTCCCTTTCGAATGTGTGGCAGCAGGCGGCGCATGTCGCGCAGGCTCACCGCCACGCAGCCCGCCGT
Source organism: Rhizobium sp. WYCCWR 11128 (assembly GCF_013416305.1). Classification (NCBI taxonomy): domain Bacteria; kingdom Pseudomonadati; phylum Pseudomonadota; class Alphaproteobacteria; order Hyphomicrobiales; family Rhizobiaceae; genus Rhizobium; species Rhizobium sp. WYCCWR 11128. Next base: position 250,880 of record NZ_JACCEZ010000003.1, read on the forward strand.
CGGCTCGTAGCCCGGCCGGATGAGATGAAAGAAGATCGCCGAGCCGCGATTGCGCGCACGCGAGGAGATGTTCCAGTCCATCACCAGGCAGATATCGTAGAGCCAGTCGCTGCGCCGCATCTCCTCGTGACTTGCGCTGAACGGCGCCCGGACGAGGCGGTTGTAGCTGGCATTGTCAGATTGATCGCACCAGAGCATGTCGGGCCGGATGCGGCGGATGGAAAGCGGAGTGACGAGCCGGCCGTTCCGCTCGCCACGCCGGAAGCCCGATATCAGCCTCATCGAGGCGATCGGCGTGGCGCCGTCGCCCTCGCGTTTCATCACGGTGCGGCCGGAGCGGCCGATCGCAGCGGGCACGGTGATGGCGCCGAACCGGACGATCGCCCGGCTCTTGCGCCCCGGCGCAGGACGCACCACGATCGTCGACGGCGTCATACCTCGCCTCTGCCTTGCTTTTTCCATTTTTCTCGCATGTCGTGCCTTGTCTGGGGCTTCGATTGAAATCATATCGAAACCGACCCGGCAACAGCCCGCTGCCCGATCCTTGCCAAACCAGGAATTTGGCGTAGGACTAGGGGACTTAACATGAGGACGCAAACGGCATGACCGCACGCACCATTCTTCTGGTGGATGACGACGATGACCTTCGGCAGACGCTGACGGAGCAATTGTCGCTGTATGAGGAATTCACGGTTCTGCAGGAAGCCAACGCCGGCAAGGGTGTCGCGACCGCCCGCGCGACGCCGATCGACCTGCTGATTATGGATGTCGGCCTGCCCGATATGGACGGCCGCGAGGCAGTGAAGCTGCTGCGCAAGGGCGGTTTCAAGGCGCCGATCATCATGCTGACTGGCCACGATACCGATTCGGACACGATCCTCGGTCTCGAAGCCGGCGCCAACGATTATGTCACCAAGCCTTTCCGCTTCGCCGTGCTGCTCGCCCGCATCCGCGTGCAGCTGCGCCAGCATGAGCAGAGCGAGGACGCGACCTTCACCGTCGGCCCCTACCTCTTCAAGCCGAGCCAGAAGCTCCTGACCACCGATAACGGCCAGAAGATCCGGCTGACGGAAAAGGAAGCGGCAATCATCCGCTATCTCTACCGCGCCGAACAGAAGGTCGTCACCCGCGACGTGCTGCTCGAAGAGGTCTGGGGCTATAATTCCGGGGTGACGACGCATACGCTGGAAACCCACGTCTATCGCCTGCGCCAGAAGATCGAGCGCGATCCCTCCAATGCTGAAATCCTCGTCACGGAAAACGGCGGCTACAAGATCATACCCTAGAGCATTTCCGTTTTTCCAAATCACGGAAGTGCTCTATCTCTTTGTTTTCACGCAATTCCCGGCAAAAGCGTTTCACGCTTTGCCTGGCAAAACCGCTAGACACTTCTGCTGGAATTGCTCTAAGGCGAAAAGCCCGCATGGCGCTGACCGACGACATCCACATGCTCGCGCAGCTTCCTCTGTTCAAAGACATGAACGAGGATCAGCTGCGGTTGATCGCCTTTGGCGCCGACCGGCGCATGATCGCTGCCGGCCAGATGCTGTTTCGCCAGGGCTCGCCCGCCGAGAGCGCCTATGTCATCCTCAGCGGCAGCCTGGAGCTGAGCGCAACGAGCAGCGACGGCATGCAGAGGACAGGGGGGATCGCCGGCCCCGGAACCCTGGTTTCCGAACTGGCGCTGGTGACCTTGGTAGAGCGTAAGTTCACCGCGGTAGCGCGCGAGGACACCAGCATCATCCGCATCACCCGCGCCCTCTTTCACCGGCTGATCGAGGAATATCCGGACGCAGCCCGACTGATCGAGAACCGGATCCGCGACAATCTTGCCGAACTCGCGGCAAAGGCCGCAAGCCAGTTCTACCGCTTCAACTGATCCCGGTTAGAGCAGTTCTCCGCTTTACGAAAAGCTGAACCGCATCGCCCTAGAAATCGAAATGCGCCGTCACCGGTACGTGGTCGGAGGGCCGGTCCCAGCCGCGCGCCTCCTTCAGGATTTCTATCCGCTTCAGATGCGGCCCGAGATCCGACGACGACCAGATATGGTCGAGACGACGGCCGCGATCGGCGGCCTCCCAATCCTTGGCGCGGTAGCTCCACCAGGTGTAGAGTTTCTCGCTGGCAGGCACATGCTGGCGCATCAGATCGAGCCAGGCGCCGCGCTTCATCATCTCGAGCAGCCCCTCGGTTTCGACGGGCGTATGGCTGACGATCTTCAGAAGCTGCTTGTGCGACCAGACATCATGCTCCAGCGGCGCGATGTTGAGGTCACCGACGAGGATGGCTGAGGTGTTGGCCTCGCCATTGGCTTTCAGCAGCTTCATCTCCTCGATGAAATCGAGCTTGTGGCCGAATTTCGGATTGATCGTGCGATCCGGCTCGTCGCCGCCGGCCGGGACATAGAAATTGTGCAGCCGAACGCGGCGATTGCCGTGCTCGAAGATCGCCGAGATGTGGCGCGCATCGCCGACGCCGCAATAATCCTGCCGGTGATCCTCGGTCAACGGAATGCGCGAGGCGATCGCCACGCCGTGATAGCCCTTCTGGCCATGGATGATGATGTGATTATAGCCCATCGCCCTGAGCGGTGCCGCGGGAAACAGGTCGTTCGTCACCTTGGTTTCCTGCAGGCAGAGGATATCGGGCCTGTGCTTGAGAACGAGCTGCTCGACGATGGGCATGCGCAGCCGCACCGAATTGATGTTCCAGGTGGTGATCGAAAAGCCCATGCCCCATACCCTCTCGCGTCCAATGCCCGCATGCCGGCCGAACCCCGGCTCGACGCGATGCGCTTTATGAAAGGGCTTTAAAACAAAGGTGGACGCGAGGGAACCGGCCGCTAGCGCAATTCCAGCAAAAGTGCGCAGCGGCTTTGCGTCCGGAATTGCGTGGAAACAAAGAGACAGAGCATGATGCCGAAAAGTGTGAGCGGTTTTCGGACGACATCATGCTCAAATCTTTGATTCAGATCCGGATGTTTTCAACCTAATCCGGCCTGAAAACATCTGGATCTGGTAAAAGCGGCCGGCGATCAACCGAAAAGCTCTCAGTCGCGCGACTGAGGCGTGCCGGGAATGGTCTCATAGGGCACGCGGAAGACGCGATCGTCGAACTGCATGCCGGTTTTGACGTTGAAGATCATCACCGAGGTATCCTTGCCCTGATTGTCGGTGATCGTCCACTGGCGCAGGTCGTAGGTCTTCGGGTCGAACATCATGGTGATGGTCGAGTTTCCAAACACCGTATTGTTGCCGAGCGCGATCGTCGTCAGGTCGGACTCTTCCTTCACGCCCTTCACCATGCCGGCCGACAGGTCGATACGCTGCGCCAGGAGCAGGCTGAGCGGGGTCTTGGAGAGCGGATAGAGATCCCAGGTCTTGAGCTTCGTATTGCCGATGGCGACGTTCTTGCCGTCGGCAATTACCCGCATCGGCGACGGATCGTCATAGTTGAAGCGCAGCTTGCCGGGGCGCTGAATGAAGAACTTGCCGCCGGTCTGTTCGCCGCGCGGGCCGAACTGCACGAATTCGCCCTGCATTGTCGTGACACCGGAAAAATGATCGGCGATCGCCTGCGCTTTGCCGGAGGCGGGAGCCGCCGCCTGCGCGTAAGCGCCGAAGGGAATAGCGCTCGTTATCGCAGCGACGGCGAAGGCGCCGAGAAGGTCGCGGCGCGTTACCGTCAGGCCGGAGAGGAAGGTATCGGAGTGACTCATCTAAATCTCCTTTATGCGATCTGCATGCTGCCGAAAGGCGGCGTCTTCAAGGCGTTGCGATCGGCCTGCGAGAGGTAACGGCTTCGACGCTATCAGGTTTCCGCAAAAGCGGCTGTATTGGAAATATATGCCTGTTCTGTCAGCGGTCGAGGATGTCGCCTTCGGTCGGAACAAGGATCTCGCGTTTGCCGGCATGGTTGGCCGGTCCGATGATGCCCTCCTTCTCCATGCGCTCGACGAGCGAGGCGGCACGGTTGTAGCCGATGCCCAGCCGGCGCTGGACGTAGGAGGTCGACGCCTTGCCGTCGCGCAGCACGATGGCGACCGCCTGGTCGTAGGGATCTTCCGATTCGGAAAGATTGGACGTGCCGGCCGGGCCACCGCCGCCGTAATCGCCGTCTTCATCGTCATCGGCGGTGATCGCGTCGAGATATTGCGGCGAGCCCTGGGTCTTCAGGTAGGAGACGATCTCTTCCACCTCGACATCCGAAACGAACGGGCCGTGCACGCGCTGGATACGCCCGCCGCCCGCCATGTAGAGCATGTCGCCCATGCCGAGCAGCTGTTCGGCGCCCTGTTCGCCGAGAATGGTGCGGCTGTCGATCTTCGAGGTCACCTGGAAGGAGATGCGGGTCGGGAAGTTCGCCTTGATCGTGCCGGTGATGACGTCGACCGACGGACGCTGTGTCGCCATGATCACATGAATGCCGGCCGCACGCGCCATCTGCGCCAGACGCTGGACGGCGCCTTCGATATCCTTGCCGGCGACCATCATCAGGTCGGCCATCTCGTCGATGATCACGACGATATAGGGCATCGGCCGCAGATCGAATTCTTCGGTCTCGTACATCGCCTCGCCGGTATGGCGGTCGAAGCCGGTCTGCACCGTGCGCGAGATCGCCTCGCCCTTCGACAGCGCCTGCTCGACGCGGGTGTTGAAGCCGTCAATGTTGCGCACGCCGATCTTCGACATCTTCTTGTAGCGCTCTTCCATCTCGCGCACCGTCCATTTGAGCGCGACGACGGCCTTTTTCGGATCGGTGACGACAGGCGAAAGCAAATGCGGGATGCCGTCATAGACGGAGAGCTCGAGCATCTTCGGGTCGATCATGATCAGCCGGCACTGTTCCGGCGTCATACGATAGAGCAGCGACAGGATCATCGTGTTGATGGCGACCGACTTGCCGGAACCGGTGGTGCCGGCGACGAGCAGATGCGGCATCTTGGCGAGATCGGCGATCACGGCTTCGCCGCCGATCGTCTTGCCGAGCGCCATGGCGAGCTTCGCCTTGCTGCCTTCGAAATCCCGGGAGGCGACGAGTTCGCGCAGATAGACGGTCTCACGCGTCTGGTTCGGCAATTCGATGCCGATCGCGTTGCGGCCGGGCACGACGGCGACGCGGGCGGCAATGGCGCTCATCGAGCGGGCAATATCGTCGGCAAGGCCGATGACGCGCGACGACTTGATGCCGGGCGCCGGCTCCAGTTCGTAGAGCGTGACGACAGGGCCGGGGCGGACATGGATGATCTCGCCCTTGACGCCGAAATCTTCGAGCACGCCCTCGAGCATCCGGGCATTCTGTTCCAGCGCATCGGCCGAAAGCGTGGAGTCGCGCACGACATTCTTCGGTTCGGCGAGCAGATGCATCGACGGAAGCTGGAAACCCTCGGGACGAATGAACGAGCCCTGCGCTTCCCGCTCGATGCGGGCGCTGGGCTTCGGACGCGCGACCACCGGGACGACGCGTGGTTCCGGCTTGCCGGCGGCCTTTGCCGGCGCGCGGATCATCCAGTCGTCATCATCGTCGTCGGGCAGGATATCGGCCGGGCGCGGCGGCATGTCGTTATCGAAGGGCAGGTCGTCGTCATTATCGTCATCGTCATCGATGGACATCGACGGCGCCGAGACGATGCGCCGCGGTGATGCCGCCCTTGCTCCCATCGATGGCTCCATCGACGGTTCCATGCGCTCGCCGCGGACGGTCGGCGCCTTGGCACGAACGGGTTCGTTCAGCGTGCCGAATTCGTCATCGTTGAAATCATAAGGTGATTCGTAATCGCCCTGACGGCGCTTGCGCGGTCCCATGCCGAAGAGCCGGCGCAGCCGACCCTGGCTCATGTACCAGGCATGCGTCACGGCACCGCTGAAAGCGACCCAGCGGGACTCGTCCTCCTCCTCGTCCTCGTCTCCGACGACGCGAGCCTTGCTACGGGTATCAACGTAGTCCTCCTCGATCTCGTCGTCTGCGTCGCTGCGGCCGACGAGGCCTGAGGCAAAGAGCATCATCCAGGCGGTCGGCGCGGCAAAGATGCAGCCGACCACCATGGCGAAGGTGCCGGTGGGATAAGCGCCGACGAAGAGTGCGGGAAAACGCAGGATCATATCTCCGATCACACCGCCGATGCCGTTCGGGATCGGCCAGGTGAGCGGCGGCGGAAAGCAGCCGAGTACGGCGCAGGAAAGCACCGAACCGCCGAACCAGGCGCCGGCACGGGCGGGAATACGGCTGAAGCGGCGGCCCGAGATCAGCGTCAGCGCCCAGGCGACGATCGGCAACATCGAAACGACGCTGGCAAGCCCGAGGAACTGCATGACGATATCGGCAAAAGCAGCACCGGTGTAACCGAGAATATTCGTCGGCGAGTTGGCGGTCGCATAGGAATAGCTCGGATCCGCAACATTCCATGTCGCCAGCGCCGCGACGCAGAACGCCAGCAGCAGAAAGATCGCAAAGCCGATGAGCGCCTGGATCTGCCGTAGCATGAATGCCGAGAAGGAGAACCGATCCGGACGGCCATCCATTGCCGGCGACGTGCTTCTTGCCATGTGTCTAACCCGTCCAATGCCTGAGGACACGCGAATCGCTGAAGCTTCGCCGTGCCAAAATGCGTCCGCTCTACCTAATCAGAGCCGGGTTAAAGCGATGTTAACCATGCATGCCTGGACGTGCATTCCGAACCGGGAAATGAAAAAAGCCCGAACCTTGAAAGGTCCGGGCCAAATGCGGTCTATGGTTAGATAGGCCGCGACGGGCCGTGAAGCGGCGCCCTTCTGCCGGGCGCCGCAAACCCTGTGATCAGGAAGAGTGGTAGGCGGCTTCGCCGTGGGTCGAAAGGTCGAGACCTTCGCGTTCGGCTTCGACGGTCACACGCAGGCCGATGACGACGTCGACGATCTTGTAGAGGATCGCCGAGCCGATGCCCGACCACAGCAGCGTCGTCAGCACGCCCTTGGCCTGAGCCCAGACCTGGGTTGCCGTGCCGGCATAGGAGGCTGCGAAATCCGCGGTGGAATAATCGACGATGCCTGCACCGCCGAGTGCCGGGTTGACGAGGATACCGGTGCCGAGAGCGCCGATGATGCCGCCGACGCAATGGACGCCGAAGACGTCGAGACTGTCGTCGTAGTTGAACTTGTTCTTCACGACGTCAACGAAGAAGTAGCAGGCCGGCGAAACGATCAAGCCGAGAACGATCGAGCCCATCGGGCCGGCAAAGCCTGCCGCCGGGGTAATGGCGACGAGACCGGCGACGGCGCCGGAAGCGCCACCCAGCATGGAAGCCTTGCCGCGGGTGAGGGTTTCGACGATGCACCAGGACACAGCGGCGGCAGCCGTGGCGACGAAGGTGTTGATGAAGGCAAGCGAGGCATAGGAATTGGCTTCGAGGTTGGACCCGGCATTGAAGCCGAACCAGCCGACCCAGAGCAGCGAGGCACCGACCATGGTCAGCGTCATCGAGTGCGGAGCCATGATTTCCTTCTTATAGCCCGTGCGCTTGCCGAGCATGATGGCGCCGACGAGCCCCGCGATACCGGCATTGATATGAACGACCGTGCCGCCGGCAAAGTCGATTGCGCCATAGGAGAAGATCAGGCCGGCCGGCGAGGTGTAGGAGCTCGGACCGCCCCAGAACCAGACCATGTGTGCCATCGGGAAGTAGATGAAGGTGACCCAGAGCACGACGAAGAGCATGACGGCCGAGAACTTGATGCGTTCGGCGAACGCGCCGACGATCAGGCCGGGGGTGATGCAGGCAAACGTCATCTGGAACACGATGAAGGTGTATTCCGGAATTGCGACGCCCTTCGAGAAGGTTTCAGCGAGCGACGAGGTATTGACGCCGGCGAGGAACGCCTTGGAGAAGCCGCCGACGAAGCTGTTCAGCGAGCCACCGTCGGTGAAGGCGAGCGAATAACCGTAGGTCACCCAGAGCAGCGCCACGACGGCCGTGATCATGAAAACCTGCATCAGCACCGAGAGCATGTTCTTGGCGCGGACGAGACCGCCGTAGAAAAGCGCAAGGCCGGGAATGGTCATCAAAAGGACGAGCGCCGAGGAGACGAGCATCCAGGCATTGTCACCCTTGTCCATGGTGAAAGCAGGAGCAGCAGCAGCGGTGGCGGCAGCTGGTGCAGCCTCCTGCGCGAAAGCAACGGCCGGCGCCAGAAGGGCAGCCGTTGCTGCGCAAAGCCGCGCAAAGGTGGAAGAAAACTTCGAAATTGACATTGGAAAAAGCTCCTTGATCTGCCGTTCTTACAGCGCTTCTGAATCGGTTTCGCCCGTACGGATGCGCACGGCATGGTCGATCGAATAGACGAAGATCTTGCCGTCGCCGATCTGGCCGGTCTTGGCCGATGCCGCAATGGCCTCGACCGCCCTGTCGACGAGTTCTGATGCAACCGCGATTTCGATCTTGAGCTTCGGCAGGAAGCTGACTGCATATTCGGTGCCGCGATAGATTTCGGTGTGCCCCTTCTGGCGCCCGTAGCCCTTCACCTCGGTTACTGTCAGCCCCTGAATACCGATCGCCGTAAGGGCTTCGCGGACCTCATCGAGCTTGAACGGCTTGATAATGGCCATCACAATTTTCATCTGGTTTCCCATCCTTCGTTATCCTCGGCGCGGAGCCGACTCTCCTTGCCGCTGACGTTCCTGAACAGCGACCGGCCAATACACATTCAAGGGACGTGCCAGATTCGAGGCGGGTGGTAAGTTATTGAAAAGTAAAGGTTATAATAAATAGTGCCAATAAACAGGCAAATGATTGGCCAATAAGCGCACAAATAACGCGCAAATTTATAAAGTTGCACAATTTTTATTCATTTGCCTTTTTCCGAATCAGGCCTTCCTGCGCGACCGATGCGATCAGGCTACCGGATCGTGTAAACAGGCTACCCCGGGTTAATCCCCTGGCGCCTGAAGCCGACGGACTGTCCTGCGTATAAAGCAGCCAGTCGTCGAGCTTGCAGGGCCTGTGGAACCACATGGAGTGATCGAGGCTCGCCACCTGCAGGCTCTGGTCGAAGATGGACGTTCCGTGCGCATAGAGCGACGTATCGAGCAGCGTCATGTCCGAAAGATAGGCAAGCACCGCCGCCTGATAGAGCCGGTCGTCGGGAACCGGACCGGTGGCGCGCACCCAGACATCCTGCTTCGGATCGAGTTTCCTGTCGGAAAAATAATGCGTCAGCGAGACCGGACGGATCTCGATCGGCCGCTCACGCTGCCAGTATTTTCGGATCGCTTCCGGCGCGTGGGCCAGATACTGTTCCTTGATCTGCTGCTCGCCGAGCAGCGCCTCCGGCATCTCGACCTCGGGCATCGCGATCTGGTGCTCGAAGCCCGGCTCCTCCACCTGGAAGGAGGCCGACAGCGCGAAGATCGCCTTGCCGTGCTGGATGGCGACGACACGCCGCGTGTTGAAGCTCGATCCGTCGCGGATGCGCTCCGCCTGATAGATGATCGGCACCGTGGGATCGCCGGGACGCATGAAATAAGCATGCAGCGAATGGACGAAACGCTCGCCCTCGATGGTGCGCTGCGCCGCCATCAGCGCCTGGCCGATCACCTGGCCGCCGAAGACCCGCTGCCAGCCGACCTTGGGGCTGCGGCCGCGGAAGATATCGACCTCGATCGGCTCGAGGTCGAGCGTCGAAAGCAGCGTCTCCATCGCCGAAGGCCATGATGTCTCGCCCGTCATTTCTATGTCTCCCAGCGGTAGGAAGTGAGGTTGCGATGATCTATATAGAGCACATCTGAGGCATAAGGTACGGGAGCGGCGCGATGCTGGACATGCTGGTTGTGGGCGGGGGTTATGTCGGCCTTTCCGCCGCTGTCGCGGTCAAACAGGCCGCGCCGCATCTGAATGTCGCCGTCGTCGAGGCGGCGCCCGAACATGTCTGGAAAAACGATACGCGCGCTTCCGCCATCATCGCGGCGGCGGCGAAGATGCTCGAGATCTTCGGCATCTGGAACGAAATCGAACCGGAAGCCCAGCCGATCACCAAAATGATCGTCACCGATTCCAAGACCTCCGATCCGGTGCGTCCGGTTTTTCTGACCTTCGACGGAGAAGTGGCCGACGGCCGGCCTTTCGCCCACATGATACCGAATGTCGCGATGGTCGCCGCCCTGCGCGGCGCCTGCGACCGGCTCGGCATCGACATCCGCCACGGGCTCGGCGCCACGGAGCTGAAGACCCATGACACCCATGTCACCGTCACGCTTTCGGACGGCAGCGCGCTGGAAACCCGGCTGCTGGTTGCCTGCGACGGCGTGCGCTCGACGCTGCGCGATCTCGCCGGCATCAGGACCGTCACCTGGGACTACGGCCAGTCCGGCATCGTTGCAACCGTCGAACACGAGCGGCCGCATGACGGCTGCGCCGAGGAACATTTTCTGCCGGCCGGCCCCTTCGCCATCCTGCCGCTCAAGAACAACCGCTCCTCGCTCGTCTGGACGGAGCGCACGCAGGATGCCAACCGGCTGGTCGCCGCCGACGACCTGATCTTCGAGGAAGAACTCGAACGCCGCTTCGGCCACAAGCTTGGGAGCCTGAAAGTGATCGGCGACAAGCGCGCCTTCCCGCTCGGCCTGACGCTCGCCCGCTCCTTCGTCGCGCCGCGTTTCGCGCTTGCCGGCGACGCCGCCCACGGCATCCACCCGATTTCGGGTCAGGGCCTCAATCTCGGCTTCAAGGATGTGGCGGCACTCGCCGAAACCGTGGTGGAGGCCGACCGCCTCGGCCTCGATATCGGCTCGATCAATATTCTCGAGCGCTACCAGACCTGGCGGCGCTTCGACACTTTCCGCATGGGGGTGACGACCGACGTCCTGAACCGGCTCTTCTCCAACGACGCGACGCCGATCCGCATCGCCCGCGATGTCGGCCTCGGCATCGTCGACCGGCTGCCGCGTCTCAAATCCTTCTTCATCGGCCAGGCGGCCGGAACGACGGCAAAGGACAATCCGCGGCTGCTTGCCGGCCAGACGATTTAACCTTTGTTCTTACGAAATTCCGGACGGAAAACCGCGACGCGTTTTAGTCGTCGAGGCGGCGGGCCTCGGACACCAGCATGATCGGAATGCCGTCGCGGATCGGATAGGCAAGTCGTGCCTTTTCCGAGACAAGCTCATTGTGTTCGCGATCATAGGAAAGCCGGCCCTTGGAGAGCGGGCAGACCAGGAGATCGAGCAACTTTGGATCGACGCGGCTGAGTTTTTCGTCCATGGCTGAAGTCTACTGCAGAACCGTGTCGGAGTCACCGAAGACGCGCGCCAGCACGATTTCGGTAATGGCGATCAGCGTCTCGGCCCGCGTCTTCAGGTCGGGCGCCTCTAGCAGCGCTTGCTTTTCCGCCGGCCCGAAGGGCGACATCATCGCCAGCGAATTGACGAGCGTCAGATTGCTCGCCCGCTCGACGCTCTCCCAGTCTGCCTCCAGCTTGTTGGCATCAAGATAGGCCTTGAAGGCGGTCAGAAGCGCTGCGCGGTCGACCGCCTCCTCCTCGTTTGCGGCCGAGAGATCGGCGATGAACGGGGCGATACGGAAGATGCGGAAGGGATCACTGGTCGCTTTTTCCTCCAGCAGCCGGAAGCGGCAGACGCCGGTCAGCGATACGATGTAGCGCCCGTCGCCGGTCTCTGCGAAGGAGGTGATCCGACCGAGGCAGCCGACAGCGGCAAGGTTGGGCTCGCTGCCCTTGTCCTCGTGTTCGCCGAGTGCCGGCTGCACCATGCCGATCAGTCGGTTTCCGGTCAGTGCGGCATCCAGCATCGCCAGATAGCGCGGCTCGAAAATGTTGAGAGGAAGCTGCCCGGCCGGCAGGAGAAGGGCGCCGGTCAGGGGGAAGACAGCGATCGCATCAGGCAGATCGCCCGGCTTCAGGTATCTGGCATTCCCGACTTGCATGAAACCGTCCCGCATTCTTGTAAAACGGGCATGCCCGTCTTGACGAGAATGTGGTGCCCTCGCCCGAAAACGCAAGGGCAGATGCTCGAACTTACAGCGCCGCGCGTCTTTTTAGACGCGCAAAGGACGCTGTAACACTTTGAATCACTGCATAATTTAAACCTTAAATCGATTCCGATTTAAGGAATTATGCAGTTGCGAATACCCCGAAAATCGGAATCGACTTTCGGAAAAGATCATGCACGGATTCAATGCGATAGACCGTCCGTGGTGCGCCCTACGAGAACAGCATCGCCGAAAGCTTGCGACGCGCTGCAACCGTCGCCGGATCCTTGAAGCCCCAGACCTCGAAGAACTGCAGCAGCTGGCGGCGGGCGCCATCATCGTCGAAAGCGCGGTCCTTGCGCATGATCAGCAGCAGATGGTCGGCCGCCTCGTCGCGCCGGCCTTCGACATTGCGAATCTTGGCAAGCTTGATCCGTGCCTCGTGATCGTCGGGATTGGCGGCCAGTTCGCGCTCGAGCGCAACAGGATCGCCGAGCTTGCGGGCCTCCTCGATCTGCTCAAGCTTCATCAGCACAGCCTGGATGCCGGCGTCTTTCGCCAGCTCTTCCGGCAATTCCGTCAGGATTTCGCGTGCCCGCTGATGCTGGTTGGCGGCGATCATGCATTCGGCCATGCCGGCAAGCGCCTTGGCGTTCTCGGGATCGGCCTGCATGACGGCGCCGTAGAGCTGAGCGGCCTCGTTGATATTGCCGGCGGCAAGCAGTTCCGCCGCTTCCGCAAGCACCGCTTCGATTTCGGCCGCCTCGTCGGCGCCGGCCGGACCGGCGATCCGGTCGATGAACTGCTGGATCTGGCTTTCCGGCACCGCGCCCATGAAACCGTCGGCAGGACGGCCGTTGACGAAGGCGATGACAGCGGGGATCGACTGGATGCCGAGCTGGCCGGCGATCGAGGGATGATCGTCGATATTCATCTTGACGAGCCGAACGCGGCCCTTGGCTTCGTTGACTACCTTTTCCAAGACCGGCGTCAGCTGCTTGCACGGACCGCACCAGGGCGCCCAGAAATCGACCAGCACCGGCTGCTTGCGCGATTCCTCGATGACGTCCTTGGCGAAACTCGCGGTCGTCGTATCCGTGATATAGCTGCCGGCCGCAGCCGCGGGTTCCGGCGCAGCACTAAAGCTTGTCGTCGCCGTCATCTGATTTCCGAAGGAACCGTTATAGGGGTTGTCGCTGCCGCTCATAGGTATCTCCCGCCGCGCCGATCCTGCCGGCGTCTTTGCTAAAGCATGTCGCGCAAAACTGTGTGGCGGTTTTGCGATAAAGACATGCGCAAAACCAAAGACTAAAGCGCGGCAAGCGAATCTAAAAGATCGCGACGCGCTTTAGCGCTAAAATCGTATGTCAGGACGTCACTTTCAAGACAAGCGGCTTATGTCCCGTCGCTTCCATGAAGCGGATAAGGTCGCTGCTCGCAATCGAGGTCGTCGCATCATTGGATAGCGGATGGCAGTTGACGATCTCGTGCGCCATCAGCTCCGCGTCGAGCACGAAGGTGACATTCTCCGCGGTATCGTTGATCGCGCCGAAAGCGGTGACCGCCCCAGGGATGACGCCGAGATATTCCATCAGCTTTTCCGCCCTGCCGAAGGAGACCCGGCCGGACCCGCCGATCAAATTATGCACCTGCTTGAGATCGACTTCGGCATTTTCCTCCACGGTCAGCAGAAAATACCTGTCCTTCTTGTCCTTGATGAAGAGGTTCTTGGTGTGGCCGCCGGGGATCTCGTCGCGCAAGGCGACCGATTCCGCCACGGTGAAGACCGGCGCATGGTCGATCGTCTTATGGGCAATGCCGAGCCCATCGAGAAAGGCAAACAATTCTTCTCTTGTCTTCGGGGCATTTTCTGACATGGGGCAATCCATTGGGCAGGAAGGGAAAAAAGCGAGGCGTCCTGATTAAGTCGGTCCACATCGTTTGGCAATCTTTGCGACCGACGCTTTGCCCCGCATTTGCGGCCTTTCCGCCGGGCGTCTGCGAACACCAGAATTTTTCTTCGCCTCTCCGTCATTTCCCTGTTGCATTTGAAAACCCGTTAGGCCATATAGCGCCGGTCGCCGCGAGGCGGCGCCCACGGTCCAACAACTACCCCGGACCGATGCGGATTGAGCGGGTGTAGCTCAGGGGTAGAGCACAACCTTGCCAAGGTTGGGGTCGAGGGTTCGAATCCCTTCGCCCGCTCCAGTTTTCCAATTTCCCATACCGAAGACATAGGTAACGGATTGTTCCTAAGACATGGGTGACAACCTCGTGCCGAACGGGTTTTCTATGGTTTGCAAGCCCTCTGCTCCAGATCGATGTATCCCAGATCATAGTGCATGAAGCTGACAAGCCAAATATCATCATCGACCTCCTTGATTCCCAGTTTTTGTCCGGCCAGATTTTGATCTTCTTGCGATGCACGCAGATGCGTCCGCAATTAGTCACAGCACCTCGCGATCATGGAAGGGATAGTCGATCTCGGCCAGTGGGGACCGTTCTGCTGCCGATGGCCGGGCTTGATACGTTCGATACCTGCCGAGCCTCGGCCACTGGACCGACAGCTTCGCAGGTTGTAGAGCCGTTGGGGCTGGCAAAGGGCAGGCCTTTTAAGCCAGGGTCATACCGCCATCGACATGAAGCTCGACCCCGTTGACAAAGCTTCCTGCATCGGAGGCGAGGAAGAGTGCGGCGCGCGCCAACTCTTCCGGTCGGCCGAGACGGCCGGCGGGGATCAGGGAAGCCATGTAATCTTCGAATGCCGGCCGCTCGGCCTCCGATACGCCCAGCTTGGCGAGGATTTCCGTCTCGACCGGTCCCGGGCTCAGGATGTTGACGCGGATCCGCCGCGACTTGAATTCGATCGCCCAGTTTTTCGCAAAGGCGGCGGTTGCTGCCTTTGAACCGGCATAGACGGCATGGTCCGGGAGGACCTTCGTGGCCGCAAGCGAGCTCGTAACGATGATGTTTCCGCCGTCGCGGATCAGAGGGGCGATCGTCTGCACGCCGAAGAACACGCCGCGCGTATTGATTGCGAAATGCCGGTCATAGTCTGCCGGAGTCACCTCGGCGGAGGTGGTGAGATTGATGATCCCAGCATTGGCCATGTAGATGTCGATCCCGCCGAAGCGGCTCCTCACGGTGTCCGCCAGCCTGCGATGATCTTCCAGGTCGGCGGCATCACCCACGAAGCCGATAGCCGACGGACCGATTTCTTGCACGGCGCGGTCGACAGCATCCTGCCGGCGCCCGGAAATGATGACCTGCGCTCCTTCTTCCGCGAACAGCCGAGCGGTCGCCTTGCCGATGCCGCTATTGCCGCCGGTGATGACGGCGACCTTGTCTTTGAGGTGTTGCATTGTTTATCTCCTTTCAACGAGAAATTAGATAAACGCTGCCACCCTTCGTCATTAGATCCTGGGCGGGCACATGATCTGTGCCGCGGAGGTGCAAATGCCGAATCTGCTCAACGAGATGCCCGGATTGATGGCTTTTGTGCGGACGGTAGAGGCCGGATCGTTCAGCGCCGCGGCCCGCGATCTGGCGACGACACCGTCAGCGGTGTCGAAGAGCGTGGCGCGGCTGGAAAAGAAGATTGGCGCCCGGCTGTTCCTGCGCTCCACGCGCGCCCTGATGCTTACCCAGGACGGGCAACTTTTCTTCGACCGCGTTGCGCCGCTGTTGCGGGACCTGGATGCAAGTGAAGAGGCTATCAGGTCCGACGTTGCGCCCTCGGGTCGCTTGCGCATCAGCATGCCTAGCGAAATGGCGCCTCTATTGCTGCCGCGCCTCTTCGGAAGCTTTGCAGCCGACTATCCGAACCTGCATCTCGAAGTCGGGCTTACGGATCGGTTCGTCGATCTGATCAGGGAGGACTACGACGTTGTGCTGCGCGTTGGAAATCCCGCACCGGGGGACCTCATGGTTCGTCACCTGGCCGACCTGCCGATGGCGATCGTCGGGTCTCCGACCTTTCTGAAGACCTGGGGCAATCCCGCAACTGCCGAAGCGCTGGCCGCTCTGCCCTTTGCCCGCTATGCACTGGGTGGTATCACGCAGCCTCTGCGCCTGCCGGACGGGACGAGCTTCATTCCCTTCGGGCGCGTCGATTGCGACTCAGGGGCCGCACTCATTCAGGCTGCCCTCAGTGGGCTGGGAGCAGCCTATCTTCTGCGATGTCTGGTCGCGAAAGACCTGGCAGGCGGCACGCTTGTTACACTCGCGGCGGGGTTTGCGTTCCCGAGCGCTCCCTTTAATGCACTGCACGCCTTTGGTCGCACTGTGCCGTTGCGCGTAAAACTGGTCTGCGATTTCATCGCCGGGGAAGCAAAAGCCCTCGAAGCCATCTGAGCTTGACCGTGACGTCGCTGATGCGGAGGTCGAAAGCGATCTGTTTGTTGAGGCGTCCGCGCGTCACCACCTCGCGTAGGATCTCGCGCTCGCGATGCGTCAGCAGCCAGACCCCCACCATAATCTATATAGCACTTCGGAATCCCGAAATTGGTTGCGGTGTTGAAATCATTGGATGTTTCCCCGTGGCGACACCGCCCAAAACGCGACGAATTTCGGAATCCCGAAGCGGGGGGATTTCGGGATCCCGAAGTGGGATTTTTTCTTTATGGCGACGCTGATGTTTGTCGGCAGCAATCGGCCCGCGGCATCCGACGGAAGAAACTGAGCAGGTCGGAGGCTTACTGATTATGGCACGTCCACGTCCACACCGGCTTAGAAGATCAAGTTTGTAATTTATTTTGGTTGATTGGTTCGTTTGTAAACTTATTGTCGAGGCAAAAGGACGCGTCTTCGGATCGGACCCTGAATGTTCAGTTTATCGCAGCACGAACTCCTTCGGGCGATACCGGTCCGTATCCAACGCATCGCCGCTCATAACGTCCTGATTGCTCCCAATATCAACTGAGGTTTTCCATGCGCATCGCCGTCGGTGGCATTCATATCGAGTGCAGCACATACAATCCCGTCCTGAACGAGGAGAAGGATTTTCGCGTGCTGCGCGGCGAGGCGCTGCTGGACGCGCCGTATTTCGCTTTCCTCAGGGATTATGATGCCGAGTTCCTGCCGACGATCCATGCCCGGGCCATTGCCGGCGGTCCGGTTTCGCGCGCCACCTACGAAGCCTTCAAGGGTGAATTCCTCGAGCGGTTGAAGCCGATGCTGCCGCTCGACGGTCTCTATCTCGCCATGCACGGCGCCATGTATGTCGAGGGCATGGAGGATGCCGAAGGCGACTGGATCAGTGCGGCCCGTGCGCTGGTCGGCGAAGATTGCACGGTTTCGGCCAGCTATGACCTGCACGGCAACGTCACCCAGCGCATCATTGATGCGCTCGACATCTATTCCACCTATCGCACTGCGCCGCATATCGATGTCGAGGAGACGATGCGCCGCTCCGTCTCCATGCTGGTGAAGAGCCTCAAAACCGGCGAGCGGCCGGTCGTTCTCTGGGCGCCGATCCCCGTCGTGCTGCCCGGCGAGCGCACCAGCACCGTCGATGAGCCGGCAAAGAGCCTCTATGACCTGCTGCCTGGGATCGATGCGATCGATGGCGTCTGGGATGCATCGCTGATGGTCGGCTACGTCTGGGCCGACGAGCCGCGCGCCACGGCCGCCGCCATCATGACCGGCACCGACCGCGCCGTGCTGGAGCGCGAGGCCAAACGTCTCGCGAGGGCTTATTGGGATGCGCGCGAAGACTTTGTCTTCGGCTGCGAGACCGGCTCGCTCGAGGAATGCGTCGAAAGGGCGATCGCAAGCCCGACCGCCCCTGTTGTGCTCGCCGAATCCGGCGACAATCCGACCGGCGGCGGCGTCGGGGATCGGGCCGACGTGCTGGCGGAACTGATCGCCAGGGATGCCACCGGCGTGGTCTTTGCCGGCATGGCCGACAAGGCGGCGACCGAGGCCTGTTATGCTGCCGGCATCGGCGCGGAACTGGAGCTCAGCGTCGGCGCCTCGCTCGACACCAAGGGCAGCAAGCCGGTCATCGCCCGCTTCGCGGTCAAGTTCCTGCATGACACATCAGATCCCTCTGACCGCCAGGCGGTGGTTTCGGTCAGTGGTATCGATCTGGTGCTCTCCGCCAAGCGCCGGCCCTATCACAATATCGCCGATTTCACACGGCTCGGCCTCGACCCGCACCAGGCGAAAATCATCGTCGTCAAATCCGGCTATCTCTCGCCGGAACTGGCACCGATCGCCAATCCGAACCTGATGGCGCTGTCGACAGGTGTCGTCGATCAGTTCGTCGAGCGCTTGCCGCGACTGCGCAAGCAGCATCCGACCTACCCCTTCGACAAGGATTTTGCCTTCGAGCCGCAGGTCTTTCTCTCCGCACGCTGGACGCCGGCCTGAGTTTCACCTGAACCAATTGCGTTTTTCTGGATGACATTGTCGATCGCGCCGCCGCCCTGTCGCCGCGATCGACTGCTTTCCCGTATCGCGACAATAGCAGCAATTGGGCAAAAAACGGGCAGATTTCCATTTGCACAAAAAAGCGCTTGACGGTCGGCGCGATTTGGTTTGCACTGAACCAATAGAAAATTGGTACGGACCATTTAAGCGAATGCCGATAGATGAGACGCAGGGCAATTCGAATTATGCGCTGGAGAGGCTGAGAGCTCTCCTGCGGTCCGACAGTCTCGACACCGACGGTAAGCTGCCGACCGAGCGCACCCTTTCGGAAATGCTTGGCGTCGGCCGCCGTGCCGTCCGTCGCGCCCTCGAAGTGCTGGAGGCCGAGGGCCGCATCTGGCGCCGCCAAGGCTCCGGCACCTATGCCGGGCCGCGCCCCGACGGCTGGAGCGATCATGTCGGCTCGATCGTTGCCGGCACCGATCTCATGGAAGTCATGGAAGTGCGCCTGCGCATCGAGCCGCAGCTCGCCCAGCTTGCCGCCATGCGCGCCAAAGCCGCCGATATCGAGCGCATGTATGATCTGGTGAAGAAGATCTACGAAAGCACCGATGCCGACGGGCGAGAGCTCTGGGACGGGGCGCTGCACCGCCAGATCGCCCAATGTGCCGGCAACGGTTTCTTCCTCACCATCTTCGACGTGATCAACCGCGTGCGCCAGGACGAGGCCTGGCAGACGATCCGCGAGCGCGCCCGCAGCGCCAGCCGGACGCGGCCCGTCACCTTTAACCAGCACACGGCGATCGTCGATGCGATCGCCGCCCGCGATCCGGCCAGGGCGGGCGAAGCGATGCGCCAGCATCTGCTGACGCTACTGGAAAGCCTCGTCCGCATCACCTCGCTCGATCACAGCGAAACGGAGGCCGACAAGACCCTCGCCTGAACAGGGCAGGTGAGCCGGGAGAAAAAACACAGGCGGGCCATAACCGCCGGAATGGAAGCAAAAACCAAACAAAAATAGACAGAGGAGAATGGAATGAAGATCGCCAAATTGCTGACCACCGCCGTTGCCGGCGCACTGTTTGCACTTCCTGCCTTCGCCGTCGACCTGAAGATCGGCCTGCAGGACGATGCCGACGTGCTCGATCCCGCGCAGTCGCGCACCTTCGTCGGCCGCATCGTCTATACCGCGATGTGCGACAAGCTGGTCGACGTCTCACCGGATCTGAAGATTGTGCCGCAGCTTGCCACCGAATGGAGCTGGTCGGCCGATGGCAAAGAGCTCACCATGAAACTGCGCCAGGGCGTCAAGTTCCATGACGAGACTCCGTTCAACGCCGAAGCCGTCGTCGCCACCATCGAGCGCAACATCACCCTGCCGGAATCACGCCGTAAGAGCGAACTGACCTCGGTCGCAAAAGTCGAGGCGACAAGCGAATACGAGGTCAAGTTCACTCTAAAGGCGCCCGACGTCACCCTTCTTGCCCAGCTTTCCGACCGCGCCGGCATGATCGTCTCGCCGAAGGCCGCCAAGGAACTCGGCGCCAAGTTCGGCGATCACCCGGTCTGCGCCGGTCCGTTCAAGTTCGTCGAGCGTGTCCAGCAGGACCGCATCGTGCTCGAAAAGTTCCAGGACTACTGGAACAAGGACAAGATCTTCATCGACAAGCTCACCTATCTGCCGATCCCGGATACGACGGTGCGCCTCGCCAATCTGCGTTCCGGCGATCTCGACATGATCGAGCGTCTGGCCGCGACCGATGCTGAAGCCGTGAAGTCCGATTCGAGCCTCGTCTATGCCGACGCCGTCGGCACCGGCTACATGGCGCTCTACACCAATATCGGCAATGGTGCGCGCGCCGACAATCCGTTCGGCAAGGACAAGCGCCTGCGCCAGGCCTTCTCGCTGGCGATCGACCGCGATGCCGTCAACCAGATCGTCTATGAGGGTACGGCGGTTGCCGGCAACCAGCCCTTCCCGCCGAGCAGCCCGTGGTTCGACAAGGATATTCCCGTGCCCGCCCGCGATCTCGACAAGGCCAAGGCGCTGATCAAGGAAGCCGGTTTCGACCGCGTGCCGATCGAGCTGCAGATCCCGAACAATCCCGTTGCCATGCAGATGATGCAGATCATCCAGTCGATGGTCGGCGAAGCCGGCTTTGACGTCAGCCTGAAATCGACGGAGTTCGCCACGCTGCTGAGCGAACAGACGGCTGGCAACTATCAGCTCAGCCGTTCCGACTGGTCCGGCCGCGTCGATCCCGATGGCAACATCCATCAGTTCATCACCTGTAAGGGCGGCATCAACGACACGAAATACTGCAATCCCGAGGTGGACAAGCTGCTGAACGAAGCCCGTGCGTCGACCGACGACGCCGTGCGCAAGCAGAAATACGATGCCGCCGCCGTCATCCTCAACGATGATCTGCCGATCATCTATCTCGGCCATCAGTCCTGGATCTGGGCGCTGCACAAGAACATCACCGGCTTCGTTCCCTCGCCGGATGGCATGATCCGCCTCGTCGGCGTCAAGAAAGCCGGCTGATCCCTAGAGCATGATGCCGAAAAGTGTGAGCGGTTTTCGGACGGCATCATGCTCTACTTTTTGATCCAGCAAATCACGCGGCGGAAATCCTCCGCCGCATGATCCCAGTCGTGTCAGGATCGCCCATGTACACCTACATCGCCAAACGGCTCTTGGTCGCCATACCGACGCTTTTGATCATTTCGGTCTTCGTCTTCTCGCTGCAGAAGCTGCTGCCCGGCGACCCGATCCTTGCCATGGCAGGTGAGGAACGCGACCCGCAGGTTCTCGAATTCCTGCGCGAGAAATACCGGTTGAACGATCCCGTGCCTTATCAATATGTCCGCTGGCTGGGTGCGGCACTGCAGGGCGACCTCGGCATCTCGCTGCGCACCAACCAGCCGGTTCTGCATCTCATCGGCGAAAAGCTGCCGGTCACCATCCAGCTTGCCATCATGTCGATGATCTTCGCCTTTGTCATCGGCGTGCCGATGGGCATCCTGGCGGCCGTCAAGAAGAACACGATGATCGACTATCTCGCCAACATCATCGCGCTGACCGGCCTGTCGATCCCGAATTTCTGGCTCGGCATCATGCTGATCCTACTGGTTTCGGTCAATCTCGGCTGGCTGCCGGCATCCGGCTACGAACCATTCTTCAGCAACCCGTTGCGTTCGCTGGAGACCATGCTGATGCCCTCCTTCGTGCTCGGCAATGCGCTGGCAGCGACCCTGATGCGGCATACACGCTCGGCGATGCTGAGCGTCCTCAGCACCGATTACATCCGCACCGCCCGCGCCAAGGGGCTTGCTGAAAGCTCGGTCGTGCTCGAACACGGCTTCCGCAACGCGATGCTGCCGATCGTGACGCTGACTGCCTTGCTCTTCGGCGAACTGCTTGCCGGTGCCGTGCTAACCGAGCAGATCTTCACCATTCCGGGTTTCGGAAAGCTCATCGTCGACGCCGTCTTCAACCGTGACTACGCCGTCGTCCAGGGTGTGGTGATTTGCACGGCGATCGGCTTCATCCTGATGAACCTCTTGGCCGATATTCTCTATGTCCTGCTTAATCCACGCATGAGGGCCGCCCTATGACCGCGATCGGAGAGACCGTCATTCCCTCTGCGATCGACCGCACGCCGAGCCGCGCCTGGCGCAAGCTGAAGGCCAACAAGGGCGCCCTCGTCGGCCTTGCGATCATCGCCTTCTTCGCCATTCTCGCCATTGCCGCCCCCCTCCTTCCGATTCCCGATCCGAACGCCACAAGCTGGTCGGCGATCCGCAAGGCGCCCTCCGCCGCCCATTGGCTCGGCACCGACGACATCGGCCGCGACATTCTTTCCCGGATGATCTGGGGTGCGCAGGCCTCGCTGATGGCCGGCGTCTTTTCGGTCGCGATCGCCGTCGTCATCGGCGTGCCCTTCGGCCTGATCTCCGGTTATTTCGGCGGCTGGATCGACATGGTGATCTCCCGCATCACCGAAGCCTTTCTGGCCATGCCTTTCCTGATCACCGCCATCGCGCTTGCAGCCTTTCTCGGCCCGAGCCTGACCAATGCGATGATCGCGATCGGTCTTTCGGCCATGCCGGTCTTCGTGCGGCTGACGCGCGGCCAGGTGCTCTCGGTCAAGACCGAGGAATATGTCGAGGGCGCCCGCTCGATCGGCCTCCGGTCCTCAAGCATCATCACCCGGTATATCCTGCCGAACGTCTTTGCACCGATCCTCGTCCAGGCGACGCTGACGATCGCCACTGCGATCATCGCCGAGGCGAGCCTCTCCTTTCTCGGCCTCGGCCAGCAGCCGCCGGCGCCGAGCTGGGGCTCGATGCTGAACGTCGCCAAGAATTTCCTCTCCCAGGCGCCATGGATGGCGATGTGGCCGGGTGCCGCAATCTTCCTCGTCGTCATCGGTTTCAATCTCCTAGGCGACGGCCTGCGCGATGCACTTGATCCGCGCGAAGCATGATTTCTCGAAAGGACATTTGACATGACCGCATTCACGACCCGTCCCGAGATCCTCGGCACCTTCGGTGTCGTCACCTCGACGCACTGGATCGCCTCGGCCGTCGGCATGAGCATTCTCGAAAAGGGCGGCAATGCCTTCGACGCGGCAGTGGCGACGGGCTTCGTGCTGCAGATCGTCGAGCCGCATCTTTGCGGTCCGGGCGGCGATATGCCGGCGGTGATCTATTCGAAGAAAAAGGACAAGGTCGAGGTCATCTGCGCGCAGGGCCCCGCCCCCGCCGGCGCGACGATCGAACACTATACGTCGGAAGGCCTGAGCCTGATCCCCGGCGACGGGCTGCTTGCGACCGTCATCCCCGGCTCCTTCGATGGCTGGATGCTGATGCTGCGCGACTATGGCTCGATGAGCGTGCGCGATGTGCTGGAACCGGCGATCTATTACGCCGAGCACGGCCATCCGATGCTGCCGCGCGTCTCCGCCACCATTAAGGGGCTCGCCGCCTTCTTCGAGAAGGAATGGCCGACCTCCTACGAGACATGGCTGCCAGGCGGCAGCGCCCCCCAAGCGCATGCGAATTTCAGCAATCCGGTGCTTGCCGAAACCTGGAAGCGCGTCATCGCCGAGGCGGAAGTGAAAAGCGGCCGAGAAGCGCAGGTGCAGGCGGCCCGCGACGCCTTCTATCGCGGCTTCGTCGCCGAGAAGATCGACGATTATCTCAAGACCGCAGAGGTGATGGATGCAAGCGGCAACCGCCACAAGGGCGTTTTGACCGCCAACGACATGGCCAACTGGGCGGCGACGATCGAGGAGCCGCTGACCTATGATTATCATGGCTGGACGATCGCCAAGATCGGCCCCTGGGGCCAGGGCCCGGTCTTCCTGCAGACCCTGTCGATCCTCAAAGGCTTCGATCTCGCCGCGATGGATCCCGCTGGCGCCGATTTCGTCCATACCGTCGTCGAAGCGATGAAGCTCGCCTTCGCCGACCGCGAAATCTATTACGGCGATCCGAATTTTTCGGAGATTCCCATCGCGCATCTGCTGTCGGAGACCTATGCCGCCGAGCGCCGAAAGCTGGTCGGCGCGGACGCCTCCTTTGATCTTCGCCCCGGCATCGTGCCTGGCTTCGAAGCGCAGCATGATCTGACGATGAAGATGCTCGGCGCGGATTCGAAGACCGGCGCCGTCTACGAGCCGACCATGGCGCATCTTTCCGAAAAGCGCGGCGACACCGTGCATATCGACGTCATCGACCGCGACGGCAACATGGTCTCCGTCACCCCATCAGGCGGCTGGCTGCAATCCTCGCCCACGGTGCCCGGCCTCGGCTTCTGCCTCAATTCCCGCGCGCAGATGTTCTGGCTGAAACCAGGCCTGCCGACGTCGCTTGCGCCGGGCAAACGGCCGCGCACGACACTGACGCCTTCGCTCGGCCTCTATGAGGGCCGCCCGACGCTTGCCTTCGGCACACCGGGCGGCGACCAGCAGGAACAATGGCAGCTCTCCTTCTTCCTGCGTTATATCAATCACAAGCTGAACCTGCAGGCGGCGATCGACCAGCCGCTGTTCCATACCTCGCATTTTCCGGGCTCCTTCTATCCGCGCACCCGCGAGCCCGGCAGCCTGATGGCGGAAGCGAATTTCGGCCCCGATGTCCTTGATGCCCTGCGCCGCAAGGGCCACAAGCTGACGGTCGCCGATCCCTGGACGATCGGCCGGCTGACCGCCGCGAGACGCGATGCCGACGGGCTGTTGCGCGCCGCAGCCACCCCGCGCCTGATGCAGGCCTACGCGATCGGGAGATAGTCATGACCTGGTCCATCGTCGCCCGTGATCCCTTGACCGGTCATCTCGGCATCGCCGTCGCCAGCCGCTTCTTCGCCGTCGGCGCCCTTGTGCCGCATATTCGCGGCGGCATCGGCGCCGTCGCCACCCAGGCCTTCGTCAGCCCGCTTTACGGCGTCGACGGCCTGTCGCTGCTTGCCGCCGGCAGGGCACCGGAGGAGATCATCGCCGAGCTGACCGCGCGTGACGCCGGCCGCAATCAGCGGCAGTTGCACCTCATTGACGCGAAGGGGCGCAACGCCACCTTCACCGGCGCAGCATGCATCGACTGGGCAGGGCACCTGATCGACGAAAACGTCTCGGTCGCCGGCAACATGCTCGCTGGTCCCGACGTCATCACTGAGACGCTTGCCACCTACAACAAGGCAATGGACAAGCCGCTGGCCGAACGCCTGCTGTTGGCGATGCAGGCAGGCGAAGATGCCGGTGGTGACAAGCGCGGCAGGCAGTCCGCCGCCCTCGTCATCCACCGCGATCAGGATTATCCCTGGCTGAGTATCCGCGCCGACGATCATCCCGATCCGCTCGCCGAACTTGTCCGCCTCCATGCGGTGGCGGGTGAACGCTACCTGCATGTCGCCGAGACGATGGCGACGCGGCAAAATCCGAACGGCATGACCGACAGGCGCGAGATCGATGAAAAGATCGCGGCGCTGGAAGCGGCCCGCATCGCTGAAGGCAGGCCTTCCGCCTCCTTCACCACGCCTTTGAAGACGTGAAGCAGATAAAACTAAGGGAATGGCATGAGTGATGTTTCTTCGGCCCCCGCCTCTCCGGTTCTCTCCGTCCGGAACCTGACGACCTCCTTCCTCGTCGATGGCGACTGGAAGCGGGTGGTGCGTGACGTCTCCTTCGACGTCCTGCCTGGCGAGACGGTTGCAATCGTCGGCGAAAGCGGCTCGGGCAAGAGCGTCACCTCCCTCTCGATCATGCGATTGCTCGCCAAGGGATCGAGCCGCATCGATGGCGCCATCACCTTGAACGGCAAGGATGTTCTCAGCCTTTCGGAAAGGGAGATGCGCCGGGTGCGCGGCAACGACGCCGCCATGATCTTCCAGGAGCCGATGACATCCCTCAACCCGATCTTCACCATCGGCCGCCAGATCTCCGAAGCGCTCACCTGCCACGGCGAGATCGGCAAGGCCGAGGCGCGGGCCGAGACCGTGCGCCTGCTGGAAAAGGTCCGCATTCCCAACGCCGCCTCGCGCTTCGACGAATATCCGCACCAGTTCTCAGGCGGCATGCGTCAGCGCGTGATGATCGCCATGGCGCTCGCCAGCCGGCCGAAATTGCTGATCGCCGATGAGCCGACGACGGCGCTCGACGTGACGATCCAGGGCCAGATCCTCGACCTGATCAAGATGCTGCAGGAAGAAGAGGGCATGTCCGTGCTCTTCATCACTCACGACATGGGCGTCGTCGCCGAAATCGCCGACCGCACCATCGTCATGTATCGCGGCGAAGCGGTGGAAACCGGCACGACCGACGACATCTTCCATCGCGGCAGGCATCCCTATACCCGCGCTTTGCTCTCGGCCGTGCCACGCCTCGGCTCGATGGCCGACCGGAAATGGCCGCTGCGTTTCCCCGTCGTCGATACCACGACTGGTGAACGGCGCGAGCCGGTCGAGGTGGCCGATACCGTCGACCGCCGCCGGACGCCGATCCTCGAAGTCAAGAACCTCGTTACCCGTTTCGATATCCGCGGCGGGCTGCTTGGCCGCAAGACGGGCGCGATCCATGCGGTCGAGGACGTCTCCTTCGATCTCTTCCAGGGCGAGACGCTGTCGCTCGTCGGCGAATCCGGCTGCGGCAAATCGACCACCGGCCGCTCGATCACCCGCCTCGTCCAGCCGAACGGCGGCAGTGTCAGCCTCGACGGTTATGACGTGCTGAGCCTTGACGCAGTCAGTCTCAGACGGATGCGCCGCAGCATCCAGATGATCTTTCAGGATCCCTTCGCCAGCCTCAACCCGCGCATGACCGTCGGCGCCGCCGTCGCCGAACCGATTACGGAGCACGGCCTCGGCACTGGCGCCCAGGCTCGCGACAAGGCGGCCGATCTTCTCGAACGCGTCGGGCTGAAATCCGACATGATGAAACGCTATCCGCACGAATTCTCCGGCGGTCAGCGCCAGCGCATCTGCATCGCCCGCGCGCTCGCACTCGATCCGAAGGTGATCGTCGCCGACGAAAGCGTTTCGGCCCTCGATGTCTCGATCAAGGCGCAGGTCTGCAATCTGCTGATGGACCTGCAGCAAAGCCTCAACCTCGCCTTCCTATTCATTTCTCACGATATGGCGGTGGTCGAGCGCGTCAGCCACCGTGTCGCGGTGATGTATCTCGGCGAAGTCGTCGAGATCGGCCCGCGCGCGGAACTGTTCAGCAACCCGCAGCACGCCTACACGAAGAAGCTGATGGCAGCTGTGCCGGTTCCCGACCCCTCACGGCGCGGCATCAAGCGCAACCTCGGAACCGACGAGCTCAAGAGCCCTGTCCGCCCGGTCGGCTACGTCGCGCCGCCACGCCGATACCGGGAAGTGACGGCAGGCCATCTGGTGCGGGTCGATGAAGCCGCCTGAACGCGAAAAAACCACTCTCCAAAGCATCAGAAAAACAAGTATTGCGGGAAAATAACCCGCGCCGGTGGCGCGCGGACCGTCTTTTTTGCTGCACCGCTTATATGACTTCTGCTAGATATTATTTTACCGATAATTATTAACGACCGATTCCACCCTTTTGTGTTCTCTTATCCTTGCGAATCAAAAAGGTTTGATTTGCCCGGGGACGGCCCCCATGTTGAAGCATGGGGCGATGCAACAGTTGGGTAGGAGCCTATGCTGCAACGGATTGAAGACATTGATGCAGCGCTCGTCGACAGGCTGCAGCATTCGGCATTCAAGTACTTCCTGAAATATACCAATCCCGAAAACGGCCTTGTGGCGGATACCTCGATCGGCGGGGTCCCGTGCAGCATCGCAGCCGTCGGCTTTGCGCTTTCCTCCTATCCTGTTGGTGTCGAGCGTTTATGGATCAGCCGCGAGGAGGCAGCCGAACGCACGGTCAATACGCTGCGGTTCTTCGCCGAGGCGCGCCAGGGCGAGGAACGCCACGCCACCGGCCACCGCGGCTTCTTCTATCATTTCCTGCACATGGATACCGGCCATCGCGCCTGGAACAGCGAGCTTTCGACCATCGACACGGCGCTGCTTGTCGCCGGCATCCTCACGGCCGCGCAATATTTCAATCGCGAAGACGACGAGACGGAAACCGAAATCCGCGAACTCGCCACCTTCATCTACGAACGCGTCGACTGGCGCTGGGCGCTGAACAAGGGCGACACTATTGCCATGGGTTGGAAGCCCTCTTCCGGCTTCCTGCGCTGGCGCTATCACGGCTTCGACGAGGCGATCATCCTCTATACGCTGGCGCTCGCCTCGCCGACGCACCCGATCCCGCAATCGAGCTACGACGCCTTTACGTCAAGCTATTCCTGGATGCTGCATGGCGAGCAGTCCTATCTCTATGCGGGGCCGCTGTTCATCCACCTCTTCTCGCATGCCTGGATCGATTTCCGCACCATTCAGGACAAGCCGATGGCCGAGCGGAACTGGGACTATTTCCGCAATACGCAGGTGATGATCAACGTCCAGCGTGACTATGCCGAGCGCAATCCCGGCCAGTTCGTCGGCTATAACAGGAATATCTGGGGTTTCTCCGCCTGTGACGGCCCGCCGCCGACACGGCGCATGCGCGGCGGCCGCCAGCCGAAGGTTCTGGGTTATGCCGCCCGCGGCGCACCGCTCGGCCCCGATGACGGCACGATCGCACCCTGGGCTGCACTTGCCTGCCTGCCCTACGACCGGCAGGCGGCTCTCGACGGCACCAAGGCGCTTCTGACCACCTATCCGAACCTGCTCTTGGAAGGCGGCTTCCCCGGCGGCTTCAACCCGACGGTCAAGACCAAGCGGCCGGAAGGCTGGGTGGACGACCGCACCGTCGGCATCGACCAGGGGCTTGTCGTCATGACCATCGAGAACGACCGTTCGGATTTCATCTGGAAACTGATGCGGCAATCGCCGGTCATCCGCCTCGGGCTCGAGCGCGCCGGCTTTACCGGTGGCTGGCTCGAAGGCATCGAGCCGGAAGAACTGGTACGCAAGGTCGGCTAGGTCTAGAGCTGTCGCGCGGTATCAGTTCTCGAAGACATGCGCCTTGCCGGCGATATCGAGGCGAACGAGGTCTCCCCGCGCTGGAAGCGCGACGCTCGAGGTCTTGATCAGGATCGGCGGCAGCGCCACGCCGTCGAGCGAGACGGCGACCGTGCAGACCGCGCCGCCGAATTCCACCTCGACGACACGCCCGCCATAGTCGCGATCGCTTTCATCGGCGACGACACGGATCTGCTCGGGCCGCAGCATGATTTCCGCTTTCCCCTGACGACTGCCCTCGACGGCTACACGGCCGAGGGCACAGTCTGCGAGGCCGTTTCGGATGATGGCGGGAAGCAGCACGGCATCGCCGAGGAACAGCGCCGTCTCGCGATCGCGCGGATGCAGATACAATGATTGCGGCGACCCGGCCTGGATCAGCCGTCCCTCCCTGAGCACCGCCACCTGATCCGCAAAGGTCAGAGCCTCTTCCTGGTCATGGGTGACGAGAATGGTGGTAATGCCGGCCGCCTGCAGCACACGCGCAACCGCCTTGCGCATGTTTTCACGCAGGCCGGTATCGAGTGCCGAGAAAGGTTCGTCGAGCAGCATCAGCCGCGGCTTACGGCCGAGCGCGCGGGCCAGCGCCACACGCTGCTGCTGCCCGCCGGAAAGCTGATGCGGACGCCGGACCAGCATGCCGCGGTCGAGCTCGACCATGTCGAGCAACTCGACGATGCGCTTCTCGCGATCGGGTGCGCCTCGTTCAAAGCCGAAGCCGATATTCTCGGCAACGCTCAGATGCGGAAACAGCGCACCGTCCTGCGAGACGATGCCGATGCCGCGCTTGTGTGCCGGTACTGTCGCCGGACCGTCCGCGAGCAGGTCGCCATCCAGCGTCACCCGGCCGACATCGGGTTGCTCGAAGCCGGCAATGATGCGCAGCAGCGTCGTCTTGCCCGAACCGGACGGGCCGACGACCGCCGTGCGGCTGCCCGCCGCGACGTCGAGCGAAATATCCTTCAACGCCTGGACGGGGCCATAGCGCTTGCTGATGTTCTCGATCGTAAGCAGCGTCATTGGCCGGCGGTCCGTTTCGATTGGGTATAGAGCATCAGGGTCAGCGGCAGCGACAGCACGACCATCATGAAGGCGTAGGGGGCGGCCGAGACATAGTCGATCTCGCTGGTCAGCGACCAGAATTTCGTCGCCAGCGTATCGACGCCGTTGGGCGACAGCATCAGTGTCGCCGTGAGTTCATTGGTGATGCCGAGTGCGGCCAGCGCGACGCTGGCAGCCGCTCCCGGTGCTGCAAGCCGCATGGTGATCTGCCGCACTGCCTGACCCGGAGTGCGGCCGAGGCCCATCGCGGCGCGCTCCAGCTCCACCGGCGCCTGGGCGATGCTGGCGCGCAGCCCGACCATGGCGCGCGGCAGGAAAAGCATCACATAGGCGACGAGCAGCGTTGCGAAGGTCTGATAGAGCGGCAACACGAGACGCACGGTGATCGTCACCAACGCTAGCGCCACGACGACGCCCGGCAGCGAGCCGACATAATAATGGCAGGCTTCGAGCACCCGCTGGAAACGGCCGGGCGCACGCACGGAAAGCCAGGCCATCGGTGCTGCGGCAATCGTCGCCAGCACGCCGCCGACAACGGCAAGCACGATGGTCTGCAGGAAGGCGCTGCCGACTTCGATGCGCCAGATATCGATGCCGCCGAGATAGAGCCAGCGGCCAAGCGTCACCAGCGGCACGCCGAGCGTCAATACCGCCAGGATGACAGGCAGCAAAACGGCGGGCACCATGAACCAGCCCAGCCGGCGGCGGTCTGTGGGGCGTGGCGAGCCGGAGCCGACGCGGGCATAACGTTCGTTGCCGCGCACCAGCACCTCGAAGCCGAGCAGAAAAAGACAGCAGGCGACGAGCACGCCGCCGAGCATGTTGGAGGCCGGGCTGTTGTAGGAGGACTGGAACTGGTCGACGATCGCCGTCGCGAACGTGTCGAACCGGATCATCACGAACAGGCCGTACTCCGAAAGCAGATGCAGCGCGATCAGCAGAGAACCGCCGCAGATGGCGAGCCTGAGCTGCGGCAGCACGGCGCGGAAGAAGACGCGCCAGGGATTAAGGCCCAGCGAGGCCGCGGCATCCTCGATAGCCGGATCGAGACGGCGCAGCGCTGCGGCGACCGGCAGGTAGAGGAACGGATAGTAGGCGATGACCGAGACGAAGACGCCGCTCTGCAGGCCGCGCATGCCGGGAACGAGGCTGACCCAGGCATAGCTGTGCACGAAGGCAGGCACGGCGAGCGGAGCGATCGCCAGCCAGGCCCAGAGCCGGCCGAAAGGAATGTCCGTCCGCTCGGTCAGCCAGGCGAGCGTCACGGCGAGTGCGATCGACACCGGGATGGTGATCGATTCCAGCAGAACCGTATTGACGAGAAGTTCACCGACGCGTGGCCGGAAGACCAGGGTCTTCACCGTTTCCCAGCCGACATCGTAGGTTACCCAGCCGATGAAGCCGAGCGGCACGAGACTGAAGATCGCGACGACGGTTGCAAGCAGGATCACCGAAGCGTGCGGCATGCGTCCGCGCGGCAAAACCATTCGCGTGGCCCTCGGCGCGACCGGCGCCTGGTTGCCGGATGCGAGCAATCTGTTGTCCTGCAGCAAGGCCGATGCCTTTACACGCTGAAAAAGGAAGGCAACCGCCTTTGAAAGGCGGTTGCCGGATGTCGTCATGCCCTAAGGTTTTCTTGAGCCAAATGCAATAGTTTTGGCCGGAAGACGCCTGCGGCAGAAAGGTCAAAGCATGTCGCGCAAAAGTGTGCCGCGGTTTTGCGACGACGACATGCGGAAAACCAAAGATCTAAAGTGTGGCGCGCCACGCTTTAGATCAGGCCGGCGGCCGTCATCAGCTCGACGACCTTCTTGCTGTCGAGGGTCGAAGCTTCGACCTTCGGCGCGTTGAGGTCGGCAAGCGGCGTGAGCTTGTCGTTGGAAGGCGCATCCTTGCCGATGGCATATTCATAGGAGGTGCCGTCCTTGAGAACTCCCTGGCCTGCCTTACCGGTGACGAACTTCAGGAAAGCCTGGGCTTCCTTCATGTGCTGGGTAGACTTCAGGACGCCGCCGCCCGAAACGCTGACGAAAGCGCCCGGATCCTGGTTCTTGAAGTAATGCATGCCGACATTCTTGCTGTTCTCGCCGGTTTTCGCCTGATCGCCGAACCAGTAGTAGTGATAGATGACCGCGCCTTCGACTTCGCCCGCATTGACGGCCTTCATGGCGACGCTGTTGCCCTTGTAGGGGGTGGCGTTGTCCTTGAGGCCCTTCAGCCATGCCTTGGTGGCATCTTCGCCCTTCAGCTGCAGCAGGGCTGCGACGATAGCCTGGAAGTCGGCGCCGGCAGGTGCCGCACCCCAGCGGCCCTTCCAGGCCGGATCCTGGAGGTCGAGCAGCGACTTCGGCAGCTTGTCTTCGGTGAGCTTCGTCTTGTCATAGGCAAAAACGGTGGTGCGGGCGGCAATGCCGGTCCACATGCCGTCAGCCGGGCGATACTGATCCGGAACCTGATCCAGCGTTTCCTTTTCGATGGGAGCGAAAAGGCCCGCGCCATCGACCAGCGTCATCGCCGGCGAATTCTCGGTCAGGAATACGTCGGCCGGAGAGGCGTCGCCTTCCTGGATGATCTGGTTGGCGAACTGCATGTCGCTGCCCTGGCGCATGGTGACCTTGATGCCGGTCTCCTTGGTGAAGGCATCGATCCATTCGCGGCCGAGGCTTTCGTGCTGGGCATTGTAGACGACGAGACCTTCATCCTGCGCATTGGCGCTGCCTGAAAGCGCGGTGGCGGAAAGAAGCGAAGCGGCAAGCGCGAGGGAAAAACGGTTAAGAGCAATTTTCATGATGGCCTCCGTAGCGATGTCACCCGAGCTCTCCAAGGGCGATCAGAGGCGTATATTTTTCCTGACTGGCAATTTCAAGTTTGGCTTGGCAGGAAAAGACATCACAATATCTTGACTAAATATTTCATATTACAAGGGAATAAGTCTCGATTTGAACAAAAAGGCGGCACTCCCGAGCGCCGCCTCTCTTTCAGCCCGCCTATTCGACGTCGAACTTGACGCCTTGCGCCAGCGGCAGCGTCCTGCCGTAATTGATCGTATTGGTGGAGCGGCGCATATAGGCCTTCCAGGCATCAGAGCCGGATTCGCGGCCGCCGCCAGTCTCCTTCTCGCCGCCAAAGGCGCCGCCGATTTCGGCACCCGATGGCCCGAGATTGACGTTGGCGATGCCGCAATCCGAACCGCGCGCCGAGACGAAGGTTTCAGCCTCGCGCATGTCGTTGGTGAAGATCGACGACGACAGCCCTTGCGGCACGGCATTGTGCAGCGCCAGCACTTCGTCGAAATCGCTGTATTTCATCACATAGAGGATCGGCGCGAAGGTCTCATGCTCGACCGGTCCGGTCTGATCGGGCATTTCGACAAGCGCCGGGCGAACGTAGAAGGCCTCGGTCGAGCCGGTTTCGACGCGGTCGCCGCCGGTCACCGTGCCGCCGGCCGACTTCGCCTCGCCAAGCGCTGCCTGCATGTTCTTAAAAGCCTGGCCGTCGATCAACGGTCCTACAAGCGTGCCGGTCTCCAGCGGATTGCCGATGGTGACGGAGCCGTAGGCCTTCTGCAGGCGCGGCACCAACTGGTCGTAGATGCTGTCATGCACGAAGAGACGGCGCAGCGTCGTGCAGCGCTGGCCGGCCGTGCCCATCGCGGAGAAGGCGACGCCACGCAGCGTCAGGTCGAGATCGGCGCTCGGGCAGACGATCGCCGCATTGTTACCGCCGAGCTCAAGAATGGCGCGGGCAAAACGCTGCGACAGGCGCGGACCGACGGAGCGGCCCATGGCCGTCGAGCCCGTGGCGGAAACGAGTGGGATCTTCGGATGGTCGACCAGCACTTCGCCGACCTCACGGCCGCCGATGATCAGCGTCGACAGATTGGCCGGTGCGGTACCGCCCTCGGCGACGAAACGCTTCAGCGCCTTTTCGAACAGAGCCTGCACGGCAAGCGCCGTCAACGGGGTCTTTTCCGAGGGCTTCCAGACGGTGGAATTGCCGCAGACCATCGCAAGTGCTGCATTCCACGACCAGACGGCAACGGGGAAATTGAAGGCGGAAATGATGCCGATCACGCCGAGCGGATGCCAGCTTTCCATCATCCGGTGCTCGGAGCGTTCGGTGGCGATCGTCAGGCCGTAAAGCTGACGGGATAGGCCGACCGCGAAATCGCAGATGTCGATCATCTCCTGCACTTCGCCCAGACCTTCCGAAGTGATCTTGCCAACCTCGATCGAAACGAGACGGCCGAGCGCCGCCTTGGAGGCGCGCAGCTCTTCGCCGAGCAGGCGGACCAGTTCGCCGCGCTTCGGCGCCGGCACGGCACGCCATTCGAGGAAGGCCTGGTGCGCCGCTTCGATTGCCGCCTTCGTCTCGGAAACGGAATGTTCCCTGAGTTTGCCGATTTCCTTGCCGGTGACCGGCGAGGTGACGGAAAGCGTGCCGCCGTGATAGCGGCCGGCATCGACGCCGAGTTCGGCAAGCAGCTTGGCGGTTTCGGTGGCGAGATCGAGGACGGCGATGGTCATTGTCGTGTTTCCAATCTTATTGTGCTTTAGAAGCGGGCATCGGCGAAATGGGCAACCTGAGCGCCGGCTTCGTACCATATTTCCTTGAGTGCACGGAAGCTTGGTTCGGTGGGCGCAGTCAGCGGTAGCGGCAGATCGGCTTCCGGAAGCCGGCCGAGGATATGCTCTGCCAGCGTGCGACCAAAGACCGTGCCGGGTGCAATGCCGCGGCCATTGTAACCCGAAAAGCCGACGACCCCAGGCGCGAATTTGTGGAAGCGCGGCAGCGCATTGTCGGTCATGCCGATCTGGCCATACCATTCGCACTCGAATTCGACATCGCCGACCACAGGGAAAAGCCGCTTCAATGCGCGTTTGGCCCAGCCCTTGTGTACGGCAAGCCCGGTATTGCGCAGCGCCCCGACACTGCCGAAAACGAGCCGGCCGGCCTGGTCCATGCGGAAAGAGGAGAGGATTTCCTTGGTATCCCATGCGCCTTCCCGCCCTGGCAGGATCGACTGACGCAGATTGTGGCCCAGCGGCACGGTGGCGAAATTGAAATAGGGCAGATGCACCTGTTCGCTGCGCACCTGCTCCCACGGGCCGGTGCTGTAGGCATCCGTTGCGACGATGATCCACTCGGCGCTGACTTCGCCGCTTGCCGTCTTCACGGTCCAGCGGCTGCCATTGCGCTCCGTCGCGATGACCGGGCTGGATGTGTGAATGGCGACGCCGGCCTTGACGGCGGCATGGGCAAGGCCGCGCGCATAGGCAAGCGGCTGCAGCGTGCCGGCGCGTTTGTCGAGCAGCGAGCCGGTGTAGGCATCGCTGCCGATGCGTTTTGCCGTTTCCGCCGCATCGAGCAGCGTCACGGCTGCGCCGCGGGCGGACCATTGCGCCGCGCGATCCTCGATTTCCTTCAGCCCGTCCGCGCCGACCGCGCAATGCAGCGTGCCGTTCCGTTCGAGTTCGCAGGCAATCTGATGTTTGTCGATCAGCTCCATGACGAGCTTCGGCGCATTGCCGAGCAGATCGAGCAGACGTTCGCCATGCACCGGGCCGAGCACGTTGGGCAGATCGTTCGGCATCACCCACATGCCGGCATTGATCAGCCCGACATTGCGCCCGGCGCCGCCGAAGCCGATCTCCTTGGCCTCCAGCAGCACCACCTTCGACCCGGCCTCGGCAAGATGCAGGGCGGAAGAGAGGCCGGTGTAACCGCCGCCGACGATGACGACGTCGGCCGACATCGCACCGTCGAGAGGCGAGGTCGTCGGCGCTTCGGGCGCTGTCTTTTCCCAGAGGCCGTGGGAGCGCGGATCATTCAGCATGGCTCAGTCCGATCGGAGCGAAATCGCGGATACTCTAATGCAAAAAAGAAAGTGTTGAACCTGGCATTCACGCAACGGTCTTCAACGGCAGGCCCGCAAGGCCGAGCGCGGCCAGCGCCGAATCCAGCGATGCCGCCTGGCGTTCGGCGTAAAGTGCCAGCTCGTCCTGAACGGTAGCGCCAAGTGCTGCCTCGAAGGCGTCACGGTTCGAGCGGGTCGCGTAGTTCTGCTGCTGGTCGGTGCCGAGGTTCGACTGGAAGATGCCGGCCGCGCTGACGGGCAGGAAGTCTTCGTAGACGATCGGGGTGAAGGCGAGGTAACCCTTGGCAATCAGCGACTCCGGATCGCCGGGCAGCGTGCTGCCGGCCGCAGCGGCAATGCCCGCAGGCGTCGCGGCATAGCGGAAGAAGGCCAGATCCTCGTTGCGCAACTCATCCCAGCTGTCCGGCAGTGCCCTGAAACGTGCGGCGAGTTCGTCGTCGTAGGCACCGGCCTTGGTGCCGCTGGCGCCCACCTGCACCTCGCCGCGAACCGAGGCGAGCAGCTGGTCGTAGAGCGTCCGGCCCTTCGCCGTCAGCGCCACGCCGCGCTGTTCGATCTCGCCGAAGCGGGCGGTATGTGTCCCTTGAATCGCACCGTCATCACCGGAAAAGGCGATCATTTCTTCCAGCGCCTTGAAACTCGTCTGTCGCAGCAGGATATCGCAATGACGGCGCGGCGGCCCTTCGATGACGGCCTTCGGCGTGATGCCGCGTTCCGGCATGCGCGCCTGGACCGCGTCGATATCGAGCGTGCGCGGCGTCAGATGGTTGATATGCGGCCCTTTGAAGCTGACGACGTCGGCGATCAGCCGGTGGGCATCATGCAGGCGCTTATAGGTTTCGGCGCTGACTGTCGCTTCACCATGCCAGCGGAAGGTTTCCAGCGCCTCGGCAACGAATTCCGTCGCCTCTGCATCGGTCAGGCCGCCGTTCTGCTCGTGGCGCTCGATCAGCGTGACGGCGCGCGGCGTATAGATCCGCCGTTTCGCCAGAATGGCTTCGGCCTCGCGGCGCAGCCCTTCGTCCTCGATCAGCTCCAATCGCAGCAGCGAGGTGAAGACGCGGAACGGGTTGACGTTGAGCGCTGCCTCGTCGATTGGCCGGAAGCTGGTGGAATGAACCGGCACACCGGCGACCGAAAGATCGTAATAGCCGACCGGCTGCATGCCCATGACCGCAAACAGCCGGCGAATGGTGAAGAGCTCGTCAGCCGTACCGAGCCGGATGGCGCCGTGGCGCTCGACATCGATGCGCTCCAGCTCGCCGGCTTGAGCCAGACGTTCGCGCAGATCGGGATCGTTTTCGAGGCAGCCGGCATTCACATCCGCCACCAGTTCGATCAGCGTGCCGTATTGCGGCACCTCCGCCCGGTACATCTGCGACATCGCCTCGGTGAACAGCGATCGGATGCGGTCTGGGGAAACGAAGGCTTGCGGCATTGAGAAACTCCGGATCATTCCGTTTTTGCAGGATGAACCTCTTTACACACGCGACAAAGCCGCAAATATCGCTATTTCGGAAATAGCCCATTCTGAAACGGAATGACCATGCTGACGTCCAGACGTTTTCTGCCATCGATTTCGCATCTCGCCGCCTTCGAAGCGGTTGCCCGTACCGGCAGCGTGACGGCAGCGGCGCGCGAACTCGATCTGACGCAGAGCGCCGTCAGCCGCCAGGTCAGCGCGCTGGAAGAGCAGCTTGGCGTCGAGCTCTTCCGGCGCGAACGCCAGACCATGCGGCTGACGCTTGCCGGCGGCGGATATGCCCGCGAGATTCGCGAGGCGCTGCGGCGTATATCGAGCGCCTCGCTGAATCTGCGCGCCAATCCGCATGGCGGCACGCTTAATCTCGCCATCCTGCCGACTTTCGGCACGCGTTGGCTGGCGCCGCGCCTGCGACGCTTTCTCGCCGCCAATGCCGGCGTGACCATCAATCTGGTGACCCGACTTTCGCCCTTTGATTTCCGCCTCGATTCGATCGACGCCGCCATCCATTTCGGCCATCCGCACTGGCCGGGCGCCGAACTCGCGCTTCTGATGTCGGAGCGCACGGTGCCGGCTTGCAGTCCGGATTTTCTCAAGCGATACGCGATCTCAGGACCGGAGGATCTGCTCGCCGTTCCGCTTCTGCATCTGACGACACGTCCCGACGCCTGGGAGCAATGGTTCGCCAGCAACGGCGTTTCTTTCGAAAACGTGCACGGCATGCTCTTCGACCAGTTCGCCACCGCCGCGCAGGCGGCAATCGCCGGCCTCGGCGTCGCCCTGCTGCCGACATTCCTGATGCAGGAGGAGATCAGGCGCGGCGATCTCGTCGCCGCTGTCGACCGTGAAATGGAAAGCCGCGAGCGTTATTATCTCGCCTTTCCGCCCGAGCGCGCCGATTATGCGCCGCTTGCCGCCTTTCGCGACTGGATCGTCGTAGAAGCCACCACTAACCCGGCTGCGTGACGAACGGCTTGCATCGGCAGGGCGCTTTCGACCATTATGCCTACCAAACAACTTTGCAGGAAATCTCCATGAAGCCGATCTTCGTCCAGCTCCAATGCGCACCCGGCAAGACCTATGATGTCGCCGACGCCATCTACCAGACCGAACTGGTCTCGGAGCTCTATTCGACCAGCGGCGACTACGATCTGCTGCTGAAGGTCTATATCGAGGAAGGCCAGGATATCGGCAAATTCATCAACGACAACATCGCCAATATTCCCGGCATCGTCCGCTCGCTGACGACGCTGACCTTCAAGGCATTTTAGAGCAATTCCAGCAAAAGTGTGCAGCGGTTTTGCGTCCGGAATTGCGTGAAAACAAAAGAGATAGAGCGTTTCAGTGATTCGAGAAAAGCGGAAACGCTCCGAATTCACGTCAGACACGGTTAACCTTTTTCGCGAAGAATCGCCCGCGCAGGACGTCGCCTAAACCGCGCCTTAACGCCGAGCATATCTGGTCGTTGTTATATCACGGGCCCGCGTCAGCGCGGGCCGGCACGTGCAGCGATAGGTGGAAAATGTCGATCGTCGAGGCAGATAGGGCGCGCGAGAACCCGCAGTTGGAAACGGCACCGCTGATCGTCCATGTCGTGCGCCAATTCCTGCCCAATCGCGGCGGCCTGGAAGACGTCGTCGCCAATCTCGGCCACCAGACCGTGCGCCGCGGCTATCGCGTGCGCGTCGTCACGCTGGATTCGCTCTTCACCGCGCCAGAGGACAAGCTGCCGCTTCGCGAAGATATCGACGGCATCGAGGTGGTGCGCATTCCCTGGTTTGGCACCAGCCGTTATCCGCTGGCACCGCAGGTTTTCCGCCATCTCGCCGACGCCGATCTCGTCCATGTCCATGCCATCGACTTCTTCTTCGACGCGCTCGCCTGGGGCCGGCTGCTGCACGGAAAACCGATGATCGTCACCACCCATGGCGGCTTCTTCCACACGCGGAAATACGCGGCGATCAAGAAGATCTGGTTCCGGACGCTGACCCGCGCTTCGGCGATGGCCTATCGCCGCGTCGTCTGCTGCAGCGCCTCCGACCTCAAGCAGTTTTCAGAAATCGTGCCCGACAGCCTGCTGATCGAAAACGGCGCCGATATCGGCAAGTTTGCCGACACCGCTTCACGCCGGGCAAAGCGCCGCATCGTCACGATCGGCCGGTTCTCGGTGAACAAACGGCTGGACCACCTGCTCGATGCGATGGCCATGTTGAAGACCCGCGATCCGGAATGGCATCTCGACATCGTCGGCGCCGAATCCGACCTGAACCGGGCGGATGTCGAAGGCGCAATCGAAAGCCGTCATCTGTCCGGCCGCGTCACCCTGCATGTGTCGCCCGAGAACGACACCATCCGGCGCATCATCGCAGAAGCCTCGATTCTCGCCTCCGCCTCGGAATATGAAGGTTTCGGCCTGGTGGCGCTGGAGGCGATGAGCGCCGGCCTCCTGCCGGTGCTGAACGCCAACGATGCATTTGCGACGCTTGCCGCCCGGCATCCCGTTCTCATGCTTGCCGATTTCACCAATCCTGAGAGCGCCGCCACGGCGATCGAAGCGGCCCATCAAGCTCTTTCGCGCCAACCGGACGCCGTTCGCGCCGAGCTTCTCGACGCCGCCCGCGGCTATTCCTGGGATATCGTCGCCGGACATTATATTGATCTCTACAGATCGCTTGATGTCAGCGCCGCAGAAAGCATCTGATCCTGTCTTCCTACCGCATAAGCGCTACAGCCTTGCGCGTGTGAAAAGACGCGTGAGCTGTAAAATCCCTAGAGCCTTTCCGGGTTAGATTGAAGCATTCTGCCGGAGCAGGTTTTCGTCAGGGCAAAGGCGATTGGCGACGGGCATACCTCTTGGTACGTCCGAGCCGATCGCCTTTGATCCTGGCGGAAAGATGCCCGGCCCTTCGGGTTGGCTGAAACGGGCCGGCTGATCGACCGGCCGGCTTGGCCGTAGAGCCGGCTACGACGCGCGCCGGCCGGTCGACCATCCGACTCCGTTTGAGCCAACAGAATGCTTCAATCTAACCCGGAAAGGCTCTAGTCACGCTCTCGCCAGACGGATGATCTCGTCGAGCACGAATTTGCGCGATTGCGGCGGCGTCAGATTGTGGTCGGCATCCGGTAGCATCAGCAGGCGCACGTTCGGATAGCGCGAAAGCCTGGCGCCGCGCGGCCCGAAGTGGAAATAGACATGGTCGAGCCCGACATCACCCTCGCTGTAGATCAGCGTCAGCGGCACCTTGCGTTTGCCGAACAACGCGAAGGAGTGCCGGACCTCGCGGGCAATATGGCGCCGGTCGGGGAGCAGCTCGAGCAGCGGCGCGATCCAAGGCGACAGCCGGCGGCCGGCGGCGATGACGATATTCTGCAGCGCCGCAACGACATCCACCTGGCCGCGCAGCAGCCGCTTCAGCGTGTCGAGCCGCGCCAGACGCTGGCTGTAATCATCGAGGCTACGGGGAACGGAGACGACATGCTCCCGGCGCACCGGCATGTCAGGATCCCAGTAATAGACGAAGGGATTGATCGACACGACAGCCTTCAAGCGCTCATCGGCGACGCCGGCGCGGAAGGCGACATAGCCGCCGCTGCATCGGCCGGCGACCATGACGGGGCCGGCGACGACACCTTCGAGCAGATCGAGCGCGGCGACTGCATCTCCGGTCTGCGTATCCGAATAAAGCACCTGTTCCGGCGCATCCGGCCGCGGCGGGCTGTCGCCGACATTGGCGGAATCGAAGCGCAGCGAAACGACGCCTTGGCGGGCAAGCTCGCGCGCCATATCAACCGTCGTCCGTCCCCAGCCGGCATGCCGATCATAGGCCGTCGACAAGAAGAGCACGGCATTGCCCTTGATCTCGCCGAGCGGCCGGCTGACGACGCCGACCAGATGATTATGGCTTCCGAAACGCACCGGAGCTTCGGCAAACCCATCGCCGGCAAGCGGCGGGTTGTCGATCGCCGCCGGTGAATGGGCGACGGATGTCTCTGTCGTCGTTGCCTCCAGCCACGTCGTCAGCAGTGCCACGACAGCCATCGGCGTCTTGGCAAACAGCGGATTGGTAGCGAGCTCGTCATAGCCGTCGAAGGCCTTCTGCTCGACATCGGCGCCAAGCGCCTTCAGCGCATCGGCAAAGCCGGTATCCTCGGCCTTGGCAGGACGTTCGAGGATCAGATAGCGGGAGGTTGCGAGCCCCTGCGGCGAGGCAATGTTGAGCTTGCCGAGCTCGGCGGCGATCTCTTCGGGCATGACGAGCCCGGCGATCTGCACCTTGGCGATCTGGACATGCTCCTTGCCGAGGCCAAGATCGGCATCGATGATCTTGGACCACATGTTGAGTTCGCGCAGATAGGCCCGGCCGCTCAGCACCGGCGCCAGCATGACGAGGCTGTCGACGCCTTCGATCGAGGAGCCGACGCGGTGGGCAAGCGTCGCACCGAGGCCCTGGGCGATGAGGATGATGCGGTCGCAGCCGCTCAGCGACTTGAGCTTATCGGCGGCCGCACGGATCGAATCTTCCCAGGTTTCCAGCCTCGCCGGCAGTGCGCCGAAATCGAGCGCATCGCCGGTGCCGCGATAGTCGAAGCGCAGGCTCGGCACGCCGATATCCGAGAAATGCTCGGCCGCGACGCGGAAGAATTTACGGCTGCACATCTCCTCGAAACCCCAGGGACTGACGAAGAGCACCGCGGCCGAACGTTTCTTGGCGAGAGGATTTTCAGGCATGAACAGCCCGATCGTGCCGTCGAAGACCACAGGCAGGGCGGCGCTGCGTCCCGCCCCCTCGGCCGGTTCGAGCGAGAATTCACCGGGCGCGACCTTCGCACGATCGGGATCGCCGGGAAGCCGCGGCGCGATGAAATTGATCGCGTAGCCAACCGGTCGCCGCAGCAGGGACGGCATCTTCTCGAGAATGGAGCGCATGACTTCGACATCCTCGCCCGGCACGGCGCGCAGCACCCGGAGTGCTGCAAAATAGGCGAATGCGCCGGCGATGATGGCGCCGACCAATCCGGCCGGACCCTGGACGAATTCCAGCACGGAAGTCGCTCCGCAAGCACACAGCACGGAGGCGAGCGTCACCTTCGTCAGGCTTGCGTAGAGACCCGAAAGCTGGGATCCGAATCCTGTCTGTCTGATCATCATCACCGACATCGCAACGAATACGAGGATGCGCACGAGTGCGGCACCCTCGGCGGCAAGCCTAGGTACGATCAGTAAACAACCCGCTACCATCAGTAGGCCACCTATCACACTGATGTTCAGGCGGGAGCGGGCCCTGTCCATCGACAGCAAATAGAGGCTGAGGATCTGCATGAAGGTATAGGCGGGAGCAACGAGCGCAAGCAGCGCCACTACCGTCCCGCTGCGGCGGAATGCTTCGCCGAACACCACGAGCACCAGTTCGCTAGAGATCGCGGCGAGCCCCAGGCTCATCGGCAGCACGATATAGGCCATGCTGCGGGTAACGGCGGTAAAGACCTCGACCGGCAATGTCGAATCGTCGCTGCTGTGCCGCCGCTCGGAATAATAGGGCAGCAGGCTGCCGGTCATCTGGATCGGCAGTTGCAGCGCGATATTGGCGATCGACAGGCCGACGGCATAATAGCCGACCATCTCCACCGACCAGAACTGCTGCAGGAAGAGAAGCTCGAGGCGGTTGAGGAAAATGGAATCGATGATGAACTGGATCGACAGGATGACGGAAGAGGAGGCGAGATATTTCAGCGAGACCCCGCACCAGTCGCGCCGCGCCAGAAGGATCGGCAGCGTGGCGAAAAACAGCACGAGCTGGCCGAGCGCATAACCGACGAGAACGCCCTCGACGCCGTAGAAAACGGCGCCGACGGCAACGCCGGCAAGCTGCACGATCGAGACGGCGACCGTCAGCTTAAAGAAAGCGCCGAGCTTCTTTTCGCCGATCAGGTAGAATTTGACGAAGGATCCGATCGCCTGGATAAAGAACAGCACGCCCGTGACCAGAGCGACGGATGGCGCGGTGTCGGCCCAGTGCATCTTTTCGGAGGTGAGGAAGAACAGCGCGTAGAGCGCCAGCAGCCCGACG
Organism: Rhizobium sp. WYCCWR 11128; assembly: GCF_013416305.1. Lineage (NCBI taxonomy): Bacteria > Pseudomonadati > Pseudomonadota > Alphaproteobacteria > Hyphomicrobiales > Rhizobiaceae > Rhizobium > Rhizobium sp. WYCCWR 11128. The sequence goes on from NZ_JACCEZ010000003.1 coordinate 294,245, forward strand.
GTCGAGAACATCATGAAGCTGACGAGGATGGCGGCAAAACCCCGCCGGCGGCGCGCGTCGAAGCCTTCCGCCGAAAGTTGCGGCAACGTCTTCAGCAGCGTGATGCTGGAGCCGAGCTCGGCGATCGAGGCGCCGGTCACCACCAGCCAGAGCGAGAAGGCGACGATGCCGTTGGCTTCCGGCCCGAGCAGCCGCGCGGTTATGATCGATGACACAAAGCCCGTCAGAAGCAGCAGCATGCCTGCCGCCGCGTTCATCACCGAGTTTGCGATAATACCCTTCGACATCTGTCCATCCGTCAGGATCGGCCTACCGCCGCATACCCGCCATCTCTAATGCGAAAATGTTAAAATAAAGCGGAGTGGCACCTTAGCTGGCCTGCATCGCCGCCAGCGTCTGAAGCGCCTTCTCGTAGCTGTTTTCCGCGAGGTAACGTAGCAGGAACTCCCGCGCCTTCTCGGCCTTCTCTCGTGCACGCTCGGGTGTGCGGAAGATATCTTGCAGGTGCGCGGCCGCCGCCTCGGGTGAGGGATCGGCCCAGACCGCGCCTTCGAGCCCGGCAAATTCGGGATGGGTATCGACCACCGGAATGAGGGGAGAGGCAACCAGCCAGCTATTGTCGGGATCGCAGAAATCCACCGTGCCCGACCAGGCCGTGGAAATGACGGGTGTACGCTGCATGATCGCCTCGGCCACCGTCAGCCCGAAACCCTCGGAACGATGCAGTGAAAGATAGGCATCTGAGCAGCGGATGAGGCCATTGATATCGGAATCCGACATCCTGTCGGTAACGATCCTGATCCGGGTATTGCCCGCGACCGAGGCGACCAGTTCGCGCAGGCCCTCATCCTTGTTGATATCGCCGCTGGCCTTCATCAACAGGAAGGCGCTGGGGCATTCGGCGGCAAATATCCGGAAGGCCTCGATGACGGCTTGCGGATTCTTCCGGTTGATCGAGGAGCCGGCGCTGAAGATGAAGCTGACGAGAAAGGCGTCTTCCTTGATGCCGAATCTCTGACGCATGCCTTCCGTCGCAGGCTTCTCGGTGACGGGATGCGGAACGACGATGACCGGTGCCGCAGTGAGGGGCGCAATCGCCCGCCTGGTGAATTCCGACGGCACGAAGACGGCATTCATGTAATGCATCGCATTGCGCCACTCGGCCGGCACGACTTCGAGCTCCCAGGCGAAATAGCCGATGTTGAAGGCGCGGGTGAAATTCGCCACGCCCTTCTTCAGGATGGCGCGCGGCAGCATCGGCGGATTGAGATGCCAGATCCGGCTTCCCGCGGGTTCGGTGGAGAGATGCGACGGCATCCATCCGGCGAAGGAATTCTCGTCAGGATGCGTGCTGACGTCGGAGAGCGAAATCGCCCGCCCCGCCTCCGACAATGCGCCGGCGCAGAGCCTTGCCGATTCGCCGACGCCGACCGCCATCGAGAGATAGCCGACGATTTCCACCGGCCTGCGCGGATTGAAAGCAAGACGCGACCGCGGGATCAGCCGCTGCAGAACATGGGCGCGCAGAAAGCGGTATATCGTTCTCAAATCACGGTCTTTCCCAATGGATCGGCATCATCCTTCGCAGCGGCGTCAGCCCTCGATTGCGACGCGATGCGAACTGCCTAGACTTCTGATCTCGCCCGCAGGCGGAATGTCGCTTTCCACGCCGGACAGCGCGTGGAGCTTCACGCGCCGCATCGCGCCGGGGGCAAGGTGGAACCAGTCGTCGTCGGCCCGATAGCCTTCGACGTCGATATGCACAGATTGCGCCAGCCGGTCGGCCCTGAGGTCAACGAACCAGTTGTCGCCGTCTCTGGTGAATGATGCTTCGATACCTGCATCATGCAGCGCCTTCCCCCGTCCGCACGGGAAGTGGAAGCTCTCGGCGAGAATGGCGCCGTCCGCCAGCGAGCGCAGGCGCGCCACACTGGCATCATGCGCCGGCGGCCCGAAACGGAAGGCATAGGTCGTGTCGAAGAAGGCGCCGAACAGCGCGGTGCAGGCAAGGCGCTCCGTATCTCTTGCCGCCAGCTTGAAGGCCCTGCTGCCGCTGACGACCTGCTGTTTTCCACCGCGCAGACAGACGACCTCGAGCTCGACATCGAGTGCTTCATCCGTCTCGTTGACGACATGCACGTCGAGACCGTTCGTTCCCTCGTCGGTGAAAACCACTTGCACCGGCCGGAATGCACGGCGCATCGCATACCAGACCGGCTTCGGCTCTCCGGTGGAGTCGATCACTCCCCAGCCGGGGCCGGGCAGCAGATCCTGCAGCGTCCAGACGAGCGCGCCATTGCAGGCGGAGCCCTTGCGCCGCCATTCGGCAAAAGTCTCCTCGATCACCTCGCCGGTAACGGCGCGGGAGAGATCGAGATAGCGTTCCGGATCTTCGCGGCGCAGCTCAGCCGGATCGAAACCGTAGAGAAGCTGCAGGTAGAAGTCGCGAACATCCTCGAAATCCCACGATGCACTGCGGTCGCGGGGCACGCGAGCCTTCCATAGCGGGCTGTGGACGGCGGGCACATCGAGATGACGCTGCAGCGTCCTTTGCTGCGGCACATGCGCGAAGGCGAGGCTTTCCGAGGCAAAACGCACATCGGCGCGGCGCGCATCGGCAATCGGCCGCATATAGGCACCGACGCCGTAATAATGCGCGATACCGGCATTGGGCGAAAAGGGCATCGCTCCGCCATATGGCGAGTTCGGCACATAGGGCACATCGGGGCGCATGCGGGCGACGACCGCCGGGATGATTTCATCGGTGACCGGCCCGCTCCAAAATTCCGCCGGCAGACCGAGCATTGCCGCCTGCTGGTGGACTTCGCTGCCGCCGCAGAGCACGGCCAGCGAAGGCGACGCCTGCACGCCGTGCAGGAATTCCTCGACCTCCGCATGCACGTGGCCAAGAAAAGCCTTGTCGTTGCGCGGATAATCAAAATTGGCGAACATGAAATCCTGCCAGACGAGCAGACCGAGTTCGTTGCAGAGCGCGAAGAAATCCGGCGTTTCGTAGGCCATGGTGCCGCCGATGCGGATCATGTTCATGCCAGCTGCAGCGGCAAGCCGCAGGAACGGCTCATAGTCCGCCCGCCCGCCCGGCAATCGCGCGATATCGGCCGTCGTCCACACCGCGCCGCGGCAGAAGATGCGTTCGCCGTTGACGAGGAGCGCGAAGTCATCGCCATGGGCACCACGGTCGATGTCGATACGTCGAAAGCCGGTCCTGCCGAGCGGATATTCCACGCCGTCGGAAACCAGCGTCAGCGCGTAGAGACGCGGAGCGCCATGCGTATGCGGCCACCAGGCCTCGATGTCGGAAAGCTTGAGGATAGCCGAGTAATGACTGTCGCCGACCTTCTCGAAAGGCTGCTCCATCCCGCTGCAGCGCAGCAGCATTGAGGGATTCTCGGCATTGCTATGCAGGGAAACGCTGAGGCGGCCGACACCACTCTCCTCCAATACGGCGCGGATGGAGACATTGTCGATCGAGACGGGATGACGCCGCACCATCGCAATCGGCCGCCATGGGCCGACGGCATGGATATCGGGGCACCAGCCCGGCATATGGCCGAGCAGCGTCGTGCGGAAATTCTTCAAGCCCGCCGGCGTGATCATCTGCGGCCGCCAGCGCGCGCGCGGGCCCGGCTCCGACAGACGGGGGCCGAGCGCCCGGAAGCACAGTGCCAGTTCGTCGCCGCCCGAAAGCGTCACCGGAATCTCGTGCGCCGTGAACATGCTCTCGGAAAACAGGATTTCCTGGCCGTTCAGGAAGACATGGCAAAGCGTCGCCAGCCCTTCGAAACGCAGGATCGCGTCGCCGGGCTCGGCATCGAAAAGCCGGCAAAGATACCAGGCATCCCGCGTGTTCAGCGGCTCGGGATTTTCACGGTCGAAGAGCCCGGCTTTTTCGAGCGCGGCGGCGACGGTGCCGGGAACGGGTGCTGGTATGAACTGTGCGGAGAGCGGGATGTCGTGCGGCACGGCGCAGGCGCCCGGCTCCGTCAGGATCAGGTTCCAGCCTTCGGAAAGTAGACTTTCCTCGGCACCGATGCTCGCCAAACGCCCCCGCATGGTCAGATCTCCGGCCTCAGATTCGCCCCGCAAGCGACGCCATCATGGAATCCCATGCATCGGCGGCCGGATCAAGTGCTGCCTGCAACGGCTCGAACTTCCTGCGGGTGACGGCGCGGGCAAGCTGGAACTGCACCGATTTCGCCACCTCCGAAATACGCCTGGCATGCTCGGCGGCAGCGGCGAATTCACCAGGGGAAAGCCAGGTGAGGTAATCGGCCGCCAGCTCGAAATTGGCGCCCACCTGGCGAAGCGTGTTGAAGGCGTATTTGTGGAAGAAGCCGAACGGCCGTTCCGCCAGCGATTCGACCTGTTGCGGAAAGACGCTTGCAAAGGCGCGGATCGGGTTTTCGCGGGGACGCCGGGCAAAATGAAAACCGGCAAGCCGCCGTGCGCTCGCGCGCAGATGCGCCTCATCTGCCGGCCTTTCCGGGAAACGCGCAAATTCCGTGTAGGGCAGGAATGGCGGGTCGTTTTCCGTCAGATGCAGCTGGAACAAACCGTCGAAATCCTCGCCTTCGAGACGGAAATAACCGGCATTGTGGAAATAATCGACGCGCTTGGCCGCAACGTCCAGGCGGTTGATAGCAACCGTCGTCTTGCCGTGCTCCTGCCGGTAGGCCGTGCCGCGCGTATCCGGCATGTAGAAGGAATCCATTTCGATCAGGCAGAGACGAGCCCGCGCGATCTGAACCTCGACATGGCGTTCGACACGGTCGTAGATGGCAAGCTCGGTCACACGAATGCCGTAGAGCGCTTCCAGATCCTCAAGCGGCACCTTGAAGAAGGTGAACTGGTCGCCCTCGAAATCCTGCGTCAGGGTAAAACCCAGCATCGCCTCGGGCGCAACGCCTGATGTCGCCAGAACCTCGATCCAGAGATCGACATAGCAATTGGTTTCCGGCCAGGCGCGCTCGCCGGTATGCAGCGCATGCGCCCGGTAGGTTTCCGGGTCGATTCCCGAAAATACCCCCGAAAATACGGATGTCATCGATTTGCTCAGCCCCACAGCGCTTTCCGTACGCTGGCCGGCCAGTGCTTCACATCGAGTCCGTGATGATGGAAGAGGGCAAGGGCGATGCGCTCCAGTCCGAAGCCGACGCAGGCGGTGTGCGCGACACTGCCGTCCTCGAGATTGAGACCCCATTTCGTGCCGAAGGCATCCTGATGGTAGTTGAAGCTCATGCAGGCGGTCGGATTGGCAGCCGAGGTGATCGGGATCAGCAGCTCGAACTTCAGGTTCTGGTCGCGCTGATTGTTGGCGAGCATCTTGCCGGCGCGGCCGAAGAACGGATCATTGGCAACGTCGATCGTCACCTCGAGGCCGACGGTCTTCATCATCTCGACGCCGCGATCCATCCAGCGCTGGCGGAAATCGGTGACGTGCAGCTCTGTGCCCATGCAGACATATTCACGCATGCGGAACAGCTGCTGTCGGGCAGGGTCTTTCGACGGCTCATGGCGGAAGCAATAGGATTGCAGGTCGAAGAGGCCGCCCGTCTCCGGCAGATTGCCGCGCTTGGCGATCGTCGGATAGAGCGGATAGCAGGCAGCCGGCGTCAGCACGATGTCGGTCGCCTCCTGTCCCTTGGTCCAGTCTTCCCCGACTTCCATGCATTGCAGCAGGCTGACATGATCGAGCTCGCTGCCGCAGAAGCTGTGCACCGTGCCGGCGAGCTGCGGAAAGCTCTTCATGTAGCCGCTCTTTTCGAAGAAGGCGCGGTTCATGCCGGGCGGAAAACGCATGGCTTCGGCACCATCGGCGCCGCCGAACGTGTCGATCAGGCGCTCGAAGGCAGCGATCACGTCTTCGAACTGGCCGCTGCGGCCGTAGAGCCCGTCGATGCCGGTATCGATCAACAAGCCGGATTCGAAAAGCCGGTCCAGAAACGAGGTCTGCATATCCATGACTGTCACCCCAGTAGGCTAGTGTCCTGCTTATGGACAAGAAGCATGCTCGACGTGTTGCCGAGGATGCGGTCATTCGAAATCATGAGCTGTGCGGAATGCGCGTCGCGCAGATGGCGTCCGAGGCTGAAGGGCGTGCCGTTCTTGTAGCCCATGATGCCGCAGATCAGCATGGCATGGTTGACGATCTCCAGGATCGTCTCGGACGAGGCAATTTTGACATTGTTCATCGCCACCGCAAATCCCATCGAAGACAGCCTGTCGGCATCGGCCTTGGCATCCTCATAGGCCTTGAGGCCGGCAACCACGTTGGATTTCACCATCTGCAGCAGGTTCGAAACCTCGGCGAGGCGCAGCGCGCCCGGCGGCTGGGCATCCGGCGCCTTGCGGGCGGCAGCGCGCACGAAAGCCTGGGCGCGCACAACGGCATCGACGGCGATGCCGTACCAGACGCCGCTCCAAAGCAGATGCGAAGAGGCGAGCATGGATTGCGCCGCGATCTCAGCGAAAGGCTTCGGCAGGATCTGGCAAGCCGGCGCTTCGCCCTTGAACAGGAAACCATCGGAGCAGGTGCCGCGCATGCCGAGGGTATTCCAGACATGCGTTTTCTCGATCGTGTACTGGTCCTTGAGGAAGGCCGTCAGCACCTGATCGGAGGAAGCCGCCTGCGCGTGGGCGCGCGAGGTGATAAGGATGGCGTCGGCGTGCGAGCCGTAGGAAATGACGGTCGCATCCTTTTCGAGGCGGCACGTGTCGCCATCGACCTCGACCGCGCAGATGCTGTTGCGCAGATTTCCGCCGATACCGCCTTCGGTGGTGGCGGATGCGATCAGCAACTGCTCGGCTGCGATGCGGCGCATGAAACCGCGATGCCATTCGCTGTCGGCGCCATGTTCAACGAGGCTCGACAGCTTGATGTGGTGCATGGCGAAGACCATGGCGCTTGCAGCGCAGGCCTGGCCGAGCATCGAGCACAATTCGGCGATCTCGGTGATCGAGGCGGATTCGCCGCCGAAGTGGCGCGGCACCTGGATGCCGAGCAGCCTTTCGGCCTTCATCGCATCGACGGCTTCCCGGGGGAAGCGGGCCTCGGCATCAACGGTATCCGCGTGTTTCGCCGCGATTTCGGCGACACGGGCTACCCTTGTGACAAGACCGTCCTGCATGATCTTGACGGGGAAATTCATCAGGCGACCTTCCGGCTGTCCCGGATCAGATCGACGGTCCTGGCGATGGCCGAGATGCTCGCGAAGGATTTGCGGTTCAGGAGATTGTCGGGAAATTCGATGTCGAAGGCCTCTTCGAGGCCAAGCATCAACTGCACTGAAGCAAAGGACGTCAAACCTGCCGCATAAAGATCGGCGTCGTCGGCGACCTGGTCGATCGACCCAGGAAGCTTGCCGAATTTGGCTACGAGGTCGCGGATTGCCTTATTCATCCCATCACTCCAAGATTCTCATGATCCCGAACCGGCGTTCATCGCCTTGTCATGAGCGTTCTTTTAGTGCGGAAAACAGAACATTCCGCTAATTAATTGAGTTAAATATGACTGAGGCTCACAGTTAGGATTTTAGCGATCACTCCCGCTCCGTCGTAAACAACCACTTTAAATCAATGACTTAAGGTAATTTCGATACTGCGACACACTCTGGTTTCTGGCGTGGAGAGTACAGAAATGACACGCAAACGCCGCGTTTTGTCTCAATCGGCCGGTGGATAGGAATGCTCGCCGCCGCGATAATCGGTGACGGAATAACATCCGTCGCCTGTTGCCCGGATCGCGCTCCCACTGACGACGGCCTTGCCGTGACCGCCGGGGATATCGAGGATGTAGGCCGGCTGGCAGAGACCGGAAATCCGCCCGCGCAGCGCCGCGACGATCTCCTGCCCCTCCTCGATCGTCACTCTGAAATGGCTGGTGCCAGGCGCCAGATCCGGATGATGCAGGTAATAGGGTTTGACGCGGATTTCGACGAAGGCCTTCATCAGCTTCGCCAGCACGTCGGGATCGTCGTTGACACCCTTGAGCAGCACCGACTGGCTGACCATGGCGATGCCGGCATCGACGAGGCGGCCGCAAGCCGCCCGCGCTTCCGGCGTCAGTTCCCGGGGGTGGTTGGCATGCAACGCGACATAGACCGTCTTGCCGCTCGCCTTCAGAGCGGCGATCAGCGCCGCATCGATCTTCTCGGGGTCGACGACCGGAACACGCGTATGGAAACGCACGATCTTCACATGCGCGATCTCGGCAAGCGCCTCCATGATCTCGCGGAGCCGGCGCGGCGAAAGCACCAGCGGATCGCCGCCGGTGAGGATGACCTCCCAGATCTCCTCATGACCGCGGATGTAATCGAAAGCGGCCTGCATCGCCGCCGCATCGAGCGTGCCGAGGCCTTGCGGCCCGACCATTTCGCGCCGGAAGCAGAAGCGGCAATAGACCGGGCAGACATGCACGGCCTTGAGCAAGACACGATCGGGATAGCGGTGAACGATGCCTTCGACGGGACTGTGGGCATGATCGCCGATCGGATCGGTGCGTTCTTCCGGGGCGATCGTGAGTTCTGCCGCATCGGGCACGAATTGCCGAGCGATCGGATCATCGGGATCGGCTCGATCGATGAGCTTGCTGATCGCAGGCGTCAACGCAATCGCGTAGCGCGCCGCAACCTCCTCAAGCCTCGCACGATCGGCAGGCACGACCAGCCCCGCCTTCACAAGATCGTCGACGCTCTTGATCGATTTGACGACATTCATCTTCCATACTCCGCCACCGGCGCCCAGAGCACCTGGTCGATGCGCGATGCTCCCGTCGCCAGCATCACCAACCGGTCGAAGCCGAGCGCGATACCGCTTGCCTCAGGCATCAGCGACAGCGCGGCGAGGAAATCCTCGTCAATCGGATAGGTCTCGCCGTAGACCCGCGCCTTCTCGGCCATCTCGATCTCGAACCGTCGCCGCTGTTCGGCAGCGTTGGTGAGTTCACCGAAGCCGTTCGCAAGCTCGACGCCGCAGGCATAGAGCTCGAAACGTTCGGCAACCCTGGAGTCGCGCGCCGAGGGACGGGCAAGGGCTGCCTCCGAGACCGGATATTCGTCGAGAATGGTGATGCGTCCGAAACCGAGATGCGGCTCGATCTTTTCGACCAGCACCCGGCTGAAGAGATCGGCCCAGCCGTCGTCATCGGCAACACGCATGCCGACGCGCTTCGTCTCGGCCGCCAGATGGTCGCGATCGGTCGATCCGTCGGTGGCGACGGAGGCGAGAAGATCGATGCCGGCATGACGCTCGAATGCTTCGGCAACGCTAATCCGCTCCGGCCCGGCGAAGGGATCGCTCTCGGCGCCGCGATAGGCAAGCTTCCCGGTCTTCACCGTCTCAGTCGCCAGCGCCAGGATGCGCACGCAATCCATCATCAGGCTCTCGTAGCTTTCGCCGGCCCGATACCATTCGAGCATGGTGAACTCAGGATGATGCAGCGGCCCGCGCTCGCGATTGCGATAGACATGGGCAAAACACGAGATGCGCTCCTCGCCCGCCGCAAGCAGCTTCTTGCAGGCAAATTCCGGCGAGGTATGAAGGTAGAACGGCGCCTTTTGCCCATCCGTCGTCAGCGCTTCCGTGGCGAAGGCATGCAGATGCGCCTCGTTGCCGGGAGAGACCTGCAGCACGGCCGTATCCACCTCGATGAAATCCTCGCGCGCGAAAAACCCGCGCAACGCCGCCTGGATCGCATTACGTCCGATCAGGAGCGGACGGCGGTCGGCATGCACGGACGGGGTCCACCAGGGGGACGCTTTCGCCGAAGAGTTCATTCCAAGCTTTCTTCGCCGGAGAGGCCGGTATGGGGGGTGGCTATTTCCCGGATTTTAGGTTAGTTGCGCCCCAAAGAAAAACATTTGCGTCTTCGGGGGCGTCTCGACAGTCATTTACGACGCCGAAAGCCGAGTTACAAGGAAGTCTTATGGTCAAGGTCATCGCCTCTTCGGTCCGCAAGGGCAACGTTCTCGATGTCGACGGCAAGCTCTACGTCGTTCTCACCGCCCAGAACTTTCATCCGGGCAAAGGCACGCCGGTCACCCAGGTCGACATGCGCCGCATCGTCGACGGCGTGAAGGTTTCCGAGCGCTGGCGCACCACCGAACAGGTCGAGCGCGCCTTCGTCGAAGACGTCTCCTTCCAGTTTCTCTATGAAGACGGCGAAGGCTTCCACTTCATGAACCCGGCGAGCTACGACCAGGTCGTCGTCGATGTCGCCACGATGGGTGACGACAAGGCTTATCTGCAGGAAGGCATGTCCTGCATCCTCTCGATGCATGAAGGTATTGCGCTGGCGCTCCAACTGCCGCGCCACGTCACGCTCGAAATCATGGAGACGGAACCGGTCGTCAAGGGCCAGACGGCATCGTCCTCCTACAAGCCGGCGATTTTGTCGAACGGCGTGCGCGCCATGGTGCCGCCGCACATCAATGCCGGCACCCGCGTCGTCATCGCCACGGAAGACAATTCCTACGTCGAACGCGCCAAGGACTGATCCTGGTTTCAGCCTATCGAAGAGGCCGGCTCGCGCCGGCCTTTTTTATATCCGCCGTCTCAATTAAATAATCAGAGCATGATGCCGAAAACCGCACACACTTTTCGGCATCATGCTCTAAAGCGCGTCGCGATCTTTCAGATTCGCTCGTCGCGCTTTAGGTCTTTGTTTTTACGCATGTCGTTATCGCAAAACCGCGGCACACTTTTGCCCGACATGCTTTAGAGATGCGGGTTGCGCGGCCGGTATTTCTTGACGAGCTTCTGGTTGATCTCGGCAGCACCCGGCATGTTGGCGCTGAGATAAATTGGCGCATCGCCGGATTTGGAAAGCTCCGAGGCGACTTCGGCGAAGATCGCATTGATGACGGTCACCCCGACCGCCGTCGAGACTGGCCCAACCCGAAGCCCCGTGCCTTCGAGATCGACAACGGCGTCACCCGGCGGCAGCCCGTTGTCGAGCACCACATCGGCCACGTCGGCAAGCCGCCGGCGGCCATTGGCGATCGCTGAGGAATAGGCGATCGACGTGATGGCAATCACCTTTGCGCCGATTTCGCGCGCATAGTCGGCGGCCTCGATCGGCGCGGCGTTCACACCCGAATTGGAGGCGATGATGATGACATCGCCCGGCTGCATGCCGTAACGCTCCAGCATCGGCCGCACCAGGCCCTGCGTGCGCTCATAGACCGAACTGATGACCGCGCCCTCGTGCAGCATGGCCGAGCCGACGAGTACCGGCACGGTGAAGGCGAGCCCGCCGGCACGATAGTGCACCTCTTCCGCCAGCATATGCGAATGGCCGGTGCCGAAGACATAGACGCGCTTGTCGCCATGGGCAGCATCGAGGATGACCGCTGCTGCCTGCGCCATCGGCTGGGCAAGCGTCTGCTTGAGTTCTTCCAGCCGGCCGATCAGATTGGAGAAGTAGGCATCGGTAATGTCAGTCATCCGGCTTATCCTTGATTTCAGGCTACTTCGCCGCTGAGCCAGATGGCGGTGACGGCAAGCGCATCGGTGAGATGCACGAGATCGGCACGCGCGCCCGGCGAAAGATGGCCGCGATCGGCAAGCCTGAGAAACCGCGCGGGATAAAGGGTCGCCATGCGCAAGGCCTCGGCGAGCGTCAGGTCGAGATAGGTGACGCCGTAACGGATCGTCGAGATCATGTCGACGTCGGAACCGGCCAGCGTGCCGTCGGACAGCACCAGCTTCGAGCAGAAGCCGCCCCTTTCGCGCCGGACGGTGCGCCCGTTCAGCGTGAACGAGTCCTTTTCCGACCCGACGAGCGACATCGCGTCGGTGACGAAGAACAGCTTGCCTTCGCCGCGTTTGGCGCGTAGCGCCGTGCGCAGGGCCTTCGGATCGACATGATGGCCGTCGGCGATGATGCCGCACCAGGCCGAAGGATGATCGATCGCCGCGCCGACGAGACCGGGCGCCCGGTGTCCCAACTGGCTCATGGCGTTGAAGAGATGCGTGACGCCCCGCGCGCCGGCATCGAAACGTTCTTCCGCCGCCTCGCTCGAACAATCGGAATGGCCGATGCTGATGGTGACGCCGGCTTCCGCAAGCTCGCGCACCTGGGCAACCGTCACCTGCTCGGCGGCCATGGTGACCAGCAGCGTGCCGATCGCCTCGCGCGCCCGGATGAAGGCCTTGACATCGCGGTCCTCCACCGGCCGCATCAGTTCGGCCAGATGCGCGCCCTTCCTCGCAGGCGCCAGATGCGGGCCTTCGAGATGCAAGCCGGCGACGCCGCGGTTCATTTTCACTGCCTCCTTGGCGGCCTCGATGGCGGCAATGGAGGCCTCTGATGTGTCGGTGATCAGCGTCGGCAGCAGCGACGTCGTGCCATAGGGACGGTGCCCGCCGGCGATGATGTCCATCGAGGCAACGGAAGGCTGGTCGTTCAGCATCCGCCCGGCGCCGCCATTGACCTGCGCATCGATGAAGCCGGCCGACAAAACACCACCGGCAAGCGTCACCACCTCGCCGTCCGGCAGATCATTTCTTGCGACGATCGCTTCGACGCGGCCGCCGGCAACGATGAGGGCTTTGTCGTCGTGGAAGCGCTCGCCGTCGAAGATGCGGGCGCCGAGGAAGATCTTGCGGGCCATCAGACCGTCTCCGTCACCTTGAGCAGGTTTGCCGGCTTGTCGGGATCGAAGCCCTTGCGGCGCGTCACCGACTCGATCAGCCGGTAGTAGACAAGCAGCGACACCAGCGGATCGACAAGGCCGTTGCCCGTCGTCGGTACGCGCAGATGGACGCCGGAAAGCGGCTGCGTCGAGAAGCCGACGGTGGTGGCGCCGAGTTTCTGCAGGCGTTCCAGCGCCTGCACATTGTTGGCGAAGGCCGCATCGTCGGGCGCAAAGGCGACGATCGGGAAGCCCGGCTGCACCAGGCGCATCGGACCATGCATCAGTTCCGCCAGCGAGAAGGCCTCGGCATGCAGGCCGGAGGTCTCCTTGGCCTTCAACGCCGCTTCGAGCGCGATCGCGAAAGCCGGGCCGCGGCCGGCGGTATAGAGCGAGGTCGCGTTGAAGAGCACTTCCTCGGCTGCCGCCGTGTTGATGCCGGCCGTTGCCGAAAGCGCCTCTGGCAGCTTACCGAGGGCAGCCTGCAGATCGGACGCGCCGCCGATCGCAGCCGTTACCCCGGAAAGGGCGGCGACCGAGGCGATGAAGGATTTTGTCGCCGCGACACTCTTTTCCGCGCCGGCATTGAGACCGAGAACAATATCGGCCTGCTTCGCAAGCGGGCTGTCGGTGACGTTGACGACGGCGATCGTCGTTGCGCCGCCCTTCTTCGCCGCGTCCTGCAACGCGACGATGTCGGGGCTGGCACCCGACTGCGAGACGGTGAAATGGACACCACCCTTCAGATGCAGCGCCGCACCATAGACCGAAGCGATCGACGGGCCGACCGAGGCGACCGGAACGCCGCAGGTGATCTCGAAGAGATATTTGAAGAAGGTGGCGGCGTGGTCCGAGGAGCCGCGCGCCGCCGTCGTCACCACGCTCGGGCGGGCGGACGAAAACAGCCGGGCGATCTCGGCAAAGACCGGTTTTTCCTTTTCGAGCAGCGTGGCCACCACCTCGGGCGATTGGCCGGCTTCCTGCAGCATCAGCGACTGGTTGTCATTCATAGGTCATCTCCGATTCTCAATTCGGCAACGAAATCATAGGCATCGCCGCGATAATGCGAGCGGGTGTATTCGACGACGCGCTGGTCTTCCAGGCGCGAGACACGTTCGATCAGAAGCGCCGGCGCGCCTGATTTGACGTTCAGGATCGCGGCGGAGGACGGGTCGAGCGTGACCGCGGTCAGCCGCTGCAGCGCGCGCACGGGCCTGTGGCCACTGGCCGTCAGCGCATCATAGAGCGATCCCTCGCCGCCGGCGTCGTGCCCCAGGAACTTGATCGGCACCACGGCGCGTTCGATCGCCAGCGGCAGGCCGTCGGCAAGGCGCAAGCGGTCGAGCCTCAGCACCGGCTCGTCGCCACCGAGGCCGAGCAGGAAGGATTCCTCCGGCGACGGCGTGTTGACCGCCCGCGACAATATCCGTGCGGCCGGCAGACGCCCGCGCGAGCGCATGTCGGCGGAGAAGGAGGAAAGCCGCCACAGCGACTGTTCCATGCGTTCCACCCTGCTTGACACGAAAGTACCGCTTCCATGGCGCGATTCCAGTGCGCCGGATGCCATCAGATCGCGATAGGCGGTGCGCACGGTAACGCGGCCGAGTTTCAGAGCCTCGGCAAGGTCGCGCTCGCCCGGCAGCGCCGTGCCAGGCTTCAGTAGCCCTTCCTGAATGAGGCCGGTCAGCGTCTGCGCCAGCCGCTTGTAAAGCGGCCCGGTCAGTGCCTCGTCACGCAGGCCGCGGCTGTTCAGTTCCGCTATCAGACTGGTTCTATCCATGGGGATACAATAGAACCTATATAGAACCAATCGGCAAGTCGGAATCGAGCACGGAATCAAAAAACCCTCGCCGGGCGGACCGGCAAGGGTTTCATAGCGCTCAAATTTGACAGTCGTGCGTCCGCAGCGCCGCGCGTTTAGAAACGCGCCGGCGCTGGAGGATGCTCAGTTCCTGGTGAAGATATAATCCGTCTCCTGACGCAGCACTTCGCCGGGGCGCAGAACCGCATTCGGAAAACCTTGGTGGTTGATGGCATCCGGCCAGACCTGCGTCTCTAGGCAGAAGCCGGCGAATGGGCCGTATTTGCGCCCGCCGATGCCGGGCGCCGCGACATCGAGCTTGAAGCCGGCATAGAACTGCACGCCTGGCTCCGTGCTGCGCACTTCCAGCGACACACCGGAATAGAGGCTGCGGGCAAGCGCGACGCTCCGCTTGGCGGTACGCTCGCCCGACAGGCAGAAATTATGGTCGTAAAACGCTTGTTGGCTGCCGACGAAACGCTTCATCGACGCCATCTCGCGGAAATCGAATTCCGTGCCCTCAACGGGACGGATCTCACCGGTCGGCACCTGCTTCTCATCAGTCGGCAGATAGTGATCGGCGGCTATCATGATGTCATGGCCAAGTGCATCTTCGCGGCCGTCGAGATTGAAATAGGCGTGCTGGCAGACATTGGCGAGCGTCGGCTGGTCGCTGGTCGATTCGTAGGTGATCGACAGTTCACCATTGCCATGCACCCAGAAAGTCGCCTGGATGGTGCAATTGCCGGGATAGCCGGCGCGGCCATCGGGATCGACGATCTTCAGCACCACGCGGTCGTGGTCATGCTCGACGATCGTCCAATTGCGTTTGGCGATATTGTCGCTGCCGCCATGCAGATGCGTGACGCCGTTTTCATTCGGCTCGAGCTGATAGTCCTTGCCGTCAAGCGTGAACCTGCCGCCGCCGACGCGGTTGGCGCAGCGGCCGGGCGTCGCGCCGAAGTAGGACGAATAGAGGAGGTAGCTGTCGAAATCGTCGAAGCCGAGCTGCAGCGGCGCATCATGTCCCTCGAGACGCAGATCCTGGATGACCGCGCCCCAGCTGATGATCTTGGCCGTCAGCCCGCCGCCCTTGATCACGACGCGATAGACGGTCTCGCCCGCCTGCGTCTGCCCGAAAACGTCCCGCTCCAACTTATCCGACATGATCGACCGTCCATTCTGTCCCTGCTGAAAATTCCTCAATTCGGAATCGATTTGAGGAATGTGCAGCGATTGAAAGTGTGCATTGCACGTCCGACGAAGACGCGCGGTGTGGTAGGCTTCAGGACAGGAACCTGCCCGGATTTGCTTCGATCCGCAACCGGCGGATCAGAAAGAAAAGCCACAGCAGTGGTGCGGCGGCATCGGCTCCAGGCGTGATCGGCAACGGTCAGAGATCGCTGCCGATCTCTTCCACATCAAAGGGCGTCGTCTGGTAGATTTCGTTGATCCAGTTGCCGAACAAAAGATGCGCATGGCTGCGCCAGCGGTTCTGCGGCGCAAGCGCCGGATCGTTATGCGGGAAGTAATTGTGCGGCATCTTGATCGGCACGCCGGCATTGACGTCGCGGAAATACTCGTCGGAAAGCGACGTAGAATCATATTCGACATGGTTGAACATGTAGAGCCGCCGGCCCCTCTTCTCATGCACGAGGCAGACGCCCATTTCGCTGGACTCCATCAGGATCTCCAGGCTTTCGGATTTCTCGATATCGGCGCGGCGCACTTCGGTCCAGCGCGACACCGGCACTTCGAAATTGTCGGAAAAGCCGTTGAGATAGATCGAGGAAGGCTTCAGGTTCAGGTGGCGGTAGACGCCGAAGGCCTTCTCTTTCAGCTCGTATTTCGGAACGCCGTGAAAATGATAGACTGCCGCCATCGCGCCCCAGCAGACGTTCATCGTCGAATGGACATTCGTTTCCGTCCAGTCAAGAATCTCCTGCATCTCCGGCCAATAGGTGACATCCTCATAGGGCAAAAGCTCGATCGGCGCCCCGGTGATGATGAAGCCGTCGAACTTGCGGTGCTTTACTTCTTCCCAGGTCTGGTAGAAGGCAAGCAGATGGTCCTCGGACGTATTCTTCGCCTTGTGGCCGCCGATACGGATAAGCGACAGCTCCACCTGCAGCGGCGAGGCGCCGACGAGACGGGCCATCTGCAGTTCGGTCTTGATCTTGTTCGGCATGAGGTTGAGCAGCCCGATCTGCAACGGTCGGATATCCTGACGGATCGCCAACGTCTCGGTCATCACCCGCACACCCTCCTGAACCAGGGTTTCGAAGGCGGGCAGCGTATCGGGGATCTTGATGGGCATTGCGGTCACTCGATCAAAAACAAAAAACCGGCGGCGACAAAAATCGCTACCGGTCCGCACGCGGCCCTTTAGCGACTTTTTTAACGTGGCTGCAAGCCGGCCGGCCAAATCACCACGGAGGCCTTAATTAGACCCAGTCGGATTGCGAATCAACTGGCGAATACATGCAGGAGAGACTCATGCAAGCATCATCACACTTTAATGACTGATAGAATCTGTTGATAGACCGGTAACGCCACCATGTTATTTATAAGGGTATGGGCGATTTGGAAAAGCGTAATGGCAGATAAAATCGAGGGGAGGCCGGGCATCCGGAGGCAGGATAGGGTAGGGTATGATTTAAGCCTGACATATCGCCTCGGCGTCATGTTCTCAGCATTCTGGAATTCGGAAGTGCGTGGCAAGGTGCTGTTTCTGGCGACCGTGCTGATCCTCGTTATCCTGGCGACGTCCTACGGCCAGGTCATTTTGAACGAGTGGAATGCGCCCTTCTACGACTCGCTGGAGCGCCGCGACCTCGGCGAATTCTTCCACCAACTCGAAATCTTCGCGATGATCGCCGGCACACTGCTGCTGCTCAACGTGCTGCAGGCCTGGCTGAATCAGATGACGGCACTCTATATGCGCGAAGGCTTGTCCCGCGATCTGGTTGACCAGTGGCTGAAGCGCAAGCGGGCGCTGCGGCTTGCCTCCAGCGGCCTGATCGGCGTCAATCCGGACCAGCGCCTGCACGAAGATTCCCGCAACCTCGCCGAAAGCACGACGGGATTGGTTCTCGGCCTGCTGCAGTCGACCATTCTTCTGGTGAGCTTCATCGGCGTGCTCTGGGAACTTTCCAGCGGCTTCATCTTCCGCATCAGCGGCCATAGCTTCTCCATTCCAGGCTACATGGTCTGGGCGGCGATTTTCTATGCCGCTTCCGCCTCGGTGCTGAGCCAGGTCGTCGGTCGGAAGCTGGTGAAGCTCAATGCCGACCGTTTTTCGAAAGAGGCCGAGCTTCGCTTCACGCTGATGCATGCCAATGAGAACATGCCGGCAATTACTGTTGCCCGCGGCGAGGAGAACGAACGCCGGCGCATCAACACCGACATCAGCTCGGTCCTGACAGTCGTCAAGCGGCTTGCCATGGCCAATACCAATCTCACCTGGGTTTCGGCCGGCTATGGCTGGCTGGTGATCGTCATCCCGATCATCGTTGCCGCCCCCGCCTATTTCTCTGGCGGCCTCACCCTCGGCCAGCTGATGATGTCGGTCGGTGCCTTCAACCAGGTCAACACGGCGCTGCGCTGGTATGTCTCCAATTTCGGCCCGATCGCCGAATGGCGCGCCACGCTGATGCGCGTCACCGATTTCCGCCAGGCGCTGGTCGAGATGGAAGAGGACTTCGACCTCAAGGACAGCATCGCCTATGAAAACGCCGCGCCCGACACGCTGACGTTGAAGGATGTGGTGATCGTCGCCAAGGTCGGCGAAGACATCGAGGAATGCGGCGGTTTTCGCCTGCGTGAAACCGATGTCGTGATCAAGGCCGGCGAAAAGATCATGATCAACGGCGATCACAGCGTCAATCGCAAGCTGCTCTTCCAGGCGATGGCCGGCCTCTGGCCGTGCGGCAGCGGCACGATAGGCCTGCCGCCAATCGACGACATGCTCTTCGTTCCGCAGGTTGCCTATGTTCCCGGCGGCACGCTGCGCGAGGCGCTGGCCTTTCCCGAACGTCCCGAAGCCTACGAGAAAGCCGCCGTCGAGGCGGCCCTCGACAAGGTTGGTCTCCATTCGCTGATCGCAAGGCTCGATACCCGCGCCCGCTGGGACAAGATGCTCGACGGCGACCAGCAGAAAGCGATCGGATTTGCCCGGCTGCTTCTCGTGCGCCCGCGCTGGATCATCTTCGACGAAGTGCTGGAAGGCATGGAGCCGGAATTACAGGAAACGATGGCCAAACTGCTCACCTCGATGCCCGAAAGCGGCATGATCTATATCGGCCGCTCCGAGGCCTATCTCGAGGCGCTGAGGCCGCGCGTGCTGCATCTGCAGGCGCTGCCGTCAGCATCCGAGGAGCCGCCTGCCGTCCAGACCGGCGCCAGCGCCAGTGCGGGCGCTGCCGCCGTGCCCGCGCCGGCGCTTTAATGCATGCCGCCCAAAAGTGTGGAGCGGTTTTGGGATGACGGCACGCATAAGACAAGGATTTGAGCCGCTGGTCACATCGGCGGTATGACGCCGTTGAGACCGACGGCGATCTGGCTGGCCGAGATGCTGCCATCCGCCGCCTTCTCGCCGGTGACGACGACGCCGGCGCCGGGCTTCAGATCATCCTTGGTCGCAGGCGCCAACGTCACGATCGGCGTGCCATCGGCAATCGAGATGGTCTTTTCCTTGCCCTGATAGGTCAGCGTGATCGTGTGGCCGTCGACGGATTTGACGGCGTTGCTGACAGTCGCGTTGGTCATCTGGCTGTTCGGCTGCGCATCCCAGGGACGGTTGCCCTCACCGGTTCCCTTCATCGACGCCGGAAAGATCAGCACCTCGATCGCCCCGTCCGGGCCCGTGCCCTTCGGAAGCGAAGCGACGCCGACGAAATCGCCGGGTTTGATATCCTCAACCGAAGCTTTTTTGATGCCGCCGACCTTCCAGCCGGCTTTCAGCGCGACCGTCGCATCGCTGCCCTCGCGCGTCTTGACGACCAGCGTATCGCCGCTGAGGCTTTCGATTGCGCCGCGAACACGAATGCGCTGGGCATCCTGCGCCTGTGCGGCTTGCGACAGGGCAAGCGCCACGAGGCCGCCGACAGTAAGTGCTGTGAGAAAACGGGAATGAGGCTTGCGAGACATATGACTTTTCCTTGTCGCCATTGCGATCGGCAATATCCCCGGCTGCCGGACGGCACCTTATGCCGCAGGACGACACACTGACGAATCAAGGAAAAGTGAGCCTCGAGCCTCGAGAAAATCTCAGCCTTCCAGCTCTTCCCGCAGCATTTCGAGCTCCAGCCACTCCTCTTCCATGTCGGTCAGGCTGGCGCGCAGTTTTTCCATCTCGCCGGCAAGCCGGTTGAAGGCTGCGGGATCGCGCGTGAAAAGATTGGGATCTGCCATCACCTGTTCGCGCTTGGCGATTTCGGCTTCCGCCTTCGCCATTTCCTTCGGCAGATTTTCCAGTGCGAATTTCTGCTTGAAGGAGAGCTTGACCTTCGAGCTGCCTGAAGCTGTTGCTTGCTGCGTCTTCGGCTTCTCCGCCGCCTTCTCGGCCCTCTTACGCTCCTCGAGCGCGCCCTTGCGCTGTACAAGCATGTCCGAGTAGCCGCCGGCATATTCGATCCAGCGACCATCAGGCGCATCCGGCACAGCGGGTGCAATCGTCGAGGTCACGGTGCGGTCGAGGAAATCGCGGTCGTGGCTGACGAGAATGACGGTGCCGGGAAAACCGGCGACAATCTCCTGCAGGAGATCGAGCGTTTCGATATCGAGATCGTTGGTCGGCTCGTCGAGGATCAAGAGGTTCGTCGGGCGCGAAAGGATGCGCGCCAGCATCAGCCGGGCGCGTTCGCCGCCGGAGAGGTTTCTGATCGGCGTACGCGCCTGTTCCGGCTGGAACAGAAATTCCTTCATATAGCCGGTGACATGGCGCTGCTCGCCGTTGACGAGCAGGTTTTCGCCGCGCCCATCCGTCAGATAGTTGGCAAGCGTATCCTCGGGATCGAGATCCTCGCGTTTCTGGTCGAGCGTCGCAATCTCCAGATTGGTGCCGAGCTTGACGATGCCGCTATCGGGTGAAAGCTGCCCGGTCAGCATCTTCAGCAGCGTCGTCTTGCCGGCCCCGTTCGGCCCGACCAGACCAATGCAGTCGCCCCGATGCACGCGGATCGAAAACGGCGTGACGATTGCCCGCTCGCCGAAGCTCTTGGTGATCTTGTCGGCCTCGATCACCAGCTTGCCGGATTCCTGCGCGTCCGAAACCGTCGCCTGCACCGTGCCCTGCGGCCCCTTGTGCCCGCGATAGTTCGATCGCATCGTCTGCAGCTCGCCGAGACGGCGCATGTTACGCTTGCGCCGCGCCGTGACGCCGTAGCGCAGCCAGTGCTCCTCACGCTCGATCGACTTGCCGAGCTTGTGCTGCTCCAGCTCCTCGGCCTCCAGCACCTGGTCGCGCCAGGCTTCGAAATGCGCAAAGCCTCTGTCGAGTCGCCGCGAGGTGCCGCGGTCGAGCCAGACGGTTGCCGTCGAGACCTTTTCGAGGAAACGCCGGTCATGCGAAATCAGCACCAAGGCGCTGCGTGTCTTCTGCAGCTCGCCTTCCAGCCATTCGATGGTCGGCAGGTCGAGATGGTTGGTCGGTTCGTCGAGCAGAAGAATGTCCGGCTCGGGTGCCATAACGCGGGCAAGGGCTGCGCGCCGCGATTCGCCACCGGACAGCATTCTGGGGTCTTCATCGCCGCTCAGCCCGAGATGCGACAGCAGATAGGTGACACGATAGGGGTCATCGCCTGGCCCGAGGCCGGCCTCGGCATAGGCCTGCACCGTGTTGAAGCCGGCAAAATCCGGCGCCTGTTCGAGATAACGCACCGTCGAGGAAGGATGGCGGAAGACCTCGCCGGACTGCGCCTCGACCAGGCCGGCGGCAATCTTCAGCAGCGTCGATTTTCCCGAGCCGTTGCGCCCGACGAGACAGATTTTGTCACCGGGCTCGATCTGCAGGCCAGCACCCGCCAGAAGCGGTGCACCGCCAAAGCTCAGGAAGATATCGTCGAGTTTCAGAATGGGAGGGGCCAAAAATCAGACTCCGGAAAGATCATAGGGCCGGGCGAGCACGATTGCACGGCCGCTGCGGAGCGAAAAGCGAACCTTGCCTTCCGCAACATTGGAAATGGTGCGCGACGAGCCGAAAGGCAGGTGGAAATCCGTGAGCGGATAACGCGCATTTTCGATGGAAAGCCCTCTCAGCTCGCTGAATCCGGGTACGGAAAACAGGCTGCCCTTGGGAAGGTCCAGTTCGATCGTACCGGCAACCAGCGGCGCTGCCTCTTCCTTGCCCGAGGTCAGCAGCAGCTCGAAACCCTCTTCCGCCAGGCTGACGGCCGACAGCAGATGCTGAAGCGCGTGGTCGGAACGTTCACCGCCGAGCGCACCGGCGAGGATCAGCCGCCGCGCGCCCCGCGCGATTGCCTCCGCCACGGCGATTTCACCGTCCGTCGCCGCCTTAGCAGCCGGATAGGGCTGTTTCAGCACATCGGGAAATGCATCCGCGAGATCATCAGGCGTCGAATCGAAATCGCCGACCCAGAGCTCCGGCGTAATACCGAGTGCTGCCGCATGCCGCATGCCGCCATCGGCCGCAATGAAGCGGCTGTCTTCGATGGCATCGCGCAGGCGATCCGTCAGGCTGAGTTCGCCGCCGAGGAGAATGGTGAAGGTGGATTGGCTCATGGGCATTGCCCTTAGCGCAAACGAGGGGTCGAGGGGAAGGGCCGGCGAACGACGGCGTCTGCCTCAGCCCGGTGTATCCTTGTCGCGCGACAGGAAAACCGCCTCGTAGCCGCCGATGAAGCGCTCGAAAAGCGCTGCGAAGCGCTCGACATCTTCCTGCGGCCAGTCGGAAACGATTTCGGAAATGATCGCAAGCTTCTGCGCGACGATCTCGGCAAGCAGTTCCTGGCCGACCTCGGTCATGACGACGACGATCCGCCGCGCATCGGCCTGCGAGGCCTCGCGGCGCAGCACGTTGCGCCCGACCATGTCGGCCACCACCCGGCTTGCCCGTGACGGATCGATGCGCAGCATCTCCGCGATCATGCCGACCGTGACCTCGCCGGCAGGCTGCGCCCTGCGCACGGCATCGAGCACGTCGAGATGCGAAAGCTCGAGGCCTGGTGCAGCACTTTGGATCGCCAGCCGGCCGATCAGCCGCCGCCCGGTCATCAGCCGCATGCGCGCCATGCTCCGGCCGATACACGGCACGTTTTCACAATCCGGCTCGGCCGGCTCCACGGAAGGGGTCTTGGTCAGGACGTCGCTCATCACAGGACCATAACAGAGCCGATTCAAAAATTGAATATGCCGATGTCATTAATATGCCATTGACAACTATATGCTGTTAGCACATAAAAGCATCTCAACCCGGAACGATGCCTCCCATGGACATGCAACTCGCGCCTGCGCCGCTCGTGACGGATCCTCGTCGCCGGCTTATCCTCTTCTTCTTTCTGATGACCGCCATGTTCATGGCGACGCTCGATAATCAGATCGTCTCCACGGCGCTGCCGACGATCGTTGGCGAATTCGGCCATCTCGAGCGCTTCGGCTGGATCGGCTCGGCCTATCTCCTGTCGCTCAGCGCCGTCATGCCGGTCTACGGCAAGCTCGGCGATCTGTTCGGCCGCAAATACGTGATGATGACGGCGATCATGATCTTCACCGTCGGATCGACAGTCTGCGGCCTTGCGGTCTCGATGGACACGCTGATCGCCGCCCGTGTGCTGCAGGGCCTTGGCGGCGGCGGCATCATGGTATCGATCTTCGCCGTCAACGCCGACCTGTTCGAGCCGCGCGAGCGGGCGCGCTACCAAAGCTATTCCAGCCTCGTGCTGATGGCATCGGGCGCGATCGGCCCGGTGCTCGGCGGCACGATGAGCGATCTCTTCGGCTGGCGCTCGATCTTCCTCGTCAACGTGCCGATCGGCTTCATCGTGCTCATCGGCCTTGCCTTCATGCTGCCATACCGCAAACCGCATCGCCGCCCCAAGATCGATTATGCCGGTGCGCTCCTGCTTGCCATGACGACGACAAGCATCGTGCTTGCCACCGACAGCAGCGAACTGTTTGGTGCATTGATTTCGCCTGAGAGCATCGGCATCGTCGCCTTCGGTGTCGTCTGCGCCGTCACCTGGGTGTTCGTCGAGCGCCGCGCACCGGAGCCGATCGTTCCCCTGCAGCTGTTTCGCAATTCGACCTTCAGCCTGCTCCTGGTGATCTCGATCATGGGCGGCGCCATCGCCATCGGCATGGTCAATTATCTCGCCCTCTTCCTGCAGACCACGACCGGCCTTTCGCCGTCAGCCGCCGGTCTGCTCTTCATCCTTCTCACCGGCGGCCTCGTCTGCGGGTCGCTTTCCGCAGGCCGCATCATCTCGAAGACGGGGCGCTACAAGCCCTTCGCCATCGCAAGCCTCACCTGCAGCGCCATCGCCTTTGCGCTGATGTCGCAGATTCACGCCGGAACGCCGATCGCCTTCATCGGCGCGGTCATGATGCTGCACGGCATCGGCATCGGTCTTGCCCAGCAGGTTCCCGTCATCGGCGTACAGAATGCAGCACCCGCCCGCGACGTCGGGGCCGCCACCGGCTCGGTGACGTTGTCGCGCATGGGCGGCGCCTCGATCGCCATTTCCATCTATGGCGCCATCATCGCCTCTGAGCTCGGCAAGGTCGGCGTCTCCATTCCCGGCGTCGCCGATATCAAGCAGCTGACGCCGAAAATGATGGCCGCCCTTCCCGAAGCGAGCCGCCAGGCCGTCGCCGATACCTATGCCGCCGCTTTCTCGCCGCTCTTCATGACTTCCTGCGCCATTGCGCTGATCGGCCTTGCCGCCGCCATCATGCTGAAACCCGTACAACTGCCCCGCGCCGGCGAGGCGACGAAGCCGCAACCGGCGACGGCGGAAGCCGCCGAATAGTCGAATCGTTACCTGCGAGAGAATGCTTCATCAGGAGGCGTTCCCTCTCGATGCCTGTATCAAGGGTTGCAATTTTCTCGCAGGACTGTCGCTATCGAGCCGGTTGCTTCAATCGGGCCGTTCTTTTTCCGCGCCGCCGTCGAATCTCGGCTTTGTGACGGAACTTTCGCCATAATTTCATCCGAGCGAAAGGAAGCCTTAGTGCCTGAGGCTTGCTAAAATGCAACGGCGCCACATTTAAACAGAGTCTCGCTATGCAACCGATGCGTAAATCAGCTACAGCAACGACTTGTATCGGCCGATTGTGCAGCGCGAGATCAGGGGTGCGCACCTGTTGAGTTCCCCTTGCCACGGTCGGTCTGAATCTGCGGCAAACCGGCAAAACAGCGACATGATGCGGAGAATCAGACTGGACAGCTTGACGACGTGGAAATCGCCCGCGCTTTCCAGTGATGCCATCTCCGCGCCGCGGCGCTTCGCGCGTCGCATGATGCTGCTTTCGGCCCTCGCAATGGCGCTGAATGGCTGTCAATCGCTGATCGACCAATCCTATCAGCCCAGTGTTTCGCCTTCGTCCAATCCGCAGATCGTCGACGAGGTGCAGAAGAACGATCCGCGCGCGGCGATGGGTGCTCGTGAGCATCCGCGCATCGTGGCGAGCTACGGCGGCGAATACAAGGACGCCAAAACCGAGCGCCTCGTCGCCCGCATCGCCGGCGCGCTGACGGCGGTGTCGGAAAATCCGAGCCAGTCCTACCGCATCACCATTCTGAATTCGCCGGCGATCAACGCCTTCGCGCTGCCGGGCGGTTATCTCTATGTGACCCGCGGCCTGCTCGCCCTTGCCAACGACGCCTCGGAAGTCGCCGCCGTGCTGTCGCACGAAATGGGCCATGTGACGGCAAACCACGGCATCGAGCGGCAGAAGCGCGAAGAGGCCGAGGTCATCGCCAGCCGCGTCGTCGCCGAGGTCCTCTCCAGCGACATCGCCGGCAAGCAGGCGCTTGCCCGCGGCAAGCTGCGGCTCGCCGCCTTCTCCCGCCAGCAGGAGCTGCAGGCCGATGTCATCGGCGTGCGCATGCTCGGCGAAGCCGGCTACGACCCCTATGCTGCCGCCCGGTTCCTCGATTCAATGGCGGCTTACAGTCGCTTCATGTCGGTTGATCCCGAAGCCGACCAGAGCCTTGACTTTCTGTCGAGCCATCCGAATTCGGCCCAACGCATAGAACTTGCCCGCACCCACGCCCGCGCCTTCGGCCAGGAAGGCTCGGTCGGCGACAAGGGTCGCAATTATTATCTCGACGGCATAGACGGGCTGCTCTACGGCGACAGCCCGGAAGAAGGCTATGTGCGCGGCCAGACCTTCCTGCATGGCGGTCTCGGCATCCGCTTCGACGTGCCACCGGATTTCCACATCGACAACAAGGTCGAAGCCGTGATGGCCACCGGCCCGAACGACATCGCCGTCCGCTTCGACGGCGTCGCCGACAATCAGAACCAGAGCCTCACCAACTATATATCCAGCGGCTGGGTGACCGGCCTCGACCCGTCGACCATCCAGCCGATCACCATCAACGGCATGGAAGCAGCTACCGCGCGTGCCAGCGCCGACCGCTGGGATTTCGATGTGACCGTGATCCGCAACAATTCGCAGATCTTCCGGTTCCTGACCGCCGTGCCGAAAGGCAGCGGCGCCCTTGAGCCAACGGCAAATGTGCTGCGCGCGAGTTTCCGCCGCATGACGCCGGCAGAGGCGGCCTCGCTGAAGCCGCTGCGCATCCGCGTTGTCACCGTCCGGCCGGGTGAAAACATCTCGACACTCGCCGCCCGCATGATGGGCACAGACCGCAAGCTCGATCTCTTCAAGCTCATCAATGCCCTGCCCACGGGTGCAGCCGTTGCAACAGGCGATCGCGTCAAGATCATCGCCGAATGAAAAAAGCCCGGCTTGCGCCGGGCCAGTCTGTGCTGCTGGAGAGGGGAATGAATTTTAGGCGTAGGCGGCCATGTGCGGGTCGGCGCTGACGAGGGCGCTGCGAAGCTTCTCCATCGCCCGGCTTTCGATCTGACGCACGCGCTCCTTGGAGATGCCGAGATCGGCGCCCAGCTCTTCGAGCGTGGCACCGTCTTCCGCCAGGCGCCGGGCGCTGATGATCTTCATCTCGCGTTCGTTGAGGTGCTTCAGCGCCGAGGCCAGCCAGACGCGACGGCGCTCGCCGTCGATCATGTTGGAAACCTGCTCATCCGGCAGAGGATCGTCGCTGACGAGGAAGTCCATCTTCTCCGCGCTCTCGGCATCGCCGGAGACCGATGGCGCCTGCAGCGAGGCGTCGTTGCCGGAAAGCCTGGCATCCATTGTCTGCACATCCGAGAGGCTGACGCCGAGGGCAGCGGCGATTTCCTGGTGAATGGATTGCAGCGTCAGCTGGGTGTCGCCCTTGGCGAGCTTGGCGCGCAGACGGCGCAGATTGAAGAACAGCGCTTTTTGCGCCGAACTCGTGCCGCCGCGCACGATCGACCAGTTGCGCAGGATATAATCCTGGATCGACGCCCTGATCCACCAGCTTGCATAGGTGGAAAAGCGCACGTCGCGTTCCGGCTCGAAGCGGGCGGCGGCCTCGAGCAGACCGACATAGCCCTCCTGCACCAGATCGCTCATCGGCAGGCCGAAATTGCGGAACTTGCCGGCCATCGATATGACGAGGCGCATATGAGCCATGGCGATCTGGTTGCGCGCGCCGCGGTCGTCATGATCCTTCCAACGGGTGGCGAGATCGTGCTCTTCCTGGCGGGCGAGATAAGGCGCGGCCATCGCGATTTTGATCATGCGCCGATCTGCAGACATGTTCTTCATTTCGATCTCCCGAAACAGGCCTCTCTCGCCCTGAAATGAACAATAAAACTCATCTTCCGGAACATCGCTGTCCGGATTGAATGGGGTTCTGAATGCATAAAAGCCTCGCCCCTGGACTTTTCAGGGGGAGGCCCTATTTCTCATCATGTGCCGGTAAGACGGCCGGGCTGGACCTGTTTCTTCACTTTGCCGGATGGGCAATATAGAAAAGGCATGATCCGCTCCTCATCGAACATTGACGGAATAGCAGTTCGCCCGTTGAGGCCGTTGCCCGACGAGCAGTTCGCAATTACGTGTGATAAACGCGGCAGTCGGGAAAAAGTTCCAATAAAAAAACCCGGCTCGAAGGCCGGGTTTTTTGATAGAAGACAGGCGTCGCTTTTATGCGGCTTCGTCCTGTGAATCGTCTTCTTCGATCGCCTTGCCGCGCTTCGGACCCTTGTTGAGATTGGTCTCGACGAGGCGAACGGCTTCGGTTTCCGACATCTTGTTGACAGCGGCGATTTCGCGCGCCATGCGGTCGAGCGCAGCCTCATAAAGCTGGCGCTCGGAATAGGACTGCTCGGGCTGGTTCTCGGCACGATAGAGATCGCGCACGACTTCAGCGATGGAAATCAGGTCGCCGGAATTGATCTTGGCATCATATTCCTGGGCGCGGCGGGACCACATGGTGCGCTTGACGCGCGCCTTGCCCTGCACGACCTTCAAAGCACGCTCGACGAAATCCGTTTCCGAAAGCTTGCGCATACCAATGCTCATCGCCTTCGCGACCGGAACCTTCAGACGCATCTTGTCCTTCTCGAAATCGATAACGAAAAGTTCGAGCTTCATGCCGGCAACTTCTTGCTCTTCGATAGCGGTGATGGTACCGACGCCATGAGCGGGGTAGACGATCGATTCACCGGTCTTGAAGCCGTGACGTGCTGTAGAAGGCTTTTTCTGCTGAGTCGTCATTCTATTCAAAAACTCCCTGTTACGCTTCCGGCGGCGGCCGGAGCCGGGTCAGTCAGGCCCGGGTGAGACGGTAGTATCCGTCGGGTGACTTCACTCTGGTCCCATCGGGCAAAAGCAAAGACTTCTTGCGCACGATCTTGGGACCCGGCGCTCAAAGCGTTGATATGTCACGGAAACCGTGTACGGATTTGTTTTGCTTTCGTGATGGTTTTGGGCATGCGTCATGCCACAAATGGAACAGTAGACGAAACCTATCATAAAAATATGAGGAAATCAATAATTTGCTTCGCTTGAGTCATGCGGGCAACACATGTCACCCATATGCCTCACGCAGCTTTTAAAACGTTTTGCCCCGCGGTCCCCCGAATCCGGGGACCGAATGTGGGCGCTGTCTCAATCGCCGGAACCGGGCTTGTCCGAAAAATACTTTTCGAATTTTCCGGTCTCGCCATCCATGTCCTTGGCCTCGGGCAAAGGGTCCTTCTTGACCGTGATATTCGGCCAGATCGTGGCATATTCGGTGTTGATCTTCAGCCATTTGTCGAGGCCCGGCTCGGTATCGGGCTTGATCGCCTCGGCGGGACATTCAGGTTCGCAGACGCCGCAATCGATGCATTCGTCGGGATGGATGACGAGGAAATTCTCGCCCTCATAGAAACAGTCGACAGGGCAGACTTCCACGCAATCGGTGTATTTGCACTTGATGCAATTGTCGGTCACGACATAGGTCATGAAGAACTCCAGGATTTCCATGCGGATGGGGCCGGGCAACCTGGAACGTCGCGCCTATCCCCGTGCCGGAGGAAAAGCGTGAGCAGGCTTGGGAGGCAAGCACGCTTCCGGCAGGTTGTCAGTGACCTATCGGCTTTATCGCCGGATTTCAAGGATAAACGATCTGCAAAAGCCGCCGCCGCAGACAGAGTTTTCTAATCCTCGTCCGACATCAGCCTGTCGATTGCACGTCTTTCCTTTTTGGTCGGACGGCCGGTGCCGCTGGCCCGGATCGCCTGCTCGTAGGCCGTGAGACGTTTTGCCTCATCGGGCGGCGGGGATTGGTCGTCGTAGAGCAGACGCGCCTCCTCGTAAGGCCCCCGCCGTTCGCCGGCAAGGCGCATGACGAGAACGACATCCCGCCGCTCCAGCGTCAGCTCGATACGGTCGCCCGGCTTGACCATCTGGCTTGGATGGCTGCAACGCTCGCCGTTGATGCGCACATGGCCCGATTGGATATGGCTCTGCGCCAGCGAGCGCGACTTCACCATGCGCGCGAAGAACAGCCACTTGTCGATGCGCTGGCGCGAACCGCTTGTCGGCTGTGTCTCCCCGCTCATGATTACTTCTTCATCTGCTCCTTGAGAGCTGCGAGCTTGGCGAAAGGCGAATCCGGATCGATCGGCTTCTCCTTGCGCGGCGGCTTGGCCTCGAAGCGCAACGGCTGCGAGCCGCCACGATTGTTGTTGCGGTCGTTGCGATCGTTACGCTCGCCGCGATCCTTGCGATCACCACGGTCCTGCCGGTCACCGCGCGGCTGGTCGCCCCGTGGTTGGTTATTGCGGTCGCCTCTTGCCTGCTGCGGCCGGCCACCATCGCGACCGCCGCCTTCCTTGCCACGGTTCTGGCGATTGTTGTCGCGGCCGTCGCCATTGCGATTGCCCTCGCCGCCTTCACCGCCGCCCGGCCGGCGATTGCGGTCGCCGCGCTCCTGGTTCTGACCGCGCTGCTCGCCCTGGCCGCCACGGCGTTCGCCATGCCCGCCGCGCGCCTGGCGCTGATTGTCGTTGCGACCGCCAAGACGCCACAGAAGAACCGGCTTCGGTTCCGTCGGCTCGCCGGCTTCCCCAGGAGCAGATCCTGCTTCCTCGGAAGCCGATACCGCTTCCGCAGGAGCGGATGTCTCGATCGGTTCGGCCGGAGCGGGAGTTTCGACCGCTTCCGTCACCGGCGCGTCGGCGACCGCCGAAGCCGCCTCGGTTGCGGATGGCTCGGCAGCAGTCTCTTCCGCAGCGCCATCGGCATCGTCGTGATCGGCCTTCTCGGCTGTCTCTTCCGCAGGCGTTTGTGCGCTGGCGGCAGGCACCGAGGCCACATCCTGCGCTGCAAGATGTAGTGATGCCTCTTCCGCCTTCACGGCATCGGCGCGATAGCCGAGACCCTTGAGGATTTCTTCCATGTCCTCGAGCGTCGCACCGAGGATCGACAGCATCGCCGTCGTCGTCGTGAAGCGGCGGCCATCATAGGCGCCCTCCGGACGGTTGTTTTGGCCGGGCTTCCATTGCAGCAGCGGACGGATGATATCGGCCAGCCGTTCCAGGATGTCGATGCGTACGGCTCGCTTGCCGAGGAAACGGAAGCCGGCGAGCTTGTAGAACATCCGCTCGAAGGTCGGATCCGTGACGACGGAGGTGCGGCCAGCGGCAAGCACCGGAATGAGATCACCGTAGCCGGGCTTGTCGAGACCGTCGTTCTTCAGCGCCCAGAGCAGCGTGATGAGCTCGGCCGGCGCCGGCTTCAGAAGTGCGGGAACGAAGATATGATAGGCGCCGAAACGCACGCCGTAGCGGCGCATGGAGGCACGGGCCTCCTGGTCCAGCGACTTCACCTCTTCGGTCACGTCGCGGCGGAAGAGCACCCCGAGATTCTCGACGAGCTGGAAGGCAAGCCCTTTGGCAAGGCCCTGCAGATCCTCGGCGCGCGACAGATCATCGAGCGGCTTCAGCACCGTGCTGATATGATGATTGACGAAGCGCTCGATGCGGGCGGCGACGTGATCGCGGGCATTGCCCGTCAGTTGTTCGTCGGCCAGCAGGATCACGCGCGGACGCATGATGTGATCGCTGCCCGAAAGCCGCGCCACCGGGTCGCCCAGCCAACGGATCAACCCATCCGAACCGATCACCAGATCGCTGTTGCCGGCGGCATGCATCCGGGCCGCGCGGGCTTCGAACTCGAGCCCGAGCGCCTTCTGCGACGCAGCCTGAACCGCCTTGGCATCCGGTCCGTCCGTTCCCGCCACCGGCGTGAAACGGAACCCGCTCAATTGCCCTACATGATGTCCTTCAACGAAGACATCGCCATTCACACTGATTTCAGCTTCCAGCATCGCATTCTCTCTCAGGCGCTTCATGAGCACAGATGTCCTGCGATCAACAAAGCGTTTCGTCAACCTTTCATGTAACGCGTCGGACAATCGATCTTCGATTTCCCGCGTCTTTTCCTGCCAGTGTGTCGGATCGGCAAGCCAACCGGGCCGATTCGAAACGTAGGTCCAGGTCCTTATCTGCGCGATTCGCGCCGAAAGCGTGTCAATTTCCCCATCTGTTCGATCGGAGCGATGAACCTGCTCCGCAAGAAACTGCTCATTCACCGTGCCATAGCGGACAAGATCGGAAAAGAGGGTCGAGATAAGATCGGCATGTTGTGCTGGGGTGATACGCCGATAATCGGGAAGCGCGCAAGCCTCCCAGAGTTTTTCGACGCGCGCCGGCCTGTCGGCAAGATCGATGACCTCGGGATAGCGCGAAAGCTGTTCCAGCGCCTGCTGGTCGACCGCAGGCAACGCCCGCGTCAGCCCCGGCACGCGCGGTCCCACCTCAAGGCTGGCGCGCAGCGATGCGATTGAGGAGAAGTCCATCTCCGTCGTCCGCCACTGCAAAACCTTAACGTTGTCGAATTCGTGCCCCTCGATGCGCTGCACCAGTTCGTCGTCGAAGGGCGAGACTTGCCCGGTGACGCCGAAGGTCCCGTCCCGCACATGCCGTCCGGCGCGCCCGGCGACTTGGCCGAGTTCGCCCGGATTGAGATTGCGGAACTGGTAACCGTCGAATTTCCGGTCCTGGGCAAAGGCGACGTGATCGACATCGAGGTTGAGGCCCATGCCGATCGCATCGGTCGCCACCAGATATTCGACGTCGCCCGCCTGATAGAGCGCCACCTGCGCATTGCGGGTGCGCGGGCTGAGCGCGCCGAGCACCACCGCCGCGCCGCCGCGCTGCCGGCGGATGAGCTCGGCGATGGCATAGACCTCGTCAGCGGAGAAGGCGACGATGGCCGAGCGCTGCGGCAGTCGGGTGATCTTCTTCTGCCCGGCATAGAAAAGATGCGAAAGCCGCGGCCGCTCGACGATAGTGATGCCGGGCAGGAGCTGCTGCAGGATCGGCCGCATCGTTGCCGCGCCGAGCAGCAGCGTTTCCTCGCGGCCGCGAAGATGCAGGATGCGGTCGGTGAAGATATGGCCGCGTTCGAGATCGCCGGCGAGCTGCACCTCGTCGATCGCGACGAAGGCGGCCTTGGTCTCGCGCGGCATCGCTTCGACAGTGCAGACGGAAAAACGCGCATTGGGCGGCGAAATCTTTTCCTCGCCGGTGACCAGCGCCACATTCTGCGCGCCGACCTTCTCTACCACCCGCGTATAGACCTCGCGCGCCAGAAGCCGAAGTGGCAGGCCGATCACGCCCGTCCCGTGCGCAACCATGCGCTCGATGGCATAATGGGTCTTGCCGGTATTGGTCGGCCCGAGCACCGCGGTCACACCGCGCCCGCTCAGAATCATCGGCTGCGAAATCAGAGTCATGAGTCCATGCAAATGAGGCGGGTGGCCTCAGGAAAATCTCGGCTCCTCGATGGAAGCTGGACAACACATGGACAGCTGCCGTCGCAAACGCAAGGGCAGATTTCAAAATGCATCGGGGATTACGACCTTTGCGAGTCCCGTGGAACGCCCGAATTTCCGATTCGGAACAGCGCAAGAACGAATCAGCGACGAATCGATGACTCCCGCTGATTCAGCTTTTGTTCACGGCTAAGTATTGATTTTGAATCACTTTTTCCCACTAGATGCTGAATCGCGAGACTCTCACCTGTTCATATTTTCGCTATCGCGACTCCGCAATTCCCGCCCGATCTTGGATAGGCGAAAATCCGCCCGAAATTAACCTCTCGACCAAAGCCGGAACGAATCGGAGACGAATCGCTGACTCCGCCGTTTTCGCCTTTCGTTCACGCCCACATCTTGTGGCGCTATCAGGTCCAGGTCCTAGATGCGCATGGGCGGCAGATCCTTCGCCCCGCCCTCGTCAGATCGGCATTAATCTTTCGGAAACCGGATTCAGACGGCGTTAAGTCGCAGCGTTAACTCAGGGGCGGCCACTCTCGGCTCGCCGATCAAAAACGGAACGAATCGCTGACGAATCGGCGACATCGCGATTTTCCCGCTTTGTTCACCGCAACATATTGTATTTAAATGTCTTTTTAACCATAGCGGCAATTTTCGGAAATGACGGAAATTAAACCGTGAATCAGGCTTCGTCACATTTCCAGAGCTTAACCGGGAACAAAAATCGCCAATACGTGTTTCCAGTCCATCCAAATTGCGGATGAAATGAAGGAAACACACCATGCTTGGCACGATACTACTTGTTATCCTCATTCTGCTCTTGATTGGAGCCTTGCCGAATTGGGGTTATAGCCGTGGCTGGGGCTATGGACCTTCTGGCGGTTTGGGGCTAGTTCTCGTGATTATCATTATCCTTGTACTAATGGGCCGCGTCTAAAGGCCAACTAACCTGGGGAGTTACGACATGATGAAGAAGATTGTTCTTATTGGTGCGCTCGTGGGCGCACTCGCATCTTGCACAGCGACCGAGCAAGGCACGGCGATCGGCGCCGGCACTGGCGCTGTTATCGGCGGTGTCGTCACCAACAGCTGGGGTGGTGCCGCCGTCGGCGCCGTTGCCGGCGGTCTGACTGGCGCTCTGATCGGCCAGTCGGTCGAACGCCGCGGCTACTGCGTCTATCGCGACCGCTACGGTCGCCGCTATGAGGCTCGTTGCCGCTGATCGGCACAAGCATATCGGACTCCCAACGGGCGCTTCGGCGCCCGTTTTCTTTGCCGGTCGTATCCGTCAACGAGACGTTGACAATCGGTTGCGAAAGTCAAATCTAGCGCCGCCCAACGGGCAGGCACATATTTCCTTCAGAGCATGATGCCGAAAAGTGTGAGCGGTTTTCGGACGACATCATGCTCTCACTGTAAATGTAGAACAGGATGATTTTAGGCCGACCCGGCCTAAGATCATCCTGTTTTGGAGCGCAACGGACAGGCAGAGCCTCCCGACGCACCGGAAAGGAAACGCTTCCATGATTCAGATTTTGCTGAATTCCCTCGTCGCCGTTCTCATCGCGTGGGCTTTCCTGACAACCGCAATATCAGCCCTCAGCGCCAATGATCTTTCACTGCGCAAAGTGCCGGCCAGAGTTCGGACACAGCGACGTCCGAACACAGACCGCCGCTCTTGATCTTCCCGAAACAGCGCGACTGCTCCGGCCACAAAATCGCAACCGGCATCACGAGACGCCCATAAACAGCGATGGCGCGATCCTGCCGGACGCGCCATCGCTTTGAATCTAATTCCTACTGTCGACGTGAAGACAGAAAGCCTAGGCGAAGAACTGTCCGCCATTGGCCGTCAGCGTCGAACCGGTGATGAAGCCGGCATCGTCGGAGACGAGGAAGGTGACGCAGCGCGCGATCTCTTCCGGTTCGCCGAGCCGGCCGACGGGGATCTGCGGAATAATACGTTCGTTCAGCACCTTCTCCGGCACGGCAAGCACCATTTCCGTTCCGATGTAACCGGGGCAAATGGCGTTGACGGTGATGTTCTTGTTCGCCCCCTCCTGAGCCAACGCCTTGGTAAAACCGAGATCGCCCGCCTTGGCCGCCGAATAATTCACTTGGCCCATCTGGCCCTTTTGGCCGTTGATCGACGAGATATTGACGATACGGCCGAAGCTGCGGTCACGCATGCCGGTCCAGACCTGATGCGTCATGTTGAACAGGCCGGTGAGGTTGGTATTGATCACCTCGTGCCATTGCTGCTGCGTCATCTTGTGGAACATCGCGTCGCGGGTGATGCCGGCATTGTTGACGAGGATTTCGACCGGACCGATCTCGCTTTCGACCCTGGCAATTCCCTCGCCGCAGGCGAGGTAATCCGAAACATCCCATTTGAACACCGGAACGCCGGTAACATCGTGGAAGGCTTTGGCCTTCTCGTCGTTGCCGGCATAGCTGGCGGCGACCCTGTATCCGGCATTTCTCAGTGCCATGGATATTGCCGCGCCGATGCCGCGTGTACCCCCGGTGACCAAAGCCACTCTGCTCATGTTCCGCTCCCCTTTTGTTTTTCGCCCCGCCGCTTGGCGGGATCTTCAATCAAATATGGATCGTATGCTATTTAAAGCGCTTCAAAGCACATGGCCACACCCATGCCACCGCCGATGCAAA
Organism: Rhizobium sp. WYCCWR 11128; assembly: GCF_013416305.1. Lineage (NCBI taxonomy): Bacteria > Pseudomonadati > Pseudomonadota > Alphaproteobacteria > Hyphomicrobiales > Rhizobiaceae > Rhizobium > Rhizobium sp. WYCCWR 11128. Next base: position 329,775 of record NZ_JACCEZ010000003.1, read on the forward strand.
GCGTGGCAAGACCCTTCTTGGCGCCGCGGCGCTTCATTTCGAACAGCAGCGTGTTGAGAACGCGCGCACCGGAGGCGCCGATCGGATGGCCGATCGCGATCGCTCCGCCATTGACGTTGACGATCGACGGATCCCACCCGAGATCCTTGGTGACGGCGCAGGCTTGCGCCGCGAAGGCCTCATTGGCTTCGACGAGATCGAGATCGTTGACCGACCAGCCGGCCTTCTCGAGCGCCTTGCGCGAAGCCGGGATCGGTCCGGTGCCCATGATCTGCGGATCGACACCCGCTGTTGCCCAGGAAACGATGCGGGCGAGCGGCTGGACGCCGCGCCGGACCGCCTCCGCTTCGCTCATCAGCACCGCCACAGCGGCACCGTCGTTGAGGCCGGACGCGTTCGCGGCCGTGACCGTGCCGTCCTTGTCGAAGGCCGGGCGCAGCTTCCCCATCGCCTCGATAGTCGCGCCGTGACGGATATATTCGTCAGCATCGACCGTAACGTCGCCCTTACGTGTCTTGATGACGTAGGGGATGATCTCGTCGACAAAGCGACCGGCCTTCTGCGCTGCCTCCGCCTTGTTCTGCGAACTGACGGCGAACTGATCCTGGTCGTCGCGCGAAAGCTGCCACTGGCGCGCAACATTCTCGGCGGTGATGCCCATGTGGTAGCCGTGGAAAGCGTCGGTCAAGCCGTCCTTGATCATCGTGTCGATCATCTTCATGTCGCCCATCTTGACGCCGCCGCGTAAGTGCGCGGCATGCGGGGCCATCGACATGGATTCCTGGCCGCCGGCAACGATGATCTTGGCGTCGCCGGTGGCGATCTGCTGCATGCCGAGCGCGACGGCGCGCAAGCCCGAGCCGCAGAGCTGGTTAACGCCCCAGGCCGTCGCTTCCTGCGGAATGCCGGCCTTCATCGCCGCCTGGCGGGCCGGGTTCTGACCCTCGCCGGCGGCAAGCACCTGGCCGAGGATGACCTCATCCACCTCGCCGGCATCGACGCCGGCACGCTCAAGCGCGCCCTTGATGACGGCCGCCCCGAGCTCATGCGCGAGGACCGTCGCGAAAGCACCGTTGAAGGCGCCGACTGCTGTTCGCCCTGCGCTGGCGATGACGATGGATGGATTGCTCATGGGGACGCTCCTCGTTTTCGTCTCACTTACATAAGTGGAAACTGGCAAAGCTTGGAGCACAAGTCAAACGCGAAGACCGGCTGCTGTCATTTTTCGGCAAAGCCTTTCAAAGCCCAATTCATCTGCTCTGTTATAGGTTTGCCGCATCGCACAAAGAGATTGTCACCGGCCTTCTTTTGCGTTTACAGTCTCAAGTGGAGGAATATCCATAAATCAGACGGGGGTTCAGGAGACTGATATGGCGAAGCATGAGGGTCAGATCGTTATCAAGAAATACGCCAATCGCCGCCTATACAACACAGGCACCAGCACCTATGTGACGCTGGAAGACCTGGCGGAGATGGTGAAGAAGGGCGAAGAATTTAACGTACAAGATGCAAAAAGCGGAGATGACATCACCCATTCGGTGCTGACCCAGATCATCTTCGAACAGGAATCGAAGACCGGCAACACATTGCTCCCGATCTCCTTCCTGCGCCAGCTCATCACCTATTACGGCGACCAGATGCAAATGGTCGTGCCGAGCTTTCTCGAACATTCGATGCGCTCCTTCACCGAACAACAGGCCCAGATGCGCGAGCAAGTAAACCGCGCCTTCGGCGAAACGCCGCTCGGCAAGAACCTGCAGTTGCCGATGCAGATGGTCGAGGACCATGTTCGCCGCAACACCGAGCTGTTTCAGCAGGCGATGCAGATGTTCTCGCCCTTCATGACGCCGCCTGCCAAGGAAAGCCGCAAGGCCGAGGCCAAGGATATCGATGAGCTGAAGGAACAGCTCCGCGCCCTTCAGAACAAACTCGACAACCTATAATCCGATCGAGACATCCCGCCCGGCGCTTCGGATCGATACGGCAAAACCGCCGATGACATCGATCAGAGCGATCGTCATCAAAATGAAGAAGACCTGCGTCGCAGCATCCCGGACGAGCAAAAACTCGACCAGGAAAGCGATGAACACCAGCATCGACAGCATGTGGTTGACGAGATTGCCGGGACCAGTTCTGGTCGCTTTGAGGATTTCGAAGAACAGCACGACAAGTGCGATGACGATGAAAAGATCACCGAGCGCCATGCTCCAGATCGCGCCCGAGATCATCGACAGCACGATGATATCATGTTGCAGTGCTGGAATGCCGCCATTGCCCATCAGGCCTAGCATCGCAAGATTGTAAAGAATAAATGGGATAATCATCAGGGGCATGGCGGCTATCATCGGCAATCTCCCAGTGCATCATGGAACAATACTGCCGCAAACCCTTGCCCCACCGCAAGTCATTGCAAATATTATATTGTCGAAATGCAAAAGGCCGGCGTGACGCCGGCCTTGAAACTTCGATCGGACAAGCCGGATCGGGAAATTATGCGCTTTCCTTCGGCGTCAGAACCTGGCGTCCGCGATACATACCGGTCTTCAGATCGATATGATGCGGGCGGCGCAGTTCGCCGGAATTCTTGTCTTCGACGTAGGTCGGAGCCTTCAGGGCGTCTGCCGAACGGCGCATACCGCGCTTGGACGGGCTTGTTTTTCTCTTCGGTACAGCCATTTCTCTTACTCCACTTGCGGGCAAAACATTCCCACGGCCACACCGGCGGCCGAAACGGACATGTCGCGATTTCGGAATTTGGCGCGCTTATACATGCAAGGGGTGACCTTGACCAGTCCCCATGCGTATTTTTTGCAAAGCCGATGATTCCAGGCTCAGACTTCGTCTTCCGGCACGATCCAGGGCTCGGCGCGGGCCGCCTCTTCCCATTTCCGCCAGGCCGGATGCGCCTTCATGGTCTCCATATAGGCCAGCGTATCGTTTTGGCTGACGAGATCATAGATTTCGAACCGGTTGACGACAGGCGCAAACATCGCATCCGCCCCGCTGAACGCGCCAAACAGAAACGGTCCGCCGGATTGCTGCAGCAGGTCGCGCCAGATCGTCTCGATGCGGCTGATATCGGCGTCGACACCATCCGGCAACGCGATCTTGCCCTTCGGCCGGCGGATATTCATCGGGCAGGCACCGCGCAGCGCCCGGAAGCCCGAAAGCATTTCCATCGAAACCGAACGGGCGAGCGCCCGCTCGGCGCGATCCCTCGGCAGAAGGCCGGCGTCCGGATAAAGCTCGGCGACATATTCGATGATCGCCAGCGATTCCCAGATCTTCAATGCGCCGTGCTGCAGAAGTGGTACTCGCCCGGTCGGTGAGACCGCCTTGATATCGGGGTTGCCACCAGGATAGTCGAAGGGGATCAGGACTTCCTCGAAATCGACGCCGGCGCCCGTCAGCGCCATCCACGGCCGGAACGACCAGGAGGAATAGTTCTTGTTGGCGATGTAGAGCGTCGGTCTATCCATGGGCTTCTCCCGTTCAGGCTTCAAAATCGAAGATCAACAATTCGTGGAAATGGTTCATGTCCTCGAACAGGCAGAATGCCGGCGGGGTCAGCTCGAAAACAGGGGCCTTGCGGCGGACATCGTCGGCCACGTTGTCGAGCATTGCCTGCCATCGCGGCAAGGCTTCGTCCTCCAACCGTTCGATCGCATAGGCGAAGGTCATGTGGAACTTATAGTCCTCATGGTTCGGCTGGCGATAGCCCAGAAGCTCGGCCAGCGCATTGCGCCAGGCGCGCATGACCTTGCGGTCTCTCTCCGTCGCCCCGTCGACGAGCAGGCCCGACGGGCGAGCTTCGACGATGGCGACCTTGAAGGGATCGGCCATCGAGAAACCTTCGAGCCGGGCCGCCATCAGCGCTATCATGTCGTCGATCGGCGTATCGAGAGGCAGGTCGCCCGGCCAGCAATCCTGGCGGCGCCTGGTCTCGATGACACCTTCGAAAAGTGTCATGTGAATGCTTGATATCGGCGTGAAGAGGAACTGCGGGGCTTCGGGCATCGCCAGATATTTCTCACGCGCCTCGATCAGCACCGCCTGCGTTTGCGAACCCTTCTCGATATGGCAAACGATGGTGTTGCCGGCTTCCGGCAGAAAGCCGCCGACCTTGCGATAACGGCTGCCGAGATGGGCGGGCGGGGTTGGATTGTGCCTCTTCGAATAAAAGAGAAGCTCGGGCGAAAATGTCGTGATGGTCATGGGCGACTCGGGGGCTCTGGTTGGACTGCATTCGCCCATATGGCAGAACCAAGAATGTCAGATGACACTTGCCACGTCTCGAGCACGATACCGAAAAGTGTGAGCGGTTTTCGGACGACATCCTGTTCTAACGATAAGTTCTGATCTCAATCATAGATGCACCTGATGTAATCGCCCGAACCTTGTGCGCGTCTCTCGATTACGCCGGCGAGCCGGCGAAGACCTCGTCCGGGCTTGCCGGCATTGCGGTCGATCGGGTTCGGCAGCGAGACGGCAAGCAGCGATGCCTGGCGCCGCGTCAGCTTCGAGGCCGGCACCTTGAAATGATGCTGGGCCGCCGCCTCGATACCGTAAATGCCGGGACCCCATTCGGCGATATTGAGATAGATTTCCATCAGCCGCCGTTTCGACAGGACGAAATCCGTGCTCACCGCGAGCGGAAGTTCCAGCGCCTTGCGCACGAAGGAGCGGCCGTTCCAGAGGAAGAGGTTTTTCGCCGTCTGCATCGGGATGGTGCTGCCGCCACGTGTCGCCTGACCTTTCAGCGTATCCTCGACCAGCATGCGCATTTCCGCCCAGTCGACACCGCCGTGAAAGCAATATTGCCCGTCCTCCGACATCATCACCGACTGCACCACAACCGGGGCAATGTTATCAAGCGACACCCATTGCCTGTCATAACCCCGCAGCAGCACGAGATCGCGCAGCATCAGCGTCGAGACGGGATGAATGAAAGGCAGCAGATAGAAAAAGATCAGCGCATAGGGAAGAATCAGCAAGACGAGTACGGCAAGAACAATGCGTTTCAACACACGCCCGTCTCCGAACCATCGCCGACGAGCCGGCATGTCGACGCTGTCCTCTCTTTCCGGCGCTATATCCAATGTCCCCAGTCCGATTTCGCTCCTGTCGTTCTCATAACGCCTGTGCAGAGCTTATGCCAGAGTGTGCGGCGAATCTTGCTGCCGCCATCGACAATTCCGTTGCAAGCCCGGGGGCGCTCATGCCAAACAGCGCCCATGGACGCGAACCGGGACACTTTCGAGACGAGGCTGAAGAACAACGCCCGCGACATCGAGGCGCTGCTCGACGCATTGCTTTCACCGAGTGCCCTTTCCGATGAAATCGCCAGGCCCGAGACGCTGCGCGATGCCATGCATTATGCCGTGCTGAACGGCGGCAAGCGGCTACGCCCGTTTCTCGTCGTCGAAAGTGCAGCCCTTCTCGGCGGCGACGCCGAGGCGGCACTTCGCGTCGGCGCCGCTCTCGAATGCGTCCACTGTTATTCCCTCGTGCATGACGACCTGCCGGCCATGGACGATGACGACCTGCGCCGCGGCAAACCGACGGTACACATAAAGTTCGACGAAGCGACGGCGATCCTCGCAGGCGACAGCCTGCTGACCTACGCCTTCGACATCATCGCCGCGCCGGAAACGACCCTTGCCGATACGAGCAAGGCATCGCTGGTGCTGGCCCTTGCCCGCGCAGCCGGTCTCGGCGGCATGGCCGGCGGCCAGGCGCTCGACCTCGCGGCGGAAAAGCAGGCCCCCGACGAGGCCGGCATCATCCGCCTGCAGGCGATGAAAACAGGCGCGCTGATCCGCTTCGCCTGTGAAGCCGGCGCCGTCATCTCGGGAAGCTTGGCCGAAGATCGTCGCCGCCTGCGCGCCTTCGGCGAAAAGATCGGCCTTGCCTTCCAGCTTGCCGACGACATTCTCGACCTGACCTCGGATGCGGCGACCATGGGCAAGGCGACCGGCAAGGATGCGGCCCGCGGCAAGGGAACACTCGTCGCCCTGCGCGGCATGGAATGGGCCGAGACCCAGCTCCGTGAGCACGTCCGCGATGCCGAAGCGCTGCTTGCTCCCTACGGCGCCCGTGCCTCGATCCTCATTGCTGCGGCGCATTTCATCGCCGACCGAAAAAGCTGAAGCGACAGGTCAGGCGGACAATATCTCCTTGAGAGCGGAGACCAGACGGGCACACTCTTCATCCGTGCCGATGCTGATCCGCAGGAAGTCCGAAATACGCGGCTTGGCAAAATGCCGGACGAGAATGCCGCGCTCCCGCAGGGCGGCTTGAAGCGCTGCCCCTGAACGGCTTTGGTGCCTCGCGAAAACGAAATTCGCCTGCGACGGCAAGACCTCGAAACCCGAAGCTTCGAGTTCAGAGACGAGGCTTTCCCGGCTGGCGATGATGTTCCTCCGGCCTGTCTCGAACCACGCCTCGTCCTTGATCGCCGCCGTCGCCGCAAGCTGCGCCAGACGATCGAGCGGATAGGAATTGAAGCTGTCCTTGACCCGCTCCAGCGCCTCAATCAGCGGCCGCTGCCCCAGCGCGAAGCCGATGCGCAGACCGGCAAGCGAACGGGACTTCGACAGGGTCTGGATCACCAGTAGGTTGGGATAGGTTGAAACGAGCCCGGCGGCGCTCTCGCCGCCGAAATCGATATAGGCCTCGTCTATGACGACGACCGCATCCGGATGGGTGGCAAGAAGTGCTTCGATACTGGCAAGCGGCAAGCCGATGCCGGTCGGCGCATTCGGATTGGGGATGATGATCGCGCCGCAGGGCCTGTCGTAATCTTCCAGCCGGATCCGGAACCCATCGTCAACAGCCACCTCGATCGCTTCGACGCCGTATAGCAGGCTATAGGTCGAATAGAAGGCGTAGGTCACATCGGGGTAGAGAAGCGGCCGCTCGTGTTTCAGCAGCGCCTGGAACGCATGCGCGAGAACCTCGTCGGAGCCATTGCCGACGAATACTTCCTCAGCCGTCAGGCCGAAACGAGCCGCGATCGTCTCGCGCAATTCCGTGGCAGTGGGATCGGGATAGAGCCGCAGACGATCGTCCGCCGCGTCCCGGATCGCCTCGAGCGCCTTCGGAGACGGCCCGTAAGGATTTTCGTTGGTATTGAGCTTGGCCATGTTCGCGAGACGGGGCTGCTCGCCCGCGACATAGGGCCGAAGCTTGCTGACGATTGGCGACCAGTACTGGCTCATCCGAAGTTGCGGGCGCTCATTCCGCCGCCGTCCGCTGACCGAAACGCTTCTCGATATAGTCGACAACCAGCGCCTCGAAATCGGCAGCGATATTGGCACCGCGCAGCGTCAGCGCCTTCCTGCCGTCGATGAAGACGGGGGCGGCCGGCGTTTCACCGGTGCCCGGAAGCGAAATGCCGATATCGGCATGTTTGCTTTCGCCCGGCCCGTTGACGATACAGCCCATGACGGCGACGTTCAGCGCCTCGACCCCAGGATATTTCTCGCGCCAGACCGGCATGTTCTTGCGGATGTCGTTCTGGATGTTCTGGGCAAGCTCCTGGAACACCGTCGACGTCGTGCGTCCACAGCCCGGACAGGCCGCAACGACGGGTATGAACTGGCGAAAGCCCATGACCTGCAGGATTTCCTGCGCTACCTGGACTTCGCGCGTGCGGTCGCCGTTCGGCTCCGGCGTCAGCGACACGCGGATCGTATCGCCGATGCCGTGCTGCAGCACGAAGCCCATCGCCGCCGACGAGGCGACGATGCCCTTGGTGCCCATGCCGGCTTCGGTCAGGCCGAGATGCAGCGCATGATTGGAGCGTTCGGCGAGCATGGAATTGACGGCGATCAGGTCTTGCACCTGGCTAACCTTGGCCGACAGGATGATGCGGTTGCGCGGCAGGCCGATCTCTTCGGCAAGGGCTGCCGACAGCAGCGCCGACTGCACGATCGCCTCGCGCGTCACCTGCCGGGCCGAAAGCGGCGATCCCGCTTCGGCATTCTGGTCCATCAGCGCCGTCAGCAGATCCTGATCGAGCGAGCCCCAGTTGACGCCGATGCGCACCGGCTTGTCATAGCGGATCGCCATCTCGATGATCTCGGCGAACTGCTTGTCCTTCTTGTCCTTGAAGCCGACATTGCCGGGGTTGATGCGGTATTTCGCCAGCGCTTCGGCACAATCCGGATGATCGGCGAGCAGCTTGTGGCCGATATAGTGGAAGTCGCCGATCAATGGCACGTCCATGCCGAGACGCAGCAGCCGCTCGCGGATCTTCGGCACGGCGGCCGCACTCTCGTCGCGGTCGACGGTAATGCGCACCAACTCCGAACCCGCCCGGTGGAGAGCGGCGACCTGCGCGACGGTGGAATCGATATCGGCCGTATCGGTGTTCGTCATGGACTGCACGACGACCGGCGCCCCGCCGCCGACGATGACGCCGCCGACATCGACGGCAACGGAAGCGCGGCGCGGTTTCGGATCAAAATCGGCGGCTGACAACATGGAGAGTTCTTGCACCCCTAAAAACAGTGCTTTTCAGGTGGATCAAGGCCGGCTGCTTGTCAACCGCCCCTGATATCACTTTTGTTGGGAGGCGGCTTAGTGACCGCCTCCGGAGGTCTCATCGGCATAATGGGCCAGGTTGGACAGCAGCAGAACGACGAGCAGCAGCACCGGTAGCGCCATGAAAACGACGGCAAAACCGATATGCTCGGCGACGAAGCCGATCAACGATGGCGCAACCAGCATGCCGGAATAACCCATGGTCGTGACCACCGAGATGCCGATGCCGGGCTTGAGTCCTGGAATATTGCCCGCCGCCGAGAAAGCGATCGGCACCATGTTGGAAATGCCGATACCGCAAAACGCAAAGCCCAGGATGGCAAGCTCGGCATTGGGCGCCAAGCCTGCAAGCAGCATGCCGACAATGGCAAATAAAGTGCAGATGCGTAGCGTCTTGACGCCGCCCAGGCGGTCGCGCACCAGGTCGCCGGCAAAGCGCATGATTGCCATGGTGGCCGAAAAGGCTGCGAAACCAAGACCGGAAAGCGCGACGGACGCATCCATTTCCTGCCGAAGATAGAGCGCGCCCCAGTCGAGAACAGCGCCTTCCGGCACCATGCTGAACAGCGCCATCAATCCGAGCAGCCACGGCAGCGGCACCATCGGCAGCTTCGTCTTTTCCTTCTTGGTGTCGGGATGCGGCGGATCCGCAAGGATCATCGGCCAGGCGACGGCAAGGAAGATTGCCGCCAGCACCGTCGCCAGCTGCGCATGGCCGAGAATGCCGAGCTTGGAGATCACGATGCCGCCGAGACCTGAGCCGATCAGTCCGCCAAGGCTCCAGAAAGCGTGGCAGGACGACATGATGGCGCGGCGCATGGATTTCTCGACCGACACTGCATTGGCATTCATCGCCACATCCATTGCGCCGATGAAGCCGCCGAACAGGAAGAGCGAGATTGCCCCGGTGAGCACGTTTGGCGCGAGCGTCAACGCCAGCAGCAACGGCAGCACACAGACAGCTAGGACCTGAACGACGACACGCGAGCCGTGTTTGGCGATCTGCGCACCGGCGATCGGCATCATGACCAGCGAGCCGACGCCGAAGACCAGGATCATCAGCCCAAGCTCGAACTTGGTCAGCGCCAGACGCTCGGCAAAATCCGGGATCTTCGGCGCCCAGCAGCCGACAACAAAACCATTCATAAGAAAGAGCAGGGAAACCGCCGCCCTGCTTCTGGTAATGAAGCCGCTCCGGGCTCCCGGCGCACTCACATGACTATCCATTTCCGGTCTTCCTCATTGCCGGGCTTTCACCCGCCCGGTTTCCCTAAACTCTATGACGTCGCCTCAGTTCGTTTTCTCGGCGAGAACAGTTCTGCATCCGCGCTCGCGGTAACGGGCGAGAATGGCCGGATCGGCATCGTGCTCGACGACCAGGCATTCGCAATGCGCAACCGGCAGGATGCTATGGGGGGCAGCCGTGCCGAATTTCTCCGAGGTTGCAGCCACCAACACTTTTCTGCTCCTGGATGCCGCAAACCGCTTGAACTCCGCATCCTCGAAGCCGAACACCGTGATGCCGGCTTCGAGATCGACGCCACAGGCGCCGAGAATGCAGAGATCAGGCGAAATCTGTTCCATATCCCGCAAGGCCTTGGCGCCGAGCGAACCGCCGGTCTGCCGGTCGACCATCCCGCCGATCAGGATGACGTTGACGCCAGGCTTGTCGATTAGCGCTGCAGCAATCGCCGGCGCATTGGTCGCAGCCGTCAGTACAAGTTCGGCCGGCAACGCATTGGCAATCGCCAGATTGGTGCTGCCGGCGTCGAAGAACACGGTCGAACCGGCGGCAATCTGCTTTGCCGCAGCGCGCGCCAGCGCCTGTTTCCGGTCAGCGGCAAAGCCGATGCGCTGCGTCAGGCTTCCGTGCGCCGGCGAGACCGGCAATGCACCGCCATAGACCCGCTCGCAGAGCCCTGCCGCCGCCATCTCCCGCAGATCCCGTCGCACCGTGTCCTCGGAGACGCCGAATTCGAGCGCAAGCTCCGTCGCCAGCACGCGGCCATTCAGCCGCAGCCTCTCGGAAATCACGCCTTGGCGCTCTCGCAACAGAAAATCCTGCATGTTCCTACCGGGTCCGTAGCTTACGAATTAGAAACGTGCATAAACGCTTATAATCATGCAGGCAATATGCACGAACACACGTTTTCTGACGTTCGGAAACAAAGCTGCACCACCAGAGCGAACATGCCCTATTGACCGGTCCGAGAGGCGGGAATATCGATTGATCATTCCCGATTCCCGCCGGCATATCCGCCACCTGGTCCGTTCTCCCCGTGAAAAACTCCGTCAGCCTGGGCATCCTGCTCACGACCGTCGCCTATATGGCGTTCACCTTCCATGACGCGATCATCAAGGTCCTGGCTTCAAGCATTCCCGTCTGGCAGATCCTGTTTTTCCGCAGTCTCACCATCCTCGTCGGTTGTCTCGCCTATGGTCGCGGCAAGCTCGTCCGTCAGACGATGACGTCGCCGATCATCAAGCCGATGATCGCCCGCAGCATCCTTCTTCTCTGCGCCTGGCTTTCCTATTATTCCGCTGCAAGCCGCCTGCAGCTTGCCGAAGTGACCACGCTCTATTACGCCGCACCTGTTGTCGGCACCTTGCTTGCTTGGTTCATCCTGAAGGAGAAGGTCACGCCGGCGCGCTGGCTGGCCGTTGGCGTCGGCTTCGTCGGCGTCCTCATTGCCTGCAATCCGATCGGCCTCACCATCTCCTGGCCGGTCTATCTGGCGCTGCAGGCGGCCGTGCTCTGGGCCTCTGCCATGGTGCTGCTGCGCAAGACCTCGCTGCATGAGAAGACGATTATCCAGCTCACCGTTTCCAACGTCTTTTTCCTTGCCATGACCGGCGTTGCCGTGATCTGGACATGGCAGACCCCCGATATGACGCAGCTCGCGCTCCTCATCGCCACCGGCATCGTTGCCGGCTGCGCGCAGTTCGCCCTTTTCGAAGGCATGCGTCAGGCGCCCGTCTCCGTGCTTGCGCCATTCGAATATAGCTCTCTCATCTGGGCCTTCCTCTTGGGTTATCTAATCTGGGCCGATATCCCCACGCACAATGTGGTCGTCGGCGCGGCGATGATCCTCGGCGCCGGATTGATCATCATCGTCAGCGAAAAACTGCGCCGCCGCATCACCGCCTGATGCCTGTTTCTGCAGGTTTCATGGTTCGAGCGGCCGTTTGAGAAAAATATTTGCAGTTGCTGCTTTTATTCGCAGTTTTCTACGCTTCCGGCGCCACAATTTTCTGCCAACTATCCCCATCCGAAACACCTCCCAAGGATGGATAAAACAATGAACTGGTTGAAAACTGTCGCCGCCGCTGCCCTCATTCAGGCCGCGGCCCTCCTGCCTGCCCATGCCGGTGAAAACCTCGCCGCCATCAAATCGGCCGGCGTCTTCAAGATCGGCACCGAAGGCACCTATGCGCCCTTCACCTATCATGACGAAAGCGGCAAGCTCGTCGGCTTCGATGTCGAGATCGGCGAAGCGATCGCCGCCAAGCTCGGCGTCAAAGCCGAGTTCGTCGAAGGCAAGTGGGATGGCCTGATCGCCGGCCTCGATGCCAAGCGCTACGACACCGTCATCAACCAGGTCGGCATCACCGAAACCCGCAAGCAGAAATACGATTTCTCCGAGCCCTATATCGCCTCCAAGGCCGTATTGATCGCCCGCGACGGCGACGACAGCATCAAGTCTTTCGCCGACCTGAAGGGCAAGAAGTCCGCCCAGTCGCTGACCAGCAACTTCGGCAAGCTCGCAACCGAAGCCGGCGCCGAGCTCGTCGGCACCGACGGTTTCGATCAGTCGATCCAGCTGGTGTTGACCAAGCGCGCCGACGCCACGATCAACGACAGCCTCTCCTTCCTCGATTTCAAGAAGCACAAGCCGGACGCACCGGTGAAGATCGTCGCCGAGCAGGAAAATGCCGATTACTCCGGCATCATCATCCGCAAGAACGAGCCGGAGCTTCTCGCCGAAATCAACAAGGCGCTTGCCGACATCAAGGCCGACGGCACCTACAAGAAGATCGCCGACAAGTATTTCGGCCAGGACGTTTCCAAGTAAGCTTCGTTCAAGAAAATCCCCTCCCCAACCCCTCCCCACAAGGGGGAGGGACTTTGGCGGCGGATCGCCATCGTTTCGGCTAGCAAGTTCGGTTGCTATTTCGTGCAGGGCGGCACCTAGATAAGTCCCTCCCCCTTGTGGGGAGGGGTTGGGGAGGGGTATTCCGAGATATCACCACCCAACCGACCAGAAGGAACGCCCTTGCCGCACTGGCTCCAACTGATGGCGGAATCGCTACCCTCGCTCCTCTGGGCGGGATTGATCTTCACCATTCCGCTGACCCTGCTGTCCTTCGCCTTCGGGCTGACGCTCGGGCTCGCCACCGCGATCGCCCGGCTCTTCGGGCCGATGCCGCTGTCCGTCATCGCGCGCTTCTATGTCTGGGTCATTCGCGGCACGCCGCTGCTCGTGCAGCTCTTTGTCATCTTCTACGGCCTGCCGAGCCTCGGCATCCTGCTCGATGCCTTTCCGGCCGCCCTCATCGGTTTCACGCTGAATATCGGCGCCTATAGCTCCGAGATCATCCGCGCCGTCATTTCCTCGGTACCGAAGGGCCAGTGGGAAGCCGCCTATTCGATCGGCATGAGCTGGCGCCAGGCGATGAGCCGCACCATCCTGCCGCAGGCCGCCCGCGTCGCCGTGCCACCTTTGTCGAACACCTTCATCTCGCTGGTCAAAGACACCTCGCTTGCCGCCGCCATCACCGTGCCCGAGCTCTTCCAGGCAGCACAGCGCATCGTCGCCACTACCTATGAGCCGCTGATCCTCTATATCGAGGCGGCGCTGGTCTATCTCGTCCTGAGCTCCGTCCTCTCGCAGCTGCAGGTGCGGCTGGAACGCCGCTTCGCGCGTTATGGCGGCATGCTGGAGGCAAATGCATGATCGAGCTTTCCAACATCGAAAAGCGTTTCGGCGACGCCGTCATCCTCAAGGATATCAGTATCCGTATCCCCGAAGGCAGTGTCACCGCGCTGGTCGGGCCTTCCGGCGGTGGCAAGAGTACGCTGCTGCGCTGCATCAACCTGCTCGAAATTCCGACCGCCGGCTCCATCCGCCTCGGAGAGGAGAAGCTGGCCTTTGCACCGGGCAAACGAACGAGCTGGCCGGCGATCCAGAAGATCCGCCGCCAGACCGGCATGGTCTTCCAGAATTTCCAGCTCTTCCCGCATCAGACCGCGATCGAGAATGTCATGGAAGGCCTGGTGACGGTGCTGAGATGGCCGAAAGAAAAAGCTCGCGAGCGTGCGATGGAATTGCTGACCAAGGTCGGCATGACCCACAAGGCCGATGCCTGGCCTTCGACATTGTCGGGCGGCCAGCAGCAGCGCGTCGCGATCGCCCGCGCGCTGGCGCCGTCGCCGCGCGTGCTTCTGTGCGACGAGCCGACATCCGCCCTCGATCCCGAGCTTTCGGCCGAAGTGGTCGATGTGCTGGGCAAGCTTGCCAGCGAAGGCACGACGATGGTGATGGCGACCCACGATCTCCGGCTCGCCTCGAAGATCGCCAATGACGTGGTTTTCCTGGAAGCCGGCAGCGTGGTGGAAACGGGCAGCGCCAGAGCAATCTTCAGTGCGCCGGAGCGCGAACGCACCAAACGTTTCATCTCGACGATCAACGCCGCCCATACTTACGATATTTGAGCTAGAGCATGATGCCGAAAAGTGTGAGCGGTTTTCGGACGACATCATGCTCTATTTCTTTGATTTACATCCGGATTCAGATTTTAGGCCGACCTGGTCTAAAATCATTCGGATCTAATGCCGGGATGCGAACATCCCGGCATGGCCGGAACTCCAATCAGGAGGCCGTCACGACCGAGCGTGCTGCCTTCAGCGCATTGCCCCACCAGGTGAGTTGGTCGAGCTGGTTCTTCGCCGCTTCGTTGAGATGCGCGTAGTCGCTGAGGCTCTTGCCTTCCTTGATGACGCCGAGATATTCGCCAAGCGCGATATGCACGCCGGTTTTCACCGAAGCCGCACCCATTTCCACGAAGATCAGGCGGAGATGCTCGACGGCACGCGCGCCGCCGACGCCGCCATAGCCGACGAAACCGACCGGTTTGTGAATGAACTCGCCGAGGTCGATGGCGTTCTTCAGAACCGCCGTCGGTGCGTGATTGTACTCGGCGACGGTGAAGATGAAGCCGTCGAATTCACGCAGCTTCTTTTTCCAGCGCTCTGCCGTCTCGCTTTCAGCAGTCGTGGCACGCTGCTCACCGAAAAAATGCATGGGGTAGTCGAGCAGGTCGAGAACCTCGACCTCGATGTCCTGGCGCTCTGCGGCGATAGCGGCAATCCACTTGGCCGGATGCTCGGCAAAACGGCCAATACGCGTGCTGCCGACGATGACGGCAATCTTCAACTTGCTCATGGATATCATTTCCTGATTGGTCTTGGGGGCGGATGGTGGGAGCGCAAGTTTATGAGAAAGCCTCCGCGCCGGGCAAGGCGCGAAGGCTTCGGAAAATCAGCTTTTTGACAGGCCGATCATACACAATCGAGTGAAGGGAGCCCGCTCGCAAAGTCGGCTGACGGACGCCTTTGCGAAGACGGCAGCCCTTCAGCCTGCGTAGACGACGAGCAGGTCCTTGGCATCGATCTGATCGCCGGCCCGCACCAGTACTTCGGAAATCGTCCCATCCTTTTCCGCATGCAGCGCCGTTTCCATCTTCATCGCCTCGATGGAGACGAGCACGTCACCGGCATTGACGGCCTGGCCGGGTGAGACGAAGACACGGCTGATGACACCCGGCATCGGCGCGCCGACATGAACGGCATTGCCTGGTTCGGCCTTGCGGCGGACGGCGGCACCTGTTGCCCCATGGGCCCGGTCCGGCACCTTGATGCGGCGCGGCTGGCCGTTGAGCTCGAAGAAGATGGTCACCATGCCCTGGCTGTCGGTGGCGCTCATCGCCTGGTTGACGATGACGAGCGTCTTGCCGCGCTCGATGTCGGCAAACAGCTCCTCGCCATCCTTGAGACCGTAGAAATAGGCGGGCGTCGGCAGCACCGAGACCGGGCCGTAGGTATCGGAGGCGAGCGCGAAGTCGGTGAAGACCTTCGGATACATCAGGTAGGACGCGAATTCGAAGTCGCTGACCTCGCGCTCGAGTTTCGTCTCGATGACTTTACGTTCCGCATCGAGATCGGCCTCCTTGAGCAGCGAGCCGGGGCGCACGGTATAGGGCTTGTCGCCCTTCAACGCCTTCTTCTGCAGCGCTTCGGGCCATCCTGACGGCGGCTGGCCGAGATCGCCCTTCAGCATCGAGACCACCGATTCCGGGAAGGAGACTTCCTTGTCGGGGCTGACGACGTCGGCGACCGTCAGATCCTGGGACACCATCATCAGCGCCATGTCGCCGACGACCTTGGAAGACGGCGTCACCTTGACGATATCACCGAACATCTGGTTGGCGTCGGCATAGGCCTGCGCCACCCGATGCCAGCGGGTCTCGAGGCCGAGCGAGCGGGCCTGTTCCTTGAGGTTGGTGAACTGGCCACCCGGCATTTCGTGCAGATAGACTTCGGATGCCGGACCCTTCAGATCGCTTTCGAAGGCGGCATATTGGTTACGCGCCGCTTCCCAATAGAAGGAGATACGGCGGATCCATTCCGGATCGAGGCCCGGATCACGCTCCGTACCGCGCAACGCCTCGACGATCGAACCGAGACAGGGCTGCGAGGTATTGCCGGAAAGCGCGTCCATGGCCGCATCGACAGCATCGACGCCGGCATCGACAGCGGCAAGAACGGTCGCGGCCGCAATACCCGACGTATCATGCGTGTGGAAATGGATCGGCAGGCTGGTCGCCTCGCGCAGCGCCTTGAACAGAACCTTCGCAGCCGCAGGCTTGAGAAGGCCCGCCATATCCTTGAGCGCGATGATATGCGCGCCTGCCTTCTCGAGCTCGACCGCAAGGTCGGTGTAGTATTTCAGATCGTATTTCGGACGGGCCGAGTTCAGGATATCGCCGGTATAGCAGATCGCCGCCTCGCAGAGCTTGTTCTCTTCGGCAATGGCATCCATCGAGACACGCATGTTCTCGACCCAGTTCAGGCAATCGAACACGCGGAAGAGATCGATGCCGCCTCTGGCCGCCTGGCGGACGAAATATTTGACGACATTGTCGGGATAATTGGTATAGCCGACGCCGTTGGCGCCGCGCAGCAGCATCTGCAGCAGAAGGTTCGGCGCGCCCTCGCGGATCAGCGCCAGGCGCTCCCAAGGGTCCTCGGTCAGAAAGCGCATGGAGACGTCAAAGGTCGCGCCGCCCCAGCATTCGAGCGACAGAAGGTTCGGCAGCGCATGCGCATAGGTGTCGGCAATGCGGGCGATGTCATAGGTGCGCATGCGGGTGGCGAGCAGCGACTGGTGGCCATCACGCATCGTTGTGTCGGTCAAAAGCACGCGCTTTTCGTTGCGCATCCATTCGCCGAATTTCTTCGGGCCGAGCGTGTCGAGAAGCTGCTTCGTTCCATCCTTGACCGCATTGCCGTTGGCGTAGGGAACCACCGGCTCGGCAGCGTTTTCCAGCGGCCTCGGCCTATCCTTGGCCTCGGGATGGCCATTGACGGTGACGTCGGCGAGATAGGTCAGGAGCTTCGTGGCGCGATCCTGGCGCTTGACCTGCTGGAAGAGTTCCGGCGTCGTGTCGATGAAGCGTGTCGTGTAGCTGTTATCCCGGAATTTCGGATGGCCGATAATCGCTTCGAGGAAGGTCAGGTTGGTTGCCACGCCGCGAATACGGAATTCGCGCAGCGCCCGGTCCATGCGGGCGATCGCTTCGGACGGATTGGGCGCCCATGCCGTGACCTTAACGAGAAGCGGATCATAAAAGCGGGTGATGATCGCACCTGAATAGGAGGTGCCGCCATCGAGGCGGATGCCGAAACCGGACGCCGAGCGATAGGCGGTGATGCGGCCGTAATCCGGAATGAAATTATGCTCCGGATCTTCCGTGGTGATGCGGCACTGCAGCGCATGACCGTTGAGACGGATATCTTCCTGGCGCGGCACGCCCGATTCCGGCGTGCCGATCGCAAAGCCGTCGAGGATGTGGATCTGCGCCTTGACGATGTCGATGCCGGTGACAACTTCGGTCACCGTATGCTCGACCTGGATACGCGGATTGACTTCGATGAAGTAAAATTTGCCGGTATCGGCATCCATCAGATATTCGACGGTACCGGCGCCGACATAATTGGTCGCAGCCGCGATCTTCAGCGAATAGGCGGCGAGTTCCTGGCGTTGCGCCTCCGAGAGATAGGGCGCCGGCGCGCGCTCGACGACCTTCTGGTTGCGACGCTGGATCGAGCAGTCACGCTCGAAGAGATGCACGACATTGCCGTGCGTATCGCCGAGAACCTGGCTTTCGACATGGCGGGCGCGCTCGACGAGCTTTTCCAGATAGACCTCGTCCTTGCCGAAGGCCGCCATCGCCTCGCGTTTGGCTTCCGTCACCTCGCGGGCGAGATCCTTTGGATCGCGGATCGCGCGCATGCCGCGCCCGCCGCCGCCCCAGGAGGCCTTCAGCATGACGGGGTAGCCAATCCCCTCCGCCATCTTCGCCACTTCGGCCATGTCCTCCGGCAGCGGCCCGGTGGCCGGCACCACGGGAACGCCGACCGAGATCGCCAGGTTGCGCGCCGCAACCTTATTGCCGAGCTGGCGCATCGTATCGGCCCTCGGGCCGATGAAAATGATGCCGGCCTTGTTGCAGGCATCGACGAATTCGGGGCTTTCCGACAGCAGGCCGTAGCCGGGATGGATGGCATCGGCGCCGGAGAGTTTCGCAACGCGGATCACCTCCTCGATCGATAGATAGCTCTCGATCGGGCCCATGTCCTTGGAAAGATGCGGGCCGCGGCCGACCTGGTAGCTCTCGTCCGCCTTGAAGCGGTGCAGCGCCAGCTTGTCCTCTTCCGCCCAGATCGCCACGGTTTTTATTCCAAGCTCGTTGGCCGCGCGGAACACGCGGATGGCAATTTCGGAACGATTGGCAACGAGAATCTTGGAAATGGGCAAAACGGTCTCCTCAGACGTTCAGACACGGGAATGCTGCACCCGCGAAGGAAATTCTTAACTTCTTGTCACAGAAAGTTCAATTTATCTTGCGACTGCGAAATGCAATTTTTCGACATGCTGAAGCAATTCCAGGAAAAGCGCCAAGCGGTTTGCGTCCGGAGTTGCGTAAAAAATAAAAGCACAGCGGTTTCGCTTCGATGAGAAGCGGAATTGCTCTAACTTATCAGGCCATGACGGAAGGCAAGCGCTACCGCCTGCTGCCTGTTTTTCGCCTTCAGCTTGTCCTGCAAGCCGTTCATATACCAGTCGACGGTGTGGTTTGAGATCTTCAGCATCTTGCTGATCTCCATCGAAGTCATGCCTTCGGCGAGATAATGCAGGATTTCCATCTCGCGCCGCGTCAGCGGCGTGTCGGCCGGCAGCACGGTTTCCAGTGCCTGCGCCTCGCCTTTCAGATCGAGCAACCGCCAGAAGGCCTT
This sequence comes from Rhizobium sp. WYCCWR 11128, assembly GCF_013416305.1. NCBI lineage: Bacteria > Pseudomonadati > Pseudomonadota > Alphaproteobacteria > Hyphomicrobiales > Rhizobiaceae > Rhizobium > Rhizobium sp. WYCCWR 11128. The sequence goes on from NZ_JACCEZ010000003.1 coordinate 348,898, forward strand.
GCGCGCCACCGCCTCCAGCAATGCGATTTCCACCGGCGACAGCTCGATCGGCTTGCCGGCGAGACTAAGGCTGGCGAGAATGCCGTTGCGTCCGTGGATGGGAAAGATGTAGCCATCCTCCAACCCGTGCCCGAAGGCATCGACCATCATCTGCTCCATGCGGCGATTATAGGCGTCCTTGCGGAATGCCGCCATCGCCTCCCGCCAGCGGAAAGGCCGCTGCGCATGAGCGAGATAGCGCACCATCGGATCGATCAGAGCATATTTTTTCGCGGTATATATCTGCGGCCATTGTTCCGGCCAGCGGCCGGCAAGCGCCGCGGCCCAAGGCTCCGGATTCTGCTGCATCGGGGTCTGCGGCAAATGGCGTGGCAGACCGTAATATTCGAAGCCACAACCGTGGAGGATCTGCTCCAGTTCGGTGACGACAGCTTCAGGATTTGAGCATTCTTCCAGAATTACAAGCAATTGAATTAACGAATTAATATTCACAAAAATGCCCCTTGCCCGGACCTGATGCCCGCATGAGGCCGTCGGCGGCTGGTCAATCTGGTCGCGAAACGGTCTTCAATAAATGCAGTCTGTAACTTAATGCTGCGCTAAACATTTAATAAAATGCAAGCGCAAATTGTCGCGAGATATAGCCGAACGGCAATTTCGGCGCCATGGCCATCTCGTCGCGTCCTGCAATAGTACGATCGTATCAATCATCACATCGGTTGAAGCCTGAATACTCCGTTAATCGCCCGTTCAGGTAGCCTTTTGTAGCATCGCATCATCCCGTTTTCGCAGATGCACAAGAGGTTCGACGTGACGCTATTTAAGGTCTATGCAAGAGCTCTGCGCTATCTTGGCGCCTACAAGCTGCGCGTATCCCTGGTCGTTGTCGCAAACATTGTTCTTGCGACGATCACCATCGCGGAGCCGATCCTGTTCGGTCGTATCATCGATGCGATTTCGGGCAAGGGTGAGGTCAAGCCCATCCTCTTCATGTGGGCGACTTTCGCCGTCTTCAACACCATTGCCTTCGTCCTGGTGGCCCGCGAGGCCGACCGGTTGGCCCATGGCCGGCGGGCGACGCTGTTGACGGAAGCCTTCGGCCGCATCATTTCCATGCCGCTCGGCTGGCACCATCAGCGCGGCACCTCCAACGCGCTGCATACATTGCTGCGCGCCTGCGAAACGCTGTTCGGCCTCTGGCTGGAATTCATGCGCAACCACCTGTCGACGGTTATCGCGCTTGCCCTTCTGATACCGACCGCAATGGCGATGGACATGCGCCTTTCCGCCGTGCTCATGGTGCTTGCCATCGCCTACTGGCTGATCGGCCGCGTCGTCATGAGCCGCACCAAGGACGGTCAGGCTTCGGTCGAGAACCATTATCACACCGTCTTTTCGCATGTCAGCGACTCGATCAGCAACGTTTCGGTCCTGCACAGCTATAACCGCATCGAGGCCGAAACCAGGGCGCTGAAATCCTTTGCCGACCGTCTGCTCGAAGCCCAGTATCCGGTGCTCGACTGGTGGGCGATCGCCAGCGCACTGAACCGCATGGCGTCGACCATCGCGATGATGGTGGTCCTGATCATCGGCACTATGCTCGTCCAGGCCGGCCAGCTGCGCGTCGGCGACGTCATCGCCTTCATCGGCTTTGCCAACCTGTTGATCGGCCGTCTCGACCTGATGCGCCAGTTCGCCACGCAGATTTTCGAGGCCCGTTCCAAGCTTGAGGAATTCTATGCGCTGGAAGACTCGGTGCGTGAACGTGAAGAGCCTGCCGGCAACGGCGAGATCAAGGACGTTAAGGGTGCGATCGAATTCCGCGACGTCTCCTTCGGTTTCGGCAACAGCTCGCAAGGTCTGCATAACGTCTCCTTCTCGGTGAAGGCAGGCCAGACGGTCGCGATCGTCGGCCCGACCGGCGCCGGCAAGACGACGCTCGTCAACCTACTGCAGCGTGTCTACGATGCCCAGGGCGGCAAGATTCTCGTCGATGGCACCGATATCACCAAGGTGACCCGCAAGTCGCTGCGTCGCCACATCGCCACCGTCTTCCAGGATGCGGGCCTGCTGAACCGTTCGATCAGCGACAATATCCGCCTTGGCCGCGAGGGCGCCAGCGAGGAAGACATGCGCCGTGCGGCCGAAGCCGCCGCCGCCGCCGACTTCATCGAGACGCGTGAGGATCGCTACGATACGCATGTCGGCGAACGCGGCAACAAGCTCTCCGGCGGCGAGCGCCAGCGCATCGCGATTGCCCGCGCCATCCTCAAGGACGCGCCAATCCTGGTGCTCGACGAGGCGACCTCGGCGCTCGACGTCGAAACCGAAAACCGCGTCAAGGCCGCAATCGACAATCTGCGCCAGAACCGCACCACCTTCATCATCGCCCACCGCCTGTCGACGGTCCGCGAAGCCGATATGGTGCTCTTCCTGGATGACGGCCGCGTCGTCGAACAGGGCAGCTTCGACGAACTCAGCCACAGCAACGGCCGCTTCGCTGCCCTGTTGCGCGCCAGCGGCATCCTGACGGACGAAGAGGTCCGCAAGGCCCATACCACCGAAGCCGCCTAATCGGTTCGGGTTTCAAGATAAAGGCCGGAAGGGTAACTCCTTCCGGCCTTTTTGTTTGCCTGGAACTGAGGATCGATCGGCATTCGGGATTCTCAACTCGGTTGATCACTGATTCATAGGATACCGTGTGCAGCACGAAGGCCTTTGATGGGCGAAGCGATACGAGTTGAACGATGCGCAATGGTCGAGAATTGCGCCTTTGTTGCCAGACAAATCCAGCGATCCGGGTCGAACGGAAGTAGACAACCGGACGTTTGTGAACGGGTGTTTATGGATACTGCGCTCGGGCGCACACTGGCAGGACCTGCCGGAGCGCTACGGCAAATGGAAGACGGTCCGCCGCCGGTTCAGTCGCTGGTGCCATGCCGGCGTATGGGAGCAAGTCTTTGATGCCCTCACTGCTGACCGGGACAATCGGTACTTAATGATCGACACCACCATCATACGTACCCATCAACAGGCTGCGAGCGTAAAAGAGGGGCCAAGGATCAGGCGCTGGGGCGTTCCAGAGGTGGACTGACGGCCAAGGTCCATATGCTGGTCGATGCACTTGGGCGTCCCTTGAGCTTTATCGCGATGGCCGGCCAAGTCGCGACATCACGCAAGCTCAATAACCAGACAGCTCAGGCCATCTGGGCGATAAAGCGCATGACAGCAATGCCTTGAGCGCAACGATCGCGACGATGGAGGCCGAGGCGGTCACAGCCTCAAACTGTTCCCAAAACCGAGAGACGGTGTCGCGTCCTGCCGGGCATCTCTCCGCCAAACCATGCCGACCTCCCGAGAAATCATCGCGGAAGTGTCAGGCTTGTCTCCGTACATCTGTCAGGTATGTATCCGGGCTTTAAAACAAGGAGGGAGATCGGCAAGGAGCTCCTCCCCGTAAAGCATCAACCACTTCGGTTGCCGTGCCAAATCGCCTTCAGTTTAAATTCATGTGAGGGCCAGTTGTTTGACGAAGCCGTCACTCCATCCAATCTCCCCACCTGTGGGGAAGGGCAGAGGGGGTACCGCACGGCACAACATCTCCGCTCCACCCACACGATTGATCACCCCGCCGATCTCCCTTAACCTTCGCCAGTCAAACGGAGCATAGGGAGCGAACCCATGAAGGTCCTGCGCATCGTCGCCAATATCCAGGCAGCGGATATCACCCCGGCCCGGCGCTTCTATCAGGATATCCTCGGTCTTGACGTCATCATGGATCACGGGTGGATCACGACGTTCGGCGCGGCGCGCTCGATGAACGTTCAGCTCAGCATCGCCAGTGAAGGCGGTTCCGGAACGGAGGTGCCCGACCTCTCGATCGAAGTCGATGACCTCGATGCTGCTTTCGCGGCGATGTCGGCCTCAGGCTTCCCGATCGAGTACGGCCCGGCCGACGAGCCTTGGGGCGTCAGGCGCTTTTATGTGCGCGATCCCTTCGGCAAGCTGGTGAACATCCTCGTCCATAAAAATTGAGCCGGCGGCCATCGGCCACCGGCTCCTTCATGTCGGGAAAAATCCGAGCCCTATTTCCGATCGTTCCGGCGATAGGCATTTGCCGTTCCGCCAATGCGGACCGGAACAGGGATGGTGGCGGTATCGGTGACAAGTTTCCCCTTGACCTTGCCCTGCTGGCGTTTGCGCTCGAGATAATAGGCATAGGCGAATTGTATCGCGATCCCTGCAATCACGAAGAGCGGACCGACCAGTTGGTCCTTGTTGGTGATGTAGAGCACCACCTGGCCGATCATGGCGAGGATCGTGCCGGCGACGAAGATGTTCAGCGAATGGCGGCCGAGGATCGTCAGCGGATGGTCCACAGGACGGCGCAGGATACGCGAGAGCGCGGGGATGCTGATAACGAGATAGGTCAGCGCCAGCACATGCAGCAGCCGCGGCAGCGACAGGAAGGTCTTGTCGAAACCGGTGATAACAGTCGGCAGGCCGAGTGCTGCCAGCGAGTTGCCGAAAATCCAGAGATGGCCGGTCACCCAGACGAAGGACAGCACGACGTAACCGGCAGCGGCCGTCAGCAGCAGCGGATGCTGCGGGATCGTGCCGCCGCGCTTGATATGCAGCATCGAGACGATGCCGATCGAAAATAGGAACTGCCAGGAGAGCGGATTGAGGAACCAGTAGCTCTCGATCAGCATGTTGTGCGGCGCCACTTCATAGATGCCCGCAAGCAGCCAGACCGTGGCCGATACGCCGAGCGCCAGCCAAGGGCTGCGCGCATTTAAGAGCAGGATAATAGGCACCATCAGCATCAGCGCGCCGTACATCGGCAGGATATTGTTGTAGCCGATCTGGTGGCCGAGCAGGAGCAGTGCCGGAATGCCTTCCTTCAGGTTCATCAGAACCGCCAGGATATTGATTTCGACCAGCAATCCCGGCCGATGGAACAGCCAGGCACCGCAGATGAAGAGCGCCAGCGTCATGAAGGTGGTGATCATATGGGCGAGATAGAGCGTGAAGGCGCGCTTTACTGCCTTGATCGCCACCGTCAGCCGGCTGCCTGGCTGGAAGCGGGACCCATAGGCAAGGCCGACGGCAATGCCCGAGATCAGCACGAAGGCTTCGGCGGCATCGGAGAAACCGAAATTCTTCGTCGTCACATATTCGAAGATCTGTCCGGGAACATGATTGATGAAGATCATGATCAGCGCCACGCCGCGCAAGACGTCGAGCCTCGTGTCACGCACTGGCGCAGCTGCGGATAGGGAACTGCGCCCCGTGACGATGGCTTCGGTCGGCGTGCTTGCCATGGGTTTCTCCTTATTATCCGATTTGCAAACGCGACGACGGCCAAAAGGGTTCCCTTTTGGCCGTCGCGAATCGCCGTGTTTTTCAGCGTGGAGAACGCTGTTATCCGAGCGGATATCCCTCTTCGGGATCGGTGACTTCGCAGCCGTTGATTGACAGAGTGTAGCCGCTGTCATTGGACGCTTTTGAGACCGAAATGCGGTATTTGCCGCCGCCTTGCTCCACCTCTGCCGCAAAACCGTCCCATTCCGACGGGAGCGACGGGCGCACATAGAGCCGGCCGTCCTTCAGCCGGATGCCGAGGATGCCCTCGACGGCGGCACGGTAGAGCCAGCCGGCAGACCCGGTATACCAGGTCCAGCCGCCGCGCGACGTATAGGGATCATGGCCGTAGACGTCAGCCGCGACGACATAGGGTTCGACGCGGTATTGCTCCGCTGAAGCCTTGTCGAGCGAGTGGGTGATCGGATTGAGGATCTGGAAACAGCGGAAAGCATCGTCGCCCCGCTTCAGCTCCGCCAGCGCCATCACCACCCAGGTTGCGGCATGGGTATATTGCCCACCATTTTCGCGCACACCCGGCGGATAGGCCTTGATATAGCCGGGATCCCTAGCGGAATTGATGAAAGGTGGCGTGAACAGCCGGATGATCCGGGCATCCTCGTCGACCAGCTGATCGAGCACGGCCTCCATTGCCGTGACGGCGCGGGCCGGATCGCCCTCGCCCGACAGCACGCTCCAGGACTGCGCGATCGAATCGATCCGGCATTCCGGACTTTCCCTGGAGCCGAGCAGTGCACCGTCGTCGAACGTGCCGCGGCGATAGTAGCCGCCATCCCAGGCAGCTGTTTCGAGCGCCTTCTTCAGCTCGGTGAGATGCGCCGACCAGCGCTCTGCCCGGACCGTGTCGCCGCGCTCTTCGGCATAGGGAATGAAGGAGCGCAATGCACCCGCCAGGAACCAGCCGAGCCAGACGCTGGTGCCGCGCCCACCGATGCCGACGCGGTTCATGCCGTCGTTCCAGTCGCCGCCAAGGAATAGCGGCAGGCCGTTTTCCCCCTTGCGGGCAATGGCGAGATCGAGCGCCAGCGCCGCGTGTTCGTAGACGCTCGCCTTGTCCTCGGAAATTTCCGGCTTGTAGAATGAGTCGTGCTGGCCTTCGAGCAGTGCCGGCCCTTCCAGGAAGGCGATCTCCTCGTCGAGCACGTCCTTGTCGCCGGTAACGCTGCAATAGTGATGGATTGCATAGCTGAGCCAGACGACGTCGTCCGAGATCAGCGTGCGCACGCCGGCACCCGTTCCCGGCAGCCACCAATGCTGGACATCGCCTTCGCGGAATTGCCGCGAAGCGGCATTCAGGATCTGCCGGCGGGCAAGCGAGGGTTCGTGCAACACGAAGGCCAGCGTGTCCTGCAGCTGATCGCGGAAGCCGAAGGCTCCGCTTGCCTGGTAGAAGGCGGTGCGCGCCATGATGCGGCAGCCGAGGCTCTGATAAGGCAGCCAGGTGTTGACGAGATTGTTCATCCCGCGATCCGGCGTCGATATCTGCAGCCTGCCGGTGAAGTCCCGCCAGAAGGCGCGGTTCGCCTCGACGGCATCGTCGAACGAAGCCTTGCGGATATCGACGATAACAGTGCGCGCTTCTTCTTCCGTCGGCGTATCGCCGAGGAAGAATGTGAAGTCGCGCTCCTCGCCGGCGCCGAGCTCAATGTCGATTGCAAGCGCCGCGGCCGGATCACCGTCGAGTTCCGTCGCGCCGGAAAGGGCGGCGGCGGAAGTGACGGCCTGCGGTGCCTGGATCGTCCCCGCCTTGCCGATGAATTCGCGCCGGCTTGCCGAGAAACTCGAAAGCGTCTCGCTCGCCGCGAAGAAGGCGGTGCGGTTGGAAAAATCGATGCTGTAGGGATTGGTGGCAAACAGCGCCCCCGTTTCCTCATCATGGCTCGAGAGGATGAAAGGCATCGTGCGTCCCGGATTGCTGCCGAGGATCCATTCGACATAACCGTAGAGACGCAGCTTGCGGCTGGTCGAACCTGTGTTGCGCAGGCGCAGGCGTTGCAGTTTCACCGGCTTTTCGCGGTCGATCGTCTGCGTCAGCTCGAGCGCGATATCGTGCTGAACGCTGGAGAAGACGGAATAACCGAGCCCGTGGCGGGCTTCGAAACGAATGTCCGGCCGGCGGGAAAGCGCCGCGAACGGCGTCATGACGGCACCGCTGTCCAGATCGGTGAGATAGAACGCCTCGCCCGAACGGTTGACCACCGCATCGTTCGACCAGGAGGTCAGCTGATAGTCGCGCGAATTGACGCTCCAGGTGAAGCCCGAGCCTTCGGCCGACACGTGGAAGCCGAAGCTGTCGTTGGAAATGACATTGATCCAGGGCTGCGGCGTCGCATGACCTCCAGGCAGCCGAACGACATATTCGCGTCCGTCGCGGGCAAAGCCGCCGATGCCGTTCCAGAAGTCGAGATCGCCTTCCTCCTCGATGACGACAGCGGGCACGACAGGCGGCGGCACCGGCGCAACACGCTTGACAGGGGCCTTGTTGCGCTCGGCCCGCTCCATCTCCTGCAACTCCTCCTTGGAGGGTGCAAACAACGCGACGGCGCGGTTGATCTGGTCGACCACCTTGCCGTTCTTGGTGTGCAGCGTGACGCGGGAAGCCGCGATCAGCGCATGATAGGTGGCTTCCTCCATCAGGTCCTTGCGAACCGCAAAGATATGCTGGCGCAATCCGTCGGCCTGGCCCATGCGGCGCACGTTTTCGCACATGGCGTCGAGCGCATGCTGCATATCTTGCGCATAGGACGAGGCGCGTTCGTTCATGATGACGAGATCGGCGGTGACGCCGCGCGAGCGCAGATATTCCTGCGCCAGCAGCGCCTCGCGAGCGATGTCGAGATCCATGTCGTCGTTGATGCGCAGCGTGAAGATCGGGAAGTCGCCGGAGATTGCCAGCGGCCAAAGCGCCGATTGCGACTGCAGGCCGGCCTCGACGGTCGCCTCGTCCTTGCGCAGTTGCATGTCGGGATAGACGAGATAGCGTCCGAGATGCTGGAAGGCGGCCGCCTGCTGCGAGGTGACGCCGACATGGCGCATCTGCACCTGCGTGCGTGTCCAGGCCTGGACGAGCTCGTGAGTGAAGGCATCGGGATGACGGTAGCGATTGACCGCCTTGTCGACTTCCTCGCGGCTTGGCGCCGCAATCGTCCAGAAGATCACGCTGACTTTCTTGCCGGCCGGTACGCGGACGGTTCGACGCAGCGACATCACGGCATCGAGCATGAAGCCGTCGCTGCCGGAAAGCGTGGCACCTGGATCGAAGGCGGCCGCATCGGCAAGACTGCGGCCACGGCCGATGAACTTGCGCCGGTCGGTCTCGAATTCGGTATGGCGGGTGTCGCCGGCATTGTCGACGATCAGATGTGCGATGCTGATATTGGGCTCGTTCGGGTCGCGCCTGTTGCGTTCGGCGCGAATGACGTCGCCGCGCTTGCCGATCTCTGTCTTGACGAACATGCGGGCGAATGCCGGATGCGCATTGTCGGTATCGTCGGAGGTGATCACCGGTTCGAGATAGGAGGTGACCTCAATGAAACGGTCTTCCGTACCCATGTTGAGCAGCGTGACGCGGCGGGCCTCGGCATCATGCTCGGTCGCGACGATGCACTCCACCTCGCTTGTGAGGTCGCCGACCATCTTGGTGAACTGCGCCTTCTCGTCGGCGAATTCGACCTTGATCTTTTCGCCTTCGACGCCCTTCGGCTCTGATGTCGCCGACCACCATTCGTTGGTGGCGGTATCGCGCAGGAAGATGAAACTGCCCCAGCGGTCTTCAGTCGGATCAGGCTTCCAACGGGAAACGGAAAGATTGTTCCAGCGGGAATAACCGGCGCCCGTCGCCGTCAGCATCACCGAATAATGGCCGTTCGACAGGAACACGAGTTCGCGGTCGCGCGAAGCCGGATCGCTGATCTTCCTGAGCTCCGGCCGCAGGAGATCGTCCTGGATGCTGGCCGGCGTGTCGGATTCATGCTTGCCGCTCATGACCGGAATGTCGCGCGGCGCCTTTTCCTGCAGCAGCAGCTCCGCTGCCTCGATGACGGGATCGGCGTGGAAGAGCTCGCGCAGATGACCGTTGAAGGCGACGTTGGCGACCGCCGCGATCGACATGCCGTGATGGTGGGCATAATAATTGTAGACCACCGCGCATTTCTTGCCTTCCGGCACGCGTGTCGGCGTGAAGTCGACGGCGTCGTGGAAGCCGAACTTGCCGAGCGCCCCGACCTTGCGCAGCCTCTGCAGGTTTTCCAGCGCGGCCGGCGGGTCGTACTGGGCGGCGAGCAGTGAGGCGTAGGGCGCGATGACGGCATTGTGGCCGAGACCGCGCTTCAGGCCGAGCGTCGGCACGCCGAAATTCGTGTACTGATAGTTGAGGTTATGGTCGCGGGCATTGAAGGCCGCTTCCGAAATGCCCCAGGGAATACCGAGCTTGCGGGCGTAATTCATCTGCTCGACGACGACCAGATTGTTCGTCTGGTTGAGAATCCCCCCGCCGCGCTCCTGCATGACGAGCGGCGGCATCAGATATTCGAACATCGAGCCGGACCAGGAAACCAGCGCACCGCGTGAGCCGACGGGCACGACCTGACGACCGAGGCGGTACCAGTGTTCCGTCGGCAGGTCACCCTTGGCGATGCCGAAGAGGCTGGTCAGGCGGCATTCCGAGGCGAGAAGGTCATAGCAGGCCTGGTCGAGTTCACCGCTTTCGACGCGATAGCCGATCGACAGCAGACGCCGCTCTGGCCGGAACAGGAAGCCGAAATCCATCGAGAAGGCGAGATCGCGCGCCTTGTCGCGCAGCGCCACCAGCCGCGGCCTCAGCGCATCGACCTTGGAAAGATCGAAGGTGCTGTCGGAAATATGCGCCTCGCAGACCTTCACCAGCGATGCCGCCCACAAGGTGACCTCTTCGCTCTGCTTCGACTTGACCTCATGGTCGAGATTGGCGGCGAGCTTCTCGATGTCGCGCGCGAGAACGGCGAGGTTGATGATGCGGATGGAGGCGAATTCGTGCTCGCGCTTGACGGCGGCAAGCGCGTTCTGGAAACCGACAATGCGCTCCTCCAGGCGTCGGCGCAGCGGGCGCACGGTCTTGCGATCGTCGGGCAGGTCCGCCAGCACTTCGCCGAGAATGCCGGCCGTGTCGCCGACGCCGTCGAGATTGCCCTGCATATGAGCGGACGGCGCCTCGGCCCAGTTGCGGCAGGCCGATGAAATGGCGATCAGATGGCCGGCGAGATTGCCGCTGTCGACGGCCGAGACATAACGGGGACCAAGCGTCTGCAGCGTATCGGTGTGGTACCAGTTGAACAGGTGACCGCGGAATTTCTCCATTTTGTCGATCGTCGCGATCGTCTGCTCCAGCCGCTCGAGCGTCTCCTCGAAGGAGAACCAGCCGAAATGCCGGCCGGAAACGACGGAAAGCAGATAGACGCCGATATTGGTCGGCGAGGTGCGCGCCGCGACGATCACATGCGGCGTTTCCTGGACATTGTCCGGCGGCAGATAGTTCTGCTCGGCCGTCGTGAAGGTCTCGAAATAACGCCAGGTGCGCCGGGCGATCTTGCGCAGTTCGCTCGAGACGGAATCGGCAACCTCGAGCCGGTCCTCGGTCTCCGCCGACTGGCTGACATACCAGGCGACAACCGGCGATAATATCCACAGCAGCGCGAAGGGAATGCCGACGAGGAAGGCGTTGTCGCCGGGAAGGGCTGCGAAACCGAGTGCCAGCAGAGCCAGCGCCGGTGCATGCCACATCGCCTTGTAGTAGGAGATCAACGTGCCCTGGCCGCCGGCCTGAACGCTGGCGGCGGTCCGCCATTGCAGCATCAGCTTGCGGCTGACGAACAGGCGGTAGAGCGAACGGCCGATCGCATCCGCCATCATGCAAGCCGAATCGGCGATGAAGACGATGCGCAGCGCAACCTGCGCATTGGCGGCCGTGATATCGGCCCAGACCGTATAGAGATGAGCGCGGGCAATGATATCGCTGGTGCGCGGGATGATGCCGTTGATGAGCGACAGTGTCGGCGCGACGAAGAGGCAGAAGATCAGCAGAATCTGCCAGATGAGCGCGCCGAGCGGCCCCATGAAATACCAGCCGAGCACCGAGGCGAAGAACCAGGCGATCGGCGTCAGCGAGCGGCGCAGATTGTCGAACATCTTCCAGCGGCCGAGTGCCGTGACGCCGTATTTCGGATTGAACATGTAGGGGAGAAGCTGCCAGTCGCCACGCGCCCAGCGATGCTGGCGCGAGGTTTCCACCTCATAGCGGATCGGGAAATCCTCCACCAGTTCGAGATCTGTGACGAGCGCGCAACGCGCCATCGAACCTTCGAGAAGATCGTGGCTGAGCACGGAGTTCTCGTCGATCCGGCCCTTCAGCGACGCTTCGAAGGCATCGACATGGTAAAGGCCCTTGCCGGTGAAGGTGCCTTCGCCGGCGAGATCCTGATAGACGTCGGAAACGGTGAAGACATAAGGATCGAGGCCGCGGTTGATCGAAAAGACGCGCTGGAAGACCGACGCGTCCTTGCCCGTCGTCAGCGACGGGGTGACACGCGGCTGCAGCACGCCATAGCCACTTTCGACGCGGCCGGTTTTCGGGTTGATGACCGGGCGGTTGATCGGATGATAGAGCTTGCCGACGAGCTTGGTGACGGCATCGCGCATCAGGCGCGTATCGGCATCGAGCGTCATGACATATTGCACATTGGCCGGCACGGTATTGGCGCCCGGCAGGTAGGTCGTGTCGCGGTCGCCGCGCAGAAGCATGTTCAGCTCATGCAGCTTGCCGCGCTTGCGTTCCCAGCCCATCCAGACGCCTTCCGAGGGATTGTAGAGGCGGCGGCGATGCAACAGATAGAAACGCGTCTTGCCGTCATAGGCATAACGAGCGGAGAGATTGGCGATCTCGCGCCTGGCATAATCGAGAACCTCGAGATCGGCAGGCGTTTCCTCGACGTCGCTGTCTGGCCAGTCGCTCAGCATCGCGAAATAGATCTCGCCGCGCGGATTGGCGAGATAATGGACCTCGAGATTGCGTACGTGGTCGTCGACACTGTCGCGGTTCGAGATCAGGCAGGGCACGACGAGCAGCGTGCGCGCATCTTCCGGAATGCCTTCCTTGAACTCGTAACCGACGAGGCGCGCCGGCGTCACGAAGAAGGACAGCAAGGTGTTGAAGAGGCCTGTCGCCCCTTCCGACGCCGGCACCGAGAACATGATCAGCAGCAGGACGATTTCGACCGCACCCATGCCGGCATTCGCCATGAACTTGCCGACGATCGCCATGGCGATAACCGTCAGCAGCATGACGGGCACGGCAATCGCCAGCCAGTTGAACCGGCGCACAGCGCGCACGAAATGCTGGGTGACCGTCGGGCGATAATTCGCCCGCGCCTCGAGCTTCGGCCGCTGCGCGCCCGACAGGAAGCCGCCGACATTCGGTTCATGCGGCTGCGGCTCGTCGGAGGCCTTGGCGGCATCGGTCATGTCGAGCGCCAGCTGGGCGATTTCCATTTCCGACAGCGGCGAGCGCTTGGCCAGCTTCTCGATCTGCTTGCGATATTTGTTGCGCGAGCCGGAATCGAGGATGCCGTAATCCGAATGCTCCCAGAGCAGCTTGTCGACATGGCTGACCTGCTCGACCCAGACCGACCATTCGGCATCATCGATCTCGCGAAGGCTGCGGATGATGTTGCCCATCGTCACGTTGCCGGAAGAGAGCCGGCTGTGTTCGGCCGTGGTCGCCTCTTCGGTGTTGCGGCCGAGCTCTTCCAACCGCTCGTCAAGCCAGGTGATCGCCAGGCTCGACGTCTGCGAGCCGTCGCGCAAGCGATAGAGGAACTGCGTCGAGAAGGTATTGTCCTCGGCAAGCGGTTCCAGCGTCTTCAGATAGGCGGCCGCCCCGGCCGGATCGGTCAGGCGCACCAATTCGTCGGCCGCCTCGTTGGCGCGGCGGCGCAGCCGGCGGCTGGCTTCGACGCGGCTCGAAATACGGCGAAGGTTTTCCACGAGCACGTAGCGGACGAGAGAGGGCAACGCCCAGAGTTCGCCGATCCTCAGCGTCTCGCTGGCCTGGAAGCCGTCGACCAGCGCCGTCAGACTTTCCTGCGAGATCGTGCTGTGGGTATGGGCGACATAGAGCCAGGCAAGTACGAGGGTGCGCGGCACCTCGACGCCGCCGACGACCATGGTCGGCAATTCGCGATAGAAGCGTCGGGGGAAGTCGCGCCGCACCTCCTGGATCGCCTCTTCGACGATATAGTGATTATCCAGCAGCCATTCTGCCGCCGGCGTGATCGTCTCGCCGGCCTCGACGTCGGTCGCCGTGGTCCGGTAGACGCGCAGGATTTCCTTCTCGTTTTCCTTATGGCGCGCAAAGAAATCGAAGGGGGCGAAAGCCGGCAGCTGGTCGACGCCGTTGCGGGCGACCGCATCGCCCATCGCCTTGATGTCCTCGATCGACAGATAGGTCGAACGGATCGAACCGTTGTGATCGATCTGCTTCATATCGGGTTCGCGCGGAAGGCTCGGAGAAAGATGAGAAATAGACATGGGTTCGGTTCTGGATCCAAACGAAGTTATGGCTGTTTTGCTCAGCCTTTTGCACTGCTTATCATGACTGCTACATGAACGGGGCCCTATTCTTCAAAGATCGATGAAGCCGGGGTGAACGACACTCGGGCCAAGCAATACAAACGGGCTACGCCCTGTTCAGGACGTGACCCGACGGGATCAAGACCATCGATACCCTCTGCGCGAAAGCCATGTCGAAAATTTGGACACCCTCGGGAAAATTCAAGTCAAGAGGCATGCGCCGCGGCCCGGCGAGCTTGTCTGGGCGGTGGAAATGACGAAAATGCCGGCACCTGGTTCCGACAAGGCAAGAGCTCTTCGATTTCAGAAAAACGAAAGACGCATGAGCGCCTGACCATGCGTGGCGGCGGTTTGGACGGCTTGTGACCCACGCCGCTTCCGTTTGAGATCAAGATCGCTCGGGCGTGTTTTGGATGGCGTGAAAAAAAGTACGGAAGAATGATGGGGATCGGAATGCCGATCGCCATGCCAAAATGCCTCTCGTGACCATTCTCCCTTTGACATTCGAGTGCCAGGAGAATGCCGAGACAAATTAAATGTTCCGAAATTCAATAAAGGCGGAAACCGCCGCAGCGCCGGCATCTGCCGACGCTTGCTCAGGCCGGATTATCCGACGACGCCGCAAACCATGGCTACGACGAACAGGAATGCTGCAGTGAAGATCGCGCCGTGGAGCATCGTCTGAAGCCTGTGGCGTGTGGTAAGCGGCTTCTTGGTCGGTACGGAACCATACTGGTTCACGTGAGCATGCGAAATACCCAGATCTGCCATATGTCGCCTCCGTTGTTCTCGTGCGGCCGGTTGTGCGGCTCGCGTTTATATTCTTACTTTCTCTATCAAGTAGGTAGAGATAAATTTCCGTCTAGAGCGAGCGGAAGAGAAAATTCAACCAGCCCTTTTAGCAGAGCGTGCGCCATGCCCAGATCAACGAGCGCTCGACGGCGTTCTCGTTCTGCGACGGGTTGGAGGAAGTCTCGATCAGCCGACGGTCCTTTTCCGCAGGAATGGATGCCGAAATCTGTTCCCGGCGATCGGCTCGAACAGGAGGATCGAGGTAACCCATGGTCATCCCACCGAGAAAGAACATGCATCAACCTCCATCGATCACGAAAGCTAACAATCGTTAACGGGATCATGACAGAAGCGAGGCAGCTGTCAATAGTCTAGCTGAATGGTCGTCTTTTAGGGAAGCATTATCCTTAACACCGCTGCCGGTCTTTTCTTTTCAACGGTTTGAAAAGATTGACTTTCAGGCTTTGACGAAACCCTTGCTCGCGATCATCAAATTTCTCGTATATTCCTCGTGAACCGCGCCTTGCGCCAGTTCTTGCGAGCTCAGCCGCTCGACGACGGCTCCGTTGCGCATCACGGCGAGCCTTTCACACATATGGGTGACGACCCCGAGATCATGGCTGACCATCACGAAGGTGAGCTTGCGGTCGCGTCGGATCTCTTCCAGCAGGTTCAGCACCTCGGCCTGCACCGAGGCGTCGAGCGCCGATGTCGGCTCGTCGAGCAGCAGGATCGACGGTTCCACGATCAGCGCCCGAGCGATCGCCACGCGCTGGCGCTGGCCGCCGGAGAGCTGATGCGGGTAGCGGAAACGGAAACCATTGCCGAGGCCGACCTCGTCCAGCGCGCGGGCGATCCGCTTCTCGCTGTCGGCGATGCCGTGGATCGCAAGCGGTTCGAGCAGAAGCCGATCGATAGTCTGGCGCGGATGCAGCGAACCATAAGGATCCTGGAAGACCATTTGCACGCGTCGATAGAAGACTTTGCTGCGCTTCGAACCCTTCAGCGCCTCACCGTCGATGTTGATCGCGCCGCCGCTGATCGGCGCAAGTCCGGCAACGGCCCGCAGCAAGGTCGATTTTCCCGAGCCGGACTCGCCGACGAGACCAAAGGATTCGCCGCGTTCGACAGTAATGCTGACATCCTTCAGCGCATGAAAATGGTCGTAAACGACGCTGAGATCGTCGATCTCGAGAGCTGCGCTCATGCCGCCCACTCCGGCTTGCGGTCGAGCACCGGCAAAGGATGACGGTTCGCGCCGATCTCGGGCATGCAGTTCAGCAGCCCCTGTGTATAGGGATGCTGCGCATGTCTGAGATCGGCCGCCGCCAGCTCCTCGACGACCTTGCCGGCATACATGACGATGACGCGGTCGCAGAAGGAGGAGACCAGCCTCAGATCGTGGGAGACGAAGATCAGCCCCATGCCGCGCTCGGACACCAGCCTGTCCATGATCCGCAGCACATCGAGTTGCACCGTCACGTCAAGCGCCGAGGTCGGCTCGTCGGCAATCAGCAGTTCAGGCCCGGCAATCAGCATCATGGCGATCATCGCACGCTGCCCCATGCCGCCCGAAACCTCGTGCGGATGCAGGTCGAAGACACGTTTCGGATCGCGGATCTGCACCGCTTCCAGCATGGCGAGCGCGCGCTCGCGCGCCTCCGCCTTGCCGACCTTCTCATGCGTGCGCAGCGTTTCGCAGATCTGCCGTCCGATCGACATGACGGGATCGAGCGAATATTTCGGATCCTGCAGGATCATGGCGATGCGCTTGCCGCGCAGCCTGCGCCTTTCGCCGGCGGAGACATTGATGAGATCGATGCCGTTGAAATCAAGCCTCTCGGCCGTGACGACACCGTGTTTCGGCGTCAGACCCATGATTGCCCGTCCGGTCTGCGACTTACCGGAACCGGATTCGCCGACGATGCCGAGCCTTTCCTTGCCGAGCGTGAAGGAGACGCCGCGCACGGCCTCGATCACGCCGGTGCGCGTGGGGTAGCTGACCTTGAGCTTGTCCACGGTCAGAAGTGTCGTCATTGGCCGCTCTCCTTCGGATCGAGCGCGTCGCGCAGGCCGTCGCCGAGAAGATTGAAGCCGAGGCTGACGATAAGGATGGCGATACCGGGCATCGCCGCGACCCACCATTGATCGAGGATGAAGCGCCGTCCCGAGGCGATCATCGCCCCCCATTCCGGCAGCGGCGGCTGCGCCCCGAGGCCGAGGAAGCCGAGACCGGCAGCCGTCAGGATGATGCCCGCCATGTCAAGCGTCACACGCACGATCAGCGAGGAAATGCAGAGCGGCATGACATGGCGGACGATAATACGGAGAGGAGAGGCGCCCATCAGCCTCACCGCCGAAATATAGTCGGAACGCCGAACCGTCAGCGTCTCGGCGCGCGCGATGCGGGCATAGGGCGGCCAGGAGGTGATGGCGATGGCGATGATCGCGTTCTGGATGCCGGGACCGAGAGCTGCGACGAAGGCGAGCGCCAGCACCAGCTTCGGAAAGGCGAGGAAGATATCGGTGATGCGCATCAGCGTCGCATCCACCCAGCCTCCGGCATAACCGGAGACGGTGCCGACGATCAGCCCGACCGGCGCCGAGATGACGGCGACGAGCACGACGACGAGCAGCGTCAATCGCGATCCGTAGATCAGCCGCGAATAGATATCACGACCCTGATCGTCCGAACCGAGCCAGAATTCCCCCGTGCCGGGCGGCAGCAGCCGAGCATTGCGCAGATCGCCGACCACCGGATTATGCGTGGCGAGCACATCGGCAAAAGCGGCGATGAAAAGCAGCGCCACGATGATCAGCAGGCCGACGACGGCGAGCCTGTTGGCCGTGAACTGTCGCCATGTGACGTAGGCACGGCCGAGGCGGGCTTGCAGGCGCGATTGCGGCCGGTCGGAAAGCAGCCATTCGCGGCGGCTCATCGCAGGAGATGGGCTGGCATTGGCCGTCATCGGTTTCGCGTCCTCGGATCAAGCGTCCGGTAGAGAAGATCGGACAGAAGGTTGATGCCGATGAAGACCGTACCGATGACGATCGTGCCGCCGAGCACGGCGTTCATATCGGCGTTCTGCAGCGAATTGGTGATGTAGAGCCCGATGCCCGGCCAGGAAAAAACGGTCTCGGTCAACACCGATCCTTCGAGCAGGCCGGCATAGGAAAGCGCAATCACGGTGACGAGCGGCACAGCGGCATTGCGTAGCGCATGGCCCCAGATCACCCGCGTTTCCGAAAGCCCTTTGGCGCGGGCGGCAACGATATATTCCTGGGAAAGCTCGTTCAGCATGAAGCTGCGCGTCATGCGGCTGATATAGGCGAGCGAGAAATAGCCGAGCAGCGAGGCCGGCAGGATGATGTGGCGGAAGACATCATAGAAGACATCCCATTGTCCCTGCCAGGCGCTGTCGAGCAGGTAGAGGCCGGTGATCGGCGTGAACGTATATTCGAAGACGATGTCGATGCGGCCGGGAAAGGCCACCCAGCGCAGTCGCGCATAGAAGATGACGAGCGAGATCAGCGCCAGCCAGAAGATCGGCACCGAATAACCGATGAGGCCGACGACGCGCACCACCTGGTCGGCAATGCTGCCGCGGCGCACGGCGGCGAGAACGCCGAGCGGTACGCCGACAACGGCGCCGATGATCGTTCCGAGCGTTGCGAGCTCGATTGTCGCCGGCAGGACACGGCGGATATCGACCATCACAGGATTGGTCGTCAGCACCGAATTGCCGAAGTCACCGGACAGGATGCCTTTGATATAGATGAAGAACTGCTGATAGAGCGGCAGATTGAAGCCCATTTCCTGGCGTACGCGCTCGACGACATGGTTGGGCGCGCGGTCGCCGAGGATGGCGAGCACGGGATCGATCGGCACGACGCGGCCGATGAAAAAGGTGACGGCCAGAAGGCCGAGATAGGTGGTGACGGCGGCAAACAGAAACCGCCCTAACGCCTTTGCAAAGGCCCTAGCACGGCCCTTTCGGGGCCGCGCCTCCTGCGTTGTTTCGACGGTGCTCAAGCGACCAATCCTGCCGGACTATTCCTTGGCGATCGGACCGACGAAATTGGTGTCGAAGCTCGGACCCAGCTTGAAGTCCTTCACGCTCTTGCGGTAGCCGGCCACCTCGGTTTGCTGGAAGATGAAGACGAAGGGGCTGTTTGCCAGATACTTCTTCTGGATGTCCTGATATATGGCGGCGCGCTTGGCAGCGTCGCGTTCCAGAAGTGCTGCCTTGGCTTGCTTGTCGAGCTCCGGCGCTTCCCAGGTGTTGCGCCATGCGAGCGTCTTCACCGTGCCGGCATCGGAATTGTCAGGATTGCCGGTAAAGGTGTCGGCATTGGAATTCGGGTCGAAATAGTCCGAACCCCATTGGCCGATATACATGTCATGGGTACGGGCGCGGTACTTGGTCAGCGTCTGCTTGCCGTCGCCGGGGATGATTTCCATCTTCACGCCGGCCTGCGCCAGCGTCTGCTGCATGGATTCGGCGATACCAGTCACCGGCTGGCTGTTGCGCACGTCCATCGTGATCGAGAAACCGTCGGGTACGCCGGCCTTGGCCAGCAGTTCCTTGGCCTTGGCGACATCGAGCTTGTAGGGATTCTCGTCGAGTGCGCCGAGCTGACCCTTCGGCAGGAAGGTCTGATGGATCTCGCCGATACCCTTGATCAGCGTTGCGCCGATAGCATCGTAATCGACCAGATATTTGAAGGCTTCTTGGACTTCCGGCTTCTTCAGGTTCTCGTTCTTGTTGTTCAGGCTGACATAATAGATCGTGCCCTTCGGCGCACTCGTTGTCGCGAGATCGGCATTCTTCGAAACCGCGTCGATATCGCCCGGCTCGAGATTACGGGCGATATCGATATCACCGGCTTCGAGCGCCAGGCGTTGGGCAGCGCTTTCCTTCATGTAGCGGTAGATGACGCGGTTGAGCTTTGCCTTGTCGCCATAATAATTGTCGTTGCGCTCCAGCACGACGACTTCGTTGGCGCGCCATTCGCGCATCTTATAGGGGCCGGAGCCGGCATAGCCGGTCTTCAGCCATTCATTGCCGAAGTCGTTGTCGTATTTGTGGTCGGCATCGGGCGTCACCGCCTTCACATGCTCCAGCACCAGCTTCTTGTCGACGACGGAAGCGACGGTTGCCGTCAGGCAGTTGAGCACGAAACTCGGTGCATAGGCCTTGTCGACCGTGAAGACGAAGGTGCCGGCATCGGCCGCCTTGGCCTTTTCCGCGACGTTGTCGCCGGTCAGGCCGAATTGGGTGAGGATGAAGGCCGGGCTCTTGTCGAGCTTGACGGCGCGCTCGAACGACCAGGCAACATCTTCGGCGGTGATCGGGTTGCCGGAGGCGAATTTCAGGCCGGACTTTAGCTTGAACGTATAGGTAAGACCGTCATCGGAAACGCTCCAGCTCTCGGCCAGATCGCCCTTCACCTTGGATGTGTCGTCCATGTCGAGACGGACGAGCAGGCTGTAGCTGTTGGTGGTGATTTCGGCCGTCGAAAGCTCGAAAGCCTCGCCCGGATCCATCGTGATGATGTCGTCGATGGCGAAGCCTTCGACCAGCGTATCCTTCGGCGTCTCGGCAAAGGCCGAGGGTGCGGCCATCATCAGCAGTGAAAGCGCAGCTCCCGCGGAAAGCATGCGGAAATTGCGGTTGAGCTTGGTCATCATCATGGTCTGTTCCCCTGTTTTTTGATTGGATACGAAAGGCTTAGGCGTGGTCCTCCCGCCAAGCCTGAGCCAGAATGCGAAGCCAGTTTTCACGGGCAAGTTTTGCCAGGTCGGCGTCAGCATAGCCAACCTCTCTGAGAGCGGCAATCAGCTTCTGATTACCGGCTGCATCACCGATTTCCTCGGGAATGGTGGCCCCGTCGAAGTCCGATCCGAGCGCCACGCAGTCGATGCCGATGCGGTTCACAAGATAATCGATATGGCGGATCATGTCGGCAAGCGGCGTATCGCTGTCCGAGCGGCCATCGGCACGCAGCATGGCGGTGGCATAATTGATGCCGACGAGCCCGCGGCTTTCGCGGATCGCATCGAGCTGCCTGTCCGTCAGGTTGCGCGCAACCGGCGTCAGGGCGTGGGCATTGGAATGGCTGGCGACCAGCGGCTGATCCGTCTTCTTCGCCACGTCCCAGAAACCCTTCTCGGTGATATGGGCAAGATCGATCAGGATACCGAGACGATTGCATTCCCTGACCAGCGCGAAGCCGGCATCGGTGAGGCCGGGCGCCGTATCCGGCGACATCGGGAAGGCGAAGGGCACGCCGTGACCGAAGACATTGTGCCGGCTCCAGACCGGACCGAGCGACCGCAGCCCTGCCGCATAGAACACCTCCAGCGCCGAGAGATCGGCGCCGATCGCCTCGCAGCCTTCCATATGCATGACGGCGGCGAAAATGTCGTCCGCCATGGCGCCGCGGATATCCTTCACCGTCCTGCAGAGCCGCCAGGCGCCGGCCTGGTCGAGCCGCAGCGCGATCGCCGCCATTTCATTGGCGATGGCAAGCGAAGGCAGCGGATCGAGAGGGGCCGCCATCGGCGTCATATAGCGGCCATCGGCATCCGGATCGGCGAAGACGAGATCGCCTGAAGGAATATAGATGGCGCAGAGACCGCCTGAAAGACCGCCCTCTCTAGCCCGATGCGCATCGATATGGCCGACCGTCGTGCCGTCTGCGAATTCCGCGATCGGGTCGCTGCCATCTTTTGAATGTGTCCAGAGTCGAAGGAGAACGTCGTTGTGACCATCAAATACGAATTGCATCTGTCTTCCTGCGCTGCCCTACTGCATAATTCCTTAAATCAGAATCGATTTAAGAATAAAATTATGCAGCATTCAAAGTGCTACAGCGTCCTTTGCGCGTCTTTTCAGACGCGCGGCGCTGTAGAGGGCGAATGAAGCGGCAGAATAGAAAAGCTGACGGAATTCGCCACCTCTTTTTTCAGAATTCCGTCGATGCTGAAAATGAAACGGGAGCCGAAGCTCCCGTAAAAAATCATTGCATGCCAGAAATCAGTGCTTGCGGCGTTTCTTCTGTCTGTAGACGTCGATGACGACAGCCGCGACGATGATGAGGCCCTTGACGATCTCCTGGTAATAGGCGTCGATCCTGAGGAACGTGAAGCCCGAGGTCATGACGCCGAGAATGATCGTGCCGATGACGGTGCCGGTGATGCGCCCGACACCGCCGGTGAGCGAGGTGCCGCCGATGACGGTCGCGGCGATCGCGTCGAGTTCATATCCGACACCCATGCTGGCCTGTGCGGTTTCAGCGCGTGCCGCCGTGACGATACCGGCAAGGCCGGCGAGCAATCCGGCAATCACATAGACCTTGACGAGATGCGCCTCGATGTTGATGCCGGAAACGCGCGCGGCCTGCGGGTTCGCGCCGATGGCATAGGTGAACTTTCCATAACGGGTGTAGCGCAGCGCAATATGAAAGATCAGCGCAACCACCAGGAAGACGACGACCGGCCAGGCTTTCGTTCCGATGAAATGAAACTGCTCGGTGATCCCGGAAACCGGCTGCCCCTTCGTATACCACTTCGCCACGCCCCTGGCTGAAACGAACATGCCAAGCGTGGCAATGAACGGCGGGATCTTCGTGTAGGCGATGAGCGCGCCGTTCGCGAGGCCGGCGGCCGCCCCGATCAGCAGACCAACGACGATCGGCACGAAAGCCGGCAGGTCGGTCAGCGAGGGAAAAACGGCCCGTCCCCAGGTCGAGGACTGGGCAAAGCTCGTTGCGATCATCGCCGTCATGCCGACGACCGAACCCGACGAAAGATCGATGCCGCCGGTGATAATGACCTGCGTGACGCCGACGGCGATAATGCCGATGACGGAGACCTGCAGGATCATGATCGTCAGACGCTGCGAATTCATCAGGAAGCTTTGGCCGATGAACATCCAGCCGAGCACTTCGTAAATGAGCGCGATACCGACGAGCACGAGGAAAATGCTGAGTTCCGTCGGTATGCGCCGCCGCCTTTGCCGGGTTGCGAGCGGAGCCGCGCCCTCTGCTGCCTTGGTAGTCATGTCAAACCTCCCTTGGGCGATCGCCGTCAACGCATCACTGCGCAGCCAGCTCCATCACCTTGATCTGCGTTGCTTCGTCGCGATTGAGGAAACCGGTCACGCGTCCCTCGTGCATGACCATGATGCGGTCGCTCATCCCGAGAACTTCGGGCATCTCGGACGAGATCATCACCACCGCCACACCATCTCGCGCCATTTCCGTGACCAATCGGTGGATTTCCGCCTTGGCGCCGACATCGATGCCGCGCGTCGGCTCGTCGAGGATGAGAATGCGCGGATTGGTGAGCAGCCAGCGCCCGATCAGCACCTTCTGTTGATTGCCGCCCGAAAGATTTTCCACCCGCTCGTACAGATTGGGCGTTTTGACGCGCAGCTTTTTTGCCATGTCTTCGCAGGTTGCCTCGACTGCGCCCTGCTGTACGAAGCCGCCCCTGACGTATCTGTCCTGCAGAACGGCGATCTGCATGTTCTCGAGAATATCGAGAATCAGCAGGCAGCCGGTATCTTTGCGGTCTTCGGTCAGGAACGCCATCCGATTGCGGATGGCCTCGGTCGGCGAAGAAATGGCCGCCGGCTTGCCGTAGAGCTCGATCGAGCCGGAACTTGCCGGCGTCACGCCAAACAGCGTTTCGGCGACATTCGACCGGCCGGAGCCGACCAGGCCGGCCACGCCGAGGATTTCGCCGGCCCTGACCTCGAAGGAGACGTTGTTGAAGACGCCCTTGAGACAAAGATCCTTGACGGAAAGCACGACCTCGCCGATCGGCACCTCTTCCTTGGGAAACATCTGGGTGATCTCGCGCCCGACCATCATGCGGATGATGTCGTCGCGTGTGACGTCGGTCGAGGCATGCGTGCCGATATATCGGCCGTCGCGGAAGACGGAGAACTCGTCGGCGATCTCGAAAAGCTCGTTCATCTTGTGGGTGATGTAGACGATGCCGATACCCTGGGCCTTGAGGTCGCGGATGATACGGAAAAGATGCTCGACCTCGCGCTCCGTCAGGGCCGAAGTCGGCTCGTCCATGATCAACACGTCGGAATTATAGGAAACCGCCTTGGCGATCTCGACCATCTGCCGGTTGGCGACCGACAGGAACCGGACCTCGATATCGGGATCGATGGCGATATTGAGCCGAGTAAACAATTCCTCGGTCATGCGGTGCATCACGCCGTGATCGATGAAACCGAGGCGGTTCTTCGGTTCGCGGCGAATCCAGATATTTTCTGCGACCGTCATGAACGGCATCAGGTTCAGCTCCTGATGGATCATGGCAATGCCGTTCTCCAGCGCGTCGAGCGGAGATTTCAGCTGGATCTCGATCCCCTTCAGGCGAATATCGCCCTTGTCCGGCGTGTAGATGCCGGCGAGGATCTTCATCAATGTCGATTTGCCGGCGCCGTTTTCGCCCATCAGCGCATGCACGGTGGCGCGCTTCAGCCGGAACTGCACGTCGTCAAGTGCGACGACTCCAGGAAATTCCTTGCGGACACCCTCGGCGCTCAAGAGATATTCCGCATTCGGGACCGCGCCGCTCGCGCGCACGGCGGCCATGGTTGTCGGGCTGACGGCCATATCATCTCCTCCGGATACGGGTAGGCGAAAAGGATGCGGGCAAAGCCCGCATCCTGTGTGCCGTTCGCCTCAGTTCTTGCTGACGAAGTCCTTGACGTTGGCAGGCGTGACGAGCTGGAAGGGAATGTAGACCTTCTTCTCGATCTTTTCGCCCTTGGCGAGCTTGAGCGCTGCATCGAGCGAGCCCTTGCCCTGGCCGGCGGCATCCTGGAACACCGTGACGTCGAGATCGCCCGCCTGCATGGCGGCAAGCGCGTCCTGCGTGGCGTCGACACCGCCGACGACGACCTTGCTCATATCCTTACCGGCCGCCTTCAGCGCCTGGATGGCGCCGATCGCCATTTCGTCGTTGTTGGAGATCACAGCGTCGAATTCAATACCGCTGGAGAGCCAGTTGGTCATCAGGTCGGCGCCCTGGGTGCGGTCCCAGTTGGCGGTCTGCTCTTCGACGATCTCCAGGCCCTTGCACTCATCCGTCTTGATGACGTCATGGATGTCCTGCGTCCGCATGCGTGCAGCCTGGTTGGAGAGCTCGCCCATGATGACGACGGCCTTGCCCTTGCCACCGAGAATGCGGCAGATTTCTTTGGTTTCCAGCGTGCCGGATTCCTGCTCGTTGGAAGCGACGAAGGCCTGATTGTCCGGCAGCGTGTCGACGTTGACCGGTTCACGGTTGACATAGACAAGCGGAATACCAGCATCGGCCGCGAGCTTCGACATTGCCGTGGTCGCATCGGTATCGACAGGGTTGACGACGATTGCATCGACCTTGGAGGCGATGAAATTCTGGATCTGGCTTTGCTGCTTGGAAACGTCGTTCTGTGCGTCTTCGACCTGCAGCGTCACACCGCTCAGTGTCTTTGCATAATCGGTCATGCCATTGCGCAGAACCGTCAGGAAATTGTCGTCGAATTTCGCCATCGAGACGCCGACAGTTTCCGCGTGAGCGGCCGTCGACATGACGAGCGCCATCGCAGTGCCCAGGATTAACTTTTTCATTTTCACTTCCTCCACAAAGCGGTGCCCGGCTGCACCCTCCTCACGCCGGAGCTCCAGGCATTTGCTCTGAAGCCGCAATTCCCCTGCGCCACCTCTCCCGCGGCGCTCCGCAAAACGGAACAAACAAACCGTTAAATCTGTTCTGCGGAATATTCATTCCATTTTCTGGGAACGGCGTCAAGTATCTTTAGCGGCGACGAGATATGGATGAGAGCGAAATGCCGTGGGACCTCACGACCGACGCCCACATTCCTCGTGTTGTGAAAGACCAAGCGAGCATCCATCTATGGGAGGATCGAAGGCAGGCTCACGGCCGCAGGCGCCTTCGACCTCTCGCCGCGACCCAATCATTTGAAGATTTTGGAGACAGGACAAATGTCCATTTCGATGTATCGCCTCACCGTTCCGATGTTCCAGCGCGGCCTCGCCAGCCTGAAAACCTACCTCGACAAGGCCGAAGCCTATGCGAAGGAAAAGAATATCGATCCTGCAATATTGGTCGCCGCTCGCCTGGCGCCCGACATGCTGCCGCTCTCCGGCCAGTATCAACGCGCCAGCGACAGCGCCAAATTTGCGCTCGCCCGCCTGACGGCGACCGACGCCCCGAAGTTCGAGGACAACGAAAAGACGTTCGACGACCTGCGCGAGCGCCTGGCAAAGACCGACGCCTATCTCGCCGGCTTCTCGGCGGAAGCATTGGAAGACACGCAAACCCGCCAGATCACCCTGCCGGGAAAGAGTGGTATCGTGCTGCCGGGTGACGAATATATCGCCACCTTCGCCCTGCCGAATTTCTATTTCCATGTCGCGACGGCCCACGCCATCCTGCGCAACCAGGGTGCGCCGATCGGTAAGCGCGATTATCTCGGCTGAACAAAGCAATTCCAGCAAAAGTGTGCAGCGGTTTTGCCAGGCAAAGCGTGAAACGCTTTTGCCGGGAATTGCGTAAAAGAGAAAGAGAGTATCGCCGTCATTCGAAGAAGACGGCGATACTCTATCAGGGCCGGTGCGTCACCGGCCCTCTTTCCGTCAGCTCGGTATAGGCGAGCGTCTGATCGAGATGGCGCGCTCGGAGCGACAGCAGCTTCTCGGCATAGTCGAGCCGTATCGCCGCATAGGCCGGATCCGCCGCGACATTGTCGAGCTCCTTCGGATCGTCGCGAAGATTGAAGAGCAGCGGCGGGAATGCGGTAAAATGCACGTATTTGAACCGCGCGTCGCGGATTACCGCGAGGTTGCATTCGTTGGACCGCAGCCGGAAATGCTGCTCGGCCTCGCCATGGGCAATGTCGCGGAAATCGAATTCCCAGAATGCCGCATCCCGCCAACCCTGTCCGCTCCCACCCCTGACAAACGGCATGAGCGACCTGCCATCGAGCCCGTTCTTCGCGTCGATGCCGAGCCTTTGGCAAAGTGTCGGAAAAATATCCGCAGCGCTGGTGAATTTGTCGACGACCCCACCCGCAGCACTGCTTGCGGGATCGCGAATGACAAGCGGAATATGATAGCTGCCATCGAAAAAGCCGCCCTTGCCGAGCGTCCAGTGATCGCCCGCCATCTCGGCGTGGTCAGAGGTGAAGACAATAAGCGTATCGTCCCAGGCGCCCGCATCCTTGAGGGCCTGCCAGATGCGGCCGAGCTGCGCATCGACCTCTGATATCATGCCGTAATAGATCGCCCGGATCGCGGCGAAGTCCTCAGCGTTCCAGCTGCTGAGCGGCCCCCTTGCACCGTGGATAAAGTTGCCCTTGTCAGAGCGCGGCATGGAATAGGCGAGGTAGGGATGACCGTCCTGTTCGGCTTCGCAGTTTGCCGCGCGTGCAAAAACCGGTCCCTCGCCCGGCTTGAACATCCGGTTGAACGGCTCCGGCACGGAGAATGGCGGATGCGGACGTAAGAAAGAGACATGCGCGAACCACGGCCTGTCCTGTTCGCCCACCCAGCGGATGAACTCGCCGGCCAGGAACGCCGTCTGGGTCTCGTCGCGCGAATAGGCCGGTGACGCATCGGAAATGTCTCCGGCTCCAGCACCGACAGGAATATGGATATCGCGGCTGACGGCATCCGCGTGGCCGCGGGACCTGAGCCAGGAGAGCCATTGTTTCTCATGCTCCGGCAAAAGCTGGCGAGCCGTAAAGCCCGGCAGCACGCCTTCGTAGGTCGTCAGATGCGGATCGCCGGCATCCATCCCGCGCGGGTCGGGCGCCGTATCCGTGTAGCCGAACAGCGTCGGGTCGTATCCCGCCCGCCGGGCCGCCAACGCCAGATTGTCGAAGCGGGCATCGAGCGGCGAACCGTTGCGGCAGACGCGGTGGTTCATCTGGTAAAGGCCGGTATAAAGTGTGGCCCGCGCCGGTGAGCAGGGTGCCGCCCCGGCATAGTGCCGCCGGAAGAGCGTGCCTTCGCGCGCCAGCGCATCGATACCAGGCGTCTTCACGCAAGCATGACCGATAGCCGACAGGCAATCGCCACGCCACTGATCCGCCGTGATCAGCAGGATGTTCGGCCGACGTGCCTTCTCAATGCTGGTTGGATTTTGCATGCCAGTCCCAGGCGGAGCGGATGATCTGAGACAGATCATATTGCGGCACCCAGCCGAGCACGTCGCGCGCCTTGTCGTTATTGGCGACCAGCGTATGCGAATCGCCTTCGCGACGGCCGATATATTCGACCGGGAAAGGCCGGTTCGACACGTCCTCGATGGCGCCGAGCAATTCCTTGACTGTCGTGCCGGTGCCGGTGCCGAGGTTGAGTGCGACGGAATCGCCGCCCTTCAACAAATATTCGACGGCGCGCACATGCGCATCGGCAAGATCGAGCACATGGATATAGTCGCGCACACAGGTGCCGTCGCGTGTTTCGTAATCGCTGCCGAACACCTTGAAACCCTGACGGCGGCCGAGCGCCGCGTCGATCGCTAGCGGTATTGCATGCGTTTCCGGCTGATGCCATTCGCCGATCCGGCCCTCGAAATCGGCGCCGGCTGCATTGAAATAGCGCAGCACCACCGAGCGCAGGCTCCTGTACTGGTCGTAATCGGCAAGCGCCTGCTCGACGATATATTTCGTCCGCCCGTAAGGATTGATCGGCACCTGCCGGTGCGTTTCGTCGAGCGGCACGCTCTGCGGCAGGCCGTAGGTCGCGCAGGTGGAGGAGAAGACGAAGGCGTTGATATCAGCCGCCTGCGCCGCCGAAAGCAGCGTCAACGTGCCGATCACATTGTTCTCGTAGAAGGAAACCGGATCCTTGACCGATTCGCCAACCTCGATCAGCGCCGCGAAATGCAGGATCGCCGCCGGCTTGTGCTTGGCCAGCACCTCATCCAGACGGGCGCGATCGCGAATATCGCCTTCCTCAGCCGGCCCCCATTTGACGAACTCGCGATGACCGTTCGAAAAATTGTCGAAGACGACAGGCGTATAGCCCTTGTTCGCCAGGTCGAGGCACGTATGCGAGCCGATATAGCCGGCGCCGCCGACGACAAGAACCGTTTCACCTGCCATGCACCACCCTTACTATTCATTGAGAGATGGGAGAAACCTAGACGAGATACACGTCAATAAAAAGAAGGAACTGCGATCGGCGTCAACGGACAATACGTCAAATGCCGAAGCCACGCTCGACCGGGAGCGATACGCCGCCTGCGCAATTTGTGCCGGATCAGGAAGAAACATGAATTATTCGCGTGATTTGCATAGCCGCCAGATCTAAGGGGCTTGCACCACCATGTGATGATCAACGGTCTGCAGCCATCAGGCAGGGAGAGCGCGAATGAGGAAGGCATTGGTCGTTTGGGGCGGCTGGCAAGGCCATGAGCCGGAGCAATGCGCTCATATTGTCGCCGATCTTCTGCGCGAGGACGATTTTACAGTCGAGGTGACCGGCGATCTCGGCGTATTCGGATCTCCGACGCTGGCGAAAGCCGATCTGCTGGTGCCGATCATCACCGGTGAAAAGCTTGAGAAGGAACATGCCACCGCCCTCGTCGAAGCCGTGCGTGGCGGGCTCGGGCTTGCCGGCCATCACGGCGCGCTTGCCACGTCCTTCAAGGAAAGCGCGCCTTTCCGCTATGTCTCGGGCGTCACCTGGGTCGCCCATCCCGGCAACATCATCGACTTCCGCGTCGCCATCACCCGCCAGGACGATCCCGTCATGGAGGGCATTCCCGATTTCGACTATCGTTCGGAGCAATATTATCTCCATTACGATCCCACAGTCGAAATCCTTGCGACCACCACCTTCACCGGCGCCTACGATCCGGCGGCCCGCAATATCGTGATGCCCGTCGTCTTCAAGCGCCATTTCGGCGCCGGCCGCATCTTCTATTCCGCCCTCGGCCATGTCGCAGCCGAATTCGACCATCCCTATATGCCGCTCATCCTGCGGCGGGGCCTGAGCTGGGCCGCACGCCAGTAGCGTCAGGACGATCGCCCGCGGATGAGGATCGGCAACGATATACGGGCGCCGTCGGCGGCTAAAGAACGGGGCAGCCTCGCCTGATCGGCCGGCAAGGAGCGGCCGCTTGCCGATCATCCGCCCGCGCCATAACTTGCCCGGATGCAAGATCGCTTCTCTTTCTTCCCCGCCACCGCCGACCGCCTGGCCGATATAGAAGCGGTTTTCGACGATTGCGCCGACGGCCGGAATTGTCGCTGCGCCTACTGGTATCTTCCGAATGCCGACTACAAGGCAGGATGGGGCGAGGGAAATCGCAACTGGTTCCGAAGTCTACTCGCCAAACGCCCGCCCGGAATTCTCGGCTATCACCAGAATGAGCCGGCCGGATGGTGCGGTGTCGCGCCGCGCGCCGTATTCGATCGGCTACGCCGCTCAAAACCCTTTGCGGCGGTCGATGACAAGCCGGTCTGGTCGATCAATTGCTTCATCGTCCGCAAGCCGTTCCGGCGGCAGGGATTATCGCAATTATTGCTGAAACATGCCGTCGAATTTGCGAAGGCAAACGGGGCCGAATGCCTTGAGGCCTATCCCGTCGACCAGCTCCACGCTTCGAGAGCGGCCGAGCTCTATCCGGGGACACTCTCCACCTTCCTTGATGCCGGTTTCGCCGAAGTGGCAAGACGCCTGCCGGCAAGACCGATCGTCCGTCTGGAATGCCGCTGAACATTTCGGCACTCAGGGGAGCGGCAACATGGTCTAGCGAGCCGCTTTGATCTGCCGGTCGTTCTCGACGGCGGGCGCCGCCTGATCATAGATCCGCATCAGCCGCCCGGCTGCTTTCAGCTTCTCGATGAGATCGTTTCCATCAGGCGAGGCCTTCGTCAGCTCAAGCTGCTCGAACTCCCTCAACGCCTGCGCCCAATGGCTTTCCCCGCGCCCATCCGGCCTGCCTTCCGATTCCCACAACGAATAAGCGCGCTGGCTGACCCAGGCGTCTTTATTATGACTCATAATCAACCCCAGCGAGAAATTTGGAAGCAATATTCGACAGGCAACAAGGTGCCAAAACCGGCTTTAGGAGTCGTTACGAGGCAGCGTTAGTTTTTAGCTAATAGCGAGGTGCCGAAGGATTATCCTGTGCATACATTCCAGGAGCTTGGCCTCGTACTGCCCCCGGGGTAGGGTCACCCGCAGAAACGACAGCGATCACCGATGGCAGCCAAGACGACACTCAATGCGAAAAATCTCGAATCCCTTGGAGCGCAACGCCTCGCCGAGCTGCTGATCGAGGTCAGCATGGGCAGTGCCGCCCACAAGCGACGGCTTCGAATGGAGCTTGCCGGCAATCACGGCGGCGCCGAAGTGGCGCGTGAGGTGCGAAAGCGGCTTGTCAGCATTGCCCGGGCTCGCACCGTCATCAACTGGCGCAAAGTCAAGGCGCTGAAGAGCGATTTGGAAACGCAGCGCAAAACGATCGCAGAGACCGTTGCCGCCGATGATCCCCAAGAAGCTTTCGAACTGATATGGCAGTTCCTCGCATTGGCGAATTCGATCTTTGAGAGATCCAACGAGAGCAGCGGTTCTCTCATCCAAAGTTTTCATCAGGCTTGCGAGGATGCTGCCGCAATCGCCGCGTCCGCCAAGATCGACTCCAATGTCCTGGCCGAGAAGGTGTTCAAAGCCGTGCAAGACGATGGTTACGGCCAGTACGACAACCTGATTGCGGCGATGGCGCCAGCTCTCGGCAAGGATGGTCTCGATTGCCTGAAAACCCTCTTCGTCCAATGGTCCAAGGAGCCGAAAGACAAGCCTACGGAAGACAAGCGCGAGATCATCGGCTGGGGCAGCGGAGGCCCCCTTTACGAAGATGAGATTTACGGCACTCAGCGAGATCTGACGGTGCGCATAGCCTTGCAGGAAATTGCCGACGCCCAGGGCGATGTTGATGCCTATATCGCGCAGCAATCCGAGAAAACGCGCAAGATGCCGATGATTGCGGCCGACATCGCCAATCGTCTGGTCTCGGCCGGCCGGGCGAAGGAAGCACTTGAGGCGCTGAATGAGGTCGATACGAAAGGCCAGGCCGACATGCCATTCGAATGGCAGCTCGCGCGCGTCGAGACGCTCGAGGCCCTGGGGCGCACCGAGGAGGCCCAAACCTACAGATGGACTTGTTTCGAGCAGTCGCTGCATGGCGAGCACCTGAAGGCTTTCCTCAAGCGACTGCCGGACTTCGACGATCTGGAGGCGGAGGAGAAGGCATTCGCTTATGCCCAGGCTTTCCCGGACGTCCACCAAGCACTTACATTTTTCCTGAATTGGACGGCACCTGCCGAGGCAGCGAAACTCGTGATGAGGCGGAAGGCGGAACTGAACGGCGATCTCTATGAGCTGATGCCGGCGGCGGCCGAAGCTCTGGCAGAGAAACATCCGCTTGCGGCAACCATCGTCTTGCGCTCCATGATCGATTTCACGCTCGATAGCGGCCGGTCCAGCCGCCATAAGCATGCGGCGAGGCATCTCGCGGACTGCGCGTCGCTTGCGCCTCATATCGATGACTTCGGCAACACCAGACCCCATGACGTCTATGTCGCAGAACTTAAACGTCGACACGGCAAGAAGCATGGCTTCTGGAGCCTGGTGACCTAAGTTTCTCCGGATACCTTACCCTCAGAGAGGAATTCCATGACGACCACTTCCTGGCATGCAGATCCGCTGACTTGGGGCACTGGACCCCGCATCTTCGAAGCTTTTCTGGAGCCGACTTGCCCCTATTCGGTCAGAGCGTTCAACAAGTTCGACGAACTGCTGAGCCAGGCCGGCGAAGACAAGATCACCGTGAAGATCCGCCTGCAGTCGCAACCCTGGCACATGTATTCCGGCGTCCTCGTCCGCTGCATCATCGCAGCTTCGACTCTGGAAGGCGGCAAGGAAACTGCAAAGAAGGTGATGGCTGCCATCGCCGCCCATCGCGAGGAGTTCGAGTTTGAACGCCATGCCGGCGGCCCGAATATGAACGTCACGCCGAACCAGATCATCGAGCGCCTGGAAGGCTACAGCGGCATCAAGCTGAAAGAAGCCTTCGCAATCCCGGATCTCGACCGGGAGATCAAGTGGCACTGCAAATATGCCAGGCAGAACGGCATCCATGTCTCGCCGACTTTCATGATCGACGGACTGGTGCAGCCCGACATGAGCAGCGGCGATGAGGTTGGCGCCTGGGTGAAGAAGGCGCGGGGCAATTGACGCTGGCCGTGTGCCTGAGACTATCAAGCTGAGTCGTCTTGCCGATGCCCTTATTGTGTTCGCATGGCGGATGGAGTCGGTAATGAATCTGGGCTAATTGCTTTTTAAGGCATTGCTGATGAACTGCCGTCATGACAAAGCCGCCCCGCAAGCCTTCGAAGCTACTGCTCGGTGAAGCCTACGAGCCGCCCCGCAGCCGACCGCGCCGGCGGCGAAATTCCGCTCAGCCTCATCTTCCTCTCGATTCGATGCCGGCGCATATCGCGCCGTGTCCGGCGTCAGTGGGAAGGACACAGTTCAGATGAACGACGACCCGAAATTGAATCGGGCCGAAGGTCAGCAATGTCAGCAGCAGACGAGCGACTGGGACATGGCTGCTCGCAATTACCCTAGCCTCAACACGGTGATCTTGCTGGGGATCCTGTGTATTGCCATCATCTTCAGGTTCCATAAGATCACCTTGCCGCTGGTCGACAGCTTCAGCTGGCGCGAGATAAGCACCGCAATGATGGCCGACAATTTCCAGCAGCGCAGCTGGAACATCTTTTTTCCAGAGGTCAGCTGGACCGGACCCGGGCCAAGCTATCAGGGCCGCGAGTTTCAGATCGTCAGCTATCTGACCGCCTTGCTCTACCAACTCTTCGGCTGGCACGACTGGTTCGGCCGCGCGGTTGCTGCCTCCTTCGGTCTGGTGACAGTATTTTCGCTCCACAGGCTAACGGCGCTATGCTGGGATGAGATGCACGCCCACGCGGCGGCACTGGCCTACGCGCTGATGCCGGCGGCGATCATGATCGACAGTTCGTTTCTTCCCGATCCCGCTATGCTGGCCTTGGTCACTCTTGGCGTCTGGCTGTTCGCCAAATACTGGGCCGGCGGCAGCGGCTGGCTCTTGCCGCTCGCCACGGTCAGCTTCTCGCTCGGCGTGCTGTCAAAGCCACCCGGCATCGCGGCCGGCGCTGTCATCTTCTATCTGATGGTCTGTTGGATTCTGGAAAGTAAAGGAAAGCACGCGACATGGGTCTTCCTGTCGGGGCTTTTGAGCCTGGCCATCATTGGCGCTTATTTCAGCTGGGCGATTTATCTCGGCCGCAGCTATCCGCCGTTTCATATCGCCGGCACCGGCGGCTATATCTGGGATTTCGGCTTCTGGACATACTACAGGAACAGCTTCTACTTCAAATCCGTATGGAACACCTCGGTTTTGTGGTTCTACGGCTATCCGTTCATGGTGCTGCTCGCGGTCGGCTTGTGGCTACCGCCCCGCCCCGCCGAAGACCCGAAGCAACGCACCCTTTCGGCCATTCCCTATGTGTGGCTGGCTGCGGCCCTAATCATCTATCTGGCGGCGGCGGGCGAGATCACCAGCAATGTGTGGAATCTCCACATCTTCCATGTGCCGGTTGCTATGTTCTGCGGCCACGGCGCGCTTCTTCTGGCAACGCTTGCATCGAGAACCATTCTAACGCCGTCGGTTGTGCTTCGCTCGATCTGCATCTTGGCCCTCACGCTTGCCTGGTCGACCGTTCCTCTCGTCAGGACGATGAAGAAGCCAATCGCCATGAACGGCAAACTGCTTGGCGAGGAACTGGCGCGGTTGGCGCAACCAGGCGACCTCGTCGTCGCCATCGCGCCCGAGGTCGGCGATCCCGTCGCAGTCTACTACAGCAGGGCGCGCGGCTGGGTGTTCCCGCCTGGCGGAGGCGATGCCGAATGGTCGAAATTCGTTGCGGATGACGCCACCGCGATCGCGCAACTCGAGGAACAGCGCGCGCAGGGCGCGGATCTGTTCGGCGTGGCCAAGAACGCCGCCGACAAGGACGGCCGGCTGTTCATCGAGCATCATGATGGGGTTATCGACCATCTGGACAGGACTGCAACCAAGCTTGTGGATTTGAATAATTTGCTGATCTATAGGATCACCCGTCCATGAGAGCCGCGACTGTCTGGTTGGGTGCGCTGCGCGTCTGCGACGAGTTTCGCGACGTGGTGCACGGCCGTTTCGGCGCCGGCCGCAATCGGTCGCGCACCGCTCACCTCAAGCAGCCGGGCTGCAGCATATGGCTCTGACGACCGCGGCTTGAGCCCGCGCGGAGTGTCTGCGCAGATGGTCAAGGAGACGGCCAATCTCGACGTCCAGTTCTACGCAGGCTTCGCCGAAAGATCGAAAAATAGCAGGAGGACGCGGACATCCATTACGGTCGAAGGCCAATGGCGGAGAGGGTGGGATTTGAACCCACGATACCCTTGCAGGTATGCCGCATTTCGAGTGCGGTGCATTCGACCACTCTGCCACCTCTCCGCGGTCTGGTCGGCGCTTGTTCGGCGCGGGCGTTCTCATAACGGGCAAATGACAGGCTGGCAAGCCGAAAAGTCGAAGCATTCCATCCTTTTGCCTTGACACCTTTTTGTCACTCGCGTATCTCGACTGCGCAATAGGTTTGGAGAAATCCGCGCCTTGGCCGTCCCGCGCTCGCGCGGGGCTTCACCGGCAGGACGAGTTCGAGGATTAGACCTCTGAAATCCCTGCTTAACTTCGACTGATAAAAAGACAGCCACCTGCTCAATTAGCGGGGAGCGCTGGAACGAACATGAAAGGATAAAAAATGTTCGCAGTCATCAAGACCGGCGGTAAACAGTACCGTGTGGCAGCCAACGACGTGCTGACCATCGAAAAGCTGGAAGCCACCGCTGGCGACTCCATTGAATTCACCGAAGTGCTCGTGATCGGCGAAGGCGCCGACGCTGCGATCGGTGCGCCCTTCGTAACCGGCGCCTCTGTCAAGGCAGAAGTCGTCGAACAGAACCGCGGCAAGAAGGTCATCGCCTTCAAGAAGCGCCGCCGTCAGAATTCGAAGCGTTCGCGCGGCCATCGTCAGCATCACACGGTCGTCCGTATCACGGACATCGTGGCTGCCAAGTAAGATCAACGAGACAAGGTTTTAAAGGAGAACTCCAATGGCACACAAAAAAGCTGGCGGTTCATCGCGCAACGGTCGCGATTCTCAGTCCAAGCGCCTTGGCGTGAAGAAGTTCGGCGGCGAAGCCGTCATTGCAGGCAACATCATCGTGCGTCAGCGCGGTACTGAGTGGCATCCGGGTTCCAACGTCGGCCTCGGCAAGGATCACACGATTTTTGCGCTTACCGCCGGCAATGTGAACTACCGAACCAAGGCCAACGGTCGCGTCTACGTGTCTGTCATGCCGAAAGCGGAAGCAGCGGAATAAGCCGGTAGCGCTCAAAAACAGCCGGCGTCTCATCGACCCGGCTGGCCGTATCAGGTTCAGTCTAGAAAACAGGGGAGATGGGGCGCCATCTCCCCTTTTTCTTTACCCCTCAAGGAGGACTGAACCATGCAAGGCGAATTGTTAAGGGTAGACCAATCACGGTCTCCCCGGGAAGACCAGCGGTCTTCCACGGAGCGGCTGAGGCCGGAACGGTTAAGGACCGATTGCCCTGTCTTGTTATCGGAAAGGCTCGTCATGCGCGCGCCTCACGAAGAAGACATCGACGCCCTTGCCCATCTCGCCAATAACGCCAAAGTCGCCACCATGGTATCGCGTATGCCGCACCCCTATACCGCCGATGATGCTGCCGACTTCGTGCGTCGCACGAAAAATGGCGAGATTGGCAAGTGCGTCTATGCGATCACCAAGGCCGAAAACGGCGCCTTTATCGGCTGCTGCGGTGTTGAGCCGCAGACAGACGGCAAGACCGTCGAGATCGGCTATTGGCTGGGCGAGCCCTATTGGAACAAGGGTTATACGACCGAGGCCTGCCATGCCCTGGTCGATATGGTATTCAGGACCCGTCAGGACGTCGACCAGATCGACGCCCGTTGCCGGGTAATGAATGTCGCCTCGCGCCGCGTCATCCAGAAGTGCGGCTTCCAGTTCCAGGGTTCGGGGCTCGCCGCCTCGCTGGCGCTCGGCAGCAACGTGCCGGTCGAATGGTACAGGCTCGACCGCAAGACCTGGATGTCCCTCAGAAGCTGGGGGAACATCGCATGAGCACGACTGCGCTGCAAAGGCCTGAGGCCAAGCCGATGATGCCCGGCCCCGCGCCGGTTATCTCGACCGCCCGGCTGACGCTCCGCCCCCACAGGCTGAGCGATGCGCCTGATATCGCGGAATCGCTTTCCGATTTCGCGGTCACGCGCATGCTGTCCCGCGTACCCGCGCCGTTCGACCGGCAGGATGCGCTGGACTGGCTGATCCCGGTCACCTCGGGCACCCTGCCCGATTGGCCGCTGGCGATCACCGGCAAGGACGATGTCCATATCGGCAACGTCTCGATCGAGTTGCGCCACGGTCGCTGGCACCTCGGCTACTGGCTGAACCGCTACTACTGGCGGCGCGGCTATATGAGCGAAGCGGTGGCAGCGATCATCGAGCGCTTCTCGCGCCGCATGCCGGAGACACCGGTCCATTCCGGCGTCTTCGCCGACAACCCGGCTTCGCTGCGACTGCAGGAGAAGCTCGGTTTCCGCATGACGGGTTGCGGCGAAATCTACTGTTTCGCCCGCAACACCATGGTGTCGCACATCGAAACCGTGCTGCAGCCGGGCATGCTGCCGCCGCGAAAGGTCGCCTGATAGAGCATGATGCCGAAAAGTGTACGCGGTTTTCGGACAACATCATGCTCCAGGACTAGAAAGGAGGCGTCGCCGCACTGGCGGCGTCTCCATCAATCACCGATCTCGACCCATAGAGGGAAATGGTCGGAACCGACGGATCGCGTATCGATCCGGGCGGATTTCAACCGGCTTTGCAGGCCGCAACTGACGAAGCAATAATCGAGATGCATGCGTTTGCCGTGATCTTCAGGATCCATCCAGCTGTAGCTCTCCGGAGAGTAAGCCTCCAGCGCCGCAAAGGCGTCGACCGGCGTGCCGATCCTTGCCACACGGCCGTAATATCCGCTGCCAGCCCCAGCAAGCGCGCAATATTCCGGCGATTCCGGCTCCATGTTGAAATCACCCATGATGACATAATCCTCCGGCAGCGGCGGCTCCGGCAGGTCGAATTCACCACCCCCCGTCAGCGACCCACCCTCCTGGACGAAGGCATTGATATGCGTGTTCAAGAATTGCAGCTGGCGGATGCGCTCGTCGGCGGAGACATGGTCGAGATGCACGGAATAGACGCGGATCGCACCGCCGGGTGTGTCGATCACCGCCTCGGTTGCGCCGCGCTGCAGATTGATCTTGCCGATCGTCCGGCTGCGCGGCAGAAGCAGCGTTCGGGTCGAGAGGATCGGCCAGCGCGACAGCACCATATTGCCGAACTGAAAACGGGTACCCGGCACCGGCTGAAGCCCGCCTCCCGCCGCTTCGACATGCATGTCGCAAGCCGGCCCATACACCCAGAAATAGTCGGGAAAGAAGGCCGCAACATCGGCCACCATGTCGGCAAAACCGTTGCGCGAGAAGCCGCGGGTCACCTCCTGCAGCGCGATGACATCGGCTCCCTCGAGACTTCGGGCAATGCGCGCCAGATCGTATCTGCCGTCGAGACCGAAGCCGTACTGTATGTTATAGCTCGCAAAATTCACGATAATCTTTGACCTCCGTCGGAACCGCCTATATCGAATGGGCCAAGACGGGCCGTCCAACTGCCACTGAATATTGGAAGTAAAATGAAATTTCTCGACGAAGCAAAGGTCTATATCAAGTCCGGGGACGGCGGCGGCGGCAGCGTTTCCTTCCGACGCGAGAAATTCATTGAGTTCGGCGGCCCGGATGGCGGCGACGGCGGACGCGGCGGCGACGTCTGGGTCGAGACCGTCAACGGCCTGAACACGCTGATCGATTTCCGCTTTCAGCAGCATTTCAAGGCGACGATCGGCACCCATGGCATGGGCAGGAACCGCACCGGCGCCAATGGAAGCGACGTGACGCTGAAGGTTCCCGTGGGCACCCAGATCTTCGAGGAAGATCAGGAAACGCTGATCTGCGACCTGACCGTCGAAGGCCAGCGTTACTGCCTTGCCCATGGCGGCAATGGCGGCTTTGGCAACGCCCATTTCAAGACTTCGACCAACCAG
The DNA here is from genome assembly GCF_013416305.1 of Rhizobium sp. WYCCWR 11128. Lineage (NCBI taxonomy): Bacteria > Pseudomonadati > Pseudomonadota > Alphaproteobacteria > Hyphomicrobiales > Rhizobiaceae > Rhizobium > Rhizobium sp. WYCCWR 11128. Next base: position 388,007 of record NZ_JACCEZ010000003.1, read on the forward strand.
GCGCCGGATTGGGCCAATCCCGGTCTGCCCGGCGAGGAAAAGACCATCTGGCTACGCCTGAAGCTGATTGCCGATGCCGGCCTCGTCGGCATGCCGAATGCCGGCAAGTCGACCTTCCTGGCATCAGTCACCCGGGCCCGGCCGAAGATCGCCAACTATCCCTTCACCACGCTGCATCCCAATCTCGGTGTTGCCACCATCGACGAGCGCGAATTCATCCTTGCCGATATTCCGGGCCTGATCGAAGGCGCCCATGAAGGTGTCGGCATCGGCGACCGTTTCCTCGGCCATGTCGAGCGCACCCGCGTGCTGCTCCACCTCATCTCCGCCCAGGAGGAAAAGGTCGGCAAGGCGTATAAGACGGTCAAGCACGAGCTCGAAGCCTATGGAAACGATCTGACCGACAAGGCTGAGATCGTGGCGCTGTCGCAGATCGACGTGCTCGATGATGCCGAACTGAAGAAGAAGACCAAGGAATTGGCCAAGGCCTGCGGCAAGACGCCATTCCAGATTTCGGCCGTCACCGGCAAGGGCATGACCGAGGTGCTGCGCGCACTCCGCGACATCATCGTCGAAGCCAATACCGAGGAGAAGCCGGCCAAGGTGCCGAAGCTGCGCCATCGCGACATGGTCGTCACCGATGAGGGCGAGGACAAGGGTGGGGACGAGGACGATGACCAGCCGTAAGCCGCTTGGCCGTTACCGGCGCATTGTCATCAAGATCGGCTCTGCGCTTCTGGTCGACCGCAAAGCCGGGCTGAAGAAAGCCTGGCTTGACGCCATGTGCGCCGATATATCAGGCCTGAAAGCCAAGGGCATCGACGTGCTCGTCGTCTCCTCGGGCGCAATCGCGCTCGGCCGCTCGGTGCTCGACCTGCCCTCGGGCGCGCTGAAGCTGGAGGAAAGCCAGGCGGCGGCGGCCGTCGGCCAGATCGCCCTGGCGCGCGCCTGGTCGGAAAGCCTGTCACGCGACGAGATCGTCGCCGGCCAGATCCTGCTGACGCTCGGCGATACCGAGGAGCGCCGCCGTTATCTCAATGCACGCGCCACCATCAATCAGCTTTTGAAGATCGGCGCCGTGCCGATCATCAACGAAAACGACACCGTCGCCACCAGCGAGATCCGCTATGGCGACAACGACCGGCTGGCCGCCCGCGTCGCGACGATGACCGGCGCCGATCTGCTCATTCTTCTCTCCGATATCGACGGCCTCTACACCGCGCCGCCCCATCTCGATGCGAACGCGACGTTCCTGGAAACGATTGCCGAAATCACCCCGGAGATCGAGGCGATGGCCGGAGGTGCGGCCTCCGAGCTTTCGCGCGGCGGCATGCGCACCAAGATCGATGCCGGCAAGATTGCGACGGCATCAGGCTGCGCCATGATCATCGCCTCCGGCAAGACCGACAACCCGCTGTCGGCGATCGAAAACGGCGCGCGTTCCTCCTGGTTCGCGCCATCGGGCACACCCGTTACCGCCCGCAAGACCTGGATTGCCGGGCAGCTGCAGCCGGCCGGCGAACTGCATGTCGACGACGGCGCCGTCACCGCCCTCGGGGCCGGCAAGAGCCTGCTTCCCGCCGGCGTTCGCAGCGTTTCCGGCCTCTTCAGCCGCGGCGACACGGTGGCGATCATCGGCCCGGCCGGCCGCGAGATCGCCCGCGGTCTGGTAAGCTACGATGCCGACGACGCCCGTCGCATTGCCGGCCGCAAGTCGGCGGAGATCGAGGCCATTCTCGGTTATGCCGGGCGCGCCGCCATGGTCCATCGCGACGACATGGTGATGACCGCGCAGATCGGATCGAAATCGGAAAGGCAGAAGAAGGACGCGAGCTATGCTTGATACCGTTGCGCCGGGCCCTGACATTGACGTGCTGATGAACGACATCGGCCGCAAGGCAAAGGCTGCCGCACGACCGCTGGGCTTTGCGTCCACCGAGGCGAAGAACAGCGCGCTGAACGCCATGGCCGATGCGATCCTGGCGAATAAGGCACAGATTCTTGCCGAGAACGCCAAGGACCTGAAGGACATCGAAGGCACCGAGATGCTCGCTTCCTTCGTCGACCGGCTGACGCTGAACGACAAGCGCATCGCCGAAATGGCCGAGGGAATCCGCGCCATCGCCGCCCTTTCCGATCCGGTCGGCGAAGTCATCGCTGCCTGGGACCGACCGAACGGCTTGAAGATCGAGCGCGTTCGCACGCCGCTCGGCGTCATCGGCGTGATCTTCGAAAGCCGACCGAACGTCACGGCGGATGCCGGCGCCCTCTGCCTCAAGGCGGGCAATGCCGTTATCCTGCGTTGCGGCTCGGATTCGCGCCGTTCATCGCAGGCTATCCATGCCTGTCTGGTCGAAGGCTTGAAGGCGGCGGGACTTCCAGAGCATGCTATCCAGCTCGTGCCGGTCACCGACCGCGCCGCCGTCGGCGCCATGCTGCGGGGCCTCGACGGGGCGATCGACGTCATCGTGCCGCGCGGTGGCAAGAGCCTGGTTGCCCGCGTGCAGAGCGAGGCCCGTGTGCCGGTTTTTGCCCATCTCGAAGGCCTTTGCCACATTTATGTCGATGCCTCGGCCGATATCGAAATGGCGAGAAAGATCATCGTCAACGCCAAGATGCGCCGCACCGGCATCTGCGGCGCAGCCGAAACCCTGCTCGTCGATGGCACCGCGATCGGCACGCATCTGACGCCGCTGCTCGAGGTTCTGACGGAGGCCGGCTGCGAGATCCGCGCTTCGCCAACAGTGCTGAAGGTCGCACCGGGTTTGAAGGCCGCGACCGAGGAGGACTGGTCGACCGAATATCTCGACGCAATCATTTCGGTTGCCGTCGTCGACGGCATATCGGGCGCCATCGCCCATATCCAGACCTATTCCTCCAACCACACCGAGGCGGTCATCGCCGAGGACCCCGCCGTCGTCGCGCGTTTCTTCACCGAAGTCGATTCGGCGATCCTGCTGCACAATGCCTCGACGCAGTTTGCCGATGGCGGCGAGTTCGGCATGGGTGCGGAAATCGGCATCGCCACCGGCAAGATGCATGCCCGCGGCCCCGTCGGCGTCGAACAGCTCACCTCCTTCAAATATCGGGTGCATGGTGCCGGACAGACGCGGCCCTGACGTGACGACCGAACCTGACGTGACGACCGAGAATGTGGACCGGCACTATCTCCGCATGCCGCACAGCGAGCGCGGCATGGTCGTCGGTCTGTTCGGCGGTTCGTTCAATCCGCCGCATCAGGGCCACGCGCTCGTCGCCGAAATCGCCCTCAAGCGGCTTGGCCTCGACCAGCTCTGGTGGATGGTCACCCCGGGCAATCCGCTGAAGAGCCGCAACCAGCTCGCACCGCTTGCCGAGCGCATTGCCGAAAGCGAGCATGTTGCCCCCGATCCCCGCATCAAGGTCACCGCCTTCGAACAGACGCTCGGCACCAGCTACACCGCCAACACGCTTGCCCGCGTCAAGGCCCGCAATCCGCATGTGCATTTCATCTGGATCATGGGCGCAGACAGCCTGCAGACCTTTCACAAATGGCAGAAATGGCAGGAGATTGCCCGCACCTTCCCGATCGCGGTGATCGATCGGCCGGGCGCGACGCTGTCCTTCCTGTCCTCGAAAATGGCCAGGACCTTTGATTTCGCCCGGGTCGATGAGGATGACGCCCGTGTTCTCTGGAAGAAGCGTGCGCCGGCCTGGACCTTCATCCACGGACCGCGCTCCGGCCTGAGCTCGACGGCAATCCGCAACGGCTCGTCGCACAGCGACGCCGAATAGAGCGCCGCGCGCCCAGCAAGACGCATGCGCCGGCCTGATTTCAGAAGATCCCGAAAACGAGAAAGCCCGACGGGGGAGGATCCGTCGGGCTTATAAACTCGATCGACAACTGGGAGGAGGAGTGTTGTCGATCCTACCGAACGGCTATGGGAGGAGGAGAAGCCGTTTCGATGAGTGTGTTGTAGCATATTTCGCAGGAAGATGAATATCGATTGGTGCATTGCAGCAATGCATCGCGTGCAATCCTGCGCAGCCTCATGGCTTTGGCATTGCCGTTTTTCTTGGCAGAAATCGACGGAGCATGCTCTGCCGCCGGGAGTCCCTGCGGTTTGCCAACCTGTCGCTCGGGTATTTCAACCCTATGGATCTCACGCTGCGGCTCAAGCCATGCACTTCGACAACGCGTAACGATTGGGTCGTTGCGGACACCGCGGTCCAATACGGTTATATTTTCCTGGATATATCCCTAGCCAAGATGCCTCGCCCGTTATATTCGTCGCAATATTTCGAACTCCGGGGAATGAATCATGCAAAACCGCCGCCGATGGATGAAACTGGCAACCGCCGCGATCATGGCCTTCTGGCTTGGCGCAGCAGCGCTTCCGGCGCCTGCCGCCGCAGCCGAAAAACTCACCGTCTTTGCGGCGGCGAGCCTCAAGGATGCACTCGACGCCGCCAATGCCGCCTGGACGAAGGAAAGCGGCAAGGACGCCGTCACCTCCTATGCGGCGAGCGGCGCGCTTGCCAAGCAGATCGAAAACGCGGCCCCCGCCGATATCTTCATCTCGGCCGACCTCGGCTGGATGGATTACGTCGCCAAGAAGAACCTGATCAAGGCCGATACCCGTTCCAACCTGCTCGGCAACCGCATCGTGCTCGTTGCCGAAAAGGACAAGGCAAAACCGGTCGAGATCAAGCAAGGCTTCGATCTTGCCGGGCTTTTGGGTGACGGCAGGCTTGCCATGGGTGAGCCGAAATCGGTTCCAGCCGGTAAATACGGCATGGCCGCGCTCGAAAAGCTCGGCGTCTGGAAATCGGTCGAAACCAAGGTCGCCGGCGCCGAAAGCGTGCGCGCCGCCCTTGCCCTCGTTTCGCGCGGCGAAGCGCCTTATGGCATCGTCTACCAGACGGATGCCGCAGCCGATAAGGGTGTCGCCATCGTCGGCACCTTCCCCGCCGATTCCCATCCGCCGATCATCTATCCGATCGCAATCCTCGCCGAGAGCAAGAACCCGGATGCATCAGCCTATCTCGACTTCCTGAAATCCGACAAGGCAGCCGCCTTCTTCACGGCGCAGGGTTTCACCATCCTCAAGTGATAAGCTGGGGTGATTGCGGATTTTCAGTGCCTGACTTGAGGCTCACATCACGATGCTTCAGTCTACTGACGAAGACCGCCAACTCCTCTATCGTCATGCTCGGGCCTGTCCCGAGCATCTGCATCCGGTCGATTTTGGATAGGCAGCAGATCCTCGGCACAAGGCCGAGGATGACGCAGAGTAAAGAGCGAGATTTGGCAACAAACGGCTTGCATGTGCGAGCCTTCATTTTTGAGAGGAAAAAAAGCGCTTGTTGGACGCTCTGGGCTTGAGCAATGAGGAATGGACGGCGATCCTGCTCAGCCTGCGCGTCTCGATCGTCGCCATGCTGGCGAGCCTGCCCTTCGGCATCCTCGTCGCTCTGCTGCTTGCCCGTGGCCGCTTCTGGGGCAAATCGGTGCTGAATGGCGTCGTTCATCTGCCGCTGATCCTGCCTCCGGTCGTCACGGGTTTTCTTCTCCTCATCCTGTTTGGCCGCCGCGGTCCGATCGGCAGCCTGCTCGACCAATATTTCGGCATTGTTCTCTCCTTCCGCTGGACGGGCGCGGCCTTGGCCTGCGCCGTCATGGCCTTTCCGCTAATGGTGCGCAGCATCCGCCTGTCGATCGAGGCGGTCGACCGCAAGCTGGAAGAAGCGGCCGGAACGCTCGGCGCCGGCCCTGTCTGGGTCTTCCTGACGATCACCCTGCCGCTGACCCTGCCCGGCATCATCGCCGGCATGATCCTTTCCTTTGCCAAGGCGATGGGTGAATTCGGCGCGACGATCACCTTCGTCTCCAACATTCCGGGCGAAACCCAGACGCTGTCGGCGGCGATCTACACCTTCACCCAGGTGCCGGGCGGCGATGCCGGCGCGCTCCGCCTGACGCTCGTCGCGGTCGTCATTTCCATGGCCGCCCTGCTCGCTTCCGAATTCCTCGCCCGCCTCGCCGGCCGGAGGATCGACCCGGAATGACGCTGATCGTCGCGGCAAAACAGAGGCTCGGTGCTTTTTCGCTCGATGCCGCCTTCACCTCCGAGCGGGGCGTCACCGCGCTGTTCGGCCGCTCCGGCTCCGGCAAGACCTCGATGATTCGCATCATCGCCGGCCTCGCCCGCCCGGACGAAGGCCGCGTCGTCCTCGACGGCGAGGCCTTGACCGAAACCGAAACCGGCCTCTTCGTCCCAAAACATCGCCGCCGCTTCGGTTATGTCTTTCAAGAAGCGCGGCTTTTCCCGCATCTCAGCGTTCGCGCCAATCTATTCTATGGCCGCTGGTTCGCGGCGAGAACGGCGCGCGGCGAGAGCTTCGATCGCATCGTCGACCTGCTCGGCATCGAGACGCTGCTGGAGCGCAGCCCCGCAAAACTCTCAGGCGGCGAGAAGCAGCGCGTCGCCATCGGCCGCGCCCTTCTCTCCTCGCCCCGCCTGCTGCTGATGGACGAGCCGCTCGCCGCCCTCGACGAGGCGCGCAAGGCCGAGATCCTGCCTTATCTGGAGCGATTGCGCGACGAAACCGACATCCCGATCGTCTATGTCAGCCACTCGATCGCCGAGGTGGCACGGCTGGCCAACCAAGTCGTCGTCATGCATGACGGCAAGGTGGAAGCGACCGGCCCCGCTATCGGCATATTGAGCCGCCCCTCCACCGCCTCCGACCGGCGGGAAGCGGGCGCACTGCTGGAAGGCACGGTGGAAAGCTTCGATGCGCGTCACCATCTATCGACGGTCGCGCTGAAATCCTGTCAGCTCCATATTCCGGGTGCGGCCCTTGCGCCCGGCAAATCGGTCCGCATCCGCATTCCCTCCCGCGATGTCATGCTGGCGACAGCAAGGCCCGAGGGGCTGAGCGCGCTGAATATCCTGGAAGCAAGGATAGACGGGATGTCGTCGACCGAGGACGGAACGGTGGAAATCCGGCTCGATTGCGGCGGCGATATCATTCTTTCCCGGATCACCACGCTGTCCTGCGAGCGTCTGGATCTTCAACCGGGAAGGGCGGTCTTCGCCGTCATCAAGACGGTTGCCCTGGAGGCCTGATCAGCCGCGCTCGCCCTGCTGCAGGTTGCGCTTGGCCTCGAGCCAGGCGAGGTCCTCGGCAAGGCTGGTGCGCACCGTCTTTTCCATCCGACGGAAACGCTCGAGCAATTCCTCGCCGAACGGCGTCAGCACCGCGCCGCCGCCCTTTTGCCCGCCGCGCTGCGATTCCACCACCTGTTCGTTAAACATCCGGTTCATCTCGCTGACCAGCAGCCATGCCCGCCGATAAGACATGTCCATCGCCCGCCCAGCCGCCGAGATCGATCCGGTCTGGCGGATATGCTCCAGCAGTTCCATCTTGCCATGGCCAAGACGATCCTCGTCCGGGAAACTGATTCGCAGGACGGGCACGAGTGTTTTTGCGGCTGAGTCGGTCATTGAATCTGGAGATCGTGGAATTTGCCGCACTTTACGCTGCGGCATGGAAACTGTACACCGCCCGCACAAGGCCGCCCCAAGCAGTCAAATACTTCAATTCGAACGGTAGAGCGGATTTTCGGCCGTTCTGTACCTTAGCATGTCTTGAAACATTAATGGTTTGATGCCTATCTTAACCATGATCCGGTCTCGATCGGATCTGTGTTGTGCATAGTTTGTCATTCCAGGAAAGGGAAAGCACTGACAACAGTACACGCCAAGGGAAAAACGCTTGCCGTTATCCCGAAGAGTGCGGAACGTGGCGCCGATGCCGCCGCCCGTGCCCTAGAAACCGTCCTCGCAAGCCTCGAGGACTCCAAAGCTGAAGATATCGTCACCATCGACATTGCCGGAAAATCGGCCCTGGGAGACTACATGATCGTCGTCTCCGGCCGCTCGAACAGACATGTCATGGCGATCTCGGATCACCTGCTCACCGACCTGAAGGACGACGGCCTCGGTACGGCCCGCGTCGAAGGTCAGGAAGGCGGCGATTGGGTCCTGATCGACACCGGTGACATTATCGTGCATGTGTTCCGTCCCGAAATCCGCGAGTTCTACAACATCGAAAAGATGTGGGCGGCTCCGGATATGGATGAAGAAACACGGCACTGACAGGCGAGCCGGCATTCTGTCCGGCGCCTGAGACGTGGCATTGGCTGGCCGGCAAACAGATAAGCCGGCCGGTGGCGTGGTGTGCGCCCGATGTGCTGCATGAGCGGGAGCGGATGAATGCGAATAGGTCTTTTTGCGGTGGGACGGCTGAAGTCCGGCCCTGAAAAGGATCTTGCCGCCCGTTATTTCGACCGTTTCGCCAAGGCCGGCCCTGCCGTCGGCCTCGAACTGACCCGTGTTGCCGAAGTTGGCGAAAGCCGCGCGTCCAATGCGGAGACCCGCAAGCGGGATGAGGCGGCGATGCTTCTGAAATCGCTTGCCGATGGCAGTATCCTCATTCTTCTCGATGAACGCGGCAAGGCGCTCGACAGCGAAGCCTTCGCAAACCTGCTCGGCTCCTATCGCGACCAGGGCAAACGCGATCTGACCATCGCGATCGGAGGCGCCGATGGCCTCGATCCCTCCCTTTACGACCGTGCCGACGCCACGCTGTGCCTGGGCAAAATGACCTGGCCGCACCAGCTCGTGCGCACACTGATCGCCGAGCAGCTCTATCGCGCCGTCACCATCCTGTCCGGCCACCCCTATCACCGCGTCTGATGCCGCGTCGGCCCCGATGCGTCGACAATCGCAATGTCACGCAGCCGTGTTTTGCTAGGCAGCCCGTTCTCCTGCAAACGTTATGGCAAAGCGCACCAAATCAGCTTAGTCTCCGCGCGATTTGAGAAAGTGCCCCAACACGCATGACGAGAGCATCCACCAGGCGACACCGCATGATCCTGCCGGCTATCGCGGCCGGCGTCGGTGTAGCGGCGATTGTCGTGTCGGCAAATCCGTTCATCGTCCGGGCGCAGGATGCCGCGCCCGAGGCGGCACAATCAGCACCGCAGCCGGCAGCCGAGCCGCCGCCGCCCGATCCGGCGGCCGAACTTGCCACCAAGCGTGATCAGACTCGTGCCGAACTCGAAACCCTGTCGAAAACGATCAGCCTCTCCACCGACAAAGTGAGTGCGCTTCAGCAGAGCATTGCCGATCTCGAAAAGAGCACGGAAAGCATCCGCCAGGCACTGATTGATTCCGCCGCCCGCCGCAAGACGCTCGAAAAGCAGATCCTCGAAAGCGAGAAGAAGCTTGCCGATCTTGGCGTCAAGGAGGATGGCATCCGCCGTTCCCTGCACGAGCGCCGCGGCCTGCTGGCCGAGGTGCTGGCAGCGCTCCAGCGTATGGGCCGCAATCCGCCGCCCGCTTTGCTCGTTACCCCCGATGACGCGCTCGCCTCCGTGCGCAGCGCCATTCTGCTCGGCGCCGTCGTGCCCGGCATCCGCAAGGAAACCGACAAGCTTGCCGCAGACCTCGCAAGCCTCGCCGCATTGCAGACCGCAAGTGCTGCCGAGAAGGCCTCGCTGACCGGGACGATGACTGATGGCATCGAGGAAGAGCGGCGCATGGACCTGCTGCTTGCCGAAAACGACAAGCTCAGCCGCAGCAACGCCGCCGAACTGGAAGCAGAAAGGAAACGTTCCGAGGAGTTGGCGGGCAAGGCGACGAGCCTTGAAGGCCTGGTCGCCTCGATGGAATCCGAGATCGCTTCGGTGCGGGATGCCGCCGCTGCCGCCCGTCAGGCCGAGGAGAACCGCAAGCTGCTGACGGACGAGCAGCGCGCCCAGGCCAAGGCGCTTGCCGACAGCGGCGTGCCCGATAAAAACCGCATTGCGCCCGCATATCCCTTCGGAGAATTGAAGGCGAAATTGGAGGTGCCCGTTACGGGCGATATCCTGCGCCAGTTCGGCGATGCCGACGGCACCGGGCACGAGGCCATGGGAATGACGGTCGCCACCAATCCAGAGACAGTGGTGACGGCGCCTGCGGATGGTCTGGTGGTTTTCGCCGGCGCATTCCGCAGTTACGGCCAGATGATCATCCTCGACGCGGGCGATGGATACCACCTGGTTCTCTCGGGAATGGATACGATCAATACCCGTCAGGGAAAATTCGTTTTCTCCGGCGAGCCGCTTGCCGTGATGGGCGCGAAAAGAGTGGCAAGCGCAACTGCATTGGCGCTGGAAACGAACCGGCCAACGCTTTACATTGAATTTCGAAAGGACGGTAAACCGGTCGATTCCCGGCCGTGGTGGACCGCCAAAGACACTGGAAAGGCACGCAATGATTCGTAGGGCTTCTCTTGTTCTGGTCGGCGCATTGATGGGTGCGACCGCAATGAGCGTCATTTACTCGGCGGGTGTGCCGGCAGAAGCGGCCGGATCCTCGACCTACAAGGAACTTTCGGTTTTCGGAGATGTCTTCGAGCGTGTGCGTGCGCAATATGTGACGCCGCCCGCGGAAGACAAGCTGATCGAGAACGCCATCAACGGCATGCTCTCCTCGCTCGATCCGCATTCGAGCTACATGAATGCGAAGGACGCCGAGGACATGCGCACCCAGACCAAGGGTGAGTTCGGCGGCCTCGGCATCGAAGTCACGATGGAAGACGAACTCGTCAAGGTCATCACCCCGATCGACGATACGCCCGCCGCCAAGGCCGGTGTTCTCGCCGGCGACTACATCTCCGAGATCGACGGCCAGTCGGTGCGCGGCCTGAAGCTGGAAGACGCCGTCGAGAAGATGCGCGGCGCCGTCAACACGCCGATCAAACTGACGCTGATCCGCAAGGGTGCCGACAAGCCGATCGAGCTGACGATCGTCCGTGACGTCGTCGCCGTCCAGGCAGTCAAGTCGCGTGTCGAGGACGATGTCGGTTATCTCCGCATCATCTCCTTCACCGAGAAGACCTATCCCGACATGGAAAAGGCGATCAAGAAGATCAAGGACACCGTTCCGGCCGACAAACTGAAGGGTTATGTTCTCGACCTGCGCCTCAATCCGGGCGGTCTTCTCGACCAGGCGATCAACGTCTCCGATGCCCTGCTGCAGCGTGGCGAAGTCGTTTCGACCCGCGGCCGCAATCCCGATGAAACCCGCCGCTTCAATGCAGGCCCGGGCGATCTGACGGATGGCAAGCCGGTGATCGTGCTGATCAACGGCGGTTCGGCTTCCGCATCGGAAATCGTCGCTGGCGCTCTTCAGGATCTGCGCCGTGCCACCGTTCTCGGCACGCGCTCCTTCGGCAAGGGCTCCGTCCAGACGATCATCCCACTCGGTGAAAACGGCGCGCTGCGCCTGACCACGGCGCTCTACTACACGCCGTCGGGCCGCTCGATCCAGGGCACCGGCATCACCCCCGACATCAAGGTCGAGGAGCCGCTGCCGGAGGAACTGCAGGGCAAGATGGTGACCGAAGGCGAATCCAGCCTGCGCGGCCACATCAAGGGCCAGAGCGAGACGGACGAAGGTTCGGGCTCCGTTGCCTACGTCCCGCCTGACCCGAAGGACGACGTTCAGCTGAACTACGCGCTCGACCTTCTGCGCGGCAAGAAGACCGATCCGGCCTTCCCGCCGAACCCGGACAAGGCCGTCGTCGCCAAGTAATCGATCAGCTCAAGGCCGGGCACCTCGTCCGGCCTTGAGCCTTTCTGCTGTTTCCCGGTTTTGGAGCGGGCGAAAAATTGGGAACGGACCTGCATGCGCCTTTGGGCCGCAACCGCAAAACCGGCAGCCGGCGCCCAGGTGTCCTGCGCCTCGGCCGTATCGCCGCCAGTCTTTGTCTTTTCGCAATAGGCGGCTTTTCCCTCTATACGGCATTTCGCGGCGATGAGCTCGAACGCACCAAACCGCCGGCGGCCGAACAAGCCGCAACACCCCCTGCCAATGCGCCTCAGCCGCCGACGGCCACCACGGGCCAAGCGGCAGACGGCATGCCCCGCACCGACCCGCGCTCGGGCGCCAATGTCGAGCAGATGGTCACCGGCGACGGCTCGGTCGTCACCAAATACAGTCCCCGCCCACGCGACGGCGGCGGGCCTGTGCTGGTCGACGCCATGCAGATCGGCCAGGATCCGCGCATGGCAGCCCAGCCCAATGAAGCACTGCTCGAAGAGACGCCCTTTGGCAGGCTGCCGATCGTCGGCCCCGATGGCCGGCGGCCGATGGATCAATATGCGCGTCCCTCGTCCGGCGCGCGCGGCGTCCGCATCGCCATTGTCGTCAGCGGCCTCGGGCTCAGCCAGACCGGAACGCAGCGTGCTATCGCCGAACTCCCCGAGGAGATCACCTTCGCCTTTGCTGCAAGCGGCAACAGCCTGCAGCGCTGGATGCAGGAAGCCCGCCGCGGCGGTCACGAAATCCTTCTCCAGGTGCCGCTCGAACCCTTTGATTACCCGGCGAACGATCCAGGCCCCAAAACGCTGCTGACCACGAAACCGGCTGCCCGCAACATCGAGAACCTGCACAAGGCGATGGGCGAGATCACCAACTATACCGGCGTCATGAACTATCTCGGCGGCCGTTTCCTGTCCGACCCCGCCGCCATGGAACCTGTCATGCGCGACATCGGCAAGCGCGGGTTGCTGTTTCTCGACGACGGCACATCGGCGCAGTCGAAGACGGCGGCGATCGCCAAGGGAACGGAACTGCCCTATGCCGTCGCCGACCTGCAGCTCGACGGCCAGCTCGATATCAACGCCGTCCTGAAGAAGCTCGACGAGCTCGAGCGCATCGCCCGCAAGAACGGCCAGGCGATCGGCGTCGCTTCGGCTTTCGATGAGAGCGTTGACGCCATCGCCAAATGGAGCGAGGAGGCGGCGATGCGCGGCATCGAGATCGTCGGCGTTGCCGCCCTTTCCAACGACCCCAAGAATCCTTGAGAGGGATCCTTGAGTGAACCCCTGAGAAGAATCCCAGAACGGAGAAGAGATGAGCCAGGCGACCGTGAAAGCCGAGGATCTGCCCTACCGCCCCTGCGTCGGCGTGATGATCCTGAACCGCGATGGCCTCGTCTGGGCGGGAAGACGCATCTCCGACGGCAATTCCGAATATGATGGCTCGCCGCAGCTCTGGCAGATGCCGCAGGGAGGCATCGACAAGGGCGAGGATCCATTGGACGCCGCCTACCGGGAGCTTTACGAGGAGACCGGCATCAAGACGGTGACCCTGCTTGCCGAAGCGAAAGACTGGATCAACTACGATCTGCCGCCGGCGCTGATCGGCATCGGGCTGAAGGGAAAATTCCGCGGCCAGACGCAGCGCTGGTTCGCCTTCCGCTTCGACGGCGACGACAGCGAGATCGCCATCAACCCGCCGCCTGGCGGCCATGAACCGGAATTCGATGCCTGGGAATGGAAGCCGATGCGGCAACTGCCGGGGCTGATCGTGCCCTTCAAGCGCGCCGTCTACGACCAGGTGGTGGCCGAGTTCCAGCACTTGGAAACACTTCAATCGGAAGACTGATCACGGCAGGATAACCGCCTCCGTTTGCGCTCGGCAATGATGCCTCCGAAGAGTGCCGACCGCACCGACTTGCGTTCAACGGTGTCAAATCTGGCACACCGGCCGCCATCGGCGGCCGGCATCTCGTTCGAATATTATTCGGCTTCGTTGGCGGAATCGGCGTTGAGCTGGCCGTATTTGCTCTCGCCGATTTTCTCGAGCAGGTCGATCTGTGTTTCGAGGAAGTCGATATGACCTTCCTCGTCCGCCAGCAGCTCCTCGAAAAGTTTCATGGAAACGTAATCGCCTGCGTCATGACAGATATCGCGCGACTTTTTGTAGGCCGCGCGGGCGTCGTACTCGCCGGCAAGATCGGCTTCCAGAACTTCTTTGACGTTCTGGCCGATGCGCAGAGGTGCAAGGGTCTGCAGATTGGGATGGCCTTCGAGGAAGATGATGCGTGCAACAAGCCGGTCGGCATGGTGCATCTCTTCGATGGATTCGGCGCGCTCCTTCTTGGCGAGCTTGGTGTAACCCCAGTCCTCAAGAAGACGATAATGAACCCAATATTGGTTGACCGCACCGAGTTCGAGGAACAAAGCCTCGTTAAGCCGCTCGATGACCTTTTTGTCGCCTTTCAATGTCCGCTCTCCTGTTTTCCTCATGGAATTGTTTCAAGCGGGACATGAAATCAAATATTTCGGTCTCCGTCGAGTGGCGACGGGCGTGATATTCCTCGGTTGTCTGGATAATGATGTCGACCACGTTGGGGAAACAGCCGCAGCAGCGGCCGCGTTTCTCCATGGCGTGGTAGACTTTCGCAGGCACGATAAGCTGCCAACAGTCTTCATCGAGAAGGTTGGTGATAACCTCCCGGATTTCTTTATCGGTTATATAATTGCAGCTGCAGACGAGCACGTCTTCATTCCAAACATGACACTGACTATCGTGTTTTCTGCTAAAGAAGATGGTGGCTGTCAAGAAAAAATTCGAGTCCCGCAGCATCAAACAGCGGTGTCCGGTGAGGCCTTCATGCATATCGTCCGGGATTATGCAGCGGTTTCAGGATGATGACGCCATAAGGCAAATGAAGGCGCGCCGCATGGTCTTGATCGCTGCAATGCATTTTTAATGAAAGTTGCGTCCGCGCGGCATTACCTCAGCGGTTTCCGCCGCACCCGCATGGCGGCCTGTGGCAACCATTCGTTTTTCCAACTCCGCCCTCTCCTGCGCATTTACAAGCTTTTTCTGTCGCTGATCGACGCCCGGCCTCAGCACCTCGTCTGCCCGCTCGCAGACGCCGAAACGCCGGGCCTCGCGTTGCAGGATACCGAGCGCCGGCGTCATGTCCTCGATATGCTCGACGACGGTATGGATCACCCCGCTCTGGCTTTGCAGCCTGCCGCGGATTTTCACCAGCCGGGCGCCCATCACGACCGAGCGGTATTTGTCGAACACTTTCGACCAGACAATCGCATTGGCCACGCCGGTTTCGTCTTCCAGCGTCATGAAGATCACGCCTTTGGCCGAACCCGGCCGCTGGCGCACCAGCACGAGGCCCGCGATCGTCACCCTCTTTCCGTTCGCGACCTTCAACAGATCGACATTGCGTGTCACGCCGGCCTTGCGCAATTCCTCACGCAGGAAGGAGACGGGGTGCGCCTTCAGCGACAGTGAGAGATAACGATAGTCCTCGATGACCTGCTCTCCCGGCAGCATTTCCGGAAGCTTTGTTACGGGCTCGGCCTGGAGGTCGACATGACGGACCTGCTCGAAAAGCGGCAGCTCCTCAGTAGCGCTCCTCACATCCAGCGCCCGCACCGCCCAGAGCGCATCGCGTCGTGACAGTTTGAGGGATTGGAACGCATCGGCATCCGCCAGTCGCTCGATGACGGATTTCTGCAGACCGGACCGCAGCCAGAGATCGCGCACCGAGCTGTAGCCTTCGCCGCGATGGCTGACGAGCCGTTCCATATCGTCTGTCGAAAGGCCCTTGATCTGCCGGAAGCCGAGCCGCACCGCATGCCGGGTCTTGATGATCTCGCGCATCTCATGATGCCGAAAATCGATAGCATTCCGATCGAAAGCGGCCTCTTCCAGACCGCAATCCCAGTTCGAGTCATTGATATCGACCGGCAGGATCTTGACCCCGTGCTCGCGTGCATCCCGGACCAGCTGCGCCGGCGCATAAAAGCCCATCGGCTGGGAGTTCAGCATCGCCGCGCAGAAGACATCGGGATAATAGGCCTTGAGCCATGAGGAGGCATAAACGAGCAGCGCGAAGGAAGCGGCATGGCTTTCCGGAAAACCATATTCGCCGAAGCCCTTGATCTGGTTGAAACACTGTTGCGCGAATTCCTGGGTATAACCCTTTGAGACCATCCCCTCGATGAACCGCTTTTCGAAGTTACCGATCGTACCCGTTCTCTTGAATGTCGCCATCGCTCTGCGAAGCTTGTCGGCTTCCGCCGGTTCGAAGCCTGCGGCAGTGATGGCGATCTGCATGGCCTGTTCCTGGAACAAGGGCACGCCGAGGGTTCTTTCCAGAACCGTTTCCAGCTCCTTGCTCGGATACTTGATCGAAATGTTCTTGGCCCGCTGCTCCCGGCGCTTGAGATAGGGATGCACCATGTCGCCCTGGATCGGTCCTGGCCGCACGATCGCCACCTCGATGACGAGATCGTAGAACACCTTCGGCTTCAGACGCGGCAGCATGCTCATCTGCGCCCGGCTTTCGATCTGGAAGACGCCGAGCGTATCGGCCCGGCCCATCATCTCGTAAACCGGCTCGCCTTCGTCCCCATGCTCCTTGTTACCGAGGTCTGCGAGCGTCTTCTTCACATCGTAATGCAACTCCAGCAGCGAGAAGGCCTTTCGCAGGCAGGTCAGCATGCCGAGCGCCAACACATCCACCTTGAGGATCTTGACGTTGTCGAGGTCGTCCTTGTCCCACTCGATCATGTAGCGATCCGGCATCGCCGTCTTCATGATCGGCACCACCTCGTCGAGCCTATCGCGCGTGATGACGAAGCCACCGACATGCTGGGTGAGGTGGCGCGGGAACCCGAGAAGTTCGGACGCATACTGAAGAACGTTTCGGGTCACCGGATCCCTGACGTCGAGACCCGCCGCCTTCGCATCCCGCTCCGAGAGATTATCCTCCGACCAGCCCCAGACGAGGCTGCTGATCGCCGACTGGACATCCTCCGACAGTCCGAAGGCCTTGGCGACCTCGCGGCCGGCCGAACGGGTCCGGTAGGTGGTCACCCCTGCCGTCAGCCCGGCATGTTCTTTTTTGTAGGTTTTGTAGATGAACTGGATGACCTCTTCACGCCGGTCATGTTCGAAATCGACATCGATATCCGGCGGCTCGTCGCGATCCATCGAAATGAAGCGATCGAAGAGCAGTGTGCTCTTTTGAGGGTCGACTTCCGTTATCTCGAGGCAATAGCAGATGACCGAATTTGCCGCCGATCCGCGCCCCTGGCACAAGACCTTGAGTTCATAGCGGGCATGCTGAATGATCCTGTGAACCGTCAGGAAATAGGAGGCATATTTCTTCTGACGAATGAGATCGAGCTCATAATCGATCTGTTGCGCCACCTTGGGCGGTATACCCTTGGGATAGCGTCTTGCGGCTCCCGCTCTCGTTAGCCTTTCGAGTGTCTCCTGCGGCGTTTCGCCGGGATCGTTTTCTGGCGGATAATTGTGCTCCAGTTCCTTCAGCGAAAAGGTCAAGCTGTCGAAAAATACCTCCGTATTTTCGATCGCACCAGGATAGTCCCGGAAGATCCGGACCATTTCACGTGAATCCTTGAGGTAGCGTTCGGCATTCGGCGCCAGCAGGAATCCGGCTTGCGCTATCTGTACATGCTCCCGGATCGCGATCACGACATCCGAAAGCGGCCGGCGTTCGGGATGATGATAAAGCGGCTGGTTGGTTGCAATCAGCGGCACGCGGTTTCGGGCGGCGAGCATGGAAAACACCGCAAAGACCTGCCTGTCGCGACCGTCATAGGCTGGCGCCAGCGCCATAAAAAAGGCCTTGCGGAAGCGTCTGCGAAACCGTTCCAGATAATCTTCCAGCGTCGACTGACCCGCCTGATGATCGACAAGGGTGCGATCCGGAACGAGGGCAAGCATCATCTCGTCCCCCCATTCCATGAGTTCCGCTTCCGTCAGAATGCAGCTTCCCTTGACCGCTTTCTCCTTCAGATTGCCGGCGGTGAGAAGACGGCAAAGATTCGCCCAGCCCCGTCGATTGCATGGATAGGCGAGGATATCAGGCGTTCCATCGGAAAAGACGAGACGGGCGCCCGGCTGAATCCGGATAGGATCGAGGATCTCCTCCTCTTTTCCTTCCTTCTTCGCTTGGGCCAGAATCTCATCTCTGTTCTTGTATCTCTCCTCAAGCTGCTCCGCCTGCGCATGCGCCCGCACGACGCCGGCAACTGAATTCCGGTCCGCAATGCCGAGACCGCCGAGCCGTAGACGAGCAGCCTGCACGACCATCTCCTCGGGGCCGGAGGCGCCTTCGAGAAACGAGAAGTTCGTCCTTGTACCGATCTCGAAGAATGCGCGCGCGGTTGTCATGCGAACACGCCATGCATGAACCAGCGAGGATCAAGCGCCTGGCCATAAAAGCCCCGCCGATAGATCCAGAAACGATGTCCAGTCTCGTCCTCGATGCGAAAATAGTCACGCGCCTCGGCCTCATTCCCATCGATCCACCACTCCATGGCAATCCGTTCCGGCCCTTCGCTTCTTGCCACCTGATGCTGCATGCGCCGCCAGCGGAAGATCTGCGGCGGACCATCGGGCACTTCGGCAAGTATGGTCTCGACCGGCTCCGGCGTTGCAAAGAGCCGCAGCGGGCGCTCTTCGCGGAAAGGAAGCTGGATGTCCTGCGCTGTCTTCCGCCTGGGAAGGCTCTCCATCACAGGAACCGTGATGACGGCGCGTTCCGGCACATGGCTCTCGCGGAGCTGGAAGCTTTGCAGGCAATCCGCACCAAGCCGGGCCGAGACCCGGTCGACGAAGGCCGAAAGCGAGACCTCTCCCTGACGGTCGCCCTCGAAATCACCCTGCGCCTCGTTGAAGGGATCGTGCCGCAACACATTCAACCGCAGGATCTCGAAACCATAGCCGGCATCGAGATCGTCATAGACCGCCTGCAATCGCTCGGAAAAAAGCCCGGCGATGAACTTTGGTTCGCGAAGCGGCTGCGAAGCGCCGACGGAGATACGAAAGACCCTGCCGTCGACGCGGAACAGGACCAGTTCGAACACCCGCCCGCCAGCCCCCCGCGCCTCCAGCGACGGCTGCAGCGATAAGGCGACCTGCCTGGTGACGGCAAGGATCTGCTCTTCCGTCCCGATGGGCTCGATCAGCCGGCTTTCGGCCGAGAGGCTGGCAACAGGACGCCGGGGCGAGACCGGCTCCTCTTCACGTCCCAGCGCTTGGTCGAGACGCAGAAGCAGCTCCGGGCCGAACCGGCGGGTCAGCGGCGCTCGCGGTGCATCGATGACGTCGCCGATATATTTCAGACCGAGCTTCTTCAGGGCATCGACGGTTTGTCCTTCCAGCCGTAAGGCTGCAACCGGCAAGGACATCAGCACATGTTCCGTCTCTTCGTCCTCGATCACGCCGCCTTGCCCGAAGCGGGACGCGGCCCAGGAAAGGCCGGGTGACGATGAGATCGCACCGCGGGCATCGAACCCCATATGAAAAAGCCGCGACAGCACATCCTTGAGAAGCGCCTTTTCACCGCCGAAAAGATGGGCGCAGCCGCTAATGTCGAGAAACAGACCGTCCTTGCCGTCAAACGCCACCAGCGGCGTATAGCGGTCGCACCAGTCGGCAATTGCCTCCAGCAACCGTTGGTCGGCCGCCGGATCCTCTTCCGCGACCTCGAGCATTGGGTACATGGCGCGCGCTTCGGCAACGCCCAGCTCCTTCTTCAGCCCCAGCCTTTCGGCCAACTCGTCCAGTGCCGTCAGCCGCATGGCATTGTTGAGCTTGCCGGAACAGACGATAGGCGGCGTCTCAGGACGCCCTTTCGAACGCCAGGAGAGCCCCCATCGCTTGCGGGCTATGCGATCCGTTGGCAGATGCGGGAAGCTGAGCGCCAGAATGCGCTGACTGTTCGCCTGGAGGACGAACGAGGTTTGGTTCGGCGACAGGGAGAAATTCGCATTCATGGGGATTCCACTCCAGAAGAAAGGAGAGCGGGGCCGGATTTCGGCTCTTCTCCAGCGTCAGACAGAAAATCGGATTGCCGATGCTGCCGGAAAGTTTCGATCCATCCGGCAACGACCGCAGAGCGGACGGGGCCGGTTCGACATGCAGACGCAAGGCCGCACTGCTTGCCTCCTCCGCTCCCGCTTGACGGACAAGAAAGAGCGGACGGCGGGCAGCATGCGCCCTGAGACTGAGCCGGCGGCTTTCGGTCAGGCCGAAATGGACGGGATTGCCCCGCACTTCGAAGATGACGGCCAAGAAGGCCGCGCTTTCCACCGCCACCTCCGCCAGCCAGAGCGCCTCGTCCAGCTTGCGCGGCGCCGCATGGAGAAACCGCTCCGGGCTCAGTTCGAAATCCCGAAGCCCGGGAGCATAGGGACGGCCGGCCTCCAGCGTGCCAACGGCATCGCCGATCCAGAGCAACGGCAGAAGGCGACCGGCATCCGCCTCCCGTTTTTGCAGTCGCGCGGCAACAGCCATCGCCAGCCCGCTTGCCGCACCGGCATCGCGAGACAGAGCCGAGCGGAATTCGGTGATCGCATCGAGCGGCAAGCCGCCTTCCAGCGCCCCGTCGAGAAACTCCACCCCAAACGGCAGGGGCGGCAGCGTGCGCTCCTGGCGGGTCTTACGTCCTTCCGCCAGGGCTTCCCGTTCCGCTGCGGCAAGCGCCGGCGCGGGCCTTCCCTCCAGTCTGGCGATGGTTTCGCGGAGCGCAAAAAGCCGCTCGCGCGCCAGGGCGTGCTGCGCCATGGCGTTCTCCGATCTGTCTTGTTCCTGTTATGTTCTTATAGATTCCAGAGAGCTAATGAAGAGTCAACGGCCATTTTCTATGAAAATATTCCTGCCTTTGATTCCGCACTCGAAAATCGGCGATAAAGGTTCTATATGGGCCCGCAAAGGAAGGAATATTCATGGCCCGCATAGACCAGAGCGATGATTGGCGGGACCGCCATGCGCCGACGATCAGCGCCTTCGAGTCGCTGGCGATGGAGGCCTACAGCCATCTGCCGGATGAATTCCGCCAGCTGACGACCAACCTCACGATCGAGATCGAAGATTTCCCCGATGACGACGTTTTCGAGGACATGGCGCTGGAAACCCCTTTCGATCTGCTCGGCCTTTTTGAGGGCAGGGGCATTTCCGAACGTTTCACGGTGGAAACCGGCGAGATGCCGAACCGCATCCGCCTCTACCGCCGTCCCATTCTCGACTACTGGGCTGAGAACGACGAGACGCTCGGCGACATCATCACCCACGTCCTGATCCACGAGATCGGCCACCATTTCGGGCTGAGCGACGATGACATGGAGCGGATCGAGGCCAGCGCCGAGGAAGCCGCCGAACGATAGAGCGCCGCGCGCCCAAGGACGCGCTAAGGATCTATCACTTTCAATCACGCATAACCCCGAAAATCGATTACGATTTTCGGGGTTATGCGCTAAAACTTCACTGCTCGGAGAGCTTCATCTCGGGATCGTAATCCTTGCCTTCGACATGCTTGACGACGGCCTGGCCGCACTGCATCGCGCCGGTTGCGGCATTGAAGGCATAGGTCGGTGAGCCCTCCAGCGACCAGCCCTTGTTGAGGACGGCGGTGACCTTATGGCAGAAGGAAGCATCGTCGGGACCGGTCAGGAAGCGGTAGAGTTTCATCACATCGTCTTTCGTGCTGCAATCAGGCGCGCTTTATGGACCAGACTTTCCGCCTGGACAAGATGCAGCCGCTCGACCATCCGCCCGCCTGCATTGATGACGTTCAGCCCATCGGAGGCGGGGTCGGCAAAGGCTGATATGATCGCCTCCGCTTCCACAATCGCTGCCGGATCCGGGCCGAAATGGCGGTTGGCGGGCTCGATCTGCGCCGGATGGATCAGCATCTTGCCGGCAAAGCCCATGGCCCGGCCCTGCAGACATTCGGCATCGAAACCCTGTTCGTCCCTGAAATCGTTGAAGACGCTGTCGATCGCATCGAGCCCATAGGCGCTGACCGCAAGGACGACCTGCATCAGCCACGGCACGAGATAGCTCCGCCCCGGCTGCGGCAGCACGCCGGTTTCCTTGCGCAGGTCGTTGAGCCCGACGACGAGACAATCGAGCCGTGAGCCCGGCGTGCGCCCGGCTTCGGCGATACCAGCCGCATTGAGGATGCCGCGCGGTGTCTCGATCATCGCCCAGATGCGCAGATCATCAGGTGCATCGGCCTCGGAGAGAAGGTCGCCCACCGCCATGACATCCTGCGGCTCGTCGACCTTCGGCAGCAGCACGGCATCGGGACCAAGCGCCGTCACCAGCTCCATGTCCGCCAGGCCGAAATTGGTGGACAGACTGTTGATGCGGATGATCCGCTCCTTGCCTTGGAGCGGCCGAGCCGAAAAGAAATTCCTCAGATTTTCCCGCGCTTCCGCCTTCTTTTCCGGCGCCACGGAATCCTCGAGATCGAAGATCACCGCATCGCAATCGACCGCATGGGTTTTTTCAAGGGCGCGGGGATTGATGGCAGGCACGCTCAGCACCGAACGGCGCAGGCGGATGGGGCGGGTCGTCGGGTTTCGGCTCATGGCGAATTACTGCCAAGCTTTGAAAGCCGAAGCAAGCAGCCCACCCCAGAACCTCCCACAGAACAACAAAAAGCCATGCTTGCCTTGCAGAGAGGAAAGAGAAGGACCACATTCCTTTCCGAAGAAAGGTCTCTAACATGCAGAACATTCGCTCCATCTTCCTCATGCTTGCCGGCGCCACCGTTTTCGTGGCGATGCTGCTTCTCACCTTTTCAGTGACGCTTGCCGTCGGCGGCATCCTGACCGTGCTCATGGTCGGACGCGCGCTTTCGATGAAGATGAAGCCCGCTCCGGTCCGCGCCAAGGCAAATAACGGCCAGCGCGAGATGCGGGTCTGGAACGACGGCCGCGGCACGATCATCGATCTCTGATCACCTTTTGCTGAAAATTTTGGTTCGCCGAAAAATTTCGGCCGACACTGTCGGATCACGCTTCCATGCTACGTCCTTGAAGCAGCCAGGCATTCAGCCGGCGTTCAAAAAACGAATGGAGGACAAGCATGGATGCGACGACAGAGAGCAACCCGACCAAGATGCCACCGGTCAAGAACGGCCTGCTGCCCTATCTTACGGTCGGCGGCGCGGTGAAAGCTTCGGAATTCTACAAGAAGGCTTTCGGCGCCGAAGAGGCATATCTCGTGCCGGTCGACGAGAGCGGCAGAACGATGCATGTGCATCTCTACATCAACGGCAGTTCCCTGATGCTGTCGGACGCCTATCCCGAATATGGCCATCCCTTCAAAGGCCATGAAGGCTTTGCAATCCAGCTGGTGATCGATGATATCGATTTCTGGTGGGATCGCGCGGTTGCCGCCGGCGCCGAAGTCGTCATGCCGGTCGAACTGATGTTCTGGGGCGACCGCTATGGCCAGCTTCGTGATCCGTTCGGCGTCCTCTGGGGGTTGAACGCAGCGTCCAAATAAGGGACAGGCGCAATTGAGCGGACCGCGCGAAACGTCGCGTGGCCGCCATCTGTGAAAGATTCTCCTTCATTTCGGCGAAAAACTGGACTAGATGCAAATTCTGGAAGTAGATTTGCTGAAATGGAGCATGGGTCATGGATAAATTCGTGAAGCTCACGGGCGTTGCAGCGCCCCTGCCGGTTGTCAACGTCGACACCGACATGATCATTCCGAAGGATTATCTGAAGACGATCAAGCGCACCGGTCTCGGCACCGGCCTCTTCGCCGAAGCCCGTTATAACGAAGACGGCTCAGAAAACCCGGATTTCGTGCTGAACAAGCCGGCCTATCGCGATGCCAAGATCCTGGTTGCCGGCGACAATTTCGGCTGCGGCTCCTCGCGCGAGCACGCACCTTGGGCGCTTCTGGATTTCGGCATCCGCTGCGTTATCTCGACCAGCTTCGCCGATATTTTCTACAACAACTGTTTCAAGAACGGCATCCTGCCGATCAAGGTCAGCCAGGAAGATCTCGACAAGCTGATGGACGACGCCTCGCGCGGCTCCAACGCCATCCTGACCGTCGACCTCGAAAACCTCGAGATCACCGGCCCCGATGGTGGCTTGATCAAGTTCGATCTCGACGAGTTCAAGCGTCACTGCCTGCTGAACGGCCTCGATGATATCGGCCTGACCCTGGAAAAGGGCAAGGCGATCGACAGCTTCGAAAAGAAGAACGCCGCTTCGCACCCCTGGGCAGCCTGAGCCCTTCCAATCGGTTACCGATCAAGCCGGGCTTACGCCCGGCTTTTTCTTTGGTGTGGGTCAAAGAAATTTTTCTTTCCAGCCCCTGAGTTTTTCGAGCGACACACCGATGCCGCCGCAGACTTCGACAAGCGGATTATCGAAGCGATGAAGCAACCCGGCATGCACATCGGCAACCGCAAGGGCCGCACCGCAAGCCGGCTCGACCAGAATGCGCTGCGCATCGGCAAATTTCAGGCAGGCGGCAACGGCATCGGCGTCGCTGACGAGAACACTTTCGATCGGATGCTGCTGCGGCAGGTCAAAGACATGCTGCGCCACCTGCCGCGCCCCGAGCGAATTGGCAATCGAGGTAATGGCGGGAAGGGTGATACGCTCATTCGCCTTGAGGCTGGCATGGAGCGAAGCCGCCCCTTCCGTTTCGACGGCGATAACAGGCACATCGGAAAGCCCGTTGCGCTTCAATCCCTCGACGATGCCGGCAAGCAGCCCGCCGCCGCCGACGCTGGTGACGACGCAATCGAATTTTGCCCCTTTCGCCACCACCTCGTCGATCAGCGTGGCATGGCCATCCCACAGAAGCGGATGGTCGAAGGGGTGCACATAGGTTGCCTTGCGGCTCCGGGCGAGTTCGATCGCATGAGCATTGGCCTCATCGAAAACCGAACCATGAACGAGGACATTCGCGCCCGCTGCGGCAATCGTCTGCCGTATGTCGGCCGCCGTCGTCTCCGGCACGACAATCGTGACCGGCACACCGAGCGCCCGGCCGGCATAAGCCGCCGCAATGCCGGCATTGCCGCCGGAAGCGCAGAGGATTTCGCGCGCACCATTTTCCACCTCGTGCTGGCAAAGCCGGCCAACGCCGCGCAGCTTGAAGCTGCCGGAAGGCTGCAGCGCATCGAGCTTCAGCCAGAGTGGTTTGCCGCTGGCGCTGTAGCCAGGTGCGGTCTGGAGCAAGGGCGTGTCGAGGTGGAGAGGCGCGAAAGGCATGGGAACCATCCAGAATAAAGATAGGGTCACCGTTCTAATTCGTTTGTGGACGCAGGAGCAACCGTCGCGGCTCGGAGCGAAGCGTACCGATTCACCGCTTCTGTCGCTTGAAATGCCCATTTCCGGGGTCTAAGAAACCGCAACTTGTTTTTCCCAGGAGGGTTTCATGACAGCGCGCAATCTTTTCCTGCTGCCGGGTGACGGCATCGGTCCCGAGGCCATGGGCGAGGTCCGCAAGATCATCGCCTATATGAACGAGGCGATGAATGCCGGTTTCGTCACCGATGAAGGCCTTGTCGGCGGCTGCGCCTATGATGCGCATGGCGCTGCCATCTCGGAAGCCGACATGCAGAAGGCGCTTGCCGCCGATGCCGTTCTGTTCGGCGCCGTCGGCGGCCCGAAATGGGATAGCGTGCCTTATGAAGTGCGCCCGGAAGCCGGCCTGCTGCGCCTGCGCAAGGATCTGCAGCTCTTCGCAAACCTGCGCCCCGCCATTTGCTATCCGGCCCTTGCTGCGGCCTCGTCGCTGAAGCCGGAACTGGTCGAAGGCCTCGATATCTTGATCATCCGCGAGCTGACGGGCGGCGTCTATTTCGGCGAGCCGAAGGAAATCATCGATCTCGGCAGTGGCCAGAAGCGCGGCATCGACACGCAGGTCTATGATACCTACGAGATCGAGCGCATCGCCGGCGTCGCCTTCGAAATGGCCCGCACGCGGCAGAATCGCGTCTGCTCCATGGAAAAGCGCAACGTCATGAAGTCGGGCGTGCTCTGGAACCAGGTGGTAACCGAGACGCACAAGGCGAAATATTCCGACGTCCAGCTCGAACACATGCTGGCCGATGCCGGCGGCATGCAGCTGGTGCGCCAGCCCAAGCAGTTCGACGTCATTGTCACCGACAACCTCTTCGGTGATATGCTCTCCGACGTCGCCGCCATGCTGACCGGCTCGCTCGGCATGCTGCCATCGGCCTCGCTCGGCGCGCCTGACGGCAAGACCGGCAAGCGCAAGGCGCTTTACGAGCCGGTGCACGGCTCGGCCCCTGACATCGCCGGCAAGGGCATCGCCAATCCGATCGCCATGATCGCCTCCTTCGCCATGTGCCTGCGTTACTCCTTCAATCTGGTGAAGGAAGCCGACGATCTGGAAAAGGCGATCGCCAACGTGCTCGACAAGGGCATTCGCACTGGCGACATCATGGCCGATGGCGCAAGGCAGGTCGGCACCGTCGAGATGGGCGATGCGATCCTCGCCGAGTTCAAGACGCTTTCCGCCTGATATTTCACGTGAAACAGTATCCAGCCCTTCGCATCGCGCATGCGGAGGGCTTTTTCCATTGAGGGCGGTGAAGCGCGTCCCGCTTGGTCGAATTATCCGAAAACGGACTATTCTCGGCCACAATCTCGTGTATTTTTGCGCCGGATTTTAACGAGCGCATAATCCCGAAATCGGAAGCGATTTTCGACAAAGGATCGTGCGTCAATTCAAAGTAATAGAGCGTCCTTAGCGTGTCCTGTTGGACGCGCGGGCTCTGGGACAAATTCGAACGGACGACGAAATGCGGGCATTTTGGGCTTCCCTGGACAGGCGCTGGCGCCGGAGCGCCGTCGGCATGCCGCCTTTGCGCTGGCAGGCCTGCCTCTTCGTTACGCTCAATGCCGTGATCCTTTCGATGCTGCTCTTCGACGCGCCGATCGGCGCCAGCGAAGTTCCCGCGCCGGTGAAACACCTCGGCGAGATGCTGACCGGTTTCGGCGATTCCGCCTGGCTGATCTACACCAGCATCCTGCTGTTCTTTCAGGGCAGGGCAGGCTACAAGCTTGTGAAGACGGCGCGTTCCAAGGCGCAGGCGCTCTATGTCAGCTGGATCGGCGCCTATCTCTTCTTCACGGTCGTCTTCTCAGGACTTCTCGCCAATCTGCTGAAGCGTGCGATCGGCAGGGCGCGTCCCGATCATTTCCACGACTACGGCATGTTTTCCTTCACGCCCTTTTCGGGCCATTCCGCTTTCGAAAGTTTCCCGTCCGGCCACTCCACCACGGTCGGCGCCTTCTTCGCCGCCTTCGCCCTGCTATTTCCACGCTACCGCGTTGCCTTCATCGCCTGCGCGATCTGGCTCGGCATGACGCGTGTCATGGTCGGCGCCCATTATCCAAGCGACGTCATCGCCGGCCTTGCCTTCGGCGCCTGGTTCTCGCTGCTGACGGCGATCGTCTTTGCCCGCTGCGGCTTGCTCTTCAAGCTGGCGCCGGACGGCTGGCCGCTCTCGAAGAGGCTGTTTCACACTGCATAACTCCTTAAATCGGAATCGATTTAAGGATAAAATTATGCAGCAATTCAAAATGTTACAGCGTTCTTTGCGCGTCCGAAAAGACGCGCGGCGCTGTAATATGGAAAAGCCCGGCGCCTTGTGAGCGCCGGGCCTTTTTTCTCAAGCAAGGATTGGCCTCAATCCACCGCTCAATCCATGGCGTGGATATCCCTGTTCTTCGTTTCCGGCAGGAAGATCAGGCCGATCACCAGCGTGATCGTCGCAAAGACGATCGGATACCAGAGACCGTAGTAGATATCGCCCGCGGCAGCGCTCATCGCGAAGGCCGTCGCCGGTAGCAGGCCGCCGAACCAGCCGTTGCCGATGTGATAGGGCAGCGACATGCCGGTGTAGCGGATGCGGGTCGGGAAAAGCTCGACCAGCAGAGCGGCGATCGGGCCGTAGACCATCGTCACATAGAAGACAAGGACGAACAACACGGCGATCGTGCCGATCCAGTTGACGCGGGCCGGATCGGCGACCATGGCGAAAGTGCCGCCATTGGCGATGTTGTAGACCGTCATGTCGGTGACGCCATTGGCCTCATCCGCGGTCAGCAGCTTGGTCTCGACCAGCTTCGCCGCTGGTACGGTTTCCTTCTCGCCGGCGCGCACGGCATCGGCGTTGAGCGACAGCTCCGGATTGGCTGCGATGAAGGCATCGAGCTTGGAATCCGGCACCTTGACGGCGCCGCGCTTCAGCGGGTAGCCGGCATCGTGGAGCGCGATGTTGACGCCTTTTTCGAAGGCGGCGGTCATGCCCTTGGCCTTGTCGCCGGCAGCGACGACGTCGAAACTTGGGATCGTCGCGTTGCCGACCTTCACCGTTGCCGGCTGTCCGGCGGTGCCGGGCACCACGTCGTAAGGCACCGAGTTCCTGGTCAGGAATGCCGTCGCCACGTCGCAAGAACTGGTGAACTTCGCCGTGCCGGTCGGGTTAAACTGGAACCTGCAGTCCGCCGGATCAGCTGTCACCGTTGCCCGAATCGAAGCCTGCGCTTCGGCAAGCGCCGGGTTCGCCGTCCAGGTCATCGCCTTGAACAGCGGATGATAGGTCACTGCCGCAATGAGAAGGCCTGCCATGATGATCGGCTTGCGGCCGATCTTGTCGGAGAGGCCGCCGAAGATGACGAAGAACGGCGTGCCGAGGAGAAGTGCGATGGCGACCATGACATTGGCCGAGAACAGGTCCACCTTCAGCACGTTCTGCAGGAAGAACAGTGCATAGAACTGGCCGCCATACCAGACGACCGCCTGGCCCATGGTGGCGCCGAGAAGCGCGATGATCGCAATCTTGGCATTTTTCCATGTCCCGAAGGCTTCGGTCAGTGGCGCCTTGGAGCCCTTGCCTTCCGCCTTCATGCGCTGGAACGCCGGCGATTCGTTCATCTTCAGGCGGATCCAGACGGAAATGCCGAGCAGGACGAACGAGAGCAGGAACGGAATGCGCCAGCCCCAGGCGGCGAACTCAGCCGCACCCATCAGATATTGAACAAAGACGATGACGATCAGCGACAGGAACAGGCCGAGCGTCGCCGTCGTCTGGATCCACGAGGTGAAGTAGCCGCGGCGCCCGTTCGGCGCATGTTCGGCGACATAGGTTGCCGCACCGCCATATTCACCGCCCAGCGCCAGACCCTGGAGCAGGCGAAGCGCGATCAGGATGATCGGGGCTGCGATACCGATCGTGGCGGCACCCGGCAGGATGCCGACGAGGAAGGTCGACATACCCATGATCATGATGGTCATCAGGAAGGTATATTTACGGCCGACGAGATCGCCGAGACGGCCGAACACCAGCGCGCCGAAGGGGCGGACCAGGAAGCCGGCGGCAAAGGCGAGCAGCGTGAAGATGTTACGCGTTGCCTCGGGATATTGGGTGAAATAGGTCGCACCGATATAGGTGGCGAGCGAACCATAGAGATAAAAATCGTACCATTCGAAAACGGTGCCGAGCGAAGAGGCGAAGATGACCTTCTTCTCCTCGCCGGTCATCGGACCGGCCTTCGCGCCGTCGATGCTTGCGACATTTGCCATTGTCTGTCCTCCACAGAGTGATGATCAACGCGCGCGGCTTACTTCTCCTCAAAGCATACCCCTGGCCGCGACACGCCTGACGGGAGTGTGCCAGAAACGACAGATCAAAAAGAGAGAGGCTTTCGGATTATGACTTTAGTCTAATGACGCCACGCTTTGTCATGCACATCAAGCTCTCCGCCGCCCGTGACGATAGAGCTGCCGGAAGTTTGGAAGAAGGTTTCACAGCGGTTTGTGATGTGGATCCGTTATGCTCTTAGCGCCTGCGCCGGCGATTGCCGGTAGGCGAGCACTGCCGGCAGCGCGGCAAGAATTGTGGCAAAGGCAAGCAGCACCGCCGCAAGCCCGGCGTCTTCACGGGCGAAGCCGACCGGCATAGTGATCCCGCTCGTTTGCGAGAACATGCCGGACAAGATGAGGGCCGCGGCATAACCGAGCGCGAATCCGAGTGCGATGCCGACCGCCACCAGGAAAAAGAATTCTAGCCAGACGATACCGAAAATCGCGCCGCGCGGGGCGCCGAAAGCCCTGAGTGCGCCGATCTGACGGCGGCGCTGGCCGATATGGATGACCGTGATCAGCACCAGCGAGGCTGCGACGAGAGCTTGCGCGCCCGAGGCGACCGTGACGAGGATCTGTTTGGCGTCGCCGAGCGTGGCGTAGAGATTGGTCAGCACCTCGCCGGGAAAGACGGCGACGGTATTGCCGCTGCGATAGTCCTGCCGCAGCTTGTAGGCATCGGCAATCGTCTTCGGCTTGACCAGAATGGCGGGAAGGCCGGGAGCGCCCGCAGTCCAGCTCTCATCAAGCACAGCATCCGGATCGGCCTCGCCGTGATGCTGATGCCCATCGTGATCAGCGCCGGCTTTCTCATGCGCATGACCATGTTCGGTGTTATACGTTCCGGACACAGCTTCATGCTCGTGCTGCTCACCGTCCTCCGCATGTTCCTCCGCCTCCATGCCATGGATGTGCCAGACGGCCTGGATGGGAACGAGGATCGCCCGGTCCCAGGCGGTGCCGGTCGGCCGCAAGCGGCCGGCGATATGATAGACGAGTTCGGTATGGGTCTCGCCGCCCTCTTCCAGCGAACCGTGCATAGGCTTGATCTCACCGCCGAGCGACAACTTGACAGCCGCGCCGATCACGGCTTCGCCCTCGCGCGCAAAAATCTTGCCTTCGGCTAAACCACCGGACAGGTTCTGCGCCAGCATGGTCGTCGTGCCGACGATCGGATAGCCGGAGAAGGAATCGCCGAAGCCGATCGGGGCTGCCCAATCGACGCGTGGATCGGCAGCAAGTTTGCCCAGCACTTCGCCCGGCATCAGCGGCAAAGGAGAGGGCTGTAGGAAGACGGAGGACAGCACGAGCTGCGTCTCGCTGCCGCTGGCGCCGATGACAAGATCGAACTTGTCGGCAGCGCGTGCGCTGCCGAGACGAAGCGCCCGCTCCTGCAGGACGACAGAAACACCAAGCGCGGTCGCGAGCGCTACCAGCAGCACGACCACCAGCGATCCCGCCCAGAGGCGACGAAGATCGGAAAGGATGAAGCGGATCATGCAGCTTCTCCCGCCGTTGCCGCGGAATCTTCGCTGATCCGGCCGGAACCGAAGGTGATGCGCCGGTCGAGGCGGCTGGCCAAGCGCTGGTCGTGCGAAACGACGATCAGCGTGCTGCCTTCGGCAACGGCCAGATCGAGGATGAGATCGCCGACCGCCTCGCCGCTTTCGGCATCGAGGCTTGCGGTCGGCTCGTCGGCGATGATGACGCCGGGCTTACGCAGCAGCGCCCGGCCGATCGCCACACGCTGCATCTCGCCGCGCGACATTGTTTCGATCTTCTGGTCGGGGCGGGAAAGACCGACCGTGCTCAAAAGCGCATGCGCCCGCTCGATGACATCAGCCGTGGCAGCGCCGGCAAGCCGCGCCGGCAGCAGCACGTTTTCCAACGCCGACAGGCCGGGAAAGAGATGGAACTCCTGCATGACCAGGCCGATATTGGCGGCACGGAACCGGTCTCGCCGGCTTTCTGAAAAACCCGCGATATCCTCGCCGTTCCAGCGGATGCGGCCTTGCCGTGTCCGCTCCAGCCCGGCAACGATATTGACGAAGGTGCTCTTGCCGGAGCCGGACGCGCCTGTAATGGCGACCCTGCTGCCGGCATCGATCGACAGGCGGTCGATCGCCAGTGCCGGCGAGGACAGGCCTGGGAAGGCAACGGTCAGGTTTTCGATATCGAGAGCGAGCATATCGGTTCAGACGGCGGAATATTCGGCCTGGCGGATCCGCAGCAGGCTGACGAAGCCTGTCTCCGGATCCGTCCACGAACCGTATTCAAGCGTACCACGCACTTCGATCGTCTGGCGCGGCTGCACGAAGGTCTGCTTCTCGCCGAGATAGACGACGACGATATTGTCCGGCCAGTCCGCATCCGAGGAGCAGAAGGGGCAGAGCGACATCGGCACCTCGGTGAGCACGAAGAACTGGGCCTCGGCCTTCAATGGCGGCGCCATGAAACCTTTCATGCTGATCCCTTTGCCGGCAAGGCGCTTCACCTTGTCGGAGAATTCGAGGCCGAGCACGCCGAACTTGCCGTAAAGCTCATCGAAGCTGATCAAGGAATCCGCAGCAGAACTCGGGCGAGCAACAGCGGCCAAGGCCAGCGTGCCGATGGCGCCGATCAGGCCGCGGCGGCTGAGATGCAGCGAAGGGAGCTTTTCCATGGCGATCTCCAAGAATGAAGTCCCGGCCGCTGAACGGCCGGGACCATGATCGGTGAAAGGGGCAAGGCCGGCAAGCGGCCTAGCCGGATCGGCAGATCAGTTCGTCTGCTTGGCGCCGAGAGCGAAGGTGTCGGCGAGCACGCGATAGACGTCGCTCTGTTCCATGTAACCATGGAAACCTTCAGCGCCCGGACCAGCCGATTGAAGGACGACGTCGTCGGCTGCGTGGACACCACTATCGCCGCTCTTCGGAATATTGCCCTGAACGAAGACCGCGCCGGGAACATCCTTATACTGCTCGTTGGCGACATATTCCTTCTTTTCGTTCTGGACAGCCGGAACGAACGGACCATCGAGCTTCGGACGGAAGGTCTCGTAGTGATCCGGGCCATTGTTGGCACTCAGGAACAGGCGGCGGCTGACATCGACCTTATCGGGATAGCCGTCGCCGTTTTCGTCCTTGTAGTTCGGGAAGCCAGCTTCGGCATAGGTCCCGACCTTTTCGCGCATTTCCGTGCCGGGCTTTTCATCATCGACGGTACCGATGATGGATACGCCATGTGTGTGGTCGCCTGTGACGACGATCAGCGTATCCGGATGCGCCTTCTGGAATTCGCGGGCAACGCCGATGGCCTGGTCGAATTCGATGGTTTCGTAGACGGCACGATCCCAATCGAGCGGATGGGACATTTTGTCGATCGAGGAGCCTTCGACCATCAGGAAGAAGCCATCAGGATTCTTCGAGAGGCGGTCGAGCGCAACCTTGGTCATGGCGACGAGGCCTGGCTGGTTCGGGAACTTGTCGACGGTACCCTTCTTCAGGAACTCTCGATCAAGCGTGACGTCCATATTGCCGGTGTGGAAGAGACCGAGGAGATTGCCTTCAGCCGATGCATTGGCTGCGAGCTCGTTCTTGTCGGTGGCAAGCTTGTAGCCGGCATCCTGGAACTGCTTGATGTAGTCCTGATTGTCCTTGCGCTTGGAACCGGCGACTTCCTTGCCGAGGAAATAGGCCGAGCCGCCGCCGAGGAGGACTTCCGGCTTGACGTCGAGCAGCATGCCGACGACGTCGGCCTTGTCGTTGCGGTTGCGGGTGTGAGCAACGACCGCAGCCGGCGTGGCGTCTTCGACCTCGGCCGTTGCAACGATGCCGATCGACTTCTTGGTCAGGCGGCGAACGGCTTCTGCGAAGGTTTCAACACGCGGATCATCGAGGGATGCCGGCGTACGGTCCGCGTAAACGCCGATCGCGTTGACGGCCGTCTTGTGACCCGTCATGTAGGCCGACATGGTGTTGGCCGAGTCCGTATCGACGGCATTCGTCGCCGACGTGCCGATAAAAGCCATACGCTCGAGATCATCCATATTCAGGCGGCCATTCGCCTTACCTTCGGTCATGCCCTTGGACATGATGCGGGCAGCGGTGCGATGCGCAACGGATAGCCCGTCACCCAGCAGGAAGATGATGTTCTTGGCCTTCGGCTGGGCCGCTGTTTCGTAAACGTTCCAGGTGACGGACTTCGTTTCGTCGCCGGCAGCGACTTCGATCTTGTAGTCGCCAGGAGCGGAAATCTTCAGGCCGCGCAGCAGGATAGCGGAACCGAGAGCCTTGTCGTCCTTGCCCTTTTCCAGTTCGACGAACTGCGCCTCGCCCCCAAGCACGGTCTTATAGTCCTGGCCGTTGACCGTGATCTTCACGTCTTCGAGCTTGACCTGCTTGTTGAGCTCGACCTTGAAATCGAACGGCGAACCGGCAAGGATCGTCGCGCGATCAAGCGGATAGACCGTCGTCGCCTGAGCGGCGCCCGCAAGGATGGTGGTGGCCGCAAAGGCGGCAAGAAGCGTACGCATGGAAAACCCCCGTTTTCGTTGCAGACATTAACAACCGCGCCGGGATACCTCCCGAGGATGACAGCGGCATGACAAAACGTCGCAGCATTGCGGTCGCCGCTTTCGCCTGCCGGCTCTGAGCGCAAAAACCTTGACTCCTGTGGAAAACCTTCTAAGAGCAACAGCGGAAAAGGAATCTCCATGGTTCGCGACGAACACGCCATTGCCGAATGCAATGACCGGGCACGAGTTGCCGGGGTGGACATTGCCGTTCCGGTTTCTTCCAAAACCAAGGCCAAAACGACGACGAAAACCGTCTGACGTCTCTGGCCTGCCGCTCTCTCCCCGGCTCGGCTGGGGACAGGAAGACGCGATTAGTCGCGCCTTTCCCCTCACCGGACAAGAGGAGAGAAGAGAAAGAGAGCTTGAGAAATGGGTTTCAAAGTAGCAGTTGCGGGAGCAACCGGAAATGTCGGCCGGGAGATGCTCAACATCCTCTCGGAGCGAGGCTTCCCCGCCGATGAGGTCGTGGCACTCGCCTCCTCGCGTTCGCAGGGCACCGAGGTTTCCTACGGTGACCGGACGCTGAAGGTCTCCAATCTGGAGAATTACGATTTCTCCGATACCGACATCTGCCTGATGTCGGCCGGCGGCGAGGTCTCCAAGAAGTACTCGCCGAAGATCGGCCAGCAGGGCTGCATCGTCATCGACAATTCCTCGGCCTGGCGCTACGACGCCGACGTGCCGCTGATCGTGCCGGAAGTCAACCCGGATGCCATCAGCCAGTTCACCAAGCGCAACATCATCGCCAATCCGAATTGCTCGACCGCCCAGCTGGTGGTGGCGTTGAAGCCACTGCACGACTTCGCCAAGATCAAGCGTGTCGTCATCTCGACCTACCAGTCGGTCTCCGGCGCCGGCAAGGACGGCATGGACGAGCTCTTCAATCAGACACGCGCCGTCTTCGTCGCCGATCCGATCGAGAACAAGAAATTCACCAAGCGTATTGCCTTCAATGTCATCCCGCATATCGACGTCTTCATGGAGGACGGCTACACCAAGGAAGAATGGAAGGTGCTGGCCGAGACGAAGAAGATGCTCGACCCGAAGATCAAGGTGACCTGCACCGCGGTGCGCGTGCCGGTTTTCATCGGTCATTCGGAATCGGTCAACATCGAATTCGAAAACGAGATCACCGCCGACCAGGCCCGCGACATCCTGCGCGATGCACCGGGTTGCCTCGTCATCGACAAGCGCGAGGATGGCGGCTACATCACGCCTTATGAATCCGCCGGCGAGGATGCGACCTACATTTCGCGCATCCGCGAGGATGCGACGGTCGAAAACGGCCTGAACATCTGGGTGGTCTCCGACAATCTGCGCAAGGGCGCTGCGTTGAACGCCATCCAGATCGCCGAGCTGCTCGTCAATCGTGGTCTCGTCAAGCCGCGCAAGCAGGCTGCCTGATACCATTTGTAAACCATAATATGCTAAAGCCCTGCTGATGATGAGGCAGGGCTTTTTGCCGAATTGTGGACGCTTCTGTCCATAAGCGCTTGCTGAAAAAGGTGGTCGTGACAAGATCGCCTTCGGCTGGCATTCTGCCCGGCGTCAAGCCAAAGCATGCCGTCCAAAACCGTGCAGCGGTTCGGGACAGCGACATGAACAGAACGAAGACTTTGAGCGCGTCGAATGGCCCCGATCGGCCGCGGCGCGCTTCAGTAGATCGGAAGCGGGGTTTCTCATGCGCATGACAACATTCTTTCTGGCGGCGTTGACGGTGGCGGGCGTCCTCCACGCGCTGCCGGCAGCGGCCCAGGGCGCTCAATGCGGTAATAATAGCAGCGGTTTCGGTGCATGGGTCGCCGACTTCAAGCAGGAAGCGGCGGCAAACGGCGTCAGCCGCTCGGTCCTCGACCGCGCCTTCGCCAACGTCAATTACAACAGGCCGACGATTGCCGCCGACCGCGGCCAGAAGAGCTTTAAGCTCTCCTTCGACGCTTTCATGCAGAAGCGCGGCGGTGCCGCGATCATCTCCCGCGGTCGCAGCATGAAGGCCGCCAATCAGGCGCTTTTTGCCTCGATCGAGCGCCGTTTCGGCGTTCCGGCCGGCCCGCTGATTGCGATCTGGGGCATGGAGACCGGTTTCGGCAGCTACATGGGCAACCAGCATACGCTGTCGGCTGTTTCGACCCTTGCCTATGACTGCCGTCGTTCGCAATATTTCACCGACCAGCTCTATGCAGCACTCCAGCTCGTCTCCGAGGGTTATCTGAGCCCACAGGCCAAGGGCGCTGCCCATGGTGAAATCGGCCAGACGCAGTTTCTGCCGCGCAATGTCGTGCGCTTCGGCGCCGACGGCGACGGCAACGGCCGCGTCGACATGGTCGGTTCCCGCGCCGATGCACTGGCCTCGACGGCGAATTTCCTCAAGGGCCACGGCTGGCGCGCCGGCGCCGGCTATCAGCCGGGAGAGCCGAATTTCGTCGCCATCCAGGGCTGGAACGCCGCCAGCGTCTACCAGCAGGCGATCGCCTATATCGGTCAGCAGATCGACGGCAAATAGGCCCGATAGAATACGCGAAAACGCCGCTGCGATATGCGGCGTTTTTCATTTGCGGGAATCAAAGCCGCCGCCGGAAGCCGCCTTGCGTCGCTCCTCCTGCACCGGGGCCTGGATGATTGGTCCCGAGACGACGCAATTGCGGCCGGAGGCCTTGGCGGCATAAAGCGCCAGGTCGGCGCGTTTGACCAGATCCTCGAAGTTCCGGTTGGTGGCTTCATTTGCCCGTCCGGCGCATCCGAAACTCGCCGTCACCTTGAGAACATCGCCGCTCGGCAGGGGGATTTCCGCCGCCTCGATCGCCAGCCGCACACGCTCGGCAACGATTGCAGCATCGTCAGGCGTCGAATCCGGCAGAAGCGCCAGGAACTCCTCGCCGCCATGGCGCACCAGCAGATCGAAGGAACGAAAATTCTCACGCGCGACGCCCGCGACATGCCGGAGCACGGCATCGCCGGCGTCATGCCCGTGAAGGTCGTTGATCTTCTTGAAATGATCGAGGTCGAACAGCACGACGGAAATCCAGCGTGATCCGTGCTCGGCCTGTGTGAGAAGTGCGGATGCGGCGACCTCGAAGCCGCGCCTGTTGTAAAGGCCGGTCAGAAGATCGGTCTGGGCGGCGCTGCGCAACTCGCCCACCAGCGTCTCCCGATCCTGGGTCAGCCGGTCGATCAGGCGCAGGCCCTTTGCCGCCAGCAGCAGCACCAATGTGGCGAGTATCAGCAGGCCGGCACACAGCGCCAGGATCCGTGTCAGGTGTATGTGCGAGCGCGTCGAAAGGCTTTCGCCGGTCTCATGAATATCCTTTGCGGCCTCGATCATCTTCTGCTGCAGGAAGGTCATGCGCTCGCTCTGCGCGGCGGCCCAGACGTCATGCACGGCGCGTGTCGGCCGCGATCCGGCGAGAATGGCATCGGTGATCGCATTCGCCTTTACCTGGCTGCTGCGGCCGAGATAAGCAACGATGTGGCGCACGACCGGCGCGGAGGAATGGAAAACCATGTGATCCATGCCCTCGCCGAGCATGACCTTGCCCTGTACGAAAAGCTCCACCGGCAATCTGGCGGAAGCCCCTTGGTTGAGATAACGGGTGCCGATCCCGGTGATCAGCCTTTCGCCGTAATAGGTCAGCAGGATACCCATCAGCTGGTTGGATTTCTCAAGCAGCACCGGATCGCTGATCAGCGGCGAAAGCGCATCGACGACGGCAAGCTGCTTGAGAGCCGCATACCAGTAGATGGAACCGGGATCACTGCCGGTATAACGCCCCTGGTCTACGGCGCTGCGCGCCGCGACGATGCGGCTGTAGGCAAGGCTGAGAATCGATAATTCGCCGACGAGCCCCTCGTCGAGCGCATCGCGGGAGGGCAGGCTGGCATAAAAAGCGTGGCGTTCGCGATCGAGCGTCACCCGGCTTTGCTGCATGTCGATGGCAGTCCTGCTGCTGGGGTCTGCGAGGTAGCGGCGGGTGGCGCCAATTTCGGTCAGAATCTCCGTTGCGGCGATCGACCCGCCACGGGCAAGCACATCGGCGAACTGCCGGTCCTTTTCGAGGTTCCAGTATTGATTGACCGAAGAACGTATGACGACGACGCCTTCAATAAGCATGAAGACGAAGGGCAGCATGATGGCGGCCAGGATAACCCTTTTGATGGTTTCGAACTTCATCGCCAATCGCCACGGTGATCAAAACGTCGGTCGTGCGCGACCAATTGACGGCGAGCTTAACAACAATCCTTAAAAAACTGATAAACTGGCATGTCCCTAGATTTCGGGACGAATGAAGTCGCGTGTCTCGGCGTCCATGACCCAGAGTTCACCGGTCGAAATGTCGAACCAGGCACCGTGGAGATGAATCTTTCCCGCCTCCTCGAGCGCCTTGATGTCGGGAAAGCTTCTGAGATTGTTGATCGAATTGCGGATGGAGACACGCTCCAGCGCCGTCTGCCGCTCGGCGGCCGTCATCACGTCGTTGCTCTGGATCTGCTCGGCGGCGGGTTTGACCAGCGACATCCAGCGGCCGATGAAATCGCCGGGTGACAATGGCTCGGCATTCGGATCGAGTGCTGAGCGGATGCCGCCGCAGCGGCCATGGCCCATCACGACGATATCCGAGACCTTCAGCACCTGTACGGCAAATTCGAGTGCGGCCGAGGTCGAATGAAAATGACCGTCCGGCTCGTAGGGCGGCACCATGTTGGCGACGTTACGGATGACGAAGAGCTCGCCCGGGCCGGCATCGAAGATCAGCTCCGGTGCCGCGCGCGAGTCCGAACAGGCAATGACAAGCGTATGGGGACTCTGACCGTTTTCGGCAAGCTGCCGATACCTGTCGCGGGCGTCGGCATAACGCCCGTTCATAAAGTTGCGATAGCCGTCCAGAAGGGGATTTGGAAAACGCTGCATGCTTCTGGATTAGCGCGCGCCGAAGACAAGATCAACTGCTGCACTGCAAAATGAGCATATTGGCAGATGCGTCATTTTTTCCGCCGCTGCGCCGGGTGCACGAGCCGGCGCATCTGAACCATGGCCATCGGCGTCGAAAGGCTGGAAGCATCGCTTGCCAGCATCAACTCGTTGCTGCCGCGCTTGACGGCACGCGCAAGCACCTCGAAGACGCTGGCGGTGGCAAGCTGCAGCGCCTTTTCGTCCTCGATCCCGGAAAGCAGGCGCGACAGGAAGACGGCGGCGATGAGGTCGCCGAGACCATTCGGCGGGTTGTCGACGACGCGATGCTCGGCGAGAAGGGCGTGACGGCCGGAAAGATAGAGATTGCCGGTACCGCCTGCCATCATCGGCACCGCCGAAGTGACGAGCATGCGCGATGGTCCGAGCGCGAGCGCCGCCTCCATGATCGCGCTGTTGTCTTCGAGAGCTGCCCCCGAAAGCCATGCGAGCTCGTAGCGGTTCGGCGTCGCCAGCGAGGCGAGCGGAATGAGATGGTCGCGAATGGCCTCAGCGGTCGCTTCCGGCACGTAAAGGCCGCCGAGATCGCCCATGACGGGATCGCAGACATAGAGCAGCTCGGGATTGTTTTGCCTCAACGCACCGATCAGCCGGGCAACCGAGCGCGCCTGGGCGGCATTGCCAAAATAGCCCGAGAGCACCGCCTTGACTTCGCCGATCCAGGGCGCGCGGATCAGATCGTCGATCGCCGCGTCGAAATCCGTTTCCGCAAAAGTCAGCCGCGTCGAGCGGCCGTGGCCGGGATGCCAGGGCAGCACGATGGTCGGCAAGGCCCAGACCGGATGACCGAGCGTCTCCAGCGCAAAGACGGCTGCCCGGTTTCCGACCGAGCCCCGCACCACATGGCTGGAAATGACGATGACTGCGCCCGCTGCATTTTCCGACATGATATCCAAGATCCGAATGATGACCGCGTTTGATGATCTTTTTGACGCCACGCTGTCAACCATTCTTCATGCGGGCGTGGAAATGTTCGGCGGAACGAAAAACAGGAAGACGGGACTTTCGCTTTCGCTTGCCGAAGAAAGCGGAAAATCTCTTACAATTTCTCGTTTCCCGCGCCAAAAAGCGTCAAAACAATCCTTCGGACCGCTCTTTTAGAGATTTTTTCGAAGAATCTTCTGCTAGCTTGCAAAAAATCAGACATTGAGGGAGGCGATCCATGGCTGCCAGAAACAATCCGAAACGGGAAAAGCAGATCGAAAGCGCGCGCAAGATCGCCAAGGCGACAGGCGAGGCGCATCTCGATCCGGAAATTCTCTTCGGCCGGGCAAGCAATGACGATCTCGAACTCTATACGCCGGAAATGCTGGCGCTCTCCGCGGTGCATTCGGCAAAGGAACTTGCTGCCTGGAACGGCAAGGCGCCCCGCGTCAGCATCGACACGATTGCCGATGTGACGCCTGATGGCATCGCCGTCTCGGTGCTTTCAGTCACCGACCAGAACATGCCTTTTCTGTTTGAATCGGTCATGGGCGAAGTGACGAGCACCTACCGCGACCTGTTCATGGCCGTGCATCCCATCCTTGTCATGGAAAAGGGCAAGGCGCTGACGACGTATTCCGCCGATCACCCGAGCGATCCGGCCAACCGCGTCAGCCATATCCAGCTTCATATAGCGCCCCTCAATTCCGCCCAGGCCGCCGATCTCGTCAAACGCATCGAAAAAGTCCTCGAACAGGTCCGCCTGTCGGTTTTCGACTGGAAGCCGATGCTTTCCAAGATCGACGGAGTGATCGCCGAGCTTGCGGCCAACGGCGCCAGCCGGAAGAAGGCCGATCGCGACGAAGCCGTCGCTTTCCTGACCTGGCTGCGCGATGAGAATTTCACTTTCCTCGGCATGCGGGAATATGTCTATTCCGGCAAGGGGACCGATGCCAGGGTCGAGCGCGACAAGGGTGCTGGCCTCGGCATCCTTTCCAACCCCGATGTTCTCGTGCTGCGCACCGGCAAGGACGCCGTGACGACGACGCCTGAGATCCTTGCCTTCCTCGACGGCCCCGACTTCCTGATCGTCACCAAGGCGAATGTGAAATCGATCGTCCATCGCCGCGCCTATATGGATTATGTCGGCGTCAAGCGCTTCGACGCGGAGGGCAACGTCACCGGTGAGCTGCGCATCGTCGGCCTTTTCACCTCGACCGCCTATACCTCGCTCGCCTCGGAAATCCCGCTGCTGCGTTCCAAGATCGACAAGGTGAAGGAACATTTCGGCTTCGACCCGATGAGCCATTCCGGCCGCATGCTCGACAACACCCTGGAATCCTATCCGCGCGACGATCTTTTCCAGATCGACACGACGTTGCTTGCAAGTTTTGCCGAACAGATCAACGACTTGGCCGATCGGCCGCGCGTCCGCGTCCTGCCGCGAATCGACCATTTCGACCGCTTCGTCTCGGTGATCATCTATGTGCCGCGTGAGGAATATGATTCGATCGTCCGCGAACGGATCGGCACCTATCTGAAGACTGTCTATGACGGCCGTGTCTCCGCCTATTACCCGGCTTTCCCGGAAGGCGGCGTGGCGCGCGTGCATTTCATCATCGGCCGCTCGGGCGGCAAGACGCCACGCATTCCGCAGGCAAAACTCGAGCAGGTGATCCGCGAGATCACGGCCCGCTGGGACGACCGTTTCGAGGCGCTGTCAGGCGCCAAGGCCCCGAAGATATCCGTCGACCAGGCCTTCCAGGATTCCTTCACGCCGGAGGAAACCGTGGCCGACCTCGCCGATATCGGTGCCTGCGCCGCCGGCGAACCGCTGCGCATCCAGTTCTACCATCGTCAGGAAGAACAGGGCCGCATCCTTTCCTTGAAGATTTTCCACGCCGGCGGCCAGCTGGCGCTGTCGCGCCGCGTGCCGCTTCTCGAGAATCTCGGCTTCAATGTCGTCAGTGAACGCACTTTCGACATCGGGGTGCCGGTCGCCGATGGAGAAAAGAAACTCGTCGTGCTGCACGACATGGAGCTCGAGGCCCGCAATGGTGGCGAAATCGATCTGGCGCGTTACGGCGCCGCCCTCGAGGAAGCCTTCGTCGCCGCCTTCGCCGGCACGATCGACAATGACAGCTTCAACCGGCTGATTCTTTCGGCCGGGCTTTCGGCACGCGAGACCAACGTGCTGCGCGCCTATGCCCGTTATCTCCGCCAAGCCGGCATCGCCTATTCGCAAGACTATATCGCAACGACGCTCGATAAATATCCCGTCGTCGCCGCCGCCATCTTCCGGCTGTTCCACGACACACTCGACACCCGGCTTTCGGAGAAGGCCCGCGTCAAGAAGCTTGCCGAACTGCACCAGGCGATCGAGGCCGAGCTTGCCGACGTGCCGAGCCTCGACGACGACCGTATCCTGCGCCGCTACGTCAACATCGTCGATGCGACGCTGCGCACCAATTATTTCCAGAAGAACCCGGACGGCTCGCCGAAACCGATGTTGGCCTTCAAGCTCGATCCGCACCTGGTCGATGGGCTGCCGGAACCGAAACCCTTCCGCGAGATGTTCGTCTACGGCGTCGAAGTCGAAGGTGTGCACCTGCGCTTCGGCAAGGTGGCGCGCGGCGGCCTGCGCTGGTCGGACCGCGCCGAGGATTACCGCACCGAGGTGCTCGGCCTCGTCAAGGCGCAGCAAGTGAAGAATGCGGTCATCGTGCCGGTCGGCGCCAAGGGCGGCTTCTATCCGAAGAAGCTCCCGGTCGGCGGCAGCCGCGACGAGATCTTCAATACTGGCCGCGAGGCTTACAAGACCTATATCCGCACGCTGCTTTCGATCACCGACAATATATCTGGCGCCGACATCGCCCCGCCGAAGGATACCGTCAGGCTCGACGGTGACGATCCCTATTTCGTCGTCGCTGCCGACAAGGGCACCGCGACCTTCTCCGACACCGCCAATGCACTGGCGCAGGAAGCCGGCTTTTGGCTGG
Organism: Rhizobium sp. WYCCWR 11128; assembly: GCF_013416305.1. Taxonomy (NCBI): domain Bacteria; kingdom Pseudomonadati; phylum Pseudomonadota; class Alphaproteobacteria; order Hyphomicrobiales; family Rhizobiaceae; genus Rhizobium; species Rhizobium sp. WYCCWR 11128. The sequence goes on from NZ_JACCEZ010000003.1 coordinate 430,781, forward strand.
ACGACGCCTTTGCCTCCGGCGGCTCGGCCGGTTACGACCACAAGAAGATGGGCATCACCGCCCGCGGCGCCTGGGAAACCGCGAAACGCCATTTCCGGGAAATGGACATCGACATCCAGACGACGCCCTTCACCGTCGCCGGCGTCGGCGACATGTCGGGCGACGTCTTCGGCAACGGCATGCTGCTCTCTCCCAAGATCCGGCTCATTGCCGCCTTCGATCACCGCGACATCATCATCGATCCCGATCCCGATATGGAAAAGACGCTGACTGAGCGCCAGCGGCTCTTCGACCTGCCGCGTTCGAGCTGGCAGGATTTTGATAAGAGCGTGCTGTCGAAGGGTGCGATGATCATTTCTCGCGCAGCGAAATCGGTCAAACTGACGCCGGAAGCAGTTGCCGCAATCGGTATCGACAAGGCTGTCGCCACGCCCTTCGAGATCATGACGGCGATCCTGAAGAGTGAGGTCGACCTGCTCTGGTTCGGCGGCATCGGCACCTATGTGAAAGCGCCGTCCGAAACCGACGCCGAAGTTGGCGATCGCGCCAACGACCCGATCCGCATCACCGCTGTTGAGGTGCGCGCCAAGGTGATCGGCGAGGGCGCAAACCTCGGCGTTACCCAGAAAGGCCGCATCGCCTACGGTCTGAAAGGTGGGCGCTGCAACTCCGACGCCATCGACAACTCGGCCGGCGTCAACACCTCGGACGTCGAGGTCAATATCAAGATCGCGCTGGCGGCCGCCATGCATGACGGGCGCCTGACGCGGGCAAAACGCGACCAGCTTCTTTCCTCGATGACCGGCGAAGTGGCGACCCTGGTGCTGCGCAACAACTACCTGCAGTCGCTGGCGATCTCGCTGACAGAACGCAAGGGTACGGCAAATGGCCTGGAACTTGCGCGCTTCATGACGGTTCTCGAAGGCGCCAAGCAGCTCAATCGCAAAGTCGAGACGCTGCCGGACGACCAGACCCTCGCCGAACGCTATGCTGCCGGCAAGCCACTGACGCGGCCGGAAATCGGCGTGCTGGTATCCTATGCCAAGATCGTGCTCTTCGATGCGCTGGCCGCAAGCGATCTGCCAGACGATCCCTATTTCACCACGACGCTGTCGAATTATTTCCCCGTGAAGATGCAGAAGTCGAACGCCGGCGATATCGCCGGCCATCGCCTGAAGCGCGAAATCGTCGCCACCGTGCTTGCCAACGAAGCGATCAACCGCGGTGGGCCGAGCTTCACCATTGCCATGATGGACGCAACGGCGGCTTCAGCACCGGAAGTGGTGCGCGCCGCAATCGTCGCTAGAGACGGTTTCGACCTGACCAGCCTCTGGGCCGGGACGGACGCCCTGGACGGCAAGATATCAGGCGAGATGCAAAACCGCATCTACGAGGAGATCAGCCACAGCTTTATCGTGCTGACGCGCCTGCTGCTGAAAACGGGCATGACCAAGGCCGATATGGCGGAAGTGATTAGCCGGCTGCAGACAGCCCTGAAGAAGCTGAAAACCGCCTTCGCCGGACAGGTGGCCGGCGAGGTCGCCGTGCGCCAGGCGGAGTACAGCCAGGCGGGCCTGCCCGAAAAACTCGCCGCCGACATCGCCAGCCTCCCGATCTTCGCACTGGTGCCGGAGATCATGCAGATCGCCGAGCGCACCGGCGAACCCCTGGTACGCGCCGCCGAGAACTACATCGCCGTGTCGCAGACCTTCCGTATCGGCAGGCTGCTGGCGGCGGGCGGGCGGATCCTCACCTCAGACCATTACGAGAATCTGGCGCTTGCCCGCAGCATCGATCAAATCGCCAGTGCAAGGCGCGACATCGTCATCTCGGCCCTTTCCGATCACGGCAAGGAAAAGCTTCCCGTTCAAGCCTGGCATGCGCAGGATCGTATCCGCATCAACCGTATCCTCGAGGAGCTTTCAACCCTCAGCGACGGCGGCGATCCCAATCTCGCGCGTATTACCGTTGCTGCAGGTATCCTGACCGATCTTGCGCGCGACCGGGTGAGGTGAGACAGTCCGCGTCAAAGAAGGAGCGGATGTTGAATCGCATTGACTGGACAGGAACGCAACCGCCGAAGGCCACGGAGAAGGGCATCTGGGGGTGGATGTTCTTCGATTGGGCAGCACAGCCCTTCTTCACCGTGGTCACAACCTTTATCTTCGGACCCTATTTCGTTTCCCGCCTGACCGATGACCCGGTTTCCGCGCAGACGACCTGGAGCAACATGGCGACGATCTCCTCGGTGATCATCGCCCTTCTCTCACCCGTCCTCGGCTCGATCGCCGACCAATCCGGCGCACGCAAACCCTGGATCGGCTTCTTCGCGGTCATCAAGATCGCCAGCCTCTTCTGCCTGTGGTTCGCCGCACCCGGCTCGCCTGTTCTCTATCCCGTCATTTTCATGATCCTCGCCTCGATCTCGGCCGAGTTTTCGATCGTCTTCAACGATTCGATGATGCCGCGCCTGGTCGGCAAGCACGAGGTCGGCAAGCTCTCCAACACCGCCTGGGGGCTCGGTTATCTCGGCGGCATCATCGTGCTCATTGCCGTCGTCACGCTTTTGGCGGCGAGCCCTGAGACCGGCAAGACCATCCTCGGCCTTGATCCCCTGTTCGGCCTCGATCCTGAGACAGGCCAGGATGCACGCATCACCGGGCCGATCTCGGCCGTCTGGTATCTGATCTTCATCCTGCCGATGTTCTTCTTCACGCCCGATGTCGGCAAGGGTCTTCCCTTCGGCACCGCGGTGCGCTCCGGCTTGCGGGAACTCAAAAACACGCTTGGCGAGCTCAGAGAGCGCCGCGGCATCCTGACATTCCTCATCGCCCGCATGATCTATCAGGACGGCGTCAACGGTCTGCTGATCCTTGGCGGTATCTTCGCGGCCGGCATGTTCGGCTGGGCAACGATCGAGATCGGTATCTACGGCATCATCCTGAATGTCGTCGCGATCTTCGGCTGCCTGATCGCCGGCCGCGTCGACAAGAGCGTCGGTTCGAAGGTGACCGTCGTCATCAGCCTCACGATGCTGCTTCTCGCCACCATCGGCATCATTTCGACAGGACCGGGTTACACCCTATTCGGACTGATGCCGCTGCCGACGGCCGATTCCGGCGGCCTTTTCGGTACTGCCGCGGAAAAGGCCTATATCCTCTATGGTCTGCTGATCGGGCTCGCCTTCGGGCCGGTGCAGGCCTCGTCGCGCTCCTATCTCGCCCGCAGCGTCAGCCCGGAGGAAGCCGGCCGCTACTTCGGCATCTACGCGCTTTCGGGCCGCGCCACCAGTTTCATGGCGACGCTGCTCTTCTCTCTGGTGACTTATATGAGCGGATCACCGCGGCTCGGGATGGCAACGCTGATCCTCTTTCTTGCCGGCGGACTGGTGCTCTTGTTCCGTACACCCTATCCAGCCGACCGGGCATAGGAACGAGCCCGATCAAGCCGGAGATGAGCGCGTGACCGCGCCCAATCCTCATTCAGTGCCGGAAATGGCGCATGCCGGTGAAGACCATCGCAACGCCGTGTTCATTGGCTGCATCGATGACCTCCTGGTCGCGCATCGAACCGCCCGGCTGGATAACCGCCGTCGCCCCTGCGGCGATCATCGACAGAAGACCGTCGGCAAAAGGCAGGAAGGCCTCGGAGGCGACCGCCGAGCCATGCGTCATCGGCACTGCGAGGCCGAGCGCCTTGGCGGCCTCTTCGGCCTTCAGCGCAGCGATGCGGGCGGAATCGACGCGGCTCATCTGGCCGGCGCCGATACCGGCGGTCTGTCCGTCCTTGGCATAGACCACGGCGTTCGACTTCACATGTTTGCCGACCTTGAAGGCGAACTTCATGTCATCCAGTTCCTGCGCCGTCGGCGCGCGCCTGGTGACGACCTTGAGTTCCAGATCTTCGACCATGCCGTTGTCGCGGCTCTGGACGAGCAGGCCGCCGGAGACGGTCTTTGCCGTCAGGCCCGCGGCACGCGGATCGGGCAGGCCACCGGCAGACAACAGTCGTAGGTTCGGTTTGCGAGCGACGATCGCCTTCGCCTCCTCCGTGACATCCGGCGCGATAATCACTTCGGTAAAGAGCTTGACGATCTCTTCGGCCGTTTCGGCATCCAGCGTCCGGTTAAGCGCGATGATGCCGCCGAAGGCGGAAACGGAGTCGCAGGCGAGCGCCCGCCGATAGGCCTCGACCAGGCTCGATCCGGTGGCGACGCCGCAGGGATTGGAGTGCTTGATGATCGCGCAGGCCGGCGCCTTCTCCGGCAGGAACTCGGCGACGAGTTCGTAGGCCGCATCCGTATCGTTGATATTGTTGTAGGAGAGCTGCTTGCCCTGGAGAAGAGCGGCGGTCGAAACACCCGGGCGCTTCTCACCGGTCACGTAGAAGGCGGCCTTCTGGTGCGGGTTTTCGCCGTAACGCATCTCTTCCTTCAGCGCGCCGCCGATGACCCGGTGACGCGGCGTGTCGATCGACAGCGCCTCGGCGAACCAGTTGGAAATCATTGCATCATAGGCGGCGGTGCGGGCATAGGCCTTGGCGGCCATACGCTGTCGGAAGGCATAGGTGGTCTTGCCGTCATCTGCGGAAAGCTGCTCCAGCAGTTCGGCATAATCGGCCGGATCCGTCAGGGTCGTCACATAGGCATGGTTCTTGGCCGATGCGCGGATCATCGCCGGACCGCCGATGTCGATATTCTCGACGGTCGTCGGATAGTCGCCGCCGGCTGCGCGCACCTCTTCGAAGGGATAGAGGTTGATGACGGCGAGATCGATGCCCTCGATGCCGTGCTGTTTCATCGCTTCCTGGTGTTCGCCGTCGTCACGGATCGCCAGCAGGCCGCCATGCACCATTGGGTGCAACGTCTTGACACGCCCGTCCATGATCTCGGGAAAACCGGTGATTTCGGAGACATCGGTGACGGCAAGACCGGCCGCAGCGATCGCTTTATAGGTGCCGCCGGTCGAGAGCAGGCGCACACCTCTGGCAGACAAGGCGTGGGCGAGTTCGACGATCCCGGTCTTGTCGAAGACGGAGATGAGCGCGGTCTTGACTTCGACCTTGTCGGGGGCGGGGATCTTCTTGGAAATGACGGCCATGAAACCTTCTCCATTCGGGCTTCGGGAGGACATCCGCAAGGGATGTTCGCATGCTGGCGCCGCGTTAGCACAGGTTTGCCGCCACGCAAACAGGCCTCAGAGCAGATGTCGAAAAGCACGAGCCATTTTTGGACGGCATCGTACTTTACTTCCTTGATGTGGATGCAATCCCCTTCTTTGGCCACTCGGCAAAAAAATCATCCGCCTCTAGCTTTTGCGGGACAAAAACCAGCGGATTTCCGTCTTCTCGGCAAGATCGAAGTCGATTTCGATCTGGTCCGAACCGCAGATGCCGGAGCTGTCGGCAAAGAAGATGTCCTCGGCGATCAGCACTTCATTGCCAGGTGCGGAAAACAGCCAGCTTTCGCCGTCCGGTGCCGTCAGCAGCACGGACTCCCCGTCACTCTGATGCAGGACGATCGAAGGATGGATATGAAAACGGGCGACGGCCTTCAAGGGCTCGTCATGCTCATATCCTTCGCGGACGACGAGCCGGTCGCGGCCGGTCACGATCGAGCCTGCGGCATTGAGTGTCAGCTCACGCTCGTGCAGCACGCCGAACACCCTGAGATAACCGTCATGGCTGAGCTTGATGCCGTCGCGTCCATCCTCGGTTTCGGCACGCTCGACGGTGATGGTTCTCACCGGTTCGGTGATCGCGTGATTGAGGAAGGGCGAGGGCGAAAAACGGCTGGACGACGTGTCGTTGAGGATGACGGTCGAATGCGCCGCCGTCGTGCGCGCCATCTGGACATAACGGTGCCCGGCAAATTTCGGCGAACCGGAATTGACGATGAACCGATGGCGGCCGGACGACATCTCGAAGGAGAGGCTGCCGGCATGCACGGTGCGAAGCGCGCCTCCTGAAGGCGGTGTGCCGGTATCGGCAATGATCACCGTTTTTCCCCCGGAAAGCCGCTGATAGCGCGAATGCGGCAAGGCCTTGAACGGCTGACCGGCGGTTTCGTCATATCGCAGCACGGACATCAGCTCATTTGCAAGCGTCGAGGTCGCCCCGTTGAAGAGCGCCAGGTCCCCGTCCTGATGGCGAAAGAACCGCAATGCCGGATACATCCGGTCTATGCCGGAGATCAGCTTCTGCGGCAGGTCATGGCCGAGATTGACATAGGTCTGCCGGAGCGGCAGCAGATCGAGCAGCAATTCCAGCCCGACGCGCGGATTGCGCGACACATGGCCGCCATCCGGCAGAATCTGGCTATCAAATTCGCGGTCGAGCGCCTGCGCCGCCCTTCTGAGCGTAGAGGCGCGCGCCGGCATGGCGACGGAGGCCATGGCCAGCGCAATACGCAGCCGAAACAACTCCAGGCCGCCGAGGGTGAACGGCGCCATCCGGTGCAGGAATCTCACCTGGAACGCCAGCGACTTCATGAAGCGGCGATAAAAGCCACGGTCGGCATTCTGCAGTACCACCGGCGAATGCGACAGCCAGGCAATAACGCGCTGGGCGGTGACGTCGGTTTCCCAGGCAATCCCCTCCATGCGACCGGCATGGATGGAAAGCCAGCTATCGACGATCGCGCGGGCGACAGCCGAACTACGCTCCGTCTTGTTCGCCCGCATATGCCGCAGCCAGCCGAAGCTGTGAAGACGGATCGCGAAGGGGCGCGAGGGCAGGGTGAAGGTGAAGGGCGACTTCTCGTTGGTTTCCAGCATGCGCCCGGCCAGGAGAAACCGTCCGTTGAGGATCTCGTCGGCCACATGCGGATCGATGCTGCGGAGATCGGTCGGCGCGACGATCAGACGCTCGGGCACCTTGATCGAATGACGAAAGAGCTTCAGGCGCAACAACGCGACGCGGCGCAAGGCGCGCCGCCAAGCCTCCCGAACATACATGCTCGCAAAACGCCGACCGGACTGCATATTCTATTGTCTATTGACCCTCGTGGTTAAGAATAGGTGAAAAGCGGCCGATTTCATCGTCCGCAATGAATTAATTCGTGACAAGGTTCGAATATACGCACATTGACGCGTTTCACCTGAAATCATGGCGGCGGTTTTGGAGAACGGCATGGGTGCCACGAGGCTATGGAAGCACCTCGTATAGTGCAGCTCGCCGCGAAGCGCTCACGCCTTGCAATCAGGCCAGGCGCCGCAGCACAGCCGCATAGAAGCCATCGAGGCCGGAGCCGATGCCGTCAGGCATTTTCAGCATGGTGGGAAGCGTGCGGAATTCGCCGAGCGGCGTGATCGCCGTCTCAAGGCCCGGCCAGTCACCGGCGCCGATCGGAACGCGCTCGACCGCATCCATATCGGAAAGAACACGGGCGACGACATCCTCACCCTCGACAGGATCGAGCGAACAATTCGAAAAAACCAGCGTGCCGCCCGGCTTCAGCAATGTCAGCGCATGCCGCAGCAGCCGTTCCTGCAGCACCGCCAGCCTGGCGATATCCTCAGGCCCCTTGGTCCACAACACGTCAGGGTGCCGGCGTGTCGTGCCGGTAGAAGAGCAGGGAGCATCGAGCAGAATCGCGTCGAAACGCTCCGCCGGCTCGAATGTCGTCAGATCTGCCGCAATCGTCTCCGCCTTGAGGCCGAGCCGGTCGAGATTCGAGCGCAGCCGTCTCAGCCGGTTTTCGGACTGGTCGAGTGCGGTGACCGCGCCGCCGGCAAGGATGAGCTGCGCCGTCTTGCCGCCGGGCGCAGCACAGAGATCGGCGGTACGTCTGCCCGAGAGATCGCCGAAAAGCTTCGCCGGTATGCTTGCCGCCGCATCCTGCACCCACCACGCGCCCTCGTCGAAGCCTTCGAGCGAGGGAATGCCGCCGTCGAAGGCGGCGAGACGAATGCCGCCTGTGGGCAAAACAACGCCGTTCAGCCGCTTCGCCCAGCCTTCGGGATCGGACTTGACGGTCAGATCGATTGCCGCCGGTTCGAGCTGGGATTCCGAAATTGCCAGCGCCGTGTCCCGGCCATAGGCCTTTTCCAGCCTGGCGATGAACCAGGCCGGCATCGGCGCGACCTTGCCGATGGCGTCGAGCACCTGCTCCTTCTCGCGACCGAGCCGGCGGAGGATGGCGTTGACCAGCTTGGCGAAACGGCGATTGCGCGGATCCTGATTGGCCTGCTCGACGGCGAGATCGACGGCCGAATGATCCGGCACATCGAGATAGAGGATCTGCGCCGCCCCGATTGCGAGCACGTGATGCAGCGCTCTTGCGCCCTCCGGCAGCGGCGAATCCAGCAGGCCGGCAATCGCGGCATCGATGCGCGGCAGGTGGCGCAGCGTCGTGTTCAGGATGGCGCGGACGAGCGCCCGGTCGCTTTCGCCGAGCGCCCTATAGGCCGGATTGCCGTGTTCATGATCGAGAGCGCCGTCGAGCGGCAGCTTGCGGTCGACGACGGCGGCGAGAATTTTTGCCGCCGCGGCCCGGGCCTGCAAGCCAGGCTTTACCGGAGCAAATCGCTCGGTGGAGGGCTTATGCTTGCGGAATGGCTTCTTCGTGCCGTCTGAATTCAAGACCACGGACCTTTTGGCGGTTGCGAACCACCGCGACCAAGACCCGTATCCGGAACAGAGCGCGATTTGCGCGACGGATTAGCAGCACGAGCCGGCGACGTCGAGACATTCATGCCGCTTTGCGCCATGTCCTGCAGCGCGGCGATGCGGTTTTCCGTGTTCGGATGCGTGGAGAACAGATTGTCCATGCGCTCGCCGGAGAGCGGATTAATGATGAACATATGCGCTGTCGCCGGGTTGCGCTCGGCATCCTCGTTCGGCACGTGGGCAGCGCCCCGCGCGATCTTGCCGAGCGCCGAGGCGAGCCAGAGCGGATTGCCGCAGATCTCGGCGCCGCGGCGGTCGGCCGAATATTCGCGCGTGCGGCTGATCGCCATCTGCACCAGCATGGCGGCGAGCGGCGCCACGATCATCGCGACGATGACACCGACGAAGCCGAGCGGATTGCTGTTGTTCTCACGGTTGCCGCCGAAGAAGAAGGCGAAGTTGCCGAGCATGGAGATCGCGCCGGCAAGCGTTGCCGTGATCGTCATCGTCAGCGTGTCGCGGTTCTGAATGTGGGCCAGTTCATGCGCCATCACAGCTGCGACCTCCTCGGCAGACAAGGCGCTGAGCAGGCCGGTCGAGGCGGCGACGGCGGCATTGGCGGGATTGCGGCCGGTAGCAAAGGCATTCGGCTGCGGGCTGTCGTAAAGATAAACCTTCGGCATCGGCAGGCCGGCATTGCGGGCGAGATCGCGCACGATCCGGAAGAATTCCGGCGCGTTGCGCTCGTCGACTTCCTGCGCGCGATAGGCCGAAAGCACCATGCGGTCGGAATTCCAGTAGGAGAAGAAATTCATGCCGGCAGCAATGACGAATGCGATCATCATGCCGGCGCGACCGCCGATCAGGAAGCCGACAAACATGAAAAGCGCCGTCATGAAAGCAAGCAACATGGCAGTGCGAACGAGGTTCATGGCGGATCTCCATCTCCGATTTCGGCGTCACAAGCTTTCAATCCCGGCACCGGCGCATTATGATTTGGTTATTCATCAGCCATTTTCAATATTTCCGGCAGGAGACGGCCATGCAGGACGCCGATAATGACAACAGCGAAACGCCGATGGCCAAGGGATCGGAGCCGCCGCGCAAGATGCTGTCCCCGGCTGCCAGACGCGCCCTTGCCGAAGCCGAAGAGCGGCGAAAGAGCCAGAAGCCGCTGGAACTGCAGCCGGAGATCGGCGGCCGCGGCGGAGCCGAGCCGGCGCGCTTCGGCGACTACGAAATCAATGGCAGGGCGATCGATTTCTAAGCCAATATTACTGCTGGCTTCTGCGGCCGCAGCAGAATGAAACTAAGAATCCGGCTAACGATATTTTGGGCGCCAGGTATTTCAGCCGCGTCTAGCGGCCGTGACCTCGCCGGCAATCTTCTCAGGGCTTCGCCCGTGAACATGCCTGGATGCCGCAAACCACGCATCGAATACGCGGAAGCAAATAAGCCGCCCCGGAAGGGGACCGGAACGGCTCGATCTATCAGGCGGTCGCCTTATTCTGCCGGTTGGCGATCAGATCGTCGACGACTGCCGGATCGGCAAGCGTCGAAGTGTCACCAAGCGCGCCGAAATCGTCTTCGGCGATCTTGCGCAGGATGCGGCGCATGATCTTGCCGGAGCGGGTCTTCGGCAGGCCGGGCGCAAACTGGATCTTGTCGGGCGCGGCGATCGGGCCGATCTCGGCCCGCACATGTTTTACCAGTTCCTGCCGAAGCGTATCCGATCCCTCGTGACCGGACATCAGCGTCACATAGCAATAAATACCCTGGCCCTTGATCGGATGCGGGTAACCGACGACTGCGGCTTCCGAAACTAGATTATGCGAGACGAGGGCGGATTCCACCTCGGCCGTGCCCAGCCGGTGGCCGGAGACGTTCAGCACGTCGTCGACGCGGCCGGTGATCCAGTAATAGCCGTCCGCATCGCGCCGGCAGCCATCGCCGGTGAAATACTTGCCCTTGTAGGTGGAAAAATAGGTCTGGATGAAGCGCTCGTGATCGCCATAGACCGTGCGCATCTGGCCCGGCCAGCTATCGGTGATGCACAGATTGCCGTCGGCCGCGCCTTCCAGCACCTTGCCTTCATTGTCGACCAGCTGCGGCTTGACGCCGAAGAACGGGATCGTCGCCGAGCCGGGCTTCAGATCGGTGGCGCCGGGCAGCGGCGTGATCATGTGACCGCCGGTTTCCGTCTGCCACCACGTATCGATGACGGGGCAGCGCTTGTCGCCGACGACATTGTAATACCACTCCCAGGCCTCGGGATTGATCGGCTCGCCGACCGTGCCGAGCAGGCGCAGCGAAGAGCGCGAAGAGCGCGTGACGAAGTCGTCGCCGGCACCCATCAGCGAGCGGATCGCCGTCGGCGCCGTATAGAAGATGTTGACCTTGTGCTTGTCGATGACTTCCCAGAAACGCCCCTGGTCCGGGAAATTCGGCACGCCCTCGAACATCAGCGTCGTTGCGCAGTTCGCAAGCGGCCCATAGACGATATAGGAGTGGCCGGTCACCCAACCGACATCGGCCGTACACCAGTAGACGTCGCCGTGGTGATAATCGAAGACATATTCATGCGTCATCGCCGCATAGACGAGATAACCGCCGGTCGTGTGCAGCACGCCCTTCGGCTTGCCGGTCGAGCCGGACGTATAGAGAATGAAGAGCGGATCTTCCGCCTTCATCTTCACCGGCGGGCATTCCGCCTTCACGGTGGCAATTTCCTGGTGATACCAGAGGTCGCGGCCCGGCGCCCAGCCGGTCTTGCCGCCGGTGCGGCGAACGACCAGAACCTTCTCCACAATCACGTGCTGGCGTGCCGCAATGTCAATTGCGGTATCGGTATTGTCCTTCAATGGCACCGGCTTGCCGCCGCGCAGGCCTTCGTCGCAGGTGATGACGAAGGTGGATTCGCAGTCGACGATGCGCCCGGCCAGCGCCTCGGGCGAGAAACCGCCGAAGACGACCGAATGCACCGCGCCGATGCGGGCGCAGGCGAGCATCGCATAGGCCGATTCCGGGATCATCGGCATATAGATGGTGACGCGATCGCCCTTCTTGACGCCGTGCTTCTTCAACACGTTCGCCATCCGGCAGACATGCTCGTAGAGCTCGTTATAGGTGACCTTCTTGTCGATATAGGGGTTGTCGCCCTCCCAGATGATCGCCACCTGGTCGCCATTCGTTTTCAGATGACGGTCGATGCAATTATAGGAGACGTTTGTCTGACCGTCCTCGAACCATTTGATCGAAACCTTGCCGGTAAAGGAAGTGTTTTTGACCTTGGTATAGGGCTTGAACCAGTCGATCCGCTTGCCGTGCTTGCCCCAGAACTTGTCCGGGTTCTCGACGCTTTCCTGATACCATTTCAGGTACTTTTCCTTATCGATCAGGGCGCGCGCCTTCACCGGCTTCGTGACCGGGTAGATCTTCTCCGACATGCAACTCCTCCTCATGGGACATGCGACGGGCCGATTGAGCTGGGAAGGGCCCGGACTTGAAATCACGGCAATTCATAGCAGTTCGCATCGCCACGGCAATTAGACAAAGGTCATTTCATTTCGGAAGAATTGCAATTCTGCGACAGTGCGGTTATATAGCGCCATATTTCCCGGACATTGTGGTGACAATCCACGGACCGCGACCGGCGCGGACGATAGAAGGACTATATCCATGGCTCAAACACTGCTCATGCCGAAGGCGACAGCCATCTGGCTCGTCGACAATACGGCACTGTCTTTCGATCAGATCGCGCAGTTCTGCAAACTGCATCCGCTCGAAGTCAAGGCGATCGCCGATGGCGAAGCGGCGCAGGGCATCAAGGGCCTCGACCCGATCTCGACAGGACAGCTTTCCCGCGACGAGATTGCCCGCGCCGAGGCCAATCCGAACCACAAGCTGAAGCTTTCCGAACCGAAGGTGCGGGTGCCGGAATCCAAGCGCCGCGGTCCGCGTTATACGCCGGTTTCCAAGCGTCAGGACCGCCCGAACGCCATTCTCTGGCTCGTTCGCAACCATCCGGAGCTGAAGGACGCGCAGATTTCCCGCCTCGTCGGCACGACGAAATCGACGATCGAGCAGATCCGCGAGCGCACCCACTGGAACTCCGCCAACCTGGCGCCGATGGATCCGGTCACGCTTGGCCTCTGCAGCCAGATCGATCTCGACATGGAAGTGGAAAAGGCCTCCAAGGGCCGTCCGCTGCCGACCGCTGCCGAGCTTGGCGCGACGCTGCAATCGGCCCAGGAAACCGAGCGCCTGACCCCGAGCTACGAGCGCGAGGAGGAAAAGGAAAAGGAAATCGACGCCGATGCCGTCTTCCGCAAGCTGAGCTCGCTGCGCTCGGCGCCGAAGGACGAGGATGACGATCAGTACTGAGACATCATAGATCGCATGAAAAACCCGCCGGTATGAGCTGACCGGCGGGTTTTTTGTTGCGGATGGCCTGTTTCGATTAGCTGCGGAACAGGGTGAGGATGTTCTGCGCCGAGCTATTGGCGATCGAAAGCGACTGGATGGCAAGCTGCTGCTGCGTCTGCAACGCCGTGAGCTTGCTCGATTCCTCCTCCATATCAGCATCGACCAGGCGTCCGACGCCGGAGTCGATCGAATCGTGAAGGCCGCTGACAAACGTTTCCTGCAGCTGGATACGGGTCGAGATCGAGCCGAGCGCCGAGCCGGCGGCGGTCATGGCGCCGAGAACCAGTTCGATACCGGCCAGGGCTGCGTCGAGCTGACCCTGGGTGAAACCAGTGATGTCGAGAGCATATATCGACGGCATGACGATGACGGTACCGCCATAGGTTCCGTTGAAGGCCGTACCGATGATACCGCTGCTCGTCTCGATCGCACCGGTGCTGGTCATGCCGAAAAGCACGTTTCCAAGCGTGCCCGAATTGAGCACGTAGTCCGTCGTCTTGACCGAAACGGCATTGCTGCCGTCGCGCACGAAGGACGAGACGACGCTCTTCGTGCCGGAGGCGCCGGCAACCCAGTTTTCGCCGGAGAAGGATGCCGATTGGGCAATGCTGAGCAGCTGCTCCTGAAACTGGTCGAGTTCCTGCTGGATCTTCGTCTTGTCGACACCCTTTTCCGTGGCGGCGACGATCTTGGCCTTGATTTCGCTGACGACATCGAGCGCGCTATCCATGGCCGAATAGGCGGTATCGACCTTCGCTGCACCAAGCCCGAGCGCGTCGGAGACGGCCGAAAGCGCCTTGTTGTCAGAACGCATGGTCGTAGCAATCGACCAGTACGCGGCATTGTCCGCCGCCTTTTCGACGCGATAACCCGAGGAAACGCGACCCTGGGTGTCCTTGAGGCTATCGTTTACGCCGCGCAAAGTCTGCAGCGCTGCCATGGCAGCGTTGTTGGTGAGGATGCTTGTCATGATCCGTTCCACAATCGTTGAGAAAGGGGCAATCCGGACTAGGCCGGTAACGGCGACCGCGTCATGCAAAGCCTGCTATGCAAGCCATTGCCGTTAACAAATGCTTGCATCAACATGGTTAACAATTCCTCAATTAGGCTTACCGAAAGTTTAATTCACATCGGCAAGGAGCCTAAACCGCGCCCGCGCAGCGCCTCGGCAATTTCCTCTAAAATCGTTGGATCATCGATGGTTGCAGGCATTTTCCAGGGTATGCCGTCGGCGATCTTCTGCATCGTGCCGCGCAAGATTTTGCCGGAGCGTGTCTTCGGCAACCGGTTAACGGTGATGGCCGTTTTGAAGGCGGCAACAGGCCCGATCGAATCACGAATCATCGCCACGACCTCTGATTCGATCGCCGTCGTGTCACGGGAAACATGTCGCTTCAGCACCAGGAAACCGCAGGGCGCCTGACCCTTCAGCGCATCGATCACGCCGATGACCGCGCATTCGGCGACATCGGGATGACGCGCACACACTTCCTCCATCGCCCCTGTCGAGAGCCGATGCCCGGCGCAATTGATGATGTCGTCGGTGCGCGACATAATGAAGAGATAGCCGTCCTCATCGACATAGCCGGCATCGGCCGTCTTGTAATAGCCGGGAAACTCATCGAGATAGGCCGAGCGAAAACGGTCGTCAGCGTTCCAGAGGGTCGGCAGGCAGCCGGGCGGCAGGGGCAGCTTCACGACGATATTGCCGAGTGTTCCCACCTCGATCGGATGACCGGCATCGTCGAGCACCGCAATATCATAGCCGGGCATCGGCAACGCCGGCGACCCGTGCTTGACGGGAAGGGCGCCGAGACCAAGCGGATTTGCGGCGATCGGCCAGCCGGTCTCCGTCTGCCACCAATGATCGATGACGGGTATGCCAAGCATGCGCTCGGCCCATTTCAACGTCTCCGGATCCGCCCTCTCGCCGGCAAGAAACAGAGCGCGCAAATCCGGCATGGGATATTGGCGCATCAGTTCACCGTCACCGTCCTCCCGCCGGATGGCGCGGAATGCCGTCGGGGCCGTGAAGAGCACCCGCACCTGATATTCTGAAACGATGCGCCAGAATGTACCTGCATCCGGAGTGCCGACCGGTTTTCCCTCGAAGATCAGAGTGGTTACGCCTGATAGCAGCGGGGCATAGACGATATAGGAATGCCCGACGACCCAGCCGATATCCGAAGCCGTCCAGAAGACCTCGCCCGGCTTCAAGCCGTAGATATTCCGCATCGACCAGTTGAGCGCGACCATATGGCCGCCATTGTCGCGCACGACGCCCTTCGGTTGGCCCGTCGTGCCCGAGGTATAGAGGATGTAGAGCGGATCGGTGGCCTTGACGGAGACACAGGCGATCTCATCGCCACGATGCTGCGCCACCGCCACCTCGAAATCCTGATCTCGACCGCTGACGAGATCTGCCCGAAGCTCCGGCCGCTGCAGCACCAGACAGCGATCCGGCTTCGAACGCGCGATCGCAATCGCCTGATCGACCAGTGGCTTGTAGGCGACGATGCGACCAGGCTCGAGCCCGCAGCTCGCGGTGATCACCAGCTTCGCAGCGCAATCGTCGATTCGCGCAGCAAGTTCGCTGGCGGCAAACCCGCCGAAAACGACGGAGTGAACCGCCCCGATGCGGGCGCAGGCGAGGATGGAAAAGACCGCCTCCGGCACCATCGGCATATAAAGGATGACGCGATCGCCTTTGCCGATGCCGCGCTCGACCAGTGCTGCTGCGATGGCCATCACCTCCCGAAGCACCTCATCATAGGTGAAACGGCGCTTTTCGCCGTTCATTGCGCTGTCGAAGATGACGGCTGTCTCGCCGCCGCGGCCGCCAGCCACATGCCGGTCCAGGCAATTGTGGCATGTATTGGTTTCGGCGTCTGAGAACCAGCGGCCATAGACGCCGTCATTGGGTGAAAAAATCCGCTCTGGCGGCTTGAACCAGTCGATGTCACTGGCCGCTTCGCGCCAGAAGGCTTCGGGATCGCGTTTCCAGGCCGCATAGGCCTGATGATAGCCGTTCCGCATCTGCTCCTCCCCAGGACATGCAAACCTAATCTAGGCGGCATTAAGGGGAACAGGAAGCCCGACCAAAGCAGCGTTTCAGCGCGTGCCGAAAATCGCTGATCCCACACGCACGCTCGTGGCGCCAAAGGCGATGGCCGTCCCGTAGTCGCCCGACATGCCCATGGAAAGTTTTTCGACGCCGCATTTGAGCGCGAGCTTAGCCAGCAGGGCGAAATGCGGTCCGGGATTTTCCTCGGCCGGCGGAATGCACATCAAACCTTCGATCGAAAGGCCGAGTTCGTCGCGGCAGAGGGCGACGAAGGCCGGCGTGTCGTCAGGAGCGATGCCGGCCTTCTGCGGTTCGAGCCCGGTATTGACCTGGACATAGAGCCGCAGCGCCTTGCCTTGCCGCTTCATCTCTTCGGCAAGCGCGCGGGCGATCTTTTCCCGGTCTACCGTCTCAATGACGTCGAAAAGCGCCACAGCATCCGCCGCCTTGTTCGATTGCAGCGGTCCGATCAGATGCAGCTCGATATCCTGATGCTCGGCCTTCAGCGCCGGCCACTTGCCCTGGCTTTCCTGCACCCGGTTCTCGCCGAAGACACGCTGCCCGGCTTCAATGGCCGGGCAGATCGCGTCCGCCTCGAAGGTCTTCGACACCGCGACGAGCTGAACGGAACCCGCCGGACGACCTGCCTCGCGTTCCCCGGCCGCAATCCGCGACCGCACATCGTTCAAGCGCTCTTGAAGTTCCATCGTTCTGCCTCGACATACCAGCATGAAAGGATCGGCAATGAACTAACCAGCCAGCCTGTGCTTGCCAAGACCCGCCTTCGCGAAATCGCCTGGTCATGACCAAGATCGGACGCTCGCAGCGCCTGCAAAACTTGACGCTACGGTGGTTTCATGGTGAAGGTCTCGACCAACTCCCCTGATTTTCCGGATATACGAATACCATGGCCACCGAACGTTATAATCCGCGCGATGCCGAGCCCCGCTGGCAGCAGAAATGGAATGAAGACAAGGTCTTCGAGACCGACAATGCCGATCCGCGCGAAAAATATTACGTCCTCGAAATGTTCCCCTATCCCTCGGGGCGCATCCACATGGGTCATGTCCGCAACTACGCCATGGGCGATGTCGTCGCCCGCTACAAGCGCGCCCGCGGTTACAACGTGCTGCATCCGATGGGCTGGGACGCCTTCGGCATGCCGGCGGAGAATGCCGCCATGGAGCGCGGCGTGCATCCCGCCTCCTGGACGTACCAGAATATCGGCTCGATGAAGGCGCAGCTGAAGGCCATGGGTCTTTCGCTGGACTGGAGCCGCGAATTCGCCACCTGCGACGTCGAATATTATCAGCACCAGCAGCATCTCTTCCTGGATTTCCTCGAGAAGGGCCTGGTCTATCGCAAGCAGTCGAAGGTCAACTGGGATCCTGTCGATAACACCGTGCTCGCCAACGAACAGGTGATCGATGGCCGCGGCTGGCGTTCCGGTGCGCTGGTCGAACAGCGCGAACTGACGCAATGGTTCTTCAAGATCACCGACTTCAGCCAGGATCTGCTGGACGCGCTGGATACGCTCGACCAGTGGCCGGAAAAAGTGCGCCTGATGCAGAAGAACTGGATCGGCCGTTCGGAAGGCCTGACGATCCGCTGGGAGATCGTGCCGGAAACGACACCTGCCGGCGAGAGCGAACTGACGGTCTATACCACCCGGCCGGACACGCTGTTCGGCGCTTCCTTCTTGGCAATCGCCGCCGATCATCCCCTGGCGAAGGATGCCGCCGGGAAGAACCCTGATATCGAAGCCTTCTGCGACGAGTGCCGCCGCGCTGGCACCTCACTCGCAGCACTCGAGACCGCCGAAAAGAAGGGCATGGATACCGGTATCCGCGTCCGGCACCCGTTCGATCCTTCCTGGGAACTGCCGGTCTATATCGCCAATTTCGTCTTGATGGATTATGGCACGGGCGCGATCTTCGGCTGCCCCTCAGGCGACCAGCGCGACCTTGATTTTGCACGCAAATATGGCCTGCCGGTGGTGGCTGTCGTCATGCCGAGGGATGGCGATGCGGCAAGCTTCTCCGTCGGCGACACGGCCTACGACGGTGATGGCGTGATGATCAATTCGCGCTTCCTCGACGGCAAGACGACCGAGGAAGCCTTCAATATCGTCGCCGACCGGCTGTCGGCCGCTTCGCTCGGCAATGCGCCGCAGGGCGAACGCAAGGTCAATTTCCGTCTGCGCGACTGGGGCATTTCCCGCCAGCGGTATTGGGGCTGCCCGATCCCGGTCATTCATTGCGATGATTGCGGTGTCGTGCCGGTGCCGAAGGCGGACCTGCCGGTCAAGCTGCCCGACGACGTCACCTTCGACCAGCCGGGCAATCCGCTCGACCGTCATCCGACCTGGCGCCATGTCTCCTGCCCGAACTGCAGCAAGGATGCCCGCCGCGAGACGGATACGATGGATACCTTCGTCGATTCGAGCTGGTATTTCACCCGCTTTACCGCGCCCTGGGAAGGAAAGCCGACCGATCCGGAGGCGGCAAACCGCTGGCTGCCGGTCGACCAGTATATTGGCGGCATCGAGCACGCGATCCTGCACTTGCTCTATTCCCGCTTCTTCACCCGCGCCATGCGCGAGACCGGTCACGTCGCCGCCACCGAACCCTTCAAGGGTCTCTTCACCCAGGGCATGGTGGTCCACGAGACCTATAGCCGCGGCGCCGGCGCCAGCCGCGAATGGGTGGCACCCGCCGATATCCGCATCGACGAACTCGACGGCAAACGCCGGGCTTTCCTGCTGACGTCTGGCGAAGAAGTTGCGATCGGCTCGATCGAGAAAATGTCGAAATCGAAGAAGAACGTCGTCGATCCCGACGATATCATCGCCTCCTACGGCGCCGATACCGCTCGTTTCTTCGTTCTGTCCGACTCCCCGCCAGAGCGTGATGTCATCTGGTCCGAGGCAGGCGTCGAGGGCGCCCATCGTTTCACCCAGCGTCTGTGGCGCTTGATTTCCGAAGCAGCGGATGCGCTCTCCGCCGTGGTACCTGCGCCGGCCACCGATGGGGAAGCCTTGTCAATCTCGCAGGCCGCCCACAAGACGCTGAAGGCTGTCGAGAACGACTATGACAAGCTGTGGTTCAACAAGGCCGTTGCCCGAATTTACGAACTCGTCAACGCGCTGGCCGCACCGATGACGAGAGTTGCGGCAGGCGAGGGCGATGCCATCTATCGCGCGGCGGTGCGCGATGCCGCCGAGATCCTAATTCAGCTCGTCTCTCCGATGACGCCGCATCTGGCTGAGGAGTGCTGGGCCGCGCTTGGCAATGAAGGCCTGCTTGCCCGGACGAGCTGGCCGCGATACGACGAAGCACTCGTCATCGAAAACGATGTCGTCCTGCCGGTACAGATCAACGGCAAGAAACGCGCTGAATTGACAATTTCTCGCGATGCAGATCAGAATGCCGTCACCGACGCCGTGCTGGATCTGGATGCGGTGAAGAACGCGCTGAACGGACAGGCACCGAAGAAGATCATCGTGGTTCCCCAAAGGATTGTAAACATTGTCGTTTGATATCGCTTGCAAGCTGGCCCGCAATGCCGGCATCGCCATGATCTTTGCCTCGGCGGCTTTTCTCTCCGCCTGCCAGGTCCGACCGCTTTACTCCGAGAGTTCCGGCGTCGTCGAAAAGCTTTCCTCGGTCGGCTTTTCCCCAGCAAGCAGCCGCGTCGAGCAGCAGGTGCGCAATCGCCTGATCTTCCTTGCATCGCGCGGTGCCGGTGAAGCGGTAAACCCGCAATATCAGGTTGAGATTCGCGCTACCACGTCTGTTGCCGACACACTCTTGACGGATTCGACGGATACGTCGCGCGCTGGCCGTGTGACCGTCAGCGTCACCTACACGCTGCGTTCGGCGACCGACGATCACGTCATCAAGGCCGGCAGCCGCGCGACCACGGCGCTGGTGGATTTTTCCGAACAGGAATTCGCCAAGCAGCGGGCGATCCGTGATGCCGAAAACCGCGCGGCGGATCAGGTGGCGGAATTCGTGGGAGCCGATATCGCCGCTGCACTCAGCCGCTGAGGGCGGAGATGTGGCAGAGATAAAATC
Source organism: Rhizobium sp. WYCCWR 11128 (assembly GCF_013416305.1). NCBI lineage: Bacteria > Pseudomonadati > Pseudomonadota > Alphaproteobacteria > Hyphomicrobiales > Rhizobiaceae > Rhizobium > Rhizobium sp. WYCCWR 11128. The sequence goes on from NZ_JACCEZ010000003.1 coordinate 450,953, forward strand.
CCACGAATTCGAGACATTCCTGCAGAAATCGGCACGGAACTATCGGATTTACGTCATCTACGGGCCGGATCGCGGTCTTGTTTCCGAACGGGCAACCCAGCTCGCCGGTAAGAGCGGTGTTGCTCTCGATGATCCCTTCTCGCTGACGAAGCTCGATATTGGCGACCTGCAGAAAGACCCCGGTCGGCTGGTCGACGAGGTCCAGTCGATTGGCCTGTTCGGCGGTGAGAAACTGATCTGGATCCGCGGTGCCGCCAACGAGAAATATCTCGTCGATTCTTTGGCACTGCTGGCCGAAAAACCAATCGAAGCCGCTTATCTGATCGTCGAGGCCGGTGACCTCAAGAAGGGTTCCCTGCTGCGCAAGACCGCGGAAGCCGCCCGATCCGTCATGACGATTCCCTCCTACGCCGATGACAGCCGCGCCCTGAATGCCTTGATCGATACGGAGCTCGGTGCAGAGAAGCTCGGCATTACGCCGGCCGCACGCCAGGCGCTGATCGCGTTGATCGGCGGCGACAGGATCGCTTCCCGAAACGAGGTGCGCAAGCTTGCTCTTTACTGCCGCGGCTTCGATACGGTCGAAGAACATCACGTTACCGAAATAATCGGCGACGCCAGCGCCATCTCGGTTGACGACGCCGTCGATGCCATCCTCGGCGGTGATCTCAACGCCTTTCTGCACTCCATGCAAAAAATCAGCAGCTCGAAAACCGCGATCTTTCTTGTGCTGCAGGCATGCTTGAAGCAATTCCAGCTTCTGGATTCGATGCGCGCCGAAATGGATGAAAAACGGCTGCAGTCGCCTCAAATCATGCAGACAATGGGGCGGCATCTGCATTTCCGCCGCAAGCCGATCATCGAACAGGCGCTGCGCCAGTGGACAGCGGAAAGCATCGCCCGTGAATCCAATCGGCTACAGGCCGCTATTCTGCAAAGCAGACGGCGGCAGGTGCTGGAAGACAGCGTTGCGATGCAAACGCTTCTGTCCACCACCCTTCAATCCGGCCGGAAATCCGCCTGACCAGCACGTCGGCCCAATAATCATGTTTCGGAAAGTACGATGCGTTGTTTCAAGAAGTTAGAGCGTCGGTGCTCTAACGCCTCTCGAGCAAGCGGCAGATTTCCTCGAGCTGCTCTAGCGACTTATAGGAAATTTTAATCTGGCCGCCGCTTGCCTTGTGATTGATCGCAACATCAAGGCCGAGTGCATCGGAAAGCGTCCGTTCCAGCGCCAGCGTGTCGGAATCTTTCTGATCTCGCCGCAAGGCCGCCTGCTGCGGCTCCGATTGTGCCTTGATATTGTTTTGCGCCAGCTTTTCCGCATCACGCACCGACATGCCCTTGGCAACGATCGTACGGGCAAGACTTGCCGGGTCGGATGTCGAAACCAATGCGCGCGCGTGCCCAGCCGATAGGCTGCCGGCGGCAAGTAGATCGCGAACCGGATCCGGCAATTTCAACAGGCGCAACGAGTTGGCAACATGGCTGCGGCTTTTACCGATGATTTCGCCGAGGTCGTTCTGGGTGTAGCCGTATTCCGCGATAAGCTGCTCATAACCCAAGGCCTCTTCGAGGGCATTGAGATCCGCGCGCTGTACGTTTTCGACAATGGCGATTTCCAGCGCCGTCTTATCATCCACATCACGGATAATGACGGGAATCTCGATCAGCCCGGCAAGCTGAGCTGCGCGCCAGCGTCGTTCGCCGGCGATAATTTCATATCGATCCCGCGACATCGTCCGCACAACAATCGGCTGAACGATACCGTGTTGACGAATGGAGCTTGCGAGATCGTGCAGCTCGGAGTCATCGAAGAACCGACGGGGATTGCGGGGGTTACGGCTGACGAACTCGATCGGGATCATTCTGTCGGCGCTGATAGTCCGCTCGGCTTCCACCGGGACAGGCTGATCCATTTCACCAATCAGCGCCGCAAGGCCGCGGCCCAATCGCCTCTTTGATACATCGTCATTCATGATCTACACTCACCTACACCCCTAAAATGATATCACGCGGCCAGTCTTTGGCGTTCTCGCTGGATGACCTCGGAGGCCAGCTGCAGATAGGCCTGACTGCCCGCGCACTTCAAGTCATAGAGAATAGCCGGCTTACCGTAGGACGGCGCCTCGGAAACCCGGACGTTGCGCGGAATTAACGTGTGGTAAACCTTGTCCCCGAGATGCGTACGCACGTCATTGACAACCTGCTGGGCAAGATTGTTGCGCGCATCGAACATCGTCAAGACGATACCCTGAATATCCAGACGCGGGTTAACTGTCCGGCGAACCTGGCTGACGGTCTCGAGCAGCTGGCTCAACCCCTCCAGCGCAAAGAATTCGCATTGCAGCGGAACGAGGACCGAATGCGCTGCCGCCATGGCATTCATCGTCAGCAGATTGAACGACGGCGGGCAATCCAGAAGAATATAAGAAAACGCCATGGCTTCGGGCGAAGACAGCGCTTTCCGCAATTTGAACACCCGATCGCTCTGCTGCGAGATTTCCATCTCGATGCCAAGAAGATCCATCGTCGACGGGACGATAAACAGATTAGGAACCGCTGTTTCGAGGGTCACTTCGGGGATCCCACGATCACCAACCATCAGATCGTAGGAGGAAAGCTTGCGATCACGACGATCGATACCGAGGCCGGTGCTGGCATTGCCCTGCGGGTCGAGATCGACGATCAAGACACGCTCGCCGATAGCAGCAAGCGCCGTTGCCAGGTTGATTGCTGTGGTCGTCTTACCAACGCCACCCTTCTGATTTGCGATGGTGATAATCCGATGTCGTTCGCCAGCCATTGCCGCAATATCCGATCTGTTAAACCAAGCGCCGGAGATTTGATACTTCCAAAATAACAGATTCCTGCTCGACGGCGCTCTTATGTTCTAACAGATCGAATTCCCACCGACCACGTGCTTTGTCGATTTCCTTCCGGTAATCCCGGCCTTTGTGAAAGAAGCCACGACAATTTTCCTTGCCAAACATCCAAGGCGATGAATATCCGATGAGAGAATCAAGATCCGCAAGAGCACGCGCTGAAATCGCGTCGCATTCGCCAACCTCCGTATAAGCATCTTCGATTCGAATGCTATGAACGCTGCCGCGCGCATTTGTCTCCCGCAGCGCTGTCCGCAGAAACGCTGCCTTTTTATGGTTGCTTTCGACCAGATGGACCCATCCACCTTGCAGCTCGGCTAGAAAAATCGCCGTAATAACGCCGGGAAAGCCGCCCCCACTGCCGAGGTCAACCCAGGTAATCGGTTGAGGATGAATCTGAAAGACCTGACTGCTATCAGCGATGTGCCGGTGCCATAGATCATGGAGTGTCGACGGCGCCACCAGATTGATTGCTTTTGCCCACTTCTGAAACAGCGCTGCAAAGTGTTGCAACCGTTCCTGTGTTTCACGTGAAACACGCAAACCGTTTAATTCCATTCTGAAAGACTCTCAAATCTTGTAATCAAGCGCTATGGCGCTCGGCAGGGGATAGTCGACGCAAATGCACGAGCAGCAATGCGATTGCCGCCGGCGTCATCCCTTCAACGATTGCAGCCTGGGCAATATTGAAAGGGCGAGCAGCGCTGAGCTTGACCTTCAGCTCGTTCGAGAGACCGGACAGCGCGTCATAGCTGAAATCAAGCGGTATCTGCCGCTCCTCGTCGCGTTGCTGATCTTTGATCGCCGTGGCTTGTCGATCGAGGTAAACCGAATACCCAGCCTCAATTTCCAGTGCTTCCGCGACTTTCGGTCCAATCATGCCCAGCTTCTCCGGCCAAACAAGGCGGAGCGCGGCGAAATCATAATTCGGATAGGACAGTAAATCATACGCAGTTCGGCGCTGTCCATCGAGATTGATATTCAGGCCAGCACGGCGCGCCTCATTCGGTGTAACCGCCAGCGACTGCAACAGCGCCCGACTGGTTTCGATCTCTGCTTGATAGGATGTGAATCGCTGCACTCGTTCGCCATTGACGCATCCAAGCCGCATGGCCAGGGGCGTCAAGCGCATATCGGCGTTGTCAGCCCGCAAACTCAGTCGATACTCCGCACGCGATGTAAACATTCGATACGGTTCCGTAACGCCTCGTGACGTGAGATCGTCGATCATGACACCAATATAAGAATTCGTCCGACTGAAATGGAACGGTTCCGAATCGCTGCTTCGCAAAGCAGCATTCAGCCCGGCTGCCAATCCCTGCGCGCCCGCCTCTTCATAGCCGGTGGTACCATTGATCTGGCCGGCGAGAAACAAGCCTCTCAACCGTTTGACCTCCAGCGATGGAGTCAACTCTCTCGGATCGACATGATCATATTCGATTGCATAGCCCGGTTGCAGTATTCTTGCCGCTTCGAGGCCGGGAATTGTTTTGATGAAGTCTGCCTGGACCTCCGCCGGCAGGGAGGTAGAAATTCCGTTCGGATAGACCGTGTCATCGTCCAGTCCCTCGGGTTCGAGAAAGACCTGATGTCCATCCCGCTCTCCGAATTTCACCAGCTTGTCTTCGATCGACGGGCAATAACGAGGCCCGACGCCTTCGATCTGCCCGGAATACATTGCCGAGCGCATAATGTTGTCGACAATGATGCGGTGGGTCGCTTCGGTCGTCCTGGTGACCCCGCATTCGATTTGTGGCGTGGTAATCGTGTCGGTCATGAAGGAGAAGGGGACAAGCTCCTCGTCAGCTCCCTGTCGACCGACGGATTGCCAGTCGATCGTCTTTCCGTCCAGCCGGGCGGGTGTGCCGGTCTTCAGACGTCCCAGCCGCAGTCCCAGGCGGGCGAGAGTTGCAGACAATCCGATCGACGGCGCTTCACCGACACGCCCGGCCGGTGTCTTTTCCGACCCGATATGAATAAGACCGCGCAGAAAGGTTCCAGTGGTCAAAACCACTGCCGGCGCTTTCAGGGTTCGACCATCCTTCATGATCACGCCGGCGACGCAACCATCGACAACGTCCAGATCAAACGCATCGCCTTCGATGATATCCAGGTCCGGCGTCGCTTCGATCGCCGCCAGCATTGCCAGGCGATAAAGCTTTCGATCGGCCTGCGTCCGCGGTCCTCGGACAGCCGCGCCTTTCTTCTTGTTGAGCATCCTGAATTGAATGCCTGCAACATCGGCGACGCGACCCATCAGGCCATCCATCGCGTCGATCTCGCGAACCAGATGGCCCTTGCCCAGCCCGCCAATCGCCGGATTACAGGACATGACTCCGATCGTGTCCCGCCTATGCGTAATCAGAGCGGTTTTTGCCCCAAGGCGCGCAGCTGCGCTGGCAGCCTCCGACCCGGCATGGCCCCCGCCGATTACAATCACATCGAAGACATTATCCGTCATTCATGACTCCATATCCGGCAGGCGTTTCACGTGAAACCGTACAGCCCTTTAGCTCCAAAGGTTTCACGTGAATCATTTGCCAATACAAAATTCGGAGAAGATCACCCCGAGCAACTGTTCGACATCCACTCGTCCGGTAATTCTGCCCAAATACTCAGCCGCAATTCGCAGCTGCTCGGTCCGCAGTTCAAGATTCACATCCGTCTGCGATATGGCCGCATCAATCGCCACTAAACATTTCGCTAGCGAATCCTTATGCCGCTGCCGGGTGGGGATTGCCATAGACAGGCCAGCACAACGTCTCTCAACGATGTCGCCGATCAACCGCCGTAGTTCCGGCAGACCGTCACCCGTCGCGGTCGAAATCTGCAGATCATACCGACTCGAAGCGACTTCGGTCAGATCCATCTTTGTCCCGACAGTAACATGCGGAGAGGACTGCTCCAAGTCGTCGGGAATCAGCGGTTTCGTCATGTCGACCAGCAACAGGACAAGATCAGCATCACGCAGTGCCACACGCGCGCGCCGCACACCTTCCATTTCGACTTTGTCATCCGCCTCGCGAAGACCCGCAGTGTCATAGAGCTTGATCAGGTAACCATCAATATCGAGATCAACCTGCAGCACGTCGCGGGTGGTTCCGGCAATCTCCGTCACGATTGCCACGTCACGACGCGCCAAAGCGTTCAATAGGCTTGATTTCCCGGCGTTCGGAGCCCCCGCGATGACCACCTTGAAGCCGTCCCTGATAATTTCGCCGGCCGAAGCTGCGGCCAGGTGATGCTCGATATCGTTGCGGAGCGTGCCCATATCGGCCCAGACCATATCCGATACTGACCCCGGAACGTCATCCTCGTCAGGGAAATCAAGTTCCGCCTCGATCAGCGCTCGGGCGCGCGTTAATCGTTCCGCCCACGAATCGTATATTGTGGAAAGCCCGCCTGCGCTATGTTCGACCGCAAGGCGCCTCTGCATTTCGGTCTCGGCGCCGATGAGATCGGCCAGCCCTTCCACCTCAACGAGATCAAGCTTGCCATTCTCGAAAGCCCGGCGGGAGAACTCGCCTTCAACCGCCGTCCGAACACCCGGAATATCGCCAAGCGCGTGAAACAGCGCCGCCAGCACGGCTCTGCTGCCGTGGATCTGCAACTCGGCCACATCCTCACCGGTAAACGAATGAGGGGCAGGAAAAAACAGCACCAGGCCGCTATCGATCGGCTGATTGTTACGAGCCCGAATCGTTCGGTAAGACGCACGCCGGGCTACCGGCACGGACCCCACGAGCTTCACCAATATGTCTTTGGTCAGCGGGCCGCTGATTCGAACGACTGAAACACCCGACGGCAGGGCACCGCTCGATAGCGCATATATCGTATCATTCAACATGGCCATAACGCCTGGTTCATCGGATGGAATCGAAATCGATTCCTCTCAAACAGAAAAGCTGGAGGCATCGTGACGATGCCTCCAGCTTTAAGGGTGAATCCGGCTAAGGATTAAGTGTTCATCGATTCGAAGAAGTCGGAATTGTTTTTCGTCTGCTTGAGCTTGTCGATCAGGAATTCGACCGCATCGGTCGTGCCCATCGGAGCAAGGATGCGGCGGAGCACGAAGATCTTCTGCAGATCCTGGCGCGGAACCAGAAGGTCCTCCTTGCGCGTACCGGATTTCAGGATGTCCATGGCCGGGAAGATGCGCTTATCGGCGACCTTGCGATCGAGGACGATTTCCGAGTTGCCCGTGCCCTTGAATTCTTCAAAGATCACTTCGTCCATGCGGCTGCCAGTATCGATCAGCGCGGTCGCGATGATCGTCAAAGAGCCGCCTTCCTCGATGTTACGCGCCGCGCCGAAGAAGCGCTTCGGCCGCTGCAGAGCGTTGGCGTCCACACCGCCGGTCAGGACCTTGCCTGACGAGGGAACGACCGTGTTGTAGGCACGGCCCAAGCGCGTGATCGAATCGAGCAGGATGACAACGTCGCGTCCGTGTTCGACAAGACGCTTGGCTTTCTCGATGACCATCTCGGCCACCTGCACGTGACGGACGGCTGGTTCGTCGAAGGTCGAGGAGATAACCTCGCCGCGAACCGAGCGCTGCATGTCGGTCACTTCTTCGGGGCGTTCATCTATCAGCAGGACGATCAGATAGCACTCCGGATGATTGGCGGTGATCGAATGCGCGATGTTCTGCAACAACACGGTTTTACCGGTACGCGGCGGCGCGACGATCAATCCACGCTGGCCCTTGCCGAGCGGCGCTACCAGGTCGATCACACGTGGCGACAGATCCTTGGTGGTCGGAATATCGAGTTCCATCTTGAAGCGCTCGTTTGGATAGAGCGGCGTCAGATTGTCGAAATGAACCTTGTGCCGGATCTGTTCCGGATCGTCGAAATTGATGGTGTTGACCTTGAGCAGCGCGAAATAGCGCTCGCCTTCCTTCGGTCCACGGATCGGGCCTTCGACGGTATCGCCGGTTTTCAGCGAGAAACGGCGGATCTGCGACGGGGAGATATAAATATCATCCGGGCCTGGTAGGTAGTTCGCATTGGGCGACCGCAGGAAGCCGAAACCGTCCTGCAGCACTTCGACGACGCCTTCGCCGATGATTTCGACATCCTGGCTGGCAAGCATCTTGAGGATCGCAAACATCAGCTCCTGCTTGCGCATCGTGCTTGCGTTCTCGACCTCGAGCGATTCGGCAAATGCCAGCAGATCCGTCGGGGATTTACTCTTAAGTTCCTGAAGCTTCATTTCAGCCATGAAGTGACCAATACTCTTTTTAATTTCAAAGGGGAAAGGCGATGTTGGGTCGTATTCGGTACCGCGAAAGGGCTCGCAGACGACTGAACTCTACACACATGCCACGTAGATGAGATGCGCGGAAAATAGCGACTCGCAATCGCTGCCGCAAGAGGGCTGCTTAAAATGAAGCAAATTTAACCTGAGGACGATTTTCCTCAGAACGGCTTCACCACGACGAGGATGACGATCAGGATCATCAGCACTGTCGGGGCCTCGTTCATGAACCGCCAATAACGCGCCGAGCGGCGATTTTCATCCCGCTCGAACGCTCCGACGGCGCGGCTGAAGAACATATGAACAGCGGTCAGCAATACGACGAGACCGATCTTGGCATGCAGCCAGCCGCCCTGGAATCCATAAACCGACCAGGCGAGATAGAGGCCGAAAATCCACGTCAACATCATCGCCGGCGTCATGATGATCCGAAGAAGCCGACGCTCCATCACCTTGAAGGTTTCCGACTGCACCGAGCCGGGCTCCGCATCGGTGTGATAGATGAACAGCCTCGGCATGTAAAACAGCCCGGCCATCCAGGAAATGACCGCGATGATGTGCAGCGCCTTGACCCAGAGGTAGAGATTATCGGGGTTCCAGGCAAAAAGCCCGACCGCCATCAGCGCAAAGAAGGCCAGCGCAAAATGAGCCCGGCGCCGGGCGTAAGCGCCAGACCTCCGATCGGTCTGCTTTTCCATCGTCACGCCCCGCCTCGCACACGATCCACCAACAGACGCACATGCTCGGGATCGGCCTGCGGTGTAATGCCGTGACCGAGATTGAAGATCAGCGGACCATTGCCGAGATGCTGCAGAATATCATCGATGCCTTCCTCCAGCGCCCGGCCGCCGGCAACGACGCGCATCGGATCGAGGTTGCCCTGAACCGGTCCGTCTTTCTGAAGTTCGGCTGCAAAGGCCAGCGGGACCGACCAATCGAGGCCGATCGCATCTGCGCCCGTCTTCTGGCGATAGGTCTTGAGCTGATAGCCGGCGCCCTTGGCAAAAGCGATGATGCGAGCATGCGGCCGTTGTGATTTGACGGAAGCAATCATCCGCGCAACCGGCCTGATCGCAAACGCCTCGAACTCCTTCTCACCGAGAACACCTGCCCAGGAATCGAAGATCTGCACGGCATCGGCGCCGGCATCGATCTGGGCGACGAGATAATCGGCCGATACGTCGGCAAGCAGCATCAGCAGATGCTCGAAGGCGCGGGGATGCTTGTAGGCGAAGAGACGGGCAGGGGCCTGATCCGGCGTGCCGTGACCGGCGATCATGTAGGTCGCAACCGTCCATGGCGCCCCGCAGAAACCGAGCAGCGTCGTCTCCGCTGGCAGTTCTTCACGCAGCCGCCGTACCGTCTCCAGAACCGGCCTGAGATAATCGACAACCTCTTCGCCGTTCAAACTGCCGATCCCGGCTTCATCGATCGGATCCATCTCCGGGCCATGGCCCTCGGTGAACCGGACATTTCGCTTCATTGCGTCTGGAATGACCAGGATATCGGAAAACAGAATGGCCGCATCGAAGCCATAGCGGCGCATCGGCTGCAATGTCACTTCGACGGCATACTCAGGCGTGTAGCAGAGATCGAGAAAACTCCCTGCCTTTGCCCGTGTCTCCCGATATTCCGGGAGATAACGTCCTGCCTGTCTCATCAGCCAGAGAGGAGGAGGGGAGAGACTCTCGCCACTCAAAACCCTCATGATCTTTCGGCGCGTATCGCTCAAGCGCTTCTTCCCTATAAAATAACAAAGATATTTTAAAAGGTTTCTATTTCTTAGAGTCGGTGACTATCAAGGATTAAAATCCATCCACCGCCGATGCAATTTGTCGCGCGGCTGCAAAACAACATCGGAAAGATTTGTCCATCTCGTCCAAATTTCGGGGAGAAGCCGAATCCAGAAATGATTCCAAATCCTTCCGGATCGACAATTTTTCTCATAGCTGTGGACAGGCTGTGGACGAGCTTTCAAGAAGCCCAGCCCTTCCCCATCGTCCACAGGGCCAACCGAAACCGTTCGGCAAAATCCGAAATGTGGATAAGGAGGCATGTTTTCCCTTGCCGGAGACTGCCTCGCCGCCGTAGCTCTGTTTCATCCAGTGTTTTCAACAGGCAGCGGAAAATAGCGTGGAGAACAGAACGAACTTCTTTCATCTGCATCTGATTTCTGACTCAACGGGAGAGACTCTGATCTCCGCCGGGCGCGCCGCGTCGGCGCAGTTCAGATCGGCGCAGCCGATCGAACATGTCTATCCACTGATCCGCAATCGCAAACAGCTGCTGCCGGTTCTGCAGGCGATCGATGACGCCCCCGGCATCGTGCTCTACACCATTGTCGACCGGGAGCTTGCGAGCCTGATCGATGAGCGCTGCATCGAGATGGGTGTCGCTTCGGTGAATGTGCTGGAGCCGGTGATGAATGCCTTCCAGATCTATCTCGGCGCCCCGTCGCGCCGTCGGGTCGGAGCTCAGCATGTGATGAATGCCGGCTACTTCGCGCGCATCGAAGCGCTGAATTTCACCATGGATCACGATGACGGCCAGATGCCCGACGATTACAACGATGCCGATGTGGTGATCATCGGCATCAGCCGGACGTCGAAAACACCGACCAGCATCTATCTTGCCAACCGAGGCATCAAGACGGCGAACATTCCGATCGTCTATGGCGTGCCATTGCCCGAGAGCCTCTTCGTCGCGAGCAGACCGCTGATCGTCTGCCTGATCGCCACCACCGACCGTATTTCCCAGGTGCGGGAAAACCGGGTGCTCGGGGTGACGCAGGGTTTCGATCGCGAACACTACACCGATCGCGCCGCGATTTCCGAGGAACTGAAATATGCCCGCTCGCTTTGCGCCCGTCATAACTGGCCGCTGATCGACGTCACCCGCCGCTCAATCGAGGAAACAGCCGCAGCAATCGTTGCCCTGCGGCCGAAGCTGCGCTAAGCGCTGACGAAAAGCCGGCACGCCGAGGAACCCATGACACCGAAACTCATCCTTGCATCGTCGAGCCCGTTTCGCCGGATGCTGATGGAAAATGCCGGTCTGTCCTTCGAGGCGCATGCCGCAAGGATCGATGAACGGGCCGTCGAAGCGCCGTTGGAAAAAGCCGGTGCTAAGCCTGATGCCGTGGCCCTCGTCCTGGCCAGGGCCAAGGCGGAGGAGGTCAGCAGCCGCTTTCCGGATTGCCTGATCATCGGTTCGGATCAAACAATGTCGCTCGGCGACAGCGTCTTCCATAAACCGAAGGACCTGGCTGGCGCGGCTAGCCACCTTCAAGCTCTTTCCGGCGTAACCCACAGATTGAACAGCGCCGTCGCGATCGTCAGCGACGGCGTGGTCTTGTGGGAACATCTCGCCCATGCGGAATTGACGATGCGGCCACTGACGGTGGAGTTCATCGCCAGGCATCTGGCGCGGGTTGGCGAACAGGCGCTTTCCAGCGTCGGCGCCTATCAATTGGAGGGGGAGGGCATCCAGCTCTTCGAAAAGATTGAAGGTGATTATTTCACCATTCTCGGCCTGCCGATGCTGCCGCTCTTAAAAAAATTGCGAGAACTCGGAGCGATCGATGGGTGATTCACGTGAAACATTCGGGCCGAAGGCGTTTGTCACGGGCTTTCCCATCAAGCATTCGCGCTCGCCACTGATCCACGGATATTGGCTGAAGACGCTCGGTCTGCCGGGCAGCTACCGCGCTCATGAAGTGGCACCCGAGGCCTTTGCCGATTTCATTCACTCGTTGAAGGACGGCAGTTCCGGCTTTATCGGAGGCAATGTCACCATTCCTCACAAGGAATTGGCGTTCCGGCTCGCCGACAAGCCGGACGCGCTATCGCGCGAACTCGGCGCCTCGAACACGCTCTGGCGGGAGGATGGCGCCCTGCATGCGACGAATACCGACGGTCGTGGCTTCATCGCCAATCTCGACGAACGCCATCCCGGCTGGGACCGGCATGGCACGGCCGTCGTCTTTGGCGCCGGCGGCGCCAGCCGCGCGATCATCCAGGCGGTCCGTGATCGTGGTTTCAAGGAGATTCACGTCGTCAACCGCACCGTCGAACGCGCGCGTGAACTCGCGGATCGTTTTGGCCCGCGTGTCCAGGCCCATCCGGCCGGAGCGCTTGCCGAAGTGATGAAAGGGGCCGGCCTCTTCATCAATACCACCTCGCTCGGCATGGACGGCGAGCAGGCGCCGCAACTCGATTTCTCGCCTCTGGCAGCCGATGCCGTCGTCACCGATATCGTCTATGTGCCCTTGAAGACGCCGATCCTGACGCAGGCGGAAGAGCAAGGGTTTCCCATCGTCGATGGTCTCGGCATGCTCTTGCACCAGGCCGTACCCGGCTTCGAAAAATGGTTCGGCCAGCGTCCCATCGTCGACGCGGCGCTGCGTGCGCTCATCATCGCGGATATGGAAGCACACTGATGCTGAAGATCGGTCTCACCGGCTCCATCGGAATGGGAAAATCGACAGCGGCAAAGCTCTTCGCCGATGCCGGAATCCCGGTCAATGATTCGGATGCCGTGGTCCACGATCTCTATGCCGGCGAGGCTGCACTCCTGGTGAATGCCGCCTTCCCCGGCACGATGAAGGATGGAGCCGTCGACCGACGTGAACTCGGCCGCCTGCTCGCTCTTGATCCCGACGGCTTCAAACGCCTGGAAGCGATCGTCCATCCGCTGGTTCGCAAACGTGAGACGGAATTTCTGAAGCGACAACGCGCCGCCAGCGCCGACATGGTATTGCTCGATATTCCATTACTTTTCGAAACCGGCGCCGAGGCAAGAGTGGATGTCATCGTCGTCGTCAGCACTGATCCACAGATTCAGCGCCAAAGGGTGCTTGCGCGCGAAGGCATGACCGAGGAAAAATTCGACATGATTCTCTCACGCCAGACGCCGGACACGGAAAAGCGGCGCCGGGCCGATTATCTGATCGACACCAGTCACAGTATCGCGACGACGAGGGAACGGGTGTTCGAGATCGTCGCCGAACTGAAAACGCGGATTGCCAAGGGAGATTTCCGGAATGCGTGAGATCATCTTCGATACGGAAACAACCGGCCTCGACAACCGCGCCGACCGCATCATCGAAATCGGCGGCATCGAGCTCTTCAATCATTTCCCCACCGGCAACACGATCCATATCTTCATCAATCCTGGAGATCAGAAGGTTCATCCGGATGCGCTCGCCGTGCACGGCATCACCGATGAATTCCTGAAGGACAAGCAGCCTTTCGCCGAGGTTGCCGAACAAATCCTCACCTTCTTCGGCGATGCGAAGTGGATTGCCCACAACGCCACCTTCGATATGGGCTTCATCAACGCTGAGTTCGCGCGGATCGGTTTACCGCCAATCCTGCCGGAACGGGTGCTCGACACGCTGTCGATGGCGCGGCGCAAACATCCGATGGGGCCGAATTCGCTCGATGCGCTTTGCCGGCGCTACGGCATCGATAATTCGCACCGCACCAAACACGGCGCGCTGCTCGACTCCGAACTGCTTGCCGAAGTTTATATCGAGATGATCGGCGGCAGGCAGGCAGCGCTCGGCCTCGGTATGGCCGGCAGATCCAACCAGGCAGCCCGCGGTGACATGGCGATGGAAGACGATGTGGTGATTGCTGCCGTGCTCGAGCGGCCCCGGCCGCTCGCCCCGCGCATCAGCCTATCCGAGGAGCAGGCGCATGAGGCGCTCGTCGCCAAGCTCGGTGAAAAAAGCGTCTGGGCGAAATACGCCAATCTCGATTAAACCGGTCCTCAATTGAAAATGCCCGGGACCAGGCCCGGGCATCCGCATTTCAGACAAGAAAGATCGGGTCAGTTCGGAACGGCCTGAACCTTGGCGCGGGCCTGTTCTTCGGCAACGCGCTGAGCGAACATCTGCGTGAAGTCGATCGGGTCGATCATCAGCGGCGGGAAACCGCCGTTGCGGGTGACGTCGGCGATGATCTGACGGGCGAAGGGGAAAAGCATGCGCGGGCACTCGATGAAGAGCACCGGCAGCATGTGTTCCTGCGGGAAACCGGCAACGCGGAAAACGCCGCCATAGGTGAGTTCGGCATGGAAAACCGTCTTGTCGCCGTCCTTGGCTTCGGCATTCAGCGACAGCACGACATCGAAATCCGTATCGGAAAGCGGGTTGGCGTTGACGTTCACATTGATGTTGATCGTCGGCGCCTTGTCGCGGGCCTGCAGCGAACGCGGCGCACCTGGATTTTCGAAGGACAGATCCTTGGTGTATTGCGCAAGGATCGAAAGGGTGGGGTTGGCCGCACCGTTGCTGTTGTTATCGTCTGCCATTGGCTTTTCCTCGAGGGGCATGGGAATGGTGCCGCCATCTAACATTTCAGGCAAGGGCTTACAACCCTGGGCGCTTGGCTCGGTTGATCAGCCGCAGTGCCTCAATCGCCAAGATGCTTGCCGGACCACGGCGAGTTGCGATCCGGCTCTCTATGATAGTCCTCCTCGTCGAGATCGACCACCTTCGAGTTCGGCTTGCGGTCGCGGAAATCGGGTTGCGGGCTGGCAGAAGAGCCGCCCTTGGCATTGACGACGACGAAGCGTTTGGCGATCGCCCGCCAGACGAGATCGCGCACCGGCGGAATGAGAATGAGGATCGCGATGATATCCGTGAGGAAGCCGGGAATGATCAGGAGCAGCGAGGCGATAACGTTCATCGCCGGCCGCAGCAGGTCGCGGCCCGGCATCACCCCATTTCGTCCTTCGCTCGACATGCGGCGCAAAATACCGATTCCCTGCCGGCGCAGCAGAACCACGCCGAGAACGAAACCCAGCATGACGAGAACAAGCGTCAACCACAATCCGATAGCCTGGCCGACGACGACGAAACCGGCAATTTCGGCGAACGGCAGCAGCAGAATGGAGGCTGGCAGGATCGAAAAACGCATGTCGGTCATGTCCCGGGCTCGCCGGTCTCCTCTTGGCGCTGGCGAAGATGCCAGCGATCATTTGAATCATCTGTATAGGCAGACTATATGGGAGTACAAATCAGAGATGTTAACGGCGGCTGCGATACGATATGAGTTCGAACGACTTCATCACATTATTTTTCCTGGTAGCGGCTGTGCTGATTTTCTTTCAGCTCCGCTCCGTGCTCGGGCGCCGTACAGGAAATGAGAAGCCGCCGCGCGATCTCTATACGCCGCGGGATGCGGCTCCGGCCGAAGCCGCCGATGCTGGCAAGGTCGTGACGCTGCCGCGGCGCGATGCGACGACGGAGGATGAGGATCGCTTCGCCGCCATCGATGCTTTCGCGGCGCCCGGAACGCCGCTCAACGAATCGCTGCGTGCGCTGAACAAGGCCGATCCTGCCTTCAGCCCGAAGGAGTTTCTGAACGGCGCCCGCATGGCGTACGAGATGATCGTCATGGCCTATGCCGATGGCGACCGGAAAACGCTGAAAAACTTGCTGTCCCGCGAAGTCTATGACGGCTTCGATGCGGCGATCGGCGAGCGTGAAGCCCGGGGCGAGAAGGTGAAGTCCACTTTCGTCGGCATCGACAAGGCTGAGATCACCCATGCGGAGACCAAGGGCAGCGAAGCACAGATCACCGTGCGCATTGCCAGCCAGCTGATATCGGCGACCTACGACAAGGCCGACGTTCTGATCGAGGGCGACGCTGAAAACGTCGCCGAGGTCAACGACGTCTGGACCTTCGCCCGCGACACCCGCTCGCGCGATCCGAACTGGAAACTTGTGGCGACCGAATCGGAACATGAGTGACCACGCATCGGACTTCGTCCTGCAGGCCATAAGCTTCGACACTCTGGAAGGCTGGAAGGATGATGATCCCTCCAGCCTTTTTGAAGTTATGCGAAGCTGCCGGCGGCAAATCACCGATGTCAAACCGTACCGCACCGGATCGCTGGGCCTGAGCTCCGAAGATCTGCTTACGCTTCTCGCCGCCGCCGAAGATTTCACGCCGTCATCTCCGGAATCGGCGCGCGCCTTTTTCGAGACGCGCTGTCGGCCCTTTCTGATTCGCCGCAAGGACGGCAATGCCGGCTTCGTCACCGCCTTCTACGAACCCGATATCGACGTGGCGGAGCGGCCGGACGAAATTTTCCGTTTTCCTTTCTACCGGCGTCCGGACGATCTGATCGATCTCGACGACGCCAATCGCCCCGCCGGGCTCGACAAGGCCTATGTTTTCGGCCGTCTGCAGGAGGACCGCGTCACTGCCTATCCGGACCGCGGCGCCATCGATCAGGGGTTTCTCGAGGGCCGCGGGCTCGAAATCGCCTGGGCGAAGTCGAAGGTCGATGTCTTCTTCGTGCATGTGCAGGGTGCTGCCCGCCTGCGTTATGAGGATGGTCGTATCGGCCGCATCACCTACGCGGCGAAAGCCGGCCACGCTTTCTCGGCGATCGGCAAGCTACTGATCGAGCGCGGCGAGATCAATCGGGCGGAGATTTCGATGCAGGCGATCCGTGCCTGGCTGGTGCGCAATCCTGAGCGCGTCGACGAAGTGTTATGGCATAACCGCTCTTATATTTTCTTCCGTGATGCACCGGTTGCCGATCCGCAGGCAGGTCCGATCGCGGCCGCCAAGGTGCCGCTTCTCGCCGGGCGCGCGCTTGCGGTCGATCGGATGATCCATACCTTCGGCTTTCCCTTTTTCATTCGCGCCGAAAGCCTCATCCATCTCGACCAGGGCCGGCCGTTCCGCAGGCTGATGCTGGCGCTCGATACCGGTTCGGCGATTATCGGGCCGGCGCGGGGTGATATCTTCACCGGCTCGGGGGACATGGCCGGGGAAAGTGCCGGCACGGTCCGCAACGACGCCGATTTCGTCATCCTCATTCCCAATGCCGCCGCCGGAAGATTCGACTGATGGCCAGGGATCGCAAGCTGAGTGCAGATGAGAGGATCCTCTGGGGCAAGGTTGCCCGCAGCACGCGGCCGATGCCCGGCAAGGCGGGGGCGTTGACCGAACTTGATGCCTTTCTTGCCGAAGCCGAAGCGGCGGCCGAACGGGAGCAGGAAAAGCAGACGCCCGCCACACCCACGCCGCTGCAGCCGACAGCACCATCAATGGCAAAGCCATCGGCCGGGGTGCATCATCCGCTGGAAAAGCCGGTCAAGCGTAAGATCGCCAAGGGCCGGCTGGCGCTCGAAGCGCGGATCGACCTGCACGGGATGGTGCAGAGCGAGGCCCATGCCATCCTTCTCGATTTCCTGATCCGCGCCCATGAGCGCGGCATGCGCCATGTGCTTGTGATCACGGGCAAGGGCAGCTCCATGGGCAGCGAGGGCGCGCTGAAGCGGGCCGTGCCTCTCTGGTTCTCGAAGCCGGAATTCCGCTACCTGATCTCCTCCTATGAGTCGGCCGCACAACATCATGGCGGTGAGGGCGCGCTCTACATTCGCCTGTCGCGGCGGCATGGGGAAAGGCCATGACACCCTTCGGAGAGGCGGTTCGCAGGTTGCGGGCGCGCAAGGGCGTCTCGCAGAAGGAGATGGCGGAAGCACTGAATGTCTCTCCTGCCTATCTCTCGGCGCTCGAACATGGAAAGCGTGGTTTGCCGACATTCGATCTGCTACAGCGCATCGCGGGCTATTTCAACATCATCTGGGATGAGGCCGAGGAACTGTTCCTGCTCGCCCGCTCGTCCGACCCGCGCGTCGTGATCGATACCTCCGGCTTGCCTCCCGAATATACCGAATTTGCCAACCGGCTGGCCCGGCAGATTCGCAACCTTGACAGTGCGGAGATAGGCCGGCTATCGGCTCTTCTCGAAAATGGCGGCAAAGGCGACGGAAAAGCGTCATAATCCCCTGTTTTATGCCTTGTTTTAGGGGCTTGCCATTGGGAAGTGGGTTCAAAAAACCTATATACAAGAGTGAAGAAAGCCGGTGATTCGCAAGGCGCGCCGCAGCTTTACGACAACAGGGAAAATCTCGACAGAATGAGCGATACATCCGCGACGGAAAACGGCGTAAGCACCGAATATGGCGCAGATTCCATCAAGGTTCTGAAGGGCCTCGATGCCGTGCGCAAACGCCCCGGCATGTATATCGGCGATACCGACGACGGCTCCGGCCTGCATCACATGGTCTATGAAGTCGTCGACAACGCGATCGACGAAGCGCTTGCCGGCCATGCCGACATCGTCACTGTCACTCTCAATCCGGATGGCTCGGTGACCGTCACCGACAATGGTCGCGGCATCCCGACGGACATTCACACCGGTGAAGGCGTGTCGGCGGCCGAAGTTATCATGACGCAGCTTCATGCCGGCGGTAAGTTCGACCAGAATTCCTACAAGGTCTCCGGCGGCCTGCACGGTGTCGGCGTCTCCGTCGTCAACGCGCTGTCCGTCTGGCTGAAGCTGAAGATCCGCCGTCACGACAAGATCCATGAAATGAGCTTCACCCATGGCGTGGCCGATGCTCCGCTGAAGGTTACGGGCGACGCGCCGAATGAAACCGGCACGGAAGTGAGCTTCATGCCGAGCACCGGCACCTTCACCATGACGGAGTTCGACTACGGCACGCTCGAGCATCGCCTTCGCGAACTCGCCTTCCTGAATTCAGGCGTCCGCATCCTGCTGACCGATAAGCGCCATTCCGATATCAAGCAGGAAGAACTGCGTTATGACGGCGGCCTCGAGGCTTTCGTCGCCTATCTGGACCGCGCCAAGAAGTCGCTCGTCGACAAGCCGGTTGCCATCCATGGCGAAAAGGACGGCATCACCGTCGAAGTCGCGATGTGGTGGAACGACAGCTATCATGAGAACGTGCTGTGCTTCACCAACAACATCCCTCAGCGCGACGGCGGCACGCATATGGCCGGCTTCCGCGCGGCGCTGACGCGCCAGGTCGTTTCCTATGCCGACAGTTCCGGCATCACCAAAAGGGAAAAGGTAACGCTGCAGGGCGAAGATTGCCGCGAAGGCCTGACGGCGGTTCTGTCGGTCAAGGTGCCGGATCCGAAATTCTCCTCGCAGACCAAGGATAAGCTCGTTTCCTCGGAAGTCCGTCCTGTTGTCGAAAGTCTCGTCAACGAGGCGCTGAACACCTGGTTCGAAGAACATCCGAGCGAAGCCAAAATCCTCGTCGGCAAGGTCGTCGAGGCAGCCGCCGCACGCGAAGCGGCCCGCAAGGCCCGCGAATTGACCCGCCGCAAGGGCGCACTCGATATCGCTTCGCTGCCGGGCAAGCTCGCCGACTGCTCCGAGCGTGATCCGACAAAATCCGAAGTCTTCCTCGTCGAGGGCGATTCTGCCGGCGGCTCGGCCAAGCAGGGCCGCTCGCGCGAGAACCAGGCGATCCTGCCGCTGCGCGGCAAGATCCTGAACGTCGAACGCGCCCGTTTCGACAAGATGCTGTCGAGTCAGGAAATCGGCACATTGATCACCGCGCTCGGTACCGGCATCGGCAAGGACGAGTTCAATGTCGAAAAGCTGCGCTACCACAAGATCATCATCATGACGGACGCTGACGTCGACGGCGCCCATATTCGCACCCTGCTGCTGACCTTCTTCTTCCGCCAGATGCCGCAACTGATCGAGCGCGGTCATCTCTATATCGCCCAGCCGCCGCTCTATAAGGTCTCGCGCGGCAAGTCGGTGCAGTATCTGAAGGATGAGAAGGCGCTCGAAGAATATCTCATCAGCCAGGGCCTGGAAGATGCTTCGCTGAGGCTCGGCAGCGGCGAGGTTCGCGCCGGCCAGGATCTGCGCGAGGTCATCCTCGATGCTCTGCGCATGCGCGCGCTGCTCGACAATCTCCATTCGCGCTACAATCGTTCCGCCGTCGAACAAGCGGCGATTGCCGGAGCGCTCAATGCCGAGCTCGCCAGCGATCCGGCGAGAGCGCTGGCGCTGGCAAACGAAGTGGCTGGACGCCTCGACATCATCGCCGAGGAAACCGAGCGTGGCTGGCGGGGCGATGTGACAACCGATGGCGGTCTGCGCCTCGAGCGCATGGTCCGCGGCGTCAGGGAACTCGTCGTGCTCGACATGGCGCTGATCGGTTCCTCGGACGCCCGTCACATCGACCAGCTGACGGCACGCCTCAAGGAAATCTATCAGACGCCGCCGTCGCTGCATCGCCGCGAAGGCGACATCGAAATCTCTGGCCCGCGCGCCTTGCTCGACGCGATCTTCGCAAGCGGCCGCAAGGGCCTCACCATGCAGCGCTACAAGGGTCTTGGCGAGATGAATGCCGAGCAGCTCTGGGAAACGACGCTCGATCCGAATGTTCGTTCGCTGCTGCAGGTCAGGGTCAATGATGCCACCGATGCCGACGGCCTGTTTGCTCGACTGATGGGCGATGAAGTCGAGCCGCGGCGCGAATTCATCCAGGAGAATGCGCTGAGCGTTGCAAACCTCGATATCTAATTGATATTTCAAAAATAAATGGCCCCGCTATCTTTAGGATGGCGGGGCTTTCGTTTGCCCGATATCTGCTTGGCCTTTGGCTTCGCTCAATTCGCGACGAAGCGCCCGTTGAAGGCGACCTCGGAGAGCGGCTTGCGCTGGCTGGGGAATTCGCGCGCCTGATTGCGTTCGGAAAGCACGCTCTTGTCGGCCAGGCGGCCGACGGCGACGCCTCCTTCGACCCGGTATCCCTCGGGAATGCTGAAAGCCTGCCTGATTTCTTCATGCTTGATGCCGCCCATGCCATGGGCGTAAAGGCCGGAGAGGCGCGCCTGGATTGCCAGATGCCCCCATGCCGCACCGGCATCGAAGGAATGGGTGTAGCTCGGCTTTTCTTCAGCCGAGCCGGCAGCCCCGGTGAAGGCGCGCGAGACGACAAAGATAAGCGCCGATGCATTCCCGGCCCATTCCTGGTTGGAATCGTTGAGCAAGCCGACGAATTTCTCCCAATGCTCCGAACCCTTGAGACCATAGATGAAGCGCCAGGGCTGGTGGTTGGCCGAGGACGGCGCCCAATGGGCGGCGTCGAGTAGACCGAGCAGCTGCGTCTCCTTGATGATTTCGCCGGTGAAGGCGCGCGGCGACCAGCGGTCGAGAAACATCGGATCGATCGGATAGTCGGATTCGCGGTGATTGCTCTTCGTCATGCTTGTTCCAGGGTTTGGGGCAGAAAATTAGGATCGGGGCTGGCTTAGTCCGACCAGACGATGTCAAGTTCTTCGCGAAAGGCGAAGCGCTTCAGATGATCGTCGATGACCTTCTGCATCCTTTCCTGTTGCGAGGGATCGGCGACGGTCAGTGTCATGGTCAGTGCCGCATCGTCGGCCGCAAACGTCACCTCGGCCGTATCGCTGAACGGCACCCGGCCCTTCAGAGGATCAAAATCGACACTGAACTTGTGGCTCCAGTGTTTGCAGAGCTGCTGCAGGTAGCGGCTTGCATGTTCGGTCCGCACGACGGCCTTCGAGAGATGCATTTCGAACTCCACGTCATTTTGTATAGCAGAGACATATTTCCTGCTTCACCGGCTTGGCAAGCGCAGCATCGTCGCAGTTTGGGTGTACAGACTGTCTTCATAAAAGCGGCCTCACGCCCGCGTTGAAGCAGGGTAATGAACCATTTCGTCAATCGATTGGGGAGGTGCGCATGCTGGTGAACGGAAAATGGACGGAAGACTGGCAGC
Source organism: Rhizobium sp. WYCCWR 11128 (assembly GCF_013416305.1). Taxonomy (NCBI): domain Bacteria; kingdom Pseudomonadati; phylum Pseudomonadota; class Alphaproteobacteria; order Hyphomicrobiales; family Rhizobiaceae; genus Rhizobium; species Rhizobium sp. WYCCWR 11128. Next base: position 472,700 of record NZ_JACCEZ010000003.1, read on the forward strand.
CCGTTCAGGCGAAGGACGAAAAGGGCGGCTTCGTCCGCCAGACCTCGAGTTTCCGCAATTGGGTGACCGCGGATGGTAGCGCCGGGCCGACGGGCGAAGGTGGCTTTGCAGCCAGCGCCGGCCGTTATCATCTCTATGTCGCCTATATCTGTCCCTGGGCCTCGCGCACCCTGATCGGCCGCAAGCTCAAGGGCCTGGAAGATATCATCTCGGTCTCGGTCGTCGAGCCGCTGCTGGGCAAGCAGGGCTGGCGCTTCGGTGACTATCCCGGCGCGACGGAGGATCACGTCAACGGCGTAACCTATATGCATGAAATCTATACCAGGGCAGCACCTGACTTCACCGGCCGGGCCACCGTGCCGGTTCTCTGGGACAAGCAGAAAAAGACCATCGTCAACAATGAATCCGCCGATATCCTGCGCATGCTGAACGGCGGCTTTGGCGCCCTGGCAAAAAATCCGATCGATCTTTACCTGGCGGAGAGGCGCACCGAGATCGACGCTTTCAACGATCGCATCTATCCTGCCCTCAACAACGGCGTCTACCGCGCCGGTTTCGCCACCACGCAAATCGCTTACGAAGAAGCCTTTGCCGACGTCTTTGCCTGCCTCGACTGGGTCGAGCCGCAGTTCGAGGACCGGTCTTTTCTCTTCGCCGATCATCCCACCGAGAGCGATATCCGGCTTTTCGTGACGCTGGTGCGCTTCGACGTCGCCTATCACGGCATCTTCAAATGCAATCTGCGCCGGCTTTCCGACTATGCCAATCTGCGCGCCTTCTGCCGCCGAATGCTGGATTGGCAGGGCATCGGTGAAACGGTCAACCTCGATCACATCAAACGCGGCTACTATTCGATCGAAAGCCTCAATCCGACGAAGATCATCCCTTCCGGCCCGGATCTGGCGGAAATTTTTAGAGCATGATGCCGAAAGATACGGGCGGTTTTCAGCAGAAAATCATCCGAATCGCGGCAAAGCCGTACCGCTTCCCGGCAAAGCCGTAATGACACCGATGAATAATTCGTTCATAGGTGGCTGCAAATCCGTTTTCGATGAGGAGGAATTCCATGAAGCTGATGCGTGTTGGCGAAGCCGGCAGTGAAAAACCAGCACTTCTCGATGCCGATGGCAAGATCCGCGATCTCTCCGGTCATGTCGCCGATATTGGCGGTGAAGCGATCGGACCGGCAGGCCTTGCAAAGATAGCGGCGATCGACCCGAAGAGCCTTCCGGAAATCGCACCCGGCCGCATCAGCGCCTGCGTCGCGGGCACTGGCAAGTTCATCTGCATCGGTTTGAATTATTCGGATCATGCTGCCGAAACCGGTGCGACCGTGCCGCCCGAGCCGATCATCTTCATGAAGGCAACATCCGCAATCGTCGGACCGAACGACAATGTCATCATTCCCCGCGGTTCGGAAAAGACCGATTGGGAAGTCGAACTCGGCGTCGTCATCGGCAAAACTGCCAAATATGTGACGGAAGCCGAAGCGCTGGATTATGTCGCTGGTTATTGCGTTTCCAATGACGTGTCCGAGCGCGCTTTCCAGACCGAGCGGTCCGGTCAGTGGACCAAGGGCAAATCCTGCGACACCTTTGGTCCGATCGGACCCTGGCTTGTGACCAAGGATGAAATTCCCGAACCGCAGAACCTCGGCATGTGGCTGACGGTCAACGGCCAGAAGATGCAGAACGGCTCATCGAAGACGATGGTTTACGGGGTTGCGTTCCTCGTCTCCTATCTCAGCCAGTTCATGTCGCTGCACCCCGGCGACGTGATCTCGACCGGCACGCCTCCGGGCGTCGGCATGGGCCTCAAGCCGCCGCGTTATCTCAAGGCCGGCGACGTGGTCGAACTCGGCATCGAAGGTCTCGGCACGCAGAAGCAGACCTTCATAGCGGATCGTTAACGACGCTTCTTGCTGAGAAACTTAAGTTTTCAGGTCGATTATGATGCCGCAGGTCAATTCTGCGGCATTTCTTGTGTGGGTCTGGTACGCCCATGTTGCTGTGCAACAAAAACCTGTTAGTCTGCGCGACGTGCCCGCGTTACGAAAAGAGTCGATGCCTCTCAATCGGCGTCATCTTTTCGATAGAGAAAGGTGGCGCCTTCCAATGTTTTATCAGCTTTATGAATTGAACCATGCCGCCATGGCGCCGTTTCGCGCCGCGGCCGATATCATGCGATTTGCCTATGCCAATCCGCTGAATCCGTTCTCCCATACGCCATTCGGTCGCACGATGGCGGCAAGTCTCGAAATGTTCGAACGCACGACGCGCCGCTACGGGAAACCGGAATTCGGACTGAAGCAGACGACGATCGGTGACAAGACGGTGACCGTCCGCGAAGAGGTCATCTGGTCGCGCCCCTTCTGCAATCTCTTGCATTTCGCGCGCAATGCGCCCGCCGCCAGCCGCAATGACCCGCGCATCCTGATCGTCGCGCCGATGTCTGGCCACTATGCCACGCTGCTGCGCGGCACGGTCGAGGCGCTGCTGCCGAGTGCCGATATCTACATCACCGACTGGATTGACGCCCGCATGGTGCCGATGACGGAAGGCACGTTCGATTTCGACGATTACGTCGACTACGTCATCGAGATGCTGCATTTCCTCGGTCACGACACGCATGTCATCGCCGTCTGCCAGCCTTCCGTTCCGGTGCTGGCACCCGCTGCCGTGATGGAAGAAGCCAGGGATCCGCTTTCGCCGGCGTCGATGACGCTGATGGGCGGCCCGATCGACACGCGCATCAACCCGACGGCGGTCAACAAGCTCGCCCAGGAGCGATCGCTGCAGTGGTTCTCCGACAATGTCATCATGAATGTGCCCTGGCCGCAGCCGGGCTTCATGCGCCCGGTCTATCCGGGATTCCTGCAGCTCTCGGGCTTTATGTCGATGAATCTTGATCGCCACCTCGTCGCGCACAAGGAATTCTTCATGCATCTTGTGAAGAACGACGGCGAGCCGGAAAAACATCGCGATTTCTACGACGAATATCTCGCCGTCATGGATCTGACCGCCGAATTCTATCTGCAGACGGTGGAGGAGGTCTTCATCAAGCATTCGCTGCCGAAGGGTGAACTGATGCATCGCGGCAAACGCGTCGATCCGGCGGCAATTCGCAACGTGGCGCTGCTGACCGTCGAAGGTGAGAATGACGATATCTCGGGGGTCGGCCAGACAGAGGCGGCGCAGACCATCTGCGTGAACATTCCCGAAGATATGCGCATGCACTATCTTCAGCCGGATGTCGGCCATTATGGTGTTTTCAATGGTTCGCGTTTCCGCCGCGAGATCGCGCCGCGCATCATCGATTTCGTCCGCCAGCATTCGCGTTCTGCCGTTAAGCCTCCGGTTCCGCGTGTCATCAAGGGCGGCCGGGCGGGCTGAATCAGGGATAGCTGAATTAGCAAAACGGATTCAAGGCCTTGTCCGATTTCGCGGGCAATCGTCTTGAAGGCGGTTATTGCGGTAACCACATCGATTTCAGCGTTCGGTATTCTGCCGGGCGCGGAAAGCGAGGGATACCCGCACGATGAACCAGTCAGCATTGCTTCGACCGGATTGGACTCCGGCTACCATTGCCCTGATGATTCTCGGCTTCATGGTTTTCTGGCCTCTGGGTCTTGCCATGCTTGCCTACATCATCTTCGGCGACCGTCTGCGCGGCTTCAAGCGTGACGTCAACCAGGCGACCGATGGCTTCTTTGCCTCCTGCCGCCGCCCGCATGGCCGTCACCGCCCGCATTTTTCGACCGGCAACGTCGCCTTTGACGACTGGCGCAAGGCCGAACTCGACCGCATGGAGGAAGAGCGCCGCAAGCTTGACGAAATGCGCGAGGAATTCGACTCCTATCTGCGCGAGCTCCGCCGCGCCAAGGATCAGGAAGAGTTCGACCGTTTCATGCGCGACCGCAGAAACGCCAAGCGCGATGACAACGGCCCGGTCGCTGAATACCAGACACCGTAAACGCCTGAACGATGAATTGATGACCGGCATCTCGCGATGCCGGTTTTTCCACGTCTGCCCTTCCGGCGATCATTTAGATTTGCCGGCGAATCGTATAGAAAACACGCATGTTCTCGCTTCTGAAAACAAGGTCGAAGGCGCGAAAGCCGGCTCCGCCCGAAATGCGGACGCTCGATGTCGCCGGCCGGCTCATGCCGCTGACGATCAAGCAGCACGACCGGGCGACACGCATCACGCTGCGCATCGAACCGGGTGGCCGCGCCTTGAAGATGACGGTGCCGAAAGGCCTTGCGGCGCGTGAGGTCAATGCTTTCCTCGATCGTCACCAGGGGTGGCTACTCACCAAGCTTGCCAAGTTTTCGACCGATACCGGCCTGCGTGACGGCGGCGAAATCCTCCTTCGCGGCGTTTCCCATCGCATCCAGCACAGCGGCAGCTTGCGCGGGCTGACGGAGGCGGTTTCCATAGACGGCATCCCGGTGTTGCGCGTCAGCGGCATGCCGGAACATGTCGGACGGCGCATTGCGGCCTTCCTCAAGAAGGAGGCGCGCGCCGATCTCGCAAGACTGGCGACGATGCATGCAGCAACGATCAGAGCGCCGATCCGCTCGATCTCGATGAAGGATACCCGCAGCCGGTGGGGCTCGTGCTCGTCGGAGGGAAATCTGAGCTTTTCGTGGCGTATCGTCATGGCGCCGCCTTCGGTGATCGATTATCTCGCCGCCCATGAGGTCGCCCACCTCAAGGAAATGAACCACGGCCCGCACTTCTGGGCTCTCTGCCGCAAGCTTTGCCCCGGTATGGAGGAAGCGAAGTCCTGGCTCAAGCGGCATGGCAGCCAGTTGCATGCCATCGATTTCGACTAGCGCATAACCCCGAAAATCGGAATCGATTTTTCGGAAAGCATTATGTGCAGATTTAAAGTGATAGAGCGTCCTTTGGACGCGCGGCGCTCTAGCCGAGAGCCGCGCTAAATTCAGTGTCCGTCGCAAATTGGCTCGACTCTTTCCGCATTTCGTGTCACTTCGCTGCCATGAGACCGGATATCAAGATCTGTGGTTTGAAGACGCCTGAGGCTGTCGATCGCGCGCTGAAGCGCGGCGCGACCCATATCGGTTTTATCTTCTTCGAAAAGAGCCCGCGCTATATCGAGCCGGACCTGGCGGCAAAACTTGCGGAACCTGCGCGTGGCAAGGCGAAAATCGTCGCTGTCGTCGTCGATCCGACCAATGACGAACTCGACGAGATCGTGTCGTTGTTGAAGCCGGATATACTCCAGCTTCACGGCAATGAGAGCCCCGAACATGTGCTGACCATAAAGGCGGTCTATGGTCTGCCTGTGATGAAGGTCTTTTCGGTACGCACGGCAGACGACCTGAAGCGCGTCGAGGCCTATATCGGCATCGCCGACCGTTTCCTCTTCGACGCCAAAGCGCCGAAGGGTTCGGAACTGCCTGGCGGCAACGGTATTTCCTTCGATTGGAGCCTTCTCAGCTGGCTTGACGGCAGCGTCGACTACATGCTTTCCGGCGGGCTGAACAAGGACAATGTCGCGGAAGCGCTTTTCATCACCAAGGCACCGGGTATCGACGTCTCCTCGGGAGTCGAAACTGCGCCTGGCGTGAAGAGTGTCGCGAAGATCGATGAATTTTTTGACGCGGTCGAAAAGGCGAATACGCCGATGATGGCCTCAGGGAGTTGAGAGTGAACGAGACGCCTAAACCGAATTCCTTCCGTTCCGGCCCCGATGAAGATGGCCGTTTCGGCATTTATGGCGGTCGTTTCGTGGCCGAAACGCTGATGCCGCTGATCCTCGACCTGCAGGACGAGTGGAACAGGGCAAAGAACGATCCGGCATTCCAGGCCGAATTGAAACATCTCGGCGCGCATTATATCGGCCGCCCGAGCCCGCTCTATTTCGCCGAGCGGCTGACAGCCGAACTCGGCGGCGCGAAGATCTATTTCAAGCGCGAAGAACTGAACCACACCGGCTCGCACAAGATCAACAATTGCATCGGCCAGATCCTGCTCGCCAAGCGCATGGGCAAGACCCGCATCATCGCCGAAACCGGTGCCGGCCAGCACGGCGTCGCCTCCGCGACCGTTGCAGCCCGCTTTGGCCTTCCCTGCGTCGTCTATATGGGCGCCACCGACGTCGAGCGTCAGGCGCCGAACGTTTTCCGCATGAAGCTGCTCGGCGCGGAAGTCAAACCGGTCACGGCAGGCAGCGGCACGCTGAAGGACGCCATGAACGAGGCGCTTCGCGACTGGGTCACCAATGTCGAGGATACCTATTACCTGATCGGAACGGCAGCCGGTCCGCATCCCTATCCGGAGATGGTTCGCGATTTCCAGTCGGTGATCGGCATCGAAGCGAAGGAGCAGATGCTGGCAGCCGAAGGCCGTCTTCCGGATCTCGTCATCGCTGCCGTCGGCGGCGGCTCGAACGCCATCGGCATTTTCCATCCTTTCCTGGATGATCCCTCGGTCAAGATCGTCGGTGTCGAAGCCGGCGGCAAGGGTCTGCAGGGCGATGAACATTGCGCCTCGATCACCGCTGGTTCGCCGGGCGTGCTGCACGGCAACCGCACCTACCTGCTGCAGGATGGTGACGGTCAGATCAAGGAAGGCCATTCGATTTCGGCCGGTCTCGATTATCCCGGCATCGGTCCCGAACATTCCTGGCTGAACGATACCGGCCGTGTCGACTATGTGCCGATCATGGATCACGAAGCGCTCGAGGCTTTCCAGACGCTGACCCGCCTCGAAGGCATCATCCCGGCGCTCGAGCCCTCGCACGCGATTGCCGAGGTGATCAAACGCGCCCCGACGATGGGCAAGGACGAGATCATCCTGATGAACCTCTCCGGTCGCGGCGACAAGGATATCTTCACCGTCGGCAAGATTCTGGGAATGGGACTGTAAGACATGACCGCACGCATGGACAAACGCTTTGCCGAGCTGAAGGCCGAGGGCCGTCCGGCACTTGTGACCTATTTCATGGGCGGCGATCCCGACTACGACACCTCGCTCGGCATCATGAAGGCGCTGCCGGAGGCAGGCTCCGACATTATCGAGCTCGGCATGCCCTTTTCCGATCCGATGGCCGACGGCCCGGCGATCCAGCTGGCCGGCCAGCGGGCGCTGAAAGGCGGCCAGACGCTGAAGAAGACGCTGCAGCTGGCGGCCGATTTCCGCAAGACGAACGATGCGACGCCGATCGTGATGATGGGTTATTATAACCCGATCTATATTTACGGCGTCGAGAAATTCCTCGACGACGCGCTCGCTGCCGGTATCGACGGCCTGATCGTTGTCGACCTGCCGCCCGAGATGGATGACGAGCTCTGCATTCCGGCTATCCGCAAAGGCATCAATTTCATCCGCCTGGCGACGCCGACGACGGATGAGAAGCGCCTGCCGAAGGTCCTGAAGAACACTTCAGGCTTCGTCTACTACGTCTCGATGAACGGCATCACCGGTTCGGCGCTGCCCGATCCGTCGCTGGTTTCGGGCGCGGTCGAGCGCATCAAGCAGCACACCAAGCTGCCCGTCTGCGTCGGCTTCGGCGTCAAGACGGCGGAACATGCAAAAGTCATCGGCGGTTCGGCCGACGGCGTCGTCGTTGGCACCGCGATCGTCAATCAGGTCGCGACCAGCTTGACGCATGACGGAAAGGCAACGGCGGATACCGTTCAGGCGGTTGCCACGCTGGTGCGCGGCCTTTCCACGGGAACACGTTCGGCGCGCCTTGTTGCTGCCGAATAGTTTGCCCACATTGGCAATAAAGCATGTCGCGCAAAAGTGTGCAGCGGTTTTGCGGCAACGACATGCGGGAAACTAGGACCTAAAGCGTGGCAGCGAATCTGAAAAGATCACGGCGCGCTTTAGACTATCAGGAGTATTCGAGTTGAACTGGATCACCAACTACGTTCGCCCGCGGATCAATTCCATGCTGGGCCGTCGCGAAGTGCCGGAGAACCTCTGGATCAAGTGCCCGGAAACGGGCGAGATGGTCTTCCACAAGGATCTGGAAGGCAACAAATGGGTCATTCCGGCGTCCGGTTATCACATGAAGATGCCGGCCAAGGCCCGCCTGTCCGATCTTTTCGACAATGGCGAGTTCGAATCGCTGCCGCAGCCGAAGGTCGCGCAGGACCCGCTGAAGTTCCGCGATTCGAAGAAATATAGCGATCGCCTGCGCGACAGCCGCCTGAAGACCGAACAGGAGGATACGATCCTCGCCGGCGTCGGAAAGGTGCAGGGACTGAAACTCGTGGCCGTTGTGCACGAATTCAACTTTATCGGCGGTTCGCTCGGCATGGCCGCCGGCGAGGCGATCGTCAAGGCTTTCGAGCGTGCGACGTCTGAAAAGTGCCCGTTGGTGATGTTCCCCGCTTCCGGCGGTGCGCGCATGCAGGAAGGCATCCTGTCGCTGATGCAGCTGCCGCGCACGACGGTTGCCGTCGACATGCTGAAAGAATCCGGCCAGCCCTATATCGTCGTGCTGACCAACCCGACGACGGGTGGCGTCACGGCCTCCTATGCCATGCTTGGCGATATTCATCTGGCCGAGCCCGGCGCCGAAATCGGCTTTGCCGGCAAGCGCGTGATCGAGCAGACGTTGCGTGAAAAACTGCCCGAAGGCTTCCAGACCGCCGAATACCTGCTGGAGCATGGTATGGTCGATATGGTCGTCAAGCGCCACGATATTCCGGAAACGCTGGCGCGCCTCTTGAAGATCCTGACGAAGAAGCCGGTTTCTGCGGCGAACGACATGAATGGCGGCGCGATTGCCCTGGCGGCGAGCGCCTGATAACCGACAAGCAGGCGGGGTGCCGAATTGATACCCAGAGGCCAAACCGCGGTGAGCGAGGCAGCACAGGAGATCGACAAGCTCATGGGATTGCATCCCAAGGGTTTTGATCTGTCTCTCGATCGCATCACTCGTCTTCTCGATGTGCTCGGCAATCCGCACAGGAAACTGCCGCCGGTGATCCATGTCGCCGGCACCAACGGCAAGGGGTCGGTCACCGCCTTCTGCCGCGCTTTGCTCGAAGCCGGCGGCTACAGCGCTCATGTCCACACCTCGCCGCATCTCGTCAATTGGCACGAGCGTTATCGCATTGGCGTAAAGGGCGGACGCGGGCAGCTTGTCGACGACGCCGTCTTTGCCGAGGCCGTGCGTCGCGTGGCCGATGCCAATGCAGGACAGCACATCACCGTTTTCGAAATCCTGACGGCGGTCACCTTTATCCTGTTTTCCGAACATCCGGCCGATGCTGCGATCATCGAAGTCGGTCTCGGCGGCCGGTTCGACGCCACCAATGTCATTTCCGATCCGGCCGTCTCGGTGATCATGCCGATTTCGCTGGATCACCAGCCCTATCTCGGCGACAGGGTCGAGCTGATCGCGGCCGAAAAAGCCGGCATCATGAAGCCGGGATTTCCCGTTGTCATCGGTCATCAGGAATATGACGCAGCTCTCGACGTGCTGATGTCGACGGCCGAACGGCTGCATTGCCCGAGCACCGTCTTCGGGCAGGATTTCATGGCGCATGAGGAATATGGCCGGCTCGTCTACCAGGACGAATTCGGCCTTGCCGACCTGCCGCTGCCGCGCCTTCCCGGCCGCCATCAATATGCCAATGCCGCCGCCGCCATTCGGGCCGTCAAGGCGGCGGGTTTCGCCGTCACCGAGACGATGATGGAAAAGGCGATGAGTTCGGTCGAATGGCCGGGCCGGCTGCAGCGTCTGAGTGAGGGCCGGCTGCTGTCGCATGCGCCGGCCGGCGCCGAGATCTGGATCGATGGCGGGCATAATCCGGGTGCCGGCGAAGTGATCGCCGAAGCCATGGCCAATTTCGAGGAGCGCCAGTCTCGGCCGCTTTTCCTGATTACCGGCATGATCAACACCAAGGATCCGGTCGGCTATTTCAAGGCCTTTACCGGCCTGGTCGAGAAGGTTTTCTGCGTGCCGATCCGCGGCAGCGAAGCGATGATCGACCCGGTAATATTGTCGAATGCCGCTTATGATGCCGGTTTGGTTGCAGAACCGATGTTGACGGTCGGCGATGCGCTGGAAGCGATAAAAGCCGTTCTCGATCCGGAGGCATTGCCGCCGCGCATCCTGGTCGGCGGCTCTCTCTATCTCGTCGGCGATGTGCTTGCCGACAACGGCACGCCCCCGAAATGAAGGCCGAGAAATGAAGGCCGTGAAATGAAAAAAGCCCGGTCGAACCGGGCTTTTCGTCAAGTAATATAAGTTGGCCGATATCAATCAGGCGGCGCTCGAAATCCAGTTCGACAGAGCCGTCTTCGGCTTTGCGCCGACAGAGATATCGGCAACTTCGCCGCCCTTGAAGATTGCAAGGGTCGGAATGGAGCGCACACCGAACTGTGCAGCGAGTTCCGGGTTCTCATCGATATTCAGCTTGGCGACCTTGACCTTGCCTTCCATCTCGACGGCGATTTCTTCGAGGCTCGGTGCAATCATCTTGCACGGGCCGCACCATTCGGCCCAGAAATCGACGACGACGGGTTCTGCGGATTCCAGAACTTCCGACTGGAAGTTATTGATATCGACTTTCACGGTAGCCATGGGCTGCTCCTTTAACGGAATTGGGTGTTGAACCACATGTGATGGTGCGGTGCCGAATTTTCAATGTCCGGTATTTCACTTTGTCTTGACCGCTGCAAGCGCCAAACAGAGCGCCTTTTCGCTCAGTGTAAAGAGCGAGGCGTTCTCGGTATAGACAAGCATGCAATCGATACGCCTATCAGGATAGAGTGGCGCCAGGATCTCGCGATAGATCGCCAGCTGCGCCCGGTGCGCGAAGGGGATAGCCTCCTCCGTTGCCGGCGGCACCCGATTGGTCTTGTAGTCGAGAATGACGACGCGATCGGCAAGGACGGCAAGCCGGTCGATGCGCCCGGAGACGGCATAGCGCCGATCTTCGAGCGTCAATGTTCCCATGATCGAAACCTCTGGCTGGGCCTGCGCACCGAGGACAGCCTGCAGACCTTCCTCGTCCAATAGTTTCAGAACCGAATCGACAAGCTTGCGCCGTTCGGCTTCCGGCCAGAATCGAGCCGCCCGTTCAGCATAACGGCTCGCCGCATCAGGTCGCTCCGCAAGCGGAATTTCGGGAAGCGCCTGCAGCATGCGATGGATCAGCCTGCCTTTCTCCAGTGAACGATCGCTTCGCTCCTTTTCGCCGAACAGCGGCGAAACGACCAGCAGGCCACCCGCGTCTTCATCGATGATCGTCCCGGCACCGGAAGGGCTGAGCGGCCGGGGCAGCTCAGCCTGCGGCGGCAATGGCCGCAACAGGCCGTCCGGCAAGGTCTCCTCGCTGCCGCGCTCTTCGCTGCGATCGATACGCTCGAAGCTTCGTTCTACCCGCGGCACGCGCCATTTGATGCCCGGCCATTCCCCATCGGGACCGGAGAATGTGGTCGCCTCCACATGCGGATGGTCGTCGCGCAGTGCCGTCGAAATCATCATATGCCAGGTGTCATTGTTCACACGCACGCCACGATAGCCGCAGACGACCAGCCGGTCGGCGGCGCGCGTCATGGCGACATAGAGCAACCGGCGGTATTCCTCCTCCGCCAGCATCTGGATACGTGCGGCATCATCCTGGGTAAGCGAATTGGAAAGATCCGAGACAGGAACCCAGACGGGCATCGGCGGCTCGTCTGGGCCGGTCTCGATCAGGCGAAGCTTCGGAAGATGGGTATGGGTGAAGGCCTTCGAACCGCCGTCGACGAGGAAAACGATCGGTGCTTCAAGACCCTTGGAGGCATGCACCGTCATGATCCGCACCTCGTTGCGCCCCTTGTCCTGCTCGCGCTTCATCACGGGGGCTTCGAGCTCCAGCGTCGAGATGAAGGATTGCAGCCCGGGAAGGCCGGAGCTCTCATGGTCGAGCGTGAAGGTCAGGAATTCGTCGAGGATATCGCTGACCTCGGTGCCGAGACGGGCAAGGAATTGCCGCCGCCCGCCATAGCTGCCCAGCACGCGCGCATAGAAATCATGGACCGACAGGCTCCTGGACTGCCGGAGAAACAGCTCCAGCCTCTCGACGGCAGCGCGGAAGCGCTCGGTGCCGTCTGCTGCGAAGCTTTTGAGATGGCTCCAGACGCTTTCATTGTCGCCGCGCAACGCGGCGATCGCAAAGATGTCGTCCTCGGAGAGATCGAAAAACGGGCTCTTCAGCACGGCGGCGAGCGAAAGGTCGTCTTCCGGCAGAAGCAGGAAACGGCCGAGCGCCAGCAGATCCTGCACGGCGATATGGCTGGTCAGCACCAGTCTGTCCGCGCCGGCGACGGGAATGTCGCCGCGGCGCTTCAGCGCCCGCGTCAACGCATTGACGAAGGCGTCGCGCTTGCGCACCAGCACCAGGATGTCGCCGGCCTCGATCAGGCGCTCCTTGCCTTTGTCGACGATCGTTTCGCGGCCAACAAGCGTGCCGATCGAATGGGCGATCCGCCGCGCGAGGATCGCGGCCGGCGCGCTTTCCGGCGTCGCATCGAAGGGCGCCGTCCAGTCCTCCTCCTTCACCACCGCTTCCGGCGCAACCATCTCCCAGAGATCGACGGCGCCAGGATGTCCGATGCGGCTGGAACGATGCACGACCGGTTCGCCGACCGCACTGAGGCCGCGCGCGTTTTCGGGTGTCTTGAAAATGTGGTCGACCGCCTCGAGCACGTCGGCGGTCGAGCGGAAAGAGAGCGGCAGCCTCACGGAGGAAAAACTCTGCCCGCTATCGGAAACGCGCCGCCGCGTTCGGTCGCTCTCCTCGGAGAAACGCTCGGGCCTTGCCCCCTGGAAGGAATAGATCGACTGCTTTTCGTCGCCGACGGCAAAAAGCGTGCGCACGATCGGCCGGGCGCTTTCGCCGGAGAAGAAATCTTCGGCGAGCGACTGGATGACGCTCCACTGGATCGGGCTGGTATCCTGCGCCTCGTCGACGAGGATATGATCGATGCCGCGATCGAGCTTGTAGTGGATCCAGGGGCCGACGCCACTTTTCGTCAGGAGGTCGGCGGTGCGGGTGATCAGGTCCTCGAAATCGAGCTGGCTGCGCTGCTTCTTCAACTCGTCATAATCGTGATTCAGCCGATCGGCGAGCACGAGCGCTGCATGTGTGGCGCCGTACATCCGCATCAGTTTCAGCCGGTCACGGCTTGCTGCGACATGCGCGCGGGCAATGGCGATGGCCTCCGCCAGCTGCGGTGCCTCGGCAAGCATGGCCTTGACGAAGAATTGCGAGTCCGCCTTGGGCTCGCCCTTCACGGTCAGAAAGATTTTCTCGAGAAATTGCGCGCGCCTTGCGTCATCGCGCTCCCGCCCGGCGAGCCTGAGGCCATAGGCAACCTCCTGCGCCTTGGCACCGCCCTTCTGGTCGGCAAGCGAAAGATAAAGTTCCAGCGTGCCGCCCGAAAGCTCCGGCAAAGGCCAATATTGCGCCGCGATCCTGTCTTCCGTGTCGCCGACGGCAAGGCCGAGCCTTTTGCGCAGAACCATTTCCACGCCGCCCTGCTGTTCAGCCGTCGCGGTGAAACGACGAATGGCATTGCGATTGGCGACGATGTCGCCGAGCAGGTTCTCAAGCCCGGATTCGTCGCCGAGATTGAGCACGTAGGCGAATGCCTCGGCAAGGGCGCTGTCTTCGTCCGGCGCGGTTGCCGTCAGCAGTGCCCGGCGCGCATCGGAAAGCAGCGCCACCGCCGCGCGATCGTCGAGAACCGAGAAATGCCCGGCAACGTTGGCTTCCAGCGGGAACTGATGCAGCAGTGCCTCGCAAAAGGCATGGATCGTCTGGATCTTCAGTCCACCTGGTGTCTCCAGCGCCTTGGCAAACAGCCGGCGTGCCTCGGCAAGCTTCAGTCCGTCGGGAGCCGTACCTTCGATCTGTGTGATGCGGCGGCCGAGGTCTTCATCGTCAAGCACCACCCATTCCGCCAGCCGTTCGAAGACGCGGTTCGACATTTCCGACGCCGCGGCCTTGGTGTAGGTGAGGCATAAAATGGCGGAAGGCCGCGCACCTGATAGCAGCAGCCGGATGACGCGCTGTGTCAGCACATGCGTCTTGCCGGAACCGGCATTGGCCGAGACCCATGCTGAACGCAGCGGATCGGAGGCAATCGCCTGCTGGATCGTCGTCCAGCCGATCCAGGCGCCCGGATCGTCATCGTTGGGAAGGGCGGTCACATCACTCATCGCCGCCCTCTTCGGTTTCGGCCGTCGACCATTCGGAGACGCGGGCGAGATGATCATAGTCGCCGCCGAAATCGAATTGCTGGGCCGGGATCAGCCGCGAGGTAAAGCCTCTCTCGCTGGATTGCAGCAACCCCACGAATTTGACCAGCTGGTCGATCGATTCGGCGGCCAGATCCATCGCCGATTTCGCCTTGTCGCTGCGCGCCGAGCTCTCGTTGTTGACGGTATCGACTTGGAAGCGGCTTCCGGGTCGCAGACGCACATAGAGAAGGTCCTGCGGCACGAGGCTGCCGGCATCGCGGAAGGCACCGGCGCTCAAGGCGGCCGCTTCAAGCGCAAGCTGCGGATCGAGAAGCACACGTGCCTGCGCCGGTGAGGGATTGTAGCCGGTCTTGTAGTCGATGATGTCGGCCGAGTTTGGTCCTGTGACGTCGATCCGGTCTGCAACGCCGGTGAGCCGGATATTGATCGGCTCCAATTCCATGCCGCCCCGTACTTCCGTCAGCGTTTTCAGGATGCCATGCTGGCGTCCGGCCTCCCATTCGAGGAAGACGCGGGCCACCGCGCGAAAGCGCGGCCGCCACACCGCGTCGATATGCGGCGGCAACTTTTCCATGTCGAAAAGCTCGGAAAGGATGGCCTCCATCGCCGCTGCCGCATCCGGCGTGCCGGCGATGTGAGCCTCGCGGATGAATCGATCGATGATCTCGTGGTAGAGCGTTCCGCGTTCGGCCGCCCCTGGATCACGATTGAACGGGTCGACGGGGTCAAGCCGCAGGATGCGACGGGCATAGATGGCATAGGGATCTCGGCGCAGCCGGCCGACTTCGCTGAAGGAATAGGATTTCGGCTGCAGCGCCAGCGGCGGTTTCGGCGAGGGGCGCTGCACCGGCGCCTGAGCATCTCCCCGATCGATGAGAGCGGCCCATTGGAGGAACCGATTGCCGCGTCCCTTCAATTCCGCTTCGAACGCCTCTCCGCCGAGCGCCAGCAGCCGCTGCAGCCAACGCGAGGCGACGGTCGGCGTCGAGCCCTGGCGCAGCGCGCGCGAATAGATCAGATGGCGTGTGCCGTTTGCCATCTCGAAATCATGCGCCAGCTGGCCGATGCGCCGCTCCGGCGGCTCGAGGCCGATCTCCGTCTTCATCATTCGCGGAATGAAGGGGTTGTTGGCGGTCTGTCCCGGCCAGGTGCCTTCGTTCAGGCCGCCGAGGATCAGCGTATCGACGCTCTGCAGGCGGGCTTCCAGCGTGCCGAAGATGAAGAGCCTCGGATGGCTGAGCGCCCGTGGTTTCACCGCATGACCGGCGGCGAGCGCTGCCATGATGTCGATCCATTGCGGTCCGTCGGCCTCCATCTGGCCGTCCGTGTCGATCACTTCACTGAGCAGGGCGGCGAGGGCGTCTCCCGCTTCGTTCGACCAGAGATCGGCGAGATTGCCTTGCGGATCGACCGCGACCGCTTCAAGCGAACGGCCAGTGCGCTCGGCCCATTCGGACAATGTGAAGCGCACTGTTCTTCCACGATCTTCCGGCCGGTGCCGCATCAGCGCCGAAGCCAGAGGCTCGGTCGCTTGTGTGACCCGGCGGGCAAGGTCGCATGCGGCGTCGGCGGCCTCAGGCGAAAGCGATTTTCGCCATTGCGGCGCGTGCCTGTCCAGCGCCTGTTCGGCAAGTTGGTGCGTGAGGAGAGGTTCGAGCGTGCTGATATCCACCTCGGCCACACCGCCGCGCAGCGCCAGCAGCTCGAGCGCCTCGGTAGCGGAAATCAATGCGCCGCGCTCCAGGCCGAAGCGGGCAAGCGGATGTTTGAGCAGTGAGATGATTGCCACCGGATCGCCCGGTCGCAGCGCTGCCTCCAGCAGCAATTGCAGCAAGGTGCCCTGCGGCATGGCCGAAAGCGGTGTGCCCGCCGAATCATCGGCGAGAATGCCGAAGCGGGAAAGCTCGGCCATCACCCGCCGCGCGAGATTGCGGTCCGGAGTGATGAGAGCTGCCCGGCTCTCGCCGTCCTGTCCCGGTCTTTCCAGCGCCAGCCGGAGTGCGATGGCAATCGCCGTTGCTTCCTCGCGCTCATTGGCGGCTTCAATCAGCGAGACATCAGAGAAGGCCGAAGACAGCGCGCCGGCCGGCAGATCGCTCTTCCACGCTCCCCAGTCGCTGGTCGCCTCCGCTGGAGCAAGGGCCCGCGACAGGATTTCGGCCCGCCGGTCAAGATCGGCCTCCGGTCTGTCGAGGAGCGTGACGTCGGCGCGTGTCAGCTTCAGCCGCTTGAGCAGCAGTGACAGGCCATATTGCGGATGGCTCCGGCTTGCGGGATTGGCATGTTGGCCGGGCGCCGGTTCCGGCGCGACCATCTGCCAGTGCATTTCGGGCATGGAGAGATCGAGACCTGGAAGCACGATCACACCTTCAGGCAGATGGGCGACGGCGGCGATGAGATCGGCGGTGGCGGGAACGGAACCCGTCGAACCGGCGATGATGATCGGTCCCGCGGGTTTCGTCGCCGAAAGCCGGCCTGCTTCGGCCCGCAGAATGGCGTTTCTATGCCGTGCCGGCGAGGATTTGCCGAGTTCGGAAAGCCGTTCGGGCCAGAAGGCGCTGGCGATCTGCAGGAACTCCGCCGTCAACTGCCACCAGGCGGCATAATCGCCGGTATCGAGTTTCGACAGCTCCGACCAGTCGAGATCCTCGGTCTCGATGGAATCGATCAGCTCGGCAAGATTGCGGGCGAGCCAGATCGCATCCGCCGGGCTTGCCGGCGCGACGAGCGGCGAGTCCGAGTGAATGTGGCGGACGATCTCCGGCAACTTATTTCGCCAGGCAAGGATCAGACGCGCAAGCTCCAGCAGACGGGCGGTATTCGATAGCGGCTGGGCGAGATCGATCGTTGTCGGCAGCGCCTCGTCGAAATAGCCGCTATCGTCATCGGTTTCGCCGAGCGGGCGGATGACGGGGAGGATCGCTGATCGGCCGCCGAGCAGGTCGACGAATTCAGAACGCAGCACACGCACGGCGCGCCGGGTCGGCAGGTAGATCGTGACTTTGGCAAGCGACAGCGGATCATCGGCGTCGTGCCGGAAAATCGGCGTCAATCGGCCGTCGCAAACTGTCGTCGCCAGCGTTTTCAGGAAGGAGAGGCCCGCCGGGATCGTCAGGATGCGTGGCTGGTGCCGCTCCGCCATGGCTTAAGCAAACGTCCGCAATCGCCGGATCGTTTCCTCCGCCTCGCCGATTGCCTCCGGCGTGCCGACCGTCAGCCAATGGCCTTCGAGCACCATGCCGAAAAGCCGTCCACGCGCGATCGCCTTGTCGAAATAGATATTGAGGTTGAAGGCATCCTTCGGCGCATCGTCGAACAGCGACGGGTTCATGGCGATCGCGCCGGCATAGACGACGGGATTGGACGGATCGTCGCGATAACGCGTCAGCCGGCCATCGGCCGCAAGACTGAAGTCGTTCTTGCCATTGTGACCCGTCGTATCCTCGATCCCGACGCAAAGCAGCGCCATATCCATGCGTTTGGCATCGAAGAATCCGGCTAAGCGTTCCAGGTTCGTCGGCCGCCCCGGCTGTTCGCCGATCCAGAAGAGATCGGCATTCATGACGAAGATATTGTCGCGGTTAAGCAGCCTCAGCCCCTTCGCCAGGCCGCCGCCGGAATTCATCAGTGCGTCCCGCTCGTCCGATATGACGATGTCGAGGCCGCGATAATTCCCGAGATGGTCGAGCATCTGGTTGGCGTGATGGTGAACGTTGACGACGGCGCGTTCGACGCCGGCCGCCACCAGCGAATCCAGCGCGTAGTCGATCATCGGCTTGCCGTCGATCTTCACCAGCGGCTTCGGGATCTTGTCGGTGATCGGGCGCATGCGGGTTCCGAGACCCGCGGCCAGTACCATGGCTTGTCTGATGGTCATTCTGATCCGAAACTTATGATTCGCTCTGGCCTATTCCAGCCCTTGCGCACCAATCGCGCAAGGGGGCAAGCGTTTCATGCTCGAGCGCGACGTTCAGATAGGAAAGCGTGCGCGGCATGTGTTTCAGATAGCCTGGCTTGCCGTCGCGCTGCAACAGGCGCACCCAAAGACCGGCAAGCTTGCAATTGCGCTGCGCCGCCATGATCGCCCAGGCCTTCATAAATCCGGCTTCGTCGAAACCGCGCTCCGCGCGGCGAAGCGTCAGATAATCATCCATCAGCTGCCGGAAGAGGTCCGGCTCGATCGTTACGCGCGCATCCTGGACGATCGACGCAAGGTCATAAGCCGTCGGGCCGATCATCGCGTCCTGGAAGTCGATCAGGCCGATCTTGCGAATACCGCTTTCATGTTCGCGCCAGATGATGTTCGGCGAATGGAAGTCGCGCAGCAGCAGGCTCTTCTCGGCCGTTGCGAGCTCGTCGATGAGTGCATCCCAGATCGCCAGATATTCCGCCCGTTCGGCTTCCGTTGCGGGTGCGCCCTGGCGCTTCCAGGGCAGGTGCCAGTCGAGCACCAACCGCACCTCCATCTTCATCGCCGTGCGGTCGAAATCAGGAATATGGTGGATATGGCCCTTTCCAACGGGGATGTCCTGCGGAAATTTCAGGGCGTGCAGCTTGGCCAGGCAGGCGACGCTTTCGCGATAGCGTTCTATAACCGGCTGTCCGTGGATATCCAGCACGCCTTCGCTGCCGAGATCTTCGATCAGCAGGATACCCTTGTTATAATCCACCTTGTAGACTTCGGGCGCCGCAAAACCATCCTTGCGCAGCGTATCGGCGATCGCCACGAAGGGATAAGCGTTTTCGGCAAGATGCGCGACTTTGGGATAGGGTTTGCCGTCGAGAACCGGCGGGCCTTCAGCAAGCGGCGGCCAGTCCATCAGGATGATGCGTTGGTTCCCGGCTTGCGGATAGATCGCCTCATAGGCGCGCAGCGAGGCGTCGCCGGTCAGGAAGCGGCGTCTCGCTTCGGGATAACCTGCACCGTCAAGGAAATCGCGGATCGCCAGGACACGGCGGATGCGTGTATTTTGCGCGCCCGCGGCTCTGATTGTCGCCCGACGGCCATTGACCTCATGTTCAAGTGTCAGCGCGATGCGCTCCGCGGGCAGTTCGCTCTCCGCCATCTCAGGCCATTCGACGAGACAGATACCGTTCTGCAGGGCCTCGTCGAAGCCAAGCTCTGTCAGTTCGGCGGCATCGCCGAGCCGGTAGAGATCGAAATGCGAAACGGCGATGCGCAGATCGTAGGATTGTACCAGCGTGAAGGTCGGGCTCGGGACCTCGAGCCCCTCGTCATCGGCGATGGCGCGCAGGATCGCGCGGGCGAGCGAGGATTTCCCCGCGCCGAGATCGCCGGAAAGGGCAAGGCAATCGCCGGCTTTCAGGGCCAGCGCCAGGTCCTCGCCGAGGCGGATGGTAGCCGCCTCGTCTTTCAGGAAAAGCGAGATCGTATCGCTGGTCGTCATTCGGCGGCGGCGGAATGCGGGACATCGACCGAGGGGATACGGCAGACGACGGTCGTGCCCTTGCCCGGCTCGCTGTCGATCGTCACATCGCCATGATGCAGACTGACGAAGCTGTCGACGATCGAGAGGCCGAGGCCGGCGCCGCCGCGTTTGCCGCTTTTTGCCCCCGTGGCAAAACGGTCGAAGACGGTCGCGATCATATCAGGTGAGATGCCGGGGCCGCGATCGCTGACGGCGAAGACGAAATCCGTGCCTTCGCGATGGCATTCCAGCGAGATTGAGGTGCCTTCGGGCGAGAAATTCGCCGCATTGGACAGAAGCTTCAGAAGGATCTGCTTCAGCCGCTGCGGATCGGCAACGATCGAGCCGAGATAGGCGGGTGCGGTGATTTCAAGCGCGACGCCGCTTTCGTGGAGGCGATCGGCAATCTGCATCGAGACGTCGTCGAGCAGATCGTTGAGATCGATATCCGCATAATTGAGGCGCATGATGCCGGCATCGACGGTCGCAAGGTCGAGAATATCGTTGACGAGCGTCAAGAGAACCGAGGACGAGGTCGAGATGTGGTCGATATATTCGGCCTGCCGTTCGGTAAGCGGCCCGACGCCCGGCGTGCGCAGGAGATCGGTGAAGCCGATGATGTTGGTCAATGGCGAGCGCAGTTCATAGGAAACGTGCTGGACGAAATCGTTTTTCAGCTCGTCGGCCTTGCGCAACGCTTCGTTCTTCTCGGTCAGCGCGCGCTCGGCACGCACGCTGTCCGTCATGTTGACGAAGGTCAGCATGGTCTGCGCGTTCGGTAGCGGGATGACGGCATAGTCGAGCACGAGGCCGGAGAAGAGTTCCAGCGTTCCCTGTCCTGAGCGGCGTTCGTCGTCGAAGCTGGTGATCAGTTCCGCGAAGGTCTTCCAGCCGTCCGGCCGATCATAGGACGGGGCGCAGGCCTCGCCCAGCGCACGGATATGGGTGCCGGGCTTGGCTTCGGTTTCGGTGATCCCCCAGAGCGCGCGGAAGGCCGGGTTGGAAAGGCGGATGCGTCCATCAGGACCGAACACCGCCACACCCTCGGAAAGGTGGTCGATCGTTTCGCCCTGCACCTTGACCAGCGTGTTGTAGCGCGTTTCGAGATCGACCTGCTCGGTCAGGTTTTCGAACACCCAGGTGGCGCCGCCCTGCGGATGGGCGGTCGCAAAGACCCGTAACGTCTGCCCGTTCGGCAGATGCCAGAGATCGGTTTGCGTGTCGAGCGCGCGATAGACCGAAAGTGCGGCTTCCTTCCAGCTTTTCCAATTAAGCTGGTCCGGCAGTTTCTTGGCCGCCCGCAGCCGCTCGAGCAGCTCGCTATTGTCGGGCCGGCCCTCGAGGAAGGCGATATCCAGCTCCCAGAGCGCGACGAAGGCCTGGTTGTAGAATTGCAGCCGGCGCTCGCCGTCGAAGATGGCAACAGGCGTGGCGAGATGGTCGAGCGTTTCGGCATGGCTCTTCAGCGTCCGTTCCAGCTCGGCGCGCACGGCCTCTATGTCGGACACATCGATCGCGATGCCGGCCGAGCCGCCGGGAACCCTGACGTCGACGACGTCGAAGAATGTGCGGTTGCCGTGCACGACCGTCGAGATCTTGTCGTGGAAGGGCGATTCCGGCGTCGTCGTGGCGCGAATGCGTTCGCGCGCCACGGTCGTCAGCATCTCGCGGCCTTCATTGATCGCCTGCTGCGGCGATCGCGCTTCGACCGCCTCGCCATAAGCCTGGTTGACCCAGGTGAGGCGGCCCACCGGATCGCGCTGCCAGGCCGGCATGTCGATCGCGTCGAGCATGGTCTGGAAGGCCGAGATCGAGGTCATCAGCCGGTCGCGCTCGATCCTGAGCTCTGCGAGCTCGGCACGCAGATTGTTGAGCGCCACGAAACGGACGAAGGCCCGCCCGCCGGAAACCCGGCCCTGCGCCTCGAGGATTTCGTCGCGGATGGTTTCGACCACCATGTCGAAGCTCTGCGCCTCGTCGCGCAGCCGGTCGATCGCCTTTTCCAGCTCGGAAGCCGAACGTGACTTCAGCCATAGGCCGAAGGCCAGGAATTCGCCGTCCTGTGGTGCGCCGGTCTCGGGCGGAAGCTGGCCGAGCAGTTCGGGACGCGCATTGCCGTCCCAGATGACGATCCGCCGGTTCTTGTCGGCGATCAGAGCCTGGTATTGCGAAATGCGCTGCTGGGCATCGGAGAGCGCCGAGCGGATTTCCCGGCTCTCGTTTTCCAGGTTGCCGCGCTGGCGCACGAGCCACAGCGTTGACAGCAATGCTGCCGATATGACGCCGATGACGACGGAAACACCGATCACCTGCGAGGATGTGAAGAGGTGAGCCGAGGCCGCCGCCTGCTGCTCCGCCTGTGCCAGAGCCGGCCGCGCCAGGGCGGCAAGCGCCGTGCCGGCCGCGCAGCTTTTCAGGAAGCGCGCCAATGGTCCGTGCTCTTGCTTTGCGGCCTCGTGTGCCGTTGCAGATTTATATCCTTGGCCTGCCATGAGCGGGCGGCGATCGGCGCGAGCGCCATCATCCGCCTGACCGGGCAGGCTGCTTTTCATTTCCGACATCCGCGGTATGTCTCCGTCCTTCAATGTGCCGCATTACGACAAGACATCCCATTTTCGCAACGGTCGGACAGGGTCCGGCGCCACGAATCAAGTCTTAAAACAATACTTCGGAAGGGAATCTGCGGGAAGGGAGCGTCCAAAAAATAAGCCGCGGCATTTGTCAATGCCGCGGCTTCTACATCTTGTGGATATTAACGATCAGATCAATATCTGTAGTGGTCGGACTTGAATGGCCCCTTCGGCGAGACGCCGATATAGGCAGCCTGTTCCTCAGAAAGCTCAGTCAGCTTCACGCCGAGCTTGTCGAGATGCAGGCGTGCGACCTTTTCATCGAGATGCTTCGGCAGGATATAGACCTGGTTGGAATACTGGTCGGGCTTGGTGAAGAGCTCGATCTGCGCCAGCGTCTGGTTGGTGAACGAAGCCGACATCACGAAGGACGGATGGCCGGTGGCGTTGCCGAGGTTGAGCAGGCGGCCTTCGGACAGAAGGATGATGCGATTGCCCTTGGGGAATTCGATCAGGTCGACCTGCGGCTTGACGTTGGTCCACTTGAGATTGCGCAATGCGGCGACTTCGATTTCGTTGTCGAAGTGACCGATATTGCCGACAATCGCCATATCCTTCATCGCCCGCATATGGTCGATGCGGATGACGTCCTTGTTGCCGGTGGTGGTGATGAAGATGTCGGCCGAGGAAACGACGTCCTCGAGCAGAACGACTTCATAACCGTCCATCGCAGCCTGCAATGCGCAGATCGGATCGGCTTCGGTCACCTTGACGCGGGCGCCGGCGCCGGAGAGCGAAGCGGCAGAACCCTTGCCGACGTCGCCGTAACCGCAGACGAGGGCAACCTTGCCGGCCATCATGACGTCGGTGCCGCGACGGATGCCGTCGACCAGCGATTCCTTGCAGCCATACTTGTTGTCGAACTTCGACTTGGTGACCGAGTCGTTGACGTTGATCGCCGGGAAGGGCAGCAGGCCCTTCTGGCTGAGCTGGTAAAGGCGGTTGACGCCGGTCGTCGTTTCCTCAGTGACGCCCTTGATCGCGTCGCGCTGCTTGGTGAACCAGCCAGGCGAAGCGGCAAGACGCTTCTTGATCTGTGCGAAGAGGATTTCCTCTTCTTCGGAATGCGGGTGAGACAGCACGTCCTCGCCGGCTTCTGCGCGGGCACCAAGCAGGATGTACATGGTGGCGTCGCCGCCGTCATCGAGGATCATGTTGGAAAGGCCGCCATCGGCCCACTGGAAGATCTTGTCGGTATAGACCCAGTAATCCTCGAGCGATTCGCCCTTGATGGCGAAGACAGGCACGCCGGAAGCGGCGATCGCGGCAGCGGCATGATCCTGCGTCGAGAAGATGTTGCACGAGGCCCAGCGGACTTCGGCACCGAGCGCGACCAGCGTCTCGATGAGCACAGCCGTCTGGATAGTCATGTGCAGCGAGCCGGTGATGCGCGCGCCCTTCAGCGGCTTTGTCTGGCCGAATTCGGTGCGGCAGGACATCAGCCCCGGCATTTCGGTTTCGGCGATCGTAATTTCCTTGCGGCCGAAATCCGCAAGCCCGATATCGGCGACGACATAATCTTTTTCAGTGCTCATAGAGGCCTCCAGGCTGAAAAACGTCTCAAAATTGGCGCAGGCGCGAAAAATGACCCGCGTGCAAGCGCACGGCATGTCCGCCGTTTAGCAGGCTTCGCCGGTGATAGCAATAAGGATATAAAGAAGTCTTTATATGTTTATATGAACTCGATCGGAGCTCACATCTCCTCGCCGAACCTGTTCTGGATCAGCTTGTCCAGGGCCTCCAGCGCTTCCTCGGCCTGGCTGCCGCTCGCCGAAACGACGACGCTTGAGCCGGGACTTGCCGCAAGCATCATCAGGCCCATGATGGAGGTTCCGCCGACCGTCATTCCATCCTTGGAAACGGTGATGGCGGCATCGAAGGTCTCGACCATCTGCACGAATTTGGCGGAAGCGCGCGCATGAAGACCGCGCTTGTTGATGATGAGGAGTTCCCGGGAGAGCGATGTCATGAATGCCCGTTATTTTCCGCTGAGCACACGGCTCGCGACATTGATATATTTCCGCCCGGCTTCGGAAGCCTCGACCAGCGCCTTCTCCATGTTGTTCTCGCCGCGCACCCCGGCAAGTTTGATCAACATCGGCAGGTTGACGCCGGCAATGACCTCGGTATGGCCGCTGCTCATGACTGATATGGCGAGATTGGACGGCGTGCCGCCGAACATGTCGGTCAGGATGACGACGCCATGGCCATCATCGGCACCGGAAACGGCTTCCAGAATGTCCTGCCGTCTCTGGTCCATGTCGTCTTCGGGGCCAATACAGACCGTCTCGATGAATTTCTGAGGACCGACGACGTGCTCGACAGCATGACGAAACTCTTCAGCCAGCTTGCCATGAGTGACAAGCACAAGTCCGATCATGATATTACTGCTCCCATATACAAACGGTGGCCCCAATATCGCAATGCAGCAATTACGTCCACCGGTGGGGGCACATCTTGGCTATGAAAAGCCGAAGTGCAAGATAAAAATGCGAATATATAAGGCAGATTGACCAATCCGGAAGGCCTCAGTGCCCGATGCCAGGCACTTTTGCCATCAGGATCGCAAGGGGTGAAGAGACGCCTGTGAGCAACCGCAATGCGGGAAGCGAAAAACCGGCGGCAAGGCCTACGGTTTCGCCTTCTGGAGGCACCCGGTTTTCACCGGAGGCGCTGCCAGGAAGCACGGCATAATGCATGGTCGCCCGCGGAATATGGTCCTGCCGAACGATGCCGGTGCCGCGAAGCTCCATCAGCCCGGCGATCGACGGCGGGCATGTAGCGATCACCGCGCCGGCCTCTCCGGAGAGAAGCACCTGGTCGTCGGCGACCAGCGCCGTGAAAAGCCCGAGCCGGCGCGCCTCGGTCATGCAGGTGAAGGCCAGCATCGATTTTCCCCAGCCGGAGGGACCGCTGAATAGCAGCCCCGTCTTGCCGACGACGATCGCCGTCGCATGGACGTTGAAACCTGCCTCGGTCATGCTGCGGCGCCGATTGGCAAAGAGAGGATGAACCGCGCGCCGAGTATATGCCCGCTCTCGGCATCGGTGATGTTTTCGGCTCTCAGCGAACCGCCATGCGCTTCGGCGATCTGCCGGCTGATCGAAAGGCCGAGCCCCGAATTCTGGCCGAAGCCTTCCGCCTCCGGCCGGTCCGTATAGAAGCGCTCGAAGATGCGGTCGATATTTTCCGCCTGGATGCCGGGGCCGTTGTCTTCGATGGTGGTGACGCAGCGCGAGCGTGTCCGCACCAGCCGCACGGTAATCTTGCCGCCCTTTTCCGGCACGAAAGAGCGGGCATTCTCGATCAGGTTGGCGATGATCTGGCCGATGCGTAGATCGTGGCCGTTGACGACGAAGCGCGTCTTGACGTTCGGCTTGCGTTCGATCGCATATTCGATTTCCACCTGCTTCTTGGTGCTCCTAACCTGGCGCGAAACCTCGATCAGGTCGCGCAGCAGCACCTCCATGTCGACGGAGCCGGCATCGACGCGTGCGAGTTCGGCGTCGAGACGGGAGGCGTCGGAGATATCGCTGATCAGCCGGTCGAGGCGGCGGACATCGTGCTGGATGACGTCCATCAGCCGCTTCTTGGAATCGTCGGATCGGGCAAGCGGCAGCGTTTCGACGGCGCTGCGCAGCGAGGTCAGCGGGTTCTTGAGCTCATGGCTGACATCGGCCGCGAAACTCTCGATCGAATCGATGCGGTCGTAGAGCGCCGTCGTCATCTCGCGCAATGCGATGGAAAGGTTGCCGATTTCATCCTGGCGGGCAGAGAAGTCGGGGATCTCTTCGCGCGTCTTGGCGCCGCGGCGGACGCGGATGGCAGCTGCCGAAAGACGGCGCAGTGGATTGGCGATGGTCGATGACAGCACCAGTGAAAGCAGCACGTTGACGAGTGTCGCCACGCCGAAGACGCGCATGATAGCAAGCCGTTCAGCATGGACGATATTGTCGATGTCGCCCGCCTGTGTCGACAACAACAGCACGCCGAGCACGGCGCGGAAGCGCTGGATCGGCACGGCGACGGAAACGATGAGTTCACCTTTTTCGGTGGTGCGCACGACTGCGCCGCGCACGCCGGTGAGCGCGTTCATCACTTCGGGATAGATCGAGCCGTCGCCGCCCGGCGCTTCCTTATAGAGCGGCAGATTGCCGGGCTGCAGCGCCTTGTTGAAGAGGGTGGCGAACCACTCGCTCCAGGTCTGTTTCTCTTCCTCCACCGGCGGCAGGTCGAAGCGCAGCACTTGGCCGCGCGAATAGAGATGGCGCGAATCGAGCAGCAGGTTGGCATCGGCATCGAAGATGCGGGCGCGTGTGCGTGTCGGAGAGATCAGCCGGCGCAGGACCGGCGCGACCTTTTCGGGATCGATCGGGAATTCAAGGTCCTCGTCGTTCGGCACCGGGGTGATGCTCTGGCCGGCCTGCAGCTCGAGCAGCTTCTGCGGATCGATGGTGATCGAGTTCGTATCGACCGACGCGGAGGCCGAAACGGCGCCGGCGATGATTTCGCCCTGCGTCAACAGGCTTTCGGCGCGAGCGTCGATCAATCCTTCGCGGAACTGGTTAAGGTAGAGAATGCCGCCGACGAGCACCACCAGCGCGACGAGATTGAAGAACAGGATGCGCCGTGTCAGGCTCGAAAAGACGGCATTGCCGAAGATCCGGCGGATCAGGGTGAAGGGATGCGACCAACGGCGGCCTCGGACGCGACGGGTGCTCACGCCCTCCGCATCGTCCAGATCCCTTTCCTGCACCAACTGTGCCAATGACAGGCCCTTTCGAAGGGCGGGGCCGGATGGGCCGGCCCGCAGCCCTCAACATTTCCGACAGCGCCGCGCGTCTTTTCAGACGCGCAAAGGACGCTGTGACATTTTGAACTGCTGCATAATTAAATCCTTAAATCGATGCCGATTTAGGAAATTATGCAGGAGCGCGCTGCGCCGCTCGGGGCTCAGGCTGCTTCGCGGAAGCGGTATCCCACTCCGTAGAGTGTTTCAATCATATCAAAGTCGTTGTCGACCATCTTGAATTTCTTGCGCAGCCGCTTGATGTGGCTGTCGATGGTCCGGTCGTCGACATAGACCTGTTCGTCATAGGCTGCGTCCATCAGCGCGTCGCGGCTTTTGACGACGCCGGGGCGCTGCGCCAGCGAATGCAGGATCAGGAATTCGGTCACCGTCAGCGTCACTGCCTCACCCTTCCAGGTGCAGGTGTGGCGTTCCTGGTCCATGACCAGCTGCCCGCGCTCCAGCGAGCGGGCCTGCTGCACCGCGCCGGTCTTCGGTGCGCCGGTGGGGCTGGTGCCGGCAGCAGCGGCTTCGCGGCTTGACGCGCGGCGCAGGACGGCGCGTACGCGCTCCACCAGCAGACGCTGCGAAAAAGGTTTGGTGATGAAATCATCGGCACCCATCTTCAGGCCGAAGAGTTCATCGATCTCCTCATCCTTGGAGGTGAGGAAGATGACCGGAATATCCGACTTCTGCCGCAGGCGGCGCAGCAGTTCCATGCCGTCCATGCGCGGCATCTTGATGTCGAAGATCGCCAGCTGCGGCGGTCGCGCCAGCAGGCCGTCGAGCGCCGAAGCACCGTCCGTATACGTCTCGACCTTATATCCTTCGGCCTCCAGTGCGATCGACACCGAGGTGAGGATGTTGCGGTCGTCATCAACGAGCGCGATTGTCGGCATGGTGTTGGTCTCCGTCATCAGTGCGCAATCTCCCGGATTTGCTCTCCCCAGGCGGTCTCAGTGACCGGATGCGCTTATGGAGGATAAAGGTGGAACAAATTGTGGCAAAGATAAAGGGGAAGATTGTCGTAAAATTCGCCGGCAATCTTAGGTAGCGCGTCGAAATGTTTAAACGCGATCTATTCAAACGATTTAAAATTAAGACGATAAATTTAAATCGATTAATTGTTTGATATCACTGCATTTTCTCAAGTTTTCCATCTTGTGTTTTAAAATTTCTGCCCGTATTTTCGCGGTTAGTTTTAACGGCAACGAGCCTGAGTGAAGGGAACTAGCCATGGAAATGTTCGGAGTTCATAACCCGGCAATAGAGCTGGCAACGGTTGGATTGGGCGGCGCAGCCAGCGTTCGCTACAACTTTTCCGCCGCCGCGCTCTATGAAGAAGCGATCCGCCGGGGCGAAGCCGAACTGACCGCTCAAGGCGCATTGCGGGCTATCACCGGCCAGCACACGGGCCGTTCGCCGCGCGACAAGTTCGTCGTTCGCGACATCAATACCGATGGCGAAATCTGGTGGGACAACAACAAGCCGATCTCGCCGGAGCATTTCGCCGTTCTGCGCGACGATATGCTGGCGCATGCCGCGGGCAAGGAGCTTTTCGTCCAGGATCTCGTCGGTGGCGCCGAGGAAGGTCATGCTCTGCCGACCCGCGTCGTGACCGAATTCGCCTGGCATTCACTGTTCATCCGCAATCTGCTGATCCGCCCCGACACTGCAGCGCTGTCCAGCTTCGTGCCGAAGCTGACGATCATCGATCTGCCGAGCTTCAAGGCCGATCCGGCCCGCCACGGCTGCCGTTCGGAAACGGTGATCGCCTGCGATCTCACCAACGGTCTCGTCCTCATCGGCGGCACCTCCTATGCCGGCGAAATGAAGAAATCGGTCTTCACCGTGCTCAACTACCTGCTGCCGGCCAAGGGCGTGATGCCGATGCACTGCTCGGCCAATGTCGGCCCGGACGGTGACGCGGCGGTCTTCTTCGGCCTTTCCGGCACCGGCAAGACGACGCTTTCGGCCGATCCGGCCCGGACGCTGATCGGTGATGACGAACACGGCTGGAGCGAGAACGGCATCTTCAACTTCGAAGGCGGCTGCTACGCCAAGACCATCCGCCTTTCGGCCGAAGCCGAGCCGGAAATCTACGCGACGACGCAGCGTTTCGGCACCGTGTTGGAAAACGTCGTGCTGAACGAAAGCCGCGAGCCGGATTTCGACGACGGGTCGCTGACCGAAAACACCCGTTGCGCCTATCCGATGGACTTCATCCCGAACGCTTCGGAAACGGGCCGTGCCGGGCATCCGAAGACAATCATCATGCTGACCGCCGATGCCTTTGGCGTCATGCCGCCGATCGCCCGATTGACGCCTGATCAGGCGATGTATCACTTCCTCTCCGGCTACACCGCCAAGGTGGCCGGCACCGAGAAGGGTGTCGTCGAGCCGGAAGCGACCTTCTCCACCTGCTTCGGCGCTCCTTTCATGCCGCGGCATCCGGCCGAATACGGCAATCTGCTCAAGGAGCTGATCGGCCGCCATGGCGTCCAATGCTGGCTTGTCAATACCGGCTGGACCGGCGGCGCCTATGGCACCGGCAAGCGCATGCCGATCAAGGCGACGCGTGCGCTTCTCGCTGCCGCCCTGACCGGCGAACTCGGACAGGCCGAATTCCGTGCTGACACCAACTTCGGCTTCGCCGTGCCGGTCTCCGTCGACGGCGTCGACAGCAGCATTCTCGATCCGCGCTCGACCTGGGCCGACAAGGCAGCCTATGACGCGCAGGCCGAAAAGCTGGTCTCAATGTTCATCGCGAACTTCGCCAAGTTCGAAAATCATGTCGACGGCGGCGTCCGCGATGCCGCCCCCGGCGTGAAGGTCGCTGCCGAATAAGGCTCAGAGCAATTCCAGCAAAAGTGCGCAGCGGTTTTGCGTCCGGAATTGCGTTAGACAAAGAGCTAGAGCATTCAGTGAAGAAAATCGGAATGTTCTAGCCGCTGACTCACCTGAAACCCGGCATCGCAGGATTGCCGGGTTTTTCTTGATGACGGCCGATATTTTCAATTCGCCATTGATGTGAGATAGAACGCCGCATGGCCAGCGACGCGCTTTATATCGATGACAGGATCACCATCGCGGGATGGGAGCTGACGGAACAGTTCGTTCTGGCGGGCGGTCCCGGTGGGCAGAATGTCAACAAGGTCTCGACCGCGGTCCAGCTGTTCTTCAACATCGCGAATTCGCCGTCCCTGAACGATCGTGTCAAAACCAATGCGATCAAGCTCGCCGGCCGGCGGTTGTCGAAGGAGGGCGTGCTGATGATCGAGGCGAGCCGGTTTCGCAGCCAGGACCGCAACCGCGAGGATGCGCGCGACCGGTTGAAGGAACTGATTCTCGAGGCCGCCAAGCCGCCACCGCCGCCGCGCAAGAAGACCAGGCCGACCAAGGGTTCGGTCGAACGCCGCCTGAAGGAAAAATCCGGTCGCTCGGAAGTTAAGAAAATGCGCGGCCGCCCCGGCGGCGGCAGCGGTGAGTGACATGCCGGAGCTCTTGAGCGGCATCCGCCATCTCCCCAGTTACCTCGACCGAGCGCGTCAGGAGGCATTGGTCGAGGTGATCCGTATCGTCGTCGCCGAAGCGCCGCTTTATGTGCCCGCCATGCCCGGCACCGGCAAGCCGATGTCCGTGCGCATGACCAATTGCGGGCCGCTTGGCTGGGTGACGGACAAAGAGCGCGGCTATCGCTACCAGCCCACGCACCCGGCAACCGGCAGACCTTGGCCTGATATGCCGCAGCAATTGCTCGATATCTGGAATGACGTTTCGGGTTACGACAAGCCGCCGGAAGCCTGCCTCGTCAATTTCTACTCCGACGAAGCGCGCATGGGCTTGCATCAGGACAAGGACGAACAGGATCTCAAAGCCCCGGTCGTCTCGATCTCGCTCGGCAACAGCTGCCTCTTTCGCGTCGGCGGCCTCAGCCGCAATGATCGCACGCTATCTTTCAAGCTTTCGAGCGGTGATCTGGTGGTGCTGGGCGGCGAGGGGAGGCTGTGTTTCCACGGCGTCGACCGCATCCATCCGGCGACGTCGACGCTGCTGAAGAATGGTGGCCGCATCAATCTGACGCTTCGCCGCGTCAATCCCACCGACTAGAGCAATTCCAGCAAAAGTGCGCAGCGGTTTTGCGTCCGGAATTGCGTAAAAACAAAGCGATAGAGCGTTTCCGTGATTCGGAGAAAAACGGAAAGGCTCTAACGACCGCTGCTATAGTTTTCGCAGCGCGACCTGTTCGATCAGGTGATCCTTGCCCTTTTTCAGGATGAGATCGGCGCGTGGACGCGTCGGCAGAATGTTCTGCCGCAGGTTCTTCAGGTTGATGTTTGCCCAAAGATCCTCGGCGATTTCGAGCGCTTCCGCGTCGCTGATCGAGGCATAGCGATGGAAATAGGAATTCGGATCGCGGAAGGCGGTCTCGCGTAGCCGCATGAAGCGCGTGACATACCAGTTGTGGATCTCGTCTTCGGCGGCATCGATATAGATCGAGAAGTCGAAGAAGTCGGAGACCATCGGCACGATCTTGCCGCCGGCAGGCAGGTCGCGCGATTGCAGCACATTGATGCCCTCGAAGATCAGGATGTCCGGCCGGTCGACGATCTTGTATTCGTCCGGCAGCACGTCGTAGACGAGGTGCGAATAGCTGGGCGCCTTCACATCCGGCCGCCCGGCCTTGATCGCCGAGAGGAAGCGCAGGATTGCACCCGTGTCGTAGCTTTCCGGAAAGCCCTTGCGCTGCATCAGCTTTTCTCGCTGCAGCACGGCGTTGGGGTGGAGGAAACCGTCGGTGGTGACGAGATCGACCTTCGGGCTGGAAGGCCAGCGCCCCAGGAGTTCCTTGAGGATACGGGCGGTGGTCGACTTTCCCACCGCGACCGAGCCGGCGATGCCGATGACGAAGGGCGTTTTCGTCACATCAGACAGGCTGAGGAAGCGGTTGCGCTGTTCAAACAGCATCTGCGAGGATTCGACATGTGCCGAGAGCAGCCGCGACAGCGACAGATAGATGCGCCGGACCTCGTCGAGATCGATTGGATCGCCCATCGAACGCAGCCGTTTGACCTCGTCGCTCGTCAGCGTCAACGGCGTGTCGGCGCGGAATTTCGCCCATTGTTCGGAAGAGAAGAAGTGGTAGGGCGAATAGGATTCCGACTGGAAGTGATCCAACGTTTCCGGCACCCCGATAATCTCAGTCGCGATACTCATGAACTCTGCCGGCTGGCCTTTTCCTTGAGGCCGGACTGCGCGGTTCTGCGCTCGAGCTCGGCCATGACATTCTCTAACGGTATTTCAGCAATCTTCAATACGACCAATAGGTGATAGAGCACATCGGCAGCCTCATAGGTCAGATTGTCGCGGTCGCCGGTCACCGCCGCCATCACGGCTTCGATCGCCTCTTCACCGAGCTTCTTTGCCGCTTTCGGCTGGCCGGCGGCCACGAGCTTGGCTGTCCAGGATTGCTCCGGCGAAGCTTTCGATCGTTCTGCGACAATGCTTTCGAGATCGGAAAGGGAAAATCCGCTCATAGGTCCGCTTTCAAGGTTCAGTCGAGACGCATGTCGATGCCGCACTTCGACATATAGTGCTTCGCCTCGCTGACGGAATAGGTGCCGAAGTGGAAGATCGACGCGGCAAGCACCGCATTGGCATGGCCCTCCTTCACCCCGGCGACGAGATCGTCGAGATCGCCGACGCCGCCGGAGGCGATCACCGGCACACGCACCGCATCGGCGATCGCTCGCGTCAGTTCCAGATCGTAGCCGACCTTGGTGCCGTCACGGTCCATCGAGGTGACCAAGAGCTCGCCGGCGCCGCGCGCCACCATCTTCTGGGCGAATTCGATGGCATCGATGCCGGTCGCGTTGCGGCCGCCATGGGTATAGATTTCCCAGGCGCTGAGATTGTCGCCGCCGACCGCCTGCGTGCGCCGGCGTTTGGCATCGATCGAAACAACGATGCACTGGTCGCCGAACTTGTCGGCTGCCTCAGTGACGAAGTCGGGATTGCTGACGGCTGCCGAATTGATCGAGACCTTGTCGGCACCGCACAGCAACAGCTTGCGGATATCGGCGATGGTGCGCACCCCGCCGCCGACCGTCAGCGGCATGAAGCATTGGTCGGCCGTGCGAGACACGACATCGAAGATCGTCTCGCGATTGTCAGAGGAAGCGGTGATGTCGAGGAAGCAGAGTTCGTCCGCGCCGGCCGCATCATAGGCCTTCGCGGCTTCGACGGGATCGCCGGCATCGACGAGATTGAGGAAGTTGACGCCCTTGACGACACGGCCGTCCTTGACGTCGAGGCAGGGAATGACACGGGCCTTGAGGGTCATTTATGCGGTCTCCTTGGCCCGGGCCGCCTTGATCAGCGCCAGCGCTTCCTTGGGATCGATACGACCGTCATAAAGCGCACGGCCTGAAATCGCCCCTTCCAGCTTCCGCGCATCGGGCTCCAGCATGCGGCGGATATCGTCGAGAGAGGCAAGGCCGCCCGAGGCGATGACGGGAATGGAAATGGCGTCGGCAAGTTCCAGCGTCGAACTCCAGTTGATGCCGGCCAGAATGCCGTCACGGTCGATATCGGTGTAGATGATCGCGGCGACGCCGGCGCCCTCGAATTTCCTGGCGAGCTCGATGATACCGAGTTCGGAGGCCTCCGCCCAACCCTCGACGGCCACCTTGCCGCCCTTGGCATCGATGCCGACGGCGACACGATCAGGAAATTTCCGGCAGGCCTCGATGACCAGCGCCGGATTTCTGACCGCGACGGTGCCGAGAATGACGCGCCGCAGCCCGCGCGACAGCCAGGCCTCGATATGATCGAGGGTGCGAATGCCGCCGCCGAGTTGCACGGGATTGTCCGTTGCCTTCAAGATCGCTTCGACGGCATCGCCATTGGCCGAATGTCCCGCAAAAGCGCCGTCGAGATCAACCACATGCAGCCATTCGAAACCCTGATCTTCGAAGGATCTCGCCTGGGCGGCCGGATCGGTGTTGTAGACCGTCGCCTGCTGCATGTCGCCGAGCTTCAGGCGGACGCATTGGCCGCCTTTCAGGTCGATCGCGGGAAAAAGGATCATGTCGTCTTACATCCGTAGAGTGGTCGGTACCATCAGCGCATTCCACGCATCTACGATATCCGATTGGAAAAAGACAGCGGCAATGGCCGCAGCGCCGAAAAGCAGAAGGAGGAGCAGGGTGACGGCAAAGCCGGCCCGGACCTGTCGCCAGAAGCCCAGGCGCCTCTTGATCGATTTCTCGAT
The DNA here is from genome assembly GCF_013416305.1 of Rhizobium sp. WYCCWR 11128. NCBI lineage: Bacteria > Pseudomonadati > Pseudomonadota > Alphaproteobacteria > Hyphomicrobiales > Rhizobiaceae > Rhizobium > Rhizobium sp. WYCCWR 11128. The sequence goes on from NZ_JACCEZ010000003.1 coordinate 507,063, forward strand.
GCTTCGTACCTGGCGCAATGCATCGCTGTTGACGGCAGTCAGCCGGATCTGCGGCTCCATCGCCTCGACATAGGTTTCGGCATAACTCGAAAGGATCTGCGAGGCGCGGTCGCGCAGCGTGTTGCGCAGGTCGGTCGAGAGATAATTGCTGTTGACGGCGGCAAGCTCGGCCTCATCGGGCGAACGGCCGGCATTTCGCTTGCGATGGCTGAGAACGAAATCGCGCTTTTGCCGCTCGTAGAGTGCGTAGGCGAGCAGGCCGATCAGATCGTCCTCACCTTCGATATAGAATTCCAGCACGGCCTCGGCGATATCGCCGGCGCTGACCCCGTTTTGCCGCCGGCTCGAACCGTCGTTTGCGGGGAAAGATTCATGGATCATCGGTCCAGCCTTTCTTTCAGCGCCTTGGCTGCATTGGAAAGCGCCTTCCTGTGGATGGCTTCGTCGACACGGCGGATGATCGTGCCGCCGGGAAGCTTGATATCAGAAAAGGGGGGCAAGCCCTCCCTGGAGGGCCGCAACGTGTAGAACACCTTGCCTGATTTCCGTGAAGCCGGCATCGAGCGCACTCCTGTTCCGCCGTTTCCATACAAGGGAAATAAGGCGGCTGTATTAAAAGCCAGCCCTTGGAGAAATTCCAGCAAAACCGTGTAGCCGCTTTGCTTCGGGATTGCGTGAACAATGCTTGACGGGTTCGGGCTCTACGGGTTCCAGCGTAGAAAATTGGCGATCAGGGCCAGGCCGAGCTTCTGGCTCTTTTCCGGGTGAAACTGCGCTCCGACCATGTTGTCGCGCCCGACAAAAGCGGTCATCGGACCGCCATAGTCGGCCGTCGCAATAACATCCTCGGCGTTTTCGGCGGCAAGATGGTAGGAATGCACAAAATAGGCGTGCAGTCCCTGCGACCCCGTCGGAATTCCTTCGAATAGCGGATGTTCGCGTTTCAGGTCGAGCGTGTTCCAGCCGATCTGCGGGATCTTGAGTGCCGGATCATCCGGCGTCATCTCGACGACGTTACCGGGAATCCAGCCGAAACCGTGCGTCACGGTCTTCTCGAGGCCGCGCGAGGACATGAGCTGCATGCCGACGCAGATGCCGAGGAACGGCCGCGCCTTCTTCTCGACAGCCTCGATCAGCACCTCGGCCATATCAGGCACGGCATCGAGGCCGCGCCGGCAATCGGCATAGGCGCCGACGCCAGGAAGCACGATACGATCGGCCGCGGCAACATCCTCCGCCCTGTCGGTGAGATCGATATGGGCATCGATGCCAGCTTCGTGGGCGGCGCGCTCGAAAGCCTTGGTCGCCGAGCGTAGGTTACCGGAGCCATAGTCGATAATCGCGACGCGCATCGTCAGCGTCCTCCATCAAAACCAAAGAGACCAAGCGATGTGTCATGGCCGTGCTGGCTGTTCGGACGGGCCTTGCTCTGCCAGTCCGGTGCCGCGGTGTCGTCACTAACTGCGATAGCCGTCTTGTCCGAAAAATAGACCTGCTCAGCAATGCCGATCGTATCGGCCGCAATGAATGCGTCTTCGTTCCAGCCCTTGGCAGCAAGGTTGCGGACACGGAAATTCTGGCCCTCGAGACCGACCAGCATATTCACGCCCAGCAGGATTGCCGCTCCCGCCGGCCCGAGGCCGGGTTCGTCCATCAGCGCACCACCAATCCCCTGCAGCAGAAAGGCCGCGGCCGCATGCAGCCAAAGCCGATGCGCCAGCAGCCAAACCCATGGAAACAGGAAGCCGAGCAGCGTGAAGCCATCACGGATGGTTCGCGTCTCATCGGCCGTGGCGCTCGTGCCGCCGGGCGGTGTCAGGAAGATATAGCTGGATGTCATTGCCGCCGCTCCCTTGAAGGGCTCAGACCAGCGTGCCCTTGGTCGAGGGAACACGGCCCGCCTGTCTCGGATCGATCTCTGTCGCCGTGCGCAACGCGCGGGCAACGGCCTTGAAGCATGTCTCGGCAATATGGTGATTGTTGGCGCCATAATGGTTGAGAATATGCAAGGTGATGCCGGCATTCTGGGCGAGTGCATGGAAGAATTCGCGAACGAGCTCGGTGTCGAAAGTGCCGATCTTCGGCGCACTGAAGGCGACATTCCAGACGAGGAACGGCCGGCCGGAAAGATCGACCGCAGCCTTGGTCATCGTCTCGTCCATGGCGAGATCGATCGAAGCGTAGCGGGTGATCCCGCGCCGGTCGCCGAGTGCCTTGGAGATCGCCTGGCCGATGGCGATGCCGGTATCTTCGACCGTATGATGGTCGTCGATATGCAGGTCGCCCTTGGCATCGATCTCCATGTCGATGAGGGAATGTCGCGAAAGCTGGTCGAGCATATGGTCGAAGAAGCCGACGCCCGTCGAGATCGTCGATTTGCCGGTGCCGTCGAGATTGACGGAAACGGAAATCGAGGTTTCGTTGGTCTTGCGGGAAACGCTGCCCGTGCGGCTTGCTGCGGTCTCGGCCATATGGCCCTCCATCGGGAATAAGGCCGTTCCTTATCAGGCGCATCGGGAAATATCCAGAAGCCGGGCAAGAGAAAAGCCGGCCCATTTGCAATCCGCTCCGGCCCACTTACATAGGGCTCAACAGGGCCGGCATGCGGCCCGGCAGACAGGTGTTTTATGACAACAATCATTACAGTTCGAAAAGGCGGCAAGGTGGTGATGGCGGGCGACGGCCAGGTGAGCCTCGGCCAGACCGTCATGAAGGGCAATGCCCGCAAGGTGCGCCGCATCGGCAAGGGCGAAGTCGTCGCCGGTTTTGCCGGCGCCACCGCCGATGCCTTCACCTTGCTCGAAAGGCTCGAAAAGAAGCTGGAGCAATATCCCGGTCAATTGATGCGTGCCGCCGTCGAGCTCGCCAAGGACTGGCGCACCGACAAATACCTGCGCAATCTCGAAGCCATGATGCTCGTCGCCGACAAGTCGATCACGCTGGCGATCACCGGCAATGGCGACGTTCTGGAACCGGAGCATGGCACGACGGCGATCGGTTCCGGCGGCAATTTTGCCCTCGCGGCCGCGCTCGCGCTTATGGATACCGACAAATCGGCTGAGGAGATCGCTCGCCGCGCTCTCGATATCGCCGCCGACATCTGCGTCTACACGAACCACAACGTCGTGGTGGAATCGCTGGATGCCGAAGGCTGAACCCTATGCCTTCCGGCCGCTTGCCGCGGTTGACCTGCCGCTCCTCGCCAAATGGCTGGAAAGCCGGCACGTCAGGCGCTGGTGGAGCGATCCGGCCAAGGCGCTGGCTTCGATGGAAAAGCATATCGATGCGGCCTCCGTCTCGTGCTTCATCGTCACGCTGAATGGAAAGGACTTCGCCTTTATCCAGGCGGCCGATCTCGACGACGAGAACGATGAAGCGCTCGCCGGTCAGCCGAAGGGCACCTACGGCATCGACCAGTTCATTGGCATCGAGGAACTCGCGGGCAAAGGTCATGGACCGGCCTTTATGATAGGGTTCTGCGATATGCTCTTTGCAAAGGGCGCGCAGCGGATCCTGGTCGATCCGCATCCTGACAATGCATTCGCAATCAGAGCCTATACCAAGGCGGGCTTTCAAGGACTTGGCGAAACAACGACTAATTACGGCCGGGCGCTGTTGATGGCCCTGGACCGCCAGGAGAATGATACGCAATGACCACTTTTTCCCCCCGCGAGATCGTTTCAGAGCTCGATCGCTACATCATCGGCCAGCATGATGCCAAACGCGCCGTTGCGATTGCGCTGCGCAATCGCTGGCGCCGCCAGCAGCTCGATCCGAGCCTGCGAGACGAAGTCATGCCGAAGAACATCCTGATGATCGGCCCGACCGGCGTCGGCAAGACGGAAATCTCCCGCCGCCTGGCAAAACTCGCAGGCGCGCCCTTTATCAAGGTGGAAGCCACCAAGTTTACCGAAGTCGGCTATGTCGGCCGCGATGTCGAGCAGATCATCCGCGACCTCGTCGAGGTCGGCATCGGCCTGGTGCGCGAGAAGAAGCGGGCCGAGGTACAGGCCAAGGCGCATGTGAGCGCCGAGGAGCGCGTTCTCGATGCGCTGGTCGGCACCACGGCATCGCCTGCCACGCGCGAAAACTTCCGCAAGAAGCTCCGGGACGGCGAACTCGACGACAAGGAAATCGATATCGAGGTGGCCGATGCCGGTTCCGGCATGGGTGGCTTCGAAATTCCCGGCATGCCGGGCGCCAATATCGGCGTGCTGAACCTGTCGGAAATGTTCGGCAAGGCGATGGGCGGCCGCACCAAGAAGGTCCGCACCACTGTCAAGGCCTCGTATAGTGACCTGATCCGCGACGAATCCGACAAGCTGATCGACAACGAAGTGATCCAGCGCGAAGCCGTTCGCTCCACCGAGAATGACGGTATCGTCTTTCTCGACGAAATCGACAAGATCGCCGCCCGCGACGGTGGCATGGGCGCCGGCGTTTCGCGCGAAGGCGTCCAGCGCGACCTCTTGCCGCTCGTCGAAGGCACAACGGTCTCGACCAAATACGGGCCGGTCAAGACCGACCATATCCTGTTCATCGCCTCCGGCGCCTTCCATGTCTCCAAGCCTTCGGATCTTCTGCCGGAATTGCAGGGCCGCCTGCCAATCCGCGTCGAATTGCGTCCGCTGAACAAGGATGATTTCCGCCGGATCCTGACCGAGACGGAAGCGAGCCTCATCCGCCAGTACCGCGCTCTGATGGAGACGGAAAGCCTGAGCCTCGAATTCACCGACGACGCAATCGACGCGCTTGCCGATGTCGCCGTGCATCTGAACTCCTCCGTCGAGAATATCGGCGCACGCCGTCTGCAGACGGTGATGGAGCGGGTGCTGGACGATATTTCCTACAACGCGCCGGATCGGGGCGGGACGGCCGTGACGATCGATGCCGCCTATGTGCGCGAACATGTCGGCGATCTCGCGCAGAATACCGATCTCTCGCGCTTCATTCTGTGATATCGGCGCACCGCTTCATGTCTTTCCCGGCATGAATGACGGATTGTGACGAATGCGACTCTCGACAACGGGCCTTTTACTTTCTAGTTAAGGCCCGTTTTGTTTCCGCTCGGCTTTATTCGGCCAAGATTCTGGTCCAGGCAGCCGCATCACAAACAGGACGATGGAACGGACGGGATAACGGATCGTGCGACGCCTTTTGACAAGCCTTATGATTGCCGTTGCCCTGGTGAATTCGGCGCCGGCCTTCGCAATGCAGACGGTGCCGGCGGGCAATCGTCACGCCGAGCAGCCCGATATTCCAGGCGCTTCCATCCGGCGCACCAAGGGCACCAAGAGCAGCTTCGATCTGAAATACGAAAAGGTTCATGAGCTTCTGGCGACCGATCGCGAGCTGATGAGCAAGATCCGCAAGATCTCCAGCGCTTACGGCATCAATCCGATCCATGTCGTCGGCGCGATCGTCGGCGAACACACCTATAATGTCGATGCCTACGACCGGCTGCAGGCCTATTATGTCAAGGCTGCCTCCTATGCCGGAGAAAGCTTCCGCTTCGCTTATGATGGGGAAAGCGTCGACGAGTTCGTGGCGCGGCCGCAATTTTCTGAATGCAAGGGCAAGAGCGATTCCTACACGCTCTGGTCCTGTCGCGAAGATGTCTGGGAAACCGATTTCCGCGGCAAGACGGTGGGTGGCACGAGCTTTCCTAACAACCGTTTCAGCGCGGTTTTCTTCCAGCCCTTTTATGCCGGCCAGACCTTCGGCCTCGGCCAGGTCAATCCGCTGACGGCGCTGATGCTTTCCGATCTTGTGACCCGCGTGTCCGGCTATCCGAAGCTGAACGAGAAGAATGCCGGCGCCGTCTACAGGGCCATCATGGATCCCGATATCTCGCTCGCCTTCGTCGCGGCCTCGATCCGCAGGTCGATCGACGATTACAAGGAGATCGCCGGCATGGATATCTCGGGCAATCCCGGCCTGACGGCGACGCTCTATAATGTCGGCAATTCGCGCCAGCGCGCCGCAGCACTTGCTGCGAAAAACCGCGGCGCCGGTGCGGCGGTCTGGCCGGAAGAGAATTATTACGGCTGGCTGATCAACGACAAGCTGGACGAACTCAAGGGCCTGCTCTAGCTTCAAGCTTGCCGGGAAGGCCTAGATCTTCCCCGAAAGGCTTTTACGATGGACATGCGTCCGGACCCCTTCGTCCCGCCAGCACCGCTGCCGCGTACCGTGCCGCCGAGCCGGCTGGAAATCATTCGCATCATCCTGCGCAATCCGCTCGAACTCTGGGGCGAGCCGTCCTACACGCTGCCGTGGATCCGCACCAATTTCTTCGGCCAGAGGACGCTGATCGTCAATGATCCCGGCCTGATCAAGCACGTGCTTGTTGATAATGCCAATAATTACCGCATGTCGGATGTGCGCCAGCTCGTCCTGCGTCCGATCCTCCGCGACGGCCTTCTGACCGCCGAAGGTCCTGTCTGGAAAAGATCGCGCAAGGCGGTGGCGCCTATTTTCACGCCCCGCCATGCCCAAGGCTTCGCCGGGCAGATGCTGCGCCAGTCCGAAGATTATGCCCGCAAATATGAGGGCGCAGGCGAGGCAGGCGCAATTTTCGATATCAGCACCGATATGACCGAGCTGACCTTCGCGATTCTGGCTGACACATTGTTCTCCGGCGAAATCGTCACATCGAGCGGCCATTTCGCCGACGACGTCAATGAACTCCTGCATCGCATGGGCCGCGTCGATCCGATGGATCTGATGCGCGCTCCCTCCTGGGTTCCACGTGTGACACGCATCGGCGGTCAGAAAGTGCTGGAGAAATTCCGAGCCATCGTGCGCAACACGATGGATATGCGGCTTGCAAAGATGAAGGCAGACCGCAGCAGCGCGCCCGAGGATTTCCTGACCCTGCTCCTGGAGCAGGCCGGCCCCGACGGGCTGACCAAAGAAGAGATCGAAGACAATATCCTGACCTTCATCGGCGCGGGGCATGAAACCACAGCCCGGGCATTGGCCTGGACGCTGTATTGCGTATCGAACAGCCCGCATATCCGCGAGGGGATGGAGGAAGAAATCGACGCGGTGCTCGCCACCGGGGCCAAACCTGTGGAATGGCTGGATATGATGCCGCAGACGCGCGCCGCCTTTGAGGAGGCCTTGCGCCTTTATCCGCCGGCGCCATCCATCAATCGCGCCGCCATATCAGATGATTCCTGGACAAGCCCCAAGGGCGAGCGGGTCGAGCTTGAGGCCGGTGTCACGGTGCTCGTCATGCCCTGGACGCTGCATCGCCACGAACTTCACTGGGACAGGCCGCGCGCCTATATCCCCGAACGCTTCCTGCCGGAAAATCGCGGCTCTATCGGCCGCTTTCAGTTCCTGCCTTTCGGCGCTGGCCCGCGTGTCTGCATCGGCGCAACCTTTGCACTTCAGGAGGCAGTGATCGCGCTTGCTGTCCTGATGCATCGTTATCGCTTCGATTCCACCGATCAGACCAACCCTTGGCCAGTGCAGAAGCTGACGACGCAGCCGCAGAATGGACTGCCGATGCGCGTGACGCCGCGCACAATTTCCACGAAGGCATAAATCTTTCGAATTATTGCAGAATTGACTATGAATGAAAGCCGGGCAAAGTGGCAGCATTCAAAAGTCGTTGCCAGGGAGAATGTCGCATGAGCCGCGTTGATAAGAACGGTCTTGCCATCGAAACCGTCCTTCATGATTTCCTCGTCAAGGAGGTGCTGCCGGGTCTGGCGGTCGATGCGGACAAGTTCTTTGCCGATTTTTCGGCGATCATCCACGACCTCGCCCCGAAAAATCGTGCGCTGCTGGCAAAACGCGACGAACTGCAGGTAAAGATCGACGACTGGTATCGTCGGCATGGCGCCCCGGCGGATATGGACGAATACCAGTCCTTCCTCCGCGAAATCGGCTATCTGCTGCCGGAGGGATCGGACTTCCACGTTTCGACCGACAATGTCGATCCGGAAATCGCCTCGATCGCCGGCCCGCAGCTCGTCGTTCCCGTGATGAACGCCCGTTACGCCTTGAACGCCGCCAATGCCCGCTGGGGCTCGCTCTATGATGCGCTCTACGGCACGGACGCCATTCCCGAGAGCGATGGCGCCGAGAAGGGTAAGGGCTACAATCCGAAGCGCGGCGAGAAGGTCATCGCCTGGGTGCGCGATTTCCTCGATACATCAGCGCCGCTGCAGGACTGCCGCTGGAAGGACGTCGGAAGCTTCGCCGTCAAGGATGGCGCGCTGGTCGTCAGATCGATCGATGGCGAGCAGGCCATGCTGACGGACGGCAAGCGTTTTGCCGGCTATCGCGGCGATCCCGCCGCTCCCACGCATATTCTCCTGAAGAACAATGGCATTCACATTGAAATCGTCATCGATGCGGCGACGACGATCGGGAAAGCCGATCCGGCTGATATTTCCGATGTCTGGCTGGAATCGGCAATCACGACGATCATGGACTGCGAGGATTCGATTGCCGCTGTCGATGCCGAGGACAAGGTCGTCGTCTATCGCAACTGGCTCGGCCTGATGAAGGGCGACCTGCAGGAAGAGGTGGCAAAGGGCGGAACGAGCTTCATCCGCAAGCTCAACCCGGATCTGCAATATGCTGGCCCGGATGGTGCCGCCTTCGAGCTGCACCGCCGCTCGCTGATGCTGGTGCGCAATGTCGGCCACCTCATGACCAACCCGGCGATCCTCGACCGCGACGGCAACGAGGTGCCTGAAGGCATCATGGATGCTGTGATCACCGGCCTGATCGCGCTTTATGATATTGGTCCCTCCGGCCGGCGGAAGAATTCCCGCACCGGCTCCATGTATGTGGTCAAGCCGAAGATGCATGGGCCGGAAGAGGTGGCCTTCGCCGTCGAAATCTTCTCGCGTGTCGAAGATGCGCTTGGCCTACCGCGCAACACCATCAAGATGGGCATCATGGATGAGGAGCGCCGCACGACCGTCAACCTCAAGGAATGCATCCGTGCTGCCCGCGAGCGCGTCGTCTTCATCAATACCGGCTTCCTCGATCGGACCGGCGACGAGATCCACACCTCGATGGAAGCCGGCCCGATGATTCGCAAGGGCGACATGCGCCAGGCGGCCTGGATTTCCGCTTATGAGAACTGGAACGTCGACATCGGCCTCGAATGCGGCTTGTCCGGCCACGCCCAGATCGGCAAGGGCATGTGGGCGATGCCGGATCTGATGGCGGCAATGCTCGAACAGAAGATCGCCCACCCGAAGGCCGGTGCCAACACCGCCTGGGTGCCATCGCCGACGGCCGCGACCCTGCATGCCACCCATTATCACCGGGTCAATGTCGCCCGTGTTCAGCAGGGGCTGAAGGATCGCGCCCGCGCCAAACTCTCCGATATTCTCTCCGTGCCGGTCGCGGTGCGGCCGAACTGGACGCCGGAGGAAATCCAGCGCGAGCTCGACAACAATGCTCAGGGCATCCTCGGCTACGTCGTGCGCTGGGTCGATCAGGGCGTCGGCTGCTCGAAGGTGCCCGACATCAACAATGTCGGCTTGATGGAAGATCGCGCCACACTGCGCATTTCGGCCCAGCACATGGCGAACTGGCTGCATCACAAGGTCGTCACCGAAGCTCAGATCATCGAGACGATGAGGCGCATGGCCGCCGTCGTCGACCGGCAGAATGCGTCTGATCCCGCCTACCGGCCGATGGCCGACAATTTTGACGATTCGGTCGCCTTCCGGGCCGCCCTCGACCTCGTCCTGAAGGGTAGGGAACAGCCGAATGGTTATACCGAGCCGGTGCTTCACCGCCGCCGCCTCGAGCTCAAGGCGAAGCAGACTGCCTGACGGAGAATACGAAAAGGCCGCCGGAACGATAGTTCGGCGGCCTTTTTTATACCGAATTGGATAATTAGCTTACTGAATGACGACGACCTTGGACGTGCCCTTGCCCGGGCGGACGCGGCTGTAGAGATCGATGACGTCCTGGTTCATCAGGCGAATGCAGCCCGAGGAAGCGGCGGTGCCGATCGAAGCCCATTCCGGCGTGCCGTGCAGGCGGAAGAGCGTGTCCTTGCCGTCCTCGTTGAAGAGATACATGGCGCGCGCGCCGAGCGGATTGCTGAGACCCGGACCCATGCCGTCCTCGACGTACTTGGCGAGATCAGGCCGACGGACGGCCATTTCCTTAGGAGGGTGCCAATTCGGCCATTCCTGCTTCCAGGCGACGTAGGCGGTGCCGGCCCATGCGAAGCCCTGCTTGCCGACGCCGATGCCGTAGCGCATCGCTTTGCCGTTGGCCAGGATGTAATAGAGGAAGCGCTCGCGCGTGTTGACGATGATCGTTCCGGGACGCTCTGTGGTCTGGTAGCTGACGACCTGACGGCGGAACTGCGGCTTGACCCTGTCGATCGGGATCGCCGGCAGGGAGTATCCGGCATCCTTCGTCAGGCCGTAGGCGTCATTGAAGATCTGTGCCGTCTGAACCGTCGGGCCTGCGCCCTTGTTGTCGACGGATGCGCTGTCTGAGGTCGTCGAGCAACCGGCCAGAGCGAGTGTCGCCAGCAGGCCAAATACAGGGAATGCATTGCGGATGCGCATGGATGACTCTTGAAGTTTTGGGGCAAGGAGAATGGTCTTTCGACCATCGTTGATTATGGTTTATTTTCGATTAACTTGCGCTTTGCAAGGCTACTGCAGCGCGACAAATTCGTCTGCCGCGCAAATTAGAAGCGCATGGTTTTTTTGCAACAACACGCCAGCCCCCGCGATGGTTATCCATGACGATTTTGAGCGTTTACAATAACAATCCGTTAATCGATGGCCGGCAATCGGACAGGGCCATGATGGTGCGGCGCGGAACGCAGATATTGCTGCATGAAATGCGCCACGCCGTGCTGCCCGAACTGCCGCTGGCCAGCGGTCGCCGCGCCGATCTGATCACGCTTTCGGAAAAGGGCGAGGTCTGGATCATCGAAATCAAGACCTCGATCGAAGATTTCAGGGTGGATCGCAAATGGCCGGAATACAGGCTGCATTGCGACCGCCTGTTCTTCGCGACTCACCAGGATGTGCCGTTGGAGATCTTTCCCGAGGAATGCGGACTGTTCCTGTCGGATGGCTATGGCGCCCATATGATTCGCGAGGCGCCGGAACACCGCATGGCGCCGGCCACGCGCAAATCCGTCACGCTCAACTTCTCGCGTGCCGCCGCGCAAAGGCTGATGATGGCCGAATGGTCGAACGGAAAACCGTTCACTGTGGACGACGTCTAATTATAAACGCGCGACGTGCTCGTCTATTTCGGCGCGCGTTTGGCAAGGATACGCTGCAGCGTCCGCCGGTGCATGTTGAGCCGGCGCGCCGTTTCGGAAACATTTCGCTCGCACATTTCATAGACCCGCTGGATGTGCTCCCAGCGCACCCGGTCGGCCGACATCGGATTTTCGGGAAGCTCGGCCTTTTCACCCGGCCGCTGCGTCAGCGCCGAAAACACGTCGTCGGCATCCGCAGGCTTTGCGAGGTAGTCGACGGCGCCGAGCTTCACGGCCGTGACCGCCGTTGCGATATTGCCGTAGCCGGTCAGCACGATGATCCTGGTGTCGTCGCGCCGCTGGCGGATCGCCTCGATGACGTCGAGCCCATTGCCGTCGCCGAGCCGAAGGTCGACCACCGCATATTTCGGCGGCCGGCCTTTCGATTTCGCAACGCCCTCCGCCACTGATTCGGCCGTTTCCACCTGGAAGCCGCGTGTCTCCATCGCCCGCGCCAGGCGGCGCAGAAACGGCCCGTCGTCGTCGACGATCAGCAGGCTGGCGTCGGGACCGATATGGTCTTCGTTCGACGCGGCGAAATTGTCATGATTCTGTTCTGTCATCGTCTCTGTCCCGACGGTTGAACGCCCGATCTGCGTCAACCGCTTATATCCTGTTTATGCCGACAAAGTCATTTTGTCGAATTTGCGTCGATCAGCATGCGCGGCCATTCGATCCGGATACGCGCGCCCGCATTTTCCGGATCGCGGTTCTCAAAAATCAGCGATGCGCCGGAGCGCTCCAGCAGCGTCTTGGCGATGAAAAGCCCGAGCCCGAGGCCGCCTGCCGTATCCTCCTTCTGCCGCTTCGTCACATAGGGCTCGCCGATCCGCGTCAAAATATCGGGGGCATAACCGTTGCCGTCGTCCTCGATGACGATCAGCACTTTGTCGTGATCGTGCTCGACAGTAACGATCACTTTCTCCCGCGCATAATCGACGGCATTTTCGATCAGGTTGCCGAGCCCATACATGATGCCGGCATTGCGGTCGGTGACCGGCTCGCCCTTGCGCGGGCTCTTTTCGATGAGCTCGAGAGCGATACCGAATTCCCGGTGCGGAGCGACGATCTCCTCGATCATCGACGAAAGCGGCAGGCGGCGCATATGCGCCTCGCCTTCGGAGGAAAGCGTCGTCAGCCGCCGCAGGATGTCGCGGCAGCGTTCGCTCTGGCTGCGCAGCAGCATCACATCCTCGCGGAAACGATCGTCATCCTTAAGCTCCCGCTCCATTTCCTTGGCGACGACGCTGATCGTCGCAAGCGGTGTGCCGAGTTCATGGGCGGCCGCCGCAGCCAGCCCGTCGAGCTGCGACAGGTGCTTTTCCCGCTGCAGCACCAGTTCGGTCGCAGCCAGCGCATCGGCAAGCTGGCTCGCTTCCATCGAGACCCGATAGGCATAGAAAGCGGCGAATGCCATGGTCGATGCGATCGAGCACCAGACACCGAACTGCATGACGTTGTGCACGTTGATCTCGACGCCGTCGAACCAAGGCAGCGGAAAGGGCGAAAAGGCAAGCACCGTGATGCAGACCATCGCAACGCCGATCAGCGCGGTGCTGTAGCGAATCGGCTGCGAGGCAAAGGAGATGATGACCGGCACGCAGACGAGCGCTGCGAAGGGATTGGCAAGGCCGCCGGTGATGAAGAGCAGCGCGCAGAGCTGCAAAAGGTCGAAGCCGAGCAGCGCAAAGGCGGCAGGCGGTTCCAGCCGATGCGTCGGCGGATAACGGATCGTCAGGTAGAAATTCACCCAGGCAAGGGCGGCGATCAGCGAAGAACTGGCAACCAGAGGTAAGGGAAATTTCAGCCAGAAGGCAACGATGAAAACCGTCAGCGCCTGTCCGCCGACGGCAAGCCAGCGTAGCCGCACCAGCGTCTGCAGGCGCAGCCTGCGGCTGTTGTGCCGGTCCTCCAGCGTATAGCCTTCCGTCTTGTCGATCATGCCAGGCTTGTCGATCATGCCGAGGGCTCCTTGAATGGCCTCATGTACCACGCGGTTTTGCCCGTGTCGTTGGCAACGCATCCTCCGGCCGCTCCGGCCACGGATGCCGGGGATAGCGCCCGCGCATATCGGCACGCACATCCCTCCACGAGCCGGCCCAGAAGCCCGGCAGGTCGCGTGTCGTCTGGATCGGCCGGTGCGCCGGCGAGGTGAGTTCGAGCAACAGCGGCAGGCGGCCACCGGCGATGGCCGGATGCTGCTTCAGTCCAAACAGCTCCTGCACGCGGATCGTCAGCACCGGCTCCTCGCCCTCATATTGGATCGGATGCCTTTGGCCGGTCGGCGCTTCGAAATGGGTGGGCGCAAGCCGGCTAAGGTCGCGCTGCAATTCGTGCGGTACCAGCGACATCAGTCCGTTCGAAAGCCCGGCTATGGAAATCTCGGAAAGGCCGCGGGCCTCGGTCTGAAAGGGTGCGAACCAGTCGTCCAGCCGGGAAAGCAGGGCATCATCGCCGACATCGGGCCAGGGCTCGCCGATCGTCCTGTAAAGGAATCCGATCCGCTCGCGAAGCTGCACGGCCTCTTTCGAGAAGGCAAGCTGATCGAGCCCGAGCTCGCGCACTCCCTCCACCAGTGCCTGGGTGACTGCTGCCCCGGAAGGGCGCGGCAAGGGCGTCTCTTCGAAGACGATCGCGCCGAGCCGGGTTGCTCGCCGCGCCCGGATTTGCCGGCTCTGGCGGTCGAAGAATATCTGGTCACCGGTTTTGATCTCACCGGGCAACTCGGCTTCGATGTCGCCGCGTGTCACCTCGGCTGCCGCCAGAACCCGCGCCTGTGCCGCCCGTCCGGTCAGGTCGGCGATCACCAGCATCTGGCTGCCGGCCAGCCTCTCGGTTTCCGGCAGCTCTGCTCCGCGCCCGTTCGCCATCACGAACCGGCCGCGTCCGCCGCGCTGAAGTGCGATTCGATCCGGGAACGCATGCAGCAGCAATTGGCCGGCCAGCGCCGGCGCTGTTGCGGCAACCCTGTCGAGGCCGCTCGCCAGCCGCCCCGCCAGCCGCCGCGAGGCCTGTGCTCTCTCGCTCCGCTCGGCCTTGAAGCGTCGCAGCCGCTCCTCGATATCGACACTCGTTCCGCCAAGCCCCTGTTCGGTGAGAAGCACGGCGATCATCGCCGCATCCCGGGCGTGTCCCGTTTCTCCCGCCGAGACGACCATGGCGGCAAGCCGCGGCGGCAAAGCGAGATCGCGCATTACCTTGCCGCGCGCTGTCAGCGCTCCGTCCTTGTCGAGCGCGCCAAGCTGGCCAAGCAGCACCCGCGCTTCCCTCAGCGTCGTTTCCGGTGGCTGATCGACGAAGGCAAGGGATGCCGGATCTTGAACGCCCCAATGCGCGAGGTCGAGCACCAGTCCCGAAAGATCGCTGGAAAGGATCTGCGGCGGCGTGAAGGCCGGCAATGCCGCGGTCTGTCCCTGGTGCCACAGCCTGACGGCGATACCCGGCTCCGTTCGTCCGGCACGGCCGGCCCGCTGATCGGCGGAAGCCCGCGACACCCGCACCGTCTCCAGCCGCGTGATCCCGGTCGACGCCTCGAACACCGGCAGACGCTGCAAGCCGCTGTCGATCACGATCCTGACACCGTCGATGGTGATCGATGTTTCGGCGATCGATGTCGCAAGTACGATCTTGCGCATCCCCTGGGATGCCGGTCGGATCGCCGCATCCTGCTCCTTCTGGCTGAGATTGCCGTAAAGCGGCGCAATCAGTGTTTCGGCTCCGAATCGTCCCTGCAGGCGTTCGACGGTCCGGGTGATTTCCGCCTGGCCGGGCAGGAAGGCGAGGATCGAGCCGGCCTCGTTGGCATGGGCATCGAGTATAGCTCGCGTCACGGCATCCTCGATACGTTCGCCGCCCGGCCGATCCTGGTAACGGATATCGATCGGAAAGCTGCGCCCCAGGCTTTCGATAACAGGTGGATGGTCGAGCAGGGCGGCCACGCGTTCGACGTCGAGGGTCGCCGACATCACCAGGATGCGCAGATCGTCGCGCAGCGCCGACTGGACGTCGAGCGCCAGAGCGAGTCCGAAGTCTGCGTCCAGCGAACGCTCGTGGAACTCGTCGAAGATCACCACCGAGACGCCGTTCAGTTCCGGATCGTCGAGGATCATCCGGGCGAAAACCCCTTCGGTCACGACCTCGATCCGTGTCGCTGCCGATATCCTGTTGTCGAGGCGCATGCGGTAGCCGACCGTCTCGCCGACCTGTTCGCCGATGAGCGATGCCATCCGGCTTGCCGCTGCCCGCGCCGCCAGCCGCCGTGGCTCCAGCAGGATGATTTTGCCGTTGCCGCGCCAGGCCTTGTCGAGCAGGTAAAGTGGCACCAGCGTCGTCTTTCCGGCGCCGGGCGGGGCGGAAAGAACGGCGCGTTTTTGCTTTTCCAGCGCGGCAGCGACGGCCGGCAGGACATGTGAAACCGGAAGCTCCGGCAAGGATGCACTGATTGTCACTTTTGGCCCGTCACTGTCTCATAGGCAAGGATGGCGCCGGCGAGATCCTCCAACGCCGCACCCACCGACTTGAACAGCGTGATTTCTGCGTCATGGCTTCGTCCGCCATGGGCGCCGCTGACGAGTTCCGCAAGCTCAGCCCGGATGTCGCCCTCCTTCAGCACGCCGCTTTTCAGCGGCTGGACGATATCGCCTGCCTCGGCGGTGGCGCCGGCGCGGGTGTCGACATAAACGGAGGCACGGCGGATGGCCTCGTCGTCGCTTTCGCGCATGCTCGGCTTGAAGGCGCCGACGAGATCGAGATGGGCACCGGGCTTCAGCCATTCGCCTGATATCAGCGGTGCGCTGGAAAGCGTCGCGCAGGAAATGATGTCGGCTGTCCGCGCTGCGGCTTCGACATCCGCGACCGCCGCGGCATTGAGGCCGAGCGCCCGGGCTTCGGCTGCGATCTTTTCCGCCGCTTGGCCGTTGCGGCCCCAGACCCGGTACCTCTTGATCGGCCGGGTCGTGCCGTGGGCAAGCATCAGGTTGAGCGACAGCCGCCCGGTTCCGCAGACGAGCAACTCTTCCGCGTCGGAGCGGGCGAGATAACGGGCCGCCAGCGCCGATGCTGCCGCCGTCCGCCGCGCCGTCAACTCGCCGCCGTCGATCGCGGCAAGCATTTCCCCGGTAGCGCCGGAGGAAAGAAGATAGGTTCCGAAGATCGCCGGCAGGCCCCGCCGCACATTGCCTGGAAAGACCGAGACCGTCTTCACCCCGGCATAGCGTCCGGGAACCCAGGCCGGCATCAGGAGCAGTGTGGCGCTCTCCTCATCCGGCACCTCCATCTCATGGTGGTGACGCACCGGCATCACGCACTCGCTCTGGAACATGCGGGCGATTGCCTCGATCAGTTCCGGCCAGGGCAAGGCCGCACGCGTCTGTTCTTCATCGAGGACAAGCATTCTTCACTCCGCCGGATCTTTCTTCATCGCCAAACTAGCGAGTGAGGCGTGGCATAGGCAAGCACCCTGGAATTCCGCGTTGGGCGCCCCATATAAGGCTCATCTCCCTCGCCGAAGCCTATCCTTCAGGATTCGGCAAAAACGAATCTCGAAAACCGTCCGATCGGGTGGTGGATTTGCTCGTTTTTGGAGACAGGCGATAAAAGCCCTTCATTTTCAACCTGTTACAAAAATGTCAAAAAACTTTGGTTGGGTGTGTTGACTGTTTCGGTGGGTTAGTTCTATAAGCCCACTCACTGAACGAGGGCGGCGGCGCTGCTGGCGACGAAGTCTTTCGTTCTAAAGAAACTCAAGCGGATTAGCGGATTGCTGGTTTGTGTTCTGGGCGCGAGTTTGGAACGGGTTTTGTCGACGGCTTAGGTTCGTCTGTTATTTGACAATTGAATATAGAGAAGAAAGAGAAACGTGGGCGGCGGAGCTTGCGGGATCTG